>NZ_PCDP01000079.1 GCF_003240585.1 Arminella tubonensis
CGGTAGCGGATCGACTTGCGGTCAGCGGATATAATCTGGCAGGCCCGCCGTTCCGAAAGGCCCATCACGGCCCTCAGATGCGTGACGGCTTCACGCTTGGCGGCAGGCCCTACCATTTTTTTGCGAGAAGCTCCCGGAGTGCGGATACATCCAGCATCTGCTCGGCCAGCAATTTCTTCAGCCTCGCGTTCTCATCCTCAAGCGCCTTCAGCCGCTTCGCCTCGGACACTTCCATGCCACCGTATTTGGCCTTCCAGTTGTAATACGTCGCTTCTGAAATCCCGTGCCTGCGGCACAGGTCGGCCGTCTTTGCGCCAGCCTCCTGCTCACGCAGCACACCGATGATCTGCTCTTCCGTAAATCTCTGCTTCTTCATTCGTCCGTCCTTCGTCAGGCCGAACTCTAATCAATTTTGGAGGAAATTCGCAGTGGCAGGTCA
>NZ_PCDP01000003.1 GCF_003240585.1 Arminella tubonensis
GCAAGTCGGGCAAGGAAAAGATGATCCAGACCACCGACAGGGGTCTTGAGGCGCTAAAGCGCTACTCCGAAATCCGCGAGCGCCTTCTGGTGGAGGCAACGAAGGTCTCGGGTCTCTCCCAGGGCGACCTCTCCGACATCGCCTCGCACCTGAGAGCGCTGTCCGGCTATTACGAACAGGCGGCGAGGTCGGCCGCCACGTTATAGGCTCTTTATAGAATCGGTTCGATCTCATAGGCTGGTTTCCGCCCGCGGGATGACGGGTGAAGAGAGGAAATATCTATGAGCCACTATGAAATCCTCGATCCGCGTTTTTCGGCGTTGATCAATGGATCGGCCAAGCTCGAGCTGTTGTGGACCGGCGGGCGCTGGACGGAGGGACCCGTCTACGTTCCCGCGGCGCGCCATCTTGTCTGGTCGGACATTCCGAACGACCGGCTCATGCGCTATGACGAAGTCAGCGAGGTCGCCAACCTGTTCCAGACCCCCTGCGGGCATCACAACGGCCACACGCTCGATTTCGAGGGTAGGATCATCGCCTGCGAACACAGCGGGCGGCGGGTGAGCAGACTTGATCATGACGGAGAATGGCGAACGCTTGCCGATCGTTTCGAAGGCAAGCGCCTGAACTCACCCAACGACGTCGTTGTCAAATCCGATGGATCAATCTGGTTTTCCGATCCGACGTACGGCATCGACAGCGACTACGAAGGCTACGCGGCAGCGTCTGAGGTCGGCGCATCCAACGTCTACCGGATCGACCCGGCCGCTGGTGCCTTGTCGCTGGTGGCAAGTGACCTGGTGAAACCGAACGGCCTTGCCTTTTCCAATGATGAGCAAACGCTTTACGTCTCGGATACGGGTGCGACCCACGTGCCTGGATTGGCAGGTACGATCCGCGCCTACCCCGTCACTGAGGATGGTCGGAGCCTTGGAGAGGGCAGCCTGTTCGCCACCTGCGATTGCGGTCTCTTCGACGGCTTTCGGGTTGATCGCCACGGCAACATCTTCACCTCGAGCGGCGATTCCGTTCGCGTCTATGCCCCCGACGGCGTGCTGATCGGCCGGATATTGGTGCCGGAAGGCGTCTCCAACCTGACCTTCGGCGGGCCGCGACGCAACCGGCTCTACATCACAGCGACGACCTCGCTCTACGCCATCTATGTGAACAGCCGCCCGGCCGCTCGCTGAAGACGCTGAGCAAGGGCGATCTCAGGCTGCGGCGAGGACGTGAACAGCGGCAGAGGCGAGAAGATCTTTGGTCTCTGCCGAATAGGCTGCCATGTGCGGAGCGGCGCCATGGGCCTTCAACGCCGCCATGCTTTCCCATTTTTCGACGACGACGAACGTATCCGGGCCATAGGCCGGGTCTGCTCCCTCGACGTCGATGACGGGGGCGTACTCGATACAGCCCGCTTCTGCCTTCACAGTCGGGACGATACGCTTGAAGGCCTGGAGCAGAGCACCGCGCTTGCCGGGGACGGCGGTGATGATGGCGAGGACGTGGATCATGATGGTTCCCTGATTAGATCACGAGCAGATCTGGATGAAGCATCAATGCTATGTCCTCAGTGCTCGCGCAACAGCACGTCGCCTCAAAACAGCCTCATGCGAGCGGACACTTTCTGCTTCGTGGGCGACAAAAATGGTCAGGCTGTGGCGGTGACCTCGATGCTGTCGACACGATTGGGATAAAAGGCCATGTGATCCTTGATCTCGGCCACCGCATCATAGGGGCTTTCGTAGGTCCAGATGGCATTTTGCGAGCGTTCGCCACCAGCCGGGATGCTGTAGTAGGAGCAATCGCCCTTGTATGGGCAATAGGTGCGGTGATCGGTGCGCGAAAGCTGGGACAAATCGACATCCGCGCGCGGAATATAGAGCACGGCGGGATGGCCCGCCTCCTGGAGAGACAGGGCGTTGCGACTATCGGCAACCACCCGCCCGCCGGCAGACACCACGATGTGCGATGCGGCGTGGCTGATGGTGATCGGATGGTCGGGGCCTGGAATCTTGATCGTCTTTTCCGTCATAGCGCTGCTTCCTCGATTGCGAACGGTTGAAAGCTAGAAGTGGGACCGCCGCATTGCGGCCGCAATGCTCGCGATTTGCTTAAGACGTACGAAAGAGATTGGCATGCTCGCGCGGCGGCGCGCGCCAATAGGAGGGCGGCGCATCCACCGTTGCACCGAGTTCGGCAGCGGCGTGCCAGCCCCAGCGCGGATCGTAAAGGACACCGCGAGCAACAGCTATGAAGTCGGCCTTTCCGCCGGCGATGATCTCTTCGGCCTGTCTGGCTTCGGTGATCAACCCGACGGCAATGGTGGGAAGGCCCGTTGCCTTCTTGATGGCTTCGGCAAACGGAACCTGGTAGCCGGGGCCGGCTGCGATCTTCTGCAATGGCGAGATGCCCGCCGATGACGTATCGATCCAATCGACGCCCCGGGCTTTCAATTCCTGGGCGAAGGCGATGGTCTGGCCGATGTCCCAGCCGCCCTCGATCCAATCAGCCGCAGAAACCCTGACGCCGAGGGGTTTGTCCGCCGGGAAGACCGCCCGCACGGCATCGAAGACCTCAAGCGGAAACCGCATGCGGTTTTCCAGTGACCCACCATATTCATCGGTACGATGATTGGAGATCGGCGACAGAAATTCGTGCAGCAGATAGCCATGCGCGGCGTGGACCTCGAGACCATCGAGGCCGAGGTGCTCCGCACGTTTCGCGGCTGCGACAAACGCGCTGCGGATACGGGCAAGACCCGACGTATCGAGAGCAAGCGGTGGCTGGTCTCCTTCGTTCTGCGGTACGGCCGACGGAGCAAAGGTTTCCCAGCCGCCTTCGGAAAGCGGGATCGCGTGCCCGCCCTCCCATGGAACATGGCTCGATGCCTTTCGTCCGGCATGGGCAAGCTGCATCACGACAGGCGTTTTGGATACCTGGCGCACGCCCGCAAGCACCGGTTTCAGCGCCGCCTCGGTTTCGTCGTCCCAAAGCCCGAGATCGCCGTGGGTAATCCTGCCGGCGGGTTCAACCGCCGTCGCCTCGATGAACAGTATGCCCGCGCCCGACAGGGCGAGGCCACCGAGATGGACCAGATGCCATGCCGTCGCCTTTCCGTGGTCGGCAACATACTGACACATCGGCGAAACGACGATGCGGTTGGGGACAGACAGCCCGCGAAGTGAGATCGGAGAAAACAAGGCGCTCATGAGCTCTTTCCAACTGATGATTGAAGGGATGGGAGCGATTTGCCGATGCGAAAGGCGAGCAGAACCGCGGCGATACTCAAGGCTGCAATGGCCATCGCGCCAATGTCGATGGCAAAGGCGAGGCCGCGCGCCGTGGCGATTGTGCCGAGCGCGAGAGCGACGATGCCCTGGGTCAGATAGGCGACGAGAAACAGCGCTGAAAGCGTCCCGCCCCGGTGATGGGCTGGGGCGTTGGCGCTTAGAAGGTTCAGGCCTCCAGAAAACAGTAGGCTGTAGCCCATGCCCGCAGTGGCTGCGGCGGCGATGAATATCGGCAGGGCGTGCTCGGCCGCCGACAGCGCGAGAAGCGCCACGGCGACGGCCGATGCGGTGCCACCGACGAGGATCGCCGTCGTCGATGCCAAGCGTCGCGCCGGTATCGTGGCCGCGCCGGCAACGACTGCAAAGAGAGCGATGGTTGCGCCGTTTATCAGCGAATTGGACGAACCGATGAGGTCATGGGCGATCTGGGCGCCAAGTGACAGGACCACCGCACCCAGCGCATAGGATGCCGTCACCGCAATGGTCGCGGAAGAAAAGATGTCCCGGATGCCCTTGGGGACGACGATTGCTTTCGGCCTCCAACGACCGCGCGCTTCTGCCGAGGTATGCCGCGGTAGGAACCAGGTCGCTGCAAAGATGGCAGTCAGCACGAACAGGAGAAACCAGAAATTCAGGCGGGTCGGGAAAGGCGCGTATTCGATAAGCCCGCCGCCGACGAGCGCCGCGCACATCAGGCCCAATGCCTGCGCCGCCGTGGTGACGGCGCCGGCGCGCTGCGACTGGCCCGCCGCGCTAAATTCGACAACGGCTGCGGCGGAGGGGCTGGCCGAAAGCCCGACCCCGAGGCCCATGAACGCCCGGCCGATGAAGACCCAAAGGATGCTCGGCGCGATGGCGAAAAGCAGCACGCCGAGCAGCGATCCCGAAAGCCCAAGCAACATGGTGGTCCGGCGGCCGATATAATCCGAGAGATCGCCAAAGCCGAGTAGCACCATGACGACGACGATGGGATAGATCGCGAAGATGGCGGTGGTGACCGTTGGCGTCAGGCCCCATTCCGCGGCATAGAGCGGATAGGTCATCGCCGGAGCCGCACTCGTCCAGAGAGTATGCGCGACGACCGCCGCCGAAACCCAGAAGCTGGCGCGACGGCCGAGTGTGAACGAAGAGGTTTTCATGATCATGCTTTCACGCCGCTTTTGACGTTGGTGATGTCTATAGAGACAAGGGGGAAGCGCCGGCCGCATACCGCCGCTCTTAAAAACCGGTCAGCGCAGGATCGTTGTAAACAGAATTCGTTTGAAACGATCCACCGGTGCAGGGTTGCGCTCGGCCTTCGCCAAAAGGTTTGCACCCTGCAGCGACGAGACGATGAAGGCGGCGACTTCCTCACACTCGAAATCCGCGCGCAATTCGCCGGCTTTCACCGCAGCCTCGAGGCAATAGGTTATCGCATCGCGAATGTTGTCGAATATCCTCAGCAGCTTGTCTCTGATCGGCTCGCTGTGGTCGGTCGCCTCGGCTGTGAAGTTGCCGAGCATGCAACCGTTGCGCATATTGTCCTGGTTCAGGCGATTTCTGCTTGTCTCTATATAGTCTGCGAGCCTCTGAAGCGGCGGAAGCGCATCGTTTCTCAGCGTGTTACGGATGACCGCATCGCTCCTTGAGAAATAGAGATCAATCACTTCCAGGCCAAACGCCTCCTTGGAGACAAAATGATTGGTGAACGAGCCTTGAGGAACGCCAGCAGCCTGAACGATGTCGCGAACGGAGGCGTTCGCGAAGCCATGCGCGTGAACGACGCGCAGGCCCTCCGTCAAAATCTTTTCCCTATGGGATGGCTTTGCCATATCCTAGTCCCTCACTAAGGCGCCTTGATCATTCCTATATGGACGTCCGTATTGGATTTTCAAGGATGCCGAACCGACGTCTTGGTGGCGCTGGATCGGATGGCTCGACGGGACGCCGAGCATCAGGCTTGGATAATACTCCCTCGAACGGCGACAGTGACTTGACGCGGCAGGCGAAACGACAACAGTTTGTCGCTTCTTCCCGATATTGGCCGAGGTTCCATGGCGCGAGTACTTGTTCTGTTTATACATCCCGGCCAGCGCCATTCCAGGGTGAATGTGGCAATGGCCAAGGTCGCGAAATCGGTGGATGGGGTCACCTTCGTCGACCTCTACGCCGAATACCCGACCTTCAATATCGACATCGATCTCGAGCAGGCGCGTTTGCTGGAACATGACGCGATCGTGTTTCAGTTCCCGATATACTGGTATTCGACGCCCTCGCTTATGAAAGAGTGGGAAGATCTGGTTCTCGAATACGGCTTCGCCTATGGCCACAATGGCGACAAGCTAAAAGACAAGATATTCTTTCCCGTCGTCACGGCGGGCGGCCCGCAGGATGCCTATGGAGTGGCCGGCCGAAACAATTTCACACTGCGCACGTTGCTATCGCCGCTGGAGCAGACGGCGAATCTTTGCCACATGCGCTACATACCACCCATGGTGCTTTTCTCCGCGCACGACTCCAATACCGATGGACGGGCGGAGCATCATCTCGCGGCCTATCGCACTTTGCTGGAGGCGCTGCGCGATGATCGCTTTCATCTCGAAAGAGCGCGTCAGGCCGAGCTGCTCGATCATCAGAATCTGCCTATTCATCAGGGGGATGAGCGATGAACGGATTTGTCTTCCAGGCTTTCGTCTATCTCCTTGCGGCTGTCGTCTCGGTGCTCGTTGCCAAGCGGCTCGGCCTCGGATCGGTCCTCGGCTATCTCATTGCCGGCGTTCTCATCGGCCCGGTGTTACACCTTGTCGGCAATGAGACCGAGGACCTGCAGCACTTTGCCGAGTTCGGCGTCGTGATGATGCTGTTTCTCGTCGGCCTGGAATTGCAGCCCCGCGCGCTTTGGGAGATGCGCGCCAAGCTCTTGGGGCTCGGTGGCTTGCAGATTGTCGCGACGGCAGCGCTCGTCATGGCAATCAGCATGATGCTCGGCCAAGCCTGGAGCGTGTCGCTGACGGTCGGCTTCATTTTCTCTCTATCGTCCACGGCCATCGTCCTCCAGACGCTCGGCGAAAAAGGGCTGCTGAAGTCGGATGGCGGACAGTCGAGCTTCTCGGTCCTATTGTTCCAGGATATCGCCGTCATTCCGATGCTGGCGTTGATCCCGCTATTGGCACTGCCCGAACTCAGCCATCTTTTGCAGAGTGCGCCAGGCACTGCCGGTGGCCATGAAACAGCCCGACTGCTGGAGGGCCTGCCCGGTTGGCAGATCACAATCATCACGATCGCGGCGGTCTCCTTCGTCGTGGTCGCCGGCCATTACCTATCGCGGCCTATCTTCCGGGTCATCGCCGCCTCCAAGCTGCGTGAGATTTTCACGGCAGCCGCACTTTTGCTGGTGATCGCCATCGCCCTGTTGATGACGCTGGTTGGCCTTTCGCCGGCTCTCGGCACCTTCCTCGCAGGCGTCGTGTTGGCAAACAGCGAGTTTCGCCACGAACTTGAAAGCGACATCGAGCCCTTCAAGGGACTATTGCTTGGCCTGTTCTTTATCACCGTCGGCGCAAGCATCAATTTCGCACTGCTTTGGGCAAACCTTGCGCTTGTCGTCGCGCTGACACTCTGCCTGATGGCGGTGAAGGTCGCGGTTCTCCTGGTACTCGCCCATCTGTTCAGGCTGCGTGGCTCCGACAAATGGCTGTTTGCGCTTGGCCTTGCTCAGGCGGGTGAATTCGGCTTTGTTCTGCTTTCCTTCACGGTACAAAATGCCGTCCTTCCTCAGGAACTCGCAGCAATCCTTTTGCTCGTCGTCGCGCTTTCGATGATGCTGACGCCCGCCCTGTTCATCGTCCTCGACAAGGTTATCATGCCGCGGTTCGATCGGCAGCAGGCCGAAGAGGCCGACGACATTGCTGAGCCGGCAATGGTCATCATCGCCGGCCTCGGGCGGTTTGGGCAGATCATCAATCGCGTTCTTCTCGCCAACGGCCACAAGACCATTGTTCTCGACTATCAGGCCGATGTGGTGGAGGGCTTGCGCAAGTTCGGTGTCAGATCCTTCTTCGGCGACGCAGGCAGGCCCGATCTTCTGCATTCGGCCGGTCTTGCCGAGGCGAAGCTTCTGGTTGTGGCGATCGACGATACCGACCGCTCAGTGGAAATCGTCAGGCACGCGCGCCGCGAGAATCCGGACCTGCACATCATCGCCCGGGCCTTCGATCGCAATCACGTCTACCGCCTTTATCAAGCCGGTGCCGACGACATCGTGCGTGAGGTCTTCGACAGCTCGGTGCGCGCGGCCGGCTATGCTTTGACGGCGCTCGGCATGCATCCATACGAGGTCGAGAAGAGCAAGGCGGTGTTCGTCAGGCAGGACAGGGCGGGACTGCGACAACTCGCACCCTTGTGGAAGGAAGATGTTCCCGTCTTCAACAATGCGGAATACATCGCGAAGGCCAAGGAGATCAACGACCTGCTGGAAGCCGCGATGCTCGGAGACCGCAGCGCGCTGTACGACAAGACTGAGCGCGGCTGGACGCCGCCCGATGTTCTGGCTGCCGAAAAGGGATGAGGCAAGAAGATGCAGTATAGTGAAGACGTCGCGCGCGAACTTGTTCCAACGGGCGCCCTTCGGGTTGGCGTTGTGGCGGCGCCCGCCCTGTCCGCACTTTTTGTCGTCTATGACGAGGAAAGCAGAACCTATCGCGGCACCACCGTCGACCTGGCGCGCGCCCTAGCCTCCGAGCTTGGCGCCCACCTGGAGATCAGCTGCTTCATGAACTCGGGCGCCTGCACCGATGCACTTGAAGCCGGAGCGATCGATGTCAGCTTCATGCCGGTGGACGACGAACGGCGCAAGCGGGTCGCCTTCGGACCTGCCTACTACATCATCGAGAGCACATACCTCGTGACCGCCGCGTCGGGAATAACAAGCCTGTCGGAGGTGGACCGCGAAGATGTGCGGGTCGTCGGCGTTGCCAACACAACGACCATCCGAAGCGCCACGCGCACCCTGACCAGGACGGTGCCGCAGGCCGTCAACACCATCGCCGATGCAGTCAAACTCGTGCTGAGCGGCCAGGCCGACGCGCTGGCGCTTTCTCGCGATGCCTTCATCACGCTGCTCCCCCGATTGCCCGGCGCCCGCGTGCTGAAGGGAGGTTTCCAGTCGACCGGAATAGCGATTGCGGTCGGACGTCGAAAGCCCCGCGCGCTGGCTTATGTCAGCTCCTTCATGAATGAAGCCAAGACATCGGGGCTGGTACGTCAGGCCCTCGACAAGGCGGGCTTCGAGAGCGAGCCGGTTGCGCCGCTCGATAGCTAGGCTAATTTTAGCAAAACTGCGTAGCGTTTGCTCGAATTGCGCAGAAACAAAAAAGAGAAAGCGTTTTCGCGATTCGAAGAAAAGCGGAAATGCGCTAGAAGAACAGCGACATGACGATATCCTGATCGAAGTCGCCGAAACCCTTGCCGAAGATATTCAGGCCACCGGGATTGCCGGCGCGCTCGTCGATGCCGATGCGAAAGCGGATCGAATGGTGGTCCTGCAGCCCGAGCGAAGCGATCGTCTGCGTCGACACCATGCCGCCGTCGATCCAGGTTCCCTGGTGATCGATCGTCCAGGTCTTGAGCTTGCCGTATTGCGATCCGCTGAGCTTCCACCAGCTTGGGGAATACATCCCGCGCCGATCGCCGAAATCGCCGGGAGATGTCCAGTGGCCGGCCTTGGCGCCGTTGACCCAGATCGAGATGTCTGACGGCCAGTTGGCATTGGTCGCCGGTGTCTCGGAACTGAGCTCCGCAGAGAACTCAACCTTGCGGATCGGACGGCCGCTGACCTTGGCATTGTTCGGAAACTTATATTCGACATAGCCGCGCGTGAACCACAGAAGTGCTGCTTGCATGCGCTGCGGATCGAGAAAGACCTCCTGCACATCGAGCATGCCGATGACGTTGTTGACAGAGCAGAGGCCGCAAGGCGGTCCGACCTCGAACTCGGTAAATAGTCCGATCGGCATGCTGACGGTAACGATATCCTGCGACAGGCTGGTACTGCGATTGTCGAAGCGGATGAGGATCTCGCCGTAGACGCTGGAGCAGATCTTCTGGTTGCCCTTTGCTGCTTTCATCGTATGGGTCTCGATGAGGCCGGCCTTTTCCAGAGACTTTATATTGGTTGCCGCAGTCGATTGCGGGATCTTCATACGCGCGGCGATATCGTTGACGTTCAGGGGGCCTGCGGTGCGCAGAAGGTTGAGGATCTCGATACGCGTCACGGAACCGAGCGCCTGGACGATTTCCGCATCCTTGACCGGATCGACTGTTAAAAGCTTCGTCTCCATGTCGAACCGTCATTTCCCCGGACCATTGCGGCTTCTTGGCTGATATCACGCCGACGCCCGGTTTTCCTACAATTTTAAAGGCTCCCGGCCCGCGACCAGGGAGAGAAGCCGCGGGCCGGCAACGGGTGACGACGCCAGCTCATCCCTTGATGCCCGAGGAGAGCATAAGTGCCTGCGTCACCCGTTTCTGGAACAGCAGATAGGCTATCGCGACCGGCATGGCCGCGAGGATCGCAACCGCCATATCGCGGGCATATTTGATGCCGAACGCATCGTCGACCTGGGTGATGCCAACGGTCACCGTCATCGTGCTTTCAGAGTTGGAAATCAGGAACGGCCACATGAAGGCATTCCAGGCCATGATGTATGTAATGATCGCAAGCGCAGTGGTTATCCCCCAGTTCAGCGGCAGATAGAGCCGGAACAGGATCTGGAATTCGCCGCAGCCATCGAGCTTTGCCGCTTCCCGCAACTCCTTGGGCACCGAATCGAAGAACTGCTTGTAGACAATGACGACGACGGGGACGATCAGTTGCGGCAGGATGATCCCACCCCAGCTATTGACCAGACCCAGCTGGTTCATCAGCACGAACTGCGAAATGATCAGCGCCTGCGACGGAACCATGAAGCTTGCCAGGATCACGTAATAGAGTGCCTGCCGCCCGGGAAAAACGATCTGCGACAACGCGTAGGCGCACATCATGCTGATGAAGACGACAACCACGGTGATGCTGACCGAGGTCACCAGAGAGTTGACATACCATGTGCCCAGATTGGTCTGGAACACTGCGAAATAATAGGCGGAGAAGTCAAACACCTTCGGAATGAAAGTCGTGGTCGTGATCACGTCCTGCTCAGGTTTCATCGAGGTGACGATGGCCCAATAGAGCGGGAATGCCCACAGGCAGGCTATGAACAGCGTTAGCGCCAGCAACAGCAAATTGCCGATCGAGCGTCCCGGCATCACCTGGCTCCCCTCACCCTTAGCAACTGATACTGCAGCACCGAAACGACCACGATGATCGCGAACAGAACCACGGCGATCGCCGAGGCAAGGCCGCCATGATTCAATCCGAAGCCCTCGCGATAGACCAATTGCAGCAGGACATAGGTCGAATTGAACGGCCCGCCCTGCGTCAACAGATAGATCTGGTCGAAGATCTTCAGCTGCAGGATAAGCTGAAGCGTCAGCACCAGACCGGTCACCGGCCAGATCAGCGGCCAGGTGATGCGCCGGAACGCCTGCAGACGCGTCGCGCCGTCGAGCGCCGCTGCCTCATAATAGTCCTGCGGGATATTTCGCAGACCGGCGATGAACAGCAGAAGATTGAAGCCGTTGGTCCACCAGACGGTGACGAGCGCGACCATCGGCATTGCCCATGTCGGGTCGTGAAAAACGCTGACGTGGTGTCCGGCGAAACGCTCGATAAGGTTCTGGCCGATACCGAACTGCTGGTCGAGCACCCATTTCCATATCTGCGTGACGACGGAAACGGGCAGGATATAGGGCAGGAAGAAGAACACGAGAACCAGGCTCTGCAGCCAGCCTTTCAGCCGCACCACCATCAGCGCCAACCCAAGCCCGATCAGCGTATTCGGGATGACCGTCAGAACGACAAAATAGCCGGTGTTCCAGACTGAGGTGAAAAACAGCTTCTGGGTCATCAGCTTGGCATAGTTGGCAAGGCCAACCCACTTGCCCTCCCCGATCAATGGCGCGTCGGTGAAGCTTAGCGCGAACATCTTGTAGACGGGATAGGCGAATACGACGACATAGATGATCAGGAAAGGTGCGATCATCAGGGTGACGGTAAGGGCCTTCTTTCGTCCTTCGCTTGCAAACACGGCATATTCCTCCGGGCACTGGGTCAGCTAACCGGGGACGAATGCCCCCGGTTGGCTACGGCGACTTGGGGATTACTTCTGGCTCTCGAGCTCTTCGCGCATCTGGTCGATCGCCTCCTTGGGATCGAGCTGGCCGTTGAGCGCTGGAACGACGAAATTCTGCGTTGCCTCGTAAATCGGCCCGGCAACGCCGGCAAGCGGAGAGATCGGATCGTAGACGGCGGTATCGGCAAGCTTCGAATAGGTCGCGTTCGGCTGCAATGCCTTGAACTCGGCGCTGTCGGTGACCGGCTTGTAGGCCGGGATGTGGCCGGCGCCCGCCCAGGAAATGCTGTTCTTGTTCATCCAGGATATGATCTCGAGGACCGCTTTGACCTTTTCCTCGGAGATCGGCTTGACGGTGCTGTTCGGGATCGCGAAGGAATGCGAATCCGCCCACGTCGCCTGCTTGCCCATGAGGTTCGGAATTTCGATGGCACCCCATTTGAACCCGAGCTGGCCCTTTTTCTCAAGATCGATCATCGTCGGCACTTCCCAGACGCCGTTGATGTGCATCGCGGCCTTGCCCGACGTGAACAGCGCAATCGATGCCTGATAGGAAATGAGCTTTGGCGAATAGCCGGACTGCACCCAGTTGGCCATTGTCTGCAACGCCTTGAGGCCGGTGTCGCCGGGCAGGATGCCGGTAGCGTCCATGAATTTTCCGCCCTGCTGGGCAATCAGCGTGTAGAACACCCGCCACATCGAGCCGCCTTCGTCGGTGTGCAGCGAAAGCGGATATTGCGCCTTGCCCTGCGCCTTCAGCTTGGCGAGCGCCGCGTTGAAATTGTCGAGCCCATCCAGGCCCTTCGGCAATCCATCATCGCCGAGCAGGCCCGCATCCTTCAGCATGTCCTTGTTGTAGTAGAGAACAATCGAATGAACGTCGAACGGGATGCCGTAGACCTTGCCGTCGGCGCTTGCCGAATTCCAGGCGGCATCGACATAGTTTTCCTTCGATATGCCGGCAGCCGCCAGCTCTTCCGGCGTGAACGGCCGCAATATCCCGGTCGGCATGGCCAGCGGATAGCGGGAAATGTGGTAGGTCATGACATCGGGCTGCTGCCCGACAGCTGTGGCGGTCTGAACCTTGGTGTAGAAAGGCACGCCCCATTCAAGCGTGGTCGCATTGATCTTGATATCGGGATGTGTCTCGTTGAATTTCTGGATCAGCGCCTTCATGCGGACACCGTCACCGCCACTTAGAAAGTCCCACCAGGTGATGTCCGTCTGGGCAAAAGCCGCCGATGTCGGCAGTATGGTCAAAGCGGCCGCCATGGCCAATTTCAACAATCGCTTCACGTCTGTCTCCTCCACGATACAGGGCATCATTGCCATATGAACCGGCCTGCTCCACCAAGCCGGGAAACCTTGCTATCGCCGTCACGCAAGAGCCGGCGCCAAATGCTGCTTCCAAAACAGTTTTTACACGATATACACGGTATATACCCGAATTTTAGATATCATCTGACACGGCGGCCATCGTCCGCAAACAGCAGTACGTTCTCGGGCGATATATTGAGGAACACCGCTTCCTTCGGACGCGGACGGCGGTCGCCACGGCACTCGACGGTCATCTCGGTTCCCGTATTGGTCACCCCGTGCATGTAGGCAATGCCGCCCAGCTCCTCGGTGAACTCGGCTCTCACCTCAAGCGCGATCGGCGCCTCCCGATCTCCGAGCGCAAGCTGTTCAGGCCTTACCCCGACGAAGATTTTGGCGCCGGCCGTCGGCATGCCGTCGCGCAGTTCGACATTCATGGATTGGCCCGGCAGATCGTCGAGCGTGATCGTGGCGCGCGAACCGTCGACGCTTGACACTTTTGCACTGAGGAAATTCATGCCCGGCGAACCGATGAAGCCGGCGACGAACATGTTGTCCGGATCGCGGTAGAGATCGAGCGGGGCGCCCGCCTGCTGGACCACGCCTGATTTCAGGACAATGATCTTGTCGGCAAGCGTCATCGCCTCCACCTGGTCATGCGTGACATAGACCATCGTCGCGCCGATCTGGCGATGCAGTCTTGCGATCTCCATGCGCATTTTGACACGCAATTCCGCATCGAGATTCGATAGCGGCTCGTCGAAGAGAAAGACCTTCGGTTGGCGGACGATCGCGCGGCCGATGGCCACTCGCTGGCGTTGCCCGCCGGACAATTGGCTCGGCTTGCTCTTCAGATATTCCGTCAGACGCAGGATCTCTGCTGCTGCGTTGACCCTTTCGGTGATCTCCGCTTTCGGCCGTCCGGCAACCGACAGGCTGAAGCCCATGTTCTCGAACACCGTCAGATGCGGATAGAGAGCGTAGGACTGGAACACCATGGCGACGCCGCGCTTGGACGCCTGCGTGCGGGTGACATCGGCACCCTCGATCTCGATGCGGCCATCGGTCGTTTCCTCCAGCCCGGCGATCATCCGCAGCAACGTCGACTTTCCGCAGCCCGAGGGGCCAACGAAAACCGCGAATTCCCCTTGAGCAATCTCGATATCGACGCCGTGTATGACCTTCAGCGAACCGAACGACTTGCTGACATTCGTCAGCTCTATTCCGGACATAGGCTAGATCCCTCCCGAGATAATTCCTCCAGAAAGCCCGGGCCGCGGCCTCCACTGCCACTGCCCGACCCCTATACGTCGTCTCAGGCCATCGACACGGAGAGAAGAATGAAATGGTAGGATTTTGGCGCAAGAGCCCCGACCAGGTTGCCGTCGTCATCGATCTGCAAACCTGAGCCCTTGCGCGGCTGCACCCGGTTCTGATTGTCGACGGTATTGCCGGCGCGCAGATCGTCCTCTGCCATCATGGTGTGCTCCTTGATCGTGACGCCTGAAAAGCCCTGCAGCGCAAGGTTCAGGTCAAGCGACTGATCAAGACTGCGGTTGAGCGCGAAGACCGCGATGCTCTTCCCGCCTTCGTGCAGGACCGCGGAAATATCCAGATAGGGAACGTCCTGCGCCACCTCGCAATTGTAGGTAGGACCCGATGTCGCGACGTTCAACGCGGTACCGCGGCCGTATTTCGAGGCAAATTGCAGGGGATAGTAGATTGTCTGGCGCCAGGCCGGGCCATCGGTGCGGGTCAGGATTGGCGCGATCACGTTGACGAGCTGCGCCATGCAGGCAATCTTGACGCGGTCCGAGCGGCGGATGAACACGTTGAGCAGCGATGCCACAAACAGCGCATCCTCGAGATTGTAGACCTCCTCGAGCAGGGCCGGCGCTTCCGGCCAGTTCCAGCTGGCAATACGCTCACCGTCTTCCTTGCGGTCGTGATACCAGACGTTCCACTCGTCGAAGCAGATCTTCACGTCCCTGTTCGAGCGCTTCTTCGCCTTGATGTAATCGATGACGCCGCCGATGGTGACGATATAGCGATCGAGATCGATCGCCTTGGCAAAGTAATTCAGCGTGTCGTTCTCTTCATTGCCGAAATATTTGTGCAGCGAAATATAGTCGACGCTGTCATAGGCCTGATCGAGAACCGTCGCTTCCCATTCGGGATAGCTCTTCATCTTGTCGTTCGATGAACCGCAGGCGACCGTCTCCAGCGTCTTGTCGAAATATTTGAATGCCTTGCTGACTTCGTTTGCCAGATGGCCGTATTCGGCAGCACTCTTGTGCCCGACCTGCCAGGGTCCGTCGAGCTCGTTGCCCAGGCACCAGATGCGGACATTGTGCGGATCCTTGTAGCCATGCTTGGCGCGCAGATCGCTCCAATAGGTGCCGCCGGGATGGTTGCAATATTCAAGGAAATTGCGCGCGTCATCGAGCCCGCGGGAGCCAAGGTTCATCGCCAGCATCATCTCGGTATTGGCAAGCTTGGCCCAATCGGAAAATTCGTTGACACCGACCTGGTTGGTCTCGCGGGTGCGCCAGGCGAGATCGAGGCGGACGGGGCGCTCTTCGCGCGGGCCGATACCGTCTTCCCAGCGGTAGGCCGAGACGAAGTTGCCGCCGGGGTAGCGGACGATCGGCATGTCCAGATCTCTCACATAGTCAAGAACGTCGCGGCGGAACCCGTTCTCATCCGCACTGCTGTGGCCGGGCTCGTAAATGCCGCTGTAGACCGCGCGCCCCATGTGCTCGAGAAAGGATCCGTAGACGCGCTTGTCGACCGTGGAAACGGTAAAGTCCTTGTTGATGACTGCCTTAGCCTGCATCGGGTTTCCTCGTTTTATTGATGTTGCTTTTTTTCGAAGCTATGATGAAGGCATATTCATTGCAAGTTTTTTGTTTTATATCATTTTTTCGGATACGATTAAGCAAAGCTCGACCTTAGCACCGAACGGTTCATCATCAGTCGCTGATTTTTCCCTTGAGCGCTTCTCGCAATGCATCGTTCAGCCGATCCTGCCAGCCGGCACCATCCTGCTGAAAATACTCAAGTACGGCTCTGTCGATCTTTAGCGAAACCAGCTCTTTGGCGCTTGGCAGGGCGCGTTCGACTGCCGGTGCCGGTGCCTTTTTAGCTGGCTTGAAAAGCGCTTCGGCCGCATCCATCGGGTTTATCGGTCGGCGTGGGGGATTTGCCATCGTGTCATTATCCTTTCGGCCCGCATCATCGCGTGATGACGCCGAGCTTTCCTGTCGCTTGTAATGGAGTGTCCAACTTCGACGGATTGGTCAATATCCGCCGATCAAGCAGGCGTTCAGGCCTGCTCGGATTCGCTTGTCTCTGCGATGCGCGACGCCTCGTCTTTCACCCTCTTCGGCGCCCGGCCGAGAATCTGTCTGGCACCCTTGGCCGAGAACGGTTGCGCAAGCTGTGCGAGGA
Source organism: Arminella tubonensis (assembly GCF_003240585.1). Taxonomy (GTDB): domain Bacteria; phylum Pseudomonadota; class Alphaproteobacteria; order Rhizobiales; family Rhizobiaceae; genus Rhizobium; species Rhizobium tubonense. Next base: position 16,265 of record NZ_PCDP01000003.1, read on the forward strand.
ACCCCTTTGCCACGCGGCCGCTGATGCCGATATCGACTGATGATGGACGTGGCGGGTTGAAATAGGTCCCGAAAACCTGGTCCCAAAGCACAAGGTTCTCCCCATAGTTGGTATTTCCCTCGGCCAGCAGTCTCGAGTGATGCCAGCGATGCAGGCGCGGGGTGCTCAAAATCCAGTCCAATGGCCCGGTCCGGACATTGAGATTGCAATGGGTCAGAACGCCGATGAATGCGGTCACGGCGCCGATCCACAGAAAGACTGGCAATGGTGCGCCCAGCAAGTAGAGCGGTATTTGGCTGAGAACGATCTTGAAGAGCGAATCGACGAAATGGAACCGTCCAGTGTTGACGACCCAAAGGCGTTCGACGCTATGGTGCAAGGCGTGAAACCGCCAAAGCGAGAGATTCTCGTGAGCGAGGCGATGGGCAACATAAAGCCCGAGTTCGGCAATGATAAGCCCGAGGATTGCCTGCGCAAAAAGCGGCCACTGATCGGGCCAGAAAGACCTATGCGCGGTAAACAAGGGCAGTGCCACTGTGGCGACAGCCATGGGGAAGGAGGTCCCGATGGCGGCGGCGATCTGAACCGTACCCTTGTTCAGGAGCGTATGAGCGAAATCGTTGAAGGTTTCCCCGTCGTGCGACAGCCATGTCTGCTCATAAGGCATGATTCGCTCGGATATGCCGATGAGGATCACGATGGAGAGATAGTTCACATTGAACCAAAAGAGCGGCCAATGCGCCTGGAATGCGAAATAGGCACCCGCCAGGCCGCCAGCGAAGAAGGCTGGCCATAAGAGGCAGGAGACGATTGTATAAAGACGCCCACCATTGGGTCTAGCCATGCCGTGATCCTCAGCGTCGCGAAGAAATTGCCGCTCTCGGGCAAATAGCGCCGAGCGTCACGACGAACTATCTACCTCGACGGACCCCATCATTCCAAGCCCTCTGGCTAAACAACAGCATTAAAACCACAAGACATCTTCAGTGACCTGATAGGCACACCACGTCGTCTATCGGGCGCTTGCCAGCGCATCAGGCGGACGACGGCACGGGGCGAAGACGTCCAGTGATGGATCGTAGACCTTGGTGGCAACGTCCATCAGTCCGAGTACGCTGTGAAAGAAATTGTCGTGGGAATAGGTCGCACCGGCATGGTTTGAGAGGCAGCTCATGTCGTATCCCGCCGACTTTGCCAGATCGTCCGCCACCCAGACCAGAAACGGAACACGCGTCTGATGGTCCGGCGCGAGGAGATAGGGGGTGCCGTGCAGATAAATTCCGTTTTCACCGAGTGACTCGCCGTGATCGGAAACGTAGACCACGGCGCCGGCCATCGTCGTCGAGCGCTCTTTCAGCTTGTCTATGACGGTCGCGACGACATGATCGGTGTAAAGGATCGTATTGTCGTAGGCATTGGTAATCTCTTCAGGGGTGCAGCTGCCGAAATCATTTGCGCGGCAATCCGGTTTGAAGCGACGGAACTCTTCCGGATAGCGCTCGAAATAGGCTGGGCCGTGGCTGCCAAGCTGGTGCAGGACCAGCACGCTGTCTCCCTTGACGTGGTCGAGCCAGTTGTCGACCTTGTCGAGCAGAATTGCATCCAGGCATTCGCCTGCATTGCAGAAGCGTGGATCGTTCAAATTGGGAAGATATTCGTAAGGAACGCGATCGGTCACGTGATAGCTGCCGGTGTCATTGTCGAGCCACGACACGCCGACCTTCGCATGGCCGAGCACATCAAGCAGATTTTGCGTGGCGAGTGCCTTCCTGTGCGAATATTCTGCTCGCGTATAGATGGAGAACATGCAGGGGATCGATGTCGCGGTCGCCGTTCCGCAGCTGCTGGTATTCGGGAAATAGACAACGTCCCGCTTTTCGAGCTCGGGATTGGTCTTGCGCGCATAGCCGCCGAGCGAAAAATTGGACGCACGTGCCGTTTCGCCGGCGACAATAATCGTCACGCGCGGCTTGCCGCCGGCATTCACCCTGTGAGCATCGGTGCCCAGGGGTGCCGCGACGATATTGGAATCCTTCTCGGAGCCAACGGCGTAGCTAACCGCACTGTTGATCGGCATGAAAGGATTAAGCGTCGACACAATGTCGCGATGCGCACGGCCGACGCCGGCAAACGTCTTGTAGCAGCTCAGCCCAGCGACGGCGAAGATTGCAAAGCACGACAGGATCACAGCGGTGTTGTGGGCAAGCTTCGGCAATATCCGACGATGATCGATCCGCACCCACGCGACCAGCAGTGAAGGCAACAGGCCCGTGAGCAACAGGTGCATGGCAAAGCGGAAGGTAATCAGGTGTCCCGCCTCGGCGCCGGTCGAGACCGCTGCATTTCTAATCATTTCCTTGTCGACGATCACACCGAACTGATCGTTGAACCACGATGCCGACGACGCCACGAGAATGAAGAAAATGAGAATGGGCTTTGTGACATACTTCGCCGAAAACAGCGTGACCACAGCCATGAAAAGCGCTGAAATACCAATGACGAAGGCTGCAAGAGCCAGCGGATCGAACAGCAGGTAGCCATAGGCCTTTACCCAGAAAGTCCGGTTGGTGACCACTAGCAGATAAAGCGTGGTCAAAAGGCAAAGCGTAACGCTACCCAGTCTCGGGCGGGCTAAAACTGCCCCGCCCCTGTTGGCACGATCTTTCAACTAGCTGTCTCCGAAATGCTGTGGCGTGCGGAACCGGTGGCGATCCCAGCGTGGCGACATGTCGTCCACCCGGACCACCGAGGCACGCGACCTTGCCCGCCTTTTCTGACATTTACCTGAATAAAGGCGACAATAAGATTGGGCGTTCTGCGGTCAAGGGGCAGAGACGTACCTTCAGGTGTTTGTCAGCATTACCAGTCATCGTCCGAGGTCGCAATAAATGGAGCATGTCGTTGCGAATACTCTTGGTCGAAGACAACATCCTGATCGGCAACGCCGTGCGCGACCATGTCGCGGCGGACGGCTGGGAGGTGGATTGGGCTACGGACTTGATGATGGCGACGAAGGCCGTGGACCAGACGCGCTACGCGGTCATCCTTCTCGATCTTCGCCTGCCCGATGGCAGCGGTCTGGATCTCCTACGGCATCTTCGCAATGGATCACGCTTGATGCCCGTCATCATTCTTTCCGCCTACGATCAGATCTCGGATCAAATCGAGGCGCTTCGCATCGGCGCCGTTGACTATCTGGTCAAGCCTTTCGATCTCAGCGAACTCATTTCGCGGATCAGTCGAATTGCCACCCCGTTCAAACTCAACCCTTCGATAGACCGACCTGACGTCCCTGCAGTGGAAGTTAGCTGCCGTCACCCTTTCGCGCCGCCGCTCGCGTAGCCCGAGACAAGCTTGCGCCAAGAATAACAAGACAACCGAACAGGAAGACAATTGCGACGACGAGTCCGTCGATGTGGGCGACTTTGACGGCGGTGATCGCTGCTAGGACGAGCGCAAACGCCGCCAATGCCAGGGCACCGTCATCGACGAACAGGCGAAGTATTTCAGCCGCGACGTTTCTAAGGCCGCTCACAGGACCACCAAGCTGCCGGCACGACGGCGCAACGTGCGAACTGCAACGAGGGAAAATATCGCCAGGACCGCCAATATTCCAAGCAGCGATATGTCCGCCCCCGGCCAATCTGCGCCCAGCCCTTCTCCGATCCAGAAGATTCCGAAAGCGCTCAATAGCAGCCCGACCACGAACTTCAGGCTGTTTTCAGGAACCGTGGACAACGGTTTGCGCAACAGCAACCCGATGCAGCCAACCACCAGGAAAGCCAGAGCCGCACCACCACTGGCATATCCGATCAGGCCGTTTCCAGCCCCAGTTGCGATAACGATAAAAACCACCTCGACGCCCTCGAGCAGAACCGCCTTGAAGGCAACGGTCCCCGCAAGCATCTCAGCCCTTCTATCAGCGGATTGCCGCGCAAGGCTATCGACCTCGGCACCGAAGGCCTTGGCTTCGTCATGGAGTGCGATGAACCCGGAGGCCCGCAGGATCGCCTTTCTAAGCCACCGCAGGCCAAACAGTATGAGAAGCGTGCCGATAATAAGCTGGATAAGGTCGAGGGGAATAAGACCGAGGAGAGGACCGAGAAAAACCACCAGCGCGACCAGCACCGCCAGCGCCACTGCCGACCCGAAGAGAGCAGGCCGCCAGCCTTGCGTGATCCCGACCGCCAGAACAATCGTAAATGCTTCGACGACCTCCACGAAGGAGCCGAGAAACGACGCGATGAATGCAGAGGCGACCGTCGTTGCTGTCACGCCATCATTTCCGTTTGAACCTGCCTATAAACATCTTTTCATATTGCCGAGTGAAAGCAAGCTAGGCAACTTCACGGGGTTGTCGCATGGTCTCGGCGACGACGAGCACGCCGGCAAAGATGACCAGGGAGGAGAGCCAACCCAGCACCGCATCCGACAGATAATGCGCGCCGGTTAGAACACGCAATGTCGGGATGGAGATCGAAATTACGGCCAGAGGCAAGCCCACAGGCAGTCGCCAGCGTGCCGGCAGGAGCAGGATAAGACAAAATAGCCAGCCGGCGGAAGAGGCCTCGCCTGAAATGAAAGAGCAGTTCTTGAGACATTTTCCGGCGAACGAGCCCGCTTGGACGAAATCGAGATTACCACCGAAAAGCAGCGTGTTGCGAGGCCGTGGACGGCCCGAAAAGCTTTTCAGGATAAGGTTTACCAGCACGCCGCAGCCCATCGCCAACGAGACCAAGGCGGCGAGGCTCATCTTGACCTCAGGCGTTTTCCAATCCTTCCCTAGCCGCCGCCGCGACATCACGATCAGCCCTAACAGGATGGCGATTGCTATGTAGGGCAGTGCCAGGAACACAGTTCTGGCCGCCATGAAAAACGGGTTCTTGTCCAACTGGAATGCACCGCAGGTCTTGCTGATCGCATCCAGTACGCCGCAGTCACGCTGCGAGAAAACGCTGCGCGCGGCGGCAAGGTCGAGTTCGGGAAATCTGTTGAAGATGATGAGCAGGACCCACCAAAGCGCGAATAGCGTCAAGAACGATGCAAGTGCCTTGCTGATCCACATGGATCTTGTCAGGGAGCCCGCATAAATCTGCATCTCGAAATTCGACCTTCCGCAATTGACCGCCAAAGGACAATGGAACGCCAATTCGTTCGACCGAACGAAATCGTGCCATCCTAAGTCCAAGCTGGACTAGGGCAGAAGGCTGACAGGAGCCTGAAGGAAGGACCGATTGTTGATGAAATGTCGGGCAGATCGCACGCTGCGGGGCTGCGGTACTGCATTGTTCACTTTCGTGATCAGGATATGGTTGTTGAGGCAAGGTTTCAATCGGCGGTCTGGATAGAGCAGCCTGTCAATATCGAGATCGGGAACGTCAGGTCGCCGCAGGAGGGGCGCCTTCGCGTAGAAGCGCACGCAGCGCTTCCATGTCGGAGCCCAATGGCCGGTCGTCGGCATAGTGGGCAACGCGGTCTCGCACCATTTCGTAAATCGCCCCCGTGCCAGCGGCGCGCGACGCTGTACCAGCGAGAAAATCATGGGCTTGCGTTGCAGCCATCAGCTCGATTGCCAGGATATATTCGGCATTGTCGATCACGGCGAGGAGCTTGTTTGCGGCGGCGGTGGGGTGGGCGAGGAAGTCCTCCTGAAGCGCCGAAGTCAGTCCGCCATCCGTGCTTGCCGGCGCGGCCAGACGACGGTTTTCGTTGCCGAGCGCCGCGGCGGTGTATTGCGCGATCATCAGACCGGAATTGCTGCCAGCGTCGCTTGCCAGAAAAGCCGGCAGGCCGCTCACCAGCGGATTGACGAGCCGATCCATGCGTCGCTCGCTCATTGCACCGATCTGGGCCAGTGCGATCGCCAGACTGTCGGCGGCAAGGCCAAGGGCCGGCGACACGGCGTGTGCCTCGGAGGACACCACCGGGTGCTGCGGCGTGCCCGATACTGCCGGATTGTCTGTGACCGAAGCGAGTTCCTGATCGACCGCGCGAGCCGAATTGTCGAGCACATCGCGCGCGGCACCGTGAGCATGCGGGATGGATCGGAGGCTCAAGGCATCCTGCGTGCGTTTGCCGAAGGCCGCGGCGATGATGCCGCTTCCCTCAAGCCTTTTGCGCAGCGACGCCCCGACCATGGCCATGCCCTTCGAGACCTTGAGCGCCAGGACCGTCTCGTCAAAGGCCGCCATCTGGCAGCCGGCTGCTTCCAGCGTCAGCGCGGCAACTGCGTCTGCCCAATCGAGCAGCCGTTCAGCGCGAGCAAGCCCTACGCTCGAAAGACCGGTGGCGCATGCCGTGCCATTAACGAGGCTGAGGCCTTCCTTGGCCCCGAGTGTCAGTGGCGAAAGGCCGATCGCCACCAGCGCCTGGCCGCCGCTCATCGGCGTGCCGGCGACCTTTGCCCTGCCCTCACCGATCAGAACAAGCGCCGTGTGGGCATTGTGCGTCAGATACCCAGCCGAGCCTTTCGAGGGGATGTCGGGAATGCAGTCCTTTTCAAGGAAGGCCGCAAGATGCCGAACCACCTCGGGGCGGACGCCTGAGTAACCGTGAGCGAAATTGGCGATCTGTGCTGCAATGATGGCACGCACTTCGCGCGGGGCGAGCAGATCGCCAACCCCGCAGGCGTGGCTGAGAATGATGTTGCGCGAAAGCCTGGTTTGGGATTGGCGGTCGACGACCGTGTCGGAGAGAGCGCCGACGCCGGTGTTGATGCCATAGGCGCGCACGCCGGTCTCGACGATACTGGCAACGACCTTGCTCGCATGCTCGACGCGCGCCCAGACGGCCGGTGCCAGCGACAGGCCGGCGCCCTCCGCCACCTTGGCGACATCGCGCCAGCGAAGGACGGTCTCGATGGTCACGGTCATGATATCAGCTTCCGAAATGTCCGATGAATTGGCGAAAGGCTGGAGATGCGCCACCGCCGAACATTTCGTCCGGCGTGCCAGTGCTCTCGACCAGGCCTTCGCGCATGAATACGACGCGGTTGGAGACGTTGCGGGCAAAGCTCATCTCGTGGGTGACCACCAGCATGGTCATGCCCTCCTCCGCCAGTGCCCGCATCACACGCAGCACCTCGCCGACCAGTTCGGGATCGAGTGCCGATGTCGGCTCGTCGAACAGCATGACCTTCGGCTTCATCGCAAGCGCCCGGGCGATTGCCGCACGCTGCTGCTGGCCGCCGGACAGGTGCGCCGGATAGGCGTGGCGCTTGTCGACAATGCCGACCTTTTCGAGCAGCGTTTCTGCTTCTGCGACGCATTCCGCCCGGGGACGCTTCAGGACGTGCAGCGGCCCCTCGATCACGTTTTGCAGGATGGTCATATGTGACCACAGATTGAACGACTGAAACACCATGCCGAGTTCGGAGCGGATGTGGTCCACCTGCTTGTGGCTTGCAGGGCGGCTCTTGCCGCCCTTATGGACCATGCGGATCAGCTCGCCATCAACCCAGATCTCGCCATCATTGGCGATCTCGAGCAGATTGATACACCGCAGAAACGTGGATTTTCCCGAACCGGATGAACCGAGCAGGGAGATGACATCGCCATCCTGCGCCTCGAGCGAAATGCCGCGCAGCACCTCGTGAGTGCCGAAGCTCTTGCGGATGTTGCGGACCGAAAGTCGGGTTACTCCGGGCATTGTGTTTCCAATCCTGGTTCGGGCTGCAATGTCACGCCTTCAACGCCTGCGGAACGGCGCGGCGATGGCGGGACAGGCGGTGTTCGAGCAGACCCAGAGCCTGCAGGATGATGAAATTGAGGGCAAGATAGATGATCGCCGCACAAAGGAAGACCTCCATGGTGCGGTAGGTATGCGAAATCAGCCGCTGGGCAACGCCGGTCACTTCCCAGACGGTGACAAGGCTTGCAAGCGCCGTCGACTTCATCATCAGGACGATTTCCGTCGAATAGGCGGGCAGCGCATGGCGAAAGGCGATCGGGGCGATGACGCGACGCACGAGGAGAAAACCGGACATGCCGATCGAGCGAGCCGCCTCGATCTCTTTTGGAGAAACCGCGCGGATGCCGCCGCGGAAAATCTCGGCGCTATAACCTGCGGTGCAAAGCGCCAACGACAGCACTGCGCAGACAAAGGGTTCGCGCAGAAGCGGCCAAAGGAAGCCGTAGCGGATGAAACCGAACTGGCCGAGGCCGTAAAAGACCAGGAACATCTGGATCAACAACGGCGAGCCGCGGAAGACGAAAATATAGGCCTTGGCAAAGCCGGACAGGACCGGATTGCCGCCAACCCGCATCCAAACGATCACGAGGGCGCCCAACCCTCCGAAGAAGACCGACAGCACGAACAGCGCGAGCGTCATCGGCAGGGCTGCCAGAAGCGTCAACATGGTCTGCGAAAGAAAGGCAAAATCCATGATCGATCCTCAGGCCTTGCCCATGGCCGCGGACGGCATGCTGCGGTTGGCGCGACGTTCTGCGCGGTTGAAGACCTGATCCGAAAGGCTGGTCAAGATGAGGTAGAGGCAACCGCCGACGATGAAGAAGAGGAAATATTGCCGCGTCGAACCGGCAGCGACCTGGCTGGTGCGCATCAGTTCGGCAAGGCCGGTGACAGAGATCAGCGCCGAATCCTTGAGGCTCAACTGCCAGACATTGCCAAGGCCTGGAATTGCAAAGCGCAGCACCTGCGGCATGATGATCCGGCGAAAACGCAGGCCGGTGCTCATGCCGATCGCAGCCGCAGCCTCCAGTTCGCCCTTGGCGATGGCCAGATAGGCGCCACGAAACACTTCCGCCTGGTAGGCACCGGAGATGATGCCGACGGCCAATGCGCCGGCGGCGAACGAAGGCATACCAAGAAAACCTTCATAGCCAAGCGCCTTGCCGACCGAGGTGATCGCGCTCGATCCGCCAAAATAGATGAGATAGATGATCAGTAGTTCCGGAACGCCGCGAAACACCGTGGTGTAGACGTTGCCGAGGGCCACAGCCAAAACGTTGCCCGACAGCTTGGCGCCCGCAACGATCGTGCCCAACACGGCGCCGATCGCCAAGGCGGCCGCCGTCACGGCGAGCGTTAACGCGGTCGCGGCGAGGAGCAACGCTCCCCATCCGGTCGAGCCGAAGCCAAGCAGTTCCAATGTCGCCATTGCCAGGGTTCCCGTCGTGGGCGGTGCGTGGCCCCAAGTCTTGAGAGCATAGCATGACCATTCCGGCATGAAAGCTGGGATGGTCATGCTCCCGGCTTTGGGGCCGGGAGCAGAGACCAGGAGATTATTGCGGGCTGACGTCCGTCTTGAACCACTTCATCGACAGCGTCTTGACGGTGCCATCGTCGAGTGCCGACTTGATGGCGGTGCTGAACATGTCACGCAGGTCGGTATCGGCCTTGCGAACGCCCAGGCCTTCACCAACGCCCCAGATCGGGCCGGCAATTTGCGGGCCACTGAAGGCAAGCGCGCCGTTGGCGGCTTCAAACGCGGTGGCGAAGTAGACGGCGTCGTCGAAGCCGAGGTCAATGCGGCCGTTCTGCAGGTCAAGGTCGCGATCTGCGCCGGTCTTGTATTCGCGGATCGTGGCGATGTCACCGAAGTTGTCGTAGACGAACTTGGCATAGACAGTGGCCGCCTGGATGCCGATGGTCTTGCCCTTGAAGGCGGCCTTCAGGGCGTCGATTTCCTTCACGCCGGTCTGACCGGGTGTCATCTTGATCGTCGTGCCTGAGCCGGGCGCACCTGCAAGGGGGCTATCCTTTGCAACCGCAAACGCTGCGGGCGTCGCAGCATAAGGAATGGTGAAGTCGATGACCTGCTTGCGTTCGTCGGTGATCGACAGCGCGTCCATGATCACGTCGAACTTGCCGGCATTGAGTGCCGGGATCATGCCGTCCCAATCGGACGCAACGAGCTTGCATTCGATCTTCATCCGGTCGCAGAGCGATTTTGCAAGCTCAGGCTCGAAGCCGCCGAGCGTGCCGTCGGCATTGGTTAGATTCCACGGCGCATAGGCGCCCTCAAGCGTAATCGTTACGGTCTTCCAGTCCTTGGCATGGGCCGCCGGGCCAGCCAAAACGGAAAGCGCCAACGCGCCAGACATAAGCAGTGTGTTTATCTTCATCGATGATCTCCTCTTGAGGTCGAAATGGCCTTCTACTGCGCTTGCCGGTCTATGCCAGCTTGCCCGACGTCACCAGCCAGAGCTGGCCAGATCGATCGAGAGGTTGTATAGGGTACCATATGAGATTTTTTATGATATGCAAGTGACAAGTAGATTTATAAGCCGATTTCGTCGCTGCACAAGGAATAGGCAATGAAACCACCAAGCGAGATGAAGCGCGAGTTGAAGGAAAACGACACGTCACCACTCTATGTCGGCGTGAAGCAGGTTATCCTCGACCGGATCCAGAGTGGCGAATGGCCGCCGAAGCACCGCGTACCCTCTGAAAACGAGTTGGTTCTCGAGCTTGGGGTCAGCAAGATGACAGCCAATCGCGCCCTGCGGGAGCTTGCGACCGAAGGCGAGCTGGTGCGGATCCAGGGCGTCGGGTCCTTCGTTGCCGAGCGCAAGGGCTATTCGGCGCTTTTCGAAGTCAGAAACATTGCCGAGGAAATTGCCGAGCGCGGCCACGTTCACGATGCCTCGGTGATCGTGCTTGCCCAGGAGCCCGCCTCTCCAGAGGTTGCGGACGCTCTGGAGCTGCCGATCGGCGCGCCGGTTTTCCATTCCCTGATCGTACACAGCGAGAACGGCGTGCCGGTGCAGATCGAGGATCGCTTCGTCAATCCCGGCGCGGCACCTGACTATCTCCAGCAGAATTTTGGCGACATGACACCGAATGCCTATCTGACGACGGCAGCACCGCTCAGCGGCGCCGAACATGTCGTTGAGGCCACGATGCCCCGGGCCTGGGAATGCAAGCTGCTGACCATCCTCAACACCGAACCGTGCCTGATGATACGCCGCCGCACATGGTCCGCCAAACAGGTGGTTTCGGCAGCGCGCCTGGTTTATCCCGGCCATCGCTACCGGCTGCAAGCACAAAGCGGCAAGACATTTGAAGAATAGGATGCTCTCCAGGTTCCATATGTAACCTGGAGCATTTGGCATAGCATTTCCGAATGCAAAGGTGGAAATGCCTCAAAATGCTCTCCATGATGTGATAGACGACAGACTTCTGCCACCCCCGATGAACGGAGACAATCACAGATGGCGATACGCCCGCTATTGATCGGCCTCACCCTCATCCTAGCGCTGGTGCTGATCATTCTCAGCATTCTTCTGGTCAATCCCAACCGCCCCCTCCGCGAGCAGCCGGGCCTTGTCCCATCGCCAGCTGGTGCGAATTCGCAACAGTAGCCAGCCTTTCACCCCCACGCCGGACCGCATAGGGAACCACTGCCTTTCGCTACGCGTTTGCCGCACTGGTAAACAAGGATGAATTCGCATGCGAGTGATGATTGTCGTAATAGTTCTTATGGTGGGATCTGTGCTCAGCCTTACGATGTTGCCGGCCGGAGATGCACAGACAGCTAGCGGCGGTCAACTCAAGGCCACGGCTGAGCAAACAGCGGTCAAATAAGCCGCGCGTGGCAACAGGTATGGTCGATTTGCAGCCGAGGCATCGCTTGCCTCGGCTTTCATGTGCAAGCTACCAGGCATCTTTCTCGATGGAATTTAGTTGGGCGGGCGGGATTGCTCCGGCGCAAATCGCGCGACAAGCGCATGACGGTCGCCCGGATAGATCAGCCTCACATGGGTTATCGGACCTGCGCCGCTCCAGGTACGGCGCTCGATCACGAGACACGCCGTGCCCCTGGCGATCTCAAGCGCCTCGGCATCTTCGGCGCCTGCAGGCATGGCACGGATCAGATGCTCGGCAGCACTCCAGGGAACCTGATTGATCAACCATGGACCGGGTGCAAGAGCTGCGAAATCTACATTAGCGGCTTCGGGAACGGCGGTGAGACTGATCAGCCGCTGTTCCAGACAGAAAGGCCGCAGACCCGCGTGGTGGATACAGACAATCTCCAGCACCGAGGCGGTGGCCGGAACGTCCAGCCTGCGAAGGTCGTCGCTGCGACGCTTTCTCTTGCTGCACCTGATCAGCCTGTAGGCGTAGGCAACGTTCAGCGACAGCACTTCGGCCTTGATGTCGTGAATTTCCAGAACCGCCGATTGCGCCTGCGGCTGGCTGACAAAACTGCCGGAACGTTTCCGCCGCTCGATCAACCCCGCCTTGGCAAGCTGCGTCAGTACCTTGTTCACCGTCATCCGCGAGCAGTCGTAGTGCTCGGCCATATCGACCTCAAAGGGAATGCGATGGCCTGGAGGCCAATCGCCCGAGACGATGCGGCCTTCTATATCGCTTAAGATGCGCTGGTGCAGGGTCGCTTCCTTGGCGGGTCTCATCTTGTCTTGTCGTTTCCTTATCCGAGCGGCCGCACCTTAGCGCCAAAAACGTGTAGAACCTCTTGACGATGCGAAGACCTTGCTCAAGTGGCGAGCAGTTCCTGCATCGCAGTGCGGAACCGCGCCGAAACCTGTTCGCGTTTGATGTGACGTCCATCGGCGACCTGCTTGCGGCCGAGTGCCCAGACGCAATCGACCTTGACCCCTGCCGCGAAAATCCAGCTATCAAGCACCTGGTCGTCACTGAGATACGGCACGGCGGCAACGTCGAGCGAGACAATGTCGGCATAGTTTCCAACCGCCAGGCCCGCGGGCGCTTTCAATGCATTTCCCCCTCCGGCGACAGCATGATCGAAGAGCGAGCGCGCGGTCGAGCCGCCAGGAACGGCGATGACGTTACGGGCACGCAGCGCCAGACGCTGCGAATATTCAAGCTGCCGCAGTTCGTCGGGCACTGAAATCAGGATGTTTGAATCCGAGCCGATACCATAGCGTCCACCCTCCTCCAGGAAGAGCGGCGCCGGAAACGTGCCATCGCCGAGATTGCCTTCGGTTATCGGACAAAGGCCGGCGACTGCGCCGCTTCGCGCCATTCGCCGTGTTTCGTCATTGGTCAAATGGGTTGCGTGGATTAGGCACCAGCGGCCATCGATCGGGGCATTGTTCAGCAGCCATTCGACCGGCCGGGCGCCGGACCAGGCAACGCAATCCTCAACTTCCTTCACCTGCTCGGCGACGTGGACATGAATAGGACCGTCGCCTACGAGTTCGACTGCGAAGGCCAGTTGTTCCGGCGTCACGGCCCGAAGGCTATGCGGCGCCACGCCGAGTTTCGCGCCTTCCAATCGGCTGGTGATGACTTTGCAGCCTTCCATCAGCGCTTCAAAGCTCTGCGGCGAATTGATGAAGCGGCGCTGGCCCTCGATCGGTGCCGTGCCGCCGAAGCCGGAATGGGCGTAAAGTACCGGCAGCAACGTCAGACCAATGCCGGTTTCGGCGCTGGCGGCACCGATGCGCTCCGCCAGTTCGGCGATGTTGCCATAAGGGCTGCCATCCCGGTCATGATGCAAATAGTGAAACTCGCCGACGCGGGAGAAACCAGCCTCCAGCATTTCCACGTAAAGCTGAGCTGCGACCGCCTCGACATGCTCCGGCGTCATTGAAAGGGCGAACTTGTACATGACGGTGCGCCAGCTCCAGAAACTATCGGAGCTCGGGCCGCGGACCTCGGCAAGGCCTGCCATTGCGCGCTGGAACGCATGGCTGTGGAGGTTCGGCATCGCAGGCACGATGACCGCGTGGCGCTCGTCGGCGGCCTCGGGCGCAACATCGAACGCGATAGCGACGACCCGGCCGGCCGAGAGCGTCAATGTCACATCGCGATGCCAGCCATCGGCCAGCAGTGCCGAGCTCGCGTGAAGTTTCGTCATGGCCTCGCCTTTCCTTTTTGGACAAAAACACAAAATTCCACTTGTCACCTTAGCCATTATGTATATACATGTTTAGCCATAAGGAAAGGCGGAAAGCTGATGACTGGGAACAATTTTTCCGAAAGCAGCGAAAAAACCAAGGGCAGAATTTGCCTCTGGCGCAATGCACGTCTGGCTACCCTTGCCGAAGTCAGGCAGGGCCTCGGTATCGTCGAAAAAGGGGCGGTCGTCACGGATGGCGGTCGCATCATCTTTGCCGGCCCGGAAAGCGAGCTTCCTGCGTCGGCGATTGAAAAGGCCGAAATCAATGACCTTGAAGGCCGCTGGGTTACCCCTGGCCTCGTCGATTGCCACACCCACATCATTTATGGCGGCAACCGGGCCAGCGAATTCGAAATGCGTCTCAATGGCGCGACCTACGAGGAGATCGCGCGGGCCGGCGGTGGCATCGTCTCCTCCGTCAACGCCACCAACGCGCTTTCGCTGAACGGCCTGATCGCCGCGGCCCTGCCCCGGCTCGATGCGCTGCTTTCAGAGGGCGTCACCACGATCGAGGTGAAGTCCGGTTACGGGCTGAACATCGAAGCGGAGCTGAAGATGCTGCGCGCCGCCCGTGCCCTCGAAAGCGTCCGTCCGGTGCGTGTCGTCACATCCTATCTCGGTGCACACGCAACGCCGGTCGAATATAAAGGCCGGAACGGCGACTATCTCACCGACGTCGTCCTGCCGGGGCTGGAACAGGCCCATGCCGAAGGTCTGGTCGACGCCGTCGACGGCTTCTGCGAGGGCATCGCATTTTCGACCGAGGAAGTCGGGCGCGTTTTCGACAGGGCAAAGGAACTGGGGATTCCGGTCAAGTTGCATGCCGAACAGCTATCCAATCTTGGCGGAGCGCGGCTCGCGGCCTCCTACGGCGCGCTCTCCGCCGACCACCTTGAGTACCTCGATCGCGACGGCGCCAACGCGATGGCGGCGTCACGTACTGTCGCAGTACTGCTGCCCGGCGCATTTTACGCCATCAATGAAAAGCAGAAGCCCCCTGTCCAGGCACTGCGCGATGCCGGCGTTCACATCGCCATCGCCACCGACTGCAATCCCGGCACTTCGCCATTGACGTCCCTGCTTTTGACGATGAACATGTCGGCGACGCTGTTCGGGCTCACCGTCGATGAATGCATTGCCGGCGCCACCCGTGAAGGCGCCCGCGCCCTCGGCCTTCTTGGCAAAACGGGAACGATCGAGGTCGGCAAATCAGCCGATCTGGCCGTCTGGGACATCGAAAGCCCAGCGGAACTTGTCTACCGCATAGGCTTCAACCCCCTTTATGCCCGCATCTTCAAAGGCGAAAGAATCGACCGATGACCATTACGCTACACCCCGGCTCCGTTTCGCTGAAAGAACTCGAGACCATTTACTGGACCGGCGAACCGGCCGTGCTCGATCGCTCCTTCGACGCCGGGATCGCCAAGGCGGCTGCCCGGATCGCCGAGATTGCTGCCGACAACGCGCCGGTCTACGGCATCAATACCGGTTTCGGGAAGCTTGCCTCGATCAGGATCGACAGCGCCGACGTCGGGACCCTGCAGCGCAACCTCATTCTCTCGCATTGCTGCGGCCTCGGCCAGCCGCTGAGCGAGAACATCGTGCGGCTGATCCTGTCGTTGAAACTGGTGTCCCTCGGCCGTGGCGCATCCGGTGTCCGGCTTGCGCTGGTAAGGCTGATCGAGGCCATGCTCGACAAGGGCGTCATTCCTGTCATCCCTGAAAAAGGCTCCGTCGGCGCCTCCGGCGATCTGGCGCCGCTCGCCCACATGGCCGCTGTCATGATGGGCGAAGGTGAAGCCTTCTTCGCCGGTGAACGACTGAGCGGCGGGGCTGCCTTGCAAAGGGCCGGACTGACGCCCGTCATTCTTGCCGCCAAGGAAGGTCTGGCGCTGATCAACGGCACGCAGGTTTCGACGGCCCTTGCGCTCGCCGGCCTGTTCCGCGCCCATCGTGCAGGCCAGGCGGCGCTGATCACGGGTGCCATGTCGACCGACGCCGCGATGGGTTCGTCAGCCCCCTTCCATCCTGACATCCATACGTTGCGCGGGCACAAGGGCCAGATCGACACTGCAGCCGCGCTGCGCGGTCTGCTTGCCGGTTCCGCCATTCGCGAAAGCCACATCGAGGGCGACGAGCGCGTGCAGGACCCCTATTGCATTCGCTGCCAACCGCAGGTCGACGGGGCCTGCCTCGATCTGCTCCGTTCCGTTGCGCGAACGCTCGAAACCGAAGCCAATGCCGTGACCGACAACCCGCTGGTGCTTTCCGACAATTCGGTCGTTTCGGGCGGCAATTTTCACGCCGAACCGGTCGCTTTTGCGGCCGACCAGATCGCCATCGCCGTCTGCGAGATCGGCGCCATTTCCCAACGCCGTATTGCGCTAATGGTCGACCCGGCGCTCTCCTATGGACTGCCGGCCTTCCTTGCAAAGAAGCCCGGGCTCAACTCCGGCCTGATGATCGCGGAAGTGACTTCCGCGGCCCTGATGTCCGAAAATAAGCAGATGTCACATCCGGCCTCCGTGGATTCGACGCCAACCTCGGCAAACCAGGAAGACCATGTCTCGATGGCCTGCCACGGCGCCCGCCGCTTGCTGCAGATGACGGAAAACCTGTTCGGGATCGTCGGCATCGAAGCGCTGACGGCGGCGCAAGGCGTGGAGTTTCGCGCGCCACTGGCCACAAGCCCCGAACTGACGAAGGCGATCGCAGCGATCCGCGCGGTCGTGGCAACGCTCGACGAGGACCGCTACATGGCGAACGATCTGAAGGCGGCGAGCGATCTTGTTTCTTCGGGTGTTCTCAACGCTGCCATATCCAGCGGCATCCTTCCCGTTCTGGAGGCCTGACATGCCGGTTTTCGAAGTCCGCGAGGGATCGTCTCCCGTCATTCTCGGCTTTCCCCACACCGGTACCGACGTGCCGCCGGCGATCTGGGAACGGCTGAACGCCAACGGCCGGCTGCTTGCCGATACCGACTGGCATATCCATCGGCTCTACGATGCACTCGTTCCCGACGTGACGACGGTGCGGGCAACGTTCCATCGCTACGTCATCGACGCCAATCGTGATCCCGCAGGTACAAGCCTCTATCCCGGCCAGAACACCACCGGGTTGGTCCCGCAGACCGATTTCGACAACGCACCGATCTGGCGGGACGGCCAGGCTCCGACGGAGGCGGACATTGCCGCCCGCGTCGCCGATTTCCATGCGCCGTATCATGCAGCACTTGCCGCAGAGATCGAACGCGTCAAGTCGATCCATGGCATCGCCGTCCTCTATGACTGCCATTCGATCCGCTCGCACACTCCCTTTCTGTTCGACGGCCGCCTGCCTGATTTCAACGTCGGCACCGACAATGGCACGACTTGCGATCCTGCGATCGAAGCCGCGACCGTTGCCGTCACATCATCCGCTAAGGGCTATACCAGCATCCTGAATGGTCGCTTCAAGGGCGGCTGGACGACACGGCACTACGGCAAGCCGGCAACCGGCGTCCATGCCATTCAGATGGAACTGGCCCAATCGACACATCTTGCCAGCGAAGCGCCGCCCTTTGCCTATGACGACGCCAAGGCTGAAAAATTGCGCGTGCATCTCGCATCCATTCTGTCCCGGATCGAACAGATCGCGCTCGACCTGAAACGCTAAGAATCCAACCCAACATAGGGGATCCCGCCATGACAAACTCACGCCACAACATCCGCGAGATCCGCTCGCCGCGGGGCAACGTTCTCAATGCCAAAAGCTGGATGACAGAAGCGCCGCTTCGCATGCTGATGAACAATCTGGACCCGGATGTCGCGGAAAACCCGAACGAACTCGTCGTCTACGGCGGCATCGGCCGCGCCACCCGCACCTGGGAGGATTTCGACAGCATCGTCGCAACACTAAAGACGCTGACCGAGGAAGAAACGCTGCTGGTGCAATCCGGCAAGCCGGTCGGCGTATTCCGCACGCATAAGGACGCACCACGCGTGTTGATCGCCAATTCCAATCTCGTGCCGCACTGGGCGACCTGGGACCACTTCAACGAATTGGACAAGAAGGGTCTCGCCATGTACGGCCAGATGACGGCCGGTTCGTGGATTTACATTGGCACGCAGGGCATCGTTCAGGGCACCTATGAGACCTTTGTCGAGGCCGGACGCCAGCACTACGGCGGCAGCCTCAAGGGCAAGTGGATCCTGACCGGCGGCCTCGGCGGCATGGGCGGTGCGCAGCCACTGGCGGCGGTCATGGCAGGCGCCTGCTGCCTTGCAGTCGAGTGCAATCCCGACTCGATCGATTTCCGTCTGCGGACCCGCTATGTTGACGCAAAGGCGGAAACGCTGGATGAGGCGCTCGAGATGATCGATCGCTGGACCAAGGCCGGCGAAGCCAAGTCCGTCGGCCTGCTCGGCAATGCCGCCGAAATCCTGCCGGAAATGGTACGGCGCGGCATCCGCCCCGATATCGTCACCGACCAGACCTCCGCACATGACCCGATCAACGGCTACCTGCCGAAGGGCTGGACGATGGCCGAGTGGAAGGCCAAGCGCGAGAGCGATCCGAAGGCCGTCGAGAAGGCTGCACGCGCTTCGATGCGTGAACATGTCGAAGCGATGCTTGCCTTCTGGAACGCCGGCGTCCCGACGCTCGATTATGGCAACAATATTCGCCAAGTCGCCAAGGACGAAGGCCTCGAGAACGCTTTTGCTTTCCCAGGCTTCGTGCCGGCCTATATTCGCCCGCTGTTTTGCCGCGGCATCGGACCCTTCCGCTGGGCTGCCCTGTCGGGCGATCCGCAGGACATCTACAAGACCGACGCCAAGGTGAAGGAACTGACCCCCGGCAATACCCATCTGCACAATTGGCTGGACATGGCCCGAGATCGCATCGCCTTCCAGGGTCTGCCGGCGCGCATCTGCTGGGTGGGCCTTGGCGACCGTGACAGGCTCGGCCTTGCCTTCAACGAGATGGTGAAATCAGGCGAACTCAGCGCGCCGATCGTCATCGGCCGCGACCATCTCGACTCAGGCTCGGTCGCCTCGCCGAACCGCGAGACCGAAGCGATGAAGGACGGCTCCGACGCCGTCTCGGACTGGCCGCTGCTGAACGCGCTGCTCAACACCGCATCGGGCGCAACTTGGGTATCCCTGCACCATGGCGGCGGCGTCGGCATGGGCTTTTCGCAACATTCCGGCATGGTCATCTGCGCCGATGGCACTGAAGACGCGGCCCGTCGTCTCGCCCGCGTGCTCTGGAACGACCCGGCCACCGGCGTCATGCGCCACGCCGATGCGGGGTACGACATCGCGATCGAATGCGCGAAGGAGAAGGGCCTGCGTCTGCCGGGAATCTTGGGGAACTGATCAAAACACTCCTATCCCGCTTCTTATTGTGAGGATGCGGGATAGGTTCCCAATGTGTCCGCCCCGCATAGACCATGTAGGTCTAAGACAGGTCGGTACGCTCGACAGTGAAAGAGATAGCGATGGCGCATCGTTCAACCTTTAGGACCCTGCGAAACAAAGACTACACTCGCATGCCCTGGAAAAACGGCGGCGGCGAGACGGTGGAGATCGCCGTTTTCCCTGAAGGGGCGGCGCTTGCGGATTTCGATTGGCGGGTCAGCATGGCAACAGTCGCCTCCGATGGTCCGTTCTCGATCTTTCCCGGTATAGACCGAACGCTTTCCATTCTCGATGGCGAAGGCATGACGCTTTTCATCGAGGATCGTGAGCCGATTCTTCTGACCGATAAGAGCGCGCCCCTACCCTTCCCGGCGGATGCGGCGACGTCGGCAACGCTTGTCGGCGGTCCGATTACCGATCTCAATATCATGACGCGCCGCGGGATCCTGTCGCACGACGTCGAGCGCGTTACGGTCGACGACACCTTCGAAATTGCAGTGCAAGGCCAGACGACGCTCGTCCTTTGCGCCAGCGGCGCTCTCGGCCTGGAGGTGGCGGACGAAAGCGCAGCCCTTGGCGAACGCGATTGCTTGATCCTTGGCACGGAGAAGGGCAAATTGACGCTGTCCGGAAAGGGGCTCTGCTACATCATCCGCATCGCTTGACAGTGCCCGATCGAACGATGTCCATTGGATTATCCAACGAAACGCACTGATAGGAAGGATGCTTTCATGACCGATCGGCCATCGACACCGGACAGCAAGCTCACGCTCTCGAAACGCAAATGGGCGGCGGAAGGCAAGTTTCTGACCGGCCGCATCAGCCGGCCGGAGACCGAGCGGCTGCCGCCGGGCCAGCATCTCGTCAAGAACTGGCCGGTCCTTGATCTCGGGCAACAGCCGCAGATCTCTGAAGACAGCTGGAAGCTTGAAGTTCGCGGCCTCGTCGAAACACCGTTGGCCTTGACCTGGTCGGCGTTTCAGGCGCTGGAACAGTGCTCGAGGCTTAGCGACATCCACTGCGTGACGACGTGGTCACGCTATGACAACCGCTGGGAGGGTGTCTCGACGCGCGACCTCCTCGACATGGTCATGCCAAAATCCGAGGCGAACTACGTCATGCTGACGAGCTATGACGGCTACACGACCAACCTGCCCTTGTCTGATTTTGCCGTGGAAGATGCTATCCTTGCGACCGCATGGGAGGGCCAGCCGCTGACCCGCGACCATGGAGGTCCTATGCGCCTGGTCGTCCCGCATCTCTACTTCTGGAAAAGTGCCAAATGGCTCAATCGCATCGAGCTCATCTCGGCCGACAAGGCGGGCTTCTGGGAGAAGAACGGTTACCACATGTATGGCGACCCTTGGCGCGAGCAGCGCTATTCCGATGACTAGCACCGTCTGCGGGACCTATGCTAGCAACTATGTGATTAGAATCCATGGCTTGCAATCACGGCGGAGCGTAGTAAAAATTTACTGATCGATTTCGCGCTTCGATTCACCCACGGCAACTGGCAAGCATTCATGTGGTTCAGCGGCAGATCAGACTCTGCCGCGAAGGGCATGCCCACGGCGGCGACAAGGCAATACGTGCAATGGTGACGATCAAGGAAATAGCGAATGCGGTCGGCGTTTCGTCGGCCACCGTATCCCGCGTTCTCAACTATGATGCGACCCTGTCGATTTCCTCCAAGAAGCGACAGGCGGTGATCGAGACGGCGGAAGCGTTGAACTACGCGACGCCACGCAATCGCAACCGCGCCAATGGCACGAACGGGGCGGCACAGGCTGTTGTGCCCGGAGCCGGCAAGATTGCACTCGTGCACTTCCTCAGGCCACCGCAGGAATTGACGGACCCCTACTACATCGGCGTCAGACTTGGCATCGAAAACCGCTGTCGCGCGCTGCAGGTCGAGGTGGTCAAGGTCTACCACACCGACAGCTTGCCAGAGGCAACATTGCTGCGCGATGCATCTGGCGTCATCGCCGTCGGACGGCATACCAACCAGGAGGTCGAGTGGCTGAGGGAGCATAGCCGAACGCTTGCTTTTGCCGACTTCTCACCTGCCTCGGACCTGGACGATAGCGTCGAAAGCGACATCCATCTGGCAATGCGCAAACTGCTATCGGCAATCCGCGACCGCGGATATCGGCGCATCGGGTTCATCGGCTGGATAGAAGATATCAATCAGGTTCCACACCATTTTATCGAGCGCCGCTGCCGAACGTTTATCGACTGGATGAAGGAGGCGGACCTCTTCGATCCCGAACTCTGCATGACCGAGAGACTGACGCCCGATAGCGGATATAACCTTGCCCGCGCCATGATGCAGAAGGAGGATCCGCCGGAAATCATCATCACCTGCAACGACAACATGGCCATTGGCGCATACCGCGCCATGCTCGAACTCGGCCTGAAGATCCCCGATGACGTGGCAATTGCCAGTTTCAACGATATTCCCGTGGCCCAGCTTCTCAATCCGCCGCTGTCCACCGTCCATATCCCAGCGGAACTGATCGGCGAAACAGCCGTCGACCTGCTGCTGGAACGGTTCGCCGGACGCGAGGTCGCCAAGAAAGTCATTTTGGCAACAGAAGTGATTTGGCGAGACAGCACGCGGAATGTCGATAATATCGTTTAACTTCAATCACATAAATTTCCTGGTAAAAATTTACTGAAATATTGCGTCCGATCCCAATTTAGGGAATACTCTCACACAGAGGCGGAGAGGACTGTCTCGTAAGCAAGCCTTTTGGGAGGAAGCAATGAATCATTTTCTGCGCGCGCAGCTGCCGCGCATCGTCGGTCTGGCCATGGCTGGCGTCAGCCTGTTTGCGGTCACCGCCGCCGAGGCAAAACAGATCACCATCTGGTGCTGGGATCCGAATTTCAACGTCGCCATCATGAAGGAAGCGGGATCGCGCTACACGAAGGCTCATCCCGATGTGACCTTCAATGTCGTCGACTTCGCCAAGGCAGACGTCGAGACGAAGCTGCAGACGGGTCTGTCTTCCGGCGCCGGCGCCGGCGCCGGCCTGCCCGACATCGTGCTGATCGAGGATTACGGCGCGCAGAAATACCTTCAGTCGTTTCCCGGCGCCTTCGCGCCGATGTCGGACAAGGTCGATTACTCCGGTTTCGCACCCTACAAGGTGCAGTTGATGACACTCGACGGCAAGGTCTACGGCATGCCCTTCGATTCGGGCGTCACCGGCATGTACTACCGCAAGGACTATCTCGAGGCCGCAGGTTTCAAGCCCGCGGACATGCAAAATATAACCTGGGATCGCTTCATCGAGATCGGCAAGCAGGTCGAGGCGAAGACCGGCAAGAAAATGATCGGTATCCAGTCGAACGATGCCGGCCTTGTGCGCATCATGATGCAGTCTGCAAGCGGCTGGTATTTCGATAAGGACGGCAACCCGAATATTGTTGGCAATGCAGCGCTGAAGGCCTCGCTCGAGACATTCGGCAAGCTGATGTCCTCTGGGGTCTACAAGCCCGCTGCCGACTGGGCCAATTGGGTCGGCACCTTCACGTCAGGCGATGTGGCGACCGTCGTTACCGGGGTCTGGATCACCGGCACGGTCAAGGCTGATGCCGACCAATCCGGCAAATGGGGCGTGGCACCGATCCCCGCACTTTCGATCGACGGGGCGACGCACGCCTCCAATCTCGGCGGATCGAGCTGGTACGTGCTCGCCAATTCCGCGCAGAAGGATGACGCCATCGACTTCCTCAACGCGGAATACGCCAAGGATATCGATTTCTACCAGAAGATCCTGACGGACCGCGGCGCAGTCGGCTCGCTGATGGCAGCGCGCGGTGGAGCTGCCTATTCCGTGGCCGACCCCTTCTTCGGTGGCGAAATGGTCTGGCAGAACTTCGCCGACTGGCTCTCAAAGGTACCGCCTGTGAACTACGGCATCTTTACCAATGAAGTGGACGCGGCGGTCACCGCGCAGATTCCCGCGATCGCCAAGGGCGAGCCGATCGATGACGTGCTCAAGGCCATCGATCAACAGGTGAAGACCCAGATACAATAGAGTTATCCCGAGACCACGGCTGGGGCGGTCTTCGGACCGCCTTCTTTGTCCGCGTTTTCTATCCGCCTTGAGGAATATTGATGGCCCTTGCCCGCCCAGGCGGCGTCCGCCGCTACTACGACATCAACGGCTGGCTATTCGTCGGCCCAGCGCTGGCGATGATCTGCATCTTCATGATCTATCCGATCCTGTGGTCGCTGTGGATTTCCTTCCAGTCCGGCCGCGGCATGATGATCAAGTTCGTCGGCTTCGGAAATGTCGTCCGCCTCGTCCACGATCCCGTGTTCCAAAAGGCGCTCAGCAATACGATCATCTTCTTCGTCGTGCAGGTGCCGATCATGATCCTGCTGGCGTTGACGCTGGCAGCCGTCCTGAACAGCCCGAGGCTGATCGGCCGCGACATGTTTCGCACCGCCATCTTCCTGCCCTGCGTCACCTCGCTGGTCGCCTATTCCGCCCTCTTCAAGGGAATGTTCGCCAACGACGGCATCATCAACAGCACGCTTGAAGCAGTCGGCATCATCGCCTCGCCGATCCCCTGGCTGACCGACAGTTTCTGGGCGAAGGTGCTGATCATCATCGCCATCACGTGGCGCTGGACCGGCTACAACATGATCTTTTATCTCTCGGCGATGCAGAACATCGACAAGTCGATCTACGAGGCAGCGCGGATCGACGGGATCAATGCCTGGGGCCGGTTCTTCTACATCACCATTCCACTGCTGAAGCCGGTCATTCTCTTCACCTCGGTGATCTCGACGATTGGCACGCTGCAGCTGTTCGACGAGGTCATGAACATAACGCAGGGTGGTCCGTCCGATTCGACGCTGACGCTGTCGCTCTACATCTACAACCTGACCTTCAAGTTCATCCCGAACCTCGGCTATGCCGCCACCGTTTCCTACGTGATCGTCGTGATCGTGGCGATGCTGGCCTTCCTGCAATTCTTTGCGGCGCGGGAGAGAGACCAATGAGCGGCGACCGGATCAGGAAGGTCCTCGGCGGGACGCTCACCTATGGCTTCGTCGGCATCATGTCGTTCCTGTCCATCTTTCCGTTCGTCTGGATGGTGATTGGCACAACCAACAGCTCGATCGACATCATCAAGGGGCGGCTGTCGTTTGGTGCGGCGCTGGCGACGAACATCCATGGGTTCTTCAGCCAGGTGGATGCGCCGCTGATCTTCTGGAATTCGGCGAAGATCGCAATCCTCAGCACGGTGCTCACCCTCACCGTCTCTTCCTTTGCCGGCTATGGCTTCGAGATGTTCCGCTCCCGCTTCCGTGAGCGGGTCTATAGCGCCATCCTGCTGACGCTGATGATCCCCTTTGCCGCATTGATGATCCCGCTCTTCGTGCTGATGGGGCATGCGGGCCTGATCAACACCCACCTTGCAGTGCTGCTGCCGACCGTCGGCTCTGCCTTCATCATCTTCTATTTCCGCCAGAGTTCGAAGGCGTTCCCGTCCGAGCTTCGGGATGCCGCCAAGGTCGATGGACTGAAGGAGTGGCAGATCTTCCTGTTCATCTATGTCCCGGTGATGCGCTCGACCTATGCCGCCGCCTTCATCATCGTCTTCATGACCGCCTGGAACAACTATCTCTGGCCGCTGATCGTGCTGCAGTCGAACGAGACCAAGACGATCACGCTGGTGATCTCATCGCTTGCCTCGGCCTATTATCCGGATTTCGGCGTCGTCATGGTGGGCACGGTGCTCGCGACGCTGCCGACCCTCATCGTCTTCTTTCTCATGCAACGTCAATTCGTCCAGGGCATGCTGGGCTCAGTCAAATAGGAATGAAAATGCGTTCTGTTGTTGCTTTCAACGAATCCTGGACTTTCCACGAGGGCTTTACGCCGGCGCTCGTCAAAGCCCTGAGTGCCGGGCAATCCGTGAGCCTGCCGCACAATGCCGTGGAACTCCCGTTCAATTATTTCGACGAAAAATCCTACCAGCGCGCCTTCACCTATCAGAAAGTGTTGCGCTGGCAGCCGGAATTTTCCGGGCGCGAAGTATCGCTGGTTTTCGACGGGGCGATGGCGGACTCCGTCGTCTATCTCAATGGAGAGGAGATCATTGCCCACAAGGACGGCTATACGCCGTTCACCGCAAGACTGACCGAACGGCTTGTCGAAGGTGACAATCTCGTCACCGTCAAGATCGACGGCAGCGAGAACCCGGAGATCCCTCCATTCGGCGGCCGGATCGATTATCTGACCTATGCCGGTATTTACCGTGACGTCTGGCTGAAGGTGACCGACCCGGTCTCGATCGCCAATCTCAAGATCGAAACCTCACATGTTCTGACCGACGCGAAATCCGTGACGGTGCGCTGCGACTTCGCCAATCCGACAGACCTTCGGTTCAGGGGCACGGTTGTGGCGACCCTTCGTGACGCCGGCGGCCTGAAGCTGGCGACGGCTGCGACGGATACCCTGGGCGAGAGCGTCACACTGGGGTTCACCAACCTTACAGGCCTTTCGCTTTGGGACATCGACAATCCGGTGCTCTACGAGATATCGGTCGAACTGACGAGCGACCACGGGTCCGACCGCCATGCCTCCCATTTCGGTTTCCGCACGGCTGAATTCACCGTCGAGGGTTTTCGCCTCAATGGACGCAAGCTGAAGATCCGCGGCCTTAATCGGCATCAGTCCTATCCCTATGTCGGCTATGCCGCCGGACGCTCCGCACAGGAGCGCGATGCCGAGATCATGAAGCACACATTGAAGTGCAACCTGGTCCGCACCTCGCACTATCCGCAATCGAAGTGGTTCCTCGACCATTGCGACCGCATAGGCCTCCTCGTATTCGAGGAAATTCCCGGCTGGCAGCACATCGGCGGCGAAGAGTGGAAGCAGGAATCGGTGAAGAACGTCCGCCGCATGATCGAGCGGGATTGGAACCACCCGTCGATCATCATCTGGGGCGTGCGGATCAACGAATCGAAAGATTCACACGACTTCTACCTCGAGACCAACCGCGTCGCCCACGAACTTGACCCAACGCGGCAGACCGGCGGCGTCCGCTTCATCCTCGACAGCGAGTTCCTCGAGGACGTATTTACAATGAACGACTTCATTCTCGGCAACGAGGAATTGCCTGGCCAGAACCGTCCGCGCACGCCGCTGCGCTCGCAGCAGGAATGCACGGGCCTGACACGGACCGTGCCCTACCTGATCACCGAATTTGGCGGGCACATGTATCCGACGAAGATCTACGACCAGGAGCAGCGGCAGGCCGAACACGTCCGCCGGCATCTGGACGTGTTGAACGCCGCCTACGGCGACCCCAATATTTCCGGCGCAATCGGCTGGTGCATGTTCGACTACAACACCCATAAGGATTTCGGCTCCGGCGATCGCATCTGCTACCACGGCGTGATGGATATGTTCCGCGAGCCGAAGTTCGCAGCCTATGTTTACGCCAGCCAATGCGAGCCATCCGAAGAGGTGGTGATGAAGCCGGTGACCTTCTGGGCGCGCGGCGAGCGCAACATCGGCGGCGTGCTGCCGCTCGTCATTCTCACCAATTGCGACGAGGTCGAACTGCGCTATGGCTCGCTCGTCAAGCGCATCGGTCCGGACCGGGAGAATTTTCCGCATCTGCCGCACCCACCTGTCGTCATCGACCATCGCCATTTCACCCGCGATGAGCTCGGCGTCTGGGGCATGCAGTGGGAGGATGCTCATTTTACCGGCTTTGTCGGCGGCGAGGCGGTTTCCGAACTGGATATGGTGGCCGATCCGCTGCCAACGACGCTGCAGGTTGCGGCCGACAGCCAGACGATCCGCACGCAGGATCGCGACAGCACCCGCGTCATCATCCGTGCGCTGGACCAGGTGGGCTCGCGCATTCCATTCATCAATGACGTCGTCTCACTCAAGGTCGATGGTCCGGCAAGAGTCGTTGGGCCGCAGACCATCCCCTTCCAGGGTGGAACAACGGGTTTCTGGCTGGAATCGACTGGGCTGCCCGGCGCCATCACCGTCGAGGTCTCCTCGTCGCGCTTTGCGACGACGACGCTGCAATTGACCGCAGTCTGATGTCACAAAGGAAAGCGGCCACGCCATGAGCGATCTCACACTGCGCAATATCCGCAAATCCTTCGGCACGCTGGAGGTTATCAAAGGCGTCGATCTCGACGTCAAGTCGGGCGAATTCGTCGTTTTCGTCGGTCCGTCGGGCTGCGGTAAATCCACGCTGCTGCGGATGATCGCGGGGCTTGAGGACATTACCGAGGGAACGCTGACGATCGGCGACACCGTGGTCAACGACGTCGATCCGTCGAAGCGTGGGATTGCCATGGTCTTTCAATCCTATGCGCTCTACCCGCATATGACGGTGCGCGACAACATGGGCTTCGCTTTACGCTTTGCCGGTGCGCCGAAAGCCGAAGTGGCGCGGCAGGTGACAGAGGCCGCCCGCATCCTCGAACTGGAGCCGCTGCTCGACCGCAAGCCGAAGCAGCTTTCAGGCGGCCAGCGCCAGCGGGTGGCGATCGGCCGGGCCATCGTCCGCCATCCCAAGGTGTTCCTGTTCGACGAGCCGCTGTCGAACCTCGACGCCGAGCTCAGGGTACACATGCGCATCGAGATAGCACGCCTGCACAAGAAGCTGGCGACGACAATGGTCTATGTGACGCACGACCAGGTCGAGGCGATGACGCTTGCCGACAAGATCGTCGTTCTCAGAAGCGGCATCGTAGAGCAGGTCGGTGCACCTCTGGAGCTCTATGACGACCCGGCCAACCTCTTCGTCGCCGGCTTCATTGGGTCGCCGAAAATGAACTTTTTTAAAGGTGTGATCGAGCGCGGCGAGGGCTCGTCCCTGTCGGCACGACTGACCGACCTCGGCGACGCCCTGATCCCGCTGGCGCTGAACGGAAATGCAACGCCCGGAGCAAAGGTTACCGTCGGCATACGACCGGAGCATTTCGACGATACCGGCACAGCCTCGCTGCAGATGGTGATCGACATGCTGGAACATCTTGGCGGCGAGACTTTCGCCTTCGCCCGATACGGCAACGGTGAGCTGGTGACCATCCAGAGCCGCAATGGCCGAAGCCTCAAGTCCGGCCAGACGATCACCGCTCGCTTCGATCCCGCCAAGGCGCTCGTGTTCGACGAAAAGGGACAGCGGCTTCGCTGAACCTTCATGCGATCTCGGGATAGCCGAGTGCTATTGCCTGCCGCTCCAGATCGGCTAGGCGCTCATAGTCAGCATCGGACAACACTTCGAAGCGGCGAAGCGAGAGGATGTCCCGTACCTGCGAAAGCTCCGGTACAGTCTCGACGCTCGCAAGAATCCGCCTGAGCATCGCGAGCTCTTCGTCGCTGGTGGTCGCATGCGTCACAAAGGGCAGGCCCGGCCCGCCCTCCGTCTCGCCAAGCACCCGGATGTTTGCAAGACGCGCCGGCTCGAAGCGGTTGGTATTGCCGAAGGTGATGCAATCGATCGAGGCTATGTCAGCCATGCCTGTCGCAACCGCGTCAATACTGGCGAGGTGACTGCCAGTCTCGATGACCGAGGAGAAGAAGCGGCCGCCTTGCGCAAAAGGAGCGATGGCCGCACGAAAAAGATTGGTGCCGGAATTGCTGCCGGGCTCGTTGATGGCGGCTACAGCGCCCCTGAGGTCTCCAAGCGATTGCGCCTGACAGTTCCTGGCGACGATGATGAAACTCCGCGTCATCGCGCCGTCGCAGCCCGGCAGATCATAGACCGGAGTTGCTACCAGCCGCACCTTGCCGCGCAATCGTTTCACATAGGGAAAGCCGCAGGTCTGGGCCAAGAGAAGATCCGGGCGCAGCCACGCCGCATCGTAAGCAACATCCTCGTCGAGCACTTCAGGAATACCGGGCAGACCCGCTCGTCGAAGCCCGTCGCGGATAAACCCCCAGAGCATATCGGTCGCAGCAACGAGCGGCGGGTGGCTGGAATACATGGCAAGGCTTGCAAGTCGCATCGGACGGTTGTCTCTGGAATCACGGGCGTCGGGCGTCTTGATACACGCAGCTGCGCGATCCATCACGGAAAATCGGCTGACCGCCAAGGCCTGATTGCCTCCCGGCCGCTTGGTAGAAGTCCGAGGAGGCCTTGGCGTCCGGGGTGCCGCCGTGCAAAATCCTCCAAGTGATGCAATGGAGAATGTGATGTCCGATTCCCTGGAGTGGAAAGGTGGCGCCATCGACGTCACGATCGTCGGTGCGGGTGCAGCCGGGATCGGTGCCGCCCGTCGACTGCAGGCCTTGCGGCCCGATCTTTCCGTCCTTGTCCTTGAGGCCGGAGATCGGGTGGGCGGGCGGGCATGGACAATCAGGCCGCCGCTGCTGGAGGGCAACCCGGTCGATCTCGGTTGCGGTTGGCTTCATGGAGCCCGCACCAACGCATGGACAGGGATTGCCGAAGAGATCGGCCTGACCGTCGAGAAGACGCCGGCGCCCTGGAGCGAGGGCGGCCGCAACCTCGAGGCAAAAATTCAAGCGGAGCAGGACGCAAGAGCGGCAATCAACGAATTTTTCTTGCGTGCGGAGAAGCACAGCGATCAACATCCAGACGGCGCCCTTGCCGACCTGCTTGAGCCGGGCAATCCCTTCAATGGCCGCCTTGGTGCGATCGGCACCTATCTGAACGGCGCCGAACTCGACCAGGCCTCGATCAAGGATTATAGCAATTATGATCCGGGACCCGGGCCAGACTGGAGGATCCGCGAAGGCTATGGCACGCTGGTGGCAACCTATGCTCAACCTGTCCCGGTCAAGCTCGGAGCGATCGTCACCCGGGTCGATCACCGAGCCGCCGACCACATCGTCGTCGAGACGACCATGGGCACGATAGAGACGCGGGCCGTTGTGATCTCCGTCTCGACAAACGTGTTGGCCAGCGAGCACATCCGCTTCGACCCTCCCTTTCCCGAGAAGATCAAGGCGGCCGGCGAGCTGCCGCTCGGGCTCGCCAACAAGCTCTTTCTGCGTACCAGTTTGCCTGAAGAGTTTCCCTTGGATACGCATTTGATCGGTTCGCGGAATTTAAGCGCAACGGGCAGCTATCAGATCCGTCCATTCGGCAGGCCGGTTATCGAGGCCTACTTCGGCGGACCGCTGGCGCATGACCTGGAAAAGGCCGGCCAAGCCGCGGCGCTTTCCTTCGCAAGCGAGGAACTCGCGCACCATTTCGGGAACGAGGTCACCGCGAAACTGGATGTCGCGGCCATGTCGGCCTGGGCGGGAACCCGTCATATCGGCGGATCTTATTCCTATGCCCGACCGGGAGCGTCTCCTCAGCGAAGCGTCTTGGCCGCACCCGTCGACGACCGGCTGTTTTTCGCCGGCGAGGCTTGCTCCCTCTCGCGGTTTTCGACGGCACACGGTGCCTATGAAACTGGTGCCGCCGCTGCAGAGAGGATCGCGATTTCCATCCCAGGTCGGTAACAAGTGCCGTCGCTTCAAGCCAGTTTGTATTTCCTGATAGCCACGACCGCCACCAACACTAGAACGACGGCAGCCAACGAGACAAGAACATGCTGGTGCAGCGGCAGGAAACCCATGGCCTGCTCAATGCTTTGGCCGAAGACATAACCCAGGCCGGAAATGAATGGCCCCCAAATGAGGGCAGCCAAGGCATTCAAGGTGACGAATTTCGCCGTCGTGACTTTTGACGTGCCAATCGCGATCGGGCTGATCGTCCGTAGGCCGTAGAGGAAGCGAAAAGCGAAGATAAATCCCGTCGGATAGCGTTCCAAGAGCTCGTGCACCCGCACAAAAGCCGGCTTTCGCAGGACTGCCTGAACCGTCGGATATTGCCGTGCATAGCGGCCGGCAAAGAAGAATATCTGATCCGCACAGAAAGAACCCATGGATGCTGCAAGCGCGACTGCCCAATAGGGCAGAAGATGCCGGTGGGAGAGGACGCCGCCGAGAAAGACCACAGTCTCCCCCTCGATCGCCGCACCGATGAAGACGGCCAACAGTCCGTACTGCGCAATGAGAGGTTCGAATGACAACGCGTTTTGCTCCGGCTCCGGCAAGCGCAACACGCTGCATATATGACGAGCGCTTGCCTTGGGGCGAACTTACGTGATTGACATGGCGTTCGCCAGTCGCTTGATTTGATGCGGAAAGACGTCACGATGGGCGTCGATGAACAAGCGCAAACAGGATCACTGATTTGACCGACCGAATAGATCCTCCCGGCGCCCCGGGAATCACGCCCCGCTGGACCTCAAGCGACAAGAGCGCCGTCGGAACCGCCGCAAATCCAGAGAGCCGCGTCTGGTTTACGGTCAGTCATGGCATCCTGAACGAGATTTACGCGCCCCGGCTCGACATGGCCTGTATCCGCGATTTCGGTTTCGTCGTGACCGCGGATAGCTATTTCTCCGATGAGAAGCGTGACGCCGACCACACAGTCGAGATGATCGAAGACGGCGTCCCTGCCTTCCGCCTCGTCAATACTTCGAAGGACGGTCGATATAGAATTACAAAGATCATCCTGACAGATCCGGATCGCGAGGTCGTCCTGCAGGATATCCGGTTTGAGGCGCTGATCGGCAATCTGTCGAACTATCAGGTCCACGCGATCGTCGCGCCGCATCTCGTCAATGCCGGCAGCGAGAACACGGCGTGGTACGGAGACTTCAAGGGGCACCAGTTGCTTTTCGCCGAAGGCAGGGGAACAGCTCTTTCGGTTGCCGCCACTGTCCCATGGGCCGCACGGTCGGCGGGCTATGTGGGGACCTCGGATGGATGGCAGACCCTGTCGCGTGGAGAGGGGTTGAAAGCAGAATTCCAGCGCGTGGAAAACGGTAACGTTGCGGTCTCCGGCACGCTCGATCTCGCCTCCGCCAACGGCCACGCCCTTGTCGCGATCGGGTTCGGCACACAGCCCGAGGAGGCGGCGTTCAGGGCCATTCTCAGCCTGCAGCATGGCATCGAGCCAGCCCTAAAACGCTATCGGGCGGGATGGCGCCAATGGCAGCGCGGCCTTATTCCCCTCGATGAACCGCACGACCCCACGCAGCTGAACCGATATCGCGTCAGCACGTCGGTCTTAGCGACGCACCGCGATGACGCCACCGGGGCGATCATCGCCAGCCTTTCCATTCCCTGGGGATCGACAAAGAGCGACGACGATCTCGGCGGATACCACCTGGTCTGGACGCGCGACCTGGTCGAGACCGCCGGTGGATTGCTCGCCGCCGGTGCAGGCGAGGAGGCGAAATCCGTTCTCGATTATCTGGTGACAAGCCAGGAGGCGGACGGCCACTGGGTGCAGAATTCCTGGCTTGACGGCCGACCCTATTGGTATGGCATCCAGCTCGACGAAACAGCATTCCCGATCCTGCTCTACGACATGTTGCTGCGTGCCGATGTCCTCGGGCCATCGGATGCGCCGCGCTATCTGAATATGATCGAGCGGGCCGCAAGCTTCATCGTCCGGACCGGACCGGCAACACAGCAGGATCGCTGGGAAGAAGACGGTGGATATTCTCCATTCACCCTCGCAGTCGAGATCGCCGGTCTGCTGGCAGCGGCGGACGCCGTTGACGCGGCGGATAAGACCGCCATGGCGAACTATCTCAGGGAGGTCGCCGACGGCTGGAACGAACAGATCGAGACATGGACCTACGTGAGCGACACGGAATTGTCCCGCCAGCTCGGGATCGACGGCTACTATATGCGGATCGGCTCGGCAACCGGCGACGGCATGTCGAGCGCCCGCGGGCTCATTCCCATCCGCAACAGAGCCGACGGCAACGCAATGCTGGAGGCCGGAATGCTTGTTAGCCCGGACGCACTGGCGTTTGTGCGCTTCGGCCTTCGCGCGGCCGACGACGTCAGGATGCTGAATACGGTAGCGGCGATCGACGCGGTTTTGAAGCGCGAGCTGCCGGCTGGACCCTATTGGTATCGATATAATGACGACGGCTATGGCGAGCAGGAAGACGGTGCGCCCTTCGACGGAGCCGGGATAGGCCGACTGTGGCCCCTGCTCACCGGGGAGCGCGCCCACTACGAGATTGCGGCGGGCAGGCCCGAGGAAGCCTGGCGGCTGCTTGCGACGATGGAGGCCTCCGCTAGCCCGGGCGGCCTGCTGCCCGAACAGATATGGGACGGGAAGGACATAGTCGAGCGAGAGCTCTTCCTGGGCCAGCCCTCCGGCAGCGCGATGCCGCTGGTCTGGGCGCATGCCGAACATGTCAAGCTTTTGCGGTCTCTTAGGGACGGCGTCGTTTTCGACATGCCGCCACAGACCTTTCGTCGCTACGTGAAGAACACGCCCGCCCCTGCTCCGATCGTCTGGCGCAAGGTCGCGCCGGTCGGGCTGATCGATGTCGGCCGCGGGTTGCGCCTCGAATTCATGGAGCCCGCTCTCGTCCATTGGTCTGCAGACAATTGGTCGACGACGACCGATACCGTTGCGAAGGATACGGGACTGCAGACGTATCTCTGCGACCTACCGACGCGAACCCTGGCACCTGGCGCTGTCATCCGCTTCACGATCTTCTGGTCGGAGCGGAATTGCTGGGAAAGCGCCGATTTCGCCGTGAGCGTCGGACCCGCCGCATAGCCTGCCTGCGTCATTGCTCTTTCGGCAGGTTCAGATTGATCCGAAGGCCGTTGCCCCAGGATGGTGTGGTAAGCTCGATTGTTGTGGCAAGCCGGTCGGCCACATCCGCGACGATGGCAAGCCCCAAACCCGCCCCTTCAGTTTGGAGCGTATCAATCCGATAGAATCGCTGGAAGACCGCTTCGCGCTGACCTGGCGGGATGCCGGAACCGCTGTCGCTGATCGACAACCGGCACCGGCCGGGCTCGGACGAAACCACCACCTCGATCCTGCCGCCGATAGGGGTGTACTTGATCGCATTATCCATCAGATTGCTGATCATCATGCGCAGCAACGACTCGTCAGTCTTTACCTCGGCCTGCTCGTCGCCTTCGAGCGATACGTCCAACTGTCGCTCGTTCAGGATGTTGCCAAACTCTGCAAGGACCGAGGCGGCGACGTGATAGAGCAGCACCGGCATGAGTTCCAGCGGATGGTGGCTCACCCTTGCCAGCCGCAGCAGTTGTTCGATCAGATGCATGGCGCGGTCATTGCTGGCGACCAGATCAGCGACAATTGCCTGGCGTTCCTTTTCCGTGTCGGCATTGGCGAACATCTGCAGCAACAGTTTAACCCCTGCCTGCGGCGTCCGCAGCTGATGCGCTGCAAGGTCCGAAAACCGTCGCTCCAGTGTCAGGGATCGCGCAAGTTTTGCAAGAAGCTGATTGATCGAGCGACCAAGCGGCAGCAGGTCCCGCGGCAAAGCTTCCACTGGAATAGCGGCTAGGTCATCCGGCGATCGGGTCCGGATATCGCGCACAAGGCCATGGATGCTGCTCAATCCACTATTGATGCCAAGCCAGATGAGAAAACCGATGATCGGGATCAGGATGAGCAGCGGAAAAAACAGGTTGAGCAGGATATTGGAGACAAGCGTCTCCCGAAGGGCGATCTTTTCCCCGACCTCCATGACGATCGTCGAGTTCGGTATCGGCAGCGAATAAACCCGCCAGGTCTCGCCTTTGTAAGGCACGGTGCTGAAACCTGCCATCTCCTGGGGAACATCGGAAAGGAAGGCCGTACTGTTGTAGACAAGGATGCGACCGTCCGCCCAGCAGCGAAACATATGCGCATCGGCATAGTCGTCCGCGTCGTCATTGAGGGCCAGCTGGTTGTCCATGTTGAAATCTATGTCGTCAATCCGCTGCGGTGGTCCCACCATCGGACGTTGCAGTCTGTGCTGCAGCAAGCCCCATAGAACGTTTGCATCGTTGATCAGTTGGGCATCGTAGATATTATCGATCTCGCGCGTCGCGCTGTTGAACGCAAAAGCCCCAATGACGACAATGGTGACGATCACCACCGGTGCGATCCTAAGGAAGAGCTTGCGCGTTAGCGTCGAGTTGTTCATCGCTCAATCATGTATCCGACGCCGCGGATCGACTTGATGAGGTCGGCTCCGAGCTTCTTGCGAAGATTGTAGACCGTCACCTCGATCGTGTTGCTCTCGACGGCATTGTCGGCATCATATAACGCATATTCAATATCGTTCTTGGTGACATAACGGCCATTGCGCTCCATCAGAAGCCTGAGCAAATGGAACTCCTTTGCCGTCGTGTGGACCCGCGCGCCGGCCTTAAGGACGATCATGGACGATGGATCGACTTCGACGTCGGCGCAGCGGATGATCGTTTCCGTTCGCCCCTCCCTTCGTCGGATGAGCGCCCGCAACCTGGCAAGCAGCTCATCTAGATCAAATGGCTTGACCATGTAGTCGTCGGCGCCCTCATCCAATCCTTCGACCTTCTGACGAACGGCATCAAGCGCGGTCAGCAGCATCACCGGCACCCGGTCGCCCTTGTGGCGGATGCCCTTCAACACGCCGATGCCACTCAGCTGCGGCAGGTTGATATCGAGAATAGCGGCGGCGAAATGAGAACTTTCAAGCGCAAGAAGGCCCGACTGCCCATCGCGGAGCCAATCGACGCCATAGGCATGCTTCTCCAAGGCCTTCTTCAGCGATGAGCCAAGAATGTGATCATCTTCAACCAACAATATCCGCACGACATACCTCAATCCGTTTAAGAAATCTCATAGCCTGAAATAGGTGGTCCGAAATACGTCGAAACTTGGCCCGCAAGAGGCTGTATCCGCCAATTTTACCTCATTTTTACATGCGCGTCATCGGCAACCGAAGATTGAAAGGCACCTGCCCCAGATTTCATTTCGGCTTCAGTTTGAACTGCTAGGACACCACGAACCTGCGCGCCCAAAAAGGCCGGCTTGGGAAACTCTTTGTCTGCTGATGCCAGGAACAAAACTGGTGGCAGTCGATGAAATGCTGGGCCACGGGCCATCGGAGCATGAATGGACCAGTCTTTCAGCTATAGTCCTTTTGGATCTCTGGGTGTGGTCGCCTGTGCCGATGCAAGAATGCTTGCCGCGGCTTGCTGTGCTTTGCTATCGGTCCACGACAATCTGAGCACTGCGAAGGCAAGGCTGTTTCTCCTGGCCATAGATGTGGACGAAAGCCAGGTCGTCGATATCGAGAATTTTGCGCGGCACCATTCGATCAACATCGAGCTGCTGCGCGACTCGTCTCCCGCGGCCGATGGAGCCGCACTCGGGCGCTGGTCACGCGCCACACTCGCCAGGCTTTACCTAGACCTCAACATTCCCTGGTCGATCGAACGGCTTCTCTACATCGATGCCGATGCTATCGCTGTCTCGGGGCTCGAGGCTCTGTTCAATACCGATCTCAAAGGCAAACCGCTGGGAGCGGTCGACGATTACCTCATGCCCTTTTCAAAAAAGATCGAACGCCGTCAGGAAAAGATCGGGATGCGTGCGGGCGCGCGCTATTTCAATGCCGGCGTCCTTCTTTTCGATTGGCAAAAATGCCTGGAACTGGGCCTTATGAAAGACGCCAGAGACACCTTCGAGGCGCAACCGGAAATGTTCGACGCGCACGACCAGGATGCGCTGAACATCGCCTTCGAGGACAATTGGCTGGCGTTGGACCCGCGATGGAACACCCAGACCGGTATCCTGCCCTTCGTTGAGAAGCCGGGAATACGCCATTTCACTGGCCGCAGGAAACCGTGGCACGCCACCGTTCCCTGGGTGCATCGAAAGATGAAGCCATATTATACAAATCTCCTGCGCGACACGCGATGGGCCGAGTTTTGTCAAAAATCCGCTCTCCTCTCGCAAGTCGGGAGCTTCGCATCGGACTGCTTTACGAAGCTGACGACACGCTCGAAAACCGCAAAGGTGCGCGAATATTTCAGTGCCGCGGCGCTTGGTAACACGCGAGGCGGAGTGGTTTCGCTGGTAAACGCGACGATGAACGCAAATGGTAGCGAGCTGGCGAGCGAGGAGGCTGGTCGATCTCGGCGGCGTGGGTCGCGTCAATCGGCAACTTGACCACGAGGCAACTCGGCAATGCTCGCGCAAATAAAAGCTTGATCCAATTTTCTGCCAATGCGAAGGCATTCTGTCGCCAAGCTCAGGCGTTGAAGAAGATCAGTGCAGATGCCCTCGAAATCATTACCGGTCTACGTTATCAATATTGATCGCAGCTACCGTCATTTTGTCGATATTCTTGGCCAGGCCGCAGAGGCTGCGGTGACGGTGGAGCGGGTCAACGGCATTGACGGTTCCTTCACACCTCGCGAGACCTGGGTCGACGTCGACCACAACAAATTCGTCCGCCGTCACGGCAGAACCATCCTGCCCGGAGAATATGGCTGCTATCGCAGCCATCTCATGGCGCTCCGGCGGATTCTGGAAAGCAACTGCGAGGCGGCCATCATCGTCGAAGACGATGTGTCTCTGGAAGCGGATCTGCCCGCAAGAGCGAGAGCATTGATGACAGCGCTTCCGCGCGCGGAGGTTATCAAGCTGATGAACCATCGCTGGTCGGGATTTCGGCCGCTCGCCATATCAGCCGAAGGCGATCTGGTCGGCCGTTGCCTTTTTGGGCCTCAGGGATCGGCCGCCGGCTATATCGTCACTCGAACCGGTGCTGAAAAGCTGCTGACATCGTTGCGCGTCATGTCGTTGCCCTTCGACGTTGCGCTTGAGCGCGGCTGGGACATGCGACTGGCGATCTTTTCGACCGGCAGCAACATACTGAAATTCGACAGTGCTCGCAGCTCGACGCTGATTGGCACACGCAGCGACTATCGCGCCGTCAAGCTTCGGCCGATGGGGCGGCTTCGGGCCTATCTTTTCCGCACTGGCGAGCTTTTCCGGCGATTGATTTTCGTGTTGCGGTACTGATCTGAAATACAGCGCGGCGCCGCTTTGCCGCGAACGCCTGACGCGATGCATCGAGCCATATGGCCGTGATGTCATTCAAATGGATAAAAGACCGCTCGGTGAGGACGACGACGACCGGGTTTGAAATCAATTCAACACTGTTCAAAAAGCCTTGCGCGTCTGCTTTGCAATAGCTCGCCGGTCGTCGGTATTCGAGGCACGCAACAGGCGGCTCGTGGGTGCGCTCAGCTTCGACAGAACTTCGCTGCCGTCTGCTGAGGCCTTTGTGCGCTCCAGCCGCTCGAATTCATTGGAGGCCTGTACCCAATGTTCGAAATCACGGCCATCCCGACGACCGTCGGATTCCCACAGGGCGTAGGCACGTTGGCTAATCCAGTCTTGCTTGGAACGGTTCATGACGACCTCTGGTGCTTGAAGGAGACGCTCGATATTTCGCTCTAACGTCGGGAATTCGAAGCAGTTCCAGCCGACGGGAAATGTTGCTTTTCCGGTCCCCGGCTCCGGACAATCGGATGAATTTGAAACTTTTCCGTTCCTTACGTGTTCGTTTGCTAATCGGCTCCTTCGGCGAAGGGGCGAGCAATCGCGACAGAGTTAAGGAGACGCTAATGGAAGAAAGACCAAGGGCGAAATATTCGAAGGAGGAAAAGCGGTTGCAGGCGGAGAACGCGACCCTCGTAGCTGCAGCCGAAGCTGCAACCGCCAAGAAGGCCCGGGACGCAAAAACGGCCCGGCTGCGGGAGTTGCGACTGGCTAAGGAACGGGAAGATAAGGGCAACGGCAAACGGGAGAAAAAATAGGTGGTAGACCCGTGGGGTGTTCGCTGCCCGTCAGCCGCTCTCCAGTGTTCGCGGGCTCAATTCTCAAGAATTGCAGCAGAACTTAAAACTGTGAGGGTATACGCCTATATAGAGGATCAGACGTCCAATCGCCCCTGACAGGAAAACCAATGCCCACTGTTTCGCGTTTCGCTCAATCGGCCTTCATATTTGTTTTCGGCTTGGCGGCCTCGTTTGCGACCTTGGACGATGCGCAGGCGCGGCGTGCAGGCGGAGGCGGGTTTGGGAGCCGGGGCACGCGGACATATTCAGCTCCACCGATCACACGAACTGCGCCAACCGAGGCGGCTCCGATCGAGCGTTCGATGACGCCACAGCAGACTGCGCCTCAGATGGCACCGCAACCGGGCATCAATGCCCCGCGTCCCGGATTTTTCAGCGGTTTTGGGCGCTCCATGATTGGTGGCCTGGTGGTGGGCGGCCTTTTCGGTATGCTCCTTGGACAGGGCTTTGGCGGCGGCTTCGGCTTTCTCGGCATGCTGCTGCAGATATTGTTGATCCTCGGCGCCCTTATGTGGGCGGTCCGGTTCTTCGCCAGCCGGTCCCGGTCGAGCACGGCGGCTGCAAGCCCGCACAACTCCTTTGGTGGCGCACCGCCAGCCCATACCTCGTTCCGCATCCCGACGATCGGCGCCTCAGCTGGCTCTTCAGCTCCAAGGAGCGCTCGCGCGCCTGACGAGATCGGAATAGGGCAGACTGATCTCGACCGTTTCGAACAGCTTCTGACTGAGATCCAGACCGCATATGGAGCCGAGGACTATGGCGCCATGCGGGCGCTCACGACACCGGAAGCGATGTCCTACCTTGCAGAGGAGCTTGGCGAGAACGCCACCAACGGGGTTCGCAACAAGGTTTCGAACGTCCACCTGCTACAGGGCGACGTCGCTGAGGCCTGGCACGAAGACAATGCAGACTACGCGACCTTGGCGATGCGCTATTCAAGCATCGACGCAATGCTAGATCGCACCACCGGCCGGCTTGTCGACGGCGACGACCGCAATCCGACCGAGGCAACCGAGCTTTGGACCTTCCTCAGAAAGCCGGGTTCCGATTGGAAGTTGTCAGCCATCCAGGGCACGGACGTCCGCAGGCGCGAGTTAGGCAGGTAGTGGGGCGGCGAGCTGCCCCGTTCATCTTACATAAGCCTCAATTGATGCGGACAAATTGATATCGGCTTTGGCCAGCTTGGCTCATCGCGGCGTCAGAGGTTTTCGAGCCGCCAAACTCTCCGTGTCCGACACATCAGCTTATTTCGAATTGTAAGATAGGGAGATCGTCATGGCTAAAGGACAGGTACGCGGCAACCGCGAAACACGAAAGCCGAAAAAGGACAAGGCCGAAAAGTCCGTCTCATCGGTGGGCTCGCAAGTCAAGCTTGCTGAAAGCGGGCTGAAGCTCGGCAAGAAGGACAAGAGCTAACGCTCGAT
Organism: Arminella tubonensis; assembly: GCF_003240585.1. Taxonomy (GTDB): domain Bacteria; phylum Pseudomonadota; class Alphaproteobacteria; order Rhizobiales; family Rhizobiaceae; genus Rhizobium; species Rhizobium tubonense. The sequence goes on from NZ_PCDP01000003.1 coordinate 56,658, forward strand.
CCAGTTTCAGTTCTCCTACAAGGTCTGGAAGATCCACGATCGGGTTTTCCAGACGCTGCTGCGATCTTGAGCAATGCGAGTCGCGGCTGCGCCGATTGGTTCGTCATTTGCAACATATGAACAAAAAGCCGGCTCAGAATCGTGATCGCCTGACGAAAAAGAACGTGGCGCCCCGCCCAGACCCGATTTGATCCCAAATCATTGAAAAAGGCTCACATTCTTATAACGTGGGGCCTATGTTCGAGGCCTTGGAGGCAGCGCATCCCTTTGCAGGATTGCAGCAATGCGGAAACCATCTTGCTCTCGCCGGTTAAATCCCTATTTTCATGAGCGTCGATTTTGATGAATTGTGTTCGATGCAAAGCTCCAAAGCGTGCCTGTGACCAACCTCCTCGCAATATCGATCAATCGAGCCGTCTGAAAGCGGCTTTCATTCGACGCCAAAATTAAAGGGAGAGCGCTCATGCCCTCAGGCACAGTTAAGTGGTTCAACAGCACCAAGGGTTTCGGCTTTATCGAGCAGGATGGTGGCGGACCTGATATTTTCGTCCACATCAGCGCTGTCGAGCGTTCGGGCCTCGGCTCCTTGAAGGATGGCCAGAAGGTCAGCTTCGAAGTCGTGCAGGACAAGCGTTCCGGCAAGTCGTCGGCTGATCAGCTGCGCGCGCTCTAGTCGATCGCTTCGCCGACCGGTTCATCCGCGTCGCCGATCTGAATGAAAGAGGCCGGGGGTCGCCCGGCCTCTTTTTCATCGAACTATACTTGGCCTGAACGGCGGTCGCCGAGCCTATTGCGGGCGCTTCTTAAAGCTGTTGCCCTTGGGCTTGCCGGCACCGGCGTAGTTGCTGTCCTTCTTGAAGTCGGGCTTGCCCGCCTTCTTTGCCCAGGGCTTTGTATCCGTCCACGGCTTCTTATCCCCGGGCTCTGCCATCTTTTCTGCAAGCGTCAGGCCGCGCTCGGCTTTCCGCTCGAATTTCTGTGGCGATTTTTCGTCGTTCCGTGGTGGCCTGGCATCGTCGCGAGGGGGGCGCGGCTTGTCAGCAAACGATCTCTTCGGCGCTCCGCCATCTACATTTCCGCGCGAAAGATCCGGAGTGCCCTCGAGAGGTTTGACGCGGATGCCCTTTTCCAGCGTCTTGTTCGGCCCGATTGCCGCGAGGAAGCGTGCCGCACCGTCGGCTGAAAACTCGACATAGGTCTCGTCAGGCTGCATCTTGATCGCGCCGATATCACGCTTCGTCAAATCGCCGTAGCGGCAGATCATCGGGATCAGCCAGCGGGGCTCGGCACTTTGCTTGCGGCCGACCGAGAGCGACACCCAGACGCCGTCCGTGAAATCCGCGCGGGCCGCCGGGCCATCCTCGCGGGGCGCTGCAAATTCGTCGCGACGCACGCGTTTGCCCGCATCGGGAACTGCCACATCAAGCAGATCTTCCGGAGCGGAATGACCGGCTCGGTACTGGCGAAGGAATGCTGCTGCGACCTGCTGCGGGGGGTGACGCTCCAGAAGCTGACGGATGAAATCCTGCTCCTCCTCGCCAATAACCTCGGTCAGGACGGGATCGGCGAGCAGTCGCTCGTCGTCTCGAGCATTGACATCGTCAGCGGAAGGGGGCTTTGCCCATGTCGCGCTGATACGCGCGCTTTCAAGCAGCCGTTCTGCACGACGACGACCGCTGGTCGGGACGATCAAGGCGCTGACGCCCTTGCGACCGGCGCGGCCCGTGCGGCCGCTGCGATGCAGAAGCGTATCGGGATTGGTCGGCAGGTCGGCGTGGATCACCAGGTCGAGGCCTGGCAGGTCGATGCCGCGAGCAGCAACATCGGTCGCGATGCAGACGCGGGCGCGACCGTCGCGCATGGCCTGAAGCGCATGCGTACGCTCGTTCTGGCTGAGTTCGCCGGAAAGCGCCACGACGGAGAAACCGCGATTGTTGAAGCGGGACGTCAGATGATTGACGGCTGCGCGTGTCGAGCAGAAGACGATAGCATTTTGCGCCTCGTAATAGCGCAAGACGTTGATGATCGCGTTTTCGCGATCCGTTCCGGCCACGGTCAGGGCTCGGTACTCGATGTCGACATGCTGCTTTTCTTCAGACGTCGTGCTGATGCGCACGGCGTCACGCTGGTAACTTTTGGCAAGCGTCGCGATCGACCGCGGCACGGTTGCCGAAAACATCAGTGTGCGGCGCTCGGCAGGCGACGCCTCGAGAATGAATTCGAGATCCTCGCGGAAGCCGAGGTCGAGCATCTCGTCCGCCTCGTCGAGAACGACCGCCTTGAGCGCCGAAATGTCGAGCGAGCGGCGTCGAATGTGGTCGCAAAGCCGTCCGGGCGTTCCGACGACGATGTGGGCACCGCGATCCAGCACACGTCGCTCACTGCGCATGTCCATGCCGCCGACGCAAGAAGCGATGATCGCGCCCGTCAACTCAAACAGCCATTCCAGCTCACGCTTGACCTGAAGCGCCAGCTCGCGGGTCGGCGCGATGACGAGGGCCATGGGCGCACCCGCGGCAGCGAAGCGATCCTTGCCGCCAAGCAACGTCGGAGCCAGCGCCAGGCCGAATGCAACGGTCTTGCCGGAGCCTGTCTGCGCCGAAACAAGCGCATCGGCGCCGTCCAGCTTCGGGTCGAGCATCTGCTTTTGCACCGGCGTCAGCGCTTCGTAACCGCGTTTTTTCAACGCCTCGGCAATCGCCGGAACGATCCCTTCGAACTCAGTCATGTCTTGTCTTTCGGAATTCGGTTTTCGCGCGCCGGACTACTGTTAAAAATCGGGCAGGCACAGATCACCGCGGCCAACACGTCGCGGGCCTGTTCATGGCCGCGCTACATACTCGCTTCACTCGGAAAAGTACAGAGCAGCGTGCCATTGGCGGCGGAGTTTGGTGATGAAATCAGGCGGATTGCGCCGAGCGAGTGCGAACCGGCTAAGTTTGGCGTTTGCGATCTCTATCGCTGCATCGTTTCTGCAGGCCGTTCGGACTGGTGGAGACGCATCATTGCACCCTGGACGTGGTCCTGAAATTCCATGATCTGCTCACGCATTTCAGCATCGGGAAAGCCGAGCGCCAGCAATTCGTCGGCTAGCGTCCGGCACTGGGCCCGCCAATAGAGAAGGGCAGCTTCGCCCTGCTTGCCGTCAAGCTCCTTGGCGCAACGCTCGATCAGCCTCGTGCGACCCGCCAGGGGAAACGCGACGACCCGGCCATGCGTAGCCGCGGAAGGAAGGTCTTGAAATGCGGCAGTCATCGATTCGTTCTCCTAAGCGTCATCCTTCTCTACAGAGATTGTGATTAATGCTTCGTATCCAAGCCGCGGGGATTGCAGCGGCGGAGCATGAAATGTGGTCAATCAGCCCTGCCCCGTCGTCCCTGTGTTCATCTGACGTGCAACGTTCATTTCGGATCTTTCCCTGGCAAGGTCACTGACGGCGGCACGCAACGCCGGATGCCGCGCCATGAAGATGTTGAAGTCACGACGTTCGAGGACCAGGAATTGGCAGAAGTCAACGGCGACGACATCGGCCGTGCGCCGCCCGCCGGTCAGCAGCGCCATCTCGCCGAAGAACGAGCCGGCCGACAGACGAACGGCCCCGTTCTCCAATTGAACCTCGACCGCGCCCGAGGCGATGAAATACATCCCGTCACCCCGGTCGCCGACACGGACCACGCGCTCGCCGGGGGACGCCGATTTTGGACGGAACAGTAAAAGCAGTTCTTCCTGCGAATGCTCGTCAACCTCGGCGAACATCGGGAAGGTCTCCGTCAGCTGCTGGATTTCGAGCTGATGCTGGCGGTCCCTCTCTTCGCTGGCGATCCGGTTGTTCTCCAGTTCCAGGACGAGCGCTTCCTGCCTTCGGCGGCCGTGGCTCTCCGACAACGCCGGCCATTTGGCACAGAAGCGCTTCCGCATTGCCTCCATTGCCATGAAAAACGGGGGATTGACGGTGATCGACAGAATGGCTGCGGCAAGAATGACATCCTGACCCTCGCGCGGCAGCAGGCCGAGCGAAACGCCGAGGCTGGCGAGAATGAATGAAAATTCACCGATCTGGGCAAGCCCGCCGGCCACGGTGAAGCTCAATCCGATCGGATAGCGCAACAGGAAAACGATACAAAAGGAAATAATGGATTTGCCGACGATGATCAGCGCCAGTGCGCCGATGACCGCGACAGGATTGCGGACGAGAATTGTCGGATCGAACAGCATCCCGACCGAGACGAAGAACAGCACCGAAAATGCATTCTGCAAGGGAAGAGAGTCCGCTGCGGCCCTGTGACTTAGATTGGATTCACTCATAACCACGCCGGCGAAAAAGGCACCGAGCGCAAAGGAAACGCCGAAGATTGCGGTCGCGCCGAATGCAATGCCGAGCGCGATGGCAAGCACCGACAGTGTGAAGAGCTCCCGCGAGCCAGTGCGGGCAATCACAGTGAGCAGCCACGGAACGACCCTTGGCCCAAGTACGATGGCTATAATCGCGAAAGCGATGACCTTGATCAACGTCAGGCCGACCGTCAGCCCGATCTGCATGCCATCCACGTTGGCAACCGGACCAACCGCGCCTTCCGCGTGTCCTCCAAGGGCTTCCGCTAGCGCCGGCAGGAGAACCAGGGCGAGAACCGTCGCCAGATCCTCGACGATGAGCCAGCCAACCGCAACCCGCCCCTCGACGGCATCGACAAGATTGTGCTCCTCCAGCGTTTTTAGGAGAACGACTGTGCTGGCAACGGACAGGCTGAGGCCGAACACGACGCCCGCCCCGAGCGACCATCCCCACATCCAGCAGAGGCCGGCGCCGAGAAGTGTTGCAAGGATTATCTGAATGATGGCGCCGGGAACAGCGATGCCGCGAACCGCAAGAAGGTCGGATGTCGAAAAATGCAGACCCACGCCGAACATCAGCAGGATGACGCCCATTTCAGCCAGCTGGCCCGCGAGATCGCTATCGGCAACGAAGCCTGGTGTGAAGTGGCCGATCACGATGCCTGCGACAAGGTAGCCGACGAGCGGCGGTAGGCGGATTCGATCCGCCAGATAGCCGAATACCGCTGAGAATACAAAGCTGATGGCAACGGTCGCTATCAATCCGACTTCGTGGTTCACGACTGCCGTTCCATTTCTTCGCCCCTGCTGAATGAGGGCCCAAGGCTAGCATCGTGCAGCTGGCGAAGTCTACCGGTGAGGAGGCGATCTAATCGGGCTACTCCTTGCGCGGCCGCTTTTCTGCGAGGGGAGCGTCCGTCGGCGTTTCCCAGCCGAATACGCTGCGGCCGCCGAATGACGCCGAATTCTCGAATTCGCCTGCCACGATTTCGTTTAGGTCCGGACCCGTCACATATCGCTCCAGGTGACGCGACTGGTCGTCAAGCCGCCTCAGCGCCTCCAACTCCTCCGTCTGCCCGAGCCTGCCCCTTTGCACCGCCGACTTCATGACCCGGATGGTTTCGTCATAGACTTTCAGCGGGACCGGAAAAGGATGGCGGTCCTTGCCGCCGTGGGCAAGCGAGAAGCGCGCGGGGTCGGAAAAACGGCAAGGCGCGCCATGGACAACCTCCGCAACCATCGCCAATGCTTTGATGGTGCGCGCTCCGACGCCGGGGACAAGCAGCAGCTGTTCGAAATCCTCCGGTCCGCGATCGGCCGCCGCCGCCAGATTGCCGTGCAGCCGCCGCATGATCACATCGGTTTCCCTGACATCGTGATGTGCCGGCATGACCAGATAGGGAAGCATCGGTTGATCCGACGGCTTGGTGGCGACCGGTTGCGAATGCAAAACCTCCAGCGCCGCAGCCTCGCGTGCAATCCTGTCGGGACCGAGCGTCGCAAGCAGGTCCAACTGGCCTTTCCGGGAGACGTCTGCCCGGCGGTCGGCAAGATTGATGATCTGCCCCTGCCCTCGCCCTTCGATGGCAGCGTGAGGCTGGTCGACAAAGCTCTTCAGTCCTTCCGATATCCAGTGATAGCGCCGCGCCTGCCGGCGGTCGCCGTTCATGCCCTGCTGCACCACCACCCACCGGCCGTCATCCGTCACAATGAAGCCATGCAGATAGAGATCGAAGCCGTCCTGAACCGCCGCGCTGTCGACCTTGGCAACAAGCCGGCTGGCAGTCGCCATAGCCTTGCCGTCAATGCCGACGCGATCTCCGATTGCCATCAGCTCGCCCGGCGTCTTTCGGGACTGGGCGCCGCGCCCGCCGCAAACGTGAATACCCAGCTCGCCGGAGAGAGGCGTTAGCCCCCGCTTGAGGGCGCCCAGCACGCTTGTCGTGATGCCGGAGGAGTGCCAATCCATGCCCATGACGGCGCCAAAGGACTGGAACCAAAAAGGATGGGCCAAACGACGGAGGAATTCGTCGCGGCCATAGTGATGAACGATCGCTTCGGTGATGACGGAGCCGAGCCGGGTCATCCGGTCGCCGAGCCACTTCGGCACCCGACCGCCATGCAGCGGTAAATCGGCGCTGCCAGATCTCAGGCTCATCGGTTGCGGTTCCCTTCAGTCAGCTTGCAAATCATCGCTCACTTATAGCGCCTTCGCAGGGCGGCGGGAACCTCGTGCGGGCCAAGCAGGGCCGGCGAATCTCTCCACCGGCCCGACCATATCGACTTCAGGCCGGCAACTGGAAGATCACGTTTGCGGCGAGCACGACCGCAAGACCGCCTGCAAGCGCGACGTAGGGCAGAATGCCGGCTTTCTTGACGCCGAGATCCTGGCCTACCAGGCCGAGATCGTCCATCGCTCCTTCCGGGAATTTGCCACCGTCACGAACGAAATGGCGATAGGCGAAGACGGGCAGGATGAGCGCGGCGAAAATGAAGCCGACCCACAAGGCGTTGGAATAGCCCCAGACCTTGGCACCAGCGCCGAGGAACAACGCGTTGACGAAGGCCAGAACCGTGTTGAGGCCGATCAGCCAGGTCGGCGCCTTCCACGGCCGCTCGACATGACCGCTGTCCATGCGGTGGATCCAGCCGGCGTTGAGATTGAGAAAGTTGAAGATGATGTAGCCGACGTTGGAAACGGCAAGCACGAAGAAATATCCGGCAACGTCGGACGCGATCGCAAGCAAGATGAGGTTGAAGGCGAAATCCGTCCACATGGCGCGGGTCGGGGCCCCGTGTTCGTTGACGTGATCGAGATATCTCGGCAGCCAACCGTCCTTGGACCCCTGGTAAAGGGTGCGCGAGGAGCCAGCCATTGCCGTCATGATCGCAAGGATCAGCGCCATGATCATCAGGACGACCAGAAGCTGGGTCACAATCTTGCCGCCGTGGACAAGCCCGGCCAGCGCTTCGGCAACACCCGATCCATCGACGATGCCGGGGGCGAGCATGCCGGCGTGGCCGAGCACTCCCTGGAAGGTGAAGGGGATCAGGAAGAAGAACAGGCAGCAGAGAAGGCCCGAATAGAAGATCGCTTTGAATGTGTCGGTCTTCGGGTTCTTCAGCTCACGCGTATAGCAGACAGCCGTTTCGAAGCCGTATGTGGACCATGCGGCAATATAGAGACCGCCCAGGAACAGCGTCCAGCCACCATTGCTCCAGGTACCATCCGTGCCGGCATAGGCGGCCGTCGGCGGCAGGAGGTTGGTGACGTTGGCCATGTCGATCTGGCCGCTGAAGATCGGGAAGAGGCCAATGATAAGCAGCGGTACGAGAACGATGATCGCCAGCCACTTCTGCACGCTTGCGGTACCGAGAATGCCACGATGCTGGATCGCGAAAATAATCAGCATCAGGATGCCGCCGATGACAAAGGTGGCGTTGAGGCTGGCTTTTGCAAGGAACGGAATGTCGAAGGTGATCAGCGACCAGTTGCGGATCGCCGGCGTAAAGGCTGCAACGCCATCTGCCGAAAGCAGCGCGGTAACCGCGTCCTGCGGGGTCTTGCCGGCGTTTGCCGCAAGCCATTCCGCGACACGCGGACTGTCGGCGGTGACGCTTGCCGCATGGGCACTGATCCAATCGATGACCATCTGACTGTCGGCGGCCGGAATGGGAAAGAGCGAGTTGAGAATGTAGCCCGCGGCGATGGCGCAGCCGAGGGACAGAACCGGCGACCAGGCAAACCAATTGCACCAGACCGAGAGTGGCGCGATGAACTTCGAATAGCGCAACCAGGCGGTGGCGCCGTAGACGGAGGCGCCGCCGGACTTGTTGGCGAACATGCCGGCAATCTCGGCATAGGTAAAGGATTGCAGGAACCCCATGACCATGGAGATGATCCAGACCACGAAAGCAAGCTTGCCCGTCGTCCCGGCGATACCGCCGATCGAGAACAGGACAAGCGGCGGAACGCCGGCGGCCACCCAGAAGGCGCCCTTCCAATCCAACGAGCGGATCAACCCGCCGCTTGACGCGGCTTCGGACCCTTCCGACTCAACGATAGCTACCATTAGCAGTCTCCTCGACCAGTTTGCCGTATCGCGCGGTATGCGCGTTCCCTTATGTTTTTGTTGATCGCTTCGGTGCTTTTCCTGGGTGGGAAGCGTCATCAAACTGCCTCTCGCCCGGTTCCCCTTTTTAGGCTCTTTTTAACCGTCGCTTATTCTCATAGTGAATTTTTTTTCTTAAGGGTCAAGTCCGTCTTTGTTTCTCATCTGCATTTCGAGTGATATAAGAGCAGGAAAATCAGGCAACACGCCGTTCGCTGGAGGATAAGATGCCCGATTCCACAATCGTTCTGCAGCCGCCGGCCGCGAGCAAGATATATCGGCCCGGTCTGGCAGCGCTCGGGTCTGGCGTCGAGCGTTACCGCGTCAAGGGCCGTGGCTCGGTGGTCGTCAAGGTCGGTGTGGGTGACGTTGTCACCATCAAGGACGTCGAGGGTTGCCAGCTCTGCGAGGTGAGCTTCGTCGATGGCAATGGCAGGTTCAATTCGGCTGGTCTGGGTGTTTCGCTTTCGCGTCCCGCATTCGCACTTCAGGACATTCTATCGACCGACGTTGAAAGCGCGCAACGGACGCTTTCGGCGCTGAAGCGCCGCGGCGTCGATCTTGCGACAGCAACCGCACTCACGCTTTTCGGGGAGACTTCCTCGCCCGGCTCTTCCGCAGAGACGACGATTGCACTGGACGGGTTGCTGATCGTGTCTGCCCCCGGCGCACCAATGGATGCCGGCCTTCAGAACACGGCGACGGCAATCGAGTTCAGGGTCGCGCGCGCGCGTCGGATCCGCACCTACGAAGAGCAGCTTCCCGAGCCTATGAGCGATCCGCTGCAGGACTTGCGGGTCAAGGCTGCAACCGCGTCAGCCTATTTCGTCCGGGCAGGAGAATTCGTCCAGATCATCGACGTTGCCGGCCGGCAATGTACCGACTTCCAGGCCTTTGCGGCCCGCAAGGTCGACAAGGGCCTCGACCGGGCACTTGACGCGACCGTCACGCGCACCCTGCTTGGCCGCAGCTATCCAACACCGGGCCTGCCGTCCAAGGGTTTCGACCGAGACTTCGAGCCGCTGGTCGAGATCGTTCAGGACACGGTCGGCCGGCACGATGCCTTCGCAACCGCCTGCAATTCCCGGTACTACGATGACATGGGTTATCCGGGCCATGTCAATTGCACCGACAATTTCAACGAAGCGCTTTCCCCTTACGGCATTGCGCCGCGCAAGGGCTGGGAAGCGATCAACTATTTCTACAACACCAATATCGACCACCAGAACCAGCTTTATCTCGACGAGCCGTGGTCGCGTCCCGGCGACTTTGTGCTGATGCGGGCATTGACCGACCTCGTCTGCGTGTCCTCCTCCTGCCCGGACGATATCGACGCCGCCAACGGTTGGGATCCGACAGATATCCATATCCGCACCTATTCCGCAGAGCAGAAATTCTCACGAGCAGTGGCAACCAGAATGACCCCGGATGCAGAACCCGAAATGACCCAGGAAACCGCCTTTCATCCGCGTCTTTCGGCCATGACGCGAAACTACGCCGAATACCGGGGCTACTGGCTACCGAACCGGTTCAACAATGATGGCACGATCGAGGAATATTGGGCCTGCCGCGAGCGTGCGGTCGTCATTGATCTATCGCCGCTTAGAAAATTCGAGGTGACGGGGCCGGATGCAGAAGCGCTGCTGCAATATTGCCTGACCCGCGATATTTGCAAACTGTCGCCAGGCCAGGTCGTCTACACCGCGATGTGCTACGAAAACGGCGGCATGATCGACGACGGTACAGTCTTCCGTCTGGCTCAAAACAATTTCCGATGGATTGGGGGCGACGATTTTTCCGGCGTCTGGCTGCGCCAGCAGGCCGAGAAGATGGGTTACAAGGCCTGGGTCCGCTCATCGACGGACCAGATGCACAATATTGCGGTGCAGGGCCCGAAAAGCCGCGAGATCATCAAGGAAATCATATGGACATCACCGGCCCAGCCGGCGATCGGCGAGCTCGAATGGTTCCGTTTCGCCGTCGGCCGGATCGGTCATTTCGAGGGCGCACCGGTGGTCGTTTCCCGTACCGGCTATACCGGTGAACTCGGCTACGAGATCTTCTGCCATCCGAAGGACGCGTTGACCGTTTTCGACGCCGTCTGGGAAGCCGGACAGAAACACGGGATCAAGCCCATGGGGCTCGAAGCGCTCGACATGGTGCGCATCGAGGCCGGCCTCATCTTCGCTCATTACGAATTTTCCGACCAGACCGATCCGTTCGAAGCAGGCATCGGCTTCACCGTGCCGCTCAAGTCGAAGACCGAGGATTTCATCGGCCGCGACGCCCTGATCAAGCGCAAGGAGAACCCACGTTACAAGCTCGTCGGCCTCGATATCGATGCCAACGAAGCGGTTGGCCACGGCGATACCGTCCACATCGGCAGGGCGCAGATCGGCGTCGTCACAAGCGCCACCCGCTCGCCCCTATTGAAGAAGACGATCGCATTGGCAAGGCTGGACGTGTTGCATTCGGATGTCGGCACCGAAGTCGAAATCGGCAAGCTCGACGGCCAGCAGAAACGCCTGCCGGCAAGGGTTGTGCCGTTCGCGCACTATGATCCGCAGAAGCTGAAACCTCGGTCTTGAGCACGCAAGCCCTACCTTTACCTCCCCTTTGATGGGGGAGGTCGCAGCGGAGTTGCGGGTGACCCTTGGTTGGCACAAGAGATCACCCACCAAGGTGCTTCCGACCCTCCCCATCTAGGGGAGGGTGAACCTCAGTTCTTCAAATAAGCTTCCTTGGTGTCGTCCATCGCTTCCAGCCATGGCGTGTGGTGCTTTGGCGCCATGTTACCGGTCATCAGGGAGCGATAGCCGTTATCGCGAAAGCCCATGATGCTTTCGACCTTGTGATGCTCCCACTCCATAAAGGTGCGGTTGATGCCTTCGATGTCGAAGTTGGGGTAATCCGTTTCCTCGAGCAGTTCCTTCACATAGTCGCCTTGGAACCAGATCATCTGTTCTGCATCTTCCAATCCATCCTCGCGGGTCCGCCAGGCGTCGAAATGGGCCTTCATCGCGGCGGCATCGGGCAATTTGATGCGGCCAAGAATGACGTCTCGGGCATACCAGGCCTGGGCGTCGAACATGTTGAACGTATAGAACTGATCCTGCATGCCGATATAGAAAAGCTGCGGATTCTTCTCGTAGACCACGCCCTTGTAAAGGTCGTCGGCCCACAGGCGATTGGCCGTCTTGAGGCGGAGGCTGTCCGGCAGGAACGGGAAATGGTGCAGATAGCCGGTACAAAGGATCAGCGCGTCGACCTCCTTCGTCGTGCCGTCCTTGAAATGCGCAATCTTGTTGTCGAGTTTCTGCAGCAAGGGCCGCTCCTCGAAGCGCTCCGGCCAGGTAAAGCCGATCGGCTTGCTGCGATAGCTGACGGTGACCGACTTGGCGCCGTATTTCCAGCACTGCGAGCCGATGTCCTCGGCCGAATAGCTGCGGCCGACGATCAGGATGTCCTTGTCCTTGAATTCAAGCGCATCGCGGAAGTCGTGCGAATGGAGCACACGGCCGCCGAAGGTCGATACGCCTTCGAAGTACGGCACATTCGGGGTGGAGAAGTGACCGCTTGCAACGACGACATAGTCGAAAAGCTCGTCATACATCCGGTCGTTGACCCGATCATGCGCAGTGACTGTGAATTTCTTTGTGGCGTCGTCGAAGGTCACCATGCGGACCGGCGTGCTGAAGCGCACCCAGTCGCGGACATTGGCTTTTTCCACCCGGCCCTTGATGTAATCCCAAAGAACGGCGCGCGGAGGATAGGAGGCGATCGGCTTGCCGAAATGCTCCTCGAACGAATAGTCGGCGAATTCCAGGCATTCCTTCGGACCGTTGGACCAGAGATATCGATACATGCTGCCGTGCACCGGCTCGCCATATTCGTCGAGGCCTGTGCGCCAGGTGTAATTCCAGAGCCCCCCCCAGTCGGCCTGCTTCTCGAAGCAGACGACCTCGGGAATGTCGGCGCCCTTTTGCGCAGCCGATTGAAACGCTCTCAATTGAGCAAGGCCAGACGGCCCTGCGCCGATCACGGCAACTCTTGTCATTCCAGTTCCCTCTTATTTTGATTTGGATTCCTCGACGCGGCAGATCAGTCCGGAAAAATCCCCGGGCTCGTCGGCAGGCCGTCATCATATTTCTTGAGCCAGTCGATCGCCATCTGACGATATCGCGTCATGCCCTTGTAATCGGCAATCTCGTCCGGCAGCGTGGCAAGCACGCGCGGCAGCCGCCGCCCCCACTTCGCAACGGTCACCAGTTCGTTGAGGCTGATCAGGTAGCATCGGATGACGAACAGGATGCCGTTCGAGCGAGGCAGGCGCCAGAGGCTCTGGAGCTCGACGCGGAGGTGCAGCTTGTCGCCGATATTCTCCGGCGTCACCGTCAGGCGATCCGGTCCCCACTTGTGATAATTCTCAGGGCTGGTGTCGAGCCTTGGATTGATGGTCATCGTCCAGTTCAACCGGCGCGTCGGCTTGCCCTGCTGCAGGTTGAGAAGAAACTTCAGCGCCCGGTCAAACACGCCGATCTGATGGGCAAGCGGCACCGGGCCGTGCCATTCCATGAAGTTCATGCCGATATCGAAATCGAGCGACCAGTCAGCCTGGGTGGTCACCATGCCAGCATCCATCCAGAGGTTGCCGTCGCGCTGGTCTACGATGCAGAAATCGCCCTGTGCCTGGCGGGTGATGTATTCCATTGGCGGATAGGGCAAGGTCGATGGATCGCCGAATGTGAACGCGTCGTCGATGCCAAGTGGCCGGTTGATCCAGCGCCATTGGTCGCCGTTTTTCGTCAGCGAGAAATGCTCCGGATAGTCCTGCGCCTGATGCTCCATCAGAAGCTCCAGCGTATCCCATTGCGCCGTCATCATGTGCGGCAGCGCCTGGCAGCGCAGCGGATCTTCCTTCAGTACGAGCGCGCGGTCATGCATCTCGGCGACATAGTGTTCGTCGACGTCGATCAGGTTTTCGAAGACGCTTGCTTTCGCACCTTTGACATGTGGCTCCATGTTGACCGCGTACATGTACTTGTCCTGGTCGAATGGAAATGGAAAACGCCGAATGTTTTCCGGGCTATTGCGGAAGGTGAAATCGTCCCGAAACGTCTCTTGCCTGAATTTGATGGTCATCTCTTCGGTCCTTGCCAATGCCTTCGGGCTAATGTCTTCGCGCTCAACGTCTTCCACATCAAAGTTGCAGTACGAGTTGCTGCCCCTTGAAGCGCGAAACGCAGATCATGATCTTGCCGCCCGCGGCCTTTTCCTCGTCGGAGAGGTAGATGTCATTGTGTTCGATATCGCCATCGCAGGAAAGTACCGCCGTTTCGCATTGGCCGCAGGCGCCACCACGGCACATGTAGGGCGCATCGCAGCCTGCAGCCTCGACAGCTTCCAGGATGCTCTGATGCTCGCCGACCGTGATCGACATTCCCGAGCGCTCGAGCATGATCTTGAACGGCAAGCCTGCAGGAGGCGCCAGAAACCGTTCGGCGTGCAGGTTCTGTTTCGGCCAGCCGGCCTCAAGCGCCGTCAGCAGCACGCCGTCGATCATCCCCGACGGACCACAGACGTAGAGATGCGTACCGAGCGGTTGGTTCTCGACGATGCGCGCCACGGGAATGAGGCTCTTTTCCTCGTCGCAATAGATCTTGATCCGCCGGGGGCCGTAGCGATCCAGAAGATCTTTCCAGAATGCACCATGGTCACGCGAGCGGATGGCGTAGTGCAGTTCGAAAGCCATGTTGTCCCGGCTGAACTGCTCCATCATCGCCAGAAACGGCGTAATGCCTATGCCGCCGGCAATGAGAATATGCTTGCGGCCGCGGTGATCGACCGGAAACAGGTTGACCGGCTGGCTGATCGTCAGCAGGTCGCCCGCCCGTACCGCGTCATGGAGGAAGTGCGAGCCGCCGCGGGAGTTGGCGACGCGCAGCACGCTGATTTCATAGGCAGAGGTATCGTCCGGCGCCGACATCAACGAGTAAGGGTTGCGACGAAGCAAGCCGCTGTCGTTCATCGAAACGACCACATGCGAGCCGCCCGAAAACACCGGCATCGGCCCCCCGTCGGCCCGCTCAAGACGGAATGTCTTCACCGCTGCGGCTACTTGCGTCACCGACGCTACGCGTACCGCCATTTCCGTGTTCAGGCTCAAGGGAATATCTCCTCAGGCTCAGGCGCGGTGCCCGGTTCCTCGGCATCTATGTTGACGCCCTGGAACGCGCCAAGACGGCGGGAGTAGTGGTCGCGAACCAGCAGCGGCAGGCCGCAATGCGTGCAAATGACGGGGCTGGTCGTGACGTTGTCGGTGATGCCCTTGCAGTGGACGCACTGGACGCGGCGCGCCAGCGAGCCGCGGTGCTCTGTCTTCAACGAATTGAAATCGACACCGAAATTCAGCGCCACCTGGACGATCTGCCCGATGAAGCCTTCGGTTCCGGAGATGTAGATCCGAGTGCCCATGTTTGCGCCCTCGAGACAGGCGCGAAGGCGAAATATCAACGGCTGCAGCGTTGGAGCCTTCCAGAAGACGTCGGCCTCCAGAGCGCCAAGTGCCTGATCGTGATTCCGAGCGACCGAACCTGACGGAAGATAGAGAATTTCTGTCTTCTTCAGGAAGTCGCCGTCGTCTGAACCTGCCCGCTCCATCAGCGCCAGCGCCCCCTCGCCTTCCAGGACGAACAGGTGCCGTTTGGCGTGCGGGTCGATGTCGATACCCTTGTATTCCGGTCTGCTCTTGATTCCTGCCACCAACATTCAGCCTGCCCCTCAACCCTGCGCCGTTCGCTTCTTCTTTTGCGGATCGTCGAAGGTAATGGTGTGGGCGATTGCCGAGGCGTTCACAGTCTTGCCCTTGACCTCGAGCTTGGCACCTTGAACCGCGTGTTCGACGTCAACTCGCATGATCGCCATCGAACGATTGGTGAGTTTCGAGTAAGACGGGCACGTGATCACACCGACCTTGCGGCCGTCGGCCCAGACCTCGTCTCCAAGATCGGTCGGGCCGTCCGCGTCGACCAGCAGCCCGAAGATCTTGAAGCGTTCCTTGCCTTTGAGGCGGGCATGTTCTTCGGCGCCGCGGAAGCCAGTCTTTCCCGGACTGACGGTGAAATCAAGGCCGAGTTCCCAAAGGCTGTCGCCCGGCTGCTCGTTGGCGAAGGGATACATCTGCGAATTGTCGTAGGGATAAAACAACAGGTAGCTTTCGACCCGGAGCATGTCGAGAACGCTGAAGCAGCAGGGGATGATCCCCATTTCCTTGCCCTCGTGGAGGATGCGATCCCAGACCATCCCGGCATCCTGGCCGCGCACGAAAAGCTCGTAGCCGCGCTCGCCGGTATAGCCGGTCCGCGAGATCATCACGGGGACGCCGAACAGGGTCGTCTGCATGTGATGGAAATATTTGAGCTCGCGAATTCCAGGCACGTATTTCGCCAGGAATTCGACGGCGAGCGGTCCCTGGAGCGACAGATCGTGAAGATCGTCATCAAACAGCACGGCGCAATTGCGCCCCTGCGCCTGCTTGGTGATTTCCTCGTGACCGGTTCCGGAGCCATGAACCAGCATCCAGGAATTCGGTCCGGTACGATACACAATGCAGTCATCGGTAAAGTGACCGCGGTCGTTCAGCATGCAGGCATAGACCGACTTGCCGGGATAGACCTTCGTCATATCGCGGGTCGTGATGTATTCGAGTATGGCAATTGCATGCGGGCCGACGAGGTGGACTTTCTTCAGGCCGGACACATCCATCAGCCCCGCTTTCGTGCGGACTGCTATGTGCTCTTCGTAGATATCCTTGTCATAGGTCCAGGCGGTTCCCATGCCGCTCCAGTCCTCGAGGTTCGAACCGAGTGCCCGATGCCTGTCTGCAAGGGCGGAAAATCGCCAACTCAAAGCCATGTCATTCCCCTTGGATATTTCACTATGTGGAAATAATTATTCCTGAGTATATGAGTGTTTTCTCGAACAGCAAGCCCGCAGACTGCTTTTTGAACATTGTTGTCGCTGTTTTCGATGGCGACTGATTTGGTGCGGAAAACCAGCTTTTTGATAGTAACGTTAACGGTTCATCAATCATAAAAGATTCGCTTGTCTGCAAATGCAAACTCGTCAATTTAGCCTCATGAAACAGATACATTCACCCAAATCCAGTCCCGGCAACATCGAACGCGCCCGCGAATGCGAAGAAGCTCTCGATATTGCCTTCAAGGAACTGCTTGAGCGCGCTGCGGCTGCGGGATGGCAGGAGGCCGAAGTGGCCCTCGTCCTTGCCGACATCGCTGACGCCCATGTCATGGACGTCGCAAAACGACGCAAACAGGCCGAAACATACAACTAGCATATGTCTCAAAATGGCACACGCAACCCAGTTGGATGTCGCCTAGGACCAAGCCTTCAAATGATGGGATGAGACATCGTGTCGCCAGAAATGGCGGCGCGATCTCGGCCGGTGAGCCGGCGACCCTTCGCAGGTATCGGAACAAAAAAAGCCCGGTGCGGGAGGAGGTGCACCGGGCTCTTGATAATGACCGACAACCTGGGAGGAGGAGTGTTGTCAGTCGGGACGAAGCGCCTCGGGAGGAGTTGAAACGCTTCGATAACCATAAGATAGTGCTGCGATGCCGGTGCCGCAAGTCACGTTATGTTGCAGTGCAATAAACTCGTGACGCCGTCCGACGGTCCCCGCAATCGCGACCGCCGTTTCTCAGAACTGGGGAGCATGGACGATCGCCTGCTCACCGAGGCCGGGATGAGCCGGCATATCCAGCGTTGGAACCGGCATTGTTTCCTCGACAATGCGGGGCCGAGGCGCCACGGTGGCGACCGTCTTGTATGCGGAGGCCTTTCGAGCCAGCAATTCCTCGGCAATAATCGACCGCATGCTCGTCAGGAAGCTCTTCGTGCTGAACTGGGCGGCGTGCGCTCGGATCGCCTCGGGGCGAAATGCACTTTCATCCGCCTCGAAGGCCTCAACCGCCTCGATCAGCGCCTGTTCGGACTGTTCGTCAAACAATATGCCGGTTTGGCCGTGGACCACCGTTTCCAATGCACCGCCGCTGCCGAATGCGATGATCGGTCGGCCGCTCGCCATTACTTCGACCGGCACGATGCCGAAGTCTTCTTCACCAGGGAAAATCAGGGCGCGGCACCGGGCCATTTTTTCCTTCAGAACCGAGAACGGAGCCCGACCAAGGAAGGTGATGGTTGGTCCGGCGATGCGCTTCAGTTGCGCCAGTTCCTTGCCCTCACCGATTACCACCAAATTGCGGCCCATTTTCGTGAAGGCCCGGACGGCGAGATCGATCCGCTTGTAGGGTATCAATTGGCCGGCGCAGAGGTAGAAATCGTCCGTTTCGGCCGAGATCGCAAAATCCTCGACTGACACGGGCGGATAGATCACCGTGGCCGGCCGCCGATAGTATTTGCCAATGCGGCCACTGACGTGGTGCGAATTGGCGATAAAGCGGTCGACGCGAAGGCTTGTATTGACGTCCCAGGAGCGCAGGAGAGGCGCGAGGATCGGCATGAGCAGTCGCGAGGCGAAGCCGGCGGTCGATCGGTAGAAGTGATAGTGATCCCACAAGTACCGCATAGGCGAATGGCAGTAACAGATATGCACCGCGTTCGGCGGTGGAATGATACCCTTGGCAGGGCCGGACTCGCTTGAAATGATCAGATCGTAACCACTGAGGTCGAGGCCTTCGAGCGCAAACGGCATCAGGGGCAGCAAGGACTGATAGTGACGCACGGCGCCCGGAACCCGTTGCAGGAACGAGGACGTCACCTTGTGCTTCTTGATCTTCTCGGAAACACGACTTTCATCATAGACGAGCGTGAAAATGTCCGCTTCGGGATAGAGATCGCAAAGCGCTTCAACAACCTTTTCGCCGCCCCGCATCGAGACCAGCCAATAGTGAACGATGGCAACGCGCATCTGATCTCTCCGTTTGATCAGATATCATCGGCAGAGAAAAGACAGCTTGGACAGAACGACCATTGGTCTCCGGCCGCATCCATAAAGGTAGTGATTATGACCAAATGACTTAAATCGGTATCACTATTATCTGAAACGCCGATATCCCCTCGTACATCCGCAACCGCTGCGGCCGTCGCATCCTCATAAGGGATTATATTCGTTTATATCGCAGGGGATTTACTCCGCATCTGTTCAGACGATTATCTTCATCCAGCGCTATGGCCCTAAAGTAACGTGTGCCTGGAAGTAGCGCGCCCGATGAATATGAGATCGCGTCGATGTCGAAGGCATTTCTACCCTCCATCTCCACCCGCCGAAAGTTGCCGGGCATAATCCTTGGTATCGTTATCGTCTCTGCCATCAGCGGCCCCGTCCTTGCCGGGCGGGCAGATGCCGGTTCGGACCTCTATCGATTGAAGCCCGAGACCCATGTGAAGGTGGGCGTCGTCGAGTGGCTTGCGTCGACCGGTGAATACAAGGAATGGACGGCGCTCAACGGCGAATATGTCGTCTCGCCGGAAGGCACGATCTCTATTCCGATGATCGGCGAAATGAAGGTCGACGATAAAACGACCAGCGAATTGGCAACCGATATCGGCGATACGCTGAAACAGCTGACTGGCCTTGCCCAACCGCCGGTCGCCTCCGTCCAGGTCATAAAATATCCTATGATATATGTGACCGGCACAGTCGAAAAACCGAGCGAACTCGAATATCGACCTGGCCTCACCGTCAAGCAGGCGATCGCGATGGCCGGGGGTCGCCAACGGCGGTCCAACCCGATGGGCGAATATTCCGACACCCAGCAAATCACCTATGCCGGCGAGCTCAATCGAATGGAGCTCCAGCTGAAGCAGCTGAGCGCGCGCAAGGCGCGTCTGCTGGCTGAGCTCAACGACAAGCCGGCGATTGATTTTCCGCCGGAACTCGTGGCCGCGCCGGAAGGGTCGCCGATCCGGCAGATCGTCAACAGTGAGAATACACTATTCACGGCTCGCGCCGATGCCTTGCGCCATCAACTGGAGTCCGCCACCGACCTCGAAACGCTCCTCACGAACGAAATCAGCGTTCTCGACGAAAAAATGGTTTCGCAAGACCGGCAGGTCAAGATCGCCCAGGACGAGTTGGACGACATTTCGAAACTGGTCGATACCAAGATATTGACCACCTCGCGAAAGACTTCCCTTGAACGCATCGTCGCCGATATGCAGAGCGGCAAGCTCGATATGGTCGTTGCTTCGATGCAGGCAAAACAGAAGGTGAGCGAGACCCAGCGCGATGCCCTCAACCTCAAGGGACAGCGCAAGACCGACGTCGGCCAGGAACTGCAAGCGACCAACATCGAGATCGAAGACACCAAGCTCAAGAGAATGACGACGCTGCAATTGCTTCAGATTGCCGGCGCCTCGATTTCCAAGGAGCAAAGTCTGAAATCCGTCGACCTGCAGCCGTTGGAATATTGGGTAACGCATGGCAGCGACGGCGGCGACGCGCAGAAAGTGCCGGAGGGAGCGACCCTGCAGCCCGCCGACGTTCTGGAGGTTCGCTACAACGTCTCCAGCAGCATCGACGGTGCGATGGTCTCCTCGATCGCCACGGACCAGCTGCCGCGCGCAGCAGATCAATCACAATAAGCGCGCCCAACATGAAATCCAACGCAAAATCGGATACAAACATGGCAGCTCACGACATCGGTAATCTCGGCCCGCGGGAACCCATCGACCTCAAATCATCGTCGATCAAGGAATATGTCTCATTCCGTGATATCGGAGCATTCCTGCACCGTCACCTCCAGGTCTTTGTCATCTGCACCGCGGTGAGCGTTGGCCTAGGTGCCATATACTCGACTACCAAAACTCCGGTCTATTCCTCCACCACGCGCCTGGTCATGGATCCCGAGCAGGGACGCATCGAATCACAGGATTCGTTCAGCGGGACGATCATCATCGAGGCCGCCGAAATCGCCAGCCAGGTCGAAATCGTCAAATCAGAAGCGATCGCCCGCTCCGTCATCAAGACGCTCAACCTCGACAAGGATCCCGAACTGACAAGCGGCAGCTCATGGCAGTCAGTCATCCGCGACCAGTTCCGGATGTTCGCATCCTGGTTCGCGCCGGCACCCAAGAGCGAGACCGTGGCAGCGTCGTCGCATGAAGATGCAACCCGGCGCACCATGGCGGCCTTCCTGTCGCGGGTTTCGGTGATCCGTGTCGGACAGTCCTACATTCTCGAGATAGGCTACAGCTCTACCGATGCCGAAAAGGCGGCACGCGTGGCCAACGCGATTGCGGATGCCTATGTGCGCACCGGGCTCAGTGAACGCGCGGCAGCGGCCGAAAGCGGCGCAAAATGGCTGGAGACTCGCCTGATCGAAGTCGGCGGACAAGCTCAGGACGCTGCTATGGCCGTTGAAGAGTTTCGCGCCAAGAACGGCATCATGGACATTGGCAAGCAATCCTCGCTGGACCAGCAGGAGCTGTCGGAAATCAGCAGCCAAGCCTTGGCGGCCCGCGCCGAGACTGCAGCCGAATCCGCCAAGCTGGACACCCTCAATCGCCTCATGTCGGGCCAAACGACCGACGGCAATGTCGCAGAGACGATCAACAACGCCCGTATCCAGAAACTTCAGGAGGACATCGGCGTCGCGACCGTCAAGCTGAACGACCTGACCAGCCGGTACGAAACAGGCAATCCGGCCATTACAAACGCCCAGAACGACATCGCACGCCTGAAAGGCGAAATGAGAAACGAGTTCGCCCGCATCCAGGGCGTCTACCGTTCAAATCTCGAGGTCGCACAAACAAGGGAAAAGCTCCTCAGCGAACAATTGGCGGCACTGACCTCCACCGGCACGGACAAGAACCTTGCTCGCGTTGATCTGACCGAGTTGGAAAGCCGCGCGACGACGTACCGCCGCATGTATGAAAGCATTCTGCAGCAGCTGATCGGCACCCTGCAGAAACAGTCCTTTCCGCTCGGAAATGCCCGCGTCGTCACGGCGGCAACCCCGCCCCTCGCAAAGACATGGCCGAAGACCTCGATCGTCATCCCGTTTGCCGCTCTGCTCGGTATCGCGGCGGCTCTCTTTATCGCCTTGATGCGTGACGGGATGGACAGGCGCGTCAACTCCAAGGGACGACTGCGGCGCGAACTCGGGATCGCATCACTCGGCGACGTCCCGGTCTGCGGAAACCGTTCGTTTATGTCTGCCTATGCCGGCAGGTCCAGCCTTGCCGCCTCCAGCGCGCTGCTTCCACTCCGTTTCGTATTGGACATGCCATACTCGCGGTTTTCAGAAGCGCTGCGAAGCGTAAAAAGCTCGGTCGACTCATCCTTTCCGCCGCGGTCGTCGATTGTCGTCGGCATCACATCCGTCGGCGCCGGCGAAGGCAAGACGACCATCGCAACCAATCTGGCTCAGCTCTATCGCAACGAAGGCACTTCGGTGGTGCTTGTCGATGCGGATTTCCTCAGTGCCCAGCTTAGCCGTGTCGCAACCGATTCCGGGGAGGATTTCGGGATGGAACCGCTGCAGCTTCACGCGGCATCGTTGAAATATATGGGTTCTTCAGAAGGCTTCGGCACGGTCGTCGAGCACCGTGCCGGCCATTTCGGCGGTGAAATGCCGTCAAGCGGTGCAGTCCCCGTGTTGACCATCACCGAAACGGAGAAGCTTGTCCTGCCGACGCAGCGATACGGGCATCTGCCTGCACTCAGGTCCGAAATCGAACTGCTGCGCAAATCCTACGATGTCGTCATGGTCGATATGTCAGCTTTCGAAGACTCAGCGGATACGCGCGCCATCTGCAGCTACCTTGATGGGGTGGTCGTCGTTGTCGGCCGGTCGAGAAAGATGACCATTGACCGGCTTTCGAACGCGCTGGCAAGCTTCGGCAGTGGGAAGATAAGGCTCCTCGGTGTCGTCAACAATTGCAGCGACGAGGGAGACCGCAAGGCTCAAGGTAAAGGCGCAAGACGGACTCCGCCGACTTCGTCGCCTTGGTCCTCATTGACCAACAGGATTGACGACAAGCCAGGCGCACCTCCGCTGAGGCTCGTGGTCGGGATCGCCAGCACCGGTCGTCGCGAGATCTTGAGCGCCGTGCTGCCGCATATCTCCAAACAAACGCGATTGCCGGACGAGGTGATCGTCTGCGTCGCCTCGCCTGAAGACATCGATCCACGTTGCCTATCCGGGCTGGACTTCCCAATCAGGGTGCTGACATCGAAGCGGGGATCCTGCAGCCAGAGGAACCATATCCTCGACGATATCGAGGGCGCAGATGTCGTGCTCTTCCTCGACGACGATTTCCTGATGGCTCCGACCTATATCGAGGAAACCGAAAGCCTGTTCCGCGGTCATCGCGATATCATTATGGCCACCGGAACCGTGCTTGCGGACGGCATCACCGGACCCGGCATCTCCGTCCAGGACGGCATGAAGCTGGTCGAGGCCAAGGGGCGTCGGAAATCCGAACTCGCCGCGATGTTCAAGCCGATCTACAACGCATATGGCTGCAACATGGCGATCCGTCTTTCGGCGATTATCGCCGGAAACGTTCGCTTCGACGAAAACCTGCCGGCATATGGCTGGTTGGAAGACGTCGACTTCAGCCGCATCCTTGCGCGTTACGGTGAAGTGGTCTGCGGCAAGCAGATGGAGGGCGTCCATCTCGGCGCCAAGATGGGCCGGACACCGGGCGTGCGCTTCGGCTATTCGCAGATCGCCAATCCGATCTACCTCATGCGAAAGCGAACCATGAGCATCCGATATGCAGGCGTTCAGATCGTGCGCAACCTGGCGGCCAATCTCGTCAAGGTCTGGAAGCCGGAACCCTGGGTGGATCGCAAAGGTCGCCTCAGGGGCAATGCGCTTGCTTGCCTGGATCTGCTCACGGGCAGGCTGGCACCGGCAAATGTGGAGGCATTGGATTAAGACAATGACCGACCGCCGACCCGACCGCGTCGTCATTATTAACGACCGCTCCACGAAGGTCGGGGGCGCGTCGAACCTGGCGATCCTTTCAGCCGATCTGCTTGCCCGTGCGGGTATCCCGGTGACCTATTTCGCCGGCGACGCCGCCGGCGACGAACAGCCGGCTGGCGATACCATCAACCTCGATGGCGCCACGCTGCTCCAGCAGAGCAGGCTCGCAGCGCTCGCGGGTGGCCTCTACAACAGGAGGGCTTTCAGCGCTCTCAGCGAGCTGATCGAGCGGAACGATACGAGCTCGACGATCTATCATGTTCACGGATGGTCGAAGATCCTGTCTCCCTCGATCTTCCGGGCGCTGCAGGGGGTGAGAGAGCGTGTCGTCCTCCATGCGCATGATTACTTTTTGTCCTGCCCGAACGGAGGTTTTGCCAACTACCGCACGCATGAGGTTTGTAAACTCAGCCCGATGTCTGCGGCCTGCCTGACGACACAATGCGACAAGCGCGGTTACCACGAGAAGGTCTGGCGCTCGGCACGCCATATGTTGCGCGAGCAACTGTTCCCGATCCGGCAGATGCCGGCCAACATCGTGATCGTTCATCAGCGCATGCGCGAATATTTCGTTCGGGCCGGCGTCCACACAAGAGATATCGAGACAATTGCCAATCCAGTCGAGGCGCTTCTTTCCACACCGGCCTCGCCCTGGAACAATCGTGATTTCTTCTTCATCGGCAGATTGGAACCCGAAAAGGGATTTGAGGACGCGGCCAGAGCTGCGCGTTTGGCTGGGGTCAGGCTTCGCATCATCGGCGATGGTGCCGGGCGCGCTCTACTGGAAGAGAAATTCCCCGAATGCATGATCCACGGCTGGAAGACAAAGGACGAAATCCACGAATTGATCGGCGAGGCCCGTGCGGTGATCATTTCATCCCGCGTTCCCGAGCCCTTCGCTCTTGCGGCAGTCGAAGCAATTGCCAGCGGTATCCCGGTGATCATGCCGGACGCAGCACTGCTTTCGACTGACGTGATGCAGCGCGGTTGCGGTGTGACCTTCCGAACGGGCAGCCCAGAGTCCTTGGCCGCCGCGATCGGCCGGCTTGTCGACGACGACACGCTCATACGCCAAATGAGCGCCAATTGCTTGCGATCGGCCGGGGGCCTCGCCAACACGCCCGAGGCTTGGGGTCGAGCGCTTCTCGAAGTTTACGGCCGCGTGCTCGCAAGAGCCGACAACCATGCAGTGAAAACGATACGCCCGTTAAACGCGGAAGTCACAGCGTGACCAATGGCGGAATGAACGCTCGACCGACAAATTGGCCGACAGGCTAGTCGATCAAATAAACGCCATCAGCCTTTATCGTCCGAAGCTACGTCTATGTGACTAAAGAATGACCGGCAAGTTGAATTGCGAAACCGGTGGTGGGCTGACAACTTAGTTTAGGTTTGGAAGTATCAAGGGGTGTAGTAGATGCTATCGGCCTTCCGGGGAATAGCGCAAGAAGAACAAGACGCTGCCGAACCGCTAGTATCGGTAAGGCACAATCGGTCCAAGCGGCTATTCGACATCGTTTTTGCAGGCGCGGCGCTGTTATTCCTTTCGCCGGCCCTTCTATTGATCGCGCTAGCACTTTTGATTGTCGATGGCCGGCCGTTGATCTATCGGCATACCCGCATCGGTCATGGCGGGCGCCAATTCAGATGCCTCAAGTTCCGGTCGATGCGAAAGGACGGGGACAAAAGGCTGGCCGAGCTATTTGCCCGCGAACCCGAACGCGAGCAGGAATGGCTGGCGGTTCGGAAATTGAACAATGACCCGCGGGTCCACACCTTGGGCAAATTTCTGCGCATGACCAGTGCCGATGAGCTGCCGCAGCTTATCAACGTCTTGCGTGGCGAGATGAGCATTGTTGGACCGAGGCCGATCGTACACGAGGAGCTGGAACGCTACGGTCCCCACGTTCACTATTATTTGTCGATGACGCCTGGGGTGACGGGCCTGTGGCAGGTCGAGCGGCGGTGCAACACGTCCTACGAGCAGCGGGTCCAGTTCGATGTCGACTACTACCACACCCGCTCGTTTTCGACCGACATGCACATCCTGTGGAAGACGGTCGGTGTCGTGCTGCTCGCCCGGAACGAGAAGCACCTCACCAAATGAAAAAGAGTGCAGCCACCGCAAGCCAAAATACGACGCAAACCGCGATCAACAACCACCGGAGAGCATATTTCGTATGAGGCTGTCCAGCCTCTGCGGGTGCGACCTTGTCTTGTTGCGCGAGCTTGATTATGCGTTGTGAGACTTGCTTCATAGCCGGTAACAAAACGTCTCAGGCTTGCCTGAGACTGGCTCCCAAAATCGAGTTGCAAAAACCACGCTCAATGTCGTAGCCGATACGCTCGTCGTACCTGTATATGATTCACGAACAACTAGCCACCCGATGCGGATACCATCGCTTCATACAGCTATCGCAAATCAATATTGCCAAATTGCGGATTTTTGGCAGCAGATACTTGTGCGATGTGTTTTCTGATATTTCTGGCGCCCACCACACAGTTTTAGGTGCCGACGGCTATTCCGCAGCGGCAGCATAGCAACTGTCGATGATTCCCTTGATCTCAGCGCGGCAGGAACCGCAATTGGTTCCGGCATTCAACTCCTTGCCGATCGCGTCGACGCTACGGCAGCCCCCATGCACCGCCGCCGTTATCTGATTGAGACCGACGCCGAAACAGGAGCAGACTGTTGCACCGGGATCAGACTTTCCGGCCCCGGGACGACCTGCGATGATTGCAAAGCGTGTCCTGATATCTGCATGGGACGTGGTCAATTGCGCAATAGCCCAATTGCGCGCGACCGCCACGGGTTGGCGGGCCAGGAACAGCGCGGCCAGCAATCGATCGCCGTCAAAAAAGGCAAATCTGAGATCACCGGATTGGCGGTCGGTATAGCGGAGCGGTTCGATATCGGCTGGGATATCGAATGTCTGACGGCACCATGTCGCCCAATCCTCGATTGCGCCATCGAAGGCCAGTTCCAGGCGCCAACCGCCATCTGCCCTTGCGAGCGCCCAATAGGCTGCGTCGAGATTTTGAGGTTTTGTCGAGGAAACCGCAAAGCCGTAGCAGTTGGTCGTGACCGCATGTGCCGCGACGGCGACGTTCTTGGAGGCTGGCTGGCCGGACACAGGATCAGTTTTCGCAGCGACCACACTGTCGATGCGCGCCCTGGAGGCAAATTGATCGTTCCAATGCATCGGTACAAACAGGCTACCCCGGGCCTGGCGTTCCGTGACGAGCACCCGGACGATCGCCTGTCCGTAGGAAGTTTCAATTCGGACGAGTTCGGCGCTGCGCACACCGATTTTTGCGGCATCATGTGGGTGGATTTCCGCGAAGGGCTCGGCAATGTGAGCAGAAAGCCGGGCACTCTTTCCGGTTCGCGTCATCGTATGCCACTGGTCGCGGATGCGGCCGGTGTTCAGCGTGAATGGATACAAGGCGTTCGCCTCGGCTGGTTGCGGAGCGGTCACAGGTACGAACCGAGCTTTGCCGTCGGGATGATAGAAGCCGCCGTCGGCGAAATAACGCGTTGTTTGCCGCTGCTTGCCCCGAGGTTGGGGCCATTGGAAGGGATCGAGGACATCATAGGCGGTGGCATCGATTTCCGCATAGGCACCGATGTCGAAATCGCGATCGCCGTCGTTTTCGAAGGCCGAAAGTGCGGCATGTTCGGCAAAGATATCTGCGGCCGCTGCGTAGGCGAAGCTGTGGCCGAAGCCCATGCGCTTGCCAACCTCGGCCATCTGCCACCAATCCGCGCGCGCTTCGCCTGGCCCGCTCAGGAAGGCACGCTGGCGGGAAACCCTCCGCTCCGAGTTGGTAACCGTGCCCTCTTTCTCGCCCCAACCAAGCGAGGGGAGGAGAACATCGGCATGACGGGAGGTATCGGTCACTTTCAGGACATCGGAGACCACGACGAACGGACAGGCTTTTATCGCCGCCTCGACCGCACTGGCATCCGGCATGGAAACAACGGGATTTGTTGCCATGATCCAAATAGCTTTGATGCGTCCGTCGCCGACAGCCCGGAACATGTCGACTGCCTTCAGCCCTGGCTTGTCGGCCACCGATGGCGTGTTCCAGAAACGCTGGACCCTGTCCCGGTCGTCTGCGCTTTCGATCTGCATGTGAGCTGCAAGCATGTTGGCAAGGCCGCCGACCTCACGGCCACCCATGGCATTCGGCTGACCCGTCAGCGAGAATGGCCCCATGCCCGGCCGCCCAATGCGCCCTGTCGCCAAATGACAATTGATGATGGCATTGACCTTGTCGGTGCCTGACGAGGACTGATTGACGCCCTGACTGTAGCAGGTGACCGTTTTCTCGCTTGTTTCGAACAGGCGGAAGAACTGGCGCAACTGCGTGGCCGGCAGGCCGGTCTGATCGAGGAGATCGCTGAAGGTGAGCTGCGATGCGATGGCAAAAGCTTCGCCGAAACCGGATGTATGCGCCGCAATATAGTTCTGGTCGACCGCCGACGTGGTCGCGAGATGGGCGAGAAGCCCCATGAACAACGCCACATCGCCGTCTGGGCGAATTGCTAGGTGGAGATCGGCGATATCGGCCGTCATCGTCCTGCGCGGATCGATGACGACGACTTTCATTGCGGGGCGCTTCGCCTTGGCGGCCGCTAGGCGCTGATAGATCACCGGATGACACCAGGCAAGATTGGACCCGGTCAGGATCACCAGGTCGGCAAGCTCGATATCTTCATAGATGCCGGGCACGGTGTCCGACCCGAAGGCGCGGCGATGGCCGGCGACCGACGACGACATGCAAAGCCTCGAATTCGTATCGATATTGCCCGAGCCGATGAAGCCCTTCATCAGTTTGTTGGCAACATAATAGTCCTCCGTCAGCAATTGGCCCGAGACGTAGAAGGCAACCGAGCCCGACCCGTGTCCGGCGATCGTTTCGCTGAACCTCGCCGCCACAAGATCGAGCGCCTTTTCCCAGCTTTCGCGCTTGCCGTTGACTTCCGGGTGCAGGACCCGCCCATGAAGATCGATCGTCTCGGCAAGCGCCGAGCCCTTGGAGCAAAGACGGCCGAAATTGGCCGGGTGGTCAGGATCGCCTTTAACTGTGACCGCCCCATCATCGGCGACCTTTGCCAAGACACCACAACCGACGCCGCAATAAGGACAGGTCGACTTGACCTCCACCGCCATGCCTACTCCGCCGCCATCAGCATGCTGGGCATCGCTATAAATAGCGTGCCACCGTCGTTGCGTACCGGAATGGTTCGCACGGTGCCCTCGTCCGCGCCGAGCGCCTTTCCGGTCTCGAGCGAGATCACCCAATTGTGCAGCGGGCATGTTACGGAGCTGCCGTGAACGATGCCCTGGCTCAAAGGGCCGCCCTTGTGCGGGCAATGGTCTTCGATAGCGAAGACCTCGTTGTCAGTTGTACGGAACACGGCGATCTTGCCGCCGGGCGTCTTTACGCAGCGCGCGCCCCGCAGCGGTATATCGGAAATATCGCCGATCGCGATCCAGTTCATATCCATCACTCCGCAGCCTGGTTGATGTCGAGCGTCGCCATCGGACGGAATTCGTGCTTGTCCTTACCCGACACGCGCTCCGACCAGGGGTCGACCTGCGCAAATGTCTGGCTGAAGACGAAGCGATCGAAATAGCCCTTGCGCTTATCCGCGTCCCCGATGATCTGGCGACGGATTTCGTCCAGGCCGACACGCTTTGCCCATTTATACACGCGCTCGAGATAGCGGCCCTGTTCCCGGTACATCTGCGCCAGTGCCACGATATGCTCCAGCGCTTCATCCTCCGTTTTGACCAGGCCAAGAACTTCCGTGCCCTTGATATCGAGGCCGGCCGCACCAGCGAAATGGATCTCGAAGCCGGAATCCACGCAAATCACTCCGATGTCCTTGCAGGTCGCCTCGGCGCAATTGCGCGGACATCCCGAAACCGCCAGTTTCAGCTTGGCCGGCGTCCACGAACCCCACATGAATTTCTCGATACGGATGCCAAGTCCGGTCGAATCCTGCGTGCCGAAGCGACACCAGTCGGAGCCGACGCAGGTCTTCACTGTTCGAAGGCCCTTGGCATAGGCCTGGCCTGAGACGAAACCGGCCTTCCCGAGATCAGCCCACACTGCGGGCAGATCCTCTTTCTCGATGCCGAGGAGATCGATGCGCTGGCCGCCGGTTACCTTGACCATCGGGATTTCGAACTTGTCGACGACATCAGCGATGGCCCGCAATTCCAGAGCACTTGTCACCCCGCCCCACATGCGCGGAACAACGGAATAGGTGCCATCCTTCTGGATGTTGGCATGGACGCGCTCGTTAATGAAGCGCGACTGATAGTCGTCGGCATATTCATCCGGCCAATCGCAGACGAGATAGTAATTCAGTGCCGGTCGACATTTGGCGCAGCCGCAGGATGTCTTCCACTGCAGTTCCTGCATGACGGCTGGGATTGTCTTCAGGCCTTTGGCTTTGATGAGACGGCGGACGTCATCATGACCAAGCTCGGTGCAGGTGCACATCGGCTGCACGGCCTTCGGATTGTAGCCTTCGCCGAGCGTCAGTGACATCAATTGCTCGACAAGGCCGGTGCAGGAGCCGCAGGAGGCCGAGGCCTTCGTATGGGCCCGAACCTCATCGAGCGCCGTTAGCCCCTTTGCTGTGATCGTCGAGACGATCTTGCCCTTGCAGACGCCGTTGCAGCCGCAGATTTCCGCATCATCCGGCAAGGCTGCAACGGCCGCCATAGGGTCCAGCGGAGACCCTCCCTGATAGGCTTGACCAAAGATCAGGGTCTCGCGCATCTGCGAGATGTCGGTCGCCTTTTTCTTCAGGTCGTTGAACCAGGCACCGTCGGACGTCTCGCCGTATAGAACGGTGCCGATGATCCGATTGTCCTTCAGGACAACGCGCTTGTAGACCCCCGCTGCTGCATCCCGGAGCACGATCTCCTCACGATCATCGCCATCGGCAAAGTCACCGAGGGAGAACAGGTTGATTCCGGTCACCTTGAGCTTTGTCGGCGTATCGGAATGAACGAATGAGGCCGTCATATCGCCGGCGAGTTGGGCGGCTGCAACACGTGCCATCTCGTAGAGAGGAGCCACGAGACCGTAGACATTCCCATCCACCTCGGCACATTCGCCAATCGCAAGAATGTCGCCGTCCGATGTCCCCATCCCCGCGTCAACGACGATGCCGCGATTGAGCGCCAGGCCGGCGTCCTTTGCAAGTGCTGCGCTCGGCCGGATGCCGACCGCCATGACGACCAGGGTCGCCGGGATGATCGTGCCGTCGGCAAGTTCCACGCCCTCAACCTTGGCGTCGCCGACAATCGCCTTGGTGTTGGCCTTGGTGATCACTTTGATACCGCGTTCCTCGACTGCCTTTTGAAGCAGGTAGCCGGCCGCCGGATCGAGTTGACGTTCCATGAGGGTTGGATTGACGTGCAATACGGTCACGTCCATGCCGCGAAGGTTCAGCCCGGCCGCCGCCTCGAGCCCCAGCAGACCGCCGCCGATGACCACGGCCTTTGCTCGCGACTGGGCCGCAAGTAACATAGCATTCACATCGTCAAGATCGCGATAGGTCAGCACACCAGCCAAATCCCTGCCCGGCACGGGAATGATGAAGGGCACCGAACCGGTGGCGATCACCAGCTTGTCGTAGCTTTCGGTAATGCCGTGGTCCGACGTGACCGTCTTTGCTGCCCGATCGATGGCAACGATCCTGTGCCCTTTGTAAAGCGTGATGCCGTTTTCGATGTACCAGCCATCGCCGTGAATGACGATTTCCTCGTAGCTCTTTTCGCCCGACAACACGGGTGAAAGCATGATGCGGTCGTAGTTGACCCGCGGTTCGGCGTTGAAGATGGTGACCTGGTAGAGCCCGGGTGCCGCCTCAAAGAGATGCTCGAGCATGCGCCCGGGTGCCATTCCGTTGCCGATGATGACAAGTTTCTGGGTCATATGTCTTACTCCGCGGCTTCTACGAAGCGATGGCGCTCGTAAAGGAACTTGAGCACGGCCTCGCGTGATTTCAGGTAGATCCGATCGGATGCGAGCTCAATGCGATGACGGGGTCGTGGGATCGGCACTTCCAGCACCTCGCCGATATGGGCGGCCGGGCCATTGGTCATCATCACGATGCGATCGGACAGCAGCACGGCCTCGTCGACATCATGAGTGATCATGATCATCGTGTTGCCCAGCCGCGCATGGATCTCCATCACCGCATCCTGAAGGTGGGCGCGGGTCAGGGCGTCCAGCGCGCCGAAGGGTTCGTCGAGCAGCAGGATCTTCGGCTCCATGGCAAGCGCCCGAGCAATGCCGACGCGCTGCTTCATGCCGCCTGATATCTCGGCTGGCCGCTTGTCCCGCGCGTGCGCCATCTGTACGAGATCCAGGTTGCGCATCACCCAGTCATGGCGCTCGGCTCTCGTCTTGCGCCCACTGAACACCTTGGAAACGGCGAGATTGACGTTCTCGTAGACACTCAACCAGGGCAGCAGGCTATGATTCTGGAAGACGACTGCGCGTTCAGGCCCGGGCGCGTTCACCTCGCGGTTCTCGAGCAGCACCGCGCCCGCGGAGACGGCCGTCAGCCCGGCGATGAGATTGAGCAAGGTGGATTTGCCGCAGCCGGAATGGCCGATGATTGAGACGAATTCGCCCTTGCCGATGGTAAGATTGATGTCCTTCAGGACCTCGGCGCGCTGGTCGCCCCGATCGAAATGCTTGTCGATATGATCGAGCTTCAGATAGGCGTTCATGATTGCTTCCCTCAGCCTGTAGCGCTTCCGCGAGTGACGGCACTGCCGACGGCGGCAACCAGCTTGTCGAGGGCGAAGCCGACGACGCCGATATAGGCCAGTGCCACGATGATGTCGGACAGATGCGACGAATTCCACGCATCCCAGATGAAGAAGCCGATACCGACGCCACCAGTCAGCATCTCTGCGGCAACGATCGCCAGCCAGGAAAGGCCGACGCCGATGCGAAGGCCGGTGAATATGTAAGGCGCGGCCGACGGAAGCATGATCTTCCAGAAGAATTCGAGCTGGTTCAGCCTCAGCACCTTGGCGACATTGCGATAGTCCTGCGGAATATTGCGGACACCGACTGCGGTATTGATGATCACTGGCCAGATCGACGTGATGAAGATCACGAAGATCGCCGATGGGTTGGAATTCTGAAAGGCGGCGAGCGAAAGCGGCAACCAGGCAAGTGGCGGCACCGTACGCAGAATCTGAAAGATCGGATCGAACCCGCGCATCACCCAGACCGATTGGCCGATGACGGCGCCGATCAGGACGCCGATGACTGCGGCAAATCCGAAGCCGTAAGCCACGCGCTGCAGCGAAATCAGTACCCGCCAGCCGAGGCCGATATCCTGCGAACCATTGTTGAAGAATGGAGAGACGATGAGGTCGTAGCTGTCTTCCCATACACGGCTGGGCGGCGGCAGCGTTGCACCCGCTCCCGAACAGAGCACCTGCCAGACGAGGAGGACAATGACCAGGACACAAATCGGCGGCAGGATATTGACGGCCGCCGCGTTTGCGATCCGCCGCAAGCGCGGCATCGATGAGCGCTTGAGAGAAAGGACGACGACCTTCTCGGATGCCGTCGAGGGGGGCGATGCGGTCGGATCTTGTTTGCGCGCTGTTGCGACCATGGGATTTTCCTCACGCACGATTGAAGGAGCCGGCATCGGTTCAGGACGCCGCCTTGATCGAAAGGCTGTCGAGATAGGCAGACGGGTTTTCCGGATCGAACACCTTACCGTCGAAAAACGTTTCCTTGCCGCGTGATGTCGTGGCCGGAATATCGGCCGCGGCCAGGCCGAGATCCCTTGCGGCCGCACGCCAGATGTCCTCGCGGTTGACCTTGCCGACGAGTGCCTTGATATCGGTATTGGGCGCGAATTTGCCCCAGCGGATGTTCTCGGTGATGAACCAGGTGTCATGGCTCTGGAAGGGATAGGACACCCCACCGGCCCAGAACTTCATGTAAAGATCCGTGCCCTTTTCGGTGCGGCCGTTGCCGTAGTTGATGTCGCCCTTGAGGCGACCGAGGACGTCCTTAGGCGGCACGTTGAACCACTGACGCTTGCCGAGGATGGCGGCCATTTCGTCCTTGTTGTCCATGCTGTCGCACCATTGCTGGGCTTCCATCACCGCCATCAGCAGGGCCTTGGCCGCATTCGGGTTCTTCTCGATCCACTCCGTGCGCATCGCCAGTGCTTTTTCGGGGTGGCCCTTCCAGATTTCGCCGGTGGTGCAGGCGGTAAATCCGATTCCCTGATTGACGAGCTGCTCGTTCCACGGTTCGCCGACGCAGAACACATCCATATTGCCGACCTTCATGTTGGCCACCATCTGCGGCGGCGGAACGACGATCGTCGAAACGTCCTTGTCGGGGTCGATACCGCCGGCAGCGAGCCAGTAGCGAAGCCAGAGATCATGCGTACCCCCCGGGAAGGTCATCGCCGCCTTGATCTCCTTGCCCTCGGCCTTCTTTTGCGCGAAAACAGCCTTCAGCCTCGATGCATCAAGTTCGACCCCGGTCTCCGCGTATTCCTTGGCAACCGATATGCCCTGGCTGTCGTAGTTGAGCCTAGCAAGGATCGACATCGCTACCGGTTGGTTGTTCTGCGTCACCTTGCCGGTCTGCATCAGGTAAGGCAGGGGCGAGAGGATATGAGCCCCGTCGATACCGTTTGCGGCACCACCAAGTACGAGATTGTCGCGCGTGGCGCCCCAGGAAGCCTGCTTCGCGACCTCAACATCGGGGAGCCCGTGCTTGTCGAAAAGGCCCTTTTCCTTGGCAATGATCAGGGGAGCCGCATCCGTCAGCGCGATGTAGCCGAGCTTGGCTCCGGTGACTTCCGGCACCGCCATGGCCGCAAACGCACCCGAGGGAAAAGCAGCCTTGATTGCGCCGATCAGGGCGGCGGTTGCGGTCGTCTTCAGAATGCCTCGGCGGCTGATGCTACTCGTCCATATGGTCTTCATGCGGAGCTTCCCTCTGCTGGGCTGACGGAATTTTGCGAATAAAAAAACGCCGCTTGGAAGTTGCGTCCGTAGGAAACAAATCCCGGACAGCAAAAACCTTGCGACGTCGATGTCTTTGGCGAACGCATATCTCGCGTTCATTTCGCTCCGATCGCCGTTGACCAGAGCAATTCAAATAAAGCAAGACGTGTGCCAGTTTCGAAATATGTTTCTAAGTGGCTGTAATAGAAACGAAATATGCAATGAAGAGCCGTTGCCTACTTTTCAGGCTCAAGCAAAATACGCAGCTATTTTGTGCGATTGCATAAAGCCAGCTGCGAAGTATTTGTGCAGTAGCGAACAAGAAATCAGATTTCTTCGTCGTTGGTAGCATCGCCGGAGGCACGGCCAACGGCAAATCCCCTGACGTATTCCGCCAGATGGGACGGGTCGAAAACATGCCCGTCCATGAACCTGTCGCCGTCTTCATCGCCTTCCATGCGGATATCGGACCCCGAAGGGGCATTTTCGTTGCCGAGGGCTGTGCGATAGAGATCAGGTCGAAAGGCCGATGCGGCTGATTTCGTGCCTGCCACATTGAGATCGCACTGCCCCCAACGAACCATCTGGCTGTAGATCCACAGGGCCTGGCTCGGGCGGGGATAGTTTGCAAACCCCGATTGGAAAATGAAGTAATCGTCGATGTCGCGGCGGTTGCCTTTGGCATCGAGGTTGAATTGGCCGGCAAGCACACGACGGATGATGTCGACTGGGGCAGCGATGTATCTGGCATCTGCCAGTGTTTCCGCCAACGCATCGTGGTTCTGGGAGCGATCGCACCAGCGTGCCGCAGCATCGAGCGCAACGATCAGGCGGGAGACGGTCTCCGGGTGGCCCTCCGCCCATTCCGGCCGCATCCCGATTACCTTTTCAGGTGCCGAGGGCCAAATGTCCTGCTTGGCTGCGACGATCCTCCCGACGCCCCGCTCTGATGCAACCATATTCCACGGCGCCCCGACACAGAACCCATCGATTGCACCGGCCGCCAGAGCATCGGAGGTCAGCGGCGGTGGAACCACCACGAGCTTCACATCCCTGTCGGGATCGATGCCACCTGCGGCAAGCCAGTAGCGAAATTCGTAATTATGCGAGGAGAACGGATAGGTCATGCCAAGCGTCGGCAAGTTCTCTCCCCGCCGTTTCATCGCTTCAACCACGCTCGCCAATGCGCGGGCGTTCTCAAGCGCACTTGCGGTCTCTGATAGTCCGGCCGCCTCCTTCATCCGCTCGAAAAGCCTTGTCGATAGCGTGATGGCGTTGCCGCCCTTGCCGAGAGAAAAGGGTGTGATGGTCGGTGACGGGTTCGAGCCGAGCCCAAGCATCGAAGCGACCGGCATCGGGGACAACATGTGCGCGATGTCGAATTGGCGGAAAGCCAGCCGATCGCGAACATTCGCCCATGAAACGTCCTTGACGAGTTCGAGGACCAGGCCTTCCTTTCGAGCAAAACCGAATTCCACGGCAGCAATCAGGACCGACGCGTCAACGAGCGGTATGAAACCGGCGCGCAGGACCCTGG
This sequence comes from Arminella tubonensis, assembly GCF_003240585.1. Taxonomy (GTDB): domain Bacteria; phylum Pseudomonadota; class Alphaproteobacteria; order Rhizobiales; family Rhizobiaceae; genus Rhizobium; species Rhizobium tubonense. The sequence continues at coordinate 92,650 of NZ_PCDP01000003.1, forward strand.
AGCCCTCCCCGCTCGAACGCGCCGGGGCGGGAAGCCCATTCCCGTCATTGCCGCTTTTCGTCATCATATTCATTCCGGCTCCCTCCGGATGTTCATTGCGGTCCGAATACCGAGGGCATCCGACCTCACATCAACAGGTTGGCGGCCGTGACCACGCTCTGCGCGATCTCCGACATCTTTTTCTTTTCGTTCATTGCGGTCTGGCGCAGCAGCGCAAATGCTTCCTCTTCAGACAAACCGCGCATTTTCATCAGGATACCTTTGGCGCGATCAACGATCTTGCGTTCCTCCAGCGCGGACTTCGCATCCGCCAGCTCCCGCTGCAGGCGGCTGAACGCATTGAAGCGGCTGACCGCCATGTCCAGGATAGGCTTGACGCGCTCTTTCTTAAGGCCGTCGACGATATAGGCCGACACGCCCGCCTCCACTGCGGCCTCGATCGACGCGGTATCGGAACGATCGACGAACATGGCGATGGGGCGGCTGACGGTCCGGGTGAGCTGGAACAAATGCTCCATCATATCGCGATTGGGATTTTCGAGATCGATAATGATGACATCCGGCTTCAGTGTCTCGATGATCCGCGCCACGCCGTTGACCTCATGGATCACGGTCACGCGCAGGTGTCCGGCTTCACGCAACCCTTCCTCGATGATGGAGGAGCGAATGGCGTTCTCGTCAATTACAAGAATGGTCAGATCCGGACGCGTCATGACTCAAGTGATGCCGCATCGCAGCAATTTTGGCAAGAAAAATGCCCAAATTTAGAGCCGTGCCGATTTCTGCTGAAATCATAGCCTTTGCTAAGCCCTGCATCGCTCGCGCAGTGAACGAGGCGCGCCGGCTGGGCAGGCCGCAGGCATTCATCGACCAAGCCGATGAAAGAGGAGCCTTGGTAAAAAAAAGGTGTTGCTACACTATCAAGGGCTTTATTGCCCGACATATCGGGCTGGTATGGGCGGAATACAATAAGGGCAACGACTTCGAGGCTCTTGAGTATTCCATACGCGATCCGGCTCGACGACCTATACGGCGCCTATGATGATGGCTTCCCTTTACGCCCAGCTTGAAAGGCCGGATGACGAAAAAGTGGCCCTGGGCACGCCTTTGTCCCAACGCCCCGATTTTGGACGCTTCGTCTACGACGACGCAGAACGCCGAGAGACGCAGCGACAGCGGAGCATCTGGCGATGGCCTGCTAAAAGCGGGCCTGAACATCCCTTTGTTAGAATAGGCGTCGTTGCAACATCACCGAGGGGATTGATCTTGGCGGGGCGCTATACCCCCCGTCGATTGCCCCAGAGCATCACGTGGAGCTGCGGCAGGACGCGGGCTTCGAACCACTTGGCTTCGACGACCTTGTCGATCAGCCATTGCATGCGTTCCATCAGGCCATCGATATCGACGAAATCGTCCTCAACGTCGGGAGATGGCGGCGTATGGTTGCCCGGTTGCAGATAGACCGGCAGATGCGGGTAGCGGGCGGCGACGTCCTTGGCATAGGCGAAATCCGCATTGTCGAAGACAATCATCTTCAGCACGATCTGCGGTTTTCCGGCAGCCATTTCGAGGCAGGCGTCAAGGGTTCGCCAATCCGTTCCCATTCCGCTCGATGGTGGCTTCGGGCTGAACACTAGCACATCGAGGTCGGCGAACCAATCCTTGGCGACCGATCCCTGCGTCTCGAGCGCGAAACGATACCCCTCGCCGTGGCCCCGCGCGATCAACTCGCCCAATGGCTGGATAGCCGGATTGCCGCCGGAGAGCGAAACCATTAGGGGCTTGTCGCCGGAGAGGTTCTTGACCTCTCTCCAGACCTCCTCCGTCGACATCGGCCTCCATTCATCACGATAGCGGCTGTCGACTGCGTGGAGACTGTCGCACCACGAACAGCGAAAATCGCAGCCGCCGGTTCTGACGAAGACGGTGGGCAGGCCGATCAGCACCCCCTCGCCCTGGATCGTCGGTCCGAATATCTCGCTGACGCGTATTTCAAGAGGCCTTGAGCGGGTCACGGCCGGTACTCCGCCCAGGTCTTTGTCGTCTCGCTCACCCGCACGGCTGAGGTCTCCGGCAGCCGTGCCTTGCACCAGTCGTAGAAGTGCTTCGCCAGACACTCCGCCGTCACCTGATCATGGGCGAGCACCTCGTTGAGGTGGCGATGATCGAAGCTGTCGTCGATGTAGTGCTTGAGTGCCGCGAGTTCCTGATAATCGCGCACGAAGCCGTGCTCATTGAGTTCAGGCGCCGAAAGCTCGACTTCAACGATGTAATTGTGGCCGTGCAGGCGCGCGCATTGATGCTCCAGCGGCAAGGCCCTCAGCTGATGCGAGGCCGAAAAATGGAATTCCTTGGTGATCCGGTACATTACTTGATCTCCTGCGCGCAGAGATTGCCCGTGGCCACCGCCCAGAAGTGCGGGTCTTCGTAGTTGGTCGGATCGTCGATGCCGGCCAGGTGGAATGCCTCGCGCCGCTCGACGCATGTTCCGCAGCGACCGCATTGGTGCTCGCCACCCTTGTAGCAGGACCAGGTCTCGGCAAACGGCGTATTGTACTTCGCCCCATCGGAGACGATATCGGCCTTGGAAATGTTCACATAGGGGGCGTAGAGCGTGACGTCAGCATAGCCGTCCAGCGCCTGGTTCTGCATCAGCTGGAACGCGTCGATGAAGGCCGGGCGGCAGTCGGGATAGATGAAGTGATCGCCGCCATGGACGGCCGTCGCGACCGCATCTGCCTTCTGAGCCGCGGCAACGCCAAAGGCGATAGAAAGCATGATCGCGTTTCTGTTGGGCACGATCGTTATTTTCATGCTCTCTTCGGCATAGTGTCCATCCGGCACCTCGATATCGTCGGTCAATGCCGAGCCGCCGAGGTGGCGGCCGATCTCGCGGATATCGATGATCTGATGCGGAACCTTCAGGCGGAGGGCGCAGGCCGCGGCGAAATCCAGTTCCTTCCTATGCCTCTGGCCGTAATCGAACGAGAGAAGCCCTACGAGTTCGTGCTCGGCGGCGACCTTGTACGCAAGCGAAACCGAATCCAATCCGCCGGAGCAGATGACGATGATTTTCATGATTGATGTCCTGTTTTGACCGGGTAGGCTGCGACCGGAGTTTTACCTGCGCGCTCTTTAGGCCAAACGGAACTGGTTGTGAATGGGCTGTCGATGTCGTGACTGGATCGAGACCGCTTCCACCTTAGTGGAAGCGGTCTCGTGGACTCAGATCAATCCGTATTGCTTTGCCTTGTTGCGCAGGAACGGCAGGCCGTTGTCCATGACTTCGGCTTCGTCTTTTGCGACGGGCCGCCAGACTGCAAGTCCGTAGGCCACTTCAGGCGGCATATTGATGAAGCTTTCCATCGCCAGGCCACCCTTGAAGCCGATCGCTGCCAATGCCGCGTAGATTTCGTCCCATGGCACGTTGCCATAGCCCGGCGTGCCGCGGTCGCTTTCGGACAGGTGGATGTATTTGAGGTGCTCGCGAGCATCGAGGATGCCGTTGGCGGCACCCTTTTCCTCGATGTTCATGTGGTAGGTGTCGAGATGGACGAAGACATTGTCGGCGCCGACGCGCTCGACCATATCAACCGCCTGGCGGCCGGTGTTGATAAGATGGTTCTCGTAGCGGTTTACCGCCTCGACCCCGAGCTCGATGCCCTTCGATTTCGCATGTCTGGCGGCTGCCTGCAGGGCGCGGGTGATGTTGTCGTATTCTCCCTGCGTCGGTGGCACGCCCGTCCGCTCGCCGATGCCGCCAAAGATCACGCCGGACAGCGCCTCGGCGCCCATTTCGGCGGTCTTGTCGATGGCGACAGTCAGATATTCTATGGCTGCCTCCGGCCGAACCGAGGCCCAGGCGCGCTCCGGCAGGCCAAGCGAACTGACGGCACGCAGGTGGTGCTTCTCAAGAAGTGCGCGCGTATGAGGAGCATCGACGGCCGGCGCGTTCAGTAGGGCTATCTCGATGAAATCCATCTTGTATTTGACTGCGGCGGCAACCGCCTTCTCCGCCCCGGCCCGATCCCAATTCATGGTCCACATGCTGGTATGAACGCCAAAACCTTCCATGATCCTTATCCTTTATTGCGGGTGAGAGATTTGAGATGTCCCGCCGCAAAGCGCAGGATCATCACGGTGACGAGAAGAATGCCCCAGACCGCGGTCGCCAGATGCTGGTTGGCGCCCATCAGATTGAGGCCGGAAGACAACAGCTGCAGAACGACAAGGGCCACAAAGACAGGAATGACGCGCCCGAAGCCCCCAAACGGATTGACCCCGCCGAGGAAGCAGGCAAGCACGGTGATCAGCAGATAGGATTCGCCGTGGCCGACACGCACCGAATTGAACCGGGCGAGCATGATGATACCAGCGACAGCGCACATGGCACCTGACAACATGTAGACCAGCACCAGCACCTTGCGCGTGTTGACGCCGGAATACCTTGCAGCCTCGATGTTCGAGCCGATCATGTGGAGATTGAAACCGAGCTTGGTACGCGTCAACAGCACGTGCCAGCCGAGCACGCAGCCGACAAAGACTATTAGAGGGATTGGAAAACCGAGAATGCTGCCGTGGCCGAACGGCTGTATAAAGGCCGGAAATCCTGAAACATCGCCGCCACGCGTCAGGAACTCGCCCAGCCCACGCAGGAAAATCATCATCGACAGCGACACGAGAATAGGATGCGCGCGGGTGTAGGCAATGACGAGGCCCATCACCAGGCCGCTTGCGGCACCGACGGCGACGGCAAGGACGCAGGCGACGACAAAGACCGGCGGACTGGCGTCGACGCCACCGTTCTGATGCAGAACCCAGGCCGCCGTCAGACCTGCAATATTGGCAGTGAACGTTATCGCGAGATTGAGGCCTCCGGTCAGCACGGGCAGCAGCATTGCAAGCGTCAGCAGCCCTAGTTCCGGAAGCTGGAACGCAACCGACCCGAATGTCGCGCGGCTAAGGAACTGCGGCGAGGCCAGGCTGAAGAATAGGACGACGGCGAGGAACGCGAAGCCCGGCCCTGCCATGTCGGGCCCGACAAAGGTGCGGATGCGATTAACAAGCGCGGTCATTTGCGGCCACCCTCGCGCATGAACGGCAGCAGCTTCTCGAGGCTGGTGTTCGACAGCGTGATCGCGACGAGGATGATCGCACCGATGATCATCTTGAAAGCGAAGGGCGAGACACCGGCAAGGTTGAGACCGTTCTGGGTGATCGAGATCAGCAGCACGCCAAGGACGCAGCCGAGAACAGAGCCCTTGCCGCCGCCGAGACGCGCCCCACCCAGAACCACGGCGGCAAGCACATCCAGCTCGCGGCCATAGAGCGCGTTCGGAACGACTTCCTGCGCATAATGTGCCTGGATCAAGCCGCCGATCCCGGCCATAAGGCCGAGCCAGCCGAAGGCGATGAACTGCATTGCAGTGATATTGATACCAAAGCGCCGGGCGCCTTCAGGATTGTCGCCAAAGGCATAAAGCTGGCGACCTGTCGTCGTGCGGGTGATGAAGAACCACGTCGCTATGACGCAAATGATCATCACTAGAACCGGCAGGGTGATTTCGATCCAGCTGCCATCTGCCATTTCGCGCTCATAGAGCACGACGTGAGCAGTCAGCCAGTCCGGCAGATTGTAGATCGACACGCCACGCGTGAAGAACATCAACAGCCCGAAATAGATATTGAAGGTGGCGATGGTTGCGACAATCGAGATGATCCGGAACCGGTCGATCAGAAAGGCGTTGATCGCGCCCAGCAGGATGCCAATCAAGCCCGCGATCAGTAGCCCGCTTATCCACCCGCCACCGCCCATCCATCCGAGCAGAACAGCGGTGACATACTGTACGACGGACGCCGCAACTGCGAACGAGATGTCGATACCGCCGGCGATCAGAACCACCAGCAATCCGACTGCGAAGATGATGTTGACCGAGCTTGAGTTGAGCAGATCGAAGACGTTTCCAAGCGAGAAGAAGCGGTCTGTCACGAGTGAGAGGAACAGGCTGATGATCGCGATGACTGCGAGCAGCGCAAATTCCGTCGCATGAGATTGGACGACTTTACGCATAGACGGCAGCCTCGATGGCATGAAGTGTGCAGTCGCGCGGCGTGAACCGGTTGGCGATCCGGCCTTTCGCCATATGCAGCACACGGTCCGCATTGAAATAGACCTCCGGAACTTCGTCGGAGATCAGAATGATAGCAAGGCCGCTGTCGGCGAGCTTTGCGACGATGTCGAAGATACCGGCGCGGGCACCGACGTCGACACCCACTGTCGGCGCATCGAGAATGAGCAGCTTCGGATCCGTCGCCAGCCATTTGGCAATGGCGATACGCTGCTGGTTGCCGCCGGAAAGCGTCGAGATCGCATCGCTTTGCAGGCCGATCTTGACGCCGAGGTCCGCGATCCAGCGGGCAACGAGCTCGCGCTTGCTGCCATCCGACAGCAAACCATGCGAGGTGATCCGATCCAGCGAGGAGATCACCAGATTGTCGGCGATCGATTGCGGCTGGATGAGGCCGAGCGATAAGCGGTCCTCCGAGAGATAGGCGATGCCGGCGCCGATGGCGTCGCGGTTCGAAGAGAAACGGACCGGCTTGCCGTCGAGGCTGATCGTGCCCGATTGCGGCTTCAGCATCCCGAACAGAGACAGGGCCAGCTCGGTGCGGCCGGCGCCGAGCAGCCCGATGATCCCGAGCGTCTCACCGCGGCGAACCGTGAAAGAAATATCCTCGAACTGACCTTTGCGCGTGAGCCCTGAGACATCGAGCATGACCGGATTGGCTGTGATGTCCCGCACGCGAAGCGTTTGGTCGAAGGTTTTGCCGGTCATCAGCTCCGTGATGCGTGACTGCGTCATCCCGGTGGTCGGGTAGACGCCGACGAGAGCGCCATCCTTCAGGACCGTCAGCCGGCTCGAAATGGCTAGCACTTCAGCCAGTCGATGGCTCACGAACACGACCGCGACGCCGGAGGCCGAGAGCGTGTGAACTATACCGAGGAGATGATCGGTTTCCGATTGCGTTAGCGAGGCGGTCGGCTCATCCATGAAGACGAGCTTGGCTTCGCCGACAAGTGCTCGGGCGATCGCGACGATCTGGCGCTGGGCGATCGGAAATTCCTTGAGCGGCAGGTCGACATCGAGCGTGACGCCGAGCCGGGCCAGCGCCTTGACCGCGGTTTCCCTCATTGTGTTGTAGTTGACAAAGCGGGGCCAGCGCCCGAGCAGGGTCTGAAAGGCGATATTCTCGGCAACGCTCATTTCCGGAAACAGGGCAAGATCCTGCCAGATGACCTGGATACCGGCTGCCTGTGCCGTCACCGGCGACATGTGCGAAAAGGTCTGGCCCTCGAACTCGATCTCAGCTCCCGGTTCCGGTCGATAGACACCGGTAATGATCTTGATCAGCGTGCTCTTGCCCGAGCCGTTTTCGCCGGCAAGGCAATGCACCTCGCCGGGGAGCACCCCGAAGCGGACATTGCGAAGCGCCTTGACCCCACCGAAGGTCATGTTGATGTTGCGCAGCGACAATAACGGCTTTTGACCGTCGTCCACGCTTGCCGGTACCGTCATTGTCCGGGGACCTATCGCTCGTCTAAAGGGCACCGCCGGGCCAGCCGAAGCCAGCCCAGCAGCCGGGAGAACTGCGGATGGTCACAGACCCATGGCGGCAAGGCCGGCGACCGTATCCTTGTTGATCGGCACTAGCTGATCGACAATGATATTGTGGTTCTTGAAATCGGGCTTGATCTTGCCAAGGCCTTCGATTTCTTCGCCGTCCTTCAACTCTCCGCCCTTCATCAGCCGGTCGGCGAGCGTGACGAACACTTCGCCCGCTTGCTTCGGATTCCACATATAGCCGCCGGAAATCGCGTCGCTCATCAAAAGCTTCTGCCCCTGTCCTGGCGAAAAGGGTCCGAGCACGAAGATCTTTCCGATCTTGCGGCGCTCTTCGACCGCTCGTCCGGCGCCGATCGGGCCCTGGCTGCCGAAGGCAAGGAACCCTGTCAAGTTTGGATGCGCGGAAATAAGATCGAGTGCCGTGCTGCGGCTCTTATCGACGTCTTCCGCCACACCGTAGCGATCCCCGACAGCCTTCATGTCAGGATAGTTCTTCTTGAGATAGGCGATGGCTGCATCCGCCCAGGCGTTATGTAGCGGCACCGTCAGCGAACCGACAAAGACGGCATATTCGCCCTTGCCGCCCATCTTCTCGGCCAGCAGCTTGCCGTAGGCTTCACCAAAGCCGACTGACGAAGCGAGCTCGAAATCCCAGTCGGCACCCTTCTGGCTCGGCGATTCATGGGTGATGACGATGATGCCCTGCTCTTTGGCCTTGGTCAGCACGGGTTCAAGCACCTTGGCATCGTTCGGGACGACGCCGATGACCTTTACGCCTTGCGCGATCAAATCCTCGATGGCGCGGACCTGCAGCGCTGGGTCTGCGCTCGTCGGCCCGATCATGAAGGCATCGACGCCCAGCTTGGCGCCGCGTTCCTTGATGCCTGCCTCCATGGCGTTGAACCAAGGGATACCGCCGATCTTGACCACAACGCCGACCTTGCCGGTATCAGCGGCAATAGCGGCAAATGAGACACCAAGCGACAACGTCGCGACGAGCGCCGCGATTATAAACTTCTTCATGTTGATTCCTCCTCCGAAACGTTTCTTGCTGGGAAAACCCAAGCCGCCATCGCTGACGGTTCTTGAAACTCGTCGAGCCGATGCAGGAAATCCCACCTCCGGTTGATCGCCTCCTCAAACGATGCATCAATAGCGCACAATCGATATTTCTAATTTGCACAATCGATGGTGCAATCACTATTGGTTAGAACTAAGCTTTCGTCAAGAGGGTTTTGGAACTAGGCAGAACGGGAGGAGACAACATGCGCCAAGGCAAGAAGAAAGCCACGATCTACGACCTCTCGGTTCTGTCGGGATGCTCCGCCTCGACTGTCAGCGCCGTTCTCAACGGCTCCTGGCGCAAGCGCCGCATCAAGGAAAGCACCGCGCAGCTCATTCAGGGTCTGGCGGAGCGGCATCAATACACCGCCAATCTCCAGGCCAGAGGCCTGCGAAGCTCGCGCTCAGGCCTCGTCGGCCTGCTGCTGCCGGTGCACGACAATCGATATTTCTCCTCCATGGCGCAGACGTTCGAGGCAGAGGTCCGCAGCCACGGAAAATGCCCCATTGTCGTCAGCGCCTGTCGTGATCCGGAAGAGGAGCGCGCGACCGTAGAGACGCTGATCTCCTATTCGATCGACGAGCTGTTCATTGCCGGTGCGACCGATCCCGACAGTATCCACACCTTGTGCGAGGCAGCGGGCATCCGGCACATCAACATCGACCTGCCGGGAACAAGGGCGCCCTCAGTCATCAGCGACAATTACGAAGGAGCGCGAATGCTGACTTCAGCCATCATCGAGCATTTCCATTCCGCCGAAGCATTGAAGCCCAAGGAGCTGTTTCTCTTCGGCGGCCGCAACGACCACGCAAGTCGAGAGCGCATCAGGGGCTTCCGCGACACCAAGATCGAGATGCTTGGGGCTGATGCGGATGACTGCATCCAGCCAACAGGCTACTCTCCCAACATGACGCAAAAGGCATTCGAGGCATTTTACGAGCGCGAGGGAAAGCTTCCCCGCGGACTGTTCATCAACTCTTCGATCAATTTCGAAGGCCTGCTGCGCTTCATGGGCCAACACCCCCACGAGACCTTTGCGGACATCGTCGTTGGCTGTTACGACTACGACCCGTTTGCTTCGTTCCTGCCCTTCCCCGTGCTGATGATCAGGCAGAATACGGAGGGGATGCTGGCAAAGGCTTTCGAGCTTATGGCGGAAACCCGGCCCGCGCCGCAGATCTATCTGATCCAGCCGGAACTCATCATGCCGCGTATGGCGCTCACCGGCCCGCTCGACGACATCAAGGACATCGATGGCTAGAGATCCGCCAGCTACGCCGGATAATCCGGGTTGGGAACAACCTTCGCCACACCACCGGCCTCGATCACCCGCTTCCGCATCCCCTTGCTGAGGATCTCGCCATAGTCCTGGCCCGAAGGCGTGTTGCCGACCCAGACGAAGATAAGCTTTTCGGGTCCGGTGTTGACCGAGCGATGGGCCCAATCCGGTGGGGTGGATGCGCATGTCCCCGGGCGCATCTCGACCGTGGCGGTTTCGCCATCCCGAGATTCCAGTGGAGAATGCCCTCGCCGCTCTGCGTGTAGTAGACCTTGCCCATATCCCGCCGCGCGTGAAAGTGGCCGCGCGTCATATAGAACTCGTCGCCGACCTTTCCCGGGTTCATGATCGTCGTGCCGAAGAAGAGATCACTTCCCTCCTTTCGGTACTCGACCACCTCGTAGACGATGGGATCGTTATTGCGTGATACGCCCTGTTCGAGAGCACTGCCGCGCGGAATATTCCACGCAATTGGCTGAGGCGCTTTGTATATCGTCCAGTGAAAGGCGAAACCGATCCGGTTGTCCCGTCAATGGCGACAGCCTCCGGCCAAAGCATGCTTTATCCCTCCTCGCCTGTTGCCGAACAGCCTTCAACACCTCTCTTCATTGCCCCATCTCAACGCGGCCGTGTGAACCGGCGCGTCCCAGAGCGCGAATTGTCCCTCGTTTAGAACAGCAAGAGTAATGGATACGCCTTGCATGTCGAGCGACGTGACAAACGTACCCACCAGCGAGCGTGCAATTTCGACGCCGGCAGCCTCGAACATGCGCCTTGCAAGGCCGTACATTAGGTAAAGCTCGGCCGGCGGCGTGCCGCCGAGGCCATTTACCAGCAGCAACGCTCGCCCGGTCAAATGGGAACCGCAAGCCGCCAGTATTTCATCGCACATCGCGCGCGCGGCGGCTTCGGCCCCCGAATAGACCTGCCGTGAACGACCTGCTTCTCCGTGTATGCCAACGCCGATCTCCATCTCATCCGGACCGAGGGTAAATGTCGGCCGGCGAAGCTCCGGGACGCTGGCGCCGCGCAAAGCGACGCCCATTGTGAAAATGCGCTCTGCCAATTCCGTTCCCAACGAACGCAAAGCCTGAAGCGACATGCCGCGCTCGGCCGCTGCGCCCAGGAGTTTCTCGGTCACCATGGTGCCGGCAACGCCGCGCTTCCCGGTTTTCTTGGAATGACGGCTTGCAACGTCGTCGCCAACGAACAACATTTCCACATCATGCCGATCTTTCGCGGCTTCGGCTGCCATTTCGAAATTCATGATGTCGCCATCATAATTCTTGACGATCAGCAGGCACCCGCCACCCGTGTCGGTCGTCTCGATCGCGGCGAGGATCTGGTCCGGCGTAGGCGACGTGAATATATGGCCCGTGCATGCGGCGTCGAGCATTCCGTGACCGACGAAACCGACGTGCAAGGGCTCGTGCCCGGCTCCGCCTCCCGATATCAGTGCAGGTTTCCCCGGCTTCAGCGAGCGGCGGGTAATGCATTTGCGCTGCGGGCAAAACATCAGAATGTCTTCATGAGCAGCGACGAACCCTTCCAGGCTCTCTGCCACCATGGTGTCGGCCCTGTTCATGAATTTTTTCATCACGCCCCCGACATCGATCCTAAACTCGCAAACTCATTCCGGTCTACTCTCCGCTCTCCGAAAGCCGGGCCATTTTCAGGATAAACTCCTCTATTGCCTCATCAAACATTCGATTTTTCTTCTCGTTGCCAAAGTCAGGCACCGTCAGCGACATCTGCCGGACGCCATCCCGTGTGGCCAGATCCGGAAGCCTTCCAGGGTGGGCCAGTTGATAGGCCTTCAGGAAGCGCTCCTGCTCCGCGGGGCTGAAGTGGCAGACCTTGAAAATAGTCGGCAGATGCCGGGCCGGCAGCGGGGTAGAATAGGTCGGGCTGGTAATCTGCGTTACGAAGCTGCGATGCTTGCCCAGCGCATCGGCAAGCCGCTGCCGTGTTCCAGACGGACGCATGTCGATGATGCCCAACAGGATAATCTTGTAGTCGACAATCGTCGATTCTGTTGGGTCTCGCGCCATGTCAATCAGCTGCCGTCTGTGGTGCATTTGCATTCAGCGCTCTTATGGCTGATTTCACCGCCATCAAGCGCGACGGGGTGACGGAAAAATGGCGCAGTCCGCACTTCAGCAGACTTCCGAGGCATGCGGGATCGCTCGCCATGTCGCCGCAGATGCTGACCGGCCGGCTCATACTGTCAATGCCCTTCAAGCTCGCAGCGATCAGACGATAAATCGCAGGCGGCGCTTCTGCATGCAGACCTGCCACGGCAGGATTATCGCGTGCGGCCGCGACAAGATATTGACCGAGATCATTGGTGCCGAAGGAGAAGAAATCGGCTTTATAGAATGTCTCGAGCATCAGCGCCGCAGCCGGTACCTCGACCATCATTCCCAGAGGCGGCACAGGGTGGAACTTGCCACCTATTGACAGTAGATCGGCCTCCTCCTTGAGGATCGCCGCTGCCGCATCGACTTCGGCGGGAATTGTCACCATCGGCAACATGATCCGCAGCTGCCCGAACGCCGCCGCCCGCAGTAGAGCCCGGGCCTGCACCCGCAAAATCTCCGGCTTGGACAACAGAAGGCGGACGCCGCGCAGGCCGAGGAAAGAGCCGTGTTCACCGGCGATCGTCGGAAAGGCCTTGTCGCCGCCGAGATCGAACAGTCTGATGACGACCGGTTTTTGCTGCGCCCATTCAAGAATGCGGCGATAGGCAGCAAACTGTTCCTCCTCGTTGAAGATGTCGGACGGGCTCGATAGCAGGAACTCCGTCCGTAACAGTCCGACACCCGCCGTGGTCGTCGGATCAAGGCGGTCGAGTTCGGACAGTACACTGATGTTGACCGATACCTGGACTGGAATTCCATCGGCGGTTTCCACCTTGCCGGCATCCGATCGATGGTGAGCATCAGGTGAAGTTCCGGGCCTGCCCCGATTTGATAAACTGGGTGTCATGTCGGCAGGCTGCGGGTCGGTTATCACGCTGCCGCTGCTTCCATCGACGAGAAGGATCTCTTCGGGGCCAAGTTCGATCGGCCCGATCCCCGTCACCATTGGGACGCTTCGAGCACGGGCCAGCGTTGCGACATGGCTGGCGGTGCTACCGTTGAACAACACGATGCCGCCGCCATCGCTCCAATCGTGGGCCAGAAACAGGCTCGGTTCGATATCGCGGCCAACATAGATCGACCCTGCGGGAAACGTACTCGTCGGCCTGCCCATCATGATGTCGAGGACGCGATTTTTCATGTCGATGACATCGACCGCACGGGCGCCCATCAGTTCATCATCCGACCCCTGGAAACCGGTAATGAAGCTGTCCATGGTGCCAATCCAGGCGATGGCTGCGTCCTCCCCCTTGCCGATGCGCTCGGCCGCCATATCGAAGAGCGTCGGATCGCGCAGCATCTCGATCTGAAAATCCAGAATGGCCGCGTCATTCGTTGGCGTTGCATCGGCCAGAGACTGTATGGCTGAGATGGCGGTTTTGATCGCCTGTGCAAGCGGCTCTACACCGAGGAGGCCTGCCGGATGATCCGAAATATCCGGCTCCATACGCCGCACGAGGGCCGCGGGGCCGACCGCAATCCCCGCCGAGGCACCTATGCCGAAAGACCTACGCTGTCCCGTCATCGCCCATATCCTCATCGAAATTGCGCTCGATCAGATGCCGCAATGCTGCGACGGCTTCGCCTCCCCTGCTTCCTTCCGCTCGAATCTTGAGTATCGAACCTTTGCGTATCTTTGCGCCGATGATTTTGACGATGCTCTTGCCGTTCAGCCACGCGCCGCTGCCATTGACCTCGATCTCGATCGTGCATGGAAAGGACTTGGCCAGACGCGTAAACGTCACCGAGGGCCGCGCATGAAGTCCAACCTGGTGCGTGACCTCGACCTCCGCCTGCCATCGCGTGGAAAGGTCGGTCATGTCAGGACTATCTGTTTTTGACCGGCCTACCATTACGGGGACAATTCCTCCGCCGTCAGAACCACCCGGGCAAGCGAGGCTCCGCCAGATGCCTCGGTCGCAGCAATCACGGCGCCCTCGACAAGCGGAGCGTTGCAGATAATGGCGCGCGGCGACCGCGCCTCACCGAGCATCTCGATTGCCATTTCACTATTGGTTTCGGCGCCGCCCAAATCGACGAAGACGGCAACGCCCGCATCCGACCACGCAGCTTCTATGGCAGAGAGAATGTCTGCTGTGTTGGTGCCAAGCCCCCCTTCCGAATTGCCGCCGCACCAGGCAAGCGGTACGCAATCGCCAACCATCTGCCGCACCATGTCGGCCGTCCCGCGGGCGACAAGGGGCGAGTGCGATACGATGACGATGCCGACATTTTTCGCCTTGTCGCTCATGAATGTTCCTGCTCCATCAACACTCCGCAGATCGCAGTCGTCAGCAAGGCACAGCTGGAGGCGCCGGGATCGATATGGCCGATCGAGCGCTCTCCCAGATAAGAGGCCCGACCGCGCATCGCTTTCATGCCGAGGGTCCGTTCTGCCGCTCTTTGCGCTTCCTGTGCAATGCCGCTGAAACTCGCCCGACCCGCAATTTCCGCTTCAATTGGATACAAGACGTCGAGCAGGGTCTTGTCGCCGACATCGCAGCGACCTCGATGTGCAACGGCATCAACCGCCTGTCTGAAGACCCAGGCAAAACCGCCGCCTTCCACGCCATGCATGAATTTCCTTCCAAGCTCGATCAATAACGTTCCATAGAGCGGACCGGAGGCCCCGCCGATGTTTTCCACCAGCAATCTTCCTGTCTTTTCCAATGCCTCTGCCATCGGCAAAAGAGCAAGTTCCTCGCGGTGTGCATGGACCGCTTCACATCCACGACGCATGTTCGTTCCGTGGTCCCCGTCGCCGATTTCCCTGTCGAGCTCGCTGAGATAGTCCGCGTTCGCGGCGATAGCCGCGCGGCAGGCGTCGATCATGCCGCAGATCAACAGGGGGTTTGGCAACGACGCATCAACCATCCGTTTATGCCATCTTTGCTGCGAGCTCGAACACTTCGGCAACCGCAATGGCACCCGGATCAGCGCTTCCCTCGAGGTCCCGCTCGCTGACATAGGCCGCTCTACCAGCCTTGGCTTTCGTAATCGCCTTGGTGCCTTCGGCACCCATTCTTGCTGCTTGCGCCGCTTTGACCAGATCGCCACTGGCAAGACTGTGAAGGGCCGGCTCCAGCGCGTCGATCATCGTGCGATCACCCATTGCGGCCCCGCCGTAAAAGGACATTCGGTCAAGGCCGGCAAGCAACGCCGAGGGCAATCCATCGCCATCTTCCATCTTCTTCGATGCCGCGGTGAAGAAGATCGAGAGCAATACCCCGCTGGATCCCCCCATGCTCGTGGCAAGCTTGCTGCCAATTGCCGCGAGCAGGTCAGATATATCGTCGAGCGGCATCGAGTGCCGCGCGGCCAAAAGGCTGCGGGCGCCAGAAGCGACAGTCGAGCCGGTGTCACCGTCGCCGGCGCGGGCATCAAGCCGGTTGAGTTCCGCCTCTAGCGATATCAAATGATTGCAGATCGCACTGAGCAATTCCTCGTGCCGGGCGTTGCGGCTAGGTGCGTGTTCGCCCCCGGTGGTTGCCAGGGCGGGTGCTTTGACGATTTCAACTGCATGCCTGCGAACCGGTGCGACCCACGCACGCGGCTCGACCGCCGCGAGCAGCGCCTCTTCTCTGGCGACATCGAGCTTCAGCAGAGACAGCGAAAATCCATTCATATTCAACGCGGTCATCAGCGGCGCGGGTCCAATGACAAATTTCACCCTGTCGGCAATCCGCGATTTGAGAACAGCATGCGCGATCAGACTCATCTCAATCGGCGGAACGGCGCCGAGATTGTTGATCAGCAGCGCATGATCAGCGGCGGGAGACATGGCCGTTGCAAGGCGATCGGACATGATTGCGACGATGGCTTGCGCGTCCTGCAGGGCAATGCGCTCGGCCCCGGGTTCTCCATGGATGCCGAGACCCAGTTCACCCTCTAAGGCACCAAGACGGTCCTCACGGTCCTGACCGGGGATGGAGCAAGACGACAACGAAACGCCGAGGGAAATGACGTCCTTCGCCGCAGCACCGGCAGCAGACGTCACAGCTTTCAGCGGCTCTCCACGCTCCGCCAGATAACCGGCAATCTTGTGAACGAACAGCGTGCCGGCTACTCCGCGAGGTTGGGCGAGGTCCGGCAAGGCGATGTCGTCACCGACAATTACCATTTCGACCAGGAACCCCTCCGCGCGAGCCTTTTCTGCCGCGAGACCGAAATTTAGGCGGTCACCCGTATAGTTCTTGACGATCAACAGGCAGCCGGCCGTTCCCGCGACAGCACGAATGGCCGTCAGGACAGCGTCGACGCTTGGAGATGCGAATATCTCGCCGGAGACTGCAGCGGTAAGCATAGACTTACCGACAAAGCCGGCATGGGAGGGTTCGTGCCCGGCGCCGCCACCTGAGATGACAGCAACCTTCGACTTGTCCCAGTCGGCGCGCAAAATCACCTTGATGTCGGGATAGGTATCGAGGCGGGCCAGCCTACCGACGGGAGACGTCTGCAACAGACCGTCGAGCGCTTCCGTGACGATATTTTCCCTGCGATTGATAAAATGCTTCATTGGCCGTTTCCACTTCGTGCGTCGTATGCCGTCGGACTTCGATCTCGCCTTACCTCAAACGCTCGCCTGTCGCTCCGAAATAGAGCGGGTCCTTGAGCGTCAATCGGACACTGTCACCGGGTCGAACCGGCACGTGCGGATCGGCAAGCGTCACCAGTTTTCGGTCGCCAACCGCGAGATGCAGATGGTTCTGGTCGCCCAGATGTTCGATCCAGTCCACCCGCGCATTGGCCTTGCCTTCCCCTCCGATTTCCAGATGCTCGGTTCTGGCGCCTATTGTCCGGGTGCCTGATGGCTCGCGGGACCCCGGCAGCATGCCGGGAGGCAACAGGTTGATGTGCGGTTGGCCAAGACGGGCAGCGACATGGAGATTGGCGGGATTGCCGTAGATTTCCCGTGGGGTACCGATCTGTACCAGGCCGCCCTCTGCCATGATGCCGATACGATCGGCCATGGTCATCGCCTCGATCTGGTCGTGCGTGACATAGAGCAAAGTCGAGCGCAGTTCCTTCTGTATGCGCTTGAGCTCCAGGCGCAGTTCAGCGCGGAGCTTCGCATCCAGAGAGGAGAGCGGCTCGTCCATCAGATAGATCGATGGCCGGCGGATCAGCGCGCGGCCGATCGCCACGCGTTGCATCTCGCCGCCGGAAAGCTTGGTTGCCCGATTTTCCAGCTTGTGGGCGATACGCACCATCTGCGCGACTTCACGGACACGCCGGTCGATTTCCTCCTTGCTCGATCGATGGATCGGCGAACGAAGAGGAAAGGCAAGGTTGTCGTAGACGCTCAAATGCGGATAGAGCGAGTATTGCTGGAAGACGAAGGCCACATTGCGCGCCGCAGGCGGCAGCTCAGCGGCATTCTGGCCACCAATCCTGACCTGTCCTGTATCCGGCCGTTCCAGCCCGGCGATGAGCCGGAGCGTCGTCGTCTTTCCAGCGCCGGTCGGCCCAAGAAGCACTACGAATTCGCCGTTGGCAATCGTCAGCGTCAGATCCTGAACCGCTCTCGTGCCACCGAAACTCTTGCTGATCTTTTCAAGGACGACTTCAGCCATCGCGGGCCTCCGAATAAAGGGACGAGCCAATGGCGCGACCTGACCTGCAATCGAAAAGCGAAAGCTTGTCATGATCGAGTTCGATGCCGACGTTCTCGCCGATCTTGAAATTCCGGTTGGCTGGAATGCGCGCCTTCAGCATTCCTGATCCGGTCTCCACGGTCACGATCTGATTGGTGCCAAGATATTCGCTGCCATAGACGGAACCCCGCAGCGGCGCGTGGTCGCTAAGGCGGATATGTTCGGGCCGGATCCCCAGCGCCAGTTCCGCTTCCGGCATGTCTTCCAGGACCGCGGGCAGCGCCACCTCGACGCCGTCAATCCTCACACTGCGCTTTCCCCGATGGAGCGACGAGGTGAACCGCAGGAAGTTCATCGGCGGAGACCCGATGAAATCAGCCACGTACATGCTTGCCGGGCAATTGTAGATTTCCTGCGGCGTTCCGAATTGCTCGATGATCCCATGGTTCATGACGGCAATCTTGTCGGCCATGGCCATGGCCTCCATCTGGTCGTGGGTGACGTAGACCGTTGTTGCATGAATGCGATTGTGCAATTCCCGCAACTCCCGGACCATGGTGTCACGAAACTCGGCATCGAGCGTGCCGAGCGGTTCGTCCATGAGAAAGCATTTCGGTCGACGGACGATGGCGCGGCCGAGCGCAACACGCTGGCGATCCCCGCCCGCCAATCTGGAGACGGAGTGGTCGAGTATGTGGTCGATCTGAAGCAGACGCGCGGTTTCCTCCACACGACTGCGGATCTCCTTTCTCGGCACACCCTGCGACAATAGCGGGAAACCGACGTTCCCCCGGACCGACATATGCGGATAGAGCGCGAAAAGCTGGAAGACGAAGGCGATGTCGCGCGCGCTGGCTCGATTGAAGGTCACGTCCTCGCCGTCCAGCAGAATGGCGCCGCTCGAGGGGAGCTCGAGGCCGGCAATCATGCGCAGGGTCGTGGTCTTGCCACAACCGGAGGGTCCGAGTAGCGCCAGGAATTCGCCATCCTTGACGGTAAAATTGGAATCGCGGACGGCAACGAAGTCTTCGAATTGCTTGCGCAGATTTTCTATCCTGATCTCAGCCATCGATCACTCCGGAAATTTCGACACGATGATGAACATCACGGTGCCGGCGAGAAGCGTGACCAGCGAATAGGTGTAGAGGATTAAGGCAAAGGGTTGGAAAA
This sequence comes from Arminella tubonensis, assembly GCF_003240585.1. GTDB lineage: Bacteria > Pseudomonadota > Alphaproteobacteria > Rhizobiales > Rhizobiaceae > Rhizobium > Rhizobium tubonense. Next base: position 111,522 of record NZ_PCDP01000003.1, read on the forward strand.
GCATCAGGAACCCAAGCCCGATCAATGTGATTGCGATATTTTCCATCGGCCCGCGCCTGAGGAGGAACAATCGCTTCGGTTTTTGGTGATTGTCGACTGGTATCTTCATTTCCGAACCGCTCCGAAGGTGATGCCGCGCAGCAACTGCTTGCGCAGAAGAATGGTGAACACCAGGATCGGGACGAGGAAGATCGTGGTGCCCGCCGCCACCGCCGGCCAGTCCTGCCCGCCCTCGCCGATGATGGTCGGGATGAAGGGGGGCGCCGTCTGCGCGGTACCGGAGGTGAGCAGGGCTGCAAAGGCATATTCGTTCCAGGCGAAGATCAGGCAAAAGATGGCGGTAGCAGCAATCCCTGTCGTTGCCTGCGGCAAGACGACCTTCCAGAAGGCCTGGAGCCGCGTATAGCCGTCGATCATCGCCGCCTCTTCATATTCGCGCGGGATTTCGTCGATGAAGCCCTTCAGCAGCCAGACGGCGAGAGACACGTTGACTGCCGTATAGAGCAGGATCATGCCGAGTGCAGTGTCTGAAAGACCAAGTTGGCGGTACATCAGATAGATCGGTATGGCGACGGCGATCGGCGGCATCATGCGGGTCGAGAGGATGAAGAACAGCAAATCATCGGCCAGCGGTACCTTGAAGCGCGAGAAGCCATAGGCCGCGAGCGTGCCCAATGCGACCGCGCAGAAGGTCGAGCCGAAAGCGATGATTAGCGAGTTGACGAACCGCGGAAGGAAGTTCGACGGCCCGGCGATCACCATGTTGCGCTTCCGGGTAACATCGTCGCAAAACGAAGTCGCCGCCGGCAAGGCGTTGATATATTCGGGCGTCTGCCGTGTTCGCGTCGTAAACAGGTTGCAATAACCCTCGATGCTTGGCTGAAAGACGATCTTCGGCGGATAGGAGATCGAATCCGGCGGCGTCTTGAAGCTCGTGGCAAATATCCAGAGCAAGGGCGTGATCGAAATCAGCGCATAGAGGACAACGATTGTCCCCGCGATGCGCTTGGACGTGCGCGTCGGCTCGACGACGGAATGGGCGGCGGTGCGGCTCATCGTTGCTTCACCCGGTTGAGTGCCTTGACATAGATATTGGCGAGGCCGAAAACGGCGACGAAGAGGATGATCGCGAAGGCCGAGCTATAACCGGTTCGCCAGCTCTCAAAGGCCTGCCGTTTCAAGGTGATAGAGGCGACTTCCGTAGTGGAGCCAGGCCCGCCGCCGGTCAGAAGATTGACCATGTCGAACATTTTGAAGTTTTCAATGCCGCGGAACAGTACCGCCAGCATGATGAAAGGAAGGACCATCGGCAGCGTGATCGACCAGAACTGCCGAAGCGGCGAAGCGCGATCCACTTCGGCCGCCTCGTAAATATAGTCTGGGATCGAGCGCAGTCCCGCCAGGCAGATCAGCATCACATAGGGCGTCCACATCCAGGTATCGACGATGACGATCGCCCATGGCGCCAGCGAGACATTGCCCAGCATTTCGATATTGGCTGTCGGAATTCCTGTCAGGAACGAGACGACATAGGCAAAAAGGCCGATCTGCGGCTGGTAAAGAAACCGCCAGAAATTGCCGACGACAGCAGGCGACAACATCATCGGAATGAGGATGATCGTCGTCCAGAATGCGTGGCCGCGAAACTTCCGGTCGATCAGGTAGGCAAGCGAAAACCCGATCAGCGTCTGCAGGAGAATGGTCCAGAAGACGAAATGCGCCGTCGTCTGCATCGCCTGCCAGATATCAGGGTCGGTCAGCACCCGTTCGTAATTTTTCAGGCCAACGCTTTCGGCAACTGCATTCGGGCGGTTTGCGCGAAAGTTGGTGAATGACAGATAGATCGCCCAAAACAGTGGAAATATGTTGATGGCGAGAAGCAGGACAATCGTCGGTGTGATGAAGGCCCAGGCAATGGCCCGGTCGGACAGTCCGCGCATGCGCAGTAGGACCGGTTGCGGGGTTGCCTTCGCCGCTGCTTCCGCGCCCCGCTCGACTAAGGATAATTTGCTGTCAGTCAATGTCGTCACCTTGATTGGCAATGCTGCGATGGCCGGGCAATCCGGACCGATCGGCGGTTCCGGACTGCTGCTTCGCGATGTTCTCGGTGAATTTTATTCCTTCTGCGGACGAAATGTCAGCGGACGAAAACATCAAAGCTTGCCGTCATCCTGGAAAATCTCGGTCCAGTCCTTGACCAGCAGGTCGAGTGCTTCCTGAGGAGTGCCCTTCCCCGCAACCACGTAGTCATGCGTGCGCTTCTGCATGGCCTGCAGCAGCTGTGCATAGCTGGGCTCGGCCCAGAAATCCTTGACGATCGCCATCGATTCGAGGAAGGCGCCGGCATAGGGTTGGCTGGAGACGAAGTCGGGCGCGTTGACCACTGCCTTCAGGCAGGAATAGCCACCGAGTTTCCACCACTTGGCCTGCACGTCGGGTTGGGCGAACCATTTGATGTATTGAAGCGCGGCATCGCGTTTTTCGGAGTAGGACACCACCGAAATCCCTTGTCCGCCGAGCTGGGCGAAATGTTCCTTTTCCGCCGGATTGGGGAAGAAGCCGATCCTGTCGCCACCGACCTTCTCGTCCTTATAGAGACCGGGCCACGTGAACGCGAAGTTCATCTGCATCGCCACCTGCCCCGATTTGAAGGCGTCGGCGGATTCCGTCATATAGATGTTCGAGCTTCCCGGAGGCGTGCAGCAATCGTAGAGGGACTTGTAGAATGCAAGGCCCTTGGCCGCTTCTGGCGAATTGACGAAGCCCTTCATGTCATAGGGTTTCTTCGGATTTTCGTACTGGAAGCCCCAGTCATAGAGGACGTTGGTCACGCCCATCGTGATGCCTTCGGAACCGCGCTCGGTATAGATGGAGGCGCCATAGACCGTATGGCCGTCGACCTCGCGTTTCTGAAAGAATTCGGCGATCTCCTTGAGATCATCATAGGTCTTCGGGGGGCCGAGATCCTTGCCGAACTTGGCCTTGAATTCCTTCTGCAATTCAGGCTTTTCGAACCAGTCCTTGCGATATGTCCAGCCGACCACGTCGCCCATGGCGGGGAGCGCCCAATAGTTCGGCGAATTCTTCGGCCATTCGGAATAGCCAACGACCGTCGCCGGCACGAAGTCATCCATCTTGATGCCTTCCTTGTCGAAGAAGTCGTTCAGCTTGACATAATGTCCATTCTCCGCGGCGCCCCCGATCCACTGGCTGTCACCGATGATCAGGTCGCAGAGTTTCCCGTGCGAATTCAATTCATTGAGAAAGCGATCGGCATAACTGGTCCACGGGACGAACTCGAATTTCATGTCGATGCCAGATTTCGCCGTGAAGTCCTTCGAAAGCTCGACGAGTGCATTGGCCGGATCCCAGGCCGCCCAGCACAGAGTCAACTGGTCCGCCTTGGCAAGTGTCGGCGCGGAAATCGAGACCATCAATCCCGAGGCCAGACCCAGCAATGTCTTCAAAATCTTCTGCATGTAATCCTCCCAGATACAGAAGCCGGCGCAACGCCGCCCTCGGAATTTCCCAATTCCCATTTGCCCAACACGTCCTCATTCCCATCGTGTTGAGCAATATGTTTAGTGTTGACCAAGTTACTAAACATTTCAAGAGAGATTCGATGCTGCACCGCCGTTGTGGAATAATTGAGCTGTAGGGAGCCACGCAGAAACACACGCCGAGTTTTAAATGTCACAATGATATTGCCAGTACAAACAGATTTCTTCAGTACATATTTTCGGAAAAAATGACGTTCCAGGTATTTTTGAGGACAGTTCTCGCAGAAATACTATTTTCTGCTTATATATATCCCCGTATATTAATGTAATACCGCACTTACGACGATTTCCGCTAGAATCGCGATTGAGATGATACTGTTATTACGATAAGCTTTTCACAGGCATTTGTAGCGGTTGAGAATACTGGCTGCGGGAGCTTCAGAGACATCAAGCGCAAGAACCGAAGCCGTTCCACATCTGCCGCTACCATCACGAACGATACGACGGCTCCGGCTATCCCCTCGGCCTGGCAGGCGATACGATACCGTTTGAAGCAAGGCTTGCTGAGATCTGCGATGTCTACGAGGCAATGACGACCGTGCGTCCTTACAAGAACGGTTGGACGCAAGCAGAAGCCGTAGACATGATGCTGCGCTCAGGGGGACACTTCGATCCGGGCTTGCTCAGCAAGTTCATTTCAAAGATGGTTCTCTCAGGCGTGTTGGCCTGAATTCGCACACGCCGGCCGCAAGTTATCGCCAACAAGGCCTTTGACGGAGGGCACTGGCGTTACCCAATGGGCCGACCACCGACCCCTGCGCTGCATGCTCCGCAACCGTCGATTTAGTAACAAGGGAACAACTTCCAGGGGTCCGTCGTTTTAAGACCTGACGGCATGTTTGAGCCGGATTATGACCAGGCAAGGAACTCCCATGAAAACCTTCGTTGCAATCGCCGCGATTTCGTCGATCGCCTTCGCGTCGGCCGTCAGCGCCGCCCCCGTCCATCACAAAACCAAGCATCCTGCGCCAGTCGCCACCGGCGAAAAGGAACGCCTGGGAACATTGTCCTGCGAGGTCAACGGCGGCGTCGGGCTGCTGCTGGGGTCGAGCAAAGGCGTGAACTGCCAGCTCGTCAAAAGGACCGGCGCGGTTGAGAAATATACGGGTAGCATCGGAAAACTCGGCATCGATATCGGTGTAACCAACAAATCCTATCTGCGATGGGTTGTGTACACGCTGGCCGCCAGCAAATCCGGCGACCATGCGCTTGCTGGAACCTATGTCGGCGTTTCGGCTTCCGGCACCGTGGGTGTCGGGCTCGGTGCAAATGCGCTGGTCGGAGGAACCTCCAAGAACTTTGGATTGCAGCCCCTCAGCGCCGAAGCAAATACGGGCCTGAACGTTGCTGCCGGCGTGAGCCGCCTTCAACTGAATGCTGCCAAGTAGACAGCCTCTCATTGCTCCGATGAGCTGAAATTGATGGAGCCGGTAGCTTGCCGGCTCTATGCATGCGCTGGCGACGACTGCGATGTGATACCGACATCGCTCGGAAGAGGGATAGAGGAGACGGCATCCCTTTGCGAATCGACTACTCGCTCCTTGCTCGTGAGAGCAAATGAACGAAGCACCTGCAGGTAGTTTCGAAATACATATCCCTCATTCATACGGTGCCATGGGCTGCAAGCAATGCGATTTTGGTGACGATTTGTTGATTTTGCGCATAAAATATTAATTTTGGTGACAATTATCACGGATCGGGCGCCCAATGGACACCCGCAGCTGTGCGCCTCCACCTCGCTTAAGGCTCGGCTGCCGAGAGGCCCAGCCGTTTCCCGGTCCCCGTTTAGAACTTAATCATCTCGATTTTCGTCAGCGTGACCTTGGCGGAAACACCCGGAGCGTGGGTCAGATGCCAGGCAACGTATTGCTCGGCATAGAGCTCTGTCGAAGACATCCCGTCGACCGGAACGATGATATTCATTCCCTTCCTCAGCGCGGCATCGGTCGCTGTGTCAAGAACGGCACCTTCCGATCCGGTGCCCGTGACAATGACGGTCTTTATTCCCTTGTCGTCCAGAAGTTTATCGAGATTTGTGCCGACGAATTTGTTTGGGCCGGACTTTACGACCGGATCGTTCGCCAGTGGCGCGATATCGGTCGCGATGTCTTGCGGCGTGCCTGCGCCGCCAAGACTATATACGACGAACACACCTTTGGCCCGGGCGTCTGCGAGCAGCTTTTGAACCTTGGGCACGGAGGCTAGGCAGCGAGGTTTGGTCTTGGCGTTGCACGGCCCCTTGGTTGGATCCTGCGCGCCGTTGAAATCAAGAAGCAGGAGGGCGGTGCTTGGAGCGTCGACCGCTACGGGCTTTAGCTCTGGCGGAGCCGGAGGGGTTACCTTGCTCCAGTCTTCGATGATTGTCTGAGCCGAGACCGATGATGTGCCTGTGGCGCACAAGGCTGCCAAACACGCGGCGACTGTTATGGTCGCCGTCCGCATGCCCTTGCCAATGGCTTTCATAAACTTAATCCTCCTTCGGGCCCGACTGCTCTGATACGTCAAACCAGTGATAATGATAACGAAACTCTTCGTGATAGTCGGACGGCGGGTTCGCTCGTGTCTCAAAATTTGATCCATGATAAGACCGCGTCTGTGTGCAGAACCGTTCAATGCCCGCGACGTGCATAAAATGTGCATCGAGCGCTTTCTGGCCAAACGAATGAACGCTACCGCCGTCGAGCCCGACTCGGGCCACGTCTCAATGCAGTCGCATCCACGCCAGGTCGCACCCGATCCTCGAGGCGACCGGCAGCAATGTGGCGCGTAGAGCCCTATTTGAGCCTCGGCTGACACGGTCAAAGACCCTCGATTTGAGTGCGGGTCGCAAATTTTTGAAGCAACCGCGGACAAAATCGAGATTTTTGCGTTTTTCTATGGGAAAATCGTACCGATGTGATAGGACGCGTGCCAGCAAGACAATTGCGCTCGGATATGCAGCGTTAATATTGGCCGGGAAGCTCCCCATAGTTGGTGCGCGCCCTGGCTTAAAGTCGTCTAGCTGCCGAGACAACTAACACCGATTTGAATGCTAGGTGGTCGCCGCGCGACCGCGGATCACGACAAAAAAGGATACATCTTTGCAAGTTCTAGTGCGAGACAACAACATCGACCAGGCGCTTCGCGTCCTCAAGAAGCGCATGCAGCGCGAGGGTCTGTTCCGGGAAATCAAGGCCCGCATGGCCTACGAGAAGCCGTCGGAAAAGCGTGCACGCGAAAAGGCCGAGGGCATTGCCCGCCATCGCAAGCTCGCTCGCAAGCAGCTTCAGCGTGAAGGCCTGCTTCCGGGCCCTAAGAAGAAGGTTCTTCCGGCGCGCGAATCCCGCGCATAGGCTGATCAGCCTCGGACAGAATGACTAGCGCGGTACATGTGAGGATCGTTGCGGCCTGCAACGGTCCTATACGTGCGTCTTGAGTTTGCTGGTCGATAATCTATCACGAAGACATTGACGACGGCGTCGGGCGATGGTGTGACCCTTGGGCGCAAGGGTGGCCGAAGCTGCGGTAGCTTGGTGCTGTCCGGAGCGGGAAGACGGCGTCGCAGCTGAGCTTTGCCTGGCCAGCACTGGCTCGTGGATGTGCGGACTACGGCGCGCGGTTTTCAACCACCGCAAGCGTGCTGACGACGGAGGTGGCGGCTTTGTTGAAGGCGTCATCAATCAGCGCGGACGTTATTCGTCTGCAACCGCCCTCATCTGATTTCCAACGGGGAAAGACAGCCGTTGCGTGATACGGCTGACATTCGCCAATTAGAATATGAGCGCAAGTCGGAAAACCGCCGGCAAACTGCCCGACGCCAAACGACGGCGACCTCTCTTCTCACCGGAAAGGCCGCCGTTGAGTTTTATGCCTGAAGGTTGTCGGCCGACATCTTGCCGGACTTGCGGTCCTTCACCAATTCGTAGGTGATCTTCTGGCCGTCGTTCAAGCCGCGCATGCCAGCGCGTTCTACCGCCGAGACGTGGACGAAAACGTCCGTGCTGCCGTCGTCAGGCTGAATGAAGCCGAAGCCCTTCGTCGAGTTGAACCATTTCACTGTACCAGTCGCCATGTCGGCTTCTCCAAATTTTTCGATCGCCAGACCCTTCTGGCGAACTGACGTTGTATCCGTTGTAGGTAAGGCGCGTAAATAGCGGTCTTTCTGCTGGCGGCAAGTCCGTCCTTTTTAAGGGCAGTTTGTACCGTTTCGGATCAGCCGTTGTGGATATTAACTTTCTGTAGCTTGTATTTCCGATCACCCAAGACGGCGTCTCATGCGACTGCCAATAAGGCATGCCGTCTGATGCGTGCCCTCGTGCGGACGGCAAAAGGGGCCTGGCGGATGTCCTAGGATGAGCGCCAGGCTCCAACCGGCGCCGACATAAGCCAGCCATGACATAGGCTTTCCCGATGTCTCGTCGAAGCTCATGACGGCATATCCATCATGATGATGGCGCGGGGCTCGCTGACCCCCTGTTCGCAAGAGCATGGCGAGCCCCATGCATCGCTCATTCCGACGATCGTCGACGTCGCTCACTGCGGATCGGCACCCATCACCAGACCTTCGATGTCGTGCTTCTGCGTGACCGGTATCAACACCTCGGAAATACTGCACACCAGATGCTCCTTGACGGCCGCTGGAAGCGCATCGAAATAGTCCTGAGTGATCATCATATCGTGCAGTTCGGCATGTCCGGCGCCGGGCGAAACGACGCCCAACACCATAACCGGACGGGCGATCGGCGAGCCGTGCTCCGTGCCGCGATGGATCGTCAGGGCCGAGCGGCAGGATATGTCCCCGAGCTGCGGGAACTTGCGCGTGGCGAGCGACTGGAATTGGGGCCATATCTCCTTTGGAGGAAACATCTCCTGCTTCCATTTGCGACCGTTCTCCCACTGCGTTCCCGGCGCGATCTCGAACGGCCCGATGTTTTCCGTGACGTCCACACCGCTGAGATTGAAGGCAAGCGAGGTTATCCGCCGCTCGACATAGGTATCCGTGGGAGACGGAAAGTCGCGATGCCAGGGTTGGTATTTCGCGCCCTGAAACGGAACATCGAAACCGATCTCGACGATCTGGTAGTCCTTGCCCAGCACGCCTTCACACATGGCCACGACCCATGGGTGGGTCACAAGCTCAACGAAGCCGGAAAAATCCTGCGGATGGATCTCGACGTACCAGCGACGAGGCCCTCGGCCAACGGCGCCGCCCGGACGCTGGATCGCAGACCAGAATGCCGCCATCATGTCTTCACGCATGCGCTCAGCAAGCCCGAGAAAACGCCTTTTTGAGCCCAACGATCCCGTCACTTTTCAAAGTGTGGAGGTTTTCACTCAAGTCATAGTTGTAGTCCTGGATAGCTTCGAGCGGCGAACCATCTTCTCCTCTTCTTCTACGACGAGGCGTACCCGGCACAGTTCTGCTGCGCTCCTCACTCCTCGGCTTAAAGCCTCTGCAATTTAGAATGGAAAGTCAACTTCCGCGGCGACGGAAGGCAACCCACCTTGCGAAGGTGAACCAGAAATGGCCGCCGGGGAAAGTTGATCACGTACCAACCTTTGCACTCCGAGATAAAAACCCGGTAGAAAAGGCAGGCAGTTGTTCGAGCACGTAGACCTTGCAGAGGACATTGAATTCGCGATGAAGGTGATTTTCGGCGGGCCGACGCTCCATGGTACCGACCTACCAGCGGAGGTAGTGTTCTACCTGCGCGCGCCGGCGCGGCAGGGGGACGTTTATCAGGCGGTGCAGGAAGGCGCGAATGTGATCGGGCTGATAGATGGTGTCTACGAGCAGGTCCCCGCCGTCTGGCACAAGGAAATATTGTTCGCGCTTTCGAAAGGTGTCCACGTCTACGGCGCGGCGAGCATGGGCGCGCTGAGAGCAGCCGAGTGCGCGCCCTTCGGTATGGTCGGCCTTGGCAAGATCTATGAGGATCTCATCAGCGGTGTGGTAGAAGACGACGCCGAAATCGCGCAATCACACGCACCCGCCGGGCTCGGCTTTCTACCGCTCAGCGAACCATTGGCAAATGTCAGGGCAACGCTTGACTTGAACCTGGAAACAAACCGCATCACGCAAGCAGAATATCGACAGGTGCTGGGCGCTGCCCACTCAATATTTTTCAAAGACCGAACTTACAAAAGCATTCTATCGGCTGCCGGAGACATGGAACCCGGCCGAGCCGCGGAACTCCTTACGCTTTTGAAGGCAAACAGCGTCAATCAGAAATTGGCGGATGCCCAGCAACTCATCGCTGCCGTGGTCGAGGCGCCGGATAAGCGAGCCGACCCCCCGTCCGGCTGGATCTTCGAGGCGACGACGATGTGGACGACGCATTTCCGCGACTGAGACCGCCCTCTCCCCACCGGCTAGAACTCGACTTGGCACCGGGATATTACACCAACCCCGCGGTGGATCGCTTTCGGTTGCATATTTCATTTACATAATTAAGAGTATCGCATCGCTTCGAGTTGGGAGAGGATCATGACGATTTGCGCGCCCAGCCCTATCGACGTACATATCGGGTCGCGAGTGCGAATGCGGCGATTGCTGGCGGATCTGACGCCAGAGTGGTTTGCCGAACAAATTGGCACTTCAGTCAGCCAGCTTCATAAGTATGAAATCGGCGAAGAGCCGATCGGCCCTAGTAAACTGCTTGCCGCCTCAAAGGTTCTTTCTGTGTCCCCGAGCTACTTTTTCGAACAGGACAAGGCGCAAGCGCTAACGATGACCGGCATAATGTCGCCTATGATCAAAGCTTTGTTTGCAACAAAAGACCGCGAAACGCGGCGTTAGCTTTTCCTTCACGTCGCCTGTCGACGGCAGGTGTGGGCGAAAGCTCTACACGCCGGTACGTTGAATTATTCGATTCATATTCTGCATAGAATGACTGTGAGACGGGGCGGAGAGTAGATGACTTTCAGGCTGGCAACATTCGGTGAGCTGCGGCTCGTTGACACTAGGGGGGAACCGGTCGGCTTTCCCGTCAAGGGTCTGCTTCTGATCTGCTACCTGCTGGCGACCAATCGCGAGGACGTCTCCCGAGGCAACGCCGCGCGCATGCTGTGGGAAAGCGAGGATCACAGCATTTCGCTCGTCAATCTGCGCAAGACGATATCAAGAGTGTTGATCCGACAGGCCGAGATTGGGGTCGAATTCCTGAAATTCACACCAACCGCCATTAGCCTCGATCGGAGCGCACTCGATAGCGATCTGGCCGAGCTCGCCCGCATCGAGCCCGATAGTCCGATAAAGCGGATCGACAGCTTGGTGCGGCTGCTGCGGCACGTGTTCCTCGAGAGCCTTGAATTTCAGACTGCGGCTTTCAGCGAATGGATAGAACAGGAAAGGGCCCGGCATACCGGCCTGCTGCTACGGTCGGTGGAGGAGTCCCTATCCCCTGCTGCAACGGTTGACGACAGGGCCTTGATCAAGGAGGCCGTACTGTGCCTGCTGCGAATAAATCCCGACGGCGAAAACATCCACCAGCTATTGGTGGATGCCTATGAGGCCGATGGTGAAGTTGATGCGCTCCGCAAGATATTCGAGCGCAGGAAGAGCGCGATCTGGGGCACTCTTTCTCTGACCCCGGATGCTCATGCACTTGAAGTCGCCCGGCGGGTTTACGAGAAGCGATATCCCGAGGCTCGGCCGAGCGTGGCGACAAATCGGTTGGCAATTCCCCCAGACACTGCGGTCGACCCGCTGGCAAAGCAGCTGATTCCACGTGTCGCACTGTTGCCGCCTGCCGATATCGGGCGGATTTCAAGCCCGTCGGCGATGGCGGAACTTTTGATACAGGACATCACGATCGGCCTTTCGGCGGCGCGCACGCTACGCGTGGTGGCGCCCTTCACCTCCGCGCAGATCAGCCGGCATGCGGATAAGATGGCGCTTATCAAGCAGCATTCGATCTCGTATTTCCTGGATACCCGATTGAGCGGCGGCGATGAGACCTCGCTGTTCGCCCAGCTTATCCATATCGCAAATGACGAGGTTGTCTGGGCCGAGCGCTTCAGCCTGAAGAGCAGCGAGCTTCCCATTCAGCGCCGCGAAATCGCCCGTCGAGTGGCGGCGGGCGTCGTAAATGAAGTTCAACGCAACGAACTGGCGCGGGAATACTTCGAGCAGAACCCCGCCGCATATCATCACTATCTCCTCGGCCAGCACTATCTGCAGAACCTGACGCTTCCAGACATTCGACGGGCCCGTAGGGAATTTCGCGCAGCCCTGCAGGAGAGCCAGTATTTCGCCCCGGCTCTCAGCGGTCTGGCGCGAACTCATTCCAGGGAATGGCTGTTGACGGCCCGTGGGGACATCGAGCATCTGAGGCTTTCGGAGACCCACGCCAATCACGCCATTGCAGCGGGGCAGGACTTGGCCGCCGGCTACCGCGAGCTCGGAGTTACCAAGCTCTTTCTTGGCGATTTCGATGAAAGCGCCGCCGCCCTCCAACTCGCCGAGACCTTGAGCCCGCACTATGCCGACGTCATCGCCGACCACGCCGACACGCTTGTTCATGCTTCGCTGCCGGCGCAAGGATTGGAAAAGATCGAGCAGGCAATCGACCTTAATCCTCTCTGCCCGGACCTCTATCACTGGACCGCAGCGGGCGCGAACTACTATCTCGGGCGCTACGAGCAGGCTCTGGCCTCGGTCGCCAGGATGCAGAATGGCGAGCCTGCCGGCAGACTGTCGGCCGCTAGCTGGGCGATGCTGGGCAATCAAAAAAAGGCTCGTTCATTCGTCCGGAAAGTTCGTGAGAGCTATCCGGAATTCGACGTCGACGAATGGTTGTCCATCGTTCCGATCAAGGAGCAGTGGCAGAAGGATCACTACCGTGAAGGCTTGCTGAAGGCAGGATTTTAAACCGCAATCTGAAACGAAAGGGCATTGTAATGGCAAAGGTAGTCGTAATTGGCATTCCCGGCGAAACCGAACTCTGGCTTGCCGACCTCGGCGCCGGGACGGTTACAAAGCTACCACCCGCAAAAGGCGGCGCGCTCGCTGAGGCACACAAGCTGCGCCATGCCGGGGCAACCATCACCAAGGGCGTCGATCTCGCAATTGTTGTGAGCTCGAAGGAGGCCGTTGCTTCCGGTCAGTTCGTCGGTTGAATCGATGGAAATGCAATCTGACGACGCAGCAGGTGCGTCGTCAGCCTATTCGGATCGCGCGTGCTCGCCAGAGGAGACTCTGCTGCGGATAGAACCGTTGCTGCAGAATTTCGGGATCACAAGACTGTCTCGGTTGACGACGCTGGATAGCCTCGGCATCCCGGTATGGAATGCCGTTGCGCCCAATGCGAAGTCGATCGTGATCAACCAGGGCAAAGGTATCACCGACATCGACGCCAAGGTGTCCGCTGCCATGGAGGCACTTGAGCGGGCGGTTGCCGGGCGTCCAGAAGTACCCACCAACAGGGCAAGCTGGCGGGAATTGGCGCATGCCGGCCGAACGGTTGAGACGTTGAATTGTCTCGTCGCTCACGGGCAGGACGATATCCGCCCCGACGATCAGCTGGAATGGGTGGCAGGGCTTAATCTCATCACCGGCCGCGAGACACTTGTTCCCTTCGATGCAGTGGTTCTGGATGCGACCGCTTCTCAGGCGCGTTTCTGGCAGTCGTCGGACGGGCTGGCATCCGGCAATACCATCGACGAAGCCAATCTTCACGCCGTGCTCGAGCGGATCGAGCGTGACGCCTATATACTTTGGCAGGTGATGTCGGACGCCGGCCGCATCGCCTGCGGCATCGACCCGTTGTCGCTTGATGAGGATGTGGTGGCACAGCTTACGGAACGTGTGGCGCGCGCCGGTCTGGTCCTCCGGTTGTTCGACATCACCAGCGACATCGGCATACCTTGCTATTCGGCGCTGCTGGCGCCGGCCAATATCATGGAAATCAGGCAGCCGCGCTATCTCGACGTGACGCACGGCAGCGGAACGCATCCCGATCCCGTTCAGGCAGTCATTCGTGCCATAACCGAGGCGGCGCAGGCGAGGTTGACCTTTATCAGCGGGGCTCGGGATGACATTCATCCCGACACCTTTCAACGCCCCTTATCGGGGGAAACAAGACACCTGCTTTCATCCGCGCCCACTAAGGCTTTCACCGGGTTAGAACCCAGCGCTCGCGGCGCACCGGCATTGCTGGCCCACACCCTTGATCACCTTAGAAATGCCGGCATCGCCTCTGTGCTGTCTGTTGCGTTGACGGACAAGACGACACCATTCTCCGTCGTCAAAATTCTAGCGCCGGAGCTTGAAAATCCGGAGGGCCATCGCAAGCGGCGGTTTGGGGCGCGGGCAATTTCCCGGACGTTGGACTTATTGTAGATCGCGCAAAGGTCTTCCCGATCGATAGGGCCAGGTTCGCCAAAGCCTTTGCAAACACAATTCTCGTGAGAACCTGACGTCGGCCGGTTTCGTCTTATCCGCACAAACACAAAAGTACGGAATTCCGCCAGTAGTCGATAAAATAGATGGTTTTAACTGTCAAAAGAGTTTTGCGCTCCTTAGGTTGCCGTCATTGACGCTTTACAGAGCGGACGATGAACAAGGCTCGAGAGCCAGTCTCGGCATCAACGATAGGGACGGATCATGAAACTCCAAAAGACACTGCTCGCGGGCCTGTTCGGCGCGCTATCATTCGCTGCCGCTTTCACAGCCGATGCTGCTGATAAGAAGGTCGTCGTCGGGTACCAGACCGACGCCCTGCCCTCCTCGGTCGCGATCGGCAACGGCGATTTCGCAAAGGCCACCGGCTACGACATCGACTTCCGCAAGTTCAATTCCGGCGCCGATATCTTCGCGGCAATCGCTTCGGGCGACGTGCAGATCGGATATGTCGGCTCCAGCCCCTTCGCTGCGGCGACGTCGCGCGGGCTTGACGTGAAGGCCTTCTATCTCTCCTCGATTTCGGGGATCGACGAAGCCTTGGTGGTCCGCAATGGGTCCGGCATCGAGACGCTTGCCGACCTCAAGGGCAAGAAGCTGGCCGCGGCACCCGTCTCCACGGACCACTACCAGCTCCTGGCGCTGATCAAGAGCCTGGGCCTGACAGAAAAGGATGTTCAGGTTTTCGCCATTCCGCAGCCGCAGATCGTTGCCGGTTTCAACCGCGGCGACATCGATGGCGGGTTCGTCTGGGACCCGGCACTGACCGAACTTAAGAAGAACGGCAAGGTACTGATCACCTCCAAGGAAGTTGCCGACAAGGGTGCTCCGACATTCTCTGCCTGGGTCTCTGCCGCAAGCTTTGCTTCGAAGGATCCGGAGTTCCTGAAGAAGTTTGCTGGCGTCATCAACAAATACTACGCCTCGTTCGACAGCGACAAGGCAGCCTGGGGTCCGGATAGCGACAACGCCAAGCTGCTTGCCAAGACGCTCGGCGGCACGCCGGAGCAGCAGTCCGCCGCCCTTAAGAACCTCACGCTCCTGACGCCTGAGGTGCAGGCCTCCGACGCCTGGCTCGGCGGCGGCGAGAAATCGGGCGCTGCGAAGATCCTCAAGGACACGGCAACCTTCCTAAAGGAGCAGGGCAAGGTTTCCGAAGTTCTCCCAAGCTATGCCGCCTTCGTCACCCCGGACGCGGTCGTCGCGCCGAGCAACTGACGATAAAACAGTCCCGCGTTCGCATACAATTGCGGCGCGGGACGATTTATGGATTGACCACACATGTTGAAAGTCGAACGTGCAAGTGTCTATTTCGCCGCGCGCGACGGACGAACGGTGCATGCCTTGGATAGAGTGTCGCTCGACATTCCCGACCAAAGTTTTGTCGTTGCCCTCGGCGCATCCGGCTGTGGCAAATCTACCCTTCTGAACGCGATCGCTGGCTTCCTTCCGCTTTCGGAAGGCTCGATTACCCTCGACGGTCGGCCGATCGTTGCTCCGGGTGCCGACCGCGGCGTCGTCTTCCAGAAGGATACGCTGCTCCCTTGGAAATCGGTGCTGGACAACGTGGCGCTTGGATTGAAGTTTGCTGGCGTCGGCCGGTCCGAGCGGCGCGACCGTTCGCAGGCGCTGCTTCAGCTTGTGGGCCTTGCAGATTTCTCCAATGCGATGCCTTTCGAGCTGTCCGGCGGCATGCGGCAGCGGGTCGGCATCGCCCGTGCGCTTGCGACCGATCCCGATATTCTTTTGATGGACGAGCCGTTCGGAGCGCTCGACAGCCTCACCCGCGAGCAGATGCAGGAACTGCTGGTTTCCGTCTGGGACAGGACCGGCAAGCGCATCTTCTTCATCACCCATTCAATCGAGGAAGCCCTGTTTCTCGGCACGCAGGTGATTGTCATGTCGCCTCGACCCGGCAGGATCGTTGCCCGCTTCGACCTCGATTTCGTCAAGAGATTTGCAAAGAACCGCGATGCCCGCGAAATCAAGGCGTCACCCGAGTTCGCCAACTTGCGCGAGGAAATCCGCGCCATCGTTCACAGCTCAGAGGACTTCAGGAGTGCGGCCGAATGACCGATCTTGCAAGAGGCGACGTAGACGTTCGCATATCGCAACCTGTCGCCAAGCGCCTCGTGAAGATGCGCGGTTTCGGCATCGGCGAGAAATCGACGTCATCGATCAGCATCATCACCGGCATCGTGCTTTTGGTGGCATGGTGGGCAGTGGCGAGATCCGGCTTCGTCGCCCACCTCTTTCTGCCGACGCCCGAGGAAGTGCTGACCCAGGCAATCGCTTTCTATCATGACGGCTATGCAGGCGCCTCGCTGTGGGAACATGTCTCTGCCAGTCTGTTCCGGATTCTATCAGCGGCGCTGATTGCCTGTTCGCTCGGGATTCCGGTCGGCCTTGCCATGGGGCTCAACCGCTGGGCCAAGGGTGTGCTCGATACGCCCATTGAGTTCTACTGGCCGCTGCCGCCGCTTGCCTACCTTCCCTTGATGATCATCTGGCTCGGTATCGGCGAAACTTCGAAGATTACGCTTCTGGTCCTCGCCATGTTCGCGCCGATCTGCCTTTCGGCGCAGTCCGGTGTGCGGGCATTGCCGATCGAGCGTGTCAACGCTGCGTTGTCGCTTGGCGCAAGCCGCTGGAACCTGTTCTTCGACATTGTGCTTCCATCTGCCCTGCCTGAGATCCTCACCGGAATCCGCATCGCGCTTGGAGTCGGTTGGGGAACGCTGGTGGCCGCCGAATTGATCGCTGCCACGCGCGGCATCGGTTTCATGATCATGTCGGCATCGCAGTTTTTGGCGACCGATGTCGTTTTCGTCGGCATTGGCATCATTGCGCTTTGTGCCTTCGCTTTCACGCTGGTGATGCGATCGCTCGAGACCTGGCTGGTGCCGTGGAAGGGCAAGAGCTGACGCCGTCGTAGTCTCATAGGTCCAAAAGATCGGGAAAGTTTTTCATGGAAAATATAGTTAGGCTCAAACAAGAGAAACGCGAGGTGCACGTCATTCAAAGTGACGACGAGGCCCTCGATATAGCAAAGCGCCTTTCGGCAGATTTCGCAAAGACGGCAAGCGCGCGCGATCTGGATCGGACCCTGCCTTTCGACGAGCTCGACGCGCTGTCGCAATCCGGCCTTCTGGCAATTACCGTGCCGTCCGAATATGGCGGGCTCGACGTCTCCAACGCGGTGCTGGCCGAGATCACGGCGATCCTTGCCGAAGGCGATGCGTCGATCGGCCAGATTCCGCAGAACCATTTTTATATCCTGGAGGCCCTGCGCACCGACGGCAGCGAAGAACAGAAGCGATACTTCTTCGAACGGGTGCTAGCGGGCGACAGGTTCGGCAATGCGCTTTCCGAGAAGGGAACGAAGACCGTCGGCCAATACAACACCCGCATTTCGCGTGAGGGGCTCGGCTATCGGATCAACGGCCGCAAGTTCTATTCCACCGGTGTGCTCTTTGCGGACTGGGTGACGGTCTTTGCCGTCGACGCAGAGGACCGTCTGACCATGTCCTTCGTCGCAAAGGGTGCCGAAGGCATCGAGATCGTCGACGACTGGGACGGCTTCGGGCAGCGCACGACCGGCAGCGGCACGACCATTCTCAACAATGTCTACGTCAATGCCGATGCGGTCGTCCACCATCACAAGGGCTTCGAACGGCCATCAACGATCGGCTCGGTCGGCCAGATCATTCATGCGGGCGTCGATCTCGGAATTGCCCGCGCCGCCTTTGGCGAGACCCTGATCTTCGTCAAGACACAAGCCCGTCCATGGATGGACAGCGGCGTCGAGCGCGCATCGGATGACCCATTGACGATCACCAAGATCGGGCAGATCGCCATCCGTCTCGAGGCAGCCTCGGCGATGGTCGAACGCGCCGGACGGAAAGTGGACCTCGCCCAGATCGATCCGACGGAGGCCAAGGTCGTCGACGCGACGCTTGCCGTCGCCGCGGCCAAGGTATTGACGACGGAGATTGCTCTTGAGGCCTCAAGCACGCTGTTCGAACTTGCCGGCACGTCCTCAACGCGGATCGGGCTCAATCTTGACCGTCACTGGCGCAACGCACGCACGCACACGCTGCACGACCCCGTTCGCTGGAAGTATCATGTGGTCGGCAACTATCATCTGAACGATGTCCGGCCGCCAAAAAACGGCGCGCTCTGACTTTCGTTGCCAAAAGAAGACCCCCGTTCCTCGACAAGGAACGGGGGTTTTGATTTCTCCTACCTGGCTTGTCAGCTGTAGAGGCTGACCTCGGGGATCTTGCCGTTGAGCACGAACTCCCCGACTTCCTTTGCCTTGTAGAAGACCGGGTCGTGCAGCGTGTGGGTTCTGACATTCCGCCAGAAGCGATCGAATCCATACTTTGATGCCGTTGAACGCGCGCCGGTCAGTTCGAAGACGCGAGAGGTAATGTCGAGCGAAACATGCGTGGCATTGACTTTCGCGGCGTAGGCCTCGGCAGCCGCTTCCCCGCGCTCGCGGGCCGTAACATTGTGACCGCGGGAAAGAGCCGCCTGCACCGTTGCAGCCGCGCTGTCGGCAAGTGCGGCGGATGCCTTCAGCGACGCGGTGAATTCGCCGACGCGCTCGAGGATATAGGGATCGTCGGATGCCCGTTCGACACCGGAGGTTATCCAGGGACGCGTTGTGGTGCGAACATAGTCGACGGCCGCGGCAAGGGCACCTTCAGCAGCGCCGAGATAGAAATTGACGAAGACGAGCTGGATCAACGGCGTGTTGAATGTCGCAAGCACCGGCGGCGCTTCATCCGGAGCCGCGAAAAAATCCTCCTCATAGACGGGGAAGTCACGAAACTCGACGCTGCCGCTGTCGGACAGCCGCTGGCCGATATTGTCCCAGTCGTTGTTGGCAACGTAGCCGGGCCGATCGGTGGGCACGGCGAAGCTGGCAATTTTGCCATCCAGCAATGCATTGGCATTGATGTAATCGGATACGCGCGCGGCTGTTGAGAAGGACTTGCGGCCGTTCAATACAAAGCCATTGCCACGCGGGGTGAGCTCCAAGCCTGGATCACGCGGGTTGACGGCGGCGCCCCAATAGAGATTTCGCGATACGGTGTCCACACCCAGCGCATGGGCCCGCGCCTGGTCCTTCAGCGCCCAGTAGATGTACTGGCTATTGACGAAGTGATAGCCGAGAAGCTGGCCGAGAGAGCTTTCACCACGCGCGATGATCCGCACCAGACGCAGGGCGTCGACCCAGTCCAGCCCGCCGCCACCGATCTCGGGTGAATGCAGCGCGTTCAGCAATCCGGTATTTTTCAGCCGCACGATCTCTGGTAGGGGCGGCAGCCCGTCCCGATCCAGTTCGGCGGCGCGCTCCGTGAAGGATGCCGAAATCTCGTGCGCCCTTAGAAACAGGTCATCCCGCCCGACGCCATGGCTGGCGGCAAAAATGACATTCGAGATGCTCATATCAAACTCCAGTGTATTTCTCGCATTGTATCGAGTGGCAGGCGGAGCGACGGCGTCGACCATCGCCTCCGCCTTACGCGTCAGAACAGCTTCTGCGGGATCCAGCTTGCGGTTGCCGCGTCGCTGGTGTTGAAGGCCGGAACCTTGGCCGCAAGATCCTCGATCGTTTTCACGCCGGCGGCCCGCAGGCTCTCCTGGGTGAGAAGCGTCGGCTTCACCGTAATCTGGTGCGGCACCGTCTGGCCCGCGACCTCGAGCGCTGCAGCGCGGATGGAGACCGCGCCGACCACGGCCGGGTTGGTGGCGACTGTTGCGACCCAGGGGCTGCCATCCTCGGTGATTTCCTGGATGTCGGCCGTCGAGACATCGGCGGAATAGATCTTGATCTTGTCCGCGATGCCGAGATCGCCGGCGGCCAACTTCACGCCGCGCGCGAATTCGTCGTAGGGCGCAAAGACGACCTTGATGTCAGGATTGGCGGTCAGCGCCGCCTTCGCCTGGTCGGCGGTCGTGGCCGCGGTGGTGTCGCTGACGTTACCGAAGCGCGCCTTCTCGACGACACCCGAATTGTCAGCCTTGAACTTGTCCCAGATTTCGTTTCTGCGATCCAACGGCGCAAAGCCGGCTACATACACATAGCCGGCACTGAAGCTCTTGCCATTTTCCTTGACGACCTGATCGAGCGCGAGCTGCGCCAGTTCGTGGTCGCTCTGTTCGACCTGCGGTATCTTGGGATTGTTGAGGTTGACGTCGAAGGCCACCACTTTGACGCCCTTGTCCAGCGCCTGCTGGACAACGTCGGTCAGGGATTCCGGCAGGCCATGGTCGATAACGATGCCACTGACGCCGAGATTGACGGCCTGGAGGATCTGTTCACGCTGCTCCGAGGCATCCTGTCGGCCCGGAAAGACGCGAAGATCAATGCCAAGCGCCTTTGCCTGGGCCTCTGCGCCGGCCTGGTAGGCCTGGAAGAAGTCGCCGGCCGAGATGTAGCTGATCAATGCGAGCTTGACGCCGCCCTTGTCGAAGGGTGCAGGAGCTCCAGCAATACCGTCAGCCAAGGCGACCTGCGAGAAAAGAAAGGGAATGAAGGCTGCTGACGCTGCAAGCCGGGCGAGATGTTTCATGATCATGTTCCTTCTTAAAGTCTATCGAGCGCGTCGTCCGACAGACCGAATAATCGCCTTCGCGACGCCTTCTCCATTAGATATAATATCCATCAAATTAGTAGATTGTTTGGTTCGTTTTTTGCCGTCCGCCGGGATTCTTTATTCTGTGGATAGGCAACGGGCAGCAAAGCTTTGCCCGAACACGGTCAGATCCGGCCAAATCCGCGCCCATTGTCACCTTGGCTCTGGCGCAGAAATTCTGCAATCGCGCCGTCTGCCGCAACGATATTGTCCCCACGTCCCTGACTTCGCAAAGCCGTTCTCCCTCCCCAGCTATCGTGCCGCAATCATATCTGACAAAATATATAGACATTAATGTTTAAACGGGCGCCTACCAATATGCCATTGCTCCATGTCGACAATCTCAGCCGCAGCTTCGAGCAGACCCGTGCGCTCGATGCCGCATCGCTGACGGTCGAGCGCGGCGAGATCGTGGCGTTGATGGGTGCAAATGGTGCCGGCAAATCGACATTGGTGAAGATCCTCTCCGGCGTGCTTTCCGCCGACGGCGGTACTGTCACTCTGAAAGGCAATCCGTTTGCCCCAGGTAGCCCGGCCGAGGCGGCGGCGGCGGGTGTCGTCACCGTGCACCAATCCACTGATCTGGTTGGCGCGCCGGGTTTGACGGTTGCCGATGCGCTGTTGCTCAATCGCTTCGCCGATCGCGGTCAACCGTTCTTCGTTTCCCGCAGGGGAATTCGCCGTCAAGCCCAGGCGATACTGGATGCGGTCGGTTTCGAATTGCCGCTTGATCGTGACTTCGGTGATATCCCGGCCGCTGACAGGCAGCTGGTCGCTATCGCCCGCGCGCTTGCCAACAAGGCAGACCTGCTCATTCTTGACGAACCAACCGCGAGCCTATCCGCCGACGAGAGCCGTCGGCTGTTCGAAGTCCTGTTGCGGCTGCGCCGGAATGGGCTCGCCATCCTCTATATTTCCCATCGCACCGCCGATCTGGAAGCCATTGCCGACCGGGCACTGGTCATGCGCGGCGGCGCGGTTGTCGGTGCCTTTGCACGTCCCATCGATTTTTCCCAGGCGATCGAAACGATGATCGGCCGCAAGCTGCAATCGGCGCGGCCTGGCGCAAGGCAGGCCCAGGGAGCGCCGATCTTCGAGATGCGTGGCGCGCGCCTGCTGCCGAGCAGCGAACTTTTCGACCTCTCGGTGCATGAAGGCGAGGTGGTCGCTATCACCGGTGTGCTTGGAGCCGGCAAGAGCCGCCTGCTCTCGGCCATTTTCGGCACTATTCCGCTGCTCGCGGGGACAATGGTTCTCGACGGCAGACCGCATCGCCCGAAAAGTGCAGCCGATGCCATTGCTGCCGGAGTAGCCATGGCCGCCGAAGATCGGCACCGCTCGTCCCTGATGCCGCCTTCCTGGCCCGGAAACTCGCTGGCGGCGACGATCAGCCTTCCTCACCTCGCCAAGTGGTATCGCCACGGCTTTCTGTTCGGTGATCGCGAAAGGCGCGAGGCCGAAAGGGCGATCGAACGACTGCACATCAAGGCGCCTGGACCGCTCGCATCGATCTGGACGCTATCGGGCGGCAACCAGCAGAAGGTTGTACTCGCCCGCTGGGAAGCCGAACCGAGCCGGCTTCTGCTGCTCGACGAACCGTTCCAGGGCGTCGACGTCGGCGCCAGGCACGACATCATCCAGGCAATCCGTCGCCGCACCGACCGCGCCGCGCTGATTGCCACATCCGACCCTGAAGAGGCAATCGAAGTCGCCGACCGCATCATTGTCATCGACCGGCACGGCATTGCGGATGCTGCAAGTGGCGCCGTCGCATCTGTATTCGAGGAATTGACAGCATGACCACCGCAGACACCGAAGACTTCCCGGTAGCGAAAAAGCAGCCCGGCATTTTGATCGTCGACGATCGCGCGGCGCGCTGGCTGGGCGGTGCTACGGCAATCCTGCGGTCGGGCGCGGTCTTCGTTCTTCTTGCAGTCCTCGCCGTTATCTTCGCGCTCGCCCAGCCGGCCTTCATCAACCTCAACAACCTGATGAGCATCCTGCAGGCGGTGTCGGTGGTGGCCATCCTCGGCGCCGGGGTGACGGTAACGCTGGCGGTCGGTGGCTTCGATCTGTCGATCGGCGCAGTCGCAGCTTCGAGCGTCATGGCCGCGAGTTACAGCATGATCGTCTGGAAGCTCGACGTCTATGAGACCGTGCCGCTGGTCCTCGCTTTTGGCGCGGTCGTCGGCCTCCTCAACGCATTCCTGATCGTCCGCCTCAGGGTGCCGGATCTTCTGGCGACCCTGTCGATGATGTTCCTGCTCTCGGGGCTGCAGTTGATCCCGACCGCCGGCCGGTCGATTTCGGCAGGCCTGAGCCTGCCGGATGGATCGAAGGCTACGGGCGCCTACGATCCGCATTTCCTGCTGATCGGCCGCTACAGTCTCTTCGGCACCGTTCCGGTCTCCGTGGTGCTGATGCTGCTCGTCGCCGTGGCGCTGTTCGTTCTCACCGAGAAGACCCGCATCGGTCGCCTGCTTTTTGCGACCGGAGGCAACGAGGTTGCGACACGGCTGGCCGGCGCCTCGACCGTGAGGCTGAAGACGCTCGCCTATGTCATCTCGGGCACGCTTGCCTCTCTCGGCGGGATCATCATTGCCGCACGCGTCGGCCGCGGCGATGTGTCTTCGGGCGGCTCGTTGCTGATGGACGCAGTCGCAGCCTCGCTTATCGGCTACGCGGTTCTTGGCCTCCGTCGCCCGAACGTGCTCGGCACGATCGTTGGCGCTGTCTTCGTCGGCGTGCTGCTCAACGGCCTGACGATGCTGAATGCGCCTTACTACACACAGGATTTCGTCAAGGGCGCCGTACTCGTCGGAGCACTTGCCCTCACCTACGGCCTTGGCCGCAGTAACGCCTGACAAAGGCTTGTCCCTGCACCACCGGACAACACAATTAAAAGGAAGAAAAAATGAGCCGTGAGATCAGGCTGAATGCATTCGACATGAATTGCGTTGGACACCAGTCGCCCGGACTATGGACGCATCCGCGCGACCAGTCGTGGAAATACAAGGATCTCGACTATTGGGTTCATCTGGCAAAGACGCTCGAGCGCGGCAAGTTCGATGGCCTGTTCATCGCTGACGTGCTCGGCGTCTATGACGTGCTGAACGGCAATGTCGACGCCGCACTGCGCCACTCGGCGCAGGTTCCGGTCAACGATCCGCTGCAGCTCATTCCGACGATGTCATATGTGACCGAGCATCTGGGGTTCGGGCTGACCGCCTCCCTGTCCTTCGAACACCCCTACACCTTTGCCCGCCGCATCTCGACGCTCGATCACCTGACCAAGGGACGCGTGGGCTGGAACATCGTCACCTCCTACCTCAACAGCGGCGCTCTCAATATCGGCCAGTCGGCGCAGTCCAAGCATGACGATCGTTATGATCTTGCCGAGGAATATCTCGAAGTCTGCTACAAGCTCTGGGAGGGAAGCTGGGAAGACGGCGCCGTCGTTCGCGACCGCGAGACGGGCATCTTCACGCATCCCGAAAAAGTTCACCCGATCGGTCATTCCGGCAAGCATTTCAGCGTCCCCGGCATTCATCTCAGCGAACCGTCGCCGCAAAGAACACCGGTGCTTTATCAGGCAGGCGCCTCAAGCCGCGGCAAGGACTTTGCCGGAGCCCATGCGGAATGTATTTTCGTGGCAGCCCCTTCGAAGCCGGTTCTCAGGCGCTATGTGGCCAACGTCCGCGAGGCTGCAGAGCGCGTCGGCCGCAATCCGCGCGAAATCCTCGCCTTCAACCTGCAGACCGTTATCCTCGGAGAAACGGACGCAGAGGCGAAGAAGAAGTTCGACGAATATCGCAAATATGTTTCCTATGAAGGCGCCCTGACGCTGATCTCCGGCTGGACCGGCATCGACTTTGGCCAGTTCGCCCCCGACGAGCCACTCCGTCACCGCTACACCAACGCGGTGCAATCGGCCGTCGAAACCTTCACGACCATCGACCCCGACAAGGTCTGGACCGTGCGTGAAATGGCGGATTGGGTCGGTATCGGCGGCTTCGGCCCTGTTTTCGTCGGTTCGCCGCAGACGGTCGCCGATCTTCTCCAGGAATGGGTGGAGGATACCGACGTCGACGGCTTCAACCTCGCCTATGCCGTGACGCCTGACAGCTTCGAGGACGCCGTCGACCTTTTGGTGCCCGAGTTGCAGAAGCGGGGCGTCTACAAAACCGATTATCGGCAGGGAACGTTACGTGAAAAGCTATTCGGCCAAGGACCGCGCCTTGCCGCGCCGCATCCAGGCGCCGGCTATCGCGATCTCAACGGCGAATGGGAAAAGCTGCGGGTGATCGGTTGAGAAGCGAGAATCCGAAGCACAAAAAAGCGGGCTACCAAAAGCCTGTAACCTTTCCATTTGTCAATTCTTGTTGTGATCGCTTCGCACCTGCATAATAGCCGCATGGGACTTGATTCAAAAATATTCGACAGTATTCGCACGAAACGCAAAAAGCCGGCCAACCAGCCCGACGACTCGGGGCCCAGGTGCCAATGGGACGGCTGCGACAACAAGGGCCAGCACCGCGCACCGGTGGGGCGCGATGCGGAAGGAGAGTTCTTTCTCTTCTGCCTCGAGCACGTGAAGGAATACAACAAGGGTTACAACTACCTGTCCGGACTCTCGGACGGCGAGATCGCGCGTTACCAGAAGGAAGCCGCGACTGGCAACCGTCCGACCTGGAGCATGGGTGTCAACAAGGCCGCTCGCGATAGCCCGAGCCAGTCGCAAGTGCGCTCCGGCGCACATGCGCAGCCACAGGATCCGAGGCGACCGGCGAGACGAAGCGCCGGTTCCCGCTTTGCTCCGCAGACGCGAAAGCTGAAAACCCTTGAAGCCAAGGCATTCGAAACCCTGGGTTTGTCCGCCGCTGCGACGCCTGACGAAATCAAAAGCCGCTACAAGGATCTGGTGAAGATGCATCATCCGGATGCAAACGATGGCGACCGAGGCTCCGAAGAGCAGCTGCGCGCCGCGATCGAAGCCCACAAATTGCTGAAGCTGAACGGCTTCTGTTGACGCGCTCGCGGTTGTCCGCGCGCGACGTCGAGGATCATATCCGGGAGCTAGATGACGACCTGCTCGCCGATTTCCACGACCCGGTTGCTTGGGAGGTGGAAGTGGTCGCTCGGATCGATGGCGAAGGCTGACATTCCGATGAACAGCCTGTCCTGCCAGTGCGGCATTCCTGAGTTCGGATCGGCTACGAGCTTACGCCGCCCGATATAGAAGGACGTGGACATGATATCGAACTTGAACCCGTCCCGGCGACAGAGACTGAGGGCCTTGGAGACGTTCTGAGTGTCCATGAACCCGAACCGCAGCTCCAGCTTGATGAAGCGCTTCGAGATCGACTGGATGACGTAACGCTCGCTTTCAGGCACTGTCGGCCGCGGCATGGTCTTGATCGTCAGGATGACGTTCTGGGCATGCAGATTGTGGTTGTGCTTGAGATTATGTAGCAGCACACTGGGTGTCAGATCGGGAAAGCTGGTCAGGAAGACAGCGGTTCCGGGCACAGCCACCGGCGAATGGTTGCTGACGCGCTCGATCGAACCGACGAATTGGGCCAACGGAATGTCGTTGCGTGCCGCCTTCTGCTTCAAAAGAAGCGTCCCCTTCTTCCACGTCCACATCAGCACCATCAGGGTTCCGGCGATCATGACAGGCACATATCCGCCATCGTGAATCTTCAGCATGTTGGCGCCAAGGAAAACGCATTCAAGCAGCAGTAGCGGCAACAGAGCGGCGAGCGCAGTCAACAGCGACCAGTGCCAGACCATCCGGACGAATTGAAAGGCGAGCAGCGTCGTGACGACCATCGCGCCGGTCACGGAGATACCATATGCCGTTGCAAGCGACTCCGAGCTCTTGAAGAAGAAGATCAGAGCCAGCACGCCGATGAAAAGTACGGTGTTGACGCTCGGGAGATAGATCTGACCGGTATTGGTTTCAGAGGTGAAGCATATTTCGAGGCGCGGCAGCAGGCCAAGGTGGATGGCCTGGCGCGCCAGCGAAAAGGCGCCCGTTATGACTGCCTGGCTGGCAATGATTGTCGCCGCGGTCGCAAGGATGACGACCGGAAGCAACGCCCAGTCGGGAAACATCAGGAAGAACGGATCTGATGCGCCATCCCGGTTATGCAGAACAAAAGCGCCTTGGCCGAGATAGTTGAGCGCGAGTGCCGGAAAGACCACGAAGAACCAGGCGGCCTGAATGGGCTTCCGGCCGAAATGCCCGAGGTCGGCGTAAAGCGCCTCGGCTCCCGTCACCGTCAGGAAGACCGCGCCAAGGATGACAAGGCCGGCAAACCCCGCATGGATGATGAACTTGAAGGCGTGCAGAGGGTTTAGTGCCTGGAGAATCGACGGCGCGTCGCCGATGTGGATCGCACCCGCAACGCCCATGACGGCGAACCAAAGAAGTGTTATCGGGCCGAAGAACTTCGAAACGGCCGCCGTTCCCCTCGACTGCACGATGAAAAGAAGGATCATGATCGCCACAGCTATTGGAACGACGTAGGGCGAAAAGGTCGGCGTCACCAGCCTGAGGCCCTCGACCGCAGACAATACCGAAAGCGCCGGGGTGATCATCGCATCGCCGATGAAGAGTGCGGCGCCGATGATCCCGGCAAAGAACAGGATCGCCGTGTAGCGGCTGGTCTTCTTCATCAGCAACGCCAAAAGCGCCAGCGTTCCGCCCTCTCCGTCGTTATCGGCGCGGAGCAGAAAGAGCACGTATTTGAACGTCACGATGATCGTGAGTGTCCAAAGCATCAATGAAATCAGGCCGATGATTTCCCCACGGCTGACGCCATCATGTGCGAAAGGACGGAGCGCTTCGCGAAAAGCGTAGAGCGGGCTGGTCCCGATGTCGCCATAGACGACGCCGACCGATCCGACGATGGGTACGAGAAGGCTCCGCATGCCTTTCGCCGGCTGCAAAGTCTGATGGGCTGCAATAGTCATGATATCTCCGGCTCGTCCGAGCCTTATCCACCGACAACGATGGTTTTGCAACGCATATGGGGACGAAAGGTGCCAACAAACAGAGTTGCGCCCCCTCAAACGTCGCGCGAGAGAGCCGCAAGATTTGCTTGCCCTCGACGCCTTGAGCCGAAGTGACAGGAATGTCAGCGCTTCGTCTCCGGAAGATAGGCGTAACCTGCTTGTAGAAGGTCAAATTTTGTCCAGGTGTTTAGCCCCGGCATCTCGGTTGGCAGGCGGTTTTGATATCGCCCTGGAAATCGCAGCTTCGACGCTCGTGGCGGGCGCGTTCCTCTATGGTGTCATGACCATCCTTTGGCCTCTGAGCCGAAAACAGCCGGCGATCGTTGCTGATCTTGTAGTGAAAGGCTAACCTAACCGTCAATTGTCCCGAAAATCGGTGAAGCAATGGATCGTATCGACGCAATGAAGGTATTCATCGCAGCCCTTGACGAAGGCAGTCTGGCGGGCGCCAGCAGGACGCTCAAAAGATCCCCGACGGCCGTGAGCCGCGCGATTGCCTTTTTGGAATCTCACGTCGGCGTGGAACTGCTCCACCGCACCACCCGTTCGCTTCGGCTAAGCGAGGCCGGCGATAGATATGCGACCGCCTGCCGGCGGGTGCTCGCCGAGTTGGACGAGGCAGACATGCTTGCGGCCGGTGAGCTGTCTTCGCCTTCCGGAACATTGACGTTGTCGGCTCCTCCAATCAGTGGGGAGGAGGTCCTTCGCCCGATTTTGGATGACTTTCTTGAGCTGCACCCGACCGTGTCTGCGCGGCTTCTCCTTCTGGATCGAGCTGTCAACCTGGTCGACGAAGGCGTCGATCTAGCTCTCAGAATTGGAGAATTGCCGGACTCCTCGCTAATATCCACGCGAATTGGGGGCGACGTGCGGCGCGTCGTCGTCGCCTCTCCACGCTATCTTGCCGATCATCCCGTGATTGCCGAACCATCGGACTTGGCAAAGCATAAGATCGTGGCGTTCACCAATTTCGGCCTCGACTCATGGAATTTTACGCCTGCGAACCGATCGCATATCCCGCGCACCGTCCAGTTTTCACCCAGGCTGGTGGTCAACAGCGTGCGTGCGGCCGTGGCCTCGACGCTCGCCGGCTTGGGCGTGACGAGACTGTACTCTTATCATGTTGCCCAATATGTGAAGGACGGTCGTTTGAAAATCGTCCTCGCGGATGCCGAGCCTTCTCCCCTTCCCGTTTCCCTTTTGACGCCGCAAGGCCGCATCTCCGTTCCGAAGGTGCGCGCCTTTGTTGACTTCGCCACACCCAGACTGCGCGCCGAATTTGCCCGTATGGCAGCCGGTGCAAATACCCTTCCGTGATTATGCCGCGATTCGGGAGGCTGTCTGCCGATTGATAGCCATTCAGGCGAAAAGCTTGAACTCTCTACGTCAGTCATGCCAATGCTGTCGCGTGGGGTGGCTCTCGATGTATTGCACAAGCCCCTCGAATCGACCTACGTCGTGATCGAAGAAGTCGATTTCGATAACTGGGGTTGGGGCGGATTGCCGACAGCCGACTATCGCCAGTTCAAATTGCATAACAAATAGCCATCGGCGCGCTGTACCAGCGCGCCGACACCCCACTTCTTTTTAAGTAAGCATCGGCCAACATTGCCGAGGATGGACAACGTGCAGCATAGCCGACCTCGCCTCGTCGCCAAATCCGTATGTATCTCGGCGATTCTCCTCAGGGTGCCTGAGGCATGCAGCACCCCGCATTAAGCGCCTGCTGCAGGGCGGCACCGCTGAATGGCTTGAACAGCACTCGACCGCCCCCCTGTTCCCATGGGGTGGAGGCGGACGGTCTCGTCTTTTAGGGCCATGATGAAGATGATCAGCGTCCGTAGACCGCGACGCGCGAGTTCGCGCTGCATAGCGGGTCCGGTCATCCCCGGCATAGCGATGTCAAGAATCAGGCATTCGGATGTGAGGACGCTTTTTGATGCCAGGAACTCTCGGCGCGGGCGAAGGTTTCGACGTTGTGGCCGAACGCCCTCAGCACGTCCGGCAAAGATTCGCGCACCGACTACGTCATCGTCGATAACCGACACGAGGGCTTGCTCGAGGTTCATGAGCCTCGCTGAATTCTGGCCATATCCTTTGACCCGATCCCGCCCAACGCCGCTGAGCCTCCCTTCGTGCTTGTAATATTCGGAGAAGGCGTTCGTGCTGACCATTGCTCGCGGGCAGGTGCCGGCGTTGGTGACAATTCCCGGCAGTGGCTGGCGCGATGCGCGATCAAGGCGGTCAGCGCACCGAGGCTTGTCACTTTGGCGGCGCATGCGAGATCGAGCGTGCCTTGCCGAGTGCCTCCCCTGACAGACGGCCGATATCCACGTCCGTAGCCGTCCTAAACCCAAAGTATACTATGCCTTGGTATCGGTTCCCAGCGCTGAGGCCTGGATCGTGCCGTGCCAATACCCAAGCGAAGTGGCGTCCGGGCCCTGGCTGGATACTGGAAGGTCCCTTCGACAATCGCCGCCTCAATCCGTATCGGAGCTGGTCATAGCGGCAGCGGCTTCCCGGCCTGCTCGTTTACGATGTACTCGGCATACCAGTCCGGCCAGCCCTCATCATGTTTGCCGCCGTTGCGCTTCTCGTGCTCGCCATGCGCTGTCGCGGCACGTAGGAGCGCTTTGGCAAGCTCGGTCGATGAGTTGAATGTCGTACCGTCTGCGTCGACGCGTCCGGGCAATCGCTCGGTGAGTTCCTGAAAAAACCAGCCGTTGCCGTCCGGATCGCTGAACGAGGCGAAGGAGCGGTAGCTGCGGCGCTCCGGATCCCGACCACCAACCCGGAGCCGCCCGAACAGGTAGGGTTCATCAGGGCCGACATACACACCGCCGGCGTCATGGAACAGCTCGCTGACCTTCACGCCGCGGCCAAGCAAGTCCTTGCGGGATGCCTCTATGTCGGAGACGATCAGGTACAGTCCCTGGACCGAGCCCGGCGCTTCCGCAGTGACGTTCTTGCCGAAGATGATCGAGCAGCCGGAGCCAGGCGGCGTAAATTGGATAACCCGAAAGTCACTATTGTTGTCGAAGTCGGCGTCAAGCCTCCACCCCAGGCCACCGTAAAAGCGCTTGGCGCGCTCGACGTCCGAAACAGGGATGACGACAATCTCAAGCTTCATGTCTGCCGGCCGCGGTGTCGCGGACTGGACCGCTGCTTTGCTGGGCTCCGGAGTACTGGTCATCTGGACCTCCTTGAGTTCTGGCTATCGCTGCAACGTGGTGAGCCTGCGTTTATCTTGAATGCGCGCGGAACGGCAGTCCCCGTCCCCTGCTCCGCTTTGAAATGGCCGCGCTTCCGCGCGCATGTGAGAGCATGCGTCAAGCCGATGCACCCGTCTATTGTCCTCTGGTATCGGTTCGCATCGACCGCACATGAGGCAAACCAGCTCCAGGGGGCATTGCCGATACCATCGTGCAACAGATTTGGCGCGCGCGCACCGTCTACGTGAATTCACGGTGGATCAAATTGTGAACTCAGGAAGACGTCATGCCAGACAGAGACTCCATACGGCGCGAACTTCTTGCAGCCGCAGTTGCAGGTGGGGCCATGAGCTTCCTCCGGTGAAATGTCTTGGCGACGGCTCAAGGCGATCAGATCCGCCCCTTCAAGGTCAATACCCGCAGCATGAGCTCACCGACCTTCGCCGACGCATCGCCGCAACCCGCTGGCCGGAAAAGGAGTTGGTCGCAGATCCGACGCAAGGAGTGCAGTTCAATACAGTTCGGAAACTCGCCAGCCATTGGTCAAAAGATTACGATTGGCGCAAATGCGATGCTCCCCGTGTAACCGGGGAGGCGCTGCACGTTGATGGCGGCGCGCATCTGGAGAAATGGTGACTCGGACAAGAGTTTGCCGCTGACCCCGAACACGATCGCGGTCAGCCTACGTCTTTCTGCAGCCGGCCCAGAATCTCGATCAGGTCCGGCGCCAATTCCCTGATTTCCCGCAGGTGAATTGCACTCAAGCGAACGAGAACCTCCTCGGACTTTTCGGTCAGATGCAACACCTGCCGTCGCCTGTCGCCTGGATCGATCTGACGGGCGACATATCCAGCTTCGACCAGTCGTCCGACCAATTCGGTTGCTGCATGGGGCACAATCATCAGCCGCTCCGCGAGCATGCCGATGGTCATAGGCGCCCCACCCGGATGTCCCTTGATTGCCAACAATGCTTGATGCTGCTGTGGCGGCACTCCCGCCGACTGCGCAGCGGACGTGCTGAAATCCATAAATCGTCGCAACGTATACCGCAATGTTGCAAGCGCTTCATAGTCGGCTTGCGAGAGCGCCTTGTCTGAGTTTTGCACGAGCCTCAATCCGTCATCGTGGCACGATTGCCCTTGGACCATTTCACTGCATCCATGCGCTTTGCTCCTGCCG
Organism: Arminella tubonensis; assembly: GCF_003240585.1. GTDB lineage: Bacteria > Pseudomonadota > Alphaproteobacteria > Rhizobiales > Rhizobiaceae > Rhizobium > Rhizobium tubonense. The sequence goes on from NZ_PCDP01000003.1 coordinate 143,521, forward strand.
TTGTCGATCCGGCAAAATGCGCAGTGCGTCGATCAGCACAGGCGCAATTTCCCTGATTTCGTGAACATGAGCCACGGTGAGCTCCTTCAAAAACCGTTCCGCCTTCAACGTCGGCACGACAACTTGGCGCCTGCGGTCGTCCGGACAGGGGCAACATTCCACATATCCTCCGTCACAAAGCCTGCCAACAAGTTCCGTCGCTGTTTGCGGCGCGATCAACAGCTGATCGGCCAGAGATCCGACTGTCATCGCCTGGCCCTGAGACTGACCTTTGATTGCCAACAACGCCTGATGTGTTGAGGTCGAAGCCCCGCCTGCAGCGCGGCGCAGCTGCTGAACTTCGTGATTTGCGAATACTGTCGCGCAAAGCCGCGAGCGCTTCGTAGTCGGCGCTCGAGAGCGCGACCTCGGGTTTTTCTGTGAGATTTTTTGTCATGTGGACATGCGAAACCGCCATTGATTTTATATCGTATCACGATATAAAACGGGCCGATATCTAGAAGGCAGCTCGCACATGCGGGTTTTTGCAGTTCCAACTGAGGGCCCCTCATGAGCGACCATCCCCTCCCACAGTCACGTCCGCACAACTTCACCGGCGGGCTCTCCCGGCGAGAGGCCGGAGACTTCACGACCGATCGCCGCGTACTCCTCCTGATCGCCATGGCAGTCGTCGTTGGAACAGGCGGGGCCTTCGCGGCCTGGGTTCTGGTCAGCCTGATCGCTCTCGTCACCAATGTCGTATGGTTCGGCCACATCACTGTCGTCGCGCCTTCGCTCGGTCACGTTCCCCGGTCTTTCTGGATGGTTTTGGCCCCTGTCATCGGCGGATTGATCATCGGTCTGATGGCGCGCTTTGGGTCGGAGAAAATTCGTGGCCATGGCATTCCCGAAGCGATCGAGGCAATTCTGATCGGTGGCAGCCGGATGTCGCCGAAAGTCGCGATTCTCAAGCCTCTGTCGTCGGCCATCTCCATCGGCACGGGCGGCCCGTTCGGCGCAGAAGGTCCGATCATCATGACCGGAGGGGCGATCGGCTCCCTGTTCGCCCAGTTCTTCCACATGAGTTCGGCGGAACGAAAGACCCTTCTTGTGGCCGGCGCCGCAGCCGGCATGACGGCGATCTTCGGCTCACCCATCGCTGCGGTCATGCTTGCCGTCGAGCTTCTGCTGTTCGAATGGAAGCCACGCAGCTTCATTCCGGTGGCCGTCGCTGCCTGCGTCTCAATCTGTTGGCGACCCCTGCTGTTTGGAACGGGTCCGCTGTTCCCGACCAGCTTCCACGTTCATTTGCCGTGGTGGGGCATTTTCCTTTGCGCCGCGATGGGCGTTGTCTCCGGGCTGCAATCCGGCCTGCTCACAACATTGCTCTACAAGATCGAAGACATTTTTGAACGCTTGCCGATCCATTGGATGTGGTGGCCGGCGATCGGTGGCGTCGTTATCGGCCTTGGCGGCTTGGTCGAGCCCCGAGCTCTCGGGGTCGGATATGACATCATCGCCGATCTTCTGCATAACCATATTGCCGCCGAGGCAGTGCTCGCCATCCTTCTGGTCAAGTCCGGCATCTGGCTCGTTGCCTTGTCATCCGGGACATCGGGCGGCGTTCTGGCGCCGCTGCTTATTTTCGGCGGCGCGCTTGGATGGCTTGTCGGTCTGGTGATGCCGGGCGGTGACGCCGGTTTTTGGGCATTGCTCGGAATGGCCGCGATGATGGGCGGCACCATGCGTGCGCCGTTGACCGGGACCTTCTTTGCCGTGGAAATCACTGGTGACATCAGCACGCTGGTGCCGCTTCTTGCTGCGACCGTTGTCGCTTATGCCGTGACCGTACTTCTTCTGAAACGTTCTATCCTGACGGAGAAAATAGCGCGGCGCGGCCAGCACATCACCCGCGAATACGGAATTGACCCATTCGAGCTGACCAGGGCCGGCGAGATCATGATAGCGAAGGTGGACACCCTGCCTTCTTCCATGCCGGTGAGCGAAGCCTATGATTTCTTCACCTCGGGGCAGAAAACGCATCGCATGTATCCCGTCGTCGATCCAGGCCACCGGTTGGTTGGGGTCGCTTCTCGCGCGGACACCTTACGTTGGAAAACGGAAGCCGAGACCGAGGGAGAAACGCTTCATGACAAGCTTTCGGACGCTTCTATTGCCGTTGGGCACCCACAGGATACTGTAGGTTTCATTGCTGATCTCATGTTGAACGGTGACACCGGCCGCATACCGATTACCGATCCTGACACCGGGGCGATTGTCGGATTGATCGCACGCAAGGATCTCCTGCGTCTGCGTAGTTCGATGCGTTCGTCTGAGGATCAACGCAGCGCCTATTTCGGAAACCGGGCTACATCCGAGCAATAGCGAGGTCGAGAGGGTTCAAGCCGCCTCGATCTGTCGACCTGCAGCATTGGGCAACGATTGGGCGACGGCGCTCAAGAGGTCGGTCTGTGAGATGAGCCCGAGGACGCGACGGTCGTCATCGACGATGATCACAGCATGGGTTCGCCCGTCCGTCAGAACTGGCAGCAAAGACAAAGCCGGAGCCGCAAGCGAGGCGGTCGCCGCCGGCGATATGGCGCCGGCAATTCCTTCCGCGTCGTCAGCGAGCTCACGCAGACCGATCGTTCCAACCAGCCGGCCGCTTTCGTCCGACACCGGCAGTGTTCTGATATTGTGCTTCAAGAGAAGGGCGCGCGCCTCTTTTGACGTGGCACCATTGCCAACCGAAATGACGTCGCGCGACATGATATCTGCGCAGCTTATGGAACCGTGAGAACGAATGGTGGCTTGCAGCTCGACCTGATGGAGCAGGCGGCCGAGGTCGCCCCTGTCGATGTCGAATGTCTCATTAAGGGCGACAAGCGCAGCCTCGACATCCCCGTCTTGAAAACCCACTCTTAACAACGGCGGCACATCGGCCGTTTGATGGGAGTTTGCTGGCGCGACGGACGCAATGTGCGGATAGTTTCTCTTCGAAAGCCTGTGGAATAGCAGCCCCAGACCGACAAGGATGCACGAGTTCAAGGCCACGGGGATGAGCGGAAAGAGCAGGCCCCAGCTGGCGACGGCCGGCCCGCCGAGGACCGCAGTCAAGGCGGCAGCTCCGCCCGGAGGATGCAGACAGCGCGTAAACGACATTGCCCCGATCGAAAGCGATACGCCGACGCCGGTCGCAATGATCGGATCGTCAATCAGATATCCCGCAATGACGCCCATCAGCGCAGAGATCGTGTTGCCGCCAATGATCGACCAGGGTTGCGCGAGCGGACTGGTCGGAACAGCAAACAGCAGCACAGCCGAGGCCCCCATGGGCGCGACGATCAAAGGCAGGTGCGGACCGTTGCCAAAGATCGCTCCGCAGATCAAACCGGTCAAGGCGATCCCGATCAGCGCGCCGAGGCAGGCAAGCAGCCTCTCCCGAAGGGTCGCGCCTGCCAGGATCGGAGCGAACAGGCGGAATTTCCAGTGGCGACGCAGCCCTGTTTGCCGATTCTTGGAATTCAACATTGAAAAGGAGCCTGATTTTGGTGACGCTGAACAGCCCCGAAAAAGGGGCGAGACAAATTGGCCTTCTGAAGACTAGCCAGCCGGAGGCGCAGCGGTGTTTGCAGCGCGAGATGTGAGGACAACGTCCCGAAAGGCGTCGAATGCCGCCGAGCGTTGGTCTTTCCGGCAAACGAGCAAAGTGTCGACCGCACCCAAATGATGCGTTTTGACTTTCGTGGGCCATCGCATGAGATCGAGAACCGATTTCGGCATGACGCCGACAGAATTCCCCGTCGTGACACTGGCGAGGATCGCATGATAGGAACTGAGTTCCAGCGTTCGCAGGGAAGCTGAGGCACGTCCCCAATATTCTGCGATCCGGCGATAGGTACATCCGGGCTCGAGGGCCGCAAGCGCATCTATCCGTAGATCGGCGGCCGTGCGAATCGCTGGATGATGGGAGGGGAGGACAATCAGCAATTCTTCGGTATAGACTTGCTCCGCTTCCAGATCTTCCAGGTCCGGATCATACATCCCCGCCTCCTGGAGCAAGCGCTTCGGCGGCCGAGCGATCAATGCGCAATCGAGCTCCTCAGCCCTGACAGCACGCGTCAGATCGCGGGTGGCGCCCATTGTCAGGCGCAATGAGACGGCGGGCCATAGCGCATTGAACCGACTGAGCACCTCCGGAAGCCGGCTTGCCGCCGTACTCTCCATGGTGCCTACCCGAAGGCTGCCGGACGGACCCGACGGTTTGACCGCATGCCTTGCCTCGAGCGCCAGCGCAGTCAAGCGATTGGCATAGGAGAGGAATGTCTTGCCTTCGCGGGTAAGCGTCATTTTCTTGCCTTCGCGGCTGAACAGCGCCGCGCCCAGGTCCTGCTCCAACTGCTGGATCCGAATGGTCACGTTGGAAGGGACGCGGCCCACCCGCTTGGCGGCGCGCGTAACGCTGTTCTCGCCAGCAACGGCGAGAAAGATTTCCAGAGATGATAGGTCCAATTTAAGATCTCGATTTAAGAATTACATTGCGCTATTATTCTTCATATAAAAACGACAATCAAGATGCGATTGTCTTCCCGCGAGCGGTTTCGTCGAACGCAAACTCGCGACACCTCGAATTTGGAACGATTAGGCCAATCGCCAATCTGCATAGGACGTTCTTTCCCGGAACGTTTTTGCGCTGCCGACGTCCAATCGACGATTGGAGATGGAAATGAAGATATTGGCTCATCAGGCGACCGAGGCTGAGCGGCCGTCTGGCCATGGGGTCGACGCTGATCTCGTCCAGCGCGCCCTTCAAAATGATCCTGATGCGTTTCGAACCATCATGCGAACCTACAATCAACGCCTTTTTCGCATCGCCCGCGGCGTCGTGCGCAATGATAGCGTTGCCGAAGATGTCGTACAGGAAGCCTATGTCAGAGCATTCCAGCATTTGGAAAGCTTTCAAGGCCATTCCTGCCTTGCAACGTGGCTACACCGGATTGTCTTGAACGAAGCATTGGATCGCCTTCGCAAAGCCTCTCGAAGGCCGGAAATCCACCTCCCGCCGGATGGCCACCGGGCCGACATATTGCAGTTTCCAAACGGCACCACGATTGACGATCCGGAGAAGACCATGGCCCAACGCCAGATATTGCGCCTGGTAGAGCAGGCTGCGGATGCGCTACCCGACGCCTTCCGTCTCGTCTTTTTCGCAAGGGTGATCGAGGGCATGAGTGTCGAGGAAACGGCGCTTCTCCTCAAGATAAAACCGGAAACCGTCAGGTCCAGGTTGCATCGGGCAAGATATCTGCTTCGAAAGCAAATAGACAACACCATAGGACCCCTCTGCCTCGACGCCTTCCCCTTCGCCGGACAGCGGTGCGAGCGACTGACGGCAGGTGTCCTTTGGCGGCTCGGCCTGGAATAATAATCGGGAACGTTTGCTACTGACCAGCATCCAATGGGCGTCAACAACAACGCCGGCGCCACATCGACGCCGGGTAGAGGAGCCCATAAATGTTCATTCGATTGAGCGCGGCCTTCGCCGCCATCTGCCTTTTAAGCCCAGCCGCATATGCCGCCGGTGCTGCTCCAACAGATCCCCAGATTGCGCACATTGCCTATACTGCAGGCGTCATAGATATTGAGGCCGGCAAGCAGGCGATCAGGATGTCGAAGAATAGCGACTTGGTCGCATTTGCCAAGGACATGGTCCGCGATCATGAAGCCGTCAATAAGGAGGCGCTTGCGCTCGTCAAAAAGCTCAAGGTGACGCCTGAGGACAACGATACCAGTCGTACTTTGACGAAAACCGCAACCGAGGAGCGCCAGCATCTGGCAAAACTCAGCGGTGCGGCGTTCGACAAGGCCTATGTCGACAACGAGGTCGCTTACCACAAGCAGGTCAACGACGCCTTGGAAACGCTTTTGATCCCTTCAGCCCAAAACGCCGAGCTCAAGGATCTTCTGGAGACGGGGCTCAAGCTTTTCCAGGGGCATGAGCAACATGCGGAACATGTTGCGGCAATGCTGAAATAGGAAATTGCCGATGCGAATTCGTTCCTATTCCGGTGCCGTCTCTGCGGTCGTGATGTTGTTGTCCTGGCTACCCGCCGAGGCTGCCAGCATCGAAGTCTCAATCGAAAAGCTCGCCCTGAGGCCCGCTGAAATCTCTGCGACGGTGGGCGACAAGATCGAATGGACCAATCATGACACCATGATCCACACAGCAACGGTTGACGGCGGATTTGACGTCGTCATCCCACCCCACCAGGCCGCTTCCACCATCGTGACAGCGGCAGGTATGATCGACTACTACTGTCGCTTTCATCCCAATATGCGCGGCCGTATCGACGTGCGGGCGAAATAGAGGCTATTGCGATCGACGGACGGGCACCTTCTATGGCCATGTCGGTCGACGCGAAATCTGACCTCCTGGCTCGGAAATCTCGACGATGCGCGAAAGAGACTGCCGTTTCGTCCAAATCCGTGGCTCACCTTTGCCAGTAGGCCGCGACGCTGAAACGCGTCCGATCATATTGTATTTCTGTTCTCATGAAGTTGCGGATCGCACGCGCCTCGGATTGTTCGCAGGCTGCCCAGATATATGTTGACGGATCGCTTCTCGCGACGATCTCGCGAATGGCGCGTTCCAAAGTGCCGGTGGTGCCTGAAGGCCGTCCCATTCTGTGAAACCATGTGATTTCATGCTTTGCGGCTGTGAAAAGCGGCTGCACCTCTTCTGCGTTTTCAACTTCCAGCAGAATCTGCAATCTTGCGTCGGCGGGCATCGCGGCGGCAATTCTTGCGATTGCCGGCAGTGCCGTTTCGTCGCCGGCCAGCACAAGGTTCCTTGATTCCGGGACGCCGCCACCGCCCGGGCCAATCAGGCCTGCCCTGTCGCCGGGGCGAGCGCCAAGTGCCCAGGAGGCGCCCGGAACGTCTTCTCCGTCGTGGACGACGAAATCAATGTCCATCTGACCGAGGGCAAGGTCGATATTGCGGATCGTATAGGCACGAACCACCAGCGCGTCCTCGCCCCTTGGCCAATGTATGCGTCCATCGATGCCAGTCTGCGGCCAGATCGGCATCCGACCCTTTGGTGGGATCAGCAGGCGAACATGGAGACCTCCATCGGAAAAATGTGCGACATCATGAGAGGCCACGGTGACACGGCGCATATGCGGCGTGATATTGCGTGCGCCGACGACGGAAATCTCGCGAAGATCCGGAATCCTCGACGGCTGCGGCCCGTCAGCCCAGGAAAGATCGAGAGGTTCATCGGCCGCGAATAGAAAGAGGTGTTCCGCCACCATGCTCCTGATCGTGAACAGCATGGATGCGGTCGGACAGGCTATCTCGATTTTCAGCCGGGGCGAAGACACGGTGAGATCGACGCTGCCGATTACCGTCTCCAGTCTCGCGCCCCAGTCTGTCTTCGTCACTGTCAGGTGTTCGCCGAGATGGGCGCACAGCTGGCCGAGAATTCTTTCGACCTTGGCGTGGACCGCTATGCCGGAAGCGGTGAATGTTGTGGCAGCAGTCACTGCTGGACCTCCCTGCGGGTCAAAAGCCAGATGAGATAGGGGCCGCCGATGAGCGCGGCAAAGAGGCCGACAGGAACCTGATAAGGGTAGATCACCATCCGGGATAGCCAGTCCGCAGCAACGAGCGTACCCGCCCCAAGAAGCAGGGTCGCAGCAAGCTGATGCCCGACGCGGTGAAAGCCGATAAGCCGGGCGAGATGTGGCGCAACGAGGCCCGTCAGGCTAAGCGGCCCGACGAGGAAAGACGGAATGGCCGTCAGCAATGCCGCAAGCACCGCAAGAACGAGCCGGCTGCCAGGTGCCGAGAGCCCGACACTTCGGGTTGTCCCCATACCCATCGGCAGAATCGTGAACCAACGGGCGAGAAACGGCAGCGGCGCAATCAGGACCAGCGCCGACAGTACCCCGATCCAGGCTTCGAACGGGCCGGCGCGGTCAGTCGAGCCGGACAGCCAGCTCAGCAGCAGGTAGCCGCGCATGTCCCCGCGGGCGATCACGGCGGTGACAATCGCCATCGACAGGGCGCCAACGGCGACACCTGCAAGCAGCAACCGCTCGGGACCGAAGTTGCTGCGGGCGCTGATCGAGAGGATGACCAGCAAGGACAACAAGGCGCCAAACGCAATCGCTGCCAGCATGACCGCCGGCGAAGGGAAGGCGAACATGAAGAGCGCCGCAGTCAACCCAGCGCCACCGCCGGCACTGATGCCGAGGACCTCCGGGCTGGCAAGGGGACTGCCTGTCAACCGTTGCATGATGAATCCGGCTGCCGCAAGCATCGCGCCCGATGTCGCCGCCACTGCCGTTCTTGGCGCGCGGAAGGGCATTAGATCGGCGAACGTTCCTCCAACGGCCAACTGCCAGCCATCATGGACGCGACCGACCGACAGCACGAAAATTATCACGATGGTCACGCCAATCAAAAGCAGTGCCAATGCGCGATCAGGCGCCTGCAGAGATTTTCGCGGCCGGGGGATGGCTTGGAGGCGCGCGGCGTTGACGGAGTGCAGCTTCGGCACCAGCAGGAGGAGCAGTGGCCCGCCAAGCAAGGCCGTCGCAGCGCCTGTCGGCGCCAGGTCGGAAAACCCGGTCGATAGTAGCTGTACGACGCAATCGGTCAGAAAGAGCAGCCCGGCGCCGACAAACGGGGCAGCCAGCAGCACTTGCCCCGTTCGACGGGCGCCTGTAAATCGTGCAATCGTCGGCGCGGCGAAACCAAGGAAGCCGATGATCCCGACTTCGGCCGTCACGGAGGCGGACAGCCAGACCGCCAGCGCAAGGATCGCAAAGCGGGTCGCATGCAGCGAGAGCCCAAGGCTCCTCGCACTGCCATCGTCGAGGCCCATGACCGCGAGGGGTCGCAACAGCAGGGCTGCGGCCAGAAATCCGACTGCAAGCCGCGGTGTCAGCGCCAGAACACCGTCCCAACTCTGCTGGTTCAGCGCGCCAGCCCCCCAGATATAGATCGACATGGCATATTCGCCGCGCGCCAGGACTATAGCAACGCTAAGTGCCGAGGCAATGAGCGTCACGACCATGCCGCAGAGCGCGACGGTCACCGGATCAAGGGCGCGCCGCCAGCTCAATGCCAGGACCAGCGCCACCGCCGCCAACCCGCCGGCAAAAGCAACAAGTTCCCGCGACAGACCGAGAAGCAGCGGAAAGAAGCCGATTGCCAGCGTCATCGCCAATTGTGCGCCCGCGGCAATACCGAGCGTAGAAGCATCGGCAATCGGATTGCGCAACACCCTTTGCAGCAACGCCCCGGAAAGCCCCAGCGCCGCACCGGCTACCAGCGCAATTGCAGCCCGCGGCAACATGCTGTGCCACAGCAATATACCGTCGAGCACCGCAGTGTCCTCAGCGTTCCCGGGTAGTTGCGGCCGGAAGGCGATGACGGCCATGAATAGCAGACCGCAGAGCAGCAACAGCAGAACTGCGCCCAAGACCGGCGATATGACGGTCTTGTTCGACGGCGCAGATCTACTTGTTCCAGGCATGGGAAAGACCCTCCGTCAGAAGATCGGCAAAGCGCATGGCAGCGGGCAGCGCGCCATACGGATTGATCGAGCCAAGCAGCAGCACACGGCCTGCCCGGATCGGGGAAAGAGCGTTCCAGAGGGCGCTGCGTTGCAACTCGGCATAGGCATCTGCGGGGTGCGGCGGGATCAGCACGATCCAGGCATCCGGCATATTGGCGAGGGCCTCGATGCCGACCGGTGCCGTGGCCGAATAGCTCGTCGCGTCACGCCACGCGTTTTCAAGGCCCGTACGGGCAATCACCTCGCCGAACATGCTGTCTGAACCGAAGACGCGGAAATGCCTGGCATCGCCGAGATTGACCGGAAGGATCGGGCGGTGGTCGCCCTTGGCTAGAACAGCGCCAAATGCATCGAGTTTCTGCCGGCAGGTCTCGACCAATCCGCTGCCGGACGCAAGTCCAAGCCGATCGCCGATCGCCAGCGTCATCGTCTCGGAAAGCGCATAGGGGCTTTGTCCTTGCTGGTATACGGCATGGCTCTCGACCGGTGCGATCAGTCGCATTCGATCGTCGGCCCAGGAATAGAAGTTCGAGTTGAAGATCAAGTCCGGTCGCGCATCACGCAGCAGTTCGAGGTTGGGTGTGCCACGCAGACCGAGGTCGATGACGGATGGCGGCAGCGCAGGCGTTACAGCGACGTCGCGGAACTGTCGAAGCTCCGTCGCGGCGACCACATTGGCGCCGATGGCAAGCAGGGTTTCGAGGATGGCCCAGTCGAGCGTCGCGACCCGCGGGCTTTCGGCCGCGTTGCCCATGCGTACCACGCCAAGCATCGCAGAAGAGGCCAGCCCCAACAGGAGCCGACGAGAAAGAGGGCGATCAAGCAGCGGCATCAAAGCAGGTAGCAGACTGGTTCACGACGGGCGGGATGCGAGAAGACCCCCATTTCGACGCCGAAGATCGTCTGGAGAGTTTCCGCGGTCATGATCGCATGCGGCGTTCCCTGAGCGGTGATGCTTCCCTTGCTCAGAGCGATGATCCGGTCGCAATAGCGCGCGGCGAGGTTGACGTCGTGAAGGACGACGATGACCGTCAGCCCGCGCTCGTGTGTAAGCGATCGGACGAGCGAGAGAATGGAGGCCTGGTGTGCGAGGTCAAGCGCCGATGTCGGCTCGTCGAGCAGGAGGCAGCGGGCGTTTTGGGCCAGCATCATCGCGATCCAGGCCCGCTGGCGCTCACCGCCCGACATGCTGGAGACGTTGCGATCTGAAAAATGGACAAGATCGGTGCGGGAAATCGCCTCGTCGACCATGCGACGATCTTCCGCACCAAAGCGACCGAGCGTGCCGTGCCAGGGAAAGCGGCCAAGGGAGACGAGTTCGCGAACACTCATCCCGTCCGTTGCCGGCGTGAATTGCGGCATGTATGCGACATTGCGGGCAAAGGCACGATTGCCCCAGGCATCGAGCGGCTTGCTGTCGAGCCTGATTGTGCCCGACATCGGCTCGATTTGCCGGGCAATGAGCTTCAGCAGCGTGCTCTTGCCGGAACCATTCGGTCCGACCAATCCGTAGATCATACCGGCATCGACCGTCAGGTCGATAGCCGAGAGGATGTGCTTTGATCCCGCGAAATAGTCGACACCCGAGAGTTCAAGAAGATTCGATACCATCAACTGGTCTGCTTTCCGTTAAACCGCATTCGGGAACGGCCCGGAAGGCCGCTCCCCTTGCTTTGTCTATGCTGAAATCCTGGTCAGCTGCCTACCACTTTTTGCTGAGTTTCAGGGTGAAGCTCCGCGCCTCGCCGTAGCCGCAGCCGCTCGCTCCCTGGCAACCCGACACATATTCCTTGTCGAAGATGTTGGAGACGTTGAGCGAAGCGCCCCAGCCCTTCTTCTCGTAGCGGATCGCCGCGTCGAAAAGGGTTGCCGAAGGCACGCGTAGCGTGTTGGCTGCATCAGCCCAGGACGGGCCCTGGTAACGCATGCCACCGCCGACGCTCAACCCCTCGAGATTGCCGTCCGTCATCGCATAATCGAGCCACAGCGAGGCGGTCGAATTCGGCACCAGGTAGGGCGAGTTGCCGATCAGACTGGCATCGAGGTCCTTGGTGACATCGAGATCGGTGTAGGAATAGGAGCCGAGCAGCCTCCAATTCTGGTCGAGATTGATCTTGCCTTCGAATTCGACACCGCGCGAGCGGACTTCGCCAAGCTGCTCCTGGAGGAATGTGCCGGGAACGTTCACGGAAACATTCGAGCGATTTATCTGGAAGATCGAGGCAGTGAATAGGCCGTCAACGAAGGTCGGTTCGTACTTGATGCCAGCTTCGTACTGCTCGCCCTTTTCGGGAATGAGGCCGCCGCCACTCGCCGTGGTGCCGACCGAAGGAAGGAAGAAGGTGCCCACGCTGATGTAGGGCCTTAGCCCATTGCCGAAGTCATAGGCAAGGCCCGCGCGACCGCTGGCCGCGTGGTTGTCGTAGTCATAGTTGGAGCCGACGATGGCATCCGACTTGGTGTTGACGAAATCATAGCGACCGTTGAGCGTCACCAGCCAGCCATCGCCGAATTTCATCTGGTCCTGCACGTAAACGCCAAGCTGCTGCTGGGTCAAAACGTGGTTGATATACGGAACGTTCGGTGGTTGGGGCAGGCCATAGACGGGATTGATCGCACTGATCGGCGTGGCAGCGAGGGGATATGCGGGAACAGCCTGGATCTCGTCGAGCCTGTAGAGCGAATAGTCCGAGCCGATCATGAAGTTGTGGCTGATCGGGCCCGTATCGAAGTCCCCCTGAAGGCGATTGTCCGTCGACAGCGTGTCGACCTTCGAACGCTCGTAGAAACCGATGCGATAGAGCTCAAAGTTCGGATCGTTGTAGGACGGATCGTTCGGATTGCCGTTCAGGTATCCGAAGAGATAAGGCCCGTATTCCTTTTTGTTCAGGTGACCATAGCGAGTGTTCGACGAAAACTTCCAGCCATTGTCAAAGTCGTGGTCGAAGGAATAGCCGTATAACTGCTGGGTGTATTTCAGCTTGTCGTCATCGGGTTCGCCGTAGAAGGCCTTGCGGTCGATCTTGCCGAAGGGCGCATCGACGACCGTGCCGACATAGGGAAAGAAGCCGTTGCCGGAATGGATTTCGTCGAGGCCGCTGATATAGCCATACACGGTGAGCTTGGTTGAATCATCAGGCGATATCGTCAGCTGCGGCATGATGAAGCCGCGGAAATCATGGGTGAAATCGCTGTCAGTGTCGCCGCCGGCCACCCTGCCGGTGAGGCGATAGCTGTAGACGCCGTCGGCGCTCAGCTTGTCGGAGAAATCGAGGCCGCTAAACGCGTTGCCGTTATTGTTGATGCCGACTTCGGTATAGTATGAAGGCTGGTCGGTCGGCTCCTTGCGCACCATGTTCACAAGGCCGCCGGGATTGGAGCCACCGTAGAGAACGGAAGACGGCCCCTTGAGCACTTCGACCCGTTCAAGCGCGAAGGGATCAATCTGAAAGCCGCCGAAGGCGTAGCTGTGAAGCGTCAACCCATCGAGATAAACACCGTTCTGCGTTGCATCGAAGCCTCTGATATAGAACCAGTCGGTGTCGCCATCATTGCCGAAAGGCTGCGTCAGGACACCCGGCGTATAGCGCAACGCCTCGTCGACCTTGTTGGTGACCCCGCGATCGTCCAGCTCCTGACGCCCGATGATCGAAACAGACTGCGGAATGTCCTTGACTGGAATGTCTGTTTTCGAACCCGTCGTGGTCTGCTTGGCGACATAGCCATTGACCGGCGCGGTACCATTCTTTTCGCCGTTTGCATCGGCCTGGCCGCCTTGGCCGCCCCGAACCACCAATGGCTTCAACTCAGTCGGCTGATCCTGCGCCAGCGCAGACGAAGCCATTGCAATAGCCGCAATCGCCGCTCCAGCTCGTAGAAACAGCCGGAAAGAATTGCCCTTGTTCAAAATAGTCATATCCCTGACGTCACCCCAATTCGCGGCGCCCGCTCTCACCCGAGACAGCGGTCCATTCTTCGACGATAATATGAGCACTTAACTCATATTTAATCGGGCTGATTGTTTCGATTTCGGCAAATAGAACGTTTTTGGGCAATTCTCGGTATCCGGGGCAATTGTTCGCGCACCTGTGGCTGAAAGCTCACACGAGCTGGCTCTTCTTCCAGCTCGAAGGTGTGGTTCCAAGGTTCTTCCGGAAAACCCGCGTAAAGTGCGCCTGATCGGAAAACCCGGTCTCGGCTGCGACGTCGGCAAGCGGGGTGTCGCTTGAAATCAGCAATTGCTTGGCGCGCTCCAGCCGTGCATTGATCTGCCACTGATGCGGCGGGATTCCTGTCGCGGCCTTGAAGGCGTGACTGAAATGCGATTGTGACAGGTTGGTCAGCAGTGCCAGCTCCTCCAACCGAATACTACGCAGGCAATTTTCCTCAATGTACTCGACAGCGCGGTGCAATTGCCAAGCCGCTAGCTTGCTGCGCCTGCGCGTTGCCGAGCGCCTCAATTGCAACACGTCGATCAGGAGCGAGAGCGCAAGACCGTCGCCATAGAGATCGTGCAGCGGTTCGGGGTTCTTGCACTCGGCAGCAATCAATTCCGCCAGAGCCATAAGCCTGGGATCAGAGATCAGCAGACGGGGGTTGCCGAGACGCGCCGGATCGAGATCCTCCATCAACCTGCGGCCGACCGTCTCGGCATTGAAATGAATGTCGAGATGCCGGACAAACTCCATGTCGACAAGATCGGCCCACACCTCCAGCCCCGCAGGGATATAGGAAATGCGCTGCCGCTCCTCCATCACGCCTTGCGCTCGCGGAGAAAGCTTGACGTTGCAATGACCCGGTCCGCGCGAGTGCAATAGAATGAACAGCCGGGGATCGCGCGCGAGATAATATCCGCCGGCATAGGCCGAGCAATCGACATCCCAGACATCGGCGACGATCCCGTTCCATTCCCTTCGGTGGACGCCGCCAACCACGGAAAAGCCCTCGATCTTGTTCTGCATGCGTGGTTGAAATGTCATCTTCAATCTTCCGACCGTTCCGAAACCAAGGTGGCGGTTAGTAAACCTTCATGTTTTTGTCAAGTTTAACTACAGCGCTGCGGGTTTGGTGGCAACAGGTTTGATAGTCGTAAGCGACGACATTGATGGCCGTGGCCCGCGCGAAAGTGCTTCCCGCCTGGGGCGCCTCAGATATCCCAATCTAATTCGCCATCAATCTGGTTTAGTTAAATCTTTATTAGATCAATGCATCCAGTATCAGGTTACCGGCAGCCGCATGTCATTTCAGCAGCAGTAGATTTGTCCGTTTTTCAACTGGCGCAATCGCACAGGCGGTAGGAAACCGCACCGGGATCCATTGATCTATTCTGTTGCGGGGCATCATGAAAAACCTGAAAATTTCAACACAGCTTATAATGCTCGTTACCGGCCTGATGGTGGCATTCTCGATCGCCACTTTCCTGCAAATCCGCTCGGCCGCCGATTCGATCTACAATGAGCGCTACGAGATGCTGCGCACGCAGGTCGAGTCCGGCATTTCGGTCCTCAAATTGTATTATGCCCAGGAACAGGCCGGCAAGCTGACAGAAGAACAGGCCAAGGCTGAGGCCTATGCCACTGTCAACGCCATGCAGTACACGCCGGATGGCTACCTCTTCGGCTATGACTACGACGTCAACATGGTCTTCCACTACGACAAGTCGAAAGTCGGCAAGAACCTCAAGGGACAGCCGGATCCGAAGGGCCACTACTACCGCGAAGAGCTGGTGAAACTTGGGCAGCAGGGCGGCGGCCTCACCGATTTCTATGCCAGCAAGCCCGGCCATACGGCCGACGAGTTGTTTCGCAAGACGGCTTTCGCACGCGCCTTTGAACCCTGGAAGATCGTTGTGATTACCGGTGTCTACATGGACGATCTCGAGGCACAGGTGAATGCGAAGATCTGGACCACGATCTGGCAGTCCCTGGTTCTCTTCATGGTCGCCATCGGCTCCTCGCTGCTCGTCATCCGCAACATCTCCAAGCCGCTTGCCGACGTTCACGGGGCGCTGAAGGCGGTGGCCGACGAGGATGTCAAGATCGTCATCCCGCATACCGGCATGCACAACGAGATCGGCATGATGGCCAAGGCCACCCAGTCGCTGCAGGAAAAGATCCGCGAACGGCATGCACTGGCCGCCCACCAGGCAGCCCAGGAGCTGGAAATCAGCGCCGAGCGCCAGCAGAATGTCCTGCAGCAGCAGGACGAGGCCAAGCTCCAGGCCCGCGTCGTCGCCACCATCGGCAATGCACTGGAACAGCTGGCCGGCGGCGACCTCACCGTGCGCTGCGCCGACATCGGCGCCAGCTATGCCGGGCTGCGCAATAACTTCAACGAGGCGCTCTCCCATCTCGAAGCCGCCATGGGCCGCGTCAACGCCAAGGGCAACGACATCGGCGTCTCCAAGGAAGAGATCCGCCGCGCCTCCAGCGAACTGTCGCAGCGCACCGAGCGCCAGGCCGCCAGCCTGGAGGAAACCTCGGCCGCCC
>NZ_PCDP01000002.1 GCF_003240585.1 Arminella tubonensis
GGCAATCCTGAAGCGCTCGAACTGGGTCGATCCGGTAGAGCGTCGCAACGCGTACACCGCGCAGGGCTGGTCGAAGTTCGACGACACGCTCGATCCGTACGGCCCTGAGCAGATTGCCCAGGAACGCGCCCGGTACGGTCAGGCACGCGTCTAATGTGATTTGGGTCCCAGTCCGGAAGGTCTGGGGCCCTCATCGGTCCGTGGGCTGGGATTAGGGTCGGGTTCCTCTGAGGCGCGCGGCGCTGCCACTGGCACGTTAAATTTCGCTTTATAACTTCTCAGGACGAAGGCAACGAGAAGAGGTTCTCGAGCTTGGTAGTCTGGGTGGAGGCCTTGCAACCGGCAGCGGGCTCAATGCAGTTTCCGTTGTTTTCTGCTGAACCGGGCCGACGCCAAAAGGCCAGAAGGATCCTGCCACTACGACGCGCAAGTGACGAGCCAAGTATTGATTGGATGGCGTCGCCCAAGGAGGCCAACTGCTGCAATCAGTAAAGTCCCCACTTTTAACATGAGTATCCTCCCCGCATTCATGTGGCCAAGCCTCTCAGAGCCGCTCGGGCGTCAACGTATGTACCGTTGCCGTGCGGGAACCTGGGCAGATAAATCGCAATGTTGCGCCTAGAAACGGGATTAGTTCCCAATCCGGTGCCGATCTCTAGTTCGCTTGGAATAAGGCTCAGAAACGCTCGAGCATTTTTCGGAGCTGAGCGTTTTGCGCCTGCAACTTCGCAACCAATTGGGTTCTCAAGTGCTTGATTTCATCGTCGAGGTTGGCCGCTTCTTGAACGAAAGGATCCGCAGGCGGCGACAGTTTCGCGACCGGCTTCGCGGCGTGCACGACGAAACTTGGAACACCCGCCTCACCACCGAGGTTGCCCCCGGTCTTTCGGAACGTGCTCCGCGGCTTCCTGGGCGGCTTTGCAGGTGCTTTGCCCGCCGGCGGCGGAACTGTTGTCTTAGCCTTTGGCTCCTCGTCATCATCAATGGTTTTTAGCTTTATCTCTTCGCTTTCGGATTGCTCCGTGCCAAACCTCTCCGCTTGATCAGCGAATGGCGGACCAATATCGTCAGGGGAAGGAACTGCTTCCGGTGACGCGAGAAGTGGTGCTGAGATTGCCAGCGCCTCAACCTCTATGAGCCTACTATCGCTTTCCCGCGCAATCGGTTGCTCGGGAGTCTCGGCTGTCCGCTTCCGGGACACCAATTGAGCAAGATATTTCCATGGCGGTTTCATCAAGCTTCATCCCGCGCAATGCGCCCCACCGCGGCAACGCGGCTCTTTAACTCGGCTTGCAACGCAAGCCGAGTTTCCAACTGCCCTATATAATTGAGACTGACGCAATCGTGCAACTAACGACCGCTTCCCCAACGATCAGTCGCGGCCAAGACGCTTACGCAGGTCTGCATTTTCCGCACGCAACTTGTCAGCCAAAGCCTTACGAAGGCTTTTGTTTTCTTCTTCAAGCTGAATGAGATCAGCCATCTCATCGCTGGCCGTCACAGGCGACTTTGCGGCAGGTTCGGCAGGTACAACCACCTTGGTTTTTCCCGTGGCTTTGATGCCGTCCTTTGGTGCTGCTATCGCCGCGGCGAGCGCTTTAGAAGCGGCCGGCAGCGCTTCAGGTCGGGCGCTACGCTTCTTGCTGATCTTGGGGGACTTAGTTGCAGACGACGCAGACAGCGCTGCTTCGATTTCTGCCTTCGAACGCCGCGGCGCCCGCTGCGTCTTTGGCTCTGGCGCCGATACCGGCGCATTTGTCGCCCCAACTTCAACTGTCGCGTTCGTATTGTTCTCGTCAGCCATCTCAATTCTCCATCAGTGGTGTGGATCTTTTCGACGCAGCAACGGTCGGTGTCAACATGAACATCACAAAGCGCAGGCAGTTCAGACCGGAATGCAGCAAAAAAATCCACCACACTAATAGAAGTGGCCCATTGGGGCATATTGCGGGATTACCGTGCCGCAGCGGCGAGCTCCAGCGGTTTCGTAAACAGCGATTGAAAACCGAATTCACCTTTTGGCGCATCGCTCTCTTGTTTTGGGCGCTTCAAGGCTGGCAAACACGCTCAAGCGAAATCGATTAGCGCACTTTTGTGGCGCATGTTCGCTTCCACGGCTTGGCGTCCGAGATCTTTGCCGATCCCTGAGCTGTTGTAGCCGCCGGTTGGAATAATGTAATCCGCGGTCCGACCATAACGATTGACCCAGACTGTTCCGGCCTTGATGCTTCGCACCGCGCGCATCGCCTTGCCCAGGTCAGCTGTATGAACGCCTGCGGCAAGGCCGTAGATGGGATGGGAAGCAAGGCTCAGGCCCTCTTCCTCGTCCTCGAAGGATTGGCATGTTAAGACCGGACCGAATACCTCTTCTCGAGCGGCCTCCATGTCCGGGGTCACGTGAGTGAGAATGGTGGGTTCGTAGAAGGCGCCGTCCTGGATTGCAGCGAACCTCCGCCCGCCCACCACCGCCTCGGCACCGGCCTGAATGGTTCGGCGCACCATGCCATCAATCCGATCGAGTTGCGCCGTTGAGACAATTGGCGAGAGGCTGGTCTGAGAAGACCAGGTGGGACCGGCTTTGAGCGTGTCGGACAGGCCCGCAATCCGTTCGATCATCTCGTCCGCCACCGACCGGGCCACGATCAGGCGAGAGCCCGCGACGCAGACCTGGCCTGCATTGCCAAAAATGGAACGAGCAATATTGCGTGCGACCTTGTCTAGGTCGGCATCTGCGAAGACCAATTGCGGGCTCTTGCCCCCCAGTTCCAAGGTCAACGGCTTCACACCGCTTTCGGCCGCTGCCGCCATGATCGCAGCACCTGTTCGCGTCGAGCCGGTAAAGGAGATCTTACCCACCGTGGGATGCCTGCACAAAGCGTCGCCTGTCACCGGCCCGGTGCCTTGGACGACGTTGAGGACACCGGCCGGCATGCCCGCCTCGCTGGCGAGCTGAGCGAGCCGAACAGCTGTGAATGGCGTCAGTTCCGAGGGCTTCAGGACGACCGCATTGCCCGCTGCGAGCGCTGGGCCAACTTTAGTTACCGATTGCGTGACGGGGAAGTTCCAAGGTGAAATTGCTGCCACGACGCCATAGGGCTCCGAAATCACCATGCCAAGCATGTCGGTTCGGGTCGCCGCGATCTCACCGCCGAGCTTGTCTGCGAATTCAGCGAAGAAGCGGATGCAATCGGCCGCGTATGGCAGATCGACGGCCAAAAAATCCTTGATCGGGCGGGTCGATCCCATAGCCTCCATGCGGCCGAGTTCGATGGAGTACGCCTCGATCAAGTCTGCCCACCGGCGCAGAATGCGGGCGCGATCCCGCGGTGCTCCCGTTGCCCAGCTCGTGGTTCGGAAGGCGCGCTCAGAACTTGCGACCGCGCGATCCACCATGGCCGGCCCGGCGATAGCAAGATCCGCGTAGACTTGGTTGTCAGATGGGCGCCTGACTGGAAGGGAGTCCGAGCTTTCTAACACCAGTGCTCCGTCGATATAGTGCCCGTTCTGGACAATGACGTCGTCTGGATTGAAATCGAGCATGGCGGCACCTCTGAACTGGCTTTGGTAGAAAGCTAGGGGCGATGTCGCAGGCTTTGTCCCTTTTCCCAGTCTGCTCGCGGCAGCTTCTGCCGAAGATTGGCGGGCCGACGGCAAATGCGTAATCAGCGGGCCCTGGTTCGAACTTAAGCGGGGGCCTCACGTTCAAACAAAACTGGGCACGCCTGCGGGAGCGGCCCCACCGCCCATCACCAGCCCTTCGAGAACTGCCTGGCGGCCATGAATGCGGATTTCGGTATCGTCCACTTCCACCTGATCGATGACCGAGCGGATATAGAGCAGATGGGTCATCGTTCTTGAGGAGGCGCACAACTATGCTCGCCCCGCGCGACAGGGCGGGGATCGTCGTCAGTCGCTTTCGCGCAGGACCTTCGAGCGGATTGCAAAGAGGAACGGAATTTGGGCTTTCACCAATGGTCGCCAGCAGCGCCCTAGCGAAATTAACGCGACGATAATCAGCCAGTGAGCCAATTTCTTCTCGCACGGGCTTCAAAATCCTGACGTCCTTGCATCTGGAGAAGCGATTGTGTTTGGCAGCGCCGTCCATGTTCCGTCGCGGGTTCAGATCAACATACCCAGCCAAGAAACTTTAGCATAACATCAGCCCCTTACGCAGATTGGGGTAACCCGCCGTCCAAGCGGCGACAATCCTGCGAGGGGGCCGGGCTGTCTGGCCCGTCGTCAGCGTCGCCTCGACGCCAACGGCCCATTTTGCCGAGGAACTTGCCGGAGTGACCGAAGTCCGTGCGGGGGTCTTCGTGTTTTTCGATCTGTTCATGGCAGGCGTCGGCATCTGCGCGGTTACCGATATCGCGCTGTCCGCCCTTGCCACCGTCATCGATCACCAACGCGAAAAAAGCTGGATTTTGTCGATGCCGGATGGATGGCAATGTCCCGCGATCGCGGTACCGCCAGACAGCCGATCGACCAGGGCTATGGCCTGGTTTGCGATCTCGACGGTCGGCCCCATCCCGATCTCATCTTATCCGACGCGCACCAGGAGCACGGTGTTGTCACCGCAAGGGTCGGATCCGGCGCGCCGCTTCCCGAACTTGCGACCGGCGCGCGCGTACGCATTCTTCCCAATCATGCCTGCGCAACGGGCGCACAGCATTCGAGCTACAATGCGGTTCGCTCGGGCAGCAACGTCGTCGTCGCGGAGTGGCCGCGCTTTTCAGGATGGCGACCGCTATGATCGAGACGATATTGCCACAGTCCTCACGCGCAAAGCGCCGGTTCCGGCGGGACGTTACGTTAAGTGACGCGGCCGTTGTTTTGCAACTCATATAGATATGTCAATCCGATCCAGTTTCGCCGACGCGCTGCCCTTCTCGGATTGGTGTTTCCAGCCACCGCAGAAATGTTGCAATCGGGGCATGATGACAAAAGGATCGACCAGATCACCCACCTGCCGGCCCGCCGATCGGAACATTCATCTGTGGCATGCGGGAGGAACGGAAGAAAATACTGGTCCACCGCCAACTCCAGTCACTTCCGGCGACCTCCAAAGTTAGAATAGGCGCAACAAATTCACGCTCGTGCTGAAGCCGGAGAATGTTCATGACCGCCCCTTTGCAGATGGTCCAAACGGACGTGTCGCAGCCGATGACTGCGGATGTCGTTGTCATTGGTGGCGGAATCGTCGGCGTATTCACGGGTTATTATCTTGCCCTGCGCGGATTAAAAGTCGTCCTGCTTGAAAAAGGTCGGATCGGTGCGGAACAATCCAGCCGCAACTGGGGCTGGTGCCGCCAGCAGAACCGCGATGAGCGTGAACTGCCGATCGCGACGAAAAGCCTCGAGTTGTGGGAGCGTTTTGCCGCTGAAACCGGCGAGGACACCGGCTTCAGCCGTTGCGGGCTGTTGTATCTCAGCAATGACGACATCGAGATCGAAAAATGGGCGCGCTGGCGGGACTTCGCCAAAGCAGCAGGTGTCGTAACGAAGATGCTGGACAGTCGGGAAGCCAGCGAGCGCGGTCGTCAGACCGGCCGCGCATGGAAGGGCGGTGTTTTCTCGGCAACCGACGGCACCGCGGATCCCTCCCGTGCGGCCCCCGCCGTTGCGCGGGCGATCATGAAATTGGGCGGCACGGTCCTGCAGAGCTGCGCTGCGCGCGGCGTCGAGACAAGCGGTGGGCGACTGAGCGCAGTTGTCACCGAAAAAGGCACCATCCGGACGCCGATTGCCATCATGGCGGGCGGAGCTTGGGCTTCGTCCTTCTGCCACCAACTGGGGATTCGCTTCCCTCAAGCTACGATCCGATCCTCCATCATGTCCGTCACAGCGGGGTCGGACGTCCTTCCTGAAGCGCTCCATACGTCGCAGGTTTCAGTGACGCGGCACGGCGCCGGCTACCGACTTGCTATCACCGGACGCGGAAGGGTCGATCCCACCCTTCAGCAGATGCGTTTCGCGCCGCAGTTTTTGCCAATGTTCCTGCGTCGGTGGCGTGTTCTGGCTCCCGGTGGACTGGAAGGTTGGCGCTCCGGCCACGAGACGCTACGGCGCTGGACTTTCGACCGTCCGACACCGATGGAGCGGATGCGCGTTCTCGACCCGCGCCCCGATGCGGGAACGATAGCGCTCACGCGCCGGCGCGCGGTTGCCCTGCTTCCCGCGCTGGCACGGTCGCGCGTGATTGCTGAATGGGGCGGCTACATCGACTCAACACCCGATGGGGTGCCAGGTATCGGCGAAGTCGGCAGCATCCCAGGTTTTATCCTGGCCGCCGGGTTCAGCGGCCACGGCTTCGGGATCGGCCCGGGCGCGGGTCACATGATCGCTGATATCGCCACCGGTCAAACGCCGATCGTCGACCCTTGCCCTTATCAGCCGGAACGGTTCATGTCTTCCGTATGGGGCAAAGTCGCCGATTTCTGAGCCAACCCCGACATGCCCCAGATATCGGATTGACTGGTCGTCACCCATCACCGGCGTTGAGGGCTGATTAAATGCTGACACTGAGCCTTGTTTCGGGAAAACAGAAGAGCGAGCTGAGGCCTCCCGATGGCATCGCCGCCTTGACCACGCCATAGAAACAGGGCTCCCTTTTGAAGGAATCCTGTCGAGCGACAAGGCCTTTTTCTTCGAATAGAGAACGCGCATAGCCCTTTCTGGCTTCGGAATTGAAAACAGCTCAGTCAGAACGTTTGCCTTGAGGTAGCAACCTACTTACAATGGAGCAATGCAGTGGGGCTGCATAGCGCTGGGCACCCAAGTCCCGTCATCGATGGGAGGTGTCTAATGGGACGGAGCGATGGGGTTCGCCCGGCGATATTGCGCGTAAAAGAGCACCGCGCGCCGGATGTCCACCTCGATGTCATTGCATAGCACATCGTATTCCTTGAGGTTCGTGCGCGGCTTAGTGCCCCGAACTATCGCCTCCCGGTACATTACAGCCTCAGCGTAACCCGCGACCAGCTGCCTGAAATCATCGGATTGCTTAAAGGCGCTTTCGAGCTGGCCGCGCAAGCCGGGCCACTTGAGCTTGAGTAACGCGAGCCCAGACGCTTCTAAAGACATAAGCCGCACCCCCGGTTAATTCGGTGTGTCTACCTATAGGCCTGTTTAAGATTGGAAGTTATCCGTCTCCCCCACACAGCCTTTAAAGAGCAGCCTTTGAAGGAATCGAAGGATTGTTCCTAACCTGCGGGAACTCACTTGGGACTTCGTAGTTCTCAGCTTGATCGCCTGCAAATCGCGGTTGGCCAGTTGCATGAAAGAAGGCCCCTTCCAAAGCTGCAACTGGCCATTTCTTGTCGCCCACTATTAGCCGCAAAGACAAGACCGTCTACCCGTCAATTAATGAGAATCAAAATATGACTTCTACAAATCTCAGCCGCCATTCAGCGAGCCGTCCATCCACCTTGAATTTGGAGGATTTCAAATATCGCTTCATTGAACGCATGGTTCGGGGCGCTGCCGTCGGTGCCCTGAGGGAGGGTTTGTCCACGCGGAAATATGCTGAAGCGGTTGCTGCTTCCTACTGGGTCGAATTGCACTCGGGGGGAGCATCTCCCGAGGACTGTGCGGATAGCGATATGAGTTATTCTGACTGAGCACATGAGACCGTTGCCTTGCCTTGTCGGCTTGTAGAGGACTTTGGCGTGACCCACGCCCAAACACGGCCGCTGAAGCAAAGGTCGTTGACCGCCCCGCGCAATCAGGCGCTTCTTTACGGTTATGATCGGCGAGGCATTGGTGACAATCGTTGTTCGCAGGCTATCTTCGAAGACGATCGGGCTGAATATCTTGGGTTGTCGATCAAGGCAGCTTCTCGAAGGCCGAAAAAAAATTAATCGCACGCGGTCCGCAGGGATTTTCTTCGTCCGCAAGCCACCGGCTACAGCCAAATCGTAGCGGAGCAGGCCGAGACCGGTCTCCCTTGAGGAGCCTGAGCTAGGACCGGACGCCGCCTAGAGGGCGGCAGAACGAAGGTCGGTTAACCCAGCGACCGGCAATATCGCTGGCGACTTCGAAGGGCAAGGTGGATCTGTCAGCTTTGGCGGTTTTGAGGCTCGGCAAAAATAGCTCTCGCCGTCAACCTACCCTCGTCTTCGAAGCGCAATTCGATTGCGAACGTCGTAGCCGACGATTTCGCTGGCAATTGCCACCGCCTGGCCGATTGCATGTAGGTCTGGCGCGGTTCCCCTAAGGCAAATCCGACCGTTTTCCACCATCACCTCAATTTGAGAGGTTTCCAGGCCTGGGGTGTAAGCAATCTCCGAAGAAATCGATGCGCACGCGCCCGCTGTTGTGGAGCTCAAAAAAAAATTTGCAGGCAAATCCGGGGTGAGCATCAGAGACCTCCCTTCATGAACAACGTCCGAGATTCGGGATTGTTCATCGCCGTTCCTGAACGAATTTTGGGGGTGGCGGGACAACGGCGGCGGTCTGTCCCTGCATCAGTAGACCTTATCCACAGTGGTAGCGACGGCGGCGGGAAGATCTGCATCCTCGACCGACCGGTCCCGATGTAGCCGTCGAAGCCGTTGCTGTCCGAGGTTTTGATGCGGTGGAGATGGAAACCGGTGCAAATAGCGTCGATGACATTTGCTTTCGAAGGCACGTAGTCTGCTGGCAAACCTTCCATAGAAACCTCCTTGGGGTCACTCACGATCATGGGATCGGCTCTGGTTGGTAGAGGGCTTCGGATCGTCCGCTCCTGCTGAGATCGTTGTCGTCCTGCCGGAACTCTTCCATTTGCCTGAGACTGGGCTATGACGTGCGGCCTCAACACGTAGAGCCTCTACGATGCTTTCTTTAGTGTGGGGCTTGGTGACAATTTCAAAGCCTTGCTCGTTGTCGCCGATCAGGTCTGGGTTGCCCGTGACGTAGATGACAGCAACGCCGAAGCCCTTTTCCAGTTTCTGGGCTATTTTAGGACCTGTCAAACCGTCGGCCAGCCTGACATCCACAAATGCAAGGTCCGCTTCATTCGCCAGCTCCAAGGCTTCTCGTTCACATGTAGCGATGCCCACGACTTGATGGCCATCAGCCAAGAGAGCCGCTTCGATATCCAAGGCGATCACGCACTCATCTTCAACGATCAGCGCCCGCATATCATTTCTCCTGTTTTATCCAATCCAACCGATCCGGACTTTCGAGGAGGATAGTGCGCCAATCCAGACTATCGATAACCGTTGGACCATTGCCGGGAAACCTCAGACTTTAGTCGGACACGGGCGATCCGGAGACATAAAAACAGCCTTCAGGCGTTCGGACCTATCAAAATGACTTCACGGCCGCGCGTCGGTATTGACCATGGAGAAATATACGATAGCTCTCACCTGCCAAAGCCTCAGTTAGGGTCGTCATGTCGAGGGGTTCAACACTGCCATCGTCATCGAAACTGGTCTTCAGCACATGGGGCTCTCAATCGCTTGCCAGAAAATTCCTTCTGCTCGGCAGTGTCGTCTCGATAGTGGTGATGGGGGTGGTGGGCGCAGTGGTCACCAGTCTCATCGAAGACGCCGTTACACGAAATTCTGCTGCAGCGACGGCTCTCTACGTCGACAGCGTAATCGCTCCCCTTCTTCCCGACATGCAAACGACCGAGGTCCTGGATGATACGGTCACACGCGCGCTCGATGAAACTCTTGGCGAAGGCGCTCTCGGAGATCGGCTGATTTCCTTCCGCCTTTGGCGGGGCGATGGCACAATCTTGTACTCGAACAACCGAGACATGACGGGACGGCGTTTCGCCGTAAACTACAATCTGAAGACCGCGTTTGGCGGCAGCATGGTTGCCGAGTTCGACAAACTCGACGATCCTGAGGATCAGGAAGAAAAGGCGAGCGGCAAGCCCCTTCTCGAAATATACAACCCCGTTTTGCAGCCTTGGTCAGGTAAGGTGGTGGCGGTCGCCGAATTCTATGAAATTGCCGACGGTTTCCAACACAGCCTGCAAAAGGCGAGAACTCGCAGTTGGTTAGCTGTAGCAGGCTCCACCCTCATTTTTTTTCTGGCACTTTCGATCATCGTACTTCGCGGCAGCTCCACAATCGAAAGCCAACGCTCTGCTCTCAAACAGCGCGTGAAAGATCTGTCCGCTCTTCTGCAACAGAACGAAGCGCTTCGCGCTCGCGTCCAACATGCGTCTCAAATGGCGACGGAAACAAACGAACGCTTTCTCAGGCGACTGGGTGCTGATCTTCACGACGGTCCTGCGCAATTGATCGCCCTCGCCTCGTTGCGGATCGACAGCGAAGCTTTGACCAGCCCCGGAGCCTATGCAGATAAACGGGAAAAGGAGATCGCCTCGATAAAGTCAACCCTCGATGACGCGATGAGAGAGATCAGAGACATTTGCAGAGGCCTTGTCTTGCCGCAGATTGAAACGCTGTCTCTTAGTGAGCTTCTCGACAGGGTCGTTCTTTCTCACCAGCAACGTACCGGGACCACCGTAAGCCTGACAAATCTGACGCATCCTCCGACGTTAACACAGACCGCAAAGATATGCGTCTACCGTTTCGTTCAGGAAGCGCTGAATAATGCTTTCCGCCATGGCGGGGGTGTGGAACAGAGCGTCCATGCCATCGCAAGAGGTCCGAAGCTTACGATTGAGGTTAGGGACAGGGGCGATGGCTTTGATCTTCAAAGTTTGCCTACCACCAGCCTCGGGCTGGCCGGACTGAAAGAGCGGGTCGAAAGCCTCGGCGGCGAATTCGAAATTACGACGTCCCCCGAAGGGACCACCGTTCGGATGTCCCTCAATACGTCGGAACTGGAGACGATATGACCGGAGAAATCAAGATAGCGGTGATTGATGACCACCCGCTTTTCCGGGAAGGGGTTTCTCGAAGCCTGGCAGAGATCGAAGGATTTATGATCGTGGCTGAGGGAGGGAATTGCGAGGATGCGATCAGGATCGCCGAAACACTGAAGCCGGATGTCATTCTTATGGACATCTCCATGCCGGGCGGCGGCCTGGAAGCCTTACGTCAGATACTTCAACGTGAACCTGAACAGAAAATAGTTATGCTGACTGTGTCTGAAATGAACGACGACGTAACCCGAGCACTCGATTATGGGGCGATGGGATATGCCTTGAAGGGCGTCGGATCGCGGCTGCTTGCAGAAATTATACGCACCGTTTCATCTGGCCGAACCTACGTCGCTCCTACACTGAGCGCTCAATTGATCTCGACGGGTGGCAATTCGAAGCAAGCTCGAATGAGAAGGCTTACCGCTCGGGAGCGTGGCGTTCTCGAACTGGTTGCCCAAGGGCTGAGCAACAAACACATTGCCATAAGGCTTGATCTGCACGAGAAGACCATCAAACATCACATGACTCAAATACTGGCGAAACTTGAAGTGTCCAATAGAACCGAAGCGGCGCTTGCCCTGCGCGATGCGGCCAACAACCATTAGTGCAAAAAGCCTCGAAGTCTGTTCTCGTCGGATTTATATGCCGGGCGATTGACAATGGTTCGGCCTTTGGAATCCTTCATCACATAGCGGCCGTTCTGGATGGCCTCGCTCAATCCGTCAGGATGATGGACGGCAAGCGATGAATTGGTGTTCGCCGCTGAGCCCGTGCTGCTCGTTGCAGAAGTGCCGTTTCCGGTTTCAGAGCCGCTTGCTCCTGAATCGGAGTTTGTTGATCCATTGGAATTGGTGCCTTGGCTTTTTCCCGAATTACCATTGCTACTGCCGTTCCCATTCCCATTCCCGTTCCCGTTATTGCCTGATTTGCCGTTCCCCGACCCGTTGCCACCACCGTTTCCGTTTCCGTTTCCGTTGCCCCCGCCATTACCATTGTTGCCGCTGTTCTTTGCCTCTGCAGCGTCGGGTTCGAGTTGGACGGCAAAACCCCTTTGCGCCACCCGAAGGGGAGCCACCGCGAAGGCCGTGAACAATGTTAAAAATAATCTTCGTGAAAACATCGAGCATTCCAAAAGTTGATTTTCTCACCGTTGAGTTCCTACGCAAGGGCAGCGCCTCAGATTACATTCGAGGCGTTTTGTCGTCAAAAGATGTAGCTCAGACTATGGTCTGAACATTCCTTCCAAAGGCGGGGTGAAGAGTTGGACTGAAGTCCTACCGCGGAACGACCGCCCCCAGATCGCGTTTGCGCGCCAGAAACCCCGCTGCAGGAGTAACTGATTTGCGCCCTTGATGGTACACGTTTCTCGACCGCGCCGGCCACCCGATGCGAAGGCCGATTTTCTGCGGCCGCCTTCACATTGCCGGCAATCTTCGAGCTGCATTGAAGATCGTAGAACCAAGCCCGCAGTGCTTTGGTCTGGCAGACCGTGTTCTCGCGCGGGCAAAGGAGTACGGCGACGTTCGCGTCCTCGGTGCTGCCGACCCATTTTCCCCTGCCGGAACCGCACTCGATGAGGCCCTGGCCGCCCTTATGGTCGAGATGAAGATCTGCGCTGCAGCCTCTTCAAAGGATCGCATCGTTGCCACCGTCTTAGTCGTCAAGCTGATACCCAATCATGTGACGATCAGCGGCCTGAGCGCAGAGGCGACGGCCTACGAACCTGGACCAAAGTCTGATCCCTTGTTGGACTGAAGCCCAACTGCGGAACATCTGATGTTACTTGCTGTTTTCCGTATATCTCCATCGTCTGATCTCCAATGACGTCGGGGTATATTTACGAAACCAAGGAGAGTGTCATGAAGATTAAACTTATCGCAACTGCAATCAGCGTGCTGGGGCTGGCGACTGGGACGGTTTATGCCGGGTCGTCGGCAGTCAATGGTGCCGCTGGCGGTGCTGTAACTGGAGCCATTGTCGGGGGTCCCATTGGAGCCGCTGTTGGTGGCGTCACCGGCGCGATCGTCGGCGCTGCAATTGATCCGCCCCCCGAGCGGGTCGTTACCTACGTGCAGCAACAGCCGCTGCCAAGCGAGGAAGTGGTCGTGCGGGATCATGTTGTCGTCGGCGAGCCCCTGGCGCGCACTATCGTTGTAACGCCGGTGCCTGAAAGTCCCGACTACGCCTACGCTATCGTCAACCATCAGCGCGTGATTGTTCAGCCGTCTTCAAGAAAGGTTGTTCGGGTCCTTGACTGAACCGAGACCGGAGAGCGGGACCCGCTCTGCGTGCTTATAGCCTGCGGCAATGCCGCCTCACCCTGGAGAACATTATGAAGAACGCTCTCATCGCTTGCGCAGTCGGGCTTGCAGGACTTCTGTCGACGTCGGTGCCGATGCAAGCCCAATCGCTCACCATCACAACCGACGACGGTCAGTCCTACCATCATCCCCGCTACCATCGCGACGATGACTATCGCCCGGCTCACCGCCGATGGGATACTGACTATCAGGAGCAGGATCGGCCTTACCGACATCACGCAGGCTGCTTTGTAAAGACGGTGGAGCAGCATCATGACGGAATGACTGTCGTCAAGAAGACCCGCGTCTGTCGCTAGTCAACTCTCCGGATAACGCTGGCGATCTGTGGGGCAGCTCACCTAACAGCAGCAGGTTTGGTCATGAAGTATGGATTTCGTTCGTTCGCCGGGACATTGACAGCAATGTTGTTGGTAGCGGGATTGGCACAAGGAACCCTCGTCCATCCCCCGAAGAGCTCTGATAAACAAAAACCATACGCGACCTTGTCAAGCTCGACCAAGACAGATCGTCTAGCCTCGAACGTGTCGGCGTCTTTCAAGCCGATACCAGCGGCGCGCCGGAAAGTTCGTGTAGTCGGCGCGCCGTTTCTCCCTGATGAAAACCAAAGGCTGGTGTTTCCAGGGCGAGATTGACGGCAATGTACCTGCGCCTGTCGCAGGGCTCCTGTCTCAACCCGCAAATGCGGACGCGAAGTCCCCACCATACGAGT
The DNA here is from genome assembly GCF_003240585.1 of Arminella tubonensis. GTDB lineage: Bacteria > Pseudomonadota > Alphaproteobacteria > Rhizobiales > Rhizobiaceae > Rhizobium > Rhizobium tubonense. Next base: position 13,859 of record NZ_PCDP01000002.1, read on the forward strand.
TGAGCTCAACGTCTAAAAAATGTTTGAACCTGAAGTATTGCCAACAGCCTAGGGCGTTCCTCTCCGCTCGTCCTCGAGGCAGAAATGCGCGCAGCGTTCATCAGATATTCTTTGTTCATCATTCTTCTAATCCTGTCATTGCCCAAGCTGCTGACGGAGACTGGAAGGTCGCAAAACCAGCCGTTCGGGGAAATATGCGCTCGTCAAAAGAGGCTGGATTACGGTCCATCCGTGGACATCGTGCGGAACGGAGCCTCGGTCTCGGCGGGCCGGAGAGGGCGCGTGCAGCTGGCACGAGGGGTTGAGAGCGTTTCGACGTCGGTCTTGTCAATCGGGCTCAGCTCGTCCATTTTCGTGCTATATCGACTGAGGAGACGTGGAGCGTGCCAACAGGTATTGTGAAATGGTTCAATGGCGAAAAGGGTTACGGCTTCATAAAGCCGGATGATGGATCACCGGACGTGTTTGTTCACATCTCTGCCCTTGAACGCGCTGGCCTGCAAGACCTGCAGGACGGACAAAAGATCGAATATGAACTCAGCCAAAGCCGCAAAACGGGCAAATGGACCGCTGACAGTCTCGAAATCCTGTAGATCATAAGGACCCGATCCGTAAACGGACAATGGTGCGATCCGCGCCGGTGGTTTTGGAGTATGCACGCGCTGCCGTCTACCTGTTGCAGATTATGATTGTTTCGAACAATGCAAAGGGGATTCAAATTCCTGTTCGTCCTCGGACCTTTCTTTCTCTCGCGAACAACAAAAAGCAATCTGTCAGGACACACGTGCCCCTCGCGGAAACTATTTGCGGCCACTCGCCGCCTGGAAGAGAATAGAGGCACCGACCCACGCGTCTCTTTTGCGTAACTCGCTATCATTTCAGCTTTTTGTCCAAGATCATCGCCTCAACGACGCTCCTGAGGACGCCACCTTTGCTTGGAGCGGCCCGGCCTCCCCGACGGCTCCTGCCAGCCGATCGGGGCGACGATGTTCTAGGCACAATCGCCGCGGCAAGCAGCATCGACCTTAGCCTTCCGTGTGAAGCGCGAGCGATGCTCGGAGCCGCCTCAACACCTTTCGACCGCATGCATGCGGCGCAGGCGTCGAAACGACGCAACTTAGGTGCTTGACCGTCATATATTAACGGCGCCTAATATTAATGCGGCGGCCCTGATTCGAAATGACCCTTGCTGGTCGGGCCCGTCACCTTAACCGGTGGCGGGTCTTTGTCGTTTCCGGGCCGCAAATGCGGTACCGTTCTTTAGGCTGGCACGGCCCCGGCTGTCAGCATCGCGCAATAGTTCAATTCTTTCATCATGCATTTTCAGGCGTGACAAGCCGCTCTTTGAATGCAAGGACGATCGCTGTCGGTTGCAGCCGGCCATTGCGAATAGAACCGCCAAATGGAATGGCGGCTCTCTACCACTTGACGCGGATACCGACAGTCCCACTCACAGTATAGCTGTCACCGAAGTTTTTCAGCGAGGACTTGGCTGCTGCCTCGCCGTAGAGCGAGAAGCGTTCGTTGCTCCAATTGTAGGCGCCGCCGAGGGTGAGACCCGCCCACAGGCGGTCGTTCTTACTCTCGAAGCCGGTGCCGGCGACATCGACGGCGGTCCCGTCCAGGAATTCGCTGTAGAGATTGGTGATGCCATAGACTCGCGCGCGGGCCATCTGGCCATCCGTCTTCTTCCAGCTCTCCTCGTGGTCGATCGCAAGGCCGAGCCGCCCGACCAGGCTGTCGCCTTGATCGAGCGAAACCCGCGCGCCGAACCTGTCGACGAAGCTGTCGAAGTTTACGGACGAGTAGATAAGCTGGGCCTGCGGCGTGATCGACCATGACCCCGAGGCAACCAAGCGCTTGCCGGTTTCAACACTCAGAGCATAGCCAAAACCATTGTTGCCATTCGTCATATCGCCGTTGACGAGATCGGATTTCAGGTTGCTGTCGTACCAGGTCGCCTGGCTCTGTGCGTCCACATAGAAACCGCTCTCGCCATACCAGGTGAGCGTCGCGCCGCCGCCGTAGCCGGTCGTGTCGATCTTGCCATCGCCGTAAACCGAGCCGATGTCACCGGAAAGGGTGCCATAGTGGGCGGTCAGGCCGCCGATCAGTCGGCCACTGCTGCCTTCGTAGAACTCGCCATCGAGCCCCGCCTCAAGCTTGAACAGGTCGTAGTCATAGCTGGTGCTGCTCGTGCTGGCGTCCGGCTCGATGCTGGCGTGCATGCCTTCGGTGCGCAGCCAGATGGCCTCCGGTCCGGTGACAGGTGTTTCGTTGCCGCCGACCGTCCAGTAGCGGTCGCCGACACGCTGCTGCAGCGTGGAGAGCCCGTTCATGCCGAGCAGCATTTGCGGATAGGCTTCATAGAGCGGAACACCGGGCTGGTAGAGCGGTGCGGAGGGTGCAGAGGGGTCCGCCGGGTCCGACAGGAGCGTCGAGCGCAGATACCAGTCCCCGTCCGCTGGCGTCGAGACGCCGCCCTGGTAGAGGCGGTAGGCATAGGCGCCGCCGACAACGGCCTGGTCACCATGGTATACATAATCGCCGGCGAGCGAGAAGGCGCCGGCCGAAATGCCGCCGACATCGACGATCTTGATGCCCTCGACGGTTTGCGCGCCACTGTCTCCAAGGTTGATCACTTTGACGTTTGTCGTACCTGATGTGTTGCCGGTGACAACCAGGCGGTCGGTTGGGGAGGCATCGCCATCAAGCTCGCTCTCGATTTCGAGTGTGCCGCCGCTGCCGATATAGTCGCCGGCAATCGTCAGCGTTCCGATGGAGTTACCGGGCGCAATCGTGCCGGCGTTGTCGGTCGTGCCGACCTGGCCGTTGCCCTGCAACCGTCCGCCCGCCAGAACATCCATCGTGCCACCGAGGATGCCGTTCACCGACAGCGTGCCCGCTTCGACGATGGTGTTACCAGCGAAGGCGGAATTGTCGGCGCTCAGGATCGTTTTCCCGCTGCCGACCTGGCGGATGGTGCCAGTGCCGAAGATGAGATTGTCGAACGTGAAGGCGTCCGAGCGATTGAAGGCCAGCGTCGCATTGTTCGTGATATTGCCGATGACGCTGCCGGTGGTGCCACCATTGCCAATCTGCAAGGTACCGTTTTGAATATCCCAGTCGGTCTGCGCCGTGCCGGTCCCGATCAGCGACCATGTGCCCGTACCGGTCTTCTCGAAGGTGTCGAAATTCCGGTATTGCGCCGACGCCCCGATGGCGGAAACGTCGAAACTGTCGGTGCCGCTTCCGCCGAGGCGCAGCGTGTCGTTGGCTGCGGCCGCATTACCGACGACGTTGCCCTCAATCACCGAGCCGGCCTGCAGTTCCAGCGTGATGCCGTTCGTTGCCCCCGCCGTCAGAAATATCGCATTGGCTTGCGCAGCGCCCGCGCGGATTGTGCCACTGTTGATCAGATTGAGACTAACGCTGCTTGAGCGACTCGCGATCGCTTCCGCTCCGTTTCCGCCCTCGACCAACCCCGTGTTGACGATTGCGCCATTGGTCGCGCTGACGAGAAGAATTCCGTTGCCGCCGAGGGTGGTACCCGTCCCGCCTCGCACCGTTCCATTGTTGGCGAAGGTAACGCCTGGGGCTGCGCTCACAAATATCGTGACGCCGTTCCCACCCACTCCGCTCAGGCCGGCTCCGCCCTGGATGATACCGTCATTGGTCACGCGTACGCTGTTGCGGAGTACAACGCCGCTACCCGTGGTCCCGCCGCCCGACGGCAGATTGCTGCCCACGACGTTACCCACCAATGTGAACGATCCTGTTCCGGACGAAAGGGAAAGAAAGCCGCCGCTGGTATTGCCCGCGAGAGTGAACGCGCCTGTATCGATGGTGATCGGTTTCGAAGGCGCTGTCAGACTGGTGCTGGACACCGCAAAAGTACCGGTCAACCGGATTGTCGCGGTCGGATCGGGATCGGCATTTGCGGCGGTGATCGCAGCGTTGAGCTGCGCCTGGCTGTTCGCCGTGTAGGTCGCCGCCATTGCCTCTGAAGGACCCAAGCCGGCAAGTGCGAGTGCTGCACAACTGACCCCAGCCAGAAGGTTTCGAGTTCGGAATTTCCCCAGGCCTACACCGCCGTCACCCATGCACAGCTCCCCAAAGTTGTTGCTAGGATAAAAATCATCTCGTGGATGATGATATATCACCGCATTTTCGGTTAAAGCAATTGGGGAGGATTGAATGCGTCAGGTAGTGGCAGCGCTGCAACAGCAGCTCTGATGAACGTTCATCGCCCCTCTATCCAAGGACTGAGGGAGAGTTGATCGGGTGACGCGCAAGATCGTGCCGAGTTTTGTGGCCTACGCTGTCGAGCGCGATTCCATACTCACGGCATGGCCAGTTTCTCTGTGAGGAGAATCGGAAATAAAGGTCCTTAGCGCGGTCAGTCGCGAGTGCAAATTTTGCTACAAATTCGGCAAGAGCGTAAAGGAACGACCGGGTATTCAGCCGGCCGCGCTTCAAGAAGTGTCTCCGTCATTCCGATGCTCAGAGCCCTGAATACGTTCCCAGGCTGCGACCGCTTGAGGGCCAACGCACTCCCACCAAAGCTGGGAGAAAAGTATGTGCTCCTTGATCATATGACCACGAGGGCATCGATTTGATCGTCAGTTCCATTGAAGAATGTTGCAGGCATCGCGGACGTAATTGTGATTGGCTGTCGGGATGGATCTCAAGCCTAGATCCAGGGATGATCGATATGGGAAGAGCCTCCTCCCTTCGCAGGCGGATGACGCCCGTTGATGGCGTTTCCGTCTCGAAGAGATTTTCGCTGCCAACCTACTTTTTGGCGCCCAGTCAATTTGCTTTCAAATTTCAGGGCCTCGACGCTGCCACCTGAACTTTAGGTTCGCGGGCACATTTCCCTGCCCCCTTTGCTCGCGCAAGTGACATCAGCATCTGGCCGATCGCGAAAGCGGCCTTTGGTCAATCGCAGGTTGGGCGACTCAATGAATCAAATCGCATGGAAGCATTGGCCTCCGCTTTGTGCTAGTCTCGGAGGAGCGGGAACTGGCGCTATGAGCGAAATGCGGAAAATTGCGGCGATCCTGGTCGCGGATGTGGTTGGTTACAGCCGTCTCGCTGGCGCGGATGAAGATCGAATCTTGGCGCGGCTGCGGACGCTGCGCAGCGATCTGATCGACCCAACCATCGCCGTGCACAATGGCCGCGTGGTCAAGCGCACCGGAGACGGAAGCCTCATCGAGTTCCGCAGTGTCGTTGATGCCGTCCGTTGCGCCATCGAAGTGCAGAACGGCATGGTCGAGCGAAATGCCGGCCTGCCGCCGGAACGTCGCATCGAGTTCCGCGTCGGTATCCATCTAGGCGACGTCGTCGAGGAGAGCGACGGCGATCTAATGGGCGACGGCGTGAATATCGCCGCGCGCCTCGAAGGGATTTGCGAGCCTGGCCGTATCTGTCTCTCCGAGCAAGCCTACTGGCAGGTCAAGGCAAGGCTCGATCTCGCGATCAACGATCGCGGCACAGTGCAACTCAAGAACATCGCCGATCCAGTCCGGGTCTATTCGCTGCAAGTCGGCGTTCCCGCCCAACCGAAGTCGGCGGTATCGGCTGCGAGCCGCGCGTCGGCAGAACCGTCGACGGTACCGCCTATTCCTGACAAGCCCTCCATCGCCGTGCTTGCATTCAACAATATGAGCGGCGATGCCGAACAGGAATACTTCTCCGACGGCATCAGTGAGGACATCATTACTGACCTCTCAAGGGTGCCAGAGTTGCATGTGATCGCCCGCAATTCGTCTTTCGTCTACAAGAAGGGCGCCGTCTCAGTACCGGACATGGCCAAGGCGCTTGGTGTCCGCTACGTGCTCGAGGGCAGCGTGCGCAAGGCTGGCAACCGGGTGCGGGTCACAGCGCAATTGATCGATGCGAGCGACGGTGGGCATGTCTGGGCCAACCGCTTCGATCGTGAGCTCACCGACATTTTCGCGGTTCAGGACGAACTCACGCGGGAGATCGTGGCTGCGCTCAGGTTGAAACTCTCCGTCGGCGCGCAGGATCGCTTAGCGCAGGGGCGCGCAGCAGATGTCGAGGCATACGAATTCTTCTTACGTGGCCGGGAGCAGGCGTCGGCCCACACCCGACGCGGAAATATTGCCGCCCGCAGCCTGGCCGCCGACGCCATCGCTATTGATCCGGGATATGTGGCGGCCCACGCCCTCATCGCCTTCACTCATGTGATCGACTACGCCAATGGTTGGACGAGCGATCCGGAGCACTCGCTGCAGATTGGGCTAGAACTCGCGCAGCGCGCCGTAGAAATGGCGGAGGAACAGCCCAACGGCCACTTCGCGTTAGGCATGGCTTGCATGTGGGGCCGACAGCTTGACCGGGCGCGGGCGGAGGCGCAACGCTGCATCGCCCTCTCGCCCAGCTCCGGGGAATTTCTTCGCTTGATGGCCCATGTTCAGATATTCTCCGGCGACCCCGCGGGGGCGCTTAAGACGCTTGATGCCTCCATGCGGTTGGACCCTCACTATCCAGAAATCGCGCTGCAATTTCTCGCCGATGCCCGTTTTTCCCTTGGCGAATATGAGCAAGCGATCGCCGCGATCCAACAGCGTCTCGCACGAAACCCTCAATCAGAGACAGCCTATGCCCTGCTGGCGTCGTGTTACGGCCACCTCGGCAGGCCGGAGGAGAGCAAACAGGCCTGGGAGCGCGCGCTCCAGATAAATCCTGGCTTCTCAGTCGAGCGCCGCCGCCGCGTCCTTCCATTCTTGAACCCCGAGGATTTTGAGCGCCGCGTTGAAGGAATCCGTAAGGCAGGATTAGCGGTCTGACGCGCTCAGCCACCTATGGATCAAAGAGATGGCGCTTGGCCGCTCCCTTGCCGTTCGGGCCGACCACCCCGACAGGGGTTCAGCATCAGGATCGCCGCGCCGGTGAGCCCGGACACGGTGAGTTCCGGCCAATCACCGTTCGAAAGGCCCTGACGAGTGGTCGACCCGCGCCGCGATCCACCAATTTCGTATTCGGCGCTCGCTCAAAATACAAAGTGGTCAGCAGGTATTCGTAATTTGTGCTGGATCTTGGCACCCGCTGAAGCTGAATTGATCATCCGAGGTCACGGAAAGCCGCAATGGGACCTACGGCCACGTCATGACATTGGCTTCGACAGCGCCCTTGCTGTAGCTCGCTTGCCCTTCGCCTTCACCTTCAGCCGGAGATGCAGGAACAAAATCGGCCGTCCCTAATTTTCACTGCGAGGAAATCCCTATGGCGTTGGGAGATCAAGCGAATGCTGTCAGATATGGATTGGTCGAGGGGCATATATGTTTCGACCACGGGAGCAGAGGTTTTCCAGTTGATAGACAACACCAGAAGTGCGCTGAAACTGCTCATGAACGCGTGGCCCGTCTCCGACGGCCGGCAATTTGTGAACGCCATGGTGCTTTGCCAATCTGTGCTCGATGGCCAACTTGATCCGGATAGGGCGCGAGACGCCTTCATCGAGGCAGCATGGGAAGCGAACGTTGTCGTAAGGGAGCGGGCCAAAAGTCATCCATAATATGCCCCAGGTCACATTTAGAACTGGTGCGTGGGTGGGAGAGGTTCTCAATGTCGCAAAGAATAAGCCGGGACGCTAACGTTCCGACCTTCTTCGATCTGTCGCAATACCACTGCCGTACATGCGGGTCAGCGCCGAAGACAAATTCAATGCCCCCAGCATGACAGACGCCTGTTGAAAATCAGCCAGTTGGTTCGAGTTGGCTGAGTTGACAAAGTGGGTTCCAAATCGGCTGAGCATGATTCAAGGCTGCTTTTTGAGAGCAGTATCGGCACCCGGCGCCTGCGGTGAGGCCGCGTGCACCGACTTGCTGGCTAGACCGTAAGGTTTTTACCGTCCATTCTCAGGGGCGAAGCACCGCCGGGGGACCAGTTATACTTATCGTACCTGCGAGGTTGCCTGTCGTCGTCCGGGATAGTAGCTTGCGACTTGCTACCGCAGCACTTGACCGTCGAAAGGCAAGCATTTGCCCTGTAGGTTCATGGCGCGCGTTAAATGACCGCGGAAAGTGGAAAGGAAATGGCATGCCCACCGGTACTGTGAAATTTTTTAGTGACGACAAGGGATATGGCTTCATTACACCCGAGAACGGCGGAACGGACGTGTTCGTCCACGTGTCCGCTTTGGAGCGAGGGGGTTCGCTCAGAGAAGGTGACAAGGTCAGCTTCGAGGTTGGCCAAGATCGCAAGACCGGGAAGTCGAAGGCCGAGAACGTCAGCGTGCTCTGATCAACTGGTCGTCGCGGTGTTTCCGATCTTGGCAATGGCCGATCCGATAGTGGATAAGTCCCGCTGCGACGAGGCGCCAAACCAAAGGAAGAGGTCCGCGAAAGATTGCCATTGAAGGGATTGGCAAAGCGGCGATTGGAGCGGTCAAACTGACGGTGCCGTCTTCGTTATTGCAGTGGAAACAACTCTTGCTCCCTGCAGAGCAACTGCAATTTTTGTTGCGATAGATCTAGTTGGTCCCAGCGCACCCTATATCCGCCATGCCGAGCTCGCAGTCGTAAGAATCGCAGAATTTCACTTCCGATGGCCGAGGCGGATAGCCGCTCAAGCAAAGCATATCCGCCAACGCGGAATTCCGTGATGATGAGATCGCCGTCTCCCTCCCGCTTCACGGCGCGCCGCCCTCTTCAATACGGCCTATGGACTTTCCGGCCTTGGAAATCACTGCTTTCCCGATCAACAATTCGATTTTGATCTCAGGCATGGTCATGCTCCTGGAATCCTTCCTATCAATCGATCGCGCAGCCAATCCTGCCAATCGAAAACGTCCGTCTCCCGAACGTCCACTTTCAACTCAACGTTCAGGCGAACCTCCTTGACCTCGCTCCAGAGGAAACGGTGAGGCTCCGAATGCTTGACGCCGCCGAGCTTCGTCGCCATCCTTCTCGTCCAGCGCTCGGGCCATGGGCCGAGGCGGCGAGCCATTGCAATGGAACCAATCTCGATCCCGATTATCCGCGGCGGCCTATCCGGCCGAAGCTCAGCAAGGATGCTGTCGACCTTTCCCATCTTCACGCCGTTTCGATCGACCAGCTGCTTGTCCAGGACGTCACGAACCAAATCCATCAGCTACCTCCAACTATCTCAAGGGGGATTGTCACGATCGCTAGCAAAGCCCCCAGAACGATGATGAAGACCGTTGCAAAATTGGAAATAACTCCGTTGCGATCATCGCCCATATATCGCTGATCATTCATCAGAAAAAGAAAGGGGATGACGGTCAGCGGTAGCGTCGCCGCCGTAAGAGCCATGGACAGAATAGTCAGCTTCAGCGGATCAAGTCCAAGGGCGATCGGGACTGCTGCCAGCAGAAGTGCCAATGTGTAAGCGGCACTGAATCCAGAGTCTTCACTCGGTTTTCGACCTTCGCCCCAGTTCCAGCCGAAGCCCTGCGCAACGAGATAGCCCTGCTGCAAGCCAAGCTCCAGGATCGCACCAAAGCAAGCGATCCCGAGCGATGCGACGAACAGCGTGTATCCTCAATGGCCAAATACCGGGATGAGCATCGTTGGAAGCTGGTGGTAGTCTATCACGTGGTTGACGCCATTTGGTGCCAGTATAAGCGCCGCGGTAATCAGCACGCCGACCGAGATCGTCCCTCTGAAGCTCGTGCCGAGACCGGCGATGGCGCGATTGACGCCGAGGTAGCTACGATCCCACTTATCTTCGATCGCGCCTGACGAGTAAAATAAGAAAAGGTAGGGTGAAATCGATGCGCCGAGAATGCTGACGACCATAAACCAGTATGTGAGGTGGTCATGGCGCGGCAGGCTTGGCACTGCACCGGCGGCCAACATCCTCGAATTGGGCTTTAGCAATATCGCAGAGGCAACAAAGCATAGCGTGACCATTCCGAGGATCGATACGCCCCAAAAGATCCTCTATTTCGCCGGAGCTGATCAAGGCTTTCGGTAGCTGGTCGTCGAAACCTATCTGGCGCTGGAGACCACCTGCGAAATGGACAACGCGCCGAACGAACATATTTCATGGTGTAGCTTGTCGCGCCGGCTCGCTTGCCGTGAAGCGAGATCGCTTGGAAACGTAGACCTTGAATTTTCCATGGACCCACAACCGATAGAACACCGCCGTTTGATGGCGTGTCCTTCGGGTTCTGTGTTTTGACTGCACCGGCGCCGATCGCGTGAGTGCCTTCCTGTCCGCAGGACAAAGTCTCCTTCGGTGCCAATCCTATAAGGGCCTGCGCCACGGTCTTTGATACGCACCTACGCAAGTCGCTTTTCGGAGTAGCGTTGAGGACGGCGAAGTTTTGCCCGGTCATCCCGTGATCATTCGGCTTGCAACGCCCGGAACTTGCGCACTCTTCATGCGATCCGCATGTTTTGTCCGAGCACCATCGCCTGGGACCGCCGCAAGACTGGTCCAGGAAAAGCCAGCCGCAATTTCGACCTTGGCACGCCCGCACGGGGCGGCGTTCGTCTCGCGACGTCAGTAACTCGGCGGCCAACGCGGCGATACGGTTGCTGATCGCATCCAAGTCCTTGGCGTCCGCGCGACGCCACGCGATATTGCCTGCAACGCGGCCGAGTGTTTGTTGCGACAGCCCACGTCGAGCATGTCGGCAACGACCTCGAGATCGTCCTGGCTGCTCCAGGGCTTACCAGACTCAGACAGGAAGAGGCGGCAGAGGGCCTCCCGCAATTGGCTCGACCGAGTTCAGCAACACTATTCAGACGCCGATCGGTTGGCCTTGACGACTAAAATATCGCGTTCTTTGTCGTCGATCACATCGCAGCGAGTGGCCCAGACGGGCGTGCACAAGTGAGCATTCGGTCAAAAACAGCGCCGGTCGTCTCAATGGCCAGATCCGAATAACGCCACTGGCCACCATGTGTCGCTCGGCACTTTACGGCCCAATCAGCCAGCGTTCCTCCGTCAACCAAGGCTGCCACGGTGGCGAGACCTGCTTCGTATTCTGGGCCGCTCGCCACTTCGAACTTCATCTCGCCGATGTGGTGGCGCATGGCGGCCTTATGTTTAGGTGGCATCGCGTATCAATTGCGAGGATTTCGATCTCGGCGGCTTCATGCCAAACCATTGAACTTTGATCCCTGCATCAATGCCCTTCCCAAACCCTTTCTTCAATGAGCGGTATAGGCCCCGTCCACCAAATAGTGCGCCCCAGTGATAAAACTGGCCTGGTCCGACAAGAGGAAACACACAAGAGCCGCGACCTCTTCCGGTTTTCCACGCCTACCCATTGGTTGGAGAGATGCCATGCGTCGCGTACTTGCTGCCTCGAGATGCTCGGACAAAAGTGGCGTTTCGATCCAGCCGGGACCGACGGCATTTATGCGTATACCCACTCTCGCATACTCCATCGCAGCGACTTTCGTCAGTCCAACAACCCCGTGCTTGGTTGCTGTGTATGCCGCCGCGGTGGGCAATCCAACGGAGCCAAGAGCGGAAGACATGTTCACGATTGCGCCGCCGCCCAGCTTAAGCATCGCGCCGATCTCGCACTTCATGCAATAGAAAATGCCATTTAGATTGACGTTCATCAGCTTATGCCAATTGTCGAGCGGATAGTCTGCGACCGCTGCGCGAACCCCATCGATTCCGGCATTATTGACGGCTAGGTCCAAGCCCCCACAGGTCTCGACAGCAAAATCAACAAGCTTCTGCACGCCATCACTATCACTGACATCGACGATAAATTCTCGGGCACGGCCCCCCTCTGACCGGATCGCAGAGGCAATCTTTATCGCTGCGTCTGCGTCAATATCGGCAACCACAACCTCAGCGCCCTCGTCCGCGAGTTGTCGCGAAACCGCGGCGCCAATTCCGGAACCTGCGCCGGTTACGATCGCGACTTTTCCTTCCAGGCAAAGCTTCATCGTTTGGGTCCTTGTTGATATGCTACTATTCGATCAGAGCGAGATGGTTGATGCAAGAAACTTCGGGGATGAACGAAAACGATAGTATTGCGCGTCTTTAGACGTTGCCCGCGTGGCAGGCTCATCAGTCCGCCGAGGTGGTTATCATTGTCAAAAAGCGCTGCGATGTTGAGTGGAATAAACGGGACTGACTGAATTACTTGGTAGGTGGAAATGGACAAACACCAAATTACACGCCGGGGGCTCATGCTAGGTAGCCTGACTTTGATGCTTTCAGAATGTACTTCGGACGATCGGCCGCCGCTGGGCTACGTATTTGCTATGGATCCGGATGTCGATCCCCGCTATCGGCGACAGGAGGTCGCGTATACGGGAAGCGAACCACCCGGAACCATCGTCGTTGATACAGCAAGCCGCTACCTTTACTTCGTGGAGGCGGATGGCAAGGCCACACGCTACGGCGTTGCCGTCGGAGAGGAAGGATTGAGTTTCAAGGGCGAGGCCACCATCGGCCGCAAGGCCGAGTGGCCTTCGTGGAAGCCCACCAACGACATGATTGAGCGTAAGCCCCGGCTGGCGCAATATGCCGATGGCGTGCCGGGAGGGCCGCTCAACCCTCTCGGAGCAGCGGCCCTTTATCTCTACCAAGGCGGACAAGATACCATGTTCCGGTTACATGGAACGAATGCTCCCTGGTCGATAGGCCATGCCGTATCAAACGGGTGCGTTCGCTTGACGAATGCGAACATACTCGACCTTTACTCTCGTGCTCGCGTGGGCACACGCGTGGCGGTCATCTGAGGGCGTTTACCATTTGAAATCGCAAGGTTGGCTATATATTGCGTATCTGCTAATGTAGAAATGTTGCACGTTGCATCATTTCTAGATTATCCAAAGTGCCGACTTTCGTTAAACTTTGAGGTTAGCCGACGAAAAGCTATCCCATGATGAGGAGAGGACTTCATGCTGATTAGAACTTTAGTCGTGATCGTCGCGATGTTTGCGGTGGCCAATCTAAGCGCTTGCGGGTCGATTGGCAAAGGCAAGGGGAAGGCCCCGCCGCCCGCAGAAGCAGTCTACAAGTAGCATATGGCGTTTGAGTCTGAGGAAGGGTCGCAGGCCCTTCCTCTTCATTACCATCATCTGCCATGCTTGCCCGGTTCGCAACTCACGGGGCAAATGGCATATTTGCTGACTTCAGCCTCGCGCTTGTGAGGGCTTGCATACGGAGCATAGTGAATGGCGCTTGGAAGAAGCGGTTTGTCGCTCGTAGTTATGTTGGCGGTCGTGGCATCGTCGTGCCAGACAGAAGACAAGAGGCCGCTACCGCATTATACGTCGAATGGCAGAGGTTTGGCTCGAACCAATGCGGCAGAAGACAAATCTAATCGACATTTCATCGAATTCCGCTCGCGCTATGCGCTGACCTATGGCCACACCTATGTCATTTTTGGGCGTACGGATAAGAACGGAAACATGATCAATCCCGAAGTCGCAGGACTTGCCCCAGCTTCGGCCGATGCCGCGCCCTATATCATAGGCCACTTCGTACCTGTTCCAGCCACAACCGGAGCAACAGACGGCGACCTGGAAGAGCAGTACAGGTCGGCAAGCTGGCGCGTGATGCTCACCGACGAGGAATATAGCGACACAGTAGCGTATATTCGAAAGCTGCAGGCCACCTCTCATCTCTGGGACGCGTCAATTTACAATTGCAACGCTTTCGTGGCGAATATCGCGCGGCACATGGGCTATAACCCTCCCAGCATTTGGCTTCGGCCGCAGCAATTCATTACAACCCTCCGTGAGACGAATGCGGGTTGATTGCGCGTGGGTATCCAAGACACGCTTTGAGAACGCGAAAGTCAGATCATAGAAAGGTTCTGGTGACTTGATTTTGAACTTATCAGTAGCCGCCGTCAGCGAGGTCGTCTGGGTTCTCGGAATTGTTGCATGGTGCATCATTCGATACCCATTTGAGCGACGTGCAAAGCGCGTGCCGATCGTCAGCAACCGCCGTACCGGTTCGGAGGCGGTCGGGCTTGCGGCAGCGCTCGCCGGGCTTGCGATCGTACCGGGATTCTACGTGGCGACAAGCTGGCCGGCAGCGGCCGACTATGCACCTCGTTTGTGGGCCATTGTGATCGGAACAATACTCTTGTGCGCCGCAATGTGGGTCTTTCGAAGAACCCACAAGCAATTAGGACGAAACTGGTCGATTACGCTGGAGATCCGCAAGCAGCACGAATTGATATGCGCTGGCCCGTACTCTCTAGTCCGCCACCCCATGTACACGTCATTCCTCCTGATGGGGCTTTCACAAGCATTTCTGCTGTCGAACTGGGTGGCAGGCATGGCGGGCCTGATCGGCTTCGGGGTTCTATTCATCGTAAGGGTGGACAAGGAAGAGCGTATGATGTTGGAAGTCTTCGGCCCGCGCTACCGCGCATATATGGCAAAGACCAAGCGCATCATCCCGTATCTTTACTAGAGGTGGCACGATGAGAGGCCGAACGATCAAGCTTTCGGCATCACGACGACTTGTCGCAGATCTGATGAGATTCTCAATCGGGGTGCCACGTGTGACAGTTCAACGGCAAATGAACCTTCGGCCCCTCTTGGATGCACGATGCTTACCCGACGCCCGGCCGTCCTGGACTGTGCTTTTCTTAAAGGGATACGCCCTGCTCTCTCAAGAAATCCCCGACCTGCGACGCGCTTACATCAAGTTTCCAAGACCGCAGCTTTACGAACATCCGGCAAGCGTGGCCTCGATCGCCCACGAGCGCGAGCATGACGGCGAGCGCGTCGTTCTGCTGAGCACCATCAACGAACCCGAGCAACGCTCGATCCCCCAGCTGGTGACACTGATCCATGCTGCGAGGTCACTTCCGGTTTTGGAGATCAAGGAGTTTCGGCGCTCTCTGGAGCTTGCTCGCGCGCCTGCGCCTGTTAGGTGGCTGATCATGTGGCTCGGGCTCAATCTCGGGCGGAAGCGTGCTCGCTATTTCGGCACGTTTCAATTGTCTGTCTATTCCGGCCTCGGGGCTGAGTCTCTCAACCCCCTCACCCCACTGACCACGCTGCTCAACTACGGTCCAATCGGCAAGGATGGATCGGTTGCGGTCCGCATCCACTACGACCACAGGGTCATGGATGGAGCAAATGTCGCACGGGCATTGGAACGGTTCGAAAGGATCTTGAACGGCGAGGTCGCCGGCGAAGTAAAAAGCCTCGCCCAGAGCGAGACGCCTGCCAGTCTGCCGGCGGTAGGGAGATCGAAATGACCATGAAAGATGAGCTTCGTTCATCCGTTGTCGTGGTCGGTGCTTCACGCGGCATCGGACGAGCAATCGCCAAGGTTGCCGCCCGAGAACACAATGTCGTCGTGCTCGTCGCGCGCTCGCCTGAAGGCCTCGCTGCTGCGGCGGTCGACGTCCAGCAGGCCGGCGGTGAGGCGTTCACGCTGGAGCTGGATCTCATTTCAGCCGATGCCTCGGCGCGTCTTGAGGCTTTTCTTACCGCAAACGATTTGGTCTGCGGCGTCCTTGTCAATAGTGCTGGGTATGGTCTTCGCGGTGCAGCAACGTTACTCCCCGTCAACGATCAGCTTGGGATCATCGATCTCAATATTCGCGCCCTGGCCGACATGACCCTTCGCTTCCTGCCTGGAATGCTGGCTCGCGGACGGGGCGGCGTGATCAATCTCGGCTCCGTAGCGGGTCTCGTTCCCGGGCCGTACATGGCTTTGTATTACGCAAGCAAGGGTTTCGTGCGCTCTTTTTCGGACGCGCTCCATCAGGAGGTATACCGCTTTGGCGTTACCGTGACATGTGTCGCCCCGGGACCGGTATCCACCGAATTTCTTGAAAGGTCCGGCGCGAACCGGACGGCTCTTTTCAAGATATTGCCCACGCTGGACGCAGAATATGTCGCTGAGCGTGCCTGGAGCGGTTTCAAATCCGGCCATCGCCGCGTGGTTCCTGGCATTTCAGCCAAGTTGATCACTCTTGTCGCCGCGCTTTTGCCGACTGCAACTATTCTCCCCCTGATCGGTCGCCTGCAGCGCAGGAGCAAAGATCCATGTCCTGCCGATGCTCAAGGAATATTGCCGTAGTCGGCCCCGGGGCACGAACCAAGCCAAAGATCAGTGCATGTCGATGAGGGGTGGAGGGTAAGCAAAAATAGTATAATTCACGGCCTTGACGGTTTTCTGATCCATAGGTCGATGGTGTGATAGTGGCGACTGCGAGGTTGCTAAGCGTCGTTCCCGGGAGCAGGCGTCGCCGTCCGGGTGCCGATCAGACGCTCGATATGGCCGTCAAAGCGGGGCACACCGAGCGGTCAACCGACGCACCACAATGGGTCTGCTATTGGTGCCGTGGGCAAGCGGACCTAAGCACGAGATGATCTGACGACAGTCAACAGGCCGCGGATCTCTTCTTTTCTTGGAAGGCAAAGGCAGTATAAGATCGTCGGCAAGAGTAGGGGCTATTCTGTGGAACAACGCCAAAGGAAATTGGCATGTTCCAGAACATTTCCCCTGACCACTCCGACCTGCTGGGAAACAGCGGAGCCGCCTGTATGCGCTTTTTCGAAGCAGACGGCGTTTCGTATATTCCGCGCAGTAATTCCTAGCGGCAGCTTAAAGGATTTCGCCCTGATCTAAGCCAGGGCATTGTGCCGCGCTTGCGCTGCAGAGCAAAGGGTTGCGACAGTTGTTTCGCTTCGGCCCTATCGTCTATTCGGCGCCCAGCGAAAGAGGTTCGGTCGACGTCTTGAGGTGGATGATCATACTGATCTCTACCTGGGCGATCTTTTGACTATGTGTTCATTGAGGCATTGCTTTTCCTTCGCTTAATCTGCTTATCGGATAGCTCGATCCACACCGGTGCATGATCGCTGCTATGCTCCCAGCCGCGCACGTGTTTGTCGACCTTGGCTTTGGCCAGTCGCTCAACAAGGTCGGGACTGAGCAGGAAGTGGTCAAGCCTCAATCCCGCGTCGTGTCCATAGGCGTTACGGAACTAGTCCGAGAACGTGTAAATACGCTCCCCCGGATGCATCTCCCGAATCGCATCTGCCCAGCCCTGATCGACAAGGTTTCGGTAGGCTTCGCGGACCTCGATGCGAAACAGGGCGTCGTCTGTCCACCGCTCCGGCTTGTAGACGTCGAGTTCCGTCGGGGCGATAATCGTCATGCTGTCCCTGCGTTCGCGCTGGTCGGCGGCATCTGGCTGATGTGGTGGATGGGCTTCAACGCCTCGGTGGCTGTTGCGGTCGGCTTCATCGCCCTCGCCGGGGTAGCGGCAGAAACAGGGGTAATCATGCTGATCTATCTCGACCATGCCATGAAGGAGCAGCGAAAAGCCTGCGAAAGGGAAGGCCGTGCCTTCTCGAAGCTGGACCTCAATCGAGCGATCATGGTCGGCGCGGTTGAGCGCGTTCGGCCCAAGATGATGACCATTGTCGCCATCATGACGGGACTGGTGCCGATCCTTTTAGGACAGGGACAGGTTCCGAGATCATGCAGCGCATAGCCGTGCCGATGATCGGCGGCATGGTGTCGTCGACGTTGCTGACGCTGGTCGTCATTCCGGCGGTCTATGGGCTCATAAAGGGATGGCGGCTGCCACCTGTGACTGCGGCCGATCAATCCATCACCGAGGGCGACGAACGCAGTCTCCGGGCTGCCGAGTAACATCCTGGCCGGCGTCGTTACGCGGCTCCGGCCGTGCCCCCTCTGCGTTTGTGATCTTGGCCATCAGCAAACGCCGCTAGCCGCAGCATGCACGCTTTCCAGCCGACGGGCTGCCGCAAGATGACGCCTGTTGCTCGGCGAGCCAGCGATCACGCGGCTTGCAGCTGGCCGGCCGCGGTGACAGCTCGACGTGCAAGGCGCCGTCACGAAGCGTCGGCATAGCGGCGCAATATAGTGACATCGGCCGCACGCCATCGCTGACCTCAAATGTTAGCTTCGCCGATTCGTCCAGCTTCACATGCTCCGACACCTTGCGGATGATGGCCGAGAACTTGCCGCCCGGCATATGCGTTCGGCCGTCCTCATCGATGTCCCACAGCTGCACGAAAATCTCCGACCAAGCTTCCGAATTGGCACCGCAGTCGAGCGCGGAAAAATGTCCGGCCTTGACCTCCGTCACATGGTAGCCCGTCTTCACCGGGCGCCCATCGAAGTGGAACACCAGCGGCAGATCCTTGGCGCCGGCCAGCGTGTCGAGAAGCAAACCGAGGCTGATGTCTTCAGATGGAATTTTGCTGTTGTCGATCACAGCCATCTGCGGTAGTCCTCGTTTCAATACTTAAAGGATGATTGAAATATGGATCAACGTCAAGCCCTCGGCGCCTTCGCTGCCCTCTCTCAGGAGACCCGCCTGCAGATCGTGCGCTTGCTCGTCGTCGCGGGCCCCGATGGTATGGCCGCCGGTGCGTTGGCCGAGAAAGTCGAGGTCTCGCCGTCAAACATCTCCTTCCATCTGAAGGAGCTCGAGCATTCCGGGCTGATTGCCGCGCAGCGGCAGTCGCGCTCGATCATCTACACCGCGAACTACGAAGCACTGGGCGGCCTCGTACGCTTCCTGATGGAGGATTGCTGCTCCGGACACCCTGAAATCTGCGCGCCAGCCGCCGAGGTTGCCGCCTGCTGCGCTCCGACAGCCAAGGAGAACCTGCAATGACCGCCGATCGCATTTATAATGTGCTCTTTCTCTGCACGGGCAATTCCGCACGCTCAATCCTGGCGGAATCCATCCTCAACGCCGAAGGAAAGGGGCACTTTCGCGCCTACTCGGCCGGCAGCCATCCGAAAGGAACGGTAAATCCCTGGGCGCTGAAAACGCTGGACGCGCTTGACTATCCCGCGACCGGGTTCAGCTCGAAAAGCTGGGACGTCTTTGCCGAGCCCGGCGCTCCGCAGATGGACTTCATCTTTACCGTCTGTGACAACGCGGCAGGCGAAGCCTGCCCGGTCTGGCTTGGCCATCCGATGACCGCCCATTGGGGTGTCGAGGATCCTGCTGCGGTAGAGGGTGCCGATATTGACGTTGGCCGTGCCTTTGCCCTGGCGGCACGCTACCTCAAGAACCGCATTACCCTCTTCATCAATTTGCCGATTACGTCGATCGACAAGCTGGCACTGGAAACGCAACTCCGTCAGATCGGTAGGACCGAAGGCGCCACCTCGCTGGCGCTCCTTCCGATCACCGGACATGAAGACGAACTGCGCAGCGCTCTCGAAAACGCTGACCTTCCAACTGATGACCTTGACGACGCAGGGCGAACATTCTTCCGGATTGCCCGTGGCGTCGATACGGTGGGCTATGGTGGATATGAGTTGCATGGTGACAATGCGCTGTTGCGATCGGTAGTGATCACGCCGGCCAACCGCCACAAGGGGCTCGGCCGTCGGGCTACCGACCTCCTCCTACGACGCGCCTATGCGGATGGCGCTCGTACTGGCTATCTTCTGACCACGACCGCCGCTCCCTTCTTCGAAACCCTCGGCTTCAAACCGATTGACCGTGCGACTGCGCCGGCCGCGATCTTGCAGACCCGTCAGGCGGCGAGCCTCTGCCCGGCCTCGGCAGCACTGCTTGCCAAACCACTGCAGGGATAACGACTATGTCTACATTTGAACGCTATCTGACGGTGTGGGTGTTTTTGTGCATCGTTGCCGGCATTGCTCTCGGCCACCTGATGCCGGACGTCTTCCACGTGATCGGAGCGGCTGAAGTCGCCAAGGTCAACATTCCTGTCGCGGTGCTGATCTGGCTGATGATCATACCGATGCTGATCAAGATCGACTTTGCGGCCCTGGGCCAGGTCGGCAGGCATTGGCGCGGTATTGGTGTGACGCTCTTCGTCAACTGGGCAGTCAAGCCCTTCTCGATGGCACTGCTCGGTTGGCTGTTCATTGGCTACCTGTTCAGGCCAATGCTGCCAGAGGTGCAGATCGCCAGCTATATCGCTGGACTGATTATCCTTGCCGCGGCACCGTGCACAGCGATGGTGTTCGTCTGGTCGAACCTGACCAAGGGCGAACCACTATTCACGCTATCCCAGGTCGCACTGAATGACGCCATCATGGTGTTGGCCTTCGCGCCGATCGTCGGCCTGCTGCTTGGCCTTTCGGCTATCACAGTGCCGTGGGCAACACTGGTGTTCTCGGTCGTGCTCTACATCATTCTGCCGGTGATTGCCGCGCAGATCCTGCGCCGCAGCATGCTCACGTCCGGAGCGACAGCGTCCCTTGATCGCCTGCTCAAGACACTGCAGCCTCTGTCCCTGGTGGCGCTCCTAGCTACGCTGGTGCTGCTGTTCGGATTCCAGGGCGAGCAGATCATCGCCCAGCCGACCATCATCGCCTTGCTGGCCGTCCCAATTCTTATCCAGGTCTACTTCAACTCCGGCCTCGCCTATCTGCTCAACCGCATCAGCGGCGAGGAGCATTGCATCGCCGGTCCGTCGGCCTTGATCGGCGCCTCGAACTTCTTCGAATTGGCGGTCGCAGCTGCGATCAGCCTGTTCGGCTTCAACTCCGGCGCCGCTCTTGCAACGGTCGTCGGCGTCCTCATCGAGGTGCCGGTGATGTTGTCGGTCGTCTGGATCATCAACCGCAGCAAGGGCTGGTACGAGCGCGGCGCCGCCGTGCAGGCAAACTCTCATTCCAATCCCGAAGCCATTGAAAGGGTCTGATCATGGACGCCACCATCTACCACAATTTGGATTGCGGCACGTCGCGCAACACGCTGGCGATGATCCAGAATGCCGGTATCGAACCCACGGTGATCGAGTATCTGAAGAACCCGCCGTCACGCGACCAGCTTGTCAGGATGATCACTGACGCCGGCCTGGCCGTGCGCCAGGCGATCCGCGAAAAGGGCACGCCTTATGCGGAATTGGGGTTGGACGACACGTCCTTGACCGATGATCAGTTGCTCGACGCCATGCTAAAGGACCCGATCCTGATCAACCGACCGTTCGTCGTCACGCCGCTGGGCACAAGGCTTGCCCGTCCATCCGAGGTCGTCCTGGAAATCCTGCCGGAAACGCATAAGGGCGCCTTCACGAAGGAGGATGGCGAAAAGGTACTCGATAGCGAGGGCAAGCGCGTTGTCTGATTTGCCTGCCGCGTCAAAAGAACATCTCGAGCTTCCCGATCTGGCTGCGTTGCGCCCAGCGCTCTCGACCCACAAGCCCCGCATCCTGATCCTTTACGGCTCACTGAGGCAAGTATCTTACAGCCGCTTGCTCGCGCTTGAGGCTGGTCGGCTGCTCGAACACTTTGGCTGCGAGGTCCGGATCTTCGACCCGGAAGGCCTCCCTCTTCCTGACGGTGCTCCGATAACGCATCCAAAGGTACAGGAACTGCGCGAGCTATCGACCTGGTCGGAAGGCCAGGTCTGGGTGAGCCCCGAGCGCCATGGCGCCATGACCGGCATCATGAAGGCGCAGATTGACTGGATTCCGCTGTCGGTCGGATCGGTCCGGCCGACGCAGGGCAAGACGCTGGCTGTGATGCAAGTCTCGGGTGGATCGCAGTCGTTCAATGCCATCAACCAGCTTCGGGTTCTTGGGCGCTGGATGCGGATGATCACGATCCCCAACCAGTCTTCGGTCGCCAAAGCGTTCCAGGAATTCGATGCAGACGGTCGCATGAAACCGTCCTCCTACTACGATCGCGTCGTCGATGTCTGTGAGGAGCTGGTGAAGTTCACTCTGCTGACACGGGATGTGTCTTTCTATCTCACCGATCGCTACAGCGAACGGAAAGAGGATGCTGAAAAGCTCGAACAGCGCGTGAGCCTGAAATCTATATGACGGAACGTCCACCGGTCGTCGCCATTCTCGCCCTCGGCCTTACTCAGATCATCGGTTACGGCACCCTCTACTACAGCTTCAGCATCCTCGCGCCAGACATGGCCCGGGGTCTGAACTGGTCGACGGAATGGATCTTCGGCGCGCTTTCGGCGGCACTTCTCCTGGGCGGACTGAGCGCGCCGTGGCTGGGCAGGGCGATCGACCACTTCGGCGCGGGCCGCGTGATGACGGCTGGGTCCGTCATTGCCGCTCTTGCCCTGATCGCCTGCGCTTTCGCGCCCGGCAAGATTGCCTTCGTCGTTGCGTTGATCGTGATCGAGATCGCCGCAAACTTGGTACAGTATGGCGCATCCTTCGCGCTGCTGGTGCAGATTCGGCCGCAGACCGCCCAACGGAGCATCACCTATCTGACCCTAATCGCCGGTTTTGCTTCAACAATCTTCTGGCCGATCACCACAGCGCTTTCTGCCCATCTGTCGTGGCAGAACATCTATCTAGTGTTCGCCGGGCTCAATCTCCTCATCTGCCTGCCTCTCCATGCCTGGTTGTCCCATGGTCTTGCCAAGGGTCGGCGACAGGAACAGAACGGGTCGGTACACGGCGTGGAAGGTGTTCTCAGCCCGGAAGTCAGACGCCTTGGGTTTATCCTAATGGTCGCCGGCTTCTCGTTGCAGTCGCTCGTCAGCGCGGCGGTGTTAGTCCATATGGTTCCGCTGTTGTCGGGCCTCGGTCTGGGCGCCACGGCCGCCATGGTCGGCACGCTGTTCGGCCCGTCGCAGGTTTTGAGCCGCTTCACGAATATGGTGCTCGGCGGCAATCTCCCGCCACTGGCTTTGGCGACGATCGCCGCCGTGCTAATCCCCGGTGGCGTGCTGATCTTGATCCTCACAGCGCCCTCTGTGATCGGAGCGATGGTTTTTGCCATCGTCTTCGGTCTGGGCAACGGCCTGTTCAGCATCGTCACCGGCACTCTGCCATTGATGCTGTTTGGCAGCGAGGGATACGGCAGGCTTCAGGGCAAGGTCATGGCCGCGAGGCTGATCGTCTCTGCGGCCGCACCGTTTGCCCTGGCATCAGCCATGGC
This sequence comes from Arminella tubonensis, assembly GCF_003240585.1. GTDB lineage: Bacteria > Pseudomonadota > Alphaproteobacteria > Rhizobiales > Rhizobiaceae > Rhizobium > Rhizobium tubonense. The sequence goes on from NZ_PCDP01000002.1 coordinate 36,689, forward strand.
CAATATCGGCGCGACCTGGTCACTCGCGATCACAACGGGGCTCGGCGCACTCGCAGTTCTGGCGTTCCTTGGGATCGGCCGACTAACGAACCTCCGCGGTCACCTCGGCGGCGCAGCCATAGAGGTCGCAGTAGCTGCAAACCCCCTGCGGGTTGACCGTCCAAGGTCGGGATTGGATTAGGGATGCCAGACAAGAGAGCTGGGTTCGGAAACGCCATTGGTTGGAGCGGATTGGTATTCGATCTCGTCGCAATGAACCTCGTCCGGATCAGCCGGAGTGCAATTTCTCGGAACTAGGGGAAGGTAGAGAACTGCTTCGTCTTCCAATGCGAGACTTCGGCACAGCCGCAACATTCGATTTGTCAGCAGGGTGATCATCGATTGCATCAGGGGCAACGGAGCGCAGGTGAAACGCTGTCATAGGGTTTAGGTACAACGAACGGGCCGCTGGCCAAATAGGCCCCGATGCGATACTTTGAAACTATCAATTCCTGTCAATTTTGGATTGACAAATATAGCGAATGTTAAAGTCAGCTTGATATTTACTTTGAATTTGTGCCACAATGTCTATTATTAATGAACAATCGACGCCCAAGCTAAAGCACGGGCGGGACACAAGATTCCGACTCAGGTACTTGCTGCCGGCCAGTCATTTGCCGGCTCTTCGATAGCATCTTCGGACACATCGTCTGCAGGGTCGGGATCACGTTCATTCGCAATCCGCAAGCGCTCGATTTCTTCGATCGTGGCTTTAAAGACATCGGCCTGCTTGGCTCCGGAAACGCCAGCTTGGTCCAGCAGGCTTTCCAAGCCATTGCGCAGTTCGTCCCGCCAGTCATTACTCATTTCGTTTTCTCCGCTTGATCTTTTTATCGGATAGCTCGATGCACACCGGTGCATGATCGCTGGTATGCTCCCAGCCGCGCACGTGTTTGTCGACCTCGGCCTTGACCAGTCGTTCGGCCAGGTCGGGACTGAGCAGGAAATGGTCGAGCCTCAAGCCCGCGTCCCGTCCATAGGCGTTACGGAAATAGTCCCAGAAGGTGTAGAGGCGCTCTCCGGGATGCATTTCGCGAAGTGCATCCGTCCAGCCTTGAGTTACAAGGTTTCGGAAGGCTTCGCGCACCTCCGTGCGGAACAGGGCGTCGTCTATCCAACGCTCAGGCTTGTAGACGTCCAATTCCGTCGGCATGACGTTATAGTCACCCACCAGGACGACGGGTACCTCTAGCGCCAGCAATTCGGCAGCATAATCGTGCAGACGCTGAAACCAACGAAGCTTGTAGTCGAACTTCGGGCCGGGATAGGGATTGCCATTCGGAAGATAGAGGCCGCCAATCACCACGCCATCCACGATGGCCTCGATAAACCGGCTCTGCTCATCTTCTGGCTCCCCCGGAAGGCCTTTTCGCGTCAGATGCGGCTCCTGCCCTCGCGCGAGGATGGCGACGCCGTTCCACGATTTCTGACCGTGCCAGATGGCGCCATAACCGGAAGCTTCGATCGCCTTGATGGGGAACTTGGCATCCGGCGCCTTTAGCTCCTGGAGAACGACAACGTCTGGCTTCGCCTCGTCCAGCCACCGGAGCAGGACGTCGAGGCGGCCGTTTACGCCATTGACGTTGTAGGTGGAGATTTTCACTTGGACTTGTGGTCGCCCTTGTCGCCCTCGCCGGGCTTGGCGTCGTTTTTTGCCTGATGTCGCTTGTCGGCAGAGAGGGATCGGCCGACGTCAACCGATTCCTTAAACTTACCCTCGTCGTCGCGCCGCACATAGCGTTTGTCGGCTCCGGTATCGATGAGTTCGCGCTTCGACATCATGGTCTCCCATTGCTTGTGCACCGAAAACCCACAACAGGCCGAAAAGTTGCAGATCGGTGCCAACGGGCCTTGAAGTGGACTGAGACGACTCTATTACATTAGAGATGGAATACATTCCGGGTCCAAAAACGCTTACCGGACATCCCGATCGTTTTCTAAACTGTCAGGAAGCGATCGCCGACGCATTCAGGCTATTGACTGAGCAAGCGGTGATGGCCGGGTGGGGAGGGACCGAAGTCGCCGGCGCACTGGTGGATATTGCCGACTGCCAACATGCTTTCGCTGGCGTCCAATCTGGAAACAGAGGGGATGATCGACCAAGCGATCAAAGGCGGGCGCTAGGATAATGTCGGACCGATATCCTGATACGCCTGACGGGCGATATTTCGTCGTCCGCGGACGGTTGTGGCGCAAGAGCGATCCAACTCTCGACGAACCCGTTAGGAAGGGACTGGTCAAGGATTTGATGTCTGCAAGAAGGGCCGTTCGCGACGCCAAGGGCGACCCTGGTGCAATTGCAGAAGCCCGACATCTGGTCGATGATGCCAAGGTTGCTCTCGGCGAGCGCGGTCCGCCCTGGTGGGATGATGGCGCTCCGGACTATAACCGGCACATGGCGAAAACACGCCCTTTGCCGACTGGTTCGCCACCCTTGAAAAATAGGCCGGCGTCAAAGCAGCAGAGGCGCCTCGGGTGCAGACTTCTTTTTCGCCCACAGCTCGCTTGTCCGCTCCATCGTCACCAGCTCGGGCGGAAATGTCCGCTTCTGGAACGCCAGTGCCTGATCGAAACTGCCGCGAAGCCATTGCTCGTATTCGTCGCTGCGTAACAAAACGGGCATCCGGTTATGCACGGGTGCGATTGCTTCATTCGCATCCGTCATGACGCCGGAATAAACGGGACCCCACTCGTCGCTGATCCGCCACAGCCCTGCCCAGGCGAAGATCGGCTGGTCCTTCAGCGTAAACCAGGTGCGGGTCATCCTGCCCTTCTCACCCTCGGCTTCTGCAAATCCCGTGACCGGGATCAGGCACCGCCACTGCGGCTTGCGGGCAAGCCCGATCCACATGCCTTTTGCCAGGTCAGCGATGTTGTTGACCGGCTTTGGCCTGGCCTCTGGCTTCATCCCTTTCAAGCGCAGGGGGAAGCCCCACACCATCGAGCGAAGCTCGCGAACCCCCTCATTCTCGGTCACGACCATCCCCGGCGTTCCCGGATAAACTTCTTCGGGAGCGTTCGATTGCATGGGGTTCGGGACGCGGAAGTACGCGGCGACTTCTGCAGCGGAGAGACGGACAGTATACAAGTTGCACATATGGCAAACCTTTCGGCGCAAACGGCGCCTAGATAAGCATGTTGTTCCGACGGGGTGAAGCCTTGGATGGCGAAACGCCGCTTTGCCAGCGATCGCGCGTATGCAGGATTTCAAAATCATCGGATGACGGTGGCTCGCGAAACTGGAAGGCGATGACATCCTCGATCGAACCGTGAAGCCAGCGGTCGTATTCCTCTGGCCTGAGTAGAACGGGCATGCGGTCGTTGAAAGGCCTGATCTTCTCGTTCGCGGTCATGGTCATGCCCGCAAAGACCGGGCCGAAGTCGGGAGTGTTCCTGCAGAACCCCGCCCAGGCCATCAAGGGTTGGCCGTTCAACGAAAACCATGATCTGGTTTTCTCGCCTTTGACACCGTCAGGGTTGGCGAAATGTGTGAGCGGGATCAGGCAGCGGTATTTGGCATCGACGACAATGCGATCCCAGAGCGGGTTTGTCAGGTCGGCAACGAGGCCGATGCGCCCCGGCGGCTCGCCTTCGCGCCGCATGTCGCGTGTCTGTCGCGGAAAGCCCCACGAGATCGACTTCAGCAGGCGCAACCCATCCTTTTCGAGAACGATCAGCCCCTGGGTGCCTTCGACAGTCTCGCTCGGCACCTCGATCGGTGGCGTCATGTCGATCGCAAAATGGGCGACAATCTCATCCAGTCCTTTGGTGACTGCAAACAGGCGCGACACGTCGGTCTCCTCAGTGGAAGTTTCTGGATTTGATCTTCAAACTATCGATATGGAGGTCAGGAATATAGATGTCGCGCGCCTGCACGACGGGCTTGGGATTGTCCCGAGGATCCGGTCCTCCTCCATGCTTGACCTGATCGCCACGGCCGTGCGGCAGCGGGAACTCGCCCGTCTCTCCATCTCTGTCCCCAACGCTCGACAGGTCGGCCGAAAAATCGAACAGGCGCTGGGCGACGAGGTGGACGACCTCGCCTTCTCGCTGAATGCGGCCATTGATCGCCATCATGCTCGCGGTCATCAGGACCCGCCGCTGGCGTTCGAACAGTGATGGCCAGACGACGGCATTGACGATGCCGGACTCGTCTTCGAGCGTGAGAAACATGACACCCTTTGCCGATCCCGGCCGCTGTCGCACGAGAACCAGGCCAGCCGTCCAAAGCCACTTCCCGTCCCGCTGCCCCATTGCCTCGGCGCAAGTGACGATACCTTTCCGGTCGAGGTCTTTTCGGAGAAACGAGACCGGGTGCGCCCGCAGGGTGAGACCAGTATGCGAGTAGTCCTCGACGACCTCCCTTCCCTCGGTCATCGACTTCAACGCCACTTCAGGTTCCTGCATCTCGGCGATGACTTTGGATTCGCGTTCAGAGGCGGCGGCCCAAAGCTCCAAGGGTTCATCCCGGAGCGCCCTGATGTCCCAGAGTGCCTGCCGCCGCTCCAGTTCCAGCGATGGAAGGAAGGCATCTGCCTCCGCCAGCTTGACCAGCGAGGACGGAGACACACCGGAGCGTCGCCACATGTCATCGGCGGACACGAAAGGCTGCTCTGCGCGCGCCAAGATAATCCGCGCGGCGTCGTTGGTGGTCAGGCCTCTCACGACGCGCATGCCAAGCCTGATGGCAAAGCGGTCGGAATTGTCGATCCGTTCCATGGTGCAGTCCCAGCGGGAGCGGTTGACGCAGACCGGCCGAACTTCGACGCCGTGGTTTCGGGCATCCTGGACGATCTGGGCAACGCTGTAAAATCCCATCGGCTGGCTGTTGAGCAAAGCAGCACAAAAGACATCGGGGTGGTGACACTTCACCCACGAGCTCGCGTAAGCGATCAGCGCAAAGCTTGCGGCGTGGCTTTCGGGAAAGCCATAGGAGCCGAAGCCTTCTAGCTGAGTGAATGTCTTTTCGGCGAATTCGCGAGTGTAGCCGTTCGTGACCATGCCCTCGACGAGCTTGTCCTTGAACTTGCTCACCCCACCCGTGAACTTGAAGGTGGCCATAGCGCGTCGCAACTGGTCGGCCTCACCTGCGGTAAAGCCCGCGCAGGTCATCGCCACCTTCATCGCGCTCTCCTGAAAAAGCGGGACGCCAAGCGTCTTGCCGAGAACGGCCTCGAGCTCGGGCGTCGGGTACTCAACCTTCTCCTTGCCCTCGCGCCGCCGAAGATAAGGATGGACCATGTCGCCCTGGATGGGTCCCGGTCGGACGATGGCCACCTGGACGACGAGATCGTAAAATGTTCGAGGCTTCAGCCGCGGCAGCATCGCCATCTGGGCGCGGCTTTCGATCTGGAACGTGCCGAGCGTGTCGGCCTTGCGGATCATCGCGTAGGTGGCAGGATCCTCCTGCTCGACATCGGACAAGCCCATGGGGATATTTTTGTGGTCCCGCAACAGCTCGAACGATTTTGCCATGCAGGTCAGCATTCCGAGCGCAAGCACGTCGACCTTCATAAATTTCAACGCCTCGATATCGTCCTTGTCCCACTCCACAACCTGGCGGTCCTTCATGCTTGCCGGTTCGATCGGCACCAGATCGTCCAGCCTGTCCTGCGTCAGAACGAAGCCGCCCGGGTGTTGGCCAAGATGGCGGGGGGCGCCCATCAGCTGGGCAGCAAGGTCCAGCGCCAGCTTCAGGCGGTAGTCGGCGGTGTTCATGTTATTCTCTTTGAGCTGCTTCTCGCCGACGCCTTCAGACCAGCCCCAGACGCCGGAAGAAAGCTGCGTAATGAGATCTTCAGGCAGCCCCAAGGCTTTGCCGACGTCGCGCAGCGCGCCCTTTGCGCGGTATCGGGTGACGGTGGAGCAAAGCGCCGAGCGCGAGCGTCCATAGGTCTCGTAAATCCATTGGATGACCTCCTCGCGACGGGCGTGTTCGAAGTCAACGTCGATGTCCGGTGGCTCGTCACGTTCCATTGAGACGAAACGCTCAAACAGCAAATCACCGGTTTCAGGGTTGATGCTGGTGATACCGAGGCAATAACAAACCGCCGAGTTTGCGGCCGACCCGCGCCCCTGGCACAGGATTCCTTGAGACCGGGCAAACCGGACGATGCTGTAAACTGTCAGGAAGTACGGCGCGTACTTCATCACCCGGATGAGTTCCAGTTCGTGCAGGATCGCCTTGCGGACCTTGTCGGGGATCCCCTCAGGGTATCGCGTTGCGGCGCCTTCCCAGGCAAACTTCGTCAGTGACTGTTGCGCATCAAGACCCGGCACAAGGGCTTCTTCGGGGTACTGATACTGAAGCTCGCTCATGTCGAAACGACAGCGGTCGACGATTTCACGGGTACGCGCCAGCGCTTCCGGATATTCCGAAAACAGCCGGTGCATCTCCTCGGCAGCCTTGAGGAAACGATCAGCATGGCGCTCGCGATCGAAGCCGACACTGTCGATGGTCGTCCGATTGCGAATACAGGTGACAATATCCTGCAACTGCCGGCGGCCGGGATCATGAAACAGGATGTCATTGGTGATGACGGTTTTGACCTTATGACGCGCGGCCATGTTCGACAGATTGTGGAGCCGCAGGCGATCATTCGGGCGACGGCGCAGGCAGAGCGAAACATAGGCCCTGTCGTCGAAGATCGCGGCTATCTTCCTGAGCTGGCCTGCATAGATGTCGTCGGCCTCGTCCGGGACAAGGACAGCAATCAGGCCACCACTATAGGCTTCGACATCCGAGAGATCGAGGATGCACTTGCCCTTGCCGCCCCGGCTCTTGCCGAGCGAAAGCAGGCGGGTCAGTCTCGAATAGGCTGGGCGGTCGGTTGGGTAGACCATGATAGACATACCGTCTGAAAGGTCGAGACGACAGCCGACCACCAGGCGGACGCCCGTGGTCTTTGCCGCCTCCCAGGCGCGCACGATCCCGGCCAGCGAGTTGCGATCGACCACCCCGAGGGCATCGATCCCAAGGGCGAACGCTGCCGCGAACAGTTCCTCCGCCGAACTGGCGCCCCGCAGGAACGAAAAATGTGTGGTGACCTGGAGCTCGGCATATCTCATCCGAACACCCCGTGCAGAAACCAGAGGTGCGAGCCCGTGTCGGTATCCAGGCCGTCGCCGGCGCGGTAAACCCAGTAGCGTTCGCCAGCCTCATCCTCGACGACGAAATAGTCCCGAACAGCGTTGTGTTCCCTCGGACGGACCCACCACTCGCCGAATATGCGCTCCGGCCCGTCTGCTCGTTTCACCCGCCGTCGCTTGCCGCGCCAGGTGAAGACCGCAGGCGGCTGGTCGGGGAGAAGAGCCGTCACGTCGATCCGTTCCGGGTTTGCCAGCAGCCGCGAGGGCCTTGGCCATTTGGCGGCCCATGTCGCGCCGGTCTCGTCGGCCGTCGGACCGATGCGCATCACCGACCGTTCGGGAACGTCGGAGGCGACGGGCGTGACCCGGTAAAGACGCTGACCGCGGTTGCCGAGAATATCCACGAGCGGCGTCACGTCGACCACCTGTTCCTCAATGAGAGACGATGCGACCTGTCGCTCTTCCAGAGGCTCCACGATCAAGGCGACGAGCACGAGCCGTTCGATCCCAAAGCCCGGGTCGATCTTTTCGATACGATCACAGAGAAGCTTTGACAGCCGCGCCGGATCCCGGACCGGTTTTGCCAGCCCGGCCCGAATGCACTGGCGCGTGTTATCGACACGGTGGATGATCAGATCGGAACGTCTGACGCCAAGACCGCGCTCCTCCAGCCTTGAGGTCAGTTCGCCGACCAGGCGACGGACATATTTGGCGATCGTCTCCGCGGCGCCGATCGGCTCTTGAAAGTTCTTCGAAGCCTCGACCAGCTCCGGAGTGCGCAAGGGCTCGATGGGTTCTGCCATCCGCCCAAATATTTGATCCAGCCGCCGGCCGACCTCCGGCCCATATCTCAGCGTCAACGGTGCGCGCGGCATCGCGGAAAGTTCGCCGACAGTCTCGATGCCCATCACCCGCAGTCCATGGATCGTGTCGGGGCCGAGCCGCAGACAGTGGATCGGTAGACGAGTGACTGCCTTCGCAACGCCGCCCACCGGAACGACGGTCGTCTCCGCAGAAGTCATTCGGGTGATCGCATGCGCAGCACCCCAAGTATCGGCGACGGCGGCGCGGGCGGTCAGGCCTCGACCTCTGAGCCCGTTTACCAGCCCGGAAATCAGCAGGCCTTCGCCGCCCTGCAGGTGATCGGCACCTTCGGTATCCATGACGATACCGTCAGCACCATCGACGGCGACGACAGGGCTATATTGCCGGAGCGCCCATAGCGCCAAGCGTTCGAGGGCGGCCGCGTCCGCGCTTGGATCGGCATTGATCATCGTGAGATTGGCGATGATGGCCTGGGCTTTGCTCGCGGGCATGTCGAGCTTGAGGCCAAGCTTTCGCGCGGCGGTGTCGGCGGCAGAGACCCAGCGCTTCGAGCCCGACTTTGAAATGACGACGAGAGGCCTGTCAGCCGGCACGGATCCCTCTCCATGCCGGCGTATCCGGTCGGTTGGCAGATAGGGGAAGTAGACACAGACGACCCTTGGCATCACAGGCTCCTAATTCAAACTCAGCACACTCGCCTGCTTTCACGCGCATCAATTCCGCCAGCCATCTCGGGCGACCAACGCCCGCGACTGGCAACTCCTCCGACGGAAGCACGCTCACCCTCCATCGTGTCGTCGAGGCGGTCGGGTTGCCGAAGTCCGACGCCTCAGTCTGTCGCCGCCACCTGCGGACGACGAGCCCCATGGTCCCGGTTTTTTCAGCCGCCAGCTGAAGTCGCCGGGAAGCCGTCATCGGTAGGCGCACCAGTTCCCCGACCACTGCTGCCAATGCACCAAAGGAGAGCCCCTCTTCCATGGAAGCGAGAACATCCTCCTCCTTGTCGCCTTCGCAGAAGATCACGCGGTCCGGATGCAGGCCTGCCTGTGCGATAGCTGGGAAGAAGAGGTCAGGCCTCGTCAGGCACCAAAGGACCTTGCCCTTTGCGCGCGCGGCAATTCCGGCGGCAAACAGAGCTGCGGCCGCGCCGTCGACTGTACCAGCGCCGCCGCCTGCGATTTCATGCAGAGCCCCGTAGGAAAGTCCCCCACCCGGCAAATGCTCATCGATCTCCCGAACGCCGAACGGCAGCACGGCGGCTTTCTTTGCCGCGCGACACTCCAGATGGGCGATACGGTCTCTCAACTCCTCGATGATGCGAGGGTTAAGGGCGCGCGTCATTGTTCACGGGACCTCCTCGGCTCGGGTTGCACAGGACATCATGTCCCCGAATAGCTACTGTTCCTCTTTTGTTCCGGGTACCTAGAAGAGTCAAGCTGGCTTGGAGATGGTTTTTTAGGCCCCTCTAAAGCGCTATCGGACAAATGATGAGATGAATCAGGCGTCTGGGCATGTTTCAGCCAAGCGACTCGCCGGCTTATTTTTTGGGGTAGGCCTAGGATAGGCACGCCTTGAGGAGCATGGGACCAGCCGCTGCTTTTAAAATGTCCTGAAAACGAAAAAACCTGAGGCTGTCGCAAAGACGACGCCAAGGCTCACACCGTTCTCGTCGAACGCCTCGACATTGTTGGCAAGGCTAATCCGCGCTACTTTCGTCTCCCACGCTCCCGCCACCCCTGCATCCACGCCACTGTGCGATGCCCTTTCCTTGGATCGGCACCATTCAATACCCATAGAACCCCAGTCGACGCATCAGCACGTTCGGAAGCGGCCGGGAGTATGCGGTGCGAAATCCGACCCAGTCACCAGCAAATCCGGCCCTCAATGACCGATACCCCCATAATCCTGGTCTTCGCATAATCGACGGCGCCGGCGTAGATTCGCAATTGCGGACCCTTGTCGGGGGATTTTCGACGCTGGCGATGCGGGCCTTGACGTTGAGGGCCAGGGTGCGGATCGAGCCTGCTGGTCGGTGAAGTGCTCAAGGTCATCCGCGATCTTGCAGGAGAGGGCCGAACTATGCTGCTCGTCACCCACGAGATGCGATTTGCCCGCGACGTCTCCAACCACGTGCTTTTCCTACATCAGGGGCGGATCGAGGAAGAGGGCTCGCCGAAGCAGATCTTCGACGCTCCCCTCAGCGCCCGCTGCCGGGAGTTCACCGGCACACTGACCCACTGATCTTTGCCGCGCTTTCACAAACAACAACACCAGGAGAATCCCGCGAATGAAACTGCTTCCCATGCTTTTTGCCGGCGTCACACTTGCTCTTTCCCCCATGGTAGCACAGGCCGAAGTCCGTTTCGGTGTCATGAACGAATCTTATCCGCCCTTCTTCGCAAAGGACGCCTCCGGAAAGTGGCAGGCTGGGAAATCGACCTTATGAACGCCGCCTGCGAGCAGATGAAAGAGAAGTGCGCGATCGTGGAGCTCTCCTGGGACGGTCTCATACCGGCCCTTCAGAGCAAGAAGTTCGATCGAGGCAGCGAAGGCTTTCGGCATGGGGCCGTGGCTGCGTTTCCGGCGCATTATCTTGCCAGCATTGTTGCCTAACGCCCTGCCCGGTCTTGCCAATTTGTGGATGTCGGTCACCAAGGACAGCGCGCTGGTCGCCGTCGTCGGCTACCAGGAACTCGCCCTCGCCACGCGCCTCGCAGGCGCCAGCACTAAGCATTACTTCATCTTCTTCCTGGCCTCCGCCCTTCTTTATCTCGTCCTTACGCTTGTCTCCAACGTCGTCTTCAATCTGATCGAGCGCCGGGTGCGACGCGGTCAACCGAAGCTTCTCTGAGGAGTACGCCGCATGACCTTCTCATGGATAATGTCCTATTGGCCACTTCTCTTGGCAGGCGCCGGGCAGACGATGTTGCTGCTGGTGATCTCGGTGGTCTTCGGCTTCTTCCTCGCCATCGGCCTTGCCTTCGCGCAAGTAGGCGGCGGCCCGCTTGTCCGAAATCTTGCTCGCGGTTACTGCACCTTCTTCCGGGGTACACCCCTGCTCATCCAGCTTTGGCTTCTCTATTATGGTGTCGGTTCGCTATTGCCGATGATCCCCGGCATCCGTCAGAGCCTGCTTTGGCCGATCCTGCGTGAAGGCTTCTTTTTCGCGGCCGTGAGCTTCACCCTGAACTACGCGGCCTATGAGGCGGAGGTGTTGCGGGGCGCGCTGCTCGCAGTACCAAAGGGTGAGTTGGAAGCAGGCCGCGCATTCGGCATGCGGCCCTTCACGCTGACCCGTCGCATCTGGCTACCGCGCGCGGTTCGCATCGCGCTGCCGACAATCGGCGGCGAAATCGTGATGCAGCTCAAAGCAACGCCGCTCGCCTTCACCGTCACCGTGATGGATCTCTGTGCCGTAGCCAGCAAGGTGCGCCAGGACACGCTGCTCGTCTACGAGCCGCTGATCGTCGTGACTGTCTTCTATCTCATTCTCACTGCGATCATCGCCCGCGCCTTCCGCCTCCTGGAGGCGCAGGTGCCGGCGCGACGCTAGCGCAATTCGCCAAATGCAGAAGGTCATGCCTTCGCGCTTGTCTAATTTATTTACGGAGATCTATCCATGAGCAGCATCTGCATACTCGACGGCGGTATGAGCCGCGAACTCCTGCGCCTTGGCGCCGAACTAAAGCAGCCTGAATGGTCGGCGCTGGCGTTGATCAACTCGCCTGACATTGTTCGAAAGGTACATGACGAATTCATCGCCGCCGGCTCGCAAGTCGTTACCACCAACAGTTATGCGCTGGTGCCGTTCCATATCGGCGAGGAGCGGTTTTGGCAGGAAGGGGCTGCACTTATCGCACGCTCAGGCCAGTTGGCGCGCGAAGCAGCCGACGCCTGCAGGGATCGGAAGGTGCTGGTCGCCGGTTCGCTGCCGCCGATCTTCGGTTCCTACGAACCGCAGAACTTCGATCCTTCGCGGGTGCAAGACTATCTCAAGGTTCTGGTCGAAAATCTCGATCCCTATGTCGATGTGTGGCTCGGCGAAACCCTCAGTCTGATCGCCGAGGGGGAAGCAGTTCGTACCGCGGTTGCGGCGACCGGCAAACCATTCTGGATCTCGTTCACGCTGGCCGATGACTGGGCGCAGAGAAAGGACGGCGAACCGAAACTGCGGTCCGGTGAAGAGGTTGAAAAGGCAGCGATATGGGCGGGCTCCTCAGGTGCACAGGCGCTGCTGTTCAATTGCAGCAAGCCTGAAGTGATGCGCGCGGCAGTCGAGACGACGTCTCGGGTGTTCAAGAATGGTGATTTCGCCTTAAGCATCGGCGTCTATGCCAATGCCTTCGAGGGTGAGCTAGGCGATTCCGCCGCCAATCACAGCCTGCACGACACCCGGAGCGATCTCGACGACGACACATATTCGCGCTTTGCCTGCTCATGGGTTGACGCAGGCGCAACGATGATCGGCGGCTGTTGCGGAATTGGCGCCGGACATATTCACCAACTCAGAAGGGCCCTCTTGGGCGCGAAATAGCCCCGAGCAAACAGTCGGCAATCGGATCATGGATTGAGACGAAACGCTGAAGCTGCCGCGCTGATTTGAGGCGTTCCGTGATCCGCTCTCCGGCGGACAGGCTGATGGGAATTTCCGCACCGTTGTTCAGGCCTTTATCGGAGCGATGTTCGACACCAGGCATGAAATCACGCTTTGCCGCTCCGTATGATCTCAGCTTGTCGTTGACCATCACGCGCGGTGCATGGCCTTGCCCTTTCAGAAGCGTTCACATCAAACGCTTTGCAGCCGTGGCGTCGCGGCGGCTTTGCACCAAAACATCGAGAACGAAACCGTCCTGGTCGACGGCCCGCCAGAGCCAGATGAGTGTTTCTGTCCGCCAACAGTGACAACGACCTCGTCAAGGTACCATTTGTCGCCGAGCCTGCCAGGCGAACGGCGGTGTATGACACTGGCAAAGCCCCGACCGAACTTTGCCGCCCCACATTGGTACCGTCTAATGCGAGACGGTAATGCCGAGGGCGGCCAGGATATCTTCCACCATCAAGCTCGGTGCAACCGGAATACAGCCATACGGCATAAGCGATCACTTCGGGTGGAAATCGGTGGCGACGATAGAGCGGATCCCGGGCAAAACTGGTCATACCGCCAGATCGCATCTTTCTGGAAAACCAGTCAACTCGACGATGCCGAACTACGTGTTTGGTCAGCGCATTTCTAATATATGTAGCCACTTGCCACGATAGCTATCTCCGATCACAGCGAGCACGATAACGGCTCCTATCACGATCGGTTTGACATTGTCGTCGGCGCCCAGCAACTGCAAGCCGGTCGACAATACCTGCAGAATGCAGGCGCCAACCAATGTGCCGATGATAGAGCCTTTGCCTCCCGACAAACTCGTTCCGCCGATGATGACAGCCGCGATTGCATTCAGCTCGTAGCCTATCCCCGCGACTGGGCTGCCGACGTTCAATCGAAGGAGGTAAACCATGGCGGCGATCCCCGCCGTCAGCCCCGAGATCGCAAAGACGGCGATCTTGTAGCGCCGCGGCGTGTGGCCGGAAAGGCGAACGGCCTCCTCATTCGTGCCGATCGCAAAGACGAAGCGTCCGAAAACCGTATATTTCAGGATAAACCAGCCGATAAGGACGACGACAATTGCGATCAGGAAGATTGACGGTAACACGCCCCAGAAAATGAGATTTCCGAAATCAACGAACGGCTGCGGCAGGCCTGTAATCGTGGAGTTATCGCTGACAACGCGCGCCAAACCGCTAGCGACGTTCAGCATGCCTAGCGTGACGATGAAAGAAGGCAGCTTCCATCTTTCACAAATCCAACCGTTCAGCGCCCCCAGAACGAGTCCTACGCCCATGGAAGCAAATGAGGCTAGTACTATTGCCTGCCAGGGTGACAGCCGCGGATCGATCATGATTGTGGCGCCGACGACCGTGCAAAGCGCGAGAAGCGACCCCACCGAAAGATCGATACCCCCGACGAGGATGACGAAGGTCATGCCGGACGCCAGGACAGTGTTGATCGCCGTCTGCACGAAAATCTTCAGGAAATTCTCGGGTGTCGCAAAGTATGGCGCCGCCGCCGAGAAGAAGATGAGGAGGAGGACGAGTGCGATCGCGACACCGGCTTCACGCATTGAAATACGCAGAATGGTGTCCACCAGACGCACCCGGTTTACGTCACTCTTGGTTTCAGCTTTCTCGGACACGACTATACTCCTTGTAGGCCAGTGAGAGGATTTTGCTCTCTTCAAACTCTTCGCGCGTCACTTCACCGGCGATTTTTCCGGCTGATAGGACGATGATGCGATGGCAGATGCCCATCAGCTCTGGCAGATCGGATGAAACCACGAGAATACCCTTCCCTGCGGCAGCCAGTTTCCAGACAAGCTCATAGATTTCGGCCTTCGCGCCGACATCGATTCCGCGGGTCGGTTCATCGAAGATGAGTACCTTCGGACCGCGGAAAAGCCATTTCGCAATAACAACCTTTTGCTGATTACCCCCGGAAAAGGTTCTGACGGCCTGGTGGATCGAGGGCGTCTTTATACGTAGTTCCTGCACCAGACGCCTGGAATTGCTATCTTCCACCTTCTTCAGGATCAGTCCGTTGCGGGAGATCTTGCGCAGGTCCGTTATCGTCGAGTTCTGAGCGCAGGTCATGTCGAGCATGAGCCCTTGCGTTTTTCGGTCTTCGGTCGCAAGGCAAAGACCGGCGTTCACCGCATCCTTCGGCGATTTGATCTCGACCATTTTTCCGTCAACTCGAATTTCCCCGGCAGCCCTCAGATCGGCCCCGAAGACGGCACGGACAACCTCGGTTCGACCGCTGCCAACTAGGCCAGCAATGCCGACAATCTCGCCCTTGCCAACAGAGAACGACAACTCCGGACTGCTGCGGGTCACCTTGAGGCCCGATACACCGAGCGCCTCGCCGTATACGGGACTATCCTTGCGGAACACATTGAGGTTGGCAATCGTGCGGCCGACCATGAGCTCGACAATCTCCGGAATTTTAAGTCCAGCAAGCGGCCGGGTAGTGACGTGCTGGCCATCGCGCAATATGGTCACGTCGTCGCCGACTTCAAAAATCTCTTCAAGCCGGTGAGAAATATAGAGCGTGGTTACGCCGCGATTTCGCAAGCGCCTGAGAATTTCGAAAAGGCGGTCGACCTCCTTCGACGTCAGGGTTGCAGTGGGCTCATCAAGGACGAGAAACTCGCTTTCGTAACAGAGCGCCTTTGCAATTTCGAGCAACTGCAGTTGCGCTACGCTCAGCCGGCCGGCTTGCGTTGTTGGCGCGACATCGAGCCCGACTTCAGCGAGCAATTCAGCCGCGCGTCGGTTCATCTGCTTGTAATCGACCAGTCCATGGCGCCGCGGCAAACTCTCAAACAGGAGGTTTTCCGCAACAGTCAGGTTGGAAAGCGGATGGAGCTCCTGATGGACGATGCGGATACCGGCGCTAAAGGCCTCAAATGGCGACCGAGGCTCATAGCGTTTGCCGTCGAACCAGATCTGCCCGTCATCGGGTTTGAAAACGCCCCCCAAGAGGTTGATGAGCGTGGATTTGCCTGCGCCGTTTTCTCCAAGAAGAACATGCCCTCTACCGCGGCCAATATTAATGGAAACGTCTTTGAGTGCCACCACGCCGGGAAAGCGCTTGCCGATCTTATCCAGCCGCAAAATCGTGTTCTCGGTTTCATGTGCCAAGTCGACCTCATGCATCGTTGGAACCGGATGACAGTCGGGAGCACTTCGACACTCTGACGACAGTCGACTCGGTTATTCATGAACGAAAATTTTGCAAATGCCTGGCAAGGAGATGATGCGCCGGCTTTGGCCGGCGCATCCACTTTTCCCTGAACCACAAAAGGGGTGATTTACTTCGTTACGAGCTTGATGTCTGTCTTGACCCAACCGGTAAACTTCTCGCCCTTCATTTCACGAAGACCGTAGTCGATGCCCATGGCAGCCATCTGGGCACCATATTGCTCGACGGTTGCCAACACCTTGCCATCTTTGATCAGAGGCTGAACGGCGGGAATATTGTCGAAGCCAACAACTTTGATCTTGCCACTCAGACCAGCGGCATCGAGCGCTTTCACCACGCCAAGCACCATCGAGTCGTTGGCAGCCATGACGCCCTGAATATCATGATATTTGGTCAGGAAATTCGTCATGACGGTGTTGGCTTCTTCCGTCTCCCAATGTGCAGTCTTGCTATCGAGAAGCTGCAGTCCACCGGCCTTGATCGAGTCGGCGAAGCCCTTCGCGCGTTCCTTGGCGTTGTCGGCTTCAGGGTTGCCTTCCAGGACGACGACCTTGCCCCCCTTGCCGAGATCCTTGGCAAGCGCATCGCCAGCCAGCTTTGCGCCTTCCCTGTTGTCTGGACCGAAAAACGCAAGATCGACACCGGCGGCTTTTTTCGCATCCTCATCGAGCGCAACGTCGATGTTGATGACCTTCACGCCTGCTTTTACCGCTTTAGCCAATGGCGTTACCATGGCCTTGGAGTCTGCCGGAGCAACGACAATGATGTCATACTTCTGCGTAACGAAATTCTCGACTGCATCGACCTGCGAGGCGAAATCGCGCTCGTCCTTCATGCCGACAGCCTTGAAATCGAACTTGTCGGCATTCTTGGCGGCGTAATCGTCGGCGCCCGCCTTCATCTGTTTGAAAAATTCGTTGGAAAGCGACTTCATGATAAGGCCGACCTTCGGCTTGTCAGCAGCCACAGCGGAAGCAGTGCCCATCGACAACGCGACAGCCACAAGAAGCGAGCCGGCCGCACTGAGCTTCAGCACGTTGCGACGAGTTTTCATATGAAAAGCACTGCGAATTTGTAGATTCGACATTTAGATCCTCCCCATTATCCTGGAAACCAGGGCCTCCTCGCCCTTGTGAACCGTTTCCAATGCTTGACGGATACCAAGCCATATTTGCGCTGTCAATGCCCGCTCCGCGGCGAATATTATAGCGTGAAGATATGTATGACCAGGAAATTGACAGCGCGCTATGAACCGGTTCACTATCGCGAATAGCTCTTGGTCGTCAAACTCAGTTCAGACGACGGCTATTGAGAACGCGGATTTTCATCGATATGAGACAAGGTTGATCGGAGGTTCGATCTCCAGAGCACATGGACCAAGCCTGAAAATGAAGAAGGTCGGGATACGAGAGGTTGCCAGGCGCGCCGGAGTGGCGACCGGCACCGTTTCCAGGGTGTTGAATGGCCACGCTTCGGTGGCGCAGGAGGTGCGAGACAGCGTCGGAAAAGTCATCGCAGAGCTTGGCTATCGGCCGGATCCTCATGCGCGCAGCATGCGCAGCAGAGTGAGTAGGCTGATCGGTATCGTCATCCCCAATCTCTCCAACCCATTTTTTGCTGAAGTCGTTCAGGGTGCGGAACAGGCCGCCGCATTGTTTGGATACGATGTCATATTCATGACCTCGCTCGACGATGTTGCAAAGGAAGCCGATCGACTAGAGCAGTTGGCCGGACGCAAGGTCGATGGGATCATACTTGTTCCCAGTGACGGTTTTCACGCGACGAAGCCCCCGCGCGGTTTGCCGCTCGTCGTTCTTGACCGGCTGATCAAAGATTATCCGGGCGTTGCCGCGGACCATCGCCAGGGGGCAAGGCTCGGCGCGGAATATCTTTTGAAACTGGGCCATCGCCGCATCGGCATCGTGTCTGGGCCATTCGATTCGGTTCCTGCGAATGATCGTCTCGGTGGCTACCTAGAGGCCGTTGAGGCTTTTAACGGCGGTAACGAACAATCTTGCAGCACCATGGTCGTCGAAGCCGCATTCGACTACGAAGGTGGATTGCGGGCCGGCGGCTATTTATTGGCACAGGCGCGCAACGAAAGACCGACAGCGATCTTGGCAAGTTCGGATCAACAGGCAATCGGCTGCATGCGGGCTGCCTACGACCTCGGCATTCCCATACCGGCCGCTCTCAGCATCGTCGGGTTCGACGGCATTCCCCTTTCGAACATGACGACGCCGCGATTGACCACTATCCGACAGCCAATAGCGGCAGTTGCAGCGGCGGCGGTTGAAATAATCTTGGGCAGCCGAGAATTTTCGCCGGACGAGAAGCCCCTTCTTCTGGAGTGCACGCTCTCCGAGGGCGAAACCACGTCACCACCCAGCCAGGTCCCGAAGCGGAATTAACATGGCCTGTTAGCGATCGATCAATCGATGCTTTCTGGTAGCCATAAACAGAATCATCAAACAAAAACGTGCGCGATCTGAGCAGTGCGTTCGCAGGCATCGTAAACTTAACTGGTATCCAGGAAGATGTGCGATCTGGCGGTATGACCGGTTTTGCCCGGGATCCGCTCTATCGTCGCCACCGATTTCGACCCTCCAGTTCGCACTGAGCTTGATGGTGGAAGATATCCTGGCCGCCCGCGTCATCACCGTCTCGCATCCGCCAAGCCTCAATGCGAAGAGGATGCCGGCCGTCCTTGGGAACGGAGTGCAATATCGCGAGCGTCTACCGTCATGGCCACGCCAACATGACTGCCATCGCGACGGCCGACAGCACGCCCGCCGCTGTGAGGCCGAGCGACACCTGCTCCGATACGCCTTTCATTTCTCCGTTGTGGAGTTCATGGTCGGTCTGGAGGACGGCAGCGACCCCGGCGCCCATCCAGCAGACGAGCGTTGTTGCTCCGAGAAGTATTGCGAAATAAGATCCATGCATCTTGACGTTCCTCGTTGAGATAATCGAACCAAGAGGGTCTGCCAATGTTCCAACTCATTTCACGCGACCGGAACAATCGCTTTCGGGGACTGTTGGCGCTTGGACAATGCGAAGCGCGTTCGTAATTCGTAGAACGTCCCCATGAACGAAGGAGCGGGCTCTTGAAGCATCCGTCCACAGCACTCTTCGCTGGTAAACGCGTATTGATCGTCGAGGACGAATACTTCTTGGCTGACGAAACCCGGCTGAAGCTCGAGGATTTAGGAGCGATCGTCGTCGGTCCGGTCGCAACGGTCAGAGCCGCGCTGGACCTGCTCGACAATGAACAAGTTGATGCCGCTATTCTCGACATTCACCTGGGTGACGGGCTTGTGTTCCCGGTCGCGGAAGAACTCGAGCGCTGCAACGTTCCATTCGTATTCGCCACAGGCTACGACCCGTCAGTCATCCCTGACAAGTTTACCGGCTTCACCCTTTGCGAGAAGCCGACTGAACTGGGGTACATCGCAGAGGCTTTGTTTGGGGAGAGAACTACTAACTCGAATTGACACCTACTCTATGTCAAGCAACTCCGTCAGACGGTGTCGGGCGCGACTGACCCGGCTCTTGATGGTACCGATCGCCACGTTGCATCGCTGCGCCGCTGTTTCGTAACTCAAGCCTTGGATCAGGACGAGATCGACAACAACACGGTAACCCTCCGGAAGGGCGTGGATCGCTTTTTCCAGTTCCTGCCCCCGTACCTCCCAGTCCTGCGTAGGCGGCGACGAGCCCCACGACGCTGCATCGTCGATGCCACCGACCTGCTCCCGCCGCGAGATTTTGAACTTCGTGCAAAAGGTGTTGCGCATGATGGTGAAGAGCCACGAGCGAAGCTGGGTGCCGGGCTTGAAACTGGCTGAATGGGCGATTGCCTTGGCAAGAGTTTCCTGGACGAGGTCGTCGATATCGTTTCCAGATCTGTAGAACCGGCGCGCGAAGCTTTCGAGCGCCGGAAGGTTTTCCAGTAGCTCGGCGTCGGTGAACCCGTTCGGGCGATCATCCCGCATCTGCGTTTCTCCTCCAATTGAGATGAACCCCGTCGCGGACCAGACGTTCCATGGGTGCACCGAACCAAGGCATGATCTTCAATCAGAACGGTTGGCCTTTCACCGACAACATGCTTTTCGGCTGGGAACGCAGGGAACTTTCGCCGCGCGACCATAGCTTGGACACCGTTGCCACCCTGGTCTCGACGGGCAAGATCTCGGGCAAGCGGGAAGTCTGTTAGCCGGGCGCTCGACAACGGCGTGAAGCCGAAAGAGATCGGCAGACTCATCACCCAGCTTGCCTTCTACACCGGCTGCCCGAACAGTGACCGACGAAGGAGAGGTTCGAGGGAATTAGGCCGGTATCTCCAGTGAAGCTTCGCGCGTCGGGCTCGTAGCGGCGGCTGAAGCTGCTCGCGCCGCAACCAACCGTCCGTCCTCTTCGGCGGTATGCCGTGGGGTCAGGCGGCCCCGTCGAGATCGTCGGCCCAAGCGACGTCGTCTGGATCCCGCCGCATGCCAACGGGCTTCCAGCTTTAGCCACGTCGACGCCATCCGGACATGCGACACGATCTTTTTCGGCTTCTCCATCTAGGGGATGACGGCACCCACCGCGTCGGCGACGTCGTCCTGTCCGGTATAAGAGCGCGCATCGGCTCTGCTACATCGTGGGTCTGAAGGACTTCTCATCGGACCCGCCAAGAACTCAGGTAAGCGTGAATCTTCCGTTCGCTGGGAACTATGGGGCCGCCCACATGTTGGACGCCATTCCTTCTTACATTGGAGAGACCCATGAAAACCCTGCTAGCCCATGCACTGCTCCTACTAGCGACCTTTCCTGTACTAGCTGCCGACGATGCGGCAAAAAAGCATGCCACCGATTTCGCGACAAAGGCCGCGATGTCCAACATGTTCGAGATTGAGGCGGCAAAGGTGGAGGTTGCCAAAGGAAAGGCAAACGATGCAAAGCGATTCGCGGAGGACATGCTGAAGGATCATGGAAAAGCCGGACCTTTCCTCGTCGACGCCGCGAAGCAAGATGGTATCGAAATTCCGACCTCTCTCGACGCAGAGTACAGGCAGAAGCTTGCGGCTCTGCAGCAGAGCGACACGGCCAACCTTGACCAGGCCTATCTTTCGACACAGGTGACCGCCCACCAGGACGCGGTGGAGCTCTTCACTAACTATTCGAAAGAAGGCCCCGACGGGCACCTCAAGAATACCGCTGCAAAAATCCTGCCGGACCTCCGCATGCATCTGACGCGTGTTGAAGGACTGACCTCGAAATGATGGCGAGATCGGCAGGCCCGCCCCCCTGAAGCCATATCTCAGTGAACTGCGACCGAACTCGGCGCGTTCACACGCGTCGAGTATACACCCACATAAATTCCGATGAGCATGTTGGCGATCTCGTCGACCGAGCGATAGCCGTCTTTGTAGAGGTCGAGCGCCGCGGTGCACAGAACTATGGAAGGAGGCACCTCCGGATCGATCTCGTAGTAGCGATACCAAGCCAGTACGGCTTGCGACATTACCCGGAAATCTGCTTCGACTTTCGACCGCATCTTTTTCCCCGCACGCAGTTACTTTTTTTCGGATGCGAGCTCGCCCGGCTTGAGGCTACCCGGCTTGTTCCCTTTCGACGGAACGACGTCCGACCTTGTATTGCTGCTCTTTTTCTTGAGACGAGTGGTACCGCTGTGATGTGCGAGCGATGAAGTCTGGGGAAGATCGCCGTCACCGTCGGCTTCTTGTTCGGCTTCCCGCCAGGGGTCGTGTTCCCCTTCAGGCTTGCCCTCAGCTTCCCACTTTTCGTATGCGCGAAGACGCGTCTTTCCAGTGTCCATTGCAATCTCTTTCTTGGAGACGACCGAACCTCGTTAAGGCATCAATGTTCCCGCACCTTTCGAGTGAAAGCGCGGCACTGCTCGAACTCGCTACCGTTGATTCGGCCGGACACCGAGAGCGGACGGTCGTTCGACGGCGCACATGGTTCGGATCTTTGAAGCTGACGAGAGACCTTCTCTGGCTGTGCTTTAAACCTAAGTCGCGATCCCTCCACGGGCGTTTTGAGCTTCAGCCGGATCTCCTCGCGCGCGGCTCACATCGGCTACCGCCGGCCGAATCCGATGACTTAAGTTCCTGCAGCCGCGCAAGCACCGTTCCAAGCTCGGCGGGCTTGTGGAACCTTGGCACGTCGGCATATTCACGGGGTATAACCCAGTTATAGTAACCGGTTAGAATAACGAATCGAATATTTCGGTTCTTGAGCGGCGGCGAGGTCGAGGGTGATGCCGTTCCCGGTATTGAGGTCGATGATCGCGGCCTGTGCGGGTCGTCGTCCAGATGGCCATTGCAGCCTCTCCCGTCGAGATGGGACCGAGCACCCGCGCTCCGGACATCAATAGGGCGTGAGCAGTCTCGAGCGCAAGGAAATGGTCGTCCTCGACGACAAGTATGGTCTGCTGTCGGAATAAATCTGCACGGATTCCCATTCAAGTCGAAGAAGCTTCCTTGGGTCGATGGGGTTCCCTTACCAATCTTCGAACAGCATCAACGCCGTCGACAGGCTGCGGTATCGATTTGCATCGATCATGTTCGTGCCTCCTGCGGTCAAACAACAAATGCCCGGCGATGTCCCTACCCGCCAAAAATTCATAAAGGCTGGAGTTCCGCGATTGAGGCTGAAGCGTTCAACTACCCCTTAAGCGCGGCATCCATTAAGACGGACGCGGAGCGACGATACTCCTGAGCGCGTTCTTCGAAAGTCGCAGCGGCGGCGGTCCTCCCTGCCTGCATCGCATCAAAGGTCATTTTCTCCATGAGAACGGCCCGTTCGCCGATGACCCGGACGGCCATGCGAACTGCCTCATCGACGGAGCCCTCCTGCTCATGGGCCAAGGCCTCCGCTGTATAGCCGTGTCCCACCTGACAGCGGAAGCGTAGCGGCGAGCGTCTGATCTGCGACAACGTTCCTCCGCATCCCGGACAGTTCAATGGGACCGGGTCGGCAATTTCGGCGATGGTGGGCGTGTCGGATGGTCGTCCGATCGCGATCGCCACCTCAAGCGCGACGCTTGCAGGCGGCGATAATCTCGGGCCTGGCTCTGCCTGCACGAGCCGGGTAAGGAGGGCGGCCAGCTCACTGGCGGGTGCACGGTAGTCGATATCGCTTGCCAGCAGTGCCGTTCGCGGCATCTCGCTTTCGATGGCGTCAAGCGGGCTCTGGACAACCGTCACGCCGCCGCAGTGCTTGAGGTCCGCCAACCCCGAGGCTCCGTCATTCAGCATGCCAGAGAGCAGCACGCCAATCGCTCTCGGACCAGCGCTTATCCCTGCGGATCGAAACAGCGGATCGATCGCCGGGCGCGCCATATTCTCGCGCGGTCCGCGGCCCAATCGGATGAAGCGACCATCGATGACAAGATGATGGTCTACCGGTGCCACATAGATACGCGCTTTCTGGAACGGCTCGCCATCGACCGCGGTGCCGGCCGGGAGCGGACCTCCTATGTCCAGAATGCCAGCGAGCAGATCCTGATTTCCGGCTCCAACGTGAACTGCGATGAGGACGGTAGCATGCAGGTCCGCCGGCAACATCCGGCAAATTTGCCGGATGACCTGGATCGAGCCGGCGGAGCCGCCGATTGCAATGATCTTGCGCATGGCACGTCACCCTTTTGCTTTGAAGAGCGGGACGATCTGCGCCGCTGGCGACGCAGACAGGTCTATCGCTAACTAGATGCTACTCCCAACAACTCCAGCACTCGTTCCGCAAGCTCGCTAGAGCTGTATGGCTTGGTCAGACGCGGCCGATCGCGATGCCGTTCTTCCAGCGCCCAGTCGCTATAGCCGCTGCAGAAGATGAACGGGATCCCCCGCTCGGCGAGAATATCTGCGACAGGGTAGGAGTTCCCGCCCCGGATATTGACGTCGAGGATCGCCGCATCGATCGACGCCTCTTTTGCTAGGAGAATTGCCGCGTCCAGGCGTGACGCGGGTCCGACAACCTGGGCGCCGAGCTCATACAGGGTGTCTTCGATCATCAGCACGATGGTCATTTCGTCTTCGACGACAAGCACCTGACGGGTTTCTGCGATGTGCTGGACAGCCATTAGTTCCTCCCTCGTTCCGGCGGGCGAAGTTCTCCGACTTCCGGGGTGAGTGGAAGGTCGATGATGCAGGCCACCCCGCTCGCTTCGAAGCTGCGCTCCACCACTCCCTCGAATTCGTAGCTCAGCGAGCGGTCGATCACTGTCGTACCGAAGCCCCTCTGCGAAGGCGGTCCGGAGACGCGGGGGCCGCCAGTTTCGGTCCAATTTAATCGCAACCGCCGATCGGGGCCATTTGTGACTGTCCAGGAAACAGTGAGCTCGCCCCGCGGCACCGACAATGAACCGTACTTGGCTGCATTGCTGGCTAGTTCGTGGATGGCCATCGCCACCGACAGGCCGGCCTTCGGGGTGAGCACGATGTCGGGGCCTTCAACCCGGAGGTGCCTATCCTCATACGGCTTGAGCTCGGTCTCTATGAGGTCGCGCAAAGTGCCGGTGCCGCCTGCGCCCCGATTGGTCAGGAGGCTGTGCGCGCGCGTGATCGCAGTAATCCGACCTGAGATGGTATTCGCAAACTCCTCAGGCGAAGAATTCGTCCGCAGCGTTTGAGCGATGATCGAGGATACGATCGCCAGGATGTTCTTCACCCGGTGATCGAGCTCACCTAAAAGCAAGGCTGCATGTTCTTCGGCGCGCTTGCGTTCCTCGATCTGCAAAGTCACCGAGATGACGCTGTTTGCGCGCCCGTCGCTGCCACCAAGTACGGAAAGACTGTCGTGCACCCACACGGAGTTTCCGGCGGCACGCTGCAAGCGGTACTCGGCCTCGAACGGCTTTCCGTCGCGGGTCGCTTGCTCGAAGCGCGCATTGATAGTCTCGACTTCGTCGGGATTAATAAGCTCCTGCCGCCGTAGCTGCTGCAGCTCTTCAGCCGAGCGGCCTGCCATGGTCTCGAACGCGGCGTTGGTCAGAAGGAAGCGACCGTCGAGGTCGGTCTCCGCAACGCCCACGGCGGCCTGATTGACGATCGCGGTGAAGCGCCGCTCGCTGGCGTCTTTGGCCCGCTCCGCCTTTTTACGCGCCGTCACATCGACAAAGGTGATGACAACGCCGTCGATCACCCGCTCGATACTGCGGTACGGGCGAATGCGCATGACAAACGACGCACCGCGGTCGTGCAATTCGAGTTCGCGCTCCATGACGGTGAGGTCACGCAGCACTTTGGCGACGTCACGCCGTAGATCGTCATAGGCAAGCAGGCTGACGATGTCAGTGAGAGGTCGGCCCCGGTCACTCTCTCGCAGACTGAAGATGTCCGCCATGCCGGGCGTGAAGTTCCTGATACGAAGGTCTTCTTCAAGAAAGATCGTTGCGATCTGCGTGCTGTCCAAAAGGTTTTGCAGATCGCTGTTGAGGTTGGAGAGAAGGTCGTTTTTCGCCATCATCTCGGCGTTGACCGTCTGCAGCTCCTCATTGATCGACTGCATCTCTTCCTTGGAGGTCTGCAGCTCCTCGTTCGTCGACTGCAGCTCCTCGTTGACCGATTGGTATTCCTCCGCCGAGGATTTCATCTCCTCGTTGGCTGTTTCAAGGTCGCTGATCGTCGCCTGCAATTGCGCCCGCGCTGTGCGAAGCTCTTGCTCGGCGGCGAGAACCTCCGGGCTCCGCGGTCTTCCGTCGTCGGCTTGCGACGGCTCGGTCACCAGCGTGCGCATCTCCTGAAAGGCCACAACGTAGAGCCCTTCGCCGCCTGTGTCCTGCACGGGTTCGACGATGACGCTTAGCACGCGCTGCCGACCCTCGAGGAAGATGGAAACGTTGTCGGCGACCACCGCGGCTCCGCTCTTCACGACGGACTGTAGCGCCGTGCGAACGGTGATGCGCAGGTTTTTCCGCAGGTTAGAAAGGAGGCCGAGACTTGCCACGCCGGCCGAAGGCTCCAAGTATCGCGCAACTTCCCCGCCGGAATACCGAACGATGTTGCTCTGGCGATCGACGACGAGAAACACCGGTGAGTGTTTCGCCAGGGCAGCGCGGACGGCGCGATCGACGCGGTCACCGCCTCGACTTAACTCGCCGGCAAGGCGAGCGTTGGCGGGCGCCTGCGCCGGCATCGGCATCGCCGGGAACGCAGCATCGCCGTCGCGTCTTTGGAAGATATGAGCGGCTTTGTCCTCGACCGCGAAAAGATGGGAATGCCCGCTCACGCCTTCGGACATCCCGAGGAACAGGAGGCCATCCGGATTCAGCGCATAATGGAACGTGCGCAAGATGCGATCTTGCAGGTCGCCATCCATGTAGATCATCAGATTGCGGCAGGAGATCAGGTCCAACCTCGAGAACGGCGGGTCCTTCGTCACGTTGTGGACGGAAAACACGCACATCCCGCGGATCTGCCGGTTCGGCAAGAACCCGCCTTCCTCCTCGTAAAACCAGCGCTGCAGGCGCTCCGGTGAGATGCCGGTGGTACGTTGGTAGCGCCCGGCTCTGGCGAACTCGATCGCGCGGTCGTCGATATCCGTCCCAAAAATCTGGACGTCAAGGTTTGCGCCGCGCGCGTCAATCAGTTCTCGAATGGTGATGGCGAGGCTGTAGACCTCCTCGCCCGTCGAACAAGCCGGCACCCAGACCCGCAGGGCCTGCTTTTCCCGGCTGCGTTCGAGAATTGCGTCGATGGCTACCGACAGGCCCTGAAAGGCTACCGGGTCGCGGAAGAACTCGGTCACGCCGATCAGCAGGTCGCGGAACAATCGTTCCGCCTCGGCGGAGTCTTCCCGGAGATGCTTTATATAGGCGGGTACAGTGTCTGCCTGCAGGACCTGCATTCTGCGCTGGATGCGGCGGGTGACAGTCTTGATCTTGTACTTCGAGAAATCGTGGCCGGTCTTCGAGCGGAGGACGGCGACGACGCTCGCTAGGTGCTCCGCGGCGTCCGTCCGCGTGCCGTCACCATCCTTGCGGTCGGCAACCAGCGCCAGGTGATCGCGATATTCGATCAACCTTGCGGGCATGTCTTCGACCTGCATGACATAGTCAACGAGACCGGTTGCTGCCGCGCTTTGCGGCATACCAGTCATGGCGTGGTGGTCGAACTCAGCCTGAGCGATCGTTAGTCCGCCGCTTTCCTTGACGGCAGCAAGCCCGATTGACCCGTCGCTCCCAACGCCCGAAAGGACGATCGAAACTGCGTTGTCGTTCTGGTCCTTCGCCAACGATATGAAGAAAGTGTCGATTGGTCGACGGTCCGCACGCGGGGGCGCTGGTTGGACGATGACGAGCTGGCTGTCCTCGATGGTCAAAGTGGCGTCAGGCGGGATCACGTGAACCCGGTTGGGCTCCACGCGCATGCCGTGCTGCGCTTCGACGACCGGGATGGGGGACGCCCGCCCGAGAATATCGGTCAACATGCTCTTGTGATCGGGAGAAAGATGCTGCACCAGCACGAACGCCATCCCACTATCGGGCGGCAGATTTGCGAAGAATGTTGTGAATGCTTCAAGGCCGCCCGCAGACGCGCCGATACCGACAATCAGCCCGAGGCGGGTGGATTTCTCTTGGTTCTCCCTCATGCCATTTAACCGTTCGCCCTCGATTAAGTTCCAGACCGTGGATCCGCTCAATGCAAATTGCTCAATCCGCAGTCGAATACCTCATCACTGAAATATTTGACAGGCAAAAGCGGCGTGGGCGCGAAAGTGAGAGGTCGAGCGCTGGTCGCGGAAACAACGAATAGCTCGAGTACAATCCGCCCTGCGGTTCCAGCGGAGCAATCGTCAGGAAGCGGAAAAACGCATTGGCATGCGGCGAAGAAGACGCTCCCAAGAAAACGCCTCCTTACCAAGTCAGGGCAGTGCGCCTGACCATTCTCGCCACTGCGCAAGCGATAGAAGGGGTTGACGACGATCGCGCCGACAATGCCAAGAACGATGTTCGTGAGAACGCCCATGTCGCTCGCGAACACTGACCAAAGATTCCTCTGCCAAACGATCGGGCTGTTTTGTGCTGCTGGCGATCGTGCTCGCCAGCATGTTCCGCATATTTCCGCTCGCCTGGGGGCTCTTTCCTTCACTAGCACCAACGGAGTAGTCGTAATCGACTGCGCAGGAATGGCGCGAACGAAACGATGGCCTACCGCCTAACCGTGCGGCACCGGCCATGACCGCCGTCTGAGCTTTCACCGGCTCCGGCATTGCGGCCATGAATGAGGTGCGCGAAAGGGGCGTGATCAAGGGCTGGGAGCACAGGCGTCAATGAAGACGCTATCTGCCTCGACGTGCTCGACCGTGCGCATCTGGACTGCATCCTGATTGCCGGCCGTTCTACGCGCTTGACGGCCCGCCGATGAGAAACCTGGTCCGCTTTGCGCGGAGCGCGGGACTTCGTTGGTGCCGGCGGCAGCTTCAACTCCGGCATCCTTGCGACCGGACAGTGCCTGGTGCGCATTTCGACTATGTTGAGGCCGATGCCTCTGGACGGCGCGTTGGCAAGATCCAGGCGCTGGCGAGAAAGTCGGGGGGATCTTACCGCCGCGGCGATGCGATCCCGTTGGAAAGCCTTGTCGTTGCTTCGGCGCTGATCGGCGCCGCCAACCCATCGATCGTCGAACGCAATATCTCATCGCTTGCCCGTCCTATCGACCCCTCGCTTTTCGCCGCCTGCGCGCCATTTACGCTTCGCTGAACCGCGCCGCCGCATGTTGATTGGCTCAGCGGTTGTCGCGCTGTTCAAAGCCATGTTGCCGCAATAAACGGGAACCCACGCCTCGCGAACGTCAATGACATCTTTCCTGCACGCCCGACGTTGAGCTGAGATGAGGAGCTTGGCTCAACGGTGGCAGCTCCAATCCGCGACGATCATAACAAAACCATTGGGTCAGTTCCGAGAAGCCAGTGGCTTCAAAACGGAATGTTGGCTCGCCGCATCGGAATTCACTTGCAGCTCCTTGTCGGGCCGAAAGGGACGTATTAGCAAGTTAACCAAGTCATCTATGAATGTGAAGATGGTCGGTATGACAAGCAAGCTCAAGAACGTCGAGGTGAGCAAACCGCCGAGCACGACGATCGCCATCGGCTGTCGAAAGCTGGAATCACCTCCGCTCAGGCTCAAGGCAGCCGGCAACATCCCTGCACCCATCGCGATTGTTGTCATGACGATAGGTCGGGCCCGCTTGTGGCATGCATCTACTAGGGCATCGAAGCGCGACAGCCCCTTTTGTCGGGACATAATCGCGTACTCGACAAGTAGAATGGAGTTTTTCGACACCACTCCCATCAGCAGGATCAGCCCG
Organism: Arminella tubonensis; assembly: GCF_003240585.1. Lineage (GTDB taxonomy): Bacteria > Pseudomonadota > Alphaproteobacteria > Rhizobiales > Rhizobiaceae > Rhizobium > Rhizobium tubonense. Next base: position 65,765 of record NZ_PCDP01000002.1, read on the forward strand.
ATGATGGCGGGCATCGAAAAGCTGGTGCCCGTAATGAGCAGGGGTGCCAACGCTCCTCCAAGTGCCAGCGGAAGCGCCATCAGGATCGTGACAGGTTGGAAAAAATCGTGAAACAAGAGTACGAGGACAGCATAGATGCAGAAGACCCCAATGCCCATCGCCGTACCAAAGCTCTGAAATAGCTCTGAACTGCGTTGCAGCTCCCCCTGCTCGACCTGATGGACACCTTGTGGCAGCTGGCGAAGTGCAGCAAGGGCTTGCGCTTCGTTGTTCACATCACTCAGAATGCGTCCATTCAGCTCGACAGACAACGTGATGTTTCGGGCACGATCGATCCGATCGAGTTGGGACGGACTACCGCCAATCGAAATCGCTGCAATACTCCCGAGAGAGACTTTTCCGTTTGTACCTGCGACCTGAAGCTGCGATATGGCATCGATATCCTTGCGCGAATTGGCATCGAACCGCACCCGGATGGCTATCTGCCTCTGCGGCAGATTGAGTTTCGCCAGCGCGCTGGAGTAATCACCATTCGTCGAAACCCGTACCGCCTCGGCGACTGACTCGGACGTGATACCGAGTGCCGCGGCCTTTGCAAAATCCGGCCTTATCTGGATCTCAGGGGCTTGCAGCGAAGCGCTTGAAGTGACCGCCCCAATAGCTTTCAGTGTTCGTAGCTGGTCTTCAAGCGCGCTTCCCGCCTGATCTAGGGCGTTGGAGTCATCACTTGCCAGTGTCAGCTCAAGCTTCGTACCGTTTCCTCCGCTCCCAACTTCGACACGCACGCCGGCAAGCGAGGAGAGGGCAGTGCGGATGTCGCTCTCGATGGCACCTTGCTTTCGGCTCCGCTTCTTGATGTCCGTCAGATTGACGACAAGAGTGGCCTTGGTTACGTCCGCTGTGGTTGTGGAATCAAGTCCGCCGCTGCTTGAAGAGGTTCCGACAGCACTGAAGACCTGCGTGATGTCTTGAAGTTTTGAAACAATATCGCTTGCGCGTCTCGACACGGCATCGGTCTGCTCCAGGGTGCTGCCGGGCTGAAGTGTCAGAGTGACCTGCGTCTGCGCATCATCAGAGGCGGGAAAGAACCCTGTCTGCAAGAACGGAATGCTCGACAAAGACAGGACAAGCAAGATGCTGGTGACAAGCAACGTTAGCCTGCGATGATAGAGGCAAGCCTTAACCACGGCTATGTACCCCCGCATGATCGGCCCGTCTTCCTTCTCCACATGATTGGGTTTCATCAAGTAGGCGGCCATCATCGGCGTCAAAAAGCGGGCGACCAGAAGTGAGGACAGCACTGCGACGGAAGCCGTTATGCCGAATTGCCGAAATATCAGGCCGGGAATCCCACTCATGAATGCCGTTGGTAGAAACACCGCGACCAGGGTGAACGTGGTTGCTATAACAGCCAGCCCGATTTCGTCTGCCGCCTCGAGCGCCGCATCCATCGGCGTCTTGCCCATCTGAAGATGGCGCGTAATATTCTCTACCTCGACGATCGCGTCATCCACCAGAATGCCAACAACGAGCGATAGTGCGAGAAGCGTTATCGTATTCAGGCTGTAGTCGAACAAATGCAGGACTAAAAAGGTCGGTATAATGGAAAGTGGCAAAGCGATTGCTGATAGAAACGTGGCGCGAAAATCACGCAGAAATAGCCAGACGACGATAACAGCGAGAATAGCGCCTTCGTAAAGCATACCCATCGAGCCGTCATAGTTCTCGATGACCTGGTTTACCGTCGTATAGGCGTCGACAATCTCCACTTCGGGATGCGCAGATGCAAATTCCTTCACCTTCTTCTGGAGCTCTTCGGCAACAGTGGTATCGGAGAACCCTTTCGATCGCTTGATCTCAACGGCAATCACGCGATCCCCGTTGAGATAGGCCAGCGAAGACCGTTCCGAGAATCGGTCCGTAACCTTTCCAACTTCGTCCAGCCGGACGCTCTGTCCGGTCGAGAGCGGAATAGGCAACGTCGATATATCTTCTACAGAGGGTACGGCGCCCAAAGTGCGTATCGTTTGACGAGACGAACCGATGTCGCCGCGGCCACCGGACTTATCGGATTGCACAGACTTTACACGGGCCGAAATATCCGAGGCGGTGATACCGAGGGAGGTCATAATGTTAGGATCGAGGTCGATGTTGACCTCGCGGTGCACACCGCCCAACCGGTCGACTTCTCCCACCCCACCAACGGATAGCAAGGCTTTGGTCAAATCGTTGTCGACAAACCAGGAAAGCTCCGTCTCATTCAGCTGCTTCGAGCGAACTGCGTAAGCGATGAGAACGGAAGATTGCACCGTAACCTTCGAGACTGTTGGCGAATCCATTTCGGACGGAAGGTCGCCCTTGGCGCTGTCGACCGCATTGCGGACTTCGTTCAGCGCACTTTCGCTGTCCTTTTCGAGCTTGAACGAAACGCTGATTGCCACCGATCCGTCGGTGATCGTCGTTGCAATATGATCGAGAAGACTGAGGGTGGCGAGCTTATCCTCGATTTTCCGGGCTACCTCGGTCTCGAGTTGGGTCGGGGCGGCACCTTCAAGCGATGCGGAGACCTTGATGGTGGGCAGGTCCATATCGGGGAAATTCTGGACTTGCAGCTTCGCGAAGCCGAGCAGGCCGCAAACTGTCAACAAAGCGAACAGCAAGACCGGCGGGACTGGGTTACGAATTGACCAAGCCGAAATGTTCATTGAGCTGTCCTGACCACGTTTACGAGCGCGCCTTCAGAAAGAAAGGCTCCGCCCGTCTGCACGAGGGCCTCATCGCCACTCAAACCAGACGTGATCTCGACGCGGCTGTCCCTACGACGTCCAACATCGACGCGTGTCCGGTGAACCCGATTTGCCTGATCGATGGTGAAAATGTAATTGATGCCGTCCTTGAAGACCAAAGTACTCTCCGGCACCGTCAAAGCGCCCTTGATACCGATATCAACTGTCCCAGAAACATAGAGGCCAGCATGGGGCTGGGGCTCCGTGGGTAAAGTGACATATACAATTGAGCGCCCTGTTTCGGTGTTAACCGTCGGCGCGACGAGCCTGACGGTGCCCCTGAACGTTGTCCCATCCGGCCCCTTGATTTCGGTGGTTTGCCCTTGTCTGATCTGGGCGAGATAGCGGGTGGGGACTTCAGCCTGCCACTCTATGCGTTGCTGGCGGGTGAGGCGGAATAGCTCCGTTCCGGTGGATACCACCGCACCGAGGGACGCTGACCGCGAGGTGATTATGCCGTCGTCGACGGCGGTTATTGTGGTCTGTTCGAGTTTAATTCGCTGGCTATCAAGCGCAGCCTTTTCGGAGTCAAGACCTGCTTTCGCACTCTGCTCGGTGGTAAGGTATTCCACTCTCTTTTGGTCGGACAATGCCCCCGAGCCGCCAATCTCGCGAGCGCGATCCGCATCGGCTTTTGCCTTTGCAAGATCTGCCTCCTTTGCGACAACAGCCGCTTCTTCCTTGCGCAAGTCCGCAACCACTGTCTCCTGATTCAGCCGAACGAGAGTGTCGCCTTTCTTGACGATACTGCCGACATCCGCAACGACGTCGATGATACGCAACCCGCTCGTTTCAGATTCGATGACGGCTTCATGCCAAGGTTTGAGCCAGCCACTCGCTGGCACCGTCTGAGGCCAGTCCTGGGTCACGGATTTTATCGCTGCGACCGTCAATGCCGCGGCCCCTTCAGGCTTTGCTTGTTCCTCAGCAGCCACCTGACCTCCGCCGATCAGGCAGGTGGAGATTGCCACAAACAGCACGCGATAAACGAGACGATTGAAGCCGTCGTTCTTAGGGGCATTTTCTTTCGGGTCCATTTGATGTGTAACGGTCATTGGGCGCGTTGCTTTACCTGTATGTGTGGAGCTTCGTTCGTGTCGCCAACGGCCGGCTGTGAAATGTCGATCCGGCCAGCCCAGCCGCCTCCGAGTGCTTTGTTGAGCGAGACATAATAGGTAGCGATATCGGTATTGGTCTCGATGAGATTTTGTTGGGCTGAGTACAGGGACCGGTCAGCGTCCAGCACGTCGAACAGATCCCCCTCTCCGGCAATATTGAGCTGCTTTGAAAGCTTGGCAGCTGCGCTATAGCCCTGGACAGCTTTTGCCAAATCCACCGATCGCGCCCTCGAGCGATTGAGAGACACGATGGCGTTTTGAACATCCTCCATGGCGGAGAGGACGGCTGACTGGTATGAGAACAGATACTGATCACGCTGTGCCTTGGCGACATCAACCGCTGCCTTCAATTGGCCGCCCTGAAAGATCGGAATCGTTAGCGACGGCCCAAACGACCATCCAATGGTCGAGTTCTTTCCCAGCTCGGAAACGCTCGCCGCGGACGAATCGATGGATCCGGTAAGGCTCAGCGACGGATACCGATTGGCCTCAGCCGCGCCGATCTTTGCCGTCGCCTGGGCCAGTTCGCGTTCTGCCTTGCGTACGTCTGGGCGGGAGTTCAAAAGGTCGGCAGGTATTCCTACGGATACTCTCGAAGGAGGAATTGGGAGCCTCGACCTTTTGCCGAGAAGACTATCAAGCAGCAATGGCGACCTGCCAAGCAACACCCCCAGTCGATTTAAAGACTTGGCATAGGAAATTTCATAGGAGGGAATATCAGCATGCGTGGAAGCCGCTTGCGCTTCCACTTTGGTAACATCGACCAAAGACACCCCGCCCGCGCTGAATTGAGTTCGCGTCAGCGCTGCGGTTTGCCCCTGGGATTTGGAAGAATTTCTAGCGAGCTCCGTAAGCTGCTGATATTCTCGCGCTTGAATGTAATAGGTAGCCACATCCCCAATCAGGGTGACGAGCGTATTGCGCAAGTCTTCATTCGCAGCGTCAACCCCGTATTTTGACGCCTCCGCCGTCCGCTTATTACCTCCAAATAGGTCAAGTTCCCAGCTAGCATCGAAACCGGCCTGATAGTCATTGTAGACCGTGGCGGATGTGCCATTCGAGGCGGCCGAGCGGTTCCGTGTCGCGGACGCCGTGCCCTCGATCGTCGGAAGCAACGCGCCTACCTGCTCGCGATAGGTCGCGCGTGCTTCGCGTATCTTCGCCTTTGCCGTGGCAACATCGAGATTGGACGCGACGGCTTGAGCAATGAGATCGTCCAGAATGGGGTCCTTCATTTGCTTCCACCACTCCGCAAGGACTGGCGGCTTGTCCAAACTATCGTGCGCCTTCGCGTTCCAGGTCTTGGGCATGGAGAGCCTTGGCTTCTGGTAGTCTGGCCCGACAACACAGCTGCTGAGCGCACAAGCAAAAAGAAGCAGAGCGCTAAACTGGTGCGCTTTCATCCATATGGTTGGGATTTGACGCCTGTGTTGCGTTGTACGCGCAAGCTCGCTGCTGAGAGATCCGCTGTCGCCATCCAACGTCGCTCCCTCCATGGGCATGGGATATCGAGAATGCGAATGGGGTTCAGTAATCTCAGTCAATATGAGGCTCCGCGACAAATTGCCGACGGACCTCTGATAGGGGCTGTAATGTTAAGCGACGTTAAGGAAGTGTAAAGTTTTGTAAAACTTCTTCCGATCGATCTTTTTGGGTATATTCGTGCAGACGAAATGCACACGGAAAGCGGTATGCCGAAAGTACTTTTGATCGACGACGACACCGAGCTAACCGCCCTACTCAGCGAATATCTCGAAGAGGAGGGTTTTGAGGTGGAGACGTCGGCAGATGCCCGGGTCGGCATAGCAGGGGCTGCCGACCAATCGGCGGACATTATTGTTCTCGACGTGATGATGCCGCGGATGAACGGAATAGATGCTCTTCAGCGCATCCGACGGCTAGGCGACGTCCCCATTTTGATGCTGACAGCAAAAGGCGATGACATCGACCGGATTTCCGGTCTCAACTTTGGTGCGGATGACTATGTTGCAAAGCCATGTTCTCCGGGGGAATTAGTTGCGCGCATTCGCGCCATTCTTAGGCGGGCAGGCAGCAGGTTTGGTGATGAGAATGTTCTTCACGTCGGGAACCTGATCTTGCATCCGGCCGGTCGAACTGCCCAATGGCAAGGCAAACCGCTGGAATTGACGGGTGCCGAATTCAATATACTCGAGGTGCTGGCTCGCAATGCCGGACAATTGGTTCCAAAACAGGATATCTCCCGGCGCGCATTCGGCCGAGCTCTGACACCGTTTGATCGTCGCATCGATGTTCACATCAGCAGCGTACGCCAGAAGCTCGGCACCCGTGGTGACGGCACGTCGTGGATTCGTTCCATACGCGGTCAGGGATATCAACTGGTGCAGGAGCTCTGATGCGAAAGCTATTTTGGAGAATCTTCGCAATTGTTTGGCTCACAATGGCTATATCAATCGCGCTATTGTTCGCGATAAGTTCCGTCTTTGGACTGCTGCCCCCCGTCCAGGAACTACGCGATCAACGGACATCCTTGGCGATCGAAACGGCCACCAGGCTATTGGCGACAAACGGGGTTGACGCCACACAACAATTCCTGTCGGCCGTTGCGCAGACGCCCTCGCCCGTCCACTTAAACCTGACGGCCATCGGCGGGCCGATGGAATGCTCCATCAAGGCAATCGGCAAATTTGAAAGACATGTCGTCAACGCCGGCCACTGCTTTCAGCTGAGCGCTGAGGCGACGGAAATGGACTTTCTATCGCGCAATCTGCCGAAGCTCGTCCCTTGGACTTCAGCAATGTTTGCTGCCGCATTCGCAGCCTATTGGCTGGCCCAATATCTAACACGGCCGGTGGAGCAATTGAAGCGCGGATTGCGTGCGCTGGCGCAGGGCCAATTCGACGTAAGAATAGGCAATAAAATCGATCGAAAGAGGGATGAGATTGCAGCGCTTGCTCATGACTTTGATGTCACCGCCGCGCGTCTGCAAGAGTTCCAGGATGTCCAGCAGGGCCTCTTTCACGATATATCGCATGAACTCCGATCACCTCTGTCCCGGCTTCAAGCTGCTATCGGCCTTCTGAAAAAGAATCCCAGTCGACTGGATGCAATGACCGAGCGTCTCGAACGGGAAATCGCAAGAATGGATGATCTTGTCGGGGAGGTTTTGACTCTCGCCAGACTTACGGCAACGGAAACTCCGCCACTGGAGCAACAAACCCTTGACCTCGTCGACCTTCTTCGGGAGATCGTCGATGATTGCGCATTTGAAGGCGCTGCCCGTAATGTTTGCGTAGTCTATAACGGAGCGGAATCCTTCGTAACATCCTTAAACGGCGAGCTTATCTATAGAGCGATAGAAAACGTGGTGCGAAACGCTGTCAAATATTCCCCTTCAAATGCGCGAGTTATAGTTAACACTGAGCGGGAATACGAGGCCTTCGTAATCACCGTCGCGGATCAAGGCCCAGGCATCCCTAAAGACATTCTCGACGTCATCTTTCAGCCGTTCCGGCGCGGAAGTATTCTTTCCACGGGTGTCGTCGGCTTTGGCCTCGGATTGGCGATAACAAAACATGCCTTCGCCCGGCACGGCGGCCAAGTACAAGCCGAGCTTCCATCAGAGGGCGGACTGCTCATGCGCATGAGCCTTCCTGCCTAACTCCGATAAATTTGCGAGAGGGCAAACCGCGCTCTACTCTCGTGCTTTTGTTTGCGCTCCGATGATTCTCGCAATAACTGCCGCCTTTTACAGTTGACTTCGGTACATCGGTTCGAGCACCCGTCGCCGAAAGGCCAACCTCGTTTTGCAAAACGGTCATCGACTTCCACGAAATGATCGATCAAAAGTCCCGCGAAGCTTGATAGTTGGCTTCTAGCAGCAAAGAAAGTTTGATCGCATCTTTTGCCAACGGCGTGGAAAGGACATCGCTACGTCGGAAATGCAATCATCTCACCGTGGTTGAAGGGCAGACGGAAGGTCAGATCACCCGACTGAAGCCCCTTGAACGGCAAATATACGGTCGTGAGCCGAGATCGATCTGCCTCCGGCAGATTGATCAATCGATCCGCGCGACCTAGCCGCTTCCTTTCGGCAAATGTGCCCCAGAGCCGAGATCTGACCCGCAGTGATGTATGTTTCGGGTCGAGTATTGCGGTCAGGTTTCGCCCTATTGACCCGTCACCCTACCGGTAGCGGGTCTTTTTTGATCTTCAGCAACACAAGGCAAACGCAAACAGGCGCATCTTTGGGGGAATGCGGCGCCTGCAAAGGTTAACCGTTTAATGTTGTCGTTTATTCTGTGACCTTTGCAATGAGATATCCCCATAGTGGATCGATGGCATTACAGGCCACACGAGGATCGGCGCCGTGATCCTTTCTTCCGTCGAGCAACAACGCTGCATTGCAGGCGACTACCGCATCGGAAACTTCCCGGTTATGACGGTATTTACAAGAGTTTGCGCGAATGCCGCGTGAAGTTCGAGCTGGTTGAACGGCTTGCTGACAACCGGGAAGTCGACCTTTTGCCCCTGCTCCATGCGGTCGCTGTAGCCGGTCATAAGGACGATCCTCAAGTTTGGCAGAAGTCGCCTCGAGATTTCCGCAAGCTCGATCCCCGACATACCCGGCATCATGATATCGCTCAGCAGCCCGTCGAGATCCCTCCTCGCCCCAAGTACCTCCAGAGCGTCGCGGGCGCTCCTTGCGGTGAGTACCTCCACCACGTCGCCCTCGACTGATATGCGGGCCGCCTCAAGCGACGCGGGCGTGTCGTCGACAATGAGCAGCCGCCGTGGCAACGTCGCTGCCCCTTCGCCCGTTGGCTTGGCTATGGCTTCTCGAGCTCGCGGCAGATAAATAGTGATTGCGGTGCCGACGGACGTTATGCTCGCTACCGATACGCCGCCCCCGCTGCGTTCCGCAAAGTTTTTTACCTGGGCCAGACCCAGACCGGGCGCGCCTCCTGGCTTTGTGGTAAAAAGTGGTTCGAAAATTCGGGCGATGATGCCGGGCGTGATGCCCGTCCCGGTGTCTCTTATGGTGATCGCGACGTGGGCCCCACTAAGGCGGTCGGACTCTGAACGAGCGTCGGCGACATTTCGAGCCCGGAGAATTATTTCCCCGCCGCTGGGCATCGCCTCGCGGGCGTTAGTGACGAGATTTATAAGTGCGATCTCCAGCGACTTGGCCTCGATCGTCGCAGGCCATAGAAGGGGATCCACGGCGTATTCGACAAGGATGGTGTCGTTCGCCGCCTGCCGCAGCAGCGGATGCACCTCCCGAAGCGTGGCGATGAGATCGGTGACTTCAGCGGTCTGATTGGATTTTCGTGAGAACGACAACAGCCGCTGCGTCATCTCCTTGCCTCTCGTAACGCCTTCAAGCATCGAATCGAGAACCTGCTGCACCCGGCTGTCGTCTTGCGGCCTCCTGCGTATTGCGTTGGCTCCCGCCTGGAAGATCATGAGAAGGTTGTTAAAGTCGTGGGCCACCTGACCAGTCAGTTTTCCTAGCGCCTCCATTCTTTGCGCGTTCGCCATCGTGGTTTCCTGCTCGCGGCGCTGGACGAACTCCCGATAGAATAGGAGAATGGCAACGCCCGAGCAAACGAGGGTAGCAAAGCAGGTGACGAGAAGAAGGAGCGACGTCTTCCACGAGAGAGACCTGTATTCTGAGACGGGCATAGCGGCTGTAACGCTCCAGCCGGTTGTGCCGACAGCAGACGAAGCGACCCTGACGATTTCGCCGCTGGGAAGCATCGCTTCTTCCGCGTCCGCCTTCCCCATGCGCGCGTAGGTTCTTGCCGGCTGCCCCGTCTGGGCTCCAGTATCCAGCGCTGCGACGACCGCACCTGCTCCGTCCGTCGCCCAGGCTTGCCAGCCCACACCCTGTCCATCTTGCTGGAGGACGGTGGAGATTTCGGAAGGGCGGATTATCGCGGTGAGCTCTAAGACGGTCTCACCATTCCTCAGTACAGGCACTCGAACCGGAAACCCAAAATCTCCTAAAAGCCCCTTGCTAACATCTCCAATGACCGGCGAGCTAACCGCCTCAATCTTCCCATCGTTTATGCTGCCTGCGAGCTGTTTCGCCTCCTGCGGCGGCACTGTGACGATCACGTTGCCTTTTACGTCAGTCACCTGCAGCAGACCCCACGCAGGGAAGCGCGCCAGCAGACGCCGTGCGATCTCGCCAAACCCCGCCGCCGTCACGGGCGGGTCGACGCGGGGCGATTCCGACAGTATCGAAAGGAGCTGGATCTGGGTTGAGAGTTCCCTGTTGAGGGCAACTGCCAAGGTAGCTGCCTGCTCGGAGACTTGCTTGTCGAACGCAGCCCGCTGCTGCTGAAGCAGGTATTGGCCGAACAATCCACCAAGAAGAACGACCGGTATAATTGCTGCGAGCATTAGCAGGAACATCGGGCGAATGCGTGCCATGGAACCTCCCAAATTATCCTTCGGACATAGAGCGTTTCCTTGAAAAGCAAGAAGGAGCGAGCCCCGTGACATTCGTGGCCACACCTAGCGTGCTCTCTGGCTTGCGCACCTCAGCAAATGGAGAAAGATCGTGTGAAGCAGTGGACGCGGGAGGAGCATCTAGCCTGGGCTTTGAGAAACTCAACGACGAATTTCCCGTCCTGGGCGCTGCTCAGTTTTCACTGTCAGATGGCAGGCCAACCATAGACACCTGTCTCGTCATCGTTTCGACGGACGGCTGGCAAGCAATGATCATGCTCGTTAGGTCGTCCCCTCATGGAAGTCGGCCGGTTCGCAGCCATTTGTGGGTGACGATCATGCTGATGCGACAGCAACGAATCGTCACTTCAGTATTGTTCGAGTGACAACGTGGACGCCTGGCCAGACATTGGCCGAATGATCTTGCCGTGGCTTGCGCCCACGGAGACGGACGGTCGGCTGACATTGGCGCCGACCATGCCACTTCCGTCAGACAAAGATTCTCAATGCCGACCTCTGACTGTGCAGGTCAACCCTCCCAGCTTAGGCCACAAGCATCGGACCGATGAGAAGCCCGGTCAATGTAACCAGCCCACGCCCGCTAGCCAAAGCGCAATGAACCAGCCCGCCCGCTGCAAGACCAACGTGGTGCTTAATGGTACCCCTTCTCCGGGGCGGTCTTGCCGTGGAACACCCAGTAGACGTAGCAAAGCTGACTGGTGATAAAGCTCTTCGAACAATTGACGCCTTGTGGGCCTGACCCAACGCAAGACACGCCTGTCGTTGAAATCGGCGAGCAATTCGGCAATCGCCGCGTTCTCATTTCCACGAGCGCAATGCGAGCTAGCCCTCGTCGCCTGAAAGCTAAATGAAAGGTTGCGTGTGACACGCTTGCTTGCTGCATCGGGGAGGAAGCGCCAGCCGGCGAACCGATGCGTTTTACAAAATAGGAGGAGGTTTCTATGCCTAAATCGCACACGCTCTTCAACGCCTTGGTTTTTTCGCTTGCTGTGGGCGGCGTCTCGTTGAGCGCGCCTGTCGCCCAAGCCGCAGACAAAGTGACCATCATGGTAGGTGGCTACGAAAAACAGATCTATTTGCCAGCCAAACTAGCAGAATCACTCGGTTATTTTAAGGATGAGGGTCTCGACGTCGAGTTGCTGAATGAACCAGCCGGCGTTGATGCAGAAAACCAGTTGCTGGCGGGAGCCGTCCAGGGCGTCGTTGGCTTTTACGATCATTGCGTCGATCTTCAGGCAAAGGGAAAGTTCGTCGAGTCCATTGTCCAATTCAGTCAAGCGCCTGGCGAAGTTGAACTGGTGTCTGCGAAACATCCTGAAATCAAATCAGCTGCGGACCTCAAAGGAAAAAGTGTTGGCGTAACCGGTCTCGGCTCGTCGACAAATTTCCTAACACATTATTTGGTGACGAAGGCAGGCTTGCAGTCAGGAGATGTGACGTCTGTTCCCGTCGGAGCCGGGACGACATTCATAGCTGCGATGCAGCAAGATACCATTCAGGCAGGTATGACGACGGAGCCTACGATTTCGCGACTGCTAAAGACGAAGGAAGCGACTGTTCTCGTTGACATGCGTACGGTCGGAGCAACCCGGGCAGCACTTGGCGGTACCTATCCGGCCGCTTCATTTTACGTCGAGAGTGACTGGGTCGACGCTCACAAAGAAACCGCGCAGAAACTTGCAAACGCCTTCGTGAAAACTCTCCGCTTCATTAGCAGTCATTCCGCCGCCGAAATCGCCGAGAAGATGCCAAAGGATTTCTACGTCGGTGACAAGGATGGCTATGTCGCTGCCCTCAATGACGGCAAGGCCATGTTTACACCTGATGGCGTGATGCCTGAAGATGGCCCGAAGACGGTTCTTGCGGTACTTTCCCAAGGTAACAAAGACATCCAAGGCAAGCCGATTGACCTTTCGAAGACCTACACGAGCGAATTCGTCAAGAAAGTGAAGTAAGCGTGCGAGAGACGAGCCTCCGGCGCCCGGCCGGAGGTCAGCTTGCGGAACAGGGTTGCGGTCGGCGCAGCCAGGTGAAGACGCCAATGCGCATGGAATTCCGTTCTTATCTTCGCGTCGCCGATATCCGACTACCTTATCGAGACCGATCGGCGTCTCAGGAACTCTAGGATCGGTCGGGTAGATAAGTGCATTGATCTTGGCGCACCCGAAAAAGCGCAGAGTGTACAGAGGTCCAGACCCCCTGATCAATGTCTTTACCTATCTGCAGTCCGGCGCCCTGGGCACGGATCGTGGCCCTTTGAAGCGCGCCAATAGTCAAGCCTGTGGAAATGTTTCGCCTCTCATTGTGCCGCATGAGGTCAACTGCTCGCACCGGTGCCAAAACGAACGAGCCCGTGTCTGACGGGCCGGCCTCTCCCCAGCGCGCGGGGACGAGATGTCGACCAATCGGTGCCAGTCCAATCGTGCCCAGGCGGCGATCTAGCGGGAGTTGATGTTATCGCCAAGGCGATCAGCATGTCTGTCTATTAGGCGGTCGGATCCGAGCCTGCCCCCATTTCGATCTGATCATACGTACACTGGCCAGGCCGTTTATCTGGTCGCCACCGAATGATCTTGGTCCCGTGGCGGAAGCGATGGCCGGTGACATGATCGAATCTGACTTCCACGACTAGGACAGGATTCAGAGGCTCCCACTCGTCGCTCTTTTCTGTACTCCAGCGACTCGGGCCACCTGGTGCTTTGCCATCAAACCCAGGAGCCTGCCGAAGCGCCTCCAGCCTTCCCGTTAGGCCCGAGCGCTCGTCGTCGGTAATCGTTGCGGTGAAGCCTACATGATCGAGCTTGCCACGTTCGTTATATAGCCCAAGCAGAAGCGACCCAACCTGCCTGGATTTGCTCCGATATCGAAATCCGCCGACGACACAGTCGGCAGTGCGTAGTCGCTTGACTTTGATCATAGCGCGTTCGCCCGATTGATAGAGCGTGTCGAGATGTTTGCAGATGACGCCGTCTGTTCCGCCGCTCCCCGCTTCGGATAACCACCGTCGGGCTTGTTTCAGATGATTGGCGATAGGGGACAGCGTCAACTTTCCGCGGCGCTCGGCCTGCACCGAGAAGGCTTCGAGTTCTGCGCGGCGTTCCGAGAGCGGGCAGTCGATGAGGGTTCTGCCGTCAGGGGTGAGAAGGATGTCGAACATCACAAGCTTCGCTGGATTTTCGGCCGATAATTTGCGAATGCGGCTCTCGGCGGGATGCAACCTCATCTGCAACGCTTCGAACGACAGCAGGCCATCGATCTCGATAACCAATTCACCGTCGATCACGAATCGCTCTGCCGGTAAATGCTGCAGGAAGGCCACGACCTCCGGGAAATACCTGGCAAGCGGCTTGCCCGACTTTGCCCGAAGATCGACGTTCATCCCTTCCTTAAAGGCAAGGCAGCGAAACCCATCCCATTTCGGCTCGTACTGCCAGCGTTTACCCTCTGGCAATGCCTCTGCCGAACGTGCTTCCATTGGAGCAATATCAAGCGGAAGACCAAATTCTGCCATGTCCTGATCAGCGGCTGCAACCATCCCGCCAGCAGCGATCAGCGTCACTCGGTCCTCGGTGACGCCTGACACCACTCTATGTACATCCTTCAGTCCTCTGGCGGGTATCTCAGACGTGTTTTCAGCCGCGCGCACGCGACCTTGCTCTTTGGCTGCATTAACCTCCGGCTCTGGCTTATGCTGTTTGCTCACCGAATGCCTCCCTAGCTCGATTGGCGTTATTCAGCCTCGCTAAAAGCGGAACAATTGCCGGTCGAGCAAGTTCCGCAACCCAATAGGATGGAGCTGAAACCTGCAAACTCGGTGAAACATCGAGGGATTGCCAGTGAGAGCAAGGATGCGATCGGGGTTTCTGGCTGCCTGCGTCTGTCGCAAGCATGTAGATTTCGCCGGCGGGCCTCGCCGTTCGCGGTGCCCGCAAAGGCAGCCCCAAAGGTGCCTGCGACATTACAAAACGTCCAGATCAGCGAAATCGGTTGATACCCCGGTGTGGATTGGACCGAAGCTCGTAAAGCTGCAGGCTTTTACCCATGCCGGCCGTAGCGTAAGAATTCCGGAAGATAGCAGCGCGCCGATCTTGCCGAGAGTGATTGCTCCTCAAACGATACCTTGGGCGCCTCGAGCAATTTCTGAGACTGCCGTTTGATTCAGGCTCTCCCCTGCCGTCGGGCCCCGGTCTCCGCAAGTCGATGCCATTCTGGCATATTTCAAAGACGGCTTCAACATGACAAGTTCCTCCAGGCCGCGAGGCTGTTGGCTCCAAAGACTGTTAATTGGCCGCCCGTACAGACTTTTTGTTCGAAAATCAGCAAGCCAGCGTTTCAGGAAATAGGACGGCCGCAACGCAGACTGACCGCCTTGCCTCTAAGATCGTCGCCCTCAACACCCGACCGTCCGGCTCTGTAGCTTCATCCTCTTCATTAACCTCCTTTCCGGTGACAACGTCGACGAAGCGGCTAACGACACGGTTTTTGGTGTCCTCGTTTAGGGTGTGGAACCGGAATTTCTCATTCTCCGAAGGCGTCATCGCCACCGGACAGTGACCAGCGACAGCTCAGGCAACATCCCGGAATGGTAGCGGCGCCATATCGAAACTCCTTGAGAGGATCGGGAACGGTGTAACCGGGGCTCTATTAGTGTTCGGAGAGCAATCAACGCGCTTCAGATCCAAATATTAGGTCCGACTTAGGCCTCGGGGAACATTCGACGAAGCCCATGGTTGAGCCAACAGCGCGGCCATGGCTGCCGCATCAATTACTGGAGGAGATGAAATGTCAGAGGATATCAACCGGCCCGGAAGCCAGATCGAAACCACCACGCGTCAACAACCGCTGCCGACTGTCAATGACCTGAAGTCGAAAGTCAGCGACGATCTTGGCACCGCCAAACAGACGCTGAAAGACGGGGCGGAATCTGCAATGGATCAGGTGGGGGAGAGGGTTTCTGAGCAAAAGCACTTTGCCGCTCATCAAATCGCGGGGATTGCCACCGCACTTAAGAACGTTGGTACCGAACTTGAAAATGGCGATCAGGCAGATGTAGGCCGATTTGCAAAACAGATTGGCGAAAACGTCAAGACGCTTGCCGATAATCTTGAGGGTCGCGATCTTCGCGAGATTGCCAATATGGCTGAAGATTTTGGTCGCATGCAACCGCTCGCCTTCCTCGGGGTCGCAGCTCTTGCGGGGTTGGCCGCCAGCCGCTTCCTGACGGCGTCTTCAAAGCGCAGTCCTACATCGGGTGCCAGGCAAAAATCAGATGTCCAGGCCGGGTCTGCTCTGACTCGCCCGGCAATTGGGCTTGGGGGGCAATACAATGGTTGACGCGGAAAAAAGTAAACCGCTTACCGAACTGATTGGCGGTCTCGTCTCGGATGTATCAGGTCTGGTTCGCAAGGAAATTGATCTTGCCAAGACGGAAGCATCGGAGAAGGTGACGCAGGCGATGGGCGGCATGGAAGTCCTTGTGGCCGGCCTGGTTTTGATTATCGGCGCAGTCGGGGTCTTTCTGAGCGCTCTTGTCAGCGGGCTTGCGGCATTGCTCGTGAGGCAGGGATTCAGTCTCGCCGCCTCAAATACGATCGCGGCCCTGGTGGTTGCCTTTGTCATTGCCCTCATCGGTTACGCCCTGCTGTCAAAAGGCCTCTCAGCATTCCGTGGAAGCAATCTGAAACTGGATCGCACGGCCGCGTCGGTTCGTCGCGACGTTGACGTCGTAAAGGAGAGAATCTGATGGAACGTTCGATGGAAAAATCATCCGCTGAAATTCAACGGGAAATCGATGTGGACCGTCTTCGCATCGAAGACAGGATCGGTGCAATTCAGGAGCGCATGTCTCCGGGCCAGCTCGTCGACGAAGTTCTCGCCTATGCAAAAGGAACCGGGTCGGGAGAGTATGTGAGCAATCTTGGAAAAGCTCTCAAGGAAAACCCACTTCCAGTCGCGCTCATGGGCGTAAGCCTTGCATGGCTGATTGCAAAACAGGGTCAGTCGAAAACGCTCGCGTCGCAAAACAGCATTCAGGTTGCCACTGGGGAATTCCCACTCTATGCGGCCGTCGGCGGCGTCCGACGTATCGGATCGCCAGAGCAGTCCGATGGCAAGTTTTATAGTTACTTCACGGACGAAGCGGGGACACGCTTCAAGGCGGTCACCGACGAAGCCGGAAGGCGCGCCGGCAATTTCATCGACGAGGCGGGAAAGACTTATCGAGGCTTTACTGACGCGGCGGGCAAGCATATCAGTCAAATGACTGACGACGCGGGCGCGGCGATTGATGCTTCGACCGGCTGGCTGTCCGACACTTGGGAACAGGTCAAGGATGCCGTCGGGGAAGTGACGCAGAAAGCTACCGAGACGGCCGGCGCGTTATCGAACAGGACATCTTCTGCTGGCACCCAGCTTGCCGATGGCACAACACGGCTTAACGACGCGATCATCACCCATTTTCGTGACCAGCCCTTGGTTGGTGGCGCCCTAGCTTTCGCGATGGGAGCTGCCATCGGCGCAGCATTGCCGCATACAGAAAGGGAGGATCAAGTTCTTGGCAAAGCGGCCGACGATCTGAAAGATAGTGCTAAGGCACAAGCTAGCGACGCGATAGATCGTGGCAAAGAGGTTGCCTCCAATATCGGAGACCAGGTCCTGGCCGCAGCATCTGAGATACACGATTCTGCGAAAGATCGAATTGTCCAAGGCATCGATCAAATACAAGAAAATAGGTGAGCTGATCACCGGCGTCAGCTGCCGCATTGTCGCCCATTGGGCGGCAGCGTGAGGCATTTCGTGAGTAAGTCCAAGCGTCGAATTGCGTTTACCGTTGTCCGGACGGCCGGAAACAGGGCATCATTGCAGGTTAATTAACGTCTCTTGCCGAAGCGTTACGGTAGCAGGAGAGCGACATTTCTGATCAGTACAGTTCACTCAGCCGGGCACCATCATAGGTGCAATAGACTTCAGAGCTTGAGTTGCTCCAACGCGCTAAAGCGCAACGCCCTGCCGTCGGCGGCAACCACTGAATGCATTTCCTTCTCAAGGGCATCGCGGTCGTCGACGCCCCGCAGAAGACGGCCAGCGAGCACATCGAAACGGCCGTCAGCAATATCGGCGATAAGAAGAGCGGCTCGCGATGGATCAATATCGACGCCATCGTCAAAGAGCTGCTGGATACCGGGCAAATAGGTTTTGCCTGCCTCCGATGACAGCTGCATTTCGGTCATAGCGCTTCGAACAAGCCCAGGATCTACGGCAAAGGCGAGCACTCCATGTCCGATTGTCGTATCGTTGAGGCACTCTGTCAGACGCATGATCGCTGCTTTACTGGATGCATAACCTGAGCCATGCGGAAAGCTGTTTCCCGTTCCGCCTCCGACCAGGTTGACAATCCGCCCCCTGCCCCTCGCTATCATTGCCGGAGATGCTGCGCGGCAGGTGTGGAACGTTCCTTGCAAATTGATTTCGACATCCCGCCACCAGTCACGGGGATCGCAATCCCATATGGGACCGAACGCCCGGAATGAGCCATGGTTATTGACCAGCGTATCAACTGGGCCCAATTCGGCTGCGATGCGGATAAAAGCGCTTTCGACGGAGCTATAGTCTGTGACATCGACCGTAAGCGCGATCGCGCGTCCGCCCTCGCCTTCGATCAGCGAGACCGTTTCCTCGATCTCGACGGCCGTTCGCGCAAGCACGGCGACCTTAGCGCCATCGCGTGCTTGTTGACGGGCGATTTCGCGACCAATGCCTCTGCCGCCACCCGTGACGACTGCTACCGTGTTCAAGAGCTGAGCCATTTTGTGCTTCCTAATGCTGAAGGGCGTTGCTGCAGCAACACTTCTAATTTTGCCGTCGGGCGATCCAATCCTATGTAGACAACGGAGCGATCAGATCAATACAGTTGCCGGCGACCGCCCTTTTCCGTGGGGCCGCAAGGTTGAAGCTATGGTGTAGAAACAGCGCTTAGATGGATGACGTCTGATCGACAACTTGCCTCTTGCTATGTCACCTCACCGAGGTCAAGAGCCTGCTCGCCCGATACGATGGCAGCAAACTCGTCTCCACCTAATCTGAATGCGTTCCATCGGCATGCCGCCGATATCCGATCTGCAACCGCCTGAACCAACGCGCCACCCGCAGCGTGCCCAAAAGTGTCATTCACCAGTTTCAAGGTGTCGATATCAGCGAGCAGTACTTCCCAGGGGCGACCG
Organism: Arminella tubonensis; assembly: GCF_003240585.1. Classification (GTDB taxonomy): domain Bacteria; phylum Pseudomonadota; class Alphaproteobacteria; order Rhizobiales; family Rhizobiaceae; genus Rhizobium; species Rhizobium tubonense. The sequence continues at coordinate 84,344 of NZ_PCDP01000002.1, forward strand.
GGTTGGAGCAGTTCCTGCCCCAGGACCCGATTGAAGCTGGCGCGATTTGGTAGCCGGTTAAAACATCACAGTATGCCAACCTCTGACGCTGCATCACCCGCTCCTCTCGATCGAGGGCGATCGAGCACGAATGGACGCATCCTTCAACAATCGCCTGCCCCACGGCGCTGGGACCGGTACACTCTCGATAATAGACGGCGAACGTACCAACGAGCCGTTCGCCACTTTTAATCGGGGTAGACCAGCACGCTGAAAGCGCGCTTCACTAAGCTCAGATTGAGGCACATGGTCACCTCACCGGTGGTGTTGCTCACCGGACCGCCGGTTTCCGAAAATCGAATTGATACAAGGATGAGTAACTCCTGCTGAGTTACAGGATGCTATCCCGACCGTCAGAGGAGAGGTAGCCGTGCACATCGCACATCATCAATGCATCGTTTGCAGCAATAAAAGTGTTCTGCTTCGGGGAGTTGATCTGTGCATCCGGCTGGAAGTCGAAGTATAGGGCGGGGCACGGGTCGTCATCGGTGGATGGGCGAAACGAACGGCAAGTTCCGCTTGCTATCGATCTTCCTCGCGCAATTCATACTCGTCGTCTCTCGACCTTCAGGATAGGCTGACATATGCGCTCAATCGCATGATGACTGGTGCGTAATCGCCGTTCGGCAAATGTCTTCTCAAAGAGCGATCAGCCGTTAGCATTACTGTTTCGGATATGATGCTCGCATGATCTTCGGCGGATTGGTTGCCCCCTACAACCTTGATATGCGTTTCATCAATCCGTTCTTTGAAGAAGGCGACATGACCCAAGCGCAGATTTTGACCGGTCGACGGGTTGAAGCAGGTAAATATCGCCAAATCCCCTTCCTCTGGACTGTTGGTTTTTCGGAAGGCCGGCTCCAGGAAGGACTGAGACGAAGCGCTTCCGCTTCCGTTTCTGCCACTACGGTGGATGCAAAAATTGGCAAACGCTGCGCACCAGGGGACGACATCGCCATTTGGCGTCAATATGTTCTCGAAGAACTTTGCGATGAGTGGATTTGGTGCTGCCGGTGGGGGCATTTGAGAGATCAGCGCTGGCTCCTTCGCATAGAAACGGTCAACGAATGTCTGCGCAATATCTATTGGACGAGGGCCAGTGGGAGTTTTTGCAATAATTTCATTGGCTCTTCGTGCCTGAACAACAGTCGCAACTAGTCTTTGCGAATGTTGTGGGTGTGGGCTGACGACCGGCGGGTATTCGAGTTGAGAGATTATCTCCCTATGGCGGCTCTTGGGAAAGGCTTTTCCACCTTTCAACAGTGCCGGTATCATGAGACACCCAGCAACAAAATTGCGTCGGAAAATCATTTGCCCCTCTCTCGCAAGTTATTGCTTTTGTGATGATTCCTCATGCACCTGTTGCCGAACTGTGATTCTACGAATGCCCCAGCCCACCATCGAGCCGGACATTGGGGTCAAGCGGTTCAAGCGAGCCGTTTCTCGACCGCACTTTTGACGTTCACCGAGGCCGTAGCCAGTTTGGTCAGTGCCTCATCGGTCGCCGACTCCTCCCGTAGAGTGGCATCGAGCAGCGCAACGGCGTCCGTAATGCCGAGCTGGGTCGCCCAAGTCTTGAGTGTTGCGTAGCGGGTGATCTCATAATGCTCGACCGCCTGGGCAGAAGAGATAAGGCCCGCATCGAGAGCGGGTGAACCCTTGAATTCGTCCATGATCTCGTCGCCTTCGGCGATGATCCCTTGAATTGCCTCGCAGGTTTTGCCACGGACCGGTTTGTCGAGGATTTCGAAAACCCGCTGCAGCCGTTCGATATGCCCTTGCGTTTCTTCTTGGTGCTTTTCGAAAGCTGCTTTCAGCTCTGGTGCCTGCGCGGCCCGCGCCATTTTCGGCAATAGCCTCAAAACCTGGCGTTCGGCGAAATAGATGTCTTTCAGCGTGTCGAGAAATAGATCGTCAAGGGTCTTGTCTGCCATGGGAGCCTCCTTCTGGCTGTCGCAATGCCCTTCAACTTGATGCGTCACTAAATGTTCCAGGCAGCTCGACCGATGCGTTTTTGGATTCCCTACAGTCATGCCTTCCCAAACGAGCGCGTTAAGGTCGACGACGATGGCGCGACTGAGCTATAGTGCGTCGTCGCGCCCTCAGACGGACCGACGATGCATCGGGGTGGCGCCGGGCAAGGACAACTTTGCTATCGGCGTGCCTTTCTACCGCACCGCCAAAACACGCGCGTCAGCGCCAGAGGCTGCCGATTGATGCGTGGATCGGATGGGATCTCGCAGACAAAGCGGAGGGGTTGAACCGCCTAGGGCGTCGATCGGGAACAAAATATGCGTTGGGCGCTTCTCACGTCTGAGGTCGCGTGTCGTGCCAACCGGACGTGACAGTGATGACGAACGCAGGGATTTCTTGCGGCCAACGAAAACGGCAGTCGCGCGTCCCACCGTCCGGCCCGCGCCTCAGCTCCATCGTCATTCGACGCGGGAGGTGGATGTGTATTGGGGACTGCCATGGCCAGCGACAAATTATCAACCTACAAGCAGAAGCGTGATTTCCAGAAGACCCATGAGCCGAGCGGCCAGACGGAGCTGAAGGCGTCGAACCGCCGCCGCTTCGTCATCCAGAAACATGACGCGACGCGATTGCATTACGATCTTCGGCTTGAGCTTGATGGCGTGTTTAAATCTTGGGCGGTGACCAAGGGACCGTCGCTCGATCCGCACGACAAGCGTCTTGCCGTCGAGGTCGAGGATCATCCGCTCGACTACGGCGACTTCGAAGGTACGATCCCGAAAGGCCAGTATGGCGGCGGCACGGTGATGCTCTGGGACCGCGGTTACTGGGAGCCGGAAGGCAATAAAAGCCCTGAGCAGGCGCTGGCCAAGGGTGATTTCAAGTTCACCCTGGAAGGTGAGCGGCTCCATGGCAGCTTCGTCCTCGTGCGGATGCGCAACGATCGCGACGGCGGCAAGCGCACCAACTGGCTGCTGATCAAGCATCACGATGATTTCTCCGTCGAGGAAAACGGCGCGGCAGTACTGGAAGAGAACGCAACCTCTGTCGCCTCCGGCCGGACGATGGAAGCGATCGCCGCCGGCAAGGGGAAAAAGCCGAAGCCGTTCATGATCGAAAGCGGCGACATGCAGGCGGATGCGGTCTGGGACAGCAACCACGGCCTTGCCGCCGATGAACGCAAAGCCGAAACCAAAACCAAGAAGAAGCCGGCCCAGACAAAGGCAGCCAAGTCCGCGATGCCCGACTTCATCGCGCCGCAGCTCTGCGAAACACGCGAGCGTCCACCCTCGGCAGACGGCTGGATCCACGAAATCAAGTTCGACGGCTACCGCATCCAGATGCGCATCGAAAACAGCGAGGTGACGCTCAAGACCCGCAAGGGTCTCGACTGGACAGGCAAATATCCGGCCATCGCGGCGTCGGCCGCAAACCTGCCCGATGCCATCATCGACGGGGAGATCTGCGCGCTTGACGAACACGGCGCGCCGGATTTTGCCGCTCTGCAGGCGGCGCTGTCGGAAGGCAAGACCGATGCGCTGGTCTACTTTGCCTTCGACCTGTTGTTCGAGGGCGACGAGGACCTACGGCAACTGCCGCTGACAGACCGCAAGGTTCGTCTGCAGAAACTGCTTGACAACGCTGGCGAGGATCCACGACTGCGGTTCGTCGAGCATTTCGAGACCGGCGGCGATGCGGTCCTGAAGTCGGCTTGCCGGCTGTCGCTGGAAGGCATCGTTTCGAAACGAGTCGATGCGCCCTATCACTCCGGCCGCACCGAGACCTGGGCCAAGTCCAAATGCCGGGCCGGCCATGAGGTGGTGATCGGCGCTTACGCCAAGACCAACGGCAAGTTCCGCTCGCTGCTTGTCGGCGTCAACCGTGGTCCCCACTTCGTCTATGTCGGTCGGGTCGGGACCGGCTACGGCGCGAAGGTCGTCGATATGATTTTACCGAAGCTTCGCGAACTCGAGGCGACCAAATCCCCCTTTACCGGCATCGGTGCGCCAAAGAAAGGTCCAGAAATCGTCTGGCTCAAGCCCCAGCTCGTCGCCGAGATCCAGTTCGCCGGCTGGACCGCCGATGGTCTCGTGCGGCAGGCGGCGTTTAAAGGCTTGCGCGAGGATAAGCCCGCTGGAGAGGTGGTGGCCGAAAGGCCGGCTTCGCCGAGCACGGCCGCCGTGCCCGATCCAGAGGTAGAGGTAGAGGTAGAGGTCAAAACGCCGGCGGCAACGAAGACCTTCCGAATGGGTGGCAAAGCGAGTGTGATGGGCGTGTTGATCTCCAATCCGGAAAAGCCCCTGTGGCCGGATGCCGGAGACGACAAGCCGGTGACCAAGGTCGAGCTTGCGCAATATTACGAAGCCGTCGGACCTTGGCTCATCGACCATATCAAAGGCCGGCCGTGCTCGATCATCCGAACTCCGGATGGCATCGGCAGTGAGCAGTTCTTCCAGCGCCACGCCATGCCGGGAACATCGAACCTCCTCGAACTGGTGGCCGTCTTCGGCGACAAGAAACCCTATCTGCAGATCGATCGCGTCGAGGGCCTTGCCGCCATCGCGCAGATCGGCGGAGTGGAATTGCACCCCTGGAATTGCGAACCGAAGCTGCCTGAAGTCCCGGGTCGCCTCGTCTTCGACCTCGATCCAGGCCCCGACGTACCCTTCTCAACAGTGGTCGAGGCCGCCCGCGGGATGCGCGATCGCCTCGATGAACTTGGCCTCGTTAGCTTCTGCAAGACCACCGGCGGCAAGGGGCTGCATGTGGTCACGCCCCTGGCGGTTGCCAAGGGCAAGAAATTGGCCTGGCCTGAGGCGAAGGGTTTCGCGCACGACGTCTGCCTGCAGATGGCGCGCGAGAACCCGGAGCTCTACCTGATCAAGATGGCGAAGAACCAGCGCAATGGTCGCATCTTTTTGGACTACCTGCGCAACGATCGGATGGCGACTGCGGTCGCACCGCTGTCGCCGCGGGCCCGGCCCGGCGCCACGGTATCGATGCCGCTTACCTGGAGCCAGGTGAAGACGGATCTCGATCCGAAGCGTTTCACTATCCGCACCGTGCCGGCGTTACTTCAAAAGACGAGCGCCTGGCAGGACTATTGCGACGGTCAGCGCTCGCTCGAACAGGCGATCAAGCGCTTTGCCAAGTTGATGAAGCAGGCGGCCTGACTAATCGGCCGCCGCATGGCGAGTGAACTTGAATTCGCAACTCCGCGGTACAGCACGATGAAACAGGAACCGAACAGCGATGCTCCCTCACCGCCGCGCGATGGCGCGACGACAGAGCTGCCTCACGATCGCATCACAGTGCAGCGCTTTCGCCAAGCCTTTCCGCGCGCACGATGGAGCGATCGTCTCAATGCCTGGTTCGTGCCGGGGCGGACCGCTGAGAGGCGCATCGGTCGTTGGCTGGCGGAAATTGAAGCGGAGGGAGAGGCTTTCGCCGATGAGAAGGGCAAAGATGCCTTCGCGTTCGATCCGATCAAAAGCCGCTATTTGGAAGCAGGTCCGTCTTTCTTTCGAATCCGGACACCCTATTCCCGTACCATCGTCAACGAGATCAGGGAGATTCCCCTTGCGCGCTGGGATGCGGACCGGCGCCTGTGGATGGTGCCTTACCGCTCGTTCGACGAACTCCGCCGGCGGTGGCCGGCTATAGAGATGGCCGCCGAACGCAATGAGCCCGAGATGCGGAAGGCGCGGCGTGAAGCGATCAAGGGTACCGGGGAAGATGAAGCGTCTAAGGCGCGGACGAGGGAGCGCCGGCGGAAACGGTACCCCGTCCCTGCCAATGACGGCCCGCCGTTGCAGCGCTCCATCAGCACACATGCCGGGATCGTTTTCTTCACGCGCACGGACGGCGAACTGGCCGACACAGCGACCGTCGATACGTTCTATTTTCCCGCAAGACACCATGAGGAGTATGTCTGGGCGTCGTGGCGATCGGGCTCGCTGGAAGAATTGGTGACCACCTGGCCGGCGCGGACATCTCCGGGCCGACAAGAGCTTGAACGCGGCTGGTGGCTTTCGACGCTTGATGAATTGCGAACAGCGCGCCGAGATGCCAAATCGAGGAGGCGAGCGCGGCAGCGCAGGGAAAAGGAAGCGTCGTCTGAGCGAACAGCAGAAAACCCTTGAACAGTTTCAGTGCTTGCCGCCGATCGAGCCACGCGAGATGATCGGGCTGTGGCGGAGTCGAGGGATCCCGGCTGGCCACCCCTTCGACGGCGTGCTGGAAAATCTTGGCTGGTTCGGCAAGCGGTTTACAGCAGAGTTACGCGCGGACGCGCTCTTGTTTCGCTCCGGGCAACACGAGCTGATACCGATCGATCCCGCGCGGATACCGTTGGGTTTGGCGCTCCGCTTCCACAAGGTCGGAAGAACGCGCGCCGCGAGAAATCTGTTTTCGTACCTTCGGCGCGGACTGCGGGCAAAAGGCCCGGTTGCGTCGCTGAAGACGATGTCATTTCGGGGCGTGACGAGCGCCGCGATGGCGTATGACGAGCAGCCCATCGTCGATCACTTTCGTCGAATTGATGAGCGCAGGATCATGGGGATGATGGAAATAGAAGGTGACGAACGGATTTACTTCTTCGAACTTGAACGGGTCGATCCGCCATCAGCATCGGCATGAGCCGACCCTTGAATTCCCCGTTCGGACTATCATCTATCGGCTACCACCCGTCTTCGATGATCGCTTGCGCGGTAGCTTGTCTGCCCGAGCCATTGTCCGGGTGCGGCAGGGCGCTCCCCGCAAGGGTCGAGCGCCCTGCCCATTTAGTCGCCACGACGCTCGTCCATGTCGAAAACTGCGGCGTTGTCCTGGATTTCTCGGAGACCTTTGTAGGAGGCATGGCGTAAATTGCCATCGTCGGTCCAACCTCGAAACTCGACTTCGGCGATCGGCGTCGGTTGGGCAAAGACGTAGTTTTTGCCTTTTAGCGGAACGACTGGCGTCCTCATCTTCAACGTGTCGAGCGTCTTCTTCAGGTAAATCGCGTCCTTCTCCTTAAAGCCTGTGCCGACGGCGCCGACATAGACCCAGTCATGGCCGCGACGACCAGCAAGAAGAAGACTGCCGATCCCGCCGCGCGCCGAGGCAGACTGCTCATAGCCGACGATCATGAAACTCTCGCTCTGCACGCACCTAATCTTGAGCCAGTCTCCCGTCCGGCCGGAGCGGTACGGGCTATCACGGTGCTTGGCGATGATGCCTTCCAGTCCCAGCGAGCGGGTGTTTTCCAGGAGTTCGGCGCCGTCACCCTGGACCCTTCGGAGAGCTGGACTGCGCCGACCGCACTATCGAGCAGATCTTCAAGCAGGTGGCGCCGGACCGATAGTTCGGTCTTCGTCCGATCGTGGCCGTCGAAATACAAGAGGTCGAAGGCGAATAGGATCGATTCCGTCGAGACACGGTTGCCGCCGCGTCCGCCCAGCGAGCGTTGCATGGCTCCGAAGTCCGAGCGGCCCTGCGCATCAAGCACCACGGCGGGCTTCGATCCACCCTTGACCGATACCGGCGCTCCCACGCAAGGCCTGCAGCAGATCGCTCGGCTTCGATGCGACCGGCGTTCTTCTTTGGCAGCGAACGACCTTCGATTTTCGGCTTCACGAGTTCGACAACGGCGGCCTCATAGGTGTTGCTTGGCGCGGCGCGAATCGCGTTTGGAGGCTGCGATTGAAAAAATTCCCGGTGCCGTCATCTTCGCCGCCCGGAAAGATGACGTCTGCGCTGAAATGACTAGACGTTTGAAACTTCCAGCTTTATTTTTCGCAGCTCGCCGCCGCGCCTTTACCCTGCCCACGTCAAACGGCGGATCGCAACCGCTATCCGCCTAAAGCCGCAGGAACCCACAACTGCCGCCGCCCCGCCTCTTGACGGAATCGTGGCCTGCAACACGTTTGTCACATGCCTGATGAACCCAACTGCAAGCTCAAATACAAATGGCGCAAGACTTGGCCGGATCCGAGTGACTCGGCCAGTTGGCAGACCGACTATTGCGGCTGGGACGGCAAGATCATGGTCGGGCGCATCAGGTTCCAGCAAAACGGTCCGAAGAAGGACTTCTGGCAGTGGAGCGGTCACGGCGGGCCGAAAGCGTGGCCCCGACTGATGCCGCAACAAGGATACTGCACCAGCGCACGCGAGGCGGCCGCAAAGTGCGAAGAGTATTACGATAAGCTGAACGTTGATCCTCGGCTGCCATAGGCGTATCTTAGTTGTGGTGGCATCGCCCGGCGCAACCAGCCGATCAGGCGCTTGTGCTCCATCCGTTGTAGGGCGTCTGATCGCTCTCTGTGTAGCCCGCGCCTTCGTCTGCAGCCTTGAGAATCGCTTGCCGCACCTCATTCGGCGACTTCACCTCATTGAAAGCGTCAAGCACCGCTATCTCCGCCCGCCTCGAGCAGCCCCTCCGATGGACATTGATCCATGAGCATCTTACCGGCTCCCATGACCGTGTGCACGGTCTTATACCTGCGCGACAAGGATGCTGACGGGTTTGAAGGTTCGGCGATGGCCCATTAGCGCCTCCGCCTCTTCGGATTGAATTTCATATCCGTGCTTTTGCGGTTCGGGTCGATTGGCGTCACCAAGGCCAGGTTCTTTGGCATGTTGTCGGTGATAAAACGCCCCGATTCTTCGACCGCGAGAATGAAGTCGTGCCGAGCATCGTCCGCAGGTGGCTCGCCATCCATAGCTGCAGAGCAGATCGATATTGCATGTCGATGCGCCTCACCGCCCTTTTCAGGCCATCTGTTGAACAAGATATTCGCGGCTTCGCGGGTCGAGCCAATTACCCGAGCTTACCGAGTTCCATATAGATGGCTTGGGACCGAAGGCCATTCGTAAGCGATGCCATTACGCACGCCACTGAAACGCAAAACGGCGACCTAGCGGAACTGCGGCGATCCGTTCCGTGGGGGTTGGGTTTATTTGATGGTGCGTGGAACTAACCGTCCACACTGTTGTTGATCGAGGGATCAAGAAGCGTTGCCCTCGCACCAATAGCTTCTGATTGCTCCTTCCTTGCCCCGCTTGTCCAGTCACAACAGGCGGGGCTTTTTTGTAGTGGTGAGGACGCCGAACCAGCGCCCACATGCGCTGGGACCGGGGTGGAGTCAACGTTCTGATCAAACGCTCGACGCCCTCAGTTGTGTAAATGGATAACCTGAAATGGGGTTCCAGAGATCGGAACATTTGCACTCGGCACTTGTTTGGCCGATGCTCGCCCTCCTTGATCTCACCGACATCCTCTACATCAGAACGGCCACGCTGGCTGCGGATTGAACGCGTCCTTGACTGCGAAAAAACAAGCACATAATAAGAACATTCAGCCTCTCCAACAGCGCAGAAGGAGGAGTCATGCTCGCGAAAATCGAATATCTTCTGAGAATTTGACGGGTATCAGCGCCGACGTCATCTGCGAAGCGCTGACCAAATGGTGCACGGAAAGCCGAAGCGAGCCAGACCACGTCCTAATGTCGCGCGCGATCAAACTATAAAAATCGCGGCAATGAAACCCCGGAGCTTCTCATCGAAGCCCCAAGATCTGAGCTTGTGAATTAGACTTGACGAATAGCCGGATGGCTCCATCTACAACCGTGGTTCAACGCCCGCTGCAACCATATGGCCAGACGCAAGGTTACCGGTTGCGCCTTTTGAGCTTGCTCACCTCACTTATGTCGAGATGAGCCTCGAATGCAGCATCCAGCTTCGCATGCCAGGACTGATGGCGCCCGACACTATGCTGCGCCTGGCTGAATGGCGATCAGAACGATGACTAAACGTCCAGCCATCCGCGGTTTCGACAAAGCTCTTCACCAGCAGCGACACCCGCCTTGCGATCAGGGTATGGACCCGGAAGATAAATCGCCTTCCCGCGAAAAGTCACGGCAACGCCTTTCGAAGTTATGTCGAAAATGACTGTCATATCTGGCTCATATGCCATTTGCGTTCCCCCGACCGAGAACGTCACAGAGGTGGGTAGGTTCCGACGGGCAAAAGTACCGGCCCCTGTTGAGCCGCTTTAGTACGACAGCGATCTGCCGTATTCTATAAGCTGAGTAAAGGCCCGATTCTTGGAGGGCCGGAGACCGTAGCCCTGCAAAGCCTCGCAGCCGCCGGGCTACGGTTTCGATTTTGGCGGCAGTCGCTGCCATTTCCTTCAATATGGAATCGCCGCCGGAGACCGTCGGGTTAACCCATCGTGGGGATTGATCGACCCGACTGCGACGCTTAGATATTGTGGAGGTTTGCTTTGCCCAGCTGGGCCCTAAGCCAGACGCCGAGTTCCCCCAAACGACAACGGCGTCTGGTCTTTTTTGAGCGACGCGCTCGCTGGATTCAAAACTAACGATTCCAATACACTTATCGAGGTTTGGTCCCCCGTCTCTACCAAGGGGCCCAGACAATGGGTGTCCCGTTCGACCCATTGGTCCTGCGGCTCGAGGATCAGGTGATGATTGCTATTGCGAGAAGAGTGTCTTGGGCGCCCCCAGCGGCGCCCCCCTGCCGAAAGTCCCCGCCAGTCCGGGCCACGCCATTTCCAGCCAATGATGATGACGCGAGCCGCGTCGACATGCTTTGCCCACATCGAGCCAAGGTCTCTTGCGAAGCACATCTGCCTCGATCGCCACCGCAATGACTTGCCATGGCAGCACCCGGCATTGCTGGAGTTAAGTCCCCGTCGCCGATCCGCGCCACGGCCGTTTTTCGGTGGTTCCAGCGGTCGATCGCCGAAGCAATCGTTGCGGGGGGCGGCCTGAGCTTGCGACGTAGATGAGGAAGGTCCAAAACAAGGCGTCGGTGAGCCATTCATTGTCGCATAGCAGCTTCACCCATGCGGGTGCTGGCGGTCAACTGCTGCATGAAGCTTGCCACCAAACAGATCCTCAAAGGACACGACCGCATTTCGGCAAAGCCGAACGCCTCGGCCAATCCATCCGTTACCGCCCGCAGATCCGGATTTGGTGTCAGCAGTTTTCAGGGGGTCAATGTTCGGCGCTCGTTGAAAGCGTGTGCGACTATCCCTTGAGCAAGGGCATTTTGAGCCGCCCGCGAAATAGGCCACGCCTCGCTATCGGCTCGAACAGCGCCTCGGGACCTTCGGGATCTAAAATCTCGTTGTCGGCCATCCACTCGGCCAGGCCGGAGATTCCCGGTGTCTCGTAGGGAACCAAAGTTCTAGAAGTTCCTGCCTCGCCGCCTACTCGCGACTGCCTCAGCGTCTCAATGGCTCCAATCAAGGAGCCGGCCTGGTCTATTGAAGCGGCCACCGTGTCGGCGCTGACCCCAAGATGCTCCGCGAGCAGTTCATTTCTCAGATCAAGGAGTTTCCCGGCCAACACTTCGTCATCGGCCTCGAAAGCGACATCACATTCGTTGTCGAAACGCATCGAGCGGTTGTTGAAGTTGGACGAACCCACCCTCATAATCTTGTCGTCAACTATCATCAGCTTCGAGTGTACGTAAATCGCTGTGCCGTGTGCGGTAATGGGGTGGTAGATGCGGAAACGACCCAGTCGATCGTGGGGACGGATCGCTTCTCGCAAACGAGCGCGGGCGGTATCCATCGCCACGGCTCCCAACCAGTTGTCGGCCGTTACTGGATTGATCAAAATGATTTCCGGCCCATCGATCTCTTCAAGTCGGCGAGCTATTGCCTGGGCAATCACCCGTGACGCAAAATACTGGCTTTCCGCATAGATCGATGTCCGTGCGGACATGATCATATCGACATAAAGCTTCTCGATCTCCGTAACGCCCTTGCTGTTTCCATAGGCGGGGCTGGTTCGAGAGATCGCCAGGCTGACGGATCCGAACACCATGGCACCGCCGAGTGGTGGGAATGATCCGTGCGGTTCGACTGCCTCCAGGGCCTCCCCGCCCGCAAGCTTCCAACGCAATCGACACAGATCGCCCAACGCAAGTGCCGCAGGGCCTTTGCATAGGCTCGTAGCATCATGCCAAGGTCCGTAAGGCGCGCCGTTTGGCCGTTTCCTGTTTGGATTGTCGTCAAGGTGGTTTCGGGTGTCCCAGCGATCCGTGGTGACATCAATCCCGCCGCAGAAAGCGACGCTGTCGTCAATGACGAGAATCTTTTGATGGTGGGAGCTGCCCAGGGGATGGTTGCTATCCAGCTTCACCTTGATCTGGGAATGCCATTTCCACCGTAGCAGATAAGCGGCGTTGGAGAATTTAGTCCAAGTCGCCAAGAAGCCGGGGTTCCAAAGCAGAAGGCGGATATCCAGCCCTGGATTCTGCTTTGCCAACCACTGAAGGAAATCGCCGACGCCCTTTGGCGCGTCATCCTCTACGTCCGGATGTCCAAGAGTAATGGATGCATCGAAATCCCAACCGACGAGGAAGATCGAACGCTTGGCCGCCTTCATTGCTGATCGTGCAGCGCCGTAGTAGTCGTCGGCATCGATTAAAATCGTGAACTCGTCAGCCCTCTCGATGCGCCAGCAGTTGTTCGACGATTTCAGCAATGAGTTTGATGGCATTCGATTCTCCGCACTTCCCATATCATCATACGAGGGAAGGGGGCGAGGCCTGCGCAGCCGATATTTTGTGCCCCGTGCTGTTTGCCGCCGCTACAGTTCACACGGACAGCGTCCGATATAGCGCGATCAAGTGTGCCGTGAACCGGCCTTGACATGCTGCCCAGCGCTCAGCATCAAGGCTGGCTTTCCGGAAGGCAAAGAGAGCCATACAGATCGGACCGAGAGGGCTAGTGCGCAGACCTTGCAGGTTGCCCAGCAAGCCTCGGCGCGGATGTGGTGATCGACTATACGAGCCAGGACTTCGAGAAAGTGCTCTCCGGCTACGATGTCGTGCTGAACAGCCAGGATCCGAAGACGCTTGCGAAATCTTTGAACGTCCTGAAGCCGGGCGGCCACCTCGTCTCCATTTCGGGGCCACCGGACCCGGCCTTTGCCGAAGCTCTTGGGCTGAACCCGCTCCTGAAGCTCGTCGTCCGACTGTTGAGCCGCAGCGTGCGCAAGAAGGCTAGGAGCCGCGGCCTTCACTATTCCTTCCTGTTCATGCACGCCGATGGTCGGCAACTGGAGCAGATTGCCGGGTTGATCGATGGCGGCGCCCTCCGCCCCGTCGTCGACAAGATATTCCCCTTCACCCAGACGCCCGAGGCAATTCCGTTGCTTTGAGAACGAGCTACCACCGGCCCGCAGGCGATCGGCTCTCACCGCGCTTAGAAAATGGAGATCAATCTTTCAGCCTGCGGTGGGCCTCATAGGCTTCCAGGAATTCCGGAGAGGCGACGTCATCGGCCAGCACGCGAAGCGCAGCCGCGGAAGGGCCAAGCACGACCTCAACGCGCTGATTGGCGTCAGCCCAATGGACCAACGCCTCGTGCAGAAGATGCTCTCCAGACGTCGTTAGCATGGCATGCTTCGTGCGGCCATCATGTTCGTCAGGTATGAGCTCGACGAGCCCCTCTCGGACCAGCGGACGAAGCGCATGGGTCAGAGCACCTCTCCGAAAGGGGCTATGACCTCATTCTCGTGGCCCGTCGCTCCGATCGCCTGAAGGCACTCTCGGACAAACTGCGTGCTGCCCACGGTACGAAAGTTGAGGTCGTGGAGGCCGACCTGACGAAAGATGCCGACGTCACCCGCGTCGAAAAGGTGTTGAAGGCAAATCCTGCTATCACGCTCCTCGTCAACAACGCCGGCAACGCGAGGCTCGCTCCGGTCGCCAAGACTTCCGAGGAAGACGCGGCTGCGATGATCGCACTCAACGTCACCGCGCTCACACGCCTCACTCACGCCATTCTGCCGGCGTTCCTCGCCCGCAACGAGGGCGCGATCATCAACGTCGCTTCGGTCCTGTCTTTCCACGCACTGCCGATCAGCGCGATCTACAGCGGCACCAAGGGCTATGTGATGAACTTCAGCCGGGGCCTGCAGCAGGAATTGGCAGGGACTAATGTCCGCCTGCAGCTCGTCATGCCCGCATCTACGGCAACCGAACTCTGGGACTTGGCAGGCGTGCCATTGACATCGCTCAACCAGACAGCCGTTATGATGTCCGAAAATCTCGTCGATGCCGCCCTGGCCGGTTTCGACAAGGGCGAAGACATCACGCTGCCATCCGTTGCCGACACTACTTTCTGGGACAAATTCGACGGAGCCCGATCCCAGCTGTTCGCCGCGGCTCAGACCGGCGAACCTGCACCCCGCTACCGCTCCGCCTAAGCCAGCAGTGTAAAACCCAATAGATCGACCGCATCGGTAATGCATGCGCCAGCGGGCGTGAGCAGGCCATGCAGAAAACCTGCTTTCCTTATTGAGGAGAACCAATGCCCAACTTATTCGACCAGTTCGCGCTGAAAGGTGTCACACTGCGAAACCGTATCGCGGTTTCCCCCATGTGCCAGTACTCCGCGATCGATGGCGTCCCCAACGACTGGCACCATGTTCATCTCGCAAGCTTGGCGCGTGGTGGCGCGGGCCTCGTCAACGTCGAAGCCACCGCCGTCTCGCGGGAGGGCCGGATCACACCGGGCTGCACCGGTCTTTGGAACGATGAGCAGGCCGAGGCCTTTGCACCGATCGTCGCGAGCATCGAAAGGCCGGCGCCGTCGCGGGTATCCAGATCGGCCATGCCGGCCGCAAGGCCAGCGCCAACCGGCCCTGGGAAGGCGACGATCATATCGCCGACAATGATCCGCGCGGCTGGGACACCATAGCGCCATCCGCCATTGCATTCGGGGGCGGCCTGCGGAAGGTGCCACGAGCGATGACGAAAGCGGACATAAATCGCGTTCGTGGCGATTTTGTCTCTGCCGCGATCCGCGCGCGCGACGTTGGATTCCGCTGGCTCGTGTTGCATTTTGCCCATGGCTATCTCGGCCAAAGCTTCTTCTCGTCGCATTCGAATAAGCGCGACGACGAATATGGCGGCAGTGCCGATAACCGCGGGCGCTTTCTCCTCGAGACCCTAGCAGCCGTTCGTGGGGTCTGGCCCGAGGATCGTCCGCTGGCGGCTCGCTTCGGCGTGATCGAGTTTGACGGCCGTGACGACGAAACCCTGCAGGACGCGATCGATCTTGTGGGGAAATTCAAGGTAGCCGGTCTCAACTTCATCGATGCCAGCCTCGGCTTCTCGACCCCGGCCGCCAATATTCCCTGGGGCCCGGGGTTCATCGCGCCATACGCCGAACGGATTCGGAAAGCCACCGGCCTCCCCGGCTCGGCGAGCTGGAACATTACTCAGCCGGAGCAAGCGGACGAGCTCATCCGCAGCGGACAACTCGACCTGGTGATGATCGGCAAAGCGATGCTCGCGGATCCGCATTGGCCATACTCAGCCGCACGCAAGCTCGGCGCCGAGCGACCGTCGTGGACATTACCGGCCCCCTACGCACATTGGCTCGCATCCTACCGCGCGGCCTGAATGATCGGGGCCTTCGACATTGTTCGAAGGCCCCGCTTTCTGGAGTTCGATGTTCCAGACGCCGTTCGAGTTCAGCGCGAAGGAATGGTCCGATCTCGGCGAGACGCTGACTGAAGAAAAGCGCCGGCTACGGTGAATTCTGCCCGTAGGATGTCACCAGCCGGTCGAACAGCCGCCGGCTCAATCGGTCGCTCGTCGTCTTGCCGGTCTTCGCCGGTTGCGCATCCTCGCTGATCAGGATCGCCACCATCCTATCGGCTTCCTTGCCGGGCAACTGCGGTGCCACGGCGATCAAGCGCAATGCGGGGCGGGACAGCTCGGCAAAGATCCAGAGCCGCGGCGGCGCTGCGCGCATAGGCAAGTTGGCAGCCGTCGCGCCAGGCCTCTGCCCTGCTAGGTCAAAATCGGGTGCCGAGTTTCGGCTTAACGCTTCAATTGAAATCGGGACGTAAAAAGCCACACACAGCCAGCGCGGTTCGGCGTCCTGATGTTCAGGTCTGGAGCCGAATGCTATCCATTTGCTTCGTAGATGAATATTCTCCATCTGGAAGTCAATCGATAGTTTGCTTCGTCTATCGGCTGATCACCTAATATTGCTTCACCATGAAGAATTCGACGCTACATACGATCCCGGCCTCGGAATCTCCGCTGATAGGCGGGATCGTAGAGCGAACTTTCCTGAAAGTCATTGGTGCCCAGCGACGGACCGACGAAGATGATGGCAGTTCGCTCGATCGGCTCCGCCGCCACCTTCGCTTCTATATCAGCAAGTGACCCTCGGATAATGCGTTCGTCCGGCCAGGAAGCCTTGACGACGACGGCGACCGGACAATCCGCTCCGTAAAGCGGCGCCAGCTCATCGACGACCTGCCCGAGCGCGTGGATCGCCAGGTGAATAGCCAGCGTTGAGCCAGTCGCTCCAAATTTGGCCAAGGATTCGTTTACTGGCATTGGTGACGCCCGTCCGGAAACACGCGTCAAAACAAGGCTTTGGGCAATGGCCGGAATTGTCAGTTCACGACCAAGTGCAGCTGCAGCCGCCGCAAAGGCCGGAACACCTGGCGTGAGCGTATAGGCGATCCCGTGCTTTTCCAGCCGGCGTATCTGTTCGGCAACGGCGCTCCAGACGGAAAGATCACCGGAGTGAAGCCGCGCGATGTCTTCGCTGGATGCTTCAGCCTTCAGATATTCCGCTTCTATCTCGTCGAGCGACATCGGTGCCGTGTCGATGATCCGCGCACCTGGCGGGCAATATTGCAGCAGATCCGGCGATACGATCGAACCGGCATAGAGACAGACTGGACAGGCAGCGATCAGGTCGCGACCGCGCACGGTAATAAGGTCCGCGGCACCTGGGCCGGCACCGATAAAATTCACCGTCATTCGCTTCTTTTCCCTCTTAAGGCTTGATCCAGGACCATTGCGTCACAGGCATTGCCGGGCGCCATCCGGTCATGGTTCCGACCGGAACCGCCCGCGCGATATCGATGCGGATCAGGGACCCTCCCCGCTTCGCCTGCTCCGCGAGAAGCAGCGCTTCCATTTCCGTCGTGACGGCGTTGGCTACAAGCCGGCCACCAACCCGCAACGCTGAAATTGCGGTGTCCACGACGCCCGGATGGCTGCCTCCGCCGCCAATGAAGATCGCATCAGGCACTGAAAGGCCCGCTAGCGTTCCTGGCGCTTCACCTTCGACGATGACAAGTCCAGGGACACCTAGACTACAGGCGTTCCGCCGTATGCGTGCCGCACGTTCGGCCGACATCTCGATTGCGATTGCCCGCATGGACGGGTCGGCCAGCATCCATTCGATACCGATGGAGCCGGACCCGGCGCCGATATCCCATAGAAGTTCGCCGTGCCGCGGCGAAAGCGACGACAGCGTGATGGCGCGGATTTCGCGCTTGGTTATCTGTCCATCATGTTCGAAAAGCGCATCGGAAAAGCCCGTTGCGAAGGGCAGAATGCGGGCCCCCGCGTCGGAAATAACATCGATGGCGCAAACGTTTAGCGGATTTATATCCCTCAGCGAAAATTCTTCAGCTTTTTGCGAGGAAAGACGCTCCCGCGGGCCACCCAAGGCCTCCAACACGGTGACCTGCGACGACCCAAAGCCGGCTTCGACGAGCAAACTCGCAAGTTGGGCAGGTCCTTGACCATCCGAAGTCAACACCAGGATTTTTCGGCCTTTATGGAGATATGGGCGGACCAGATCGAGCGGTCGCCCATGCAACGAAACGGTGGCTACAGTCTGCAAGGGCCAGCCAAGGCGTGCAGCAGCCTGGCTGAACGAGGATGCAGCCGGGATGACCTTCATCTCTTCGCAAGCGACAAACCGCGCCAGGGTGGCACCTACGCCGTATAAAAACGGGTCTCCGGACGCGAGGACCACCGTTGGCATGCCGCGGCGTGCCAGGATAAGATCAATTGACCGTTCGAATGGACTGAGCCAGCTTTGCGCTTGGCCGGTCATCAATTTTGCGACAAGCTCAATATGTCGAGTACCACCAAAGAGGACCGGGGCGCGGGAGATCAGGTTCTTGGCTTCGTCGCCAAGTCCGACTGGACCGTCCTCGCCAAGGCCGATAACAGTGAGCCATCGTTGTGGGGTAGCAAAAGGCGTCTCAGGCATGGGCAGGACCCGTATTCTTATCCTCGGCGGCACGACCGAGGCGCGTGCGCTTGGGGAAGCCATTGCGCCACGTTTCGATTTCGATGTGATGCTCTCGCTTGCCGGTCGGACTGCGGATCCCCTGCCATTGCCCGTTCCTGTTCGTCTTGGCGGTTTCGGCGGCATCTACGGCCTTGCAACCTTTGTCAAGCAGCAACGAATCGACCTGTTGATCGACGCGACCCATCCCTTTGCCAATAGGATATCCGCAAACGCAGCGGCGGCTGCCAAAATCGCCAATGTGCCGGTATTCGCCTTGCGACGCGATGCCTGGACACCTGTCAAAGGCGACCGATGGCAGTCGGTCGAGACCGTGCAGTCGGCTGTATCGGCGCTTGGTCAGTCTCCCCGCCGCGTCTTTCTGGCAATCGGTCGCCAGGAGGCACACGCGGCCGACGCCGCACCGATCCATCACTATCTTGTCCGCAGCGTCGACGCCGTCGATCCACCGCTGCTGGCACCTGATGTGAACTATCTTCTCGCCAGGGGTCCGTTCGAGCTCAACGGGGAACTGCGACTGCTGCGGGATAATCGCATCGACGTCATCATCACAAAGAACAGCGGCGGCGCCGCAACCTATGCCAAGATCGAGGCTGCTCGCCTGCTCGGTATCGAGGTGATGATGGTCGAGCGTGCCAGCGCTGCCGATGTGCCTTCTGTCGGGACCGTGGAGGCTGCGCTGCGCCATATCGATCACCTCGTCGCGGCTGCGATGAAGCGCGGAGTGTAGACGAGATCGCCTCTCCCCAAACGGTGAATGATGCGCGTCTCGGCTGATCCAATGATGACGCATGTCGCCATATCGGCAGTTGATGCCTCCGCGTCCCTAAGCCGACTAACAGTAATCCGCTCGTCCTTACGCCCCGCAGCGCGCCCGAAGATGACGGGGGTTTCCGCCGGAAGAATTGCACGCAGAATATCGAACGCTTGGGCGAGCTGCCAGGGCCTTGCCTTGCTGATCGGATTATAAAGCGCGATAACCAGACCCGCCTGCGCCGTCAGCTTGAGCCGATTCTCGATGATATCCCAAGGCTTTAGGTTGTCGGACAAGGAAATCGCGCAGAAATCGTGGCCAAGCGGTGCGCCGATGCGTGCTGCGACCGCGAGCATCGCCGTGATCCCGGGTACAACGACGAGATCGACGTCTTTCCATGCCTGGGGCCCGTGATCGATCGCCTCACAGACGGCGGCCGCCATCGCAAACACGCCGGGATCACCGCCCGAGACGATGCAGACGTTCGCCCCCGCTGCAGCCCGATCCAGCCCTGCCTTCGCCCGATGCAGCTCTTCACGATTGTCGGAGATGTTGCGCTTCTGGTCCGGTCGCAGCGACAGGCGGTCGAGATACGGGCGGTAGCCGAAGAATTCAGCCGATCTTTCCACCGCTGATCGCGCTTCTGGCGTCATCTGGTCCGGGCTACCGGGGCCGGTGCCGATTACAAAGACGCGGCCGCTCATGACTTTTCTTTCCAGCCGGGAACCAGGATCAGCGAAAAGTAAGGGGCCTCGCTATCGTCACGCTCCGAAAGCTGTATCATCGCTTCGTTCTTCATCGTGCCGCGCTCGACATACACAGCCTCGCCCAGCCTTCCCGACGTTTCAAGCGCCCGCCGGATCTTCGGCAGGTTACGCCCGACTTTCATGATGACGGCAGCCTCGGTGTCGCCAAGACGTCGCGCCAGCTCCGCCTCGGCCATGGTGCCGGGAAGCACCGAGAGAACGTCGTCGCCCTGCACGATCGGAACGCCGGCAAGCGACCAGCAGCCCGACATGGCGGTGACGCCAGGGATAACTTCCGCCGAATACCGCGCCGCGAGCCGCACGTGCAAGTGCATATAAGACCCGTAAAACAGCGGGTCACCCTCGCTGAGAATGGCGACTGTCCGCCCGGCATCGAGGTGATCGGCGACCGCTTTCGCCGAAGCGTTGTAGAACTCGGCGATCTGGCTCTTGTAGCTATCCTCCCGTGTCTCAATCTCCGTTGTAACAGGATAAAAGAGCGGCAACAGCGTGACTGTCGGGCTTAAGAGGTGCTCGACGACAGCTCGTCCGTTGCCATTGCGGCCCTGTTTGGCGAAATAGGCGACAACGTCCGCGCACTTGAGCGCCCTCACCGCCTTGACCGTCAAAAGTTCGGGATCGCCTGGACCGGTGCCGACGCCAATCAACCGCCCGGTTTTACCGGCGGTCATAGGCCCCGCCTCGCCAAGGCGTTGACGGCGGCTGCGGTGATGGCGCTTCCGCCCAAGCGTCCGCGAACGATCGCATAGGGAACGCCGTAGGAATTTTCGGCCAGCGCGTCCTTTGATTCCGCCGCGCCGACGAAGCCGACCGGCATGCCGATGATCGCCGCAGGCTTCGGCGCCCCGTCACGCAGCATCTCCAGGAGATGAAACAGGGCCGTAGGTGCATTGCCGATCGCAACGATCGCACCGGCCATGCGTCCTCCCCAGAGGTGCGTCGCAGCTGCGGAACGCGTGTTGCCGGTCTGCTTAGCGAATTCCGCGGTACGAGGGTCGTGCAACGTGCAGATCACTTCGTTTGCAGATGGCAGTCTTGCGCGGGTGACGCCGTGAGCAACCATCTCAGCATCGCAGAACACCGGTGCGCCGTTGGCAAGCGCTGCTCTCGACACGGCAACGAAGTCGGAGGAAAACTCAAAATACGCCGCTGCTTCGACCAATCCACAAGCATGGATCATCCGAACGGCAATATCAGCCTCGTCCTCGGAGAACCGGGAAAGATCGGCTTCGCCACGAATAATCGCGAAGGACCGCTCATAGATGGCGTTCCCATCGCGGATGTAATCATACTCCGGCATTCCTACCCCTGTTGCAGCGCTGTAACGATATCGTCGGCGGTCAGCCGTTTAAGGCACCTATTCGCCGATTCGCCAGCCTCTTTCTTATCATGAACCAATCGAGCAATCCCTCGGAGAGCTGATGGAAGATCATTTGTGCCGATATACGCCAGAGGTGCCGCTGATGCGACCCCGTTTACGACAAGTCCATAGCCTGTTGGCGTACCAACGACCGTGAGCGCCGCTGGGCTGGGATGCGCGCAGCCCTTCGGGCAACCAGAAAAATGAACCCTGATGCTTCCGTCGAGGAACTCTCTGCCCGCGTTGAGCAATTCGGTCGCCGCAGCCTTCGTCTCGTAGAAGCCCGAAGCGCAAGCCCCTGCTCCGGCGCAGGTCGCGATGTGGCTGGCCGGATCGGCCGGGTCGGCGCAAAGCCCAAAGTTGGCCGCGGCCAACTTTGCCGCCTTCGCCGCGTCTTCGGTTAGGCCGAGCAATAGCATCGCGTGCCCAGCGGCCATGCGAACCTCCTTTGCACCATAGCTCCCGACGAGATCGGCAAAGGCAATCAGATCGGCCGCGCGGATCTGACCAAAGCTCAGTCGCAGGCCCAGCGCCACCCTGCCAGCGGCCAGCCGGTGCAGCCCGACCGGCGATTGCTCGCGTTTCGAATATGTGGGAGGCCCGCCAGCTCGAGAAAAGAGATGGCCAATCGCCGTGGCATCAAGCTGCCGCCCACGGGCGCGCGGTCCACGGCTCGCTAACACTTTCAGTAAATCGAGAACCGCCGGAACGACGCGCGCGCACGATATCGTGCCCAGGAACCGGGCACTTCGCCCCGTTCCTCCAATAGCGATAATCCAATCCGGCATCCCGGCGGATGAGCGGACGGCTTTCAATCTTATGTCGGCAGACACCGCGTCGAGCCCAAGCAGCCCGCCGCCATCGATGATGATGGCAAGTTTCGGCGCCACCACAAGCGGGGCTTCGAGCGCGACAATCGCCTTGCGAAGAGCTGCCGCCATGTCGCGCGCGTCGGCTATCTCTTGCGGATCAATGCCCGAAAGTGGGCCGGTTTCTATTGCCACGCCCGTTTCCGGTATGATCCGAGCGCGGTCGATGTCCTCCGAAAGTGCCTGTACTGTCTGCGCTTTCAATCCGCGCAGCTGCAAATTGCCGCGCGCGGTGATTTCGATGATCCCGTTGCCCCTCCTCGCCGCCGCTTCGGCGAGCAGCCGCATCTGGGAGAGTGTCAGACCGGCCGTCGCCGGACGCAACCGGACGAGGAGCCCGTCTCCGGTCATCATCGGCGTCGAAAGCGAGGGGCAGGCCCCTCTTGTGTAAGCCGAAGTCGGACTGGGAGTCTCGGAAGAGCAAACGGGGGCAATCCAAGAGCCGACACCGGCCTCTCTGATTGTCTGCCCGTTGATGACGGTCATGCGAACACCCTTCCTCGAAATCTCCTTACATGATCCCACCGACCTGGCAAACACTTTGACCATTTCGGCGAAGGAAGGCGCGCGGTCTATTCCTCGAAGTCGTGACCCTTCCGCAAGAGATAGATATCCATGATCCATCCATGCCGGGCCCGCGCCGCCGCGCGCGTGGCAATAATCTCGTTTGAAACGTCGGCCAGACGCCCGGCGATCAGGATCTCATCCGACGTTCCGACATAGGCTCCCCAATAGATGTAAGCGTCCGGATCGTTAATTTTCGCAAACGCCTGCTCTCCGTCAAGCATGACGACAGCACTATCTGCAAGCCCAGGAAAGCTTTCCGCAAGCCGCCGCCCCGTGGTGATCTGGACGGATTTGCCGACGAGATTAAGCGGAATCCTGTGGCTGGCCGTCAAGGCCTGGATGCTGGTGATCCCGGGAATCACACTGTAATCGAACGCCACATGGCCCCGCTGCTTGACACGCTCGATGATCCGGATCGTGCTGTCGTAAAGGCCCGGATCGCCCCAGACCAAAAATGCCGCAGTGCCACTATCCGGGATGCTTTCGATCAAAAGGTGCTCATAGGTCGAGGCGATGCCGGCATGCCAGGCGTCGACGCTTTGCGTATAGCTGCGCTCGAAGGTGTCGCGGCTGCTCACGGCATAGTCGATGATTTTGACGCCGACAGCATTTATGTATCGCGTGCAGATATCTTTCCTGACATCGGCAAGCTTGGCTTTTGCTTCTCCCTTCGAGGGCACGAAGACGACGTCAACCTTGTTCAAAGCGTTGATCGCCTGAACCGTCATATGCTCCGGATTGCCGGACCCGATACCGATGATGTAGAGATGTTTCACGGACAGACCCTCGTCTCAATTGCTGTTTGCAGCAAGCTCGCGCAGATTTCAAGAGCCGCTCGCCCCGCCCCAACTGCGTCTGGGACGTCAATTTGGCCCTGAAGACAGGCTATATTGCTGCCAATCCCGAATCGTGTCATTTTCAATACGCTTTTTGACGATATGCTGACAAAAAAGCGCATCGAAAAGGAATGAGTGTTTTGGACACCTTAGGCGTATCATCTACGGACGTGAGAATTGAGCGGCACGCGACACAGCTGTCGCGGCAGCTGAAGCTTCTGCGGGAAAAACTTTTCCCGCCTTTGTCGCAAAAGGCACTTCGCACGTTCACGTCAGGCGAGGCCGCGCAAATGGTCGGCGTTTCCGATGGCTATCTAAGGCAGCTTTCGCTCGATGGCAAAGGACCGGCACCGGAAACAACGACGAGCGGGCGCCGTTCCTATACCCTCGGTCAAATCAACGAACTTCGTCACCACATGGCGAAGGTAAAGCCAAAGGACGCAGGAAACTATGTCCCGCGGCGACGTCCTGGGGAAAAGCTGCAGACAATCGCCGTCACCAATTTCAAGGGCGGCTCGGCCAAGACGACAACGACGCTGTATCTCGCGGAATATCTGGCGCTGAATGGCTACCGGGTGCTGGCGATCGATCTGGATCCGCAGGCTTCGCTTTCGTCGATGCTTGGTCTACAGCCTGAATTCGATCTCGAAGAAGGCGATACGCTTTACGGCGCCATCCGCTACGACGACAGCCGGAAGCCGCTGCGCGATATCATCCGCAAGACCTATTTCGAAGGCCTCGATCTTGTGCCGGGGAACCTGGAACTTATGGAGTTCGAGCACGAGACCCCGCGGGCACTTTCCGACCGCCAGCGCTCAAGTGGCGAAATGTTCTTCAAACGCGTTGGCATGGCGATCGCGCAGGTCGAAGACGACTACGACATTGTCGTGATCGATTGCCCGCCTCAACTTGGCTATCTGACACTTGGCGCAGTATGCGCGGCGACATCACTACTCATTACCATCCATCCGCAAATGGTCGACGTCGCTTCGATGTCGCAATTCCTGCTGATGACCTCGGACCTCCTTTCGGTTGTCCGAAAGGCAGGTGGCGATCTCCAGCACGACTTCATCAAATATATCGTCACCCGCCATGAACCGTTTGATGCGCCGCAGTCGCAGATCGTAGCGCTGTTGCGCAGCCTCTTCAGCGACGACGTTCTGACGGCGACGATCCTGAAGTCGACGGCAATCGCCGATGCCGGCCTGACAAAACAGACGCTCTACGAGATAGAGCGCGGACAGGTCAGACGGTCGACTTATGATCGCGCACTGGAATCGGTAAATGCAGCCAATGGCGAAGTCCTGGCAAGCATCCATAAAGCGTGGGGGCGCACATGAGCAGACGTGACCGACTGAAGGGGCTTTTCAACGATTCGGCGCAGGAGTTGGCCGCGGCCAACTTCGACGTCTCGGCGCGCGGACCAGCGGGTCCGGTACGGTCGATGGCATTGACGCTTGGCCGGATGGAAGAAGAAACCCGGGCGATGCAGGAAGCCTTGCTGTCCGGCGAACGGATTGTCGAACTCGATCCGGACCTGGTGGATGTCTCGTTCATTCGCGACCGTCTGGGTGATGCCACGCTTGATCTCGACGACGAGCTTGTTCAATCCATTGCCGAAAACGGCCAGGAAGTTCCCATTCTTGTCCGCAACCATCCGACATCCGAAGGGCGATACCAGATCGCTTATGGACACCGCCGCCTACAGGCAGTCAAACTGCTCGGGCGCAAGGTGTTTGCGATCGTGCGAAAACTCGATGACGTCGACGTGGTCATCGCCCAGGGCATAGAGAACTCCGCGCGAAGGAACCTCTCCTATATCGAGCGGGCAATCTTCGCCTCCAATCTCGAGAGTGGCGGGTTCGATCGACCGGTGATCATGAAGGCCCTGGCCACCGATAAGACCGAGCTCTCCAAGCTGATCTCGGTCGCAAAGGCCGTGCCAACCGATATCGTCAAGGCGATCGGCGCATCACCTGGGATCGGGCGCCGTAAATGGATTGCGTTGGCGCAATCGATGACCGGTCAGTCGGTCGCAAAGCTTTACAAGTTGATAGAAAGTGACGCCTTCGAGAAGATCGATTCCGATCGGCGCTTTGAGTTGGTCGTCAGCGAGCTGACCCGCAAACAGGCGAAAGCCGAGCCGAAAGAATATGAGTGGAAGCCAAAAACCGGTGAGCGTATCCGCGGCGTCATCAAGGCCAGCGAGACCTCATTCACCTTGGCCCTGAAGACAGCTGACGCGCCTGCGTTCGGCGACTTCCTCTCAAGCCGTTTGGATGAGCTCTTTGCAGCTTACCAATCCGATAAATCGAAGAGAGCAGGAGACTAAACCGCAAAAGAAAAAAGCCTCCGAACGTTGCCGTCGCGGAAGCCTTTCTCATATCTGGACAATCTGAGATTCGCACTTCCTCGAAATACTGTCAAGCGTATTGGGCACCAATTTTGGTGAGCTGATTTCTTTTGCCTTGGAAAAGGCGATGGAAATGCAAATTGGAAGTGTAACGACGCCCTTTGGGCGGCGGCCGATGACGCTTGGCATGTTGACGAATCAACTCAATGCCCGCGAGATGACGCCAACAAAGTCAGTTGATAAATGGAAGCTGTTCCGTTCGCTCTGCGAAGCAAGGAAAGTCATCGGCGTTTCTGACCGGGCGCTTGCCGTGCTCAACGCACTGCTGAGCTTCTATCCAAAGACAGAGCTTTCCGACGAGAACGGCCTAGTCGTGTTCCCGTCCAATACGCAATTGTCCCTTAGAACGCACGGAATGGCCGATACGACCTTGCGTCGACATCTGGCAGCTCTGGTCGACGCCGGCCTTATTTTCCGTAAGGATAGTCCCAATGGCAAACGATATGCCCGCAAAGGCAGGGGAGGGGCAATTAGTGTCGCTTTCGGGTTCAGCCTTGCGCCATTGCTTGCCCGCGCGCAGCAGATAGAGCAACTTGCCGCCGAAATGGTCGCCCAGAGGCAATTGGACAAGCACCTGAAAGAACAGGTTTCCCTTTGCCGCCGCGACATAGCCAAGCTGATCGAAGCAGCGCGTCATGAGGGTATTGCTGGCGATTGGCAAGACGTGCAGCTTCAGTTCGATGCCCTTACCGTCGCTCTGCCGAGGTCTCCACAGACAGCCGAACTCTCAAGCTTGCTCAACAATCTCGAGGCTTTCCGCGACGAGATCGTTAAATGCCTCGAAACATACGTAAATGCGTCAAATGAGAGCGCCAATGACAGCCATATTGGCGGGCATATACAGAGTTCAGATACTAATCCTATATCTGAATCTGAACGCGGGGTTCCAACCGGAGCAGAACCTCACGATCCTGCGATAAAGCCCAAGAGCTTGCCACTGAGCAAAGCTTATTCGCTCGACATGGTGCTGCAGGCATGCCCTGAGATCGCCATGTATGGCCCAACAGGCTCGATCTCGAGTTGGCGAGACCTGATTGTCGCAGGACAAGTCGTTCGCTCGACGTTGGCCGTCAGTGCCGCCGCCTACCAAAAGGCTTACGAGGTCATGGGGCCGGAAAATGCGTCAACGGTCATTGCCTGCATTCTCGAAAGGGTCGACCAGATAAGCTCGCCGGGCGGATATCTTCGCGATCTAACCCGGAAAGCCGAAAGTGGAGCATTCTCTCTCGGGCCAATGCTTATGGCCTTGCTGCGCGGCCGGGCCAACAATGCAAAACTTGCGGCGTGATGCATGAATACCGATAGGAACCGCCAAGCAGCCAATAGGAAGCCCGATCGACGCGTATGCTTGACGGAAATGAAGGATAAGTTGGCTTCCTTAACGGAGCGAAACAAGCGTCAGGTCAATCGTTTGAAATTTCGATCGACAGGCAATGAAATCGCGACAAATCTCGATCCCGGCCATTCGCTTCTGATCGACACTATAGCAGCAATTTCGAGATTTCCAAGAAGGGCCAGGCACTTAGATGCAGCCAAGGTAAGCAGGAGAGAGGTCGATCAATGATGAACATGCGCGCACTGGCTATGATCGGCCAGCACCTCAATGACCCTACATTGCTCGACACGACCATGCCCGCATCCTTCAACCATCAATTCGAGCTCGCCCTTCAGAGCAGTGAGGCTTCGAATTCGCTGCTCAACCTCAATAAGGCGAGCCTTGGCGATGCCGTCCGCAGACGCGCAGGATTGATGCGGGTCGTCTTGGAGCGTCAACAGCGTGCGAATGGCATCGATATCGAAGCCGAGTTCACGCGCATGTCGGATGAAGGAAAGCCTGCGGAGATCCGACGGCTCATAGCAGCGCTGGTTACCTTCGCTGCGGTCGGGCGGCACAAGCAGGCCGATGCTTTCATAGTAGCGAATCGTCGGTACCTTGACGCCGCTCTTTCGGGCTGCATCGCCGATTGTGATCTTTTTCATATTTTTCCTCTAGCACCTCTAGTCACTAGAGTGATGTAGGAAAGATGCTTCTATTTGACAAGGAAGCGGATGATGGCTGAGGCAACGCAGACAAGATACCGAGTTGGTGGCATGGATTGCGCCTCCTGCGTCACCAAGATCGACACAGCCGTTCGGCGCATCCCGGGCGTTGAAGACGTATCTGTTTCGGTAACGGCAGGCACGATGACAGTCCGTCACGATGATACCAGCGATCTTGTGGCGTTGGAAAAGAAGCTAGCCAGCCTCGGTGCTCCGCCTCTTCGCTGCTCGCCAAGGCTGCCAAGCCTTCAGTGCATTCGCATGGACACGCTGCCGACAATCATCGCGGTTGTCGATCACGCGACGCATGACCATGACGAAATTGAGATCAAGGGCCTTCCCGGGCACGACCACACTCCGATGGCCGGCCCGTGGTGGGAAACCGATAAGACGATCATGTCGGGCTTGGCGGTCGCTGCAGCCTATGTAGCCGGCCACTTCGTTCCGGTGATCGAGCCTATGCGTTCGTTGCTGCGATGCTGGTCGGACTGGTGCCGGTCGCCCGGCGCGCAGCCATGGCCGCGCTTGCCGGAACGCCGTTCTCCATCGAGATGCTGATGACGAGTGCCGCCGTCGGCGAACTGCTGGAAGGCGTCGCGGCGGGCAAAGCGCGGGCAAGCATCCAGTCCCTGACAGCCCTCATGCCGAAAAACGCCCTTCTCGAGGAACATGTCAAATAAAAAAATACCGGTGGAAGGTCTCCACTTCGGCGACATCATACTGGTTCGTCCTGGCGATCGCGTTCCGGCGGACGGCGTTATTCTCTCGGGCGAAAGTAACATCGACGAGGCGCCGGTCACGGGCGAAAGCACGCCTGTGGGCAAAGGCGTCGACGAAAAGGTCTTTGCCGGCACGGTCAATGGCGATGCGGCACTGCGCATCCGGGTCACGGCAGCTGACCCGACAATACGATCGCGCGCGTCGTGCAGTTGGTCGAGGAAGCCCAGGAATCCGAGGCACCAACCGAACGATTCATAGACCGGTTCTCGCGCTATTATACGCCTGGCGTCGTTGTCGTCGCTGCTCTGGTCGCAGTCGTTCCACCGATGCTGTCAGCGGGCCTTGGGGCGAATGGGTTTACAAAGGGCTGGCGACCCTTTTGATTGGTTGCCCCTGCGCTCTGGTCATCTCGACACCGGCGGCGATCGCGGCTTCTCTTTCGGCTGGCGCGCGACGCCGCCTCTTGAATTGCCGCGCTCAGCGGCGAAGGTAAGACCGTTTCCATCCTGATCGTTGGCAAGGTTCTGGCTGGCGCGATTGCGATGCCCGACGAGGCGCGCGGATGCTGAAGCCGGGCTGAAGGCTCTGACCGAAAGCGGCGTCAAGATCGTCATGCTGACCGGCGACAACAACCGCACAGCCTCGGCGATCGGCAGGGAACTGGGTATCGAAGTTCGTGCCGAGCTAATGCCGGAAGACAAGCGCGGATCGTTGGAGAGCTGCAAAAACAGGGTCCCATCGTTGCCAAAGTCGGGGATGGCATCAACGACGCGCCGGCCTTGGCAGCCGCCGACGTCGGCATCGCCATGGGCGGAGCGGCAGATGTGGCGCTGGAAACGGCCGATGCGGCCATCCTTCACGGCAGGGTTTAGCGACGTGGCCAAGATGATCGGTCTGGCGAAGCGCATTATGGGGAACATCCACCAGAACATCGCCATTGCCCTCGGGTTGAAGGCGGTGCTCCTGGTGACGACGACCGCCGGGATAACAGGACCTTGGCCGGCTATCCTGGCTGATACCGGCGCGACCGTGTTGGTGACAATGAATGCGCTGCGCCTGTTGCGGCCCGTGCGGTAGCTGACATTCAGCTCAGGCGCGCCACTGGCCAAAGTGGCCGTCGAGCGCCCTATCGAGATAGAAGGCGGCGCTGATCAGAGCCAGATGTGTGAAGGCCTGCGGGAAATTGCCGAGAAAGCGGCCGCGCGCATCGAACTCCTCCGGGTAAAGCTGCAGATGGTTGCTGTAGAGAAGAAGCTTTTCGAAGTTGATACGCGCCTCCTCGAGGCGCCCGGCACGGGCAAGGCACTCGACATACCAGAACGAGCAGGCAGCGAACGATCCTTCTGATCCTTCGAGGCCATCGCCCTTCTTGTAGCGCATGACGAGACTGTCGTCTGCCAGTTCTCGGGCAATCGCGTCGAGTGTCGCAAGCCATGCCGAGTCGGTCGCGCTGATGAACCGCACTAGCGGCATCATCAGTATGGCGCCATCAACCTCGACGCTGCCCTTGCTCTGAACAAAATGGCCTTTCTCGACATTCCAGAAATTTTCCCAGATGTCCTCGCTGATTGCGTTGCGGGTGTCTATCCAGCGCTCGAAGGGCGCGTCCAGCGAGCGCTTCTCGGCAAGGCGGATGGCACGGTCAACCGCGACCCAGGCCATCAGCCGAGAGTGCAGATGCTCTCGCGGCTCGCTGCGGATCTCCCATAGCCCGGCGTCCGGCAGCCGCCACGTCTTGCAGACATGCTCGACGACGCGGGTCACGCCGAGCCAGCCGGAATGCGAAATGGCCTCGCCGTATTTGTTGCTGATATAGATGGAATCGAGCAATTCGCCGTAGATGTCGAGTTGCAGCTGTCCGGCCGCATTGTTGCCGATGCGGATCGGCGTCGCTCCACCATAGCCGGCCAGATGGTCCAGTGACGCTTCCGAATATTCCTCAGAGCCATCCATCTTGTACATAATCTGCAGTCTGCCATCCTCGCCCGCCTTCGCGCGGTCGGCCACCCAACGGGTAAACGCCATTGCTTCGTCCTGATAGCCGAGCCGCATAAGCGCATACATCGAGAAGGAAGCATCGCGTATCCAGGTGGCGCGATAGTCCCAGTTGCGCGATCCTCCCGCCGATTCAGGCAGTCCGAATGTCGCCGCCGCGGCGATCGAACCATATTGATGTGACGTCAACAGCTTGAGCGTCAACGCAGAGCGCGTCACGGCGTCGCGCCAGCGGCCACGATAGTTGGATCGGCTGGCCCAAGCCTGCCAATAACGCGTCGTGGTTTGAATGATCAGTGTTATCTGGTCTTCCGTCATGAGCTCGCCTTCGTCGTTCTCGAAAACGAAGTCTGCTCGCTCGCCCGCCTCAAGCTGGAACTCGGCAACAACTCCGCCTTCTATCGCGGTAAGGTCGATCCGTCCGCTCAACCGAAGCGACATACCATCGCTTCCGGTGAATACCGCTACGTTGGCGTTGATCACCACTTTCGGTATGTCGCGGGCATAATCGAAGCGTGGCAAGCATCTCAGCCTTACAATCACGCGGCCGCGGGTTGCTTGGACGCGGCGCACGACGTGGCCGAGGCAAACGCCATCGGCGCCGGGCGCCGGCATCAAGTCGATAATTTCGGCGCTCGAATCCTCTCCCAGCCAGCGCGTCAGCAGCACATTGCTTTCCGGCAGGTACATTTGCACCGTCCGCGCTTGTTCGATCATCGGCGCCAATTCGAAAACGCCTCCTCTTTCCGGATCGAGCAAGGCTGCGAACACGGTCGGACTGTCGAAGTCGGGCCAACACAGAAAATCAATAGCACCATCGGACGCAACTAGTGCCGTGGTGCGCAGATTGCCGATTACGCCGTGATCCTCGATTGATCGTGGGATCGGCACGGAGCGCGACTTTGTTGCCACCTCGCGCTCTTGGCCGTTGCCTTCAGGCAGTTCCTCGATCTGGTTTTTCACGCCGCAATCCTTTCGAGCCGAATTATCAAAACGCTTCGGCTCGAATTTGGTTGCGTTAATCGAGGACGGACGGAGAGCGTTGATCTGGCTAGGCGCCTGAGGCCAGATAATCCATGCTCGCCTTCAGCGCTACCGCGGGTCGCTCAAGCGCATGTACATCGGGTGCAAACGGCTCAAAGGAAAACGGGCCGATATATCCGGCTTCGCGCAAGGCCTTGATCTGCCCCAAATTGTCCAGGCGGTCGTTTTCGTCGACGAGCACACGATGTGGATCGCGCATGTTTGCGACGGACACATCAGGATCGCTGACGCCTGATATGTGCACCAATCCGGTCATGCGGGGAAAGGTCGCGGTTTCTCCTGCGAGATGATGATGAAATGTGTCGTGGACAAGCTTGAATGTCGACTGCGCCCCAAGCTGCTCGATCGCAGCAACCGCTTCGGTCTTGGAGCTGAGCGAGCAGATTTCGAAGCCGAGCGGCTCGACGAGACCGATGATGCCGGCAGCATCGAGCAACAGCTTCAGCGCCTGAAGTGCCGTTCGAAGATTGGACTGGCGGGCGCCATCTTCCTTGCCGCTACCGTCGTTCACCGGGACTAATACGAGCGCCTTGGCGTCGGAATCCCTTGCGTAGTCGATCAAGGTCTTGGCCTCTTCGGCACGGGTGTCGTTCCATTCGTTGAAGCGCTGCAGGGCATTGATCGAGATGATCGTCACGCCATGACGGACAGCCGCGTCCTTGATGGCCGCCGCCGGTGTTCCATCGAGAATGGCGTTGCCCGAGAGGTCGTTGCGGATTTCGACGAAATGGACATCCAGCAATTTGGCCATCGCAAAAAAATCATCGATCGGCATGGACGGTGCGCACATGTGGTTGAGCGCAAAGCGAATGGAATTCATTTTTGGTCTTTCCTCTACTCAACTCGCTCCGATCGTCGAAAAAAGACGATCGATCGCGCAGCTCTCCGTTCAATGCGTACTGAATAAATCAGCAGCAATCCATGTCGGAACGTCTTACCCATCCCTCATTGATGATAGAAATCATTTCTTCCTGACGGAATTCTCTCATCTGACCGACGCCTTAGATATTTTCGGAGATGAATATCTCGAACGGTAAAAATGATTGTCCAGGCACGGCGGCATCGCCACGCTCCACTGCGTCGATCATCAACGCCATCAGTTCCTTGCACAAGGCGGGCAGCGGCGTTCCGATAACCATGGTCACCACGTCGTCTGCAAGAGCGGCTTTCGATTCGGGCGTCAGTTCACTGACGACGGCGACGAGCTTGCCGGCCAGACCTTCCTCCCGAATTGCTGAGATTGCGCCCTCCATCCCCCCACCGCAAACATAGAAGCCGATCAGGTCCGGATGTTTCTGCAGCAGGTTCAGCGAACTCGTGAGTGATCTCGGCGGTCTCCAGATTGACCAGTGTGTCCAGGACCTCGAATTCCGGGGCGTTCTCACGGAAATAGGAACGGAATCCGATCTCACGAAGTTCATACCCGTGAAAGCGATGGCTGCCGACGAAGCAGGCAACCTTTCCCGGTTTGCCGGCTGATTTGGCGATGAGCCAGGCAGCAGTTCGCCCGGCCTTGCGGTTGTTCAGTCCTGCATAGGCGTTGCGAACGCCCGTTGCCAGATCGGAGAGCAGCGAGAATACCGGCACGCCGCGTTCCTTCAATTCTTCGACGACAGCCGACACCGCGGGATAGTCCGGTCCCACCAGCGCCACTGCCTGACAGCGAGACGAAACCGCCTTCAGCTTTTCGATGATCGCCACCGGTGTCGAGGCTGCAGAGAATTCGATCTGTATCTGGATGCGCGCGCTGGCCACCGCCTGCGCCGCTATTTCCAGTTCTCTTGCAAAGGACTGATAGAAGGCCTGATTGGGTTTCTGCAGAACGATACCGAATCGGTATTGAGGTAGATCCTCGAAGACGCGCTGTCGTAGCAGCCCGATGGCATGATAGCCGATCGATCGTGCCGCATCGTAGACCCGCAGGGCCGTCTCCTCCCGCACCCGATGGCGACCGTTCAACACACGATCGACCGTGGCAACACTAACGCCAGATGCCTTGGCCAGGTTTGAGATGGTAGGACGGCGCATGATGTCTCCTGAGGGCTTCCATCATTATTATTACGCTTCAATTACAACTAGCGCATGCATATTATTCAATTTGGTGAGCGTCGCCATATAATTTTAGACTCGCGTCAGTCAAAATTAGATTCTGCACCCACATTCGTAGACTCTGGGTATCCTAGGGTCCTACCCCCGACCGCTTTGCCCAATCCTCGTTAGGATCGCGGTGATCTCTTGTATCTCGTGATTGCGCGGCTGAGACAGCGCAGCGGCGCTTGACGCGAAGTCTTCATGCATCTTGGTCAAGCACTCTCGCCCCGCTTCCGAAATGGCGACGACTACAACTACTTCGGGTGCAAGCCGAGGACGGTAGCATGATCCCGCGCCCCTTCAGCTTCCAGCGCGTCCGTCCGATCCACGCAGAGCCGGCTCCCGGCTATTTCAGTAGGCTGACAGAGTACAAGAGTTCGATTTCGACACCGGCCTATGCGGTTGATGTCGGATTGGATGTCAATTTCCGAATTCCGGAATTGCTCGAGAGCCTCTTTCTCCTACCGCTGTCCGGGGGGAAAGGGCATCGCTGCTGCATTGGACGCCTACTACCAATTCTTGTCACGTCCTCTGAATACCAGATCGACGACTGTCACGATCTGACCGCAAACAGAGCAAACGCGGGAGGGCCGAACCGGGCGTCAGGCGTGAGCAGAAAGATGGAGCCCGCATCCGTATTAGCTCTCCGCAACGAGCAGACGACGAGACTAATGACTGGCGGCTGTCTTCCGCCACGCAAAGAGAGGTTCCAGGACGACTATTGCAGGCTATACAAAGAGCTGCGCGAGGCGACGCCCGGCGAGATTGCCAGGCAGGCTGAACGAGGAACGGTCGCCACCGTCGTCCGGCCCTATCTCGAGGGGCTGACCGCCAATGGCTAAGGAGATCAAGAACGTCGGCGCCTCGGTCGGCGCCCGCCTGTTGCAGGTCTCCAGGGCGAGCGGCCAGACCGTCGATCTTGTCCTCACCCGCTTCGCCTGGAGCGGCTGCTCTTCCGGCTCGGCCAGTCACCCCACGCCGACCGCTTCGTGCTGAAGGGCGCGATGCTGATGATGAGCTGGTTCAACGATCCCCATCGCGGCACGCGCGACCTTGATCGGCAGGGCTTCGGCGATCCGAGCGCGGAGCCGATGCTGGCGAGGTTTCGGGAGATCCTGGCGCAGGGTGCTGCCGACGGCGTGGAGTTTGACGTCGATGCGCTCCGTGTCGATCGAATCCGCGAGGAACTCGAGTAGGGTGGACTGCGACTGCGGACAACAGCATCGATCGGCGGCGCCCGGATCAGTCTGACGATCGACATCGGCTTTGGCGATACGGTGGAGCCTGGCTCAGAAGAGCATGACTATCCTTTCAATACCGGACTTTCCCATGCCTCGGCTGCGTGGCTACGCGCGGGAAACACTCATTGCCAAGAAATTCCAGGCGATGGTGGCGCTGGGGCGGGCGGATACCCCGGATGGAGGACTTCTACGACATCTGGATTCTCAGCCGTTCGTTCAACTATGGCAACGATAGGCTGGCGCCGGCGATCGCGGCGACCTTTGCACGACGCGAGACGCCGATTCCTGAAGGCCTGCCTGATGCATTGACATCGGCTTTCGCTGCGGACGAGCAGAAGCAGCGGCAATGGCGCGCTTTCATCAAAGACGTTGCGCGCGATCCGGGTAATCTCACGAACGTCGTCGCTAGCCAAATTCCTGATGCCCCATGCCGCTTTCAGCAAGGACCGGCCAACGAGCGGTGTCATTCCCACCCTTGGGTCGTGAGATGTCCGCTCAGGTCCTCGCCTCGATCGGAGGCGGCGCCGGTGTCGCAGCGCGGTTGCCGAACGCGCAGGAAAATAGCCCATTTGGTCGTTTCAGGATCCGGGCGTCGCCCTTCGGGCCTGGCTGGCGGCAGAGCGGAAGCTCTTAGCCGGCTCTTCCCCCTCGGGCGGTCATCCCTGACGCGAGCGACACAGACCGTGCCGCTTGCGCCCCGCCGGCCGCAAGGGAAGCTTCGCCGCGTCCAACTCTGTCTCCAGTGCACCATCCCTCAGCCGCGCCCTTGCAGCCGTTGGCCTTCGCGGTGACCGGGGAGGGCCTTTGAATGTTCTGAGGCGGGAAGGATTGGAAAACATGAAAAGAGATGAGATTGAGAAGATCCGCGACCAGGTCTCCTGCGGCACGGTACTGCAGCAAGCGGGCTTCCGGGTCGATGTCAGGGAAAGCACGCCGCGCGCCGTCAAATACCGGCGCAGTGGCGAGATCGCCATCGTCACGCATGGGGGAAGGGGGTGGTTCGATCCGCTCTCCGACAATAAGGGCGATGTCTTCGGCCTGCATGCCTGGCTTCAGCCCGGCGATTTCCGGGCGACGCTCCAGGCGGTCGCCGCGCTCGCCGGCATCCAGCCCTCACAGCCTGCATGGGAGCCGCGGGGATTGCGCCGGACGGATGCTGACATCACGGCGCGCTGGTCTGCCCGCCCTGTCCTCAGCCACGGGTCCCCCGCTTACGGCTATCTCGCCGGCGCGCGGGCCATCCCGCATCATCAGCTGAAACTGGCAATAAACGCCCAGCTGATTCGCCAGGGACCTTTCGGCAGCGCCTGGTTCGCCCATCAGGATAGCGCGGGCCGAATTTGCGGATGGGAAGAAAGGGGCCCCCAATGGCGCGGATTTTCCTCCGGCGGCGCCAAAACGCTTTTCCGGTTTGGAAACCCGGCCGGCGGCAGGCTTTGCATCACCGAAGCGGCCATCGACGCACTCAGCCTGTCGGCACTCGACGGTCGCCGCGCCGATACGCTCTATGCCAGTACAGCTGGCGGTTGGTCGCGGGCGACCGAGAGCTCGGTGATGTTGCTTGCCGAGTGTCTCGATCTTGTCGTGGCGGCGACCGACCGCGATGGCCAGGGCGAAGCCTATGCCGACAAGCTGCGAGGCATCGCATTAAGAGCGAATTGTGGGTTTCAGCGCCTTCGTCCGTTCGGTGAAGACTGGAACGAGGACCTGAAGCAAAGGCGCAACGAGGAAGAGGATTGAAGGACGCCTGCCGCATGGAGTTCGCCGCATCAAGGGCAAGGCTTCGCCCGCCTACGCGGCCCCTGACGCGGGAAACCTCTAAGCGGCCGCGGCGGATGGGGTGATCAAAGGTTCGGAGATGAGGTCTCCGGCCAAAGCCCCAAGGAGAAAGCCGTGAGAAGCGTCCCAAACACGCAAAATCTACGTGGCAGTGGCTATGACCTATCCCGACCTGTTCACCGACTTCGAAAGGCGTCAGGCCGACGATATCTTGCGCAACGTCTATCCGGATGCATAGGAGGAAAAGCACGGCACGATTTTGCAGCCTGGCCAGTCCCGGAGCAAGGACCGAAACCGCTTCAACCTCGACAATGTGGGTCGCTGGGTGGTCGTGTCGGCCACTCTCTCCCGTCACCATCCAGGTTTCGTTGAATGTATTGCCACACTCGGCCG
The DNA here is from genome assembly GCF_003240585.1 of Arminella tubonensis. Taxonomy (GTDB): domain Bacteria; phylum Pseudomonadota; class Alphaproteobacteria; order Rhizobiales; family Rhizobiaceae; genus Rhizobium; species Rhizobium tubonense. Next base: position 121,322 of record NZ_PCDP01000002.1, read on the forward strand.
CGGACGGGCGCCCGCAGGTACCAGCGTCGCGCGCGAAGAGCGTCGCTACCTCGTCCTCGAAGACATCTACGACATCGGCGAATTCGCCTTCGTCATAGACGAGGGCCGTGACCAGCTCTACACGGGTCCGTCCAGCTTCATCGGCTGGAGCAAGCCGTGACAACCACCTCATACAGCGACGCATCGTCCCTGCAAGGCGAGGTGCAGGGCCTCCCGTCGGTCGAGAAGCCAGCTATCGGGCCGTCCGTCGCACCTGGACGATGCTGGTGAAAGCCCGCTTCGTCTGGCACAGATCCTCGCCACGCGCCGCTGCCAAAGGCGCATGAAGCTCGCCATTCAAAGCGCCCCGACAGAGGCTCCCTACCTCGAGCCTGACACCCGGAGCATCGGGCCGAACGACATCTCAATCTGACCCGTGACCGCTTCAGCCACTGCGGGGCCGGTTCGGAGCGCAGCACGGCATGCACGGTCATGCCATGCGGGCGTTGGCGAGTACGTCCAGCAGCACATTCGGCGCAGACCTCGGGTTTGCTGCGGTCTGAACCGGACGGCGACCTGGTCAAAGGCCGCCTCCCGCGCCGCGGTGCGGCAGGCCTGACGCCTCTAGCGCAAGGCGTTGCCGCGTTCGCAGCAGACCGCGGCTGCGGCCCGCAGCGCCCGCAACCCCACCTCGCTCATACGCATCGTCCTGACCTTGGGCCAGGCCGCTTCGCCGGTTCGTGTCGGCCGCACCCGGGGGACAGCGCCGAAGATGGCAACCACGGGCTTCGCTCAACCAACCCAGAGGACATCGATCATGGTATCGCTCAACCATTCCGCTCCGAAAACCCGGCCCGCTGCACAGCGCGCCACCACCCTGGAAATGGTGCGCCTCACCTGCCCGGACACGCCCCAGGCGCAGCGCATCTCCGAAAGCTTCGGCCTTCCCGTCGTCGACAGCGATGGCATTCGCGATCTTCATCGCAGCCAGCTTATTGACAGCGCCGAGGCGCTGAAGGATGGCCTGGCCGAGAAAGCCATGCAGATCCACATGCAACGTATCGTCGGCTCCTTCGTCGGTTCCGCCTACGGCGCCGGGCAGTTCTATAGCCGCTCGGTCACGGAAGCCCGCGACCTGACCTCCAAACTCTCCAACGACCACCGTGACGAAGACCTCTCGGGTCCAGTCGGCTTCGACAGCCGCGCCCAGCGCAAGCGCGAATTCGCTGCCGATATGGGCCTGCAGGCCCATGTGCTGCGGATGGCAGCCGAAGGCGCCGTCGCGGCCTACGAGGACATCACCGGCGAGACCTGGAAGCCGTACGAACGCTCCGGCACTGCCACCGCCCTTCCGTCGATCGATCAGAAAGCCGCTTCGCTGCAGATGTCGGCGTTCGACTGATCAGACGGGGGCGAGACCCTATTCTCAGAGACCAAGACCGGGCGCCCGGCACCCGGTCTTTTTGCCGATTGGCGGGCTTTGGCGCCCATCGCGGTTCGTCCCGGTCTCGCTCTAGCGTCGCCCGTAGATGGACGGTCGCAACGGCAAGCCGTCCTCCACTTTCGTTTCGGCCCGTCGGCAATGCTTCAAACTTTTAGCTTTGACGCCAACGGGTGCGCCGCCTCAGGTCGCCACCTCCTCGACCACCGTGACGAACCGCGAAGGGCGCGGTTCGCAAATTGAGGAATAGGATGATGATGAAGGCGATTAAGAATGCCGAGGCGAACACCGGGCCACGCGTGGACGTCTATGTCCGGATCACCGATAAGATCATTGCGGCGCTCGACGAGGGCGTACTCCCATGGGTCCAACCCTGGAGCGCGAAACATCTGAAAGGTCGCGTTTCGAGGCCATTGCGCCATAGCGGCGAACCCTATTCAGGCATCAATGTCCTGCTGCTATGGTCGGAAGCGATGACCCGCGGATATGCCTCGTCGACATGGATGACGTTTCGCCAGGCCCTGGAACTCGGCGCCTGCGTGAGAAAGGGCGAGACGGGCTCGATGGTGGTCTACGCCAATCGCATCAGCAGGACCGAGACCGACGGCGCGGGCCAAGAGGTCGAACGGGACATCCCCTTTCTTAAGGTCTACGCTGTCTTCAATGTCGAGCAGATCGATGGTCTAGCCGAAAGCTACGGCCTTGCGGCCAACGACGTTATCGTAGACCAGGTCGACAGGATCGCTCACGCCGATACGTTTTTTGCCGCCACCGGCGCCGTTATTCGACACGGCGGTGTCAAGGCTTTTTATGCGCCAGGTCCGGACGTCATTCAGATGCCACCGATCGAAACGTTCCGGGATGTGGAAAGCTACTATGCAACGCTTGCCCATGAAGAAATTCACTGGGCAGGCGCTACCCACCGCCTCAATCGGGATCTTTCCAGATATGCGAAAGATCGCACTGAGCGTGCACGCGAAGAACTGATCGCCGAACTCGGGGCTGCTTTTCTCGCCGCCGATCTCGGGATCGTGCCGGAGCTGGAGCCCCGTCCGGACCATGCGAGCTATCTGGCCTCGTGGCTGGAGGTGCTACACAATGACAAACGTTTCATGGTCCGGGCCGCCGCCCAGGCACAACGGGCCGTGGCTTATCTCCATGATCTTCAGCCTGACGTTCGACGGAAAGTGGCCTGATGGTCGCTGCCTCTGCGTTCTGGCAGGCAGTATCTCACTTGCCTGAAGTACGTAAAATACGTATTGTAGGTAGTTAGCAACGGAGACGAACTGTCATGAAGCAATTTACGTTCTCAGACATGAACCGCGCCTCGGGTGAAATACTTGAGGCAGCCTTGGTCGAGCCGGTTACCCTGACGAAGCGTGGCAAGGACAAGCTCGTCATTATGACGGTTGACCAATACAGCAGGCTGATCGGTCGTTCGCACACTCAGGCCTACAATCTGATGAATGCACCGCATGACGTCCACCAGGAGCTTATGACTGGCCTCGACGATATTCTCGGGTCCGACAATGCTTGAGCCGGGTCAGGTCGTCCGGTTTTTCTATTTGTGGAGCCGCCAGCCGGCGGCTGGCGAAGAGTCCGGCCGCAAGGCGAGGCCCGTTTGTGTCGTCGTGCGAACCGCGGTTGTGCCCGGCGCTGTGTTTCTGTTCCCCATCTCGTCGCAAATGCCCGGACCTGATCGGCCGCCTCTTGCCATCAGCCAGGTGGAGTGCCGTCGCGCTGGGCTGGATTTCCCCTGCTGGATCATTCTCGACGAGTATAATCGGGTTGAGCTCGACAAGGCGTATGATCTCGAGACCACCGTACCGCTTGGCAGTTTCAGTCCTGCCTTTCTCAAGGCCATCGCCAACACCGTCAAACAGGCGGCTGCGAGCCGAAAGCTTGGCGGTATTGTGCGGTCCTGATGACACGAACCTGCCTCGACGGGGAGGGGGTAACCTCGCGTGGCTGGCAGCATCGGGTCTGGTGAACGCCTCGACCCGCCACTGTATTTCCTTCAAACTTGGACAAGGCACACCCACGGCGGTCTCGATGAGGCATGTCTGACCGAAGACCGCCTCACTGTGTTCGGCTCGATCAGCATCCGCAACGGCCGGCTCGTTTTCTTCCCCTGGTCGCTCAGGCGCCCATTCCTCGCGAGACAAGAACGCCTCGGCCCATGGCCGTCCTCCACTTCGTTGCGGCCTTACAGGTGCGGGCCGATCGTCCCCGGTCTGATCGACAGCCATCGAGACCGCGATGGGCGCGGCCCGAGCAACCTGAAAAGGAATACGACAGTGGCAACCATCGGCTCTTTCACCGCTTCCGAAGCCGGCTTCACCGGCACCATCAAGACCCTCAACCTCAACGTCAAAGCCAAGATCGTCCGGGTCGAACGCTCCTCAGAAGACTCCCCCGATTTTCGGGTCCTGGCCGGCAATGTCGAGTTCGGGGCCGGGTGGCAGAAGCAGGCCCGCGAAACCGAGCGTGACTACATCTCGGTCAAGCTCGACGACCCGAGCTTTCCGGCTCCGATTTATGCGACGCTCACCGAAGTCCAGGGACAGGAGGGCCTGCAGCTCATCTGGTCGCGCAACACCCGCCGCTGAACATACAACAAAGCCCCGCTCACACCGAGCGGGGCTTTTCTCGTGTCATTTGTTGAGCGCATCCTTCAACGCCTTGGCTGGCGTGAACGCCAGCTTCCGGGCGGCGGCGACCTTGATGGTCGCGCCGGTCGAGGGGCTACGCGCGTCGCGCTCCGGCGTTTCCTTGACTTTAAACTTGCCGAACCCGGGCAAGCTGGTTTCGTTGCCGGCAATTGCTGCCTCGGTGATCGAGGCGATGACCGCCTCAACGACCGCCTTGCCCTGAGCCTTCGTCAGGCCGTGTTGACCGGCAACCTTGTCCGCAATTTCATTCGTTGTCGTCATAAAAGCTCTCCGCATGTTCTTCAATGCCGGAATCTCTACAGCCATTCCGGCCGTTGTCATCGCGTTGCTGTGGCAGGAAGAGCCAAGTTTCCCGGATTTCCACAGTTTGCGCGGGGTCGGTAGCCCTTTTTAGGTTTCTGAGCGGCCAGTTAAGGAAAAGACTGACGGCCTGACGCTCGTCTTGAAACAGATGAATAGTCTGTTGGCCGCGGCACCCGATGCGGCCCCAACTGCGCAATAGCGAGGCATCGCCCAACAATGTCGGCCGGATCGACAAAGCATAATACCGCGCCATGTTCCTGGCGGCATCGATGCGCTCGACGTAGAGATGATAAGGCTGGGCGATCATTGCCACAGGATCGCCTGCTGGCGGCTCCGCGTCCAACGGGAGTTTGGAATCGGTCGGCGGTAACCGATTCACGATCGTGATGAGACGCCACGTCACCCGATGGGCAAAGGCGGCATCTCTCCTTCGGAAACACGCCAGACCCAGCGCTCGACATCAGGCCGTGCCGCGATCATTTCAATCAAAGCCGCCTCAAACCTCACGTCAGCATCCGGCGGCACGATGTAGAACGCTGCAGGTGATGGGCGACGATGCGGAAGGGTGGCCGCGGCGATTGGCTGTGTCGATGACAAGTTAAAACGTAGGCCCTTCACGCTTTTCACGCCAAGCCGCGCCAGGCTCTCGACCAATCGTTGCTCATAGGCGTTTTCGACGGGCAGCCATTGTTCAGTCACCGCCATCAATGTGATCTCGTCGATCGCCGCAATGCCCGACTGCGTCAGGCCAAATGTCGCAGTGACCACGAGATGGAACCGGTCGTTTGCCTGCCACAGCTCCAGCTCGGCGGCGTAACGGGACTGGAGACGGCGCCAGGTACTATCCTCGATCATCAGCGGAAAGCCCGGCATGTGCTTGACGACGACCTTCTGGCCGCTTCGCGCCGAGGCAAAATCCTTCACCTCACCAACCAGCAGCATCAACTTGCGCGGCCCCGACGCTGGCGCGTGTAGGTCAGCCAATGAAAGCGCCCGCCTTTGCTCGATCCCCGCCTTGTCCTCCGACCGGAAAGTCTCCGGGATGAACAGGAGCTCGGTGAGTGCTGCGCCCTTGACCGTCATGGTCGCTGCGGCGTCGAGGAGGTGGTTTCGCACTTGATACCAATGCCGCTTGCCGGCCCAGTGGGCCGTCCATTCGGTCAAGCCGCCCTGATGCCAGAGGTAATGAAGCAGCGCACGCAGCGACAGTTTCCCGGTCTCGTTCTTGACTGGCCCTTCATTTACGCCCGCTGCGCCCGCAGCCTTCTGCGCCCCGCGCTTCGACAGTGAAAAGTCGAGTTTGAGCACTGCCATGCCGTTTGCGGGATCGAGCTGGATCGCCGCGCCGATCAATGGCCCGAGGCCCGACAGCTCGTAGGGTGGCTCGTAGGACTGACATTCCGGATCATGATTGCCACCCGATAGCGGCATGCGCTTGATGACAAGTTGCTCGCCAATCCGAGCGATATACATCGGGACACCGCGCTCCGAGCACAGGCACACCGGGCGTTGTCGCATGCGGTAGGCCTCGGCTAACCGAGCACCAAAGGCTGGATCTTCTTCTTCCACCGTCGCCTGACCAATCTGATAACGCCTGATCACAGTGTCCCTTTCTGCTGCGGCTTATCAGTATGCCGCAGTTTCGAAAATTGGTGCCTCAAGAGACAAACCCTGGCTGTTGAGATGCGCAATTGTGGGCTCAAGGAAAATGCCGCCTCAAGGTCGGGCGGCCCCTCCGATTTTGCCTCCACGATGCTCCGAAAAAACCGGGTTCTCCCCACGCCGGCTCCGCCGGTCGCTAACGCGAACCTTCACCCGTCATTCTCCTTGAGCCGTGCCGATTTCATCTTTCACAAACGTCAAGGAGGCGAAGATGACGATCGAACAACACATCGAAGAACTGCGTGCCGAACTCCGCAATGCACCCGCCCTCGAAGAGCGTCGGCAGATCAAAGCCGAGCTGAACGCCGCCACCGAAGAACTCGCCGTTCTCCTGAAGTACCTGCCTCCCACTAGGAGGCATTTCGCCATGGCGTTCGCTAACGTCGCCAGATCGACCGGCGCCATAACCGCTGACAGGCTCAATACGCATTCTCCGACAGATAAAACTCCAGCGCTGCCTTGACGACCGCCGTCATTTTCAGATCGTTTTCCGAGGCCGCGCGCTGCAGCCGGGCTTTGAGCTCGTAGTCCAAAGCGATGTTGATGTAAAATTTAACGTTACGCTGTTTCGACCGTTTCAGATTTTTGAGACTGGAACGCACGTCCTCCTGCGCGATGGCTCGTGCCTCAGCCGTCTCCCGTCGTTGGTTCTCATTTGGTTTCGACAGCATTGGTGCAGGCGCTTTTTTTGTTGATACAGGCGCGGCAGACGTGGCCGCATCGGACGGCGGTTCCGGCTTCCGCTCTGGTCTGCGGGGCGCGATCGACAAATCTGTCAGGCCAAGCCCTGCCTTGCTCATACCGCGCCCTCAGCCCGCTCGGACGTCCTGTGTCGTTCGATCTCGTCTACAAGCGTCTGGACCTCAATCCTCGCCTTGCGCACCGGGTCGGTCAGCGCCTGCATCTGCAACGTGCCCAAGCCATTTTGGATCTCGCGGTAGATGTTGCGCTCGAACAACTCGGTGTCGAGCAACTGCGTTCGATAGTCCCCCGCGATCAAGCCGGCAACAAACGGCCTGATATAGCGATAGGCTTCGAGATTGCGCCCTGGTATCGAAATGCGGGTGCGCACATTGATATGGTCGATTGAAAGACCGAACCGGTCGTTGATCTCGTTGACGGTGGCGACAGCCTGCCCTGCCGCCTCGAGTTCCTTGATCGCAGGCTGGATCGGAGAAATTACAAGCTCCGCCGACCGGATGATGGTGGTCTGCAAAGAGCTGTCCACCCCTGGCGCGTCAATGATGACGAGGTCGAATGCACGGCCGATATTGTCGAATGCCTGCTCGATGGATCGCTGCGTTGCCGCCAGCGTCACCTCAATACCGTCCGGCAGATTGCTCTTCTCCGCACAAAGCCGCCACCATCCGGATAGATTCTGCCTGTTGTCCGCGTCGATCAGCAAAACACGTTCCCCGCGCAGTGCATACTCACCGCCGATCAATGTCACGAGCGTCGTCTTTCCAGCACCGCCCTTATTGCTTACCGCAGCATAGGTCCTTGTCATTGGCTCGCCTTCGTATCGAGGTGATGATGGAAAGCATTCTGCCTTGAGTGTGACGCCAAGAGCAAGCAAAAAATGAATATATCATATTCATATGTGTCTGATGTCTGTGCGCTGCAAATGCACGAGGGCCTACAGTGTGGAATATATTCCATACTCAATAAATGCAGCACTCGGACACTCTGCAAAAATGCCGTGCTTGGACATGGCGACAATCACTACATTCATACAAAACAAATAATTACAGCATACATGGCGCGCATCTGAGGTGTCTAACATCCTGTCTGTTCGATGCATTCAGCTATGGGTCCGAAGCATTCAGTTCAAGAGAGGTTGCCGATTTCCGAATCGGTCGCGATCTCATGGGCTTATCAAAATGTTACTGAATCGGTAGTGGTGGTTTGGCAGGATACGCAAAATTGTGATACAAATTTGCTGGCTATCGACGGACAGGCCATCGATGAGACCTGCGGTCGGCTTTTTAGGAGCGTCCGATGAGCGAGATTTCGGAGATTGAGACGGTCACGGTGATCGCCAATGAGCGCAAGTCAAAGGTGGTTCACGCCAGGTTCGGCGTGACAGAAATCAGCATGATCGAGAAGGCAGCGAAAGCAGCCGGCCTGACAGTCTCAGCATTCATTCGGTCGCTGACGCTAGAGGGGGCAGGCGTGCGTCCGTTCTTGACGGACTCGGATCTTGCAATCCTTGGATTGCTGCTCGCCGAGGTCAGGGCCATCGGCGTGAACCTCAATCAATTCGCACGGGCGGCAAACCGAAGGAAGCAAGGCCGCCCGGAAGAGGAGAGGGTGGTGATCAACGATGTTCATCGCGCCGTCGCCGCCCTGCTGCTGGAGCTGAAAGCATTTGCCGAGCGTGGCGCTCGAACCCGTAGCCGGAAAAGCTGATGGAAATCTTTCTTGGAGCGTTCGCCACAGAATGGCAGCAGCGCAGGGCGGCATTCCTCCATGATCTGTCACTCGGGCGGCGTCGGGTGCCAGACGACGATGAAAGGCGTCGCCGGGGCGGCTCTGTTGCCACGCCAGGGGCGGCAGGAAAGAGGACGCGCTTTTCATCCGGGACTGCTAATTTGACGTCGGCCGGAAGAGCGGCAGGGCAACGCAGTGCCGATCGACCGATGCGGGCAAGGTTTGCGGGGCTTGCCTCCGGTAGTCAGCCGACGGTCGTCAAGATGGCGTCGTTCAGTGGCGGCGGGCGATTGGGGGCGATGATAAACTATGTCTCCCGCAATGGCGCCGTCGTGGTCGAGAACGAACGCGGCGATCAACTCCGAGGTCGCGACCAACTTTCGACCGTAGCAACCGAGTGGGATCATCTCCTGAAGAACCGCACTGAGAGCAGGGATATCGGCCAGTTCAAGATCGCCGTCGAGGACCGCCTGATTGATAGCAGAAACCTGCTCGAGCGCGCACGGACGATCGTCAAAGACGGGCTCGGCGACCGCGCATTCGCAATCGCCGTGTCCGAGCGCCCCGATGGATCCGGCTTTGATATCGATGGCGTTACTGTGCTGCGGAGCGGGCAGGGCGAAAGGCTGACCGCCGACGCCAAGGCGACGGATATCGTTCAAGGGCGGATCGATAAGGGTCAAAACGGCGCAAGCGGTACAGACTTCCAATTTACCGGCTATGGCAACGGCACCGACTACGGTACGAGCCGGCTGCGCTCGCTCGTGGAAAAACATGAGGGTGCCGTCCAAGACCAGGAGGGCCGAGCGATTGCGGACGGCAAGCGCGCCGGTGATCTTGTCCAGCAGGATTGGCGCAATCAACTCCACAGCCGCAAGCCGCGCGATGTCATGCACCTGATCCTGTCGGCACGCGCCGGCACCGATGCTGTGGCCTTCCAGGATGCGGCCCGTGATTTTCTGGGGAGCCAATTTGCGAACCATCGATACGTGTTTTCGCTTCACGAGGTCTCCAGCGATCCGAAGGCTGAGGACGCCGGCGGCAAGCGTCCCCATGTCCATGTGCATGCGATCGTTGCCATGCGCTCGGACGCCGGTGATCGGCTCGAAACGACGATTGCGACCTTTCGCCAGTGGCGCCTCAACATGGCTGAAAAGGCACGGGCGCAGGGCCTTAATATGGAGATGACCGATCGGCGTGATCGCGCCAGCCCCGCTAGCTATTCGAAAAATAAGGTTCGCCCGATGAACATGATCGGTCGCACTCAACATGAGGGGACGAGCGATGGGGCGCAAAGTCGCTATGATGCAAAGCGACGTGATGAGCCAAGTCCCGCGACGACGACATCCGGACAAGCCTATATGCTGGCTGCCCGACGAGAATGGCAGGACCAGAGCAACACCAGGCTCTCCCGGCTCAGTCAGGATTTTGCCACTGCGCAGCTCATGCGCCTTAATGAAGGTAGGGCGCCTGCTGAGCAAGGGGTAGCCGCTTATGGCGAACAGCCAAATACAGGCTCGCAATTCCGATCACACTTGGTAAGGTTGGCTGCGCTTGTTTCGGAGACTGATGATATGCGGCACATGACGCGACCAGAGTTTGAAGCTTACGAAAAGCGCGTCGAGGCGGCGCTCTTCCAGGCAGGGCGTGTGATGCCGCCAGAAGAACGGAAAGACTTCGAGGAGATCGCCGCCGCGGCACGTGATCACGTCAATGTTCGACGCGAACTCGTGAAGGTCACCGAGGAAAGAACCGCTCCCGGAATAGCCGATCAAAGAATTTCCGAGGCGCCTCGCGAAGAACGGGACAACGGACACGAGGTCGACGATGAGCTGAAGACCGCTTTGCAAGCAATCGAGAGAGAACGACAAAGCACAGAACGCGAAAGGACTGGGCGGGTTGGCCCCCGCGATCCAATGCCTCATCAGCGAAGCGATGCATCAACCCGGCCCCGTGAACCAACTACCGAGGCGCGGCAACCGCAGAGCGACAGCGAGCCCCAGCGACGCGACGATCCTGACGAGCAGACCGGCGATACCTCCAGAAGTGACCCAGCCAGACAGCACGTCCCGCGGCTAGAGGAAATGGAGCGGGAAGCCGAACAGCGGCATCAACGCGAGCGCGACGAACGAGAGCGATAGGAGATGTTCGATGCATGAGGGCAGAACACGCGTCTTGGTCGTTAAGGACGATTCAAAAGCCAACCAGGGATGGGCTAAGGTATTCGGTACCGTGTTCGTCATCGTCAGGGCGCTTGCAGTGGTCGATCACAAACTGACATCCCCGCGCGCTACGATCGCGGCATGGTTCAGGTAAAACCGTGCTTCGCCCGGTCACGGAGTCGCGACGTGCGAAGATATGCATTAAGCAGATGAGGTGTTGGCGATGTCGCGGCCGCACGAGCTTGGCGGGGTTGCGCTCGGTAGAGCTTCGTGTCCGAGAATGCCCACTTCTCAGCAGTTCAGCTACTTCATCACAGTCTTTTGTCGCAGCGCCTGTCTCGATCTTCTGGCCTGATGCAGAGCCCGGCAATCTCCAATGCACAGGGCTGGTTCGGCAGGCTGCTCAACCGGCGGGCGATGCGGTCGGCTCACCTTCATTGCGTTCGGCTGTTTCGTTGGCTTCATCCTGGCACAAGGGCGCCCTCATCGTTCCTCCCATCATCGCCGCCATGCCGAGAGCCCAAAACCCGGGGTCGCCGGGAAAGTGGAGGCCGTTTTACCGGGTCCAGCCTTCGTTTAGACCGCCAAAGATGATTCCGCCACTCTGCCGACTTGGCTGGGCATCCCTCGCTTGCGTCATACACTTGGCCTTGCGCGCTGGGGCACTTCTCGATCGAGATCCTATCGAACGTTGGTTTTCTTCTCCGAAAACCTTTTGCTCTCCATTGTCATCCGCATTTTTGAGTTTTAGATCATGGTTTGTAAAAATTGGCCCTCATGAGACGGCTATGGACCATCGAGTTAATGGAGGTGTCGCATGGAAACCTTTCGCGAAATCCTGCAGACGGCTGAGTCCCGCGGCGTGGCGATCGGCCATTTTAATGTCGCCGATCTCACGTTGATAAAGGCTGTCTTTAACGCCTCACAGGAGCTGCAGGTGCCAGTAGTGGTCGGCGCGTCCGAGGGGGAGAGAAAGTTCTTTGGAACAACGCAGCTGGCTGCTGTTGTAAGGAGCCTCAGGGACCAGTTCGATTGGCCGATTTTCCTGAACGCGGACCACACTCGCTCACTGGCCAGCGCTCTTGAGGCCGTGAATGCCGGATTCGATTCCGTGGTTTTCGATTTGTCCGCCCTTCCATTCGAAGAGAACATCAGACAAACCAAAGAAGCTATCGAGGTGCTTAAGTCCGCGAATCCATCAATTCTGATCGAGGGCGAGATCGGGGATATTGGGACAGGTTCGGAAATCCATCAGAATATGGAGATTTCCGAACAGGTCTTAACGACAGCGTCCGAGGCAAGACATTTTGTCGAATCCACCGGGGTTGATATCCTCGCGCCGGCTGTCGGAAATGCCCATGGCATGCTGCAGAGTATGGTGGATGGCGAGACGAAGAAACATCTTCGGATTGATCGAATTCAGGAAATCAAGGCGGCAACCAACGTCTTTTTGACTCTGCATGGGGGGTCGGGAACGGCAGACGCTGACTTGGAGCAGGCGGTAAAAGCCGGCATCAACGTCGTGCACATCAACACGGAACTGCGTGTCGCGTGGCGGAGGGGACTGGAGGAAGGATTGGCGAAACAGAAATCGGAAGTGATCCCCTACAAAATACTCCCGGCTGCGGTAGAGTCGGTGCAACGGGTCGTGCATTCAAGGCTAAGGCTGCTCAATAACTTGCATTAGGGGTTCTACCTTCCAAGCTGATGCGAGCTCGCTCTGACAGTTCATAACAATCGCTCGAAAGGGGCAACGGTTCGCGGTTGTAGGCCCGTGCTGCTTTCATCAATCACTCAGCGCGGCTGGAACTCTCCCACGACCGTCGATATGGCATACGACACCGGTTTGGTTTGATATGACTGGGTGGTCGCCTAGCAGTTTGTCGACGTCATGCAAGATGGCATATACCGTTGTCTTCCGGATGCACGCCAACCAGACTGCGCGATCAGGAGTATGGAAATTCGCAACGGTAAACAGAATCCCGTCGAGTGCGCCAATCATATAAACAAGCCGTGCTTGCTCCGGTCCCTCCAGTCTTTTGTGGCCGGGGTGAAGATCACTGCGGCGTCATATAAACGGTGCACAGCCGGCTCATCTCAGGGCGCAGGTCGAAGTCCCGGCACAGTATCCGCTACGCCTCGTTCATCACGAATTTGTGTGCTCACCCATTCAGGTCAGAACCGGTCACGAGCGCGATCGTAGAGACCGCGAACCTCATCGAGCGCACTGTCGTAGCGCGAACGCGAGGGCGTGGTCCGAAGTGCGGCGACCGCAAAGGCGAACGCACCTGCGAAGGCCGCCACCACCACCAACGCCGACACGGGATAGAGCTTCACGGCCGCTTCAGTCTGCCATGCCGCCTGTCGTGTGCCGCGTTTTGCCGCCTGTGCGGCGTCCGTCACCTGTTGCCGAAGGACGCCGAGCTGCTTGCGAAGCGCTTCCAGCTCTACGCGAGGATCGTGGTCGGGCTGTGGAGGGATGCCGACCGACGCCGCGTTGACATCTACGATCGCCTTCGGAATTGGTTCGCCGATTTTCGTGGCGGAGCGTTCCAGCTTCGCGGTATCGGTTAACTTGCGAGGTGGCATGACAAACCTCCAGTGATTGATCTTCTGCATTAGAAGTGGAGTATCGGCAACGCAAGACAAGAGCGGCGAACGAACGACCGGTCGAGCCAATATCCTCCGAGGTAATTTTCAAGCTGCCATCGAGACCAGCGTGCGGGTCAACTCGCGAACGTCGTAGGGCATGGAGAAAAAAAAGACGCCGCGTTACGGCAAACTGGAGCGCGAAGGCCCCGCTTCATTAGTTGGGCACTTGCAACTCTATTCGTGGCCGGGTTCCTCGCCTCCTCTCTAACGTCCCTAGCGGGTGTAGGCGCGAGCGCTGTCGGCACTGCTACGGTTGCGGCAGGCGCGGTCGGAACTGCCGCCGTGGCGACTTCGGGTCCCGATCGTTCGACATCGTACTTCACGGACGCCCTTCTGCGCCCCGAACGGGCGAGCGCCCGTACAGGAAGCGACGACGGCGCGGCGACAGCCGAAATCTCCCGCATCCTCCTTCAGGGCGCCGCAAACGGGCAGGTCCCGGACGGCGACAAGACCTACATCGCAAGTATTGTTTCCGCCCGGACGGGGCTCGCCGAGGCGGATGCCCGTGCTAGGGTGAACACGGTTCTGAAGCAGATCGACGATGCGAAGGCTGCGGCGAAACAAGTAGCGGACAAGGCGCGCAAGGCCGCGGCAATGTCCGCGCTTGTCGGTTCGATTTCCCTGCTGGTGGGAGCATTTATCGCATCCGCATCCGCTGCTCTCGGTGGCAGGCAGCGTGACGAGGAAGAAGATCTGCTGATAACGACGCAGGGTCGGGTGATCTAGGAAGTATCAACAAGGCAAGCGTAGCCGCCACTGGCAGCCACAGTTGTTTTCACCTTTTCCTAACGCCAACTATCGCGCCAGATCGTTGCGGAACTGAATTATCCACAATGGCATGTCGAGTGTGAATGCGACGCCCAACGGTCCGAACAAGATCTCAAACGTCAGCACTCGTGCGATATGTTCTAGAACCGATCCGACTGGCCGCGGGGTCTGCAGCTAGCAGCTTGTCCGCCATTTAAAACGGGTTGGTCCGCAGGACAGAGCACCACGAATCGTCGTTCGCTCCCAATCTGTATCCAATATCATAACCCGGAACAGACACGCCCGCGCGCTTGACGGGAAACTTCGGGCGGTTGCGAAATTTCGATAGGCTGCCCGGTGGGATGTGGCAGCGATGGGTCCTTTACCCGGACTGCTTTGTAGAAGCCCGCTTCGGCCAAATGGGCCAAGCCATCCGCGTCACTGGCGTCGGTCTTGTTGAGCGTCTCGTCCAAGACCTTCTGCGGTGCCGCGCTTCGATGCAGATTGCTGGACCCCTTCGGCCGTTGGCGCATGACAGAACCATGTCGATAACGGTCCTGTCTCGAATACAACGCGCTTGGCGGGCGGGGCGTGTTTGCACGGGAACAGCCGTGTTCAGACCTTGTCAAAAGTGAACGACGTCAAAAGCGTTGTAACGAAGTTACTAGCCTTTTCCTTGACGAGAATTTCCGTCCACTCATCGGTTCCCCGAAGCATTAGCCCGGTATAGATACTATCGACCGCAGCCTCTTCAATACGCTTGATGTGCGCATGAAACGTGGTTTCATCCCCGGATTTATAGATGTCGCGGACGACCATGCGTAAGATTTCCTGGATGGCAATCTGCCAGGCGGTATTGATCGCCTGCAATTCGTTAGCTTGATCCGTCATCAGATCCTCCTGTCATAGCGCTCGTTGCCGGTCAGCCTGTGCTGTCTTGTCATGAGGCAAAAAAAAGGCCAGGCAATCTGCCTGACCCGGGTTGGTGATTTGCTTTCGACAGTGCCAGTACATCCGTGGTCAATGGAAAGCAGCAGAAACTGATTAAGCAGCCTGGAGATTGCCGGCCGACATCTTGCCCGATTTGTTGTCGCGCTCGAGTTCGTAGGCGATCTTCTGGCCTTCGACGATTTCGCGCATTCCGGCGCGCTCGACGGCTGAAATGTGAACGAAGGCGTCGGCGCCGCCGTTATCAGGCTGAATGAAGCCGAAGCCCTTGGTGGAATTGAACCATTTAACTGTGCCAGTGGTCATGATGAACCCTCTCATAGCAATAAGAAACGACCGCCACGCGAACGCGCTGCGGATGATGATAGCGATTGTTTTAAAGGGAGGGTTCGTTCAGGGCGGAGTGCTAATCGCGCAATAACCAAAGCTCAGCAAGAAAATATCGTCACGACCTCACTAGGCCCTTTACTGGCCCGCGTCAACTCCTCGTTCTTATGACGTTATTTATTCGATCATGACATGTCTTCGGCGGCGACGCTTCAGGGCGAGTGATAGCATCACGGTGCTGGTCGTTGGGACGAAGTTTTTATCCGCATGAACATCCCGGTTCTTTTGTAGGACGAGGGATTGGTCGTCCATGAAGCTGCAAACGCGAACGAGGCGATCGCCATTTTGAACGCCGATCCTAAGATCAGGGTCATGTTCACCGACTTCGACATGCCGGGCACGAGGAGCTCGCGACAATTTCTTCCCAAACTTCAGCTCCCCCGTCATCGACGCCCCATGGATCTGAAAAACCGTCTTTGCCAAATCCACCCCGATCATTGTATCTTTCGTCACGGTTGCCGTCCTTTCCGCTCAGTGGCTGTAAACACCACTATCCTGGCACATTGCGATGCCGTCTGGGGAGGGCGGCACCCCGCTCTATCTTTCAATTGACGATCTGCCGATCCCTGTGCGGGTAACAAGTCATTCACCGAAAGACTTGCCGCACGGGGAAATATGCGGCTTCGCCGCCGCCGTGGCTGCGCTTGACTATCCAATCTGACCAGAGACGCCGCCTAATAGGACGATCCGGTCTAATGATCTTCGAAAGAAGCCGTGGGGACTTCAACGGCTTCCAACGGACGTTTCCGCAATCAACTAAGTCCAACCAGAAGGAGAAGGTAAAATGCCTACAGCACCCAAGCTTACCGTCGTGTTCTGCCATGGCATTTGGGCTGATGGCTCATGCTTCAGCAAAGTAATCCCCGCATTGCAGGCGGACGGGCACGAAGTTATCGCAGTTCAATATGGACTGGACTCTTTTGAAGAGGATTTGGCGACGGTGAAGCGCACGCTTAACCGTGTCGGGAGTCCTGTTCTCCTCGTCGGTCATTCCTACGGCGGAGCCACCATCACGGCATCCGGCGTTGATGAGCGCGTGGTTGGCCTGGTCTACATTGCAGCGGTCGCACCAGATGCGGGCGAGACCGTACAGGACCAGCTCGATAAGTATCCATCGGATATCTTCTCTCGCGTCGAGGTCGCCGATGGGCGCGCCTGGATGCTTCCGAACGGCACCGAGTTCTTCGCCGGAGACCTCTCCGAGGAAGAGCAGAAGCTCATATGGGCGACCCACTATGCGCCCGTCTACGATCTTTTTCACCAACAGAAGCTCAGCGCCGACAATATAGCGTGGCGGTCGAAGCCGAGCTGGTACGTCCTGGCGACGCAAGACCACACTGTACATCCCAACCTGCAACGCTGGGTCTCGGAGCGTATGGGAGCGACCGTCACTGAGGTGGAGAGCAGCCATGTGCCGATGCTCTCTCACCCCGATGTTGTCATCGACGTCATTCGCCAGGCAGCGGCCGCGGTTCAAAACGGCTAACGACTACCGCCAACTGTCCGACAGATCGAGAGAGGCTGCCATGGACGGCCTCCCTCGCCTATGCGAATACCGCGTGGAAAGATAGGGGCGCAAATAGGATGTCGGGTGATAGCGCGAGGCGGCCTTCCGATAGCTTGTCAACGCTCGGGCACTGTTACTGGTAGCCTTTAGGGTATGCCATTCGTAAGACGCGCCGAGGACAGAGTGCACGACGCGCAACGGTCTTATGGTCGCGGACGCCGATATTTCCCGCACTGTGGCGATAGAAGGTAGGTCGACGAGCCAGCCGAGCGCAGACATGAGGCCAAACAGGTCGTCTCCAGTCATATCACTGCGCGCCGTCCCTCCGCCTGAGCATGGGACAACAGTCGCGCACTCGCGGCGTGCAGCGCGGCGCATGAAGCATCAAGAGCGGAGTCCGGGTTCGTATGGGCAGCCGCCATCAGGGCGACGACGCCTTGTGGCTTTGGGTGAATGCGATCCACGCGCGAAAGCAGATCAGGAGCGCTTCGTAGGTGGCGTCGACGTTTCAAGTTTACCTGCCCTCTGTGTCAATACGTCCAGCTTCGTCCGTAGCAACGCTTCGAACAAATCCTCCCGCCTCGGGAAATGGTGCGGCAGTGTGGTCAATCCAACCCCCGCCCGGCGGGCAATATCGCGCATGGCCTCGGTCCCGCGCTCGATGACGGTCGCTGGTCCAATTATAAACGGATCGATGATCCACTAGATTCAGTGCTTGCGCGTACATGGCAACAGAAACCCAGCCCGCAACACGAAACGAGACGTCACAAAGAATCCCGCAAGGGACACGAACATGAGCACTATCAGCATCATCGGCTCAGGCGGTATGGCGCAGGCGTCGCCGGCCTTGCCGTAAAAGCAGGACACGCCATAGAGGTGATGGCTCGCGACGCCCCGCGTTAGACGCTGGCCGATGAGCTCGGCACCGGCGCGACGACAGGTTTTGGCTCTGGCCGGGTCATCGTTATCCTGGCGGTCCCATACTCAGCGGTCTTCGAGGTCGTGAAGCATCACGGCGAGGCGCTGGCAGGCGCCTCGTCGACATCACCCAACCCCATCAAATCCGATCTCCTGGGCTTCTTGACCCCTGAAGACAGTTTGGGCGCAGGAGATCAGGGTCGTCACCGCCAACATGGATATCTTCTTCTGTAGCAGAAGCGCGCCGTAAAGCAGAGTCTCTGCCTTGGGGGGCAGCCAGGCATAGATATCGATTGGCACTACGCGGTCGCAGCAGCGCACTATCGAAGAGGAATAGTGATCCTAATACCAGCGCCCTCGGCCGAACATGCCGCCGCCGCCAATAAGTAGAACTACAACAACGATGATGAGAAGGGTTGTGACACTCAATGTACATCTCCTGGGGGTACCCTGGTCATCTCCACCGCGCTTACCTGCGCGATGCGTTGCACCTGATGGTCCTCCGACCTAGCTCAACGCGTAGAATCGGGTTTGGTTCGATTCGGCTGAATAACCTGTTGCGATGAGATGAGTTCGTCGGTTCTCAACGAACAACGGCAACCTTGCTTGTTCCATGCAGCCCCGCCCGTGTGGCAGACCATCCGATCCCGTCTGCTCGCCCCTGCCGGCGGGCAAGCGCTACCTTCGCCTTGGAGATTGGGACGGCTTCCGCTTCGGCGAAATTCACGCCGAGTGCGGAGGCATACCTTCTTAAGTCGCACCTACTCGTTTCACTCGTCGCTGCAGTCATCACCCGAGCTGTCGTCCGCATTGTCGCCGGAATCAGCGTCAGCCCGCTCGTCCTGTGTCAGGTCCTCCTCGACCGTCGTCTTCCTCGCTCTCTTCGGAAGTTGCGATTTCCGTCGATTCCTCGGAAACATATTCCAGGTGGGATGACGAGCTTTCCGTGGTGCCGGTCTCCCAGCTGGTGCATTCGGAATCGGCCAGCTGCCGCTGCCGGGCCATAACGCTGGCCGGCGATCCGGCTGCAACAGATCCGGTCAGCGTTTACTCTCATTTTCGCGACATCCTTGTCCGTCGAGCGACTCGACGCGACGACAGATTCGCCCGCCTTTATCTGTCGTGGACTAAGATAGTAAGGCGTCGACCCTGCCCTATGAGTATCGCATGGAACATGAGTGGCGTTAAACTGTTTCGCCAAGGACGGATACTCTTAGAGGCGGGCGGAGGCGTGAGCGACCAGGCAGATGGCACCGCGGCGGGCGACGATCTTGGGGAACAGCCAGATCGAGGCCGATCCGCGGACACTCCGAAAGAGATCCCAGCGAGGGGATTGAAGGACGTCCTCTATCGCATCGTCTCTGGGGTGAACGAGGATCGGGTGCCGCTGATTGCGGCCGGCGTGACCTACTATCTGCTTCTTGCCCTTTTTCCTGCGCTCGGGGCGCTGGTTTCGCTATATGGGTTGGTCGCAGATCCAACGACGATCGCGAGCCATATCGGCTTTCTGTGAACGTCTTTCCGCGTGGCTCATTCGATCTCATTCTCAACCAGTTGACCGCTCTCACGCAGCAAAAGGCGGGGTCTCTCGGCTTGGGCTTCATCGCAGGTTTGATCGTGGCGCTTTGGAGCGCCAACAACGGCATTAAGGCACTCTGCGACGCGATGAACGTGGCCTATGAGGAAGACGAGAAACGAGGGTTCATCGTATACAATCTGGTGTCTCTCGCCTTCACGTTCGGAGCAATCGCAATTACCGCTGGACTAATCGTTGCCGTCGGTGTCGTTCCCGCCGTTCTCAAATACTTTTGGCTCGACCGATGGATCGAGCTGCTGACCAGACTTGCTCGTTGGCCTGCGATCCTAGCGCTTGTTCTCCTCGGGGTCGCCACGCTCTATCGATATGGGCCGAGCCGGGAGCGCGCAAAATTGCGCTGGCTCAGCTGGGGCGCGGCGCTCACCACCGTCCTGTGGCTGGTCGCATCCGTTCTGTTCTCGTTCTATCTCGATCATTTCGCCAACTACAATGCAACCTACGGGACGCTTGGCGCGCTCATCGCCTTCATGGTCTGGTTATGGATATTGATGATTATTCTCATCGTCGGCGCCGAAATGAACGCAGAACTCGAACATCAGACCGCCAAGGATTCCACGACGGGATCGCCGTTGCCTATGGGCGGTCGCGGCGCGCATGTGGCGGATACATTGGGCAAAGAGGCAGACTGATTTTCGGAGGGGTCGACATGTCGCCAGGAAACCGGAACTCGAGCCTGCGGCGGAGTTTCAAGCTCGCCAGCCGGGAGCCAGAACATGACCAGCAAAGACGACTCACCCGCGCATTAAACCTCATCGACAAGATTGACTTCTGCATGCTTTCCACCCATCGGGCGAACAGATCAGGGCACGGCCGGGGTAACGAACGCAAGAAGGGCCGGACGATGAGATTGCGGTTCAAGCTATCCCCCTTCCTTGGTTCAGCGCTTCAAACTGCTTCCTCCAGATTGAGCGATTGGGCAGCATCTTCGGCACGATCCACATCGAGGCCGATGAGCAATGCTCCCCGAATATTGGCCACGTCATTGGTGACGGCATCGATTACCGACTATGTGCCGTCGTTGTCTTTCCTTACAAAGTATCGCCGTCGGACCATTGGTGAGAAGATAAAGTAACGGGGCGATTAGACAGCTCCTGCGACACTAAAAATCTGCGCTATTCGCGCTAGTAGGCCGCCATGAGGAATCAATTCTCACTACAGCCCGACTGACTAGGATCTAGCCAGTGAGCTAACGATCGCTTCCTTGGCTGCATTCAGAGCAGCCATAGGGCCGGCCTCAAACGCCTGACGCGCGTGATAAGAAAAAGATCCAGACATCGAGCGGATCGACGGGCCGTCAACGATAACAGCACAGGAGCGAACATTAAGCGGCCCGGCTTCCAACCCTTTCGAGGATATGTATCAATTCACCAATGAATCTGACATGGCAATCCTTTTCGACACGGTTTCGAAGGCAATTGCCGTCAGCTTCCGAGGGAAGGTGATTTATCTTCCAGATCCATATCTTGACCCCAAGGCGGATGTCGCCGCTGGGGAGGAGCGCTGCCGGAGACTTAGATGGCTAGACCCGTCGCGACCGGGCGCGCGCAACAGACTAATACAAGGAGCGAACTTCATCGCATCTGCGCGGCTTTTGTTGGCGTAACAGCGGCAAACCACGGGAAGTTAAGTAGTTTCCATTCCACGGCGTCGAAAAACGTTTCTCTGGGAAAAGGGCATCTTCTGGTCGTGAGGACGCACTGGCACTGAGCGCTCCGGTCCGCTCAGCGGCCCTATCGTCGGCGACGTCGTCACGAACCGCGCTCGACGTCATTGATTGTTTGGGGAGACCGAATATGTTGCCTAGGCATCTTTCAGGTGATGCGGGATTTCCTGAGGGATACGATACAGTTTTTGAAAGACGAGATATGCCAAAACGGAAAACGCCTGCCTTTGTCAGCACAGGTATTGCAGGGCTGAACGAAATCCTGCGCGGCGGCCTGCCAGCATCAAATCTTTATATGCTGCAGGGAGCCCCGGGCGCCGGCAAGACGACGGCCGCGCTCCAGTTCTTGCGCGCAGGGGTGGAGGCAGGGGAAAGCTGCATCTACGTCACGCTGTCGCAGACCGCCGCAGAACTCGAGGCTATCGCTGTTTCGCACGGCTGGACGCTCGATGGCATTCGCGTCGAGGAGTTGGCGACGTCTGGCGCGGTCAACGAAGCCGATGACCAGAGTATATTTCTGACTACAGATCTCCGGCTCGATCAAACGCGAAAGGCGGTCGAGGCGGCGATAGAAGAACATAAACCGAGGCGGCTGGTCTATGATTCCCTTCTGGAGATCCGCCTGATAACCGGTGATTCACCGCGGTTTCGCCGCGAGTTGATCGGGTTCAAGTCCTTTCTTGCCAAGCGCAATGTGGTAGCACTGCTACTGGATACCCAGGTTGCGGGCTATGATCGCAGCGGCGAAGAGGTCGAAGGCCTGGCACATGGGGTGATTCGCTTCGACAAAGCGTTGGAGGAATATGGCGGGGTGCGCCGTCGCGTGGAGGTTTCCAAGATGCGCGGCGTTCCTGTCGCAGAGGGATATCACGACATGGCTATCCGCGAAGGCGAGGGCATCGTGGTCTTCCCACGGATCATGCCAAGCATGGCGTCGGACACGACTAAGCCAGAACTGATCAAGTCCGGAGTCGGAGCGCTTGATGACATGTTTGGTGGCGGCCAAGAGGCGGGAACAACCACGTTGGTCATCGGGCAGTCGGGCACCGGCAAATCGACCATGTCATCGCTCTATGCGACTGCGGCGCTTGAACGCGGTGAAAATGTCGCGTTGTTCCTGTTCGAAGAGAGGCTGGAGACATTCTTCCGGCGCTCCGAAGGCTTGGGGATGCAGCTCAGGCAATTCCACAAGGATGGCAAGCTCATCCTGCGGGATTTCAATCCGAATGAAATCTCGCCCGGCGAGTTCGGCCAGATCGTTCAGGAAGCAGTCACGCAGAGCAAAGCGCGTGTCGTCGTCATCGATAGCCTGACCGGTTATCTGAACTCGCTGCCACACCGGGAAAAAGCGGTTCGCGATATTCAGTCGCTGCTTAAATTCCTTGCCCGCTCTGGCGTGCTCACCATGTTGATCGTCGCCCAGCATGGTCTGATCGGCCAAAACGTGGGCATTGACGTTGACGTCAGCTTTCTCGGCGACACTGTTCTCCTGCTGCGCATCATGGAGCACGAAGGGCGCCTGCGACGAAACATCACTGTGGTCAAAAAGCGCCACGGTCCGCACGACCTCAATATCCAGGAGCTGTTGATCGAGAGTGGCAGCGTTAGTGTGGTTTCCTATAATCCACTACCCGATCCGAAATGAACGTAGCGCCAGGCGAAATCGAACTGGACTGGGTGCTAGTCCTTGCCCCCTTCCGCAAGGACGCCGACTATATCGCCGCGTTCCTGCGTGAGCAAAGGGTGCCCGTCAACCACGTCAGGACAGACAATTTAGCCCATCATCTGTCTTTGTCTCCCGGCGTCATCGTCATTACCCACGAAGCATTGAGCCCGGCGGTCGTCACCGCAATAGGTATACATCTCTCGGCACAGCCTGACTGGTCGGAAGTTCCGATCCTGGTGTTGCTGGAGCGGGCGGCGCCGATCGCTCGCATTCGCAGCCAGCTCGAACGAGCATGGCCGCGCGCCCGTCTCTTGTTTCACACGCGTCCGATCGCGCAGCTGGAGCTCGTCAATGGTATTCAGACGAACCTACTTGTGCGGCTTCGCCAGAAACAAGTGCGTGACGCCATTGATCGTGAGGTGGAGCTGCGACTGGAACTCAATCATCGCATCAAGAATATTCTCGCCAGCGTCGCTTCGATTTTTCAGATGACGCGACGCGGTGCGGCCACTGCAGAGGATTTGGCGGCAGATTTTACCGGTCGGCTGCAAGCCTTATCCAATGTGCATACGGCTGTATTTGAAGCAGGGGGAGAAGAAGTCTCGTTGTCATCTGTCGTCGACCTGACCGTTTCGCCCTATAATAGTGACGGACGTAACCGGATCCACGTGAGTGGCCCAGATGTAGGCGTCAGTCGAAACTCGGCGACGACGATTGCCCTGTGCCTTCACGAGTTGATCACCAACGCCATCAAGTACGGCGCACTTTCTGAAAACGAGGGCAGTGTGGATGTTGCCTGGGCGATCTCGGGAGACGCCGCTCCGGTATTCTCATTGCATTGGGTTGAGCGAGATGGCCCCAAGGTCGCCGAGCCAACCCGACAGGGCTACGGCACGAAGTATGTTCGTTCGGCGCTCAGATCCTTGTTTGGTTCGCCGCCTGAGGTAAGTTTCGATCCGGAAGGTTTTCGATGCGAAGTTGCCGGATCTCTTGAGCGGATGCGGTGACCCTGAACTCCAGGAAAACGCTACCAACCTCTTCAGGCTCAAAGACATCGTTGAATGTGGTCGTCGCGACGGAAGCTCGCCTGCATTCTCTCGCGTTCAAAGAACTATGCGCCTCGGATGCAAACAGATGTGGTCACACGCGGTCAGTGCTTCACATCCGTTGTCTAATTGCGTTCCGTTAGTCAATGCGTTTTGAGCACACGATATCGGCACCATACGGGGGAACACGCAAGGCGGCGTAAGTTAAATGATTGATCGGGCCTCAGCGGCGTTGTTTTCTTCAGA
>NZ_PCDP01000055.1 GCF_003240585.1 Arminella tubonensis
TGCTCATGCCAGATCTTGACGACTGAGGACGCCGCAATCCCCACAGCCTTTGCCATCGCACGAACCGTCCAGTGAGTGGCTTCCTGCGTGGGCGGCTCCTGCGTCAGAGCAACAACCCGGTCGACAACGTCTACGCCCTTCCGTCATGAAGCGCTCCTGCCAACGCCAGACGCAGGTCTTCGACTTAGCCGTCGCCTCCATGATCGCGACCGTTCCCAGACCCTCGTCGGTCATCAAGATGATCTTCGCCCGCCAGACATACTTTTGCGGCGAGCTGGCTGCCGAAACGATTGCGTTCAGCCGAACCCGGTCGGCAGCGGAAACCTCAAATGTGACACCTGTGCGCATGCAGGACCGTCGCATATTCATGCGAAAATTGGAATCCTAAATCGGACTCCTTTGTCT
>NZ_PCDP01000057.1 GCF_003240585.1 Arminella tubonensis
TCGCCCTGGGAGAGACCCGAGACCTTCGTTGCCTCCACCAGAAGGCGCTCGCGGATTTCGGAGTAGCGCTTTAGCGCCTCAAGACCCCTGTCGGTGGTCTGGATCATCTTTTCCTTGCCCGACTTGCCCGACTTGACGAGGCCGGCAGCTTCCAGCTTCTTGACCGCATAATTAGCGATATGTGTGTCTTCGATATCGAGCACGAGGCAGAGATCAGAAAGCGTCTTTGGCCGGTCGCGATGCCGTACGGAATGGATGATCAGGATTTCAATGGGAGAGAGGCCAGCGACGCCAGCCGCCGCCATGCAGCGGACCATCCAACGATTGAAGGCATGGGAAAACAGGATCAACCCGTACTCGAGTTCGGACAGGGCCGGCGAGCTTCCGCCTGCCAGATGCGC
>NZ_PCDP01000069.1 GCF_003240585.1 Arminella tubonensis
CCGGCTCCAACGCTGCGCGAGATGGAAGCTTCGCGTTTCCGCCGGTTGCTTACACCGCGCCAATTGGCGTATCCAAAACCGCCGAGGCTCTAATCGCTGCCGGATGAAAGTTCAGTGGCAGGTCACTGGCTCCACGCGATGAAATCGCCATAGCAGTCGGGCTCTCCCTTCTCTTTGATGTCCTTGAAGCCAGGAGGAACTTCCTTGTCGAATCTCTTTTTGCCATCAGCATAAAGCGCACTGAGCTGGTCCGGTGTGGGCTCGGGTCCTATTTTGCCATCAAAGAGGGAAAGCAAAAGATCTGACTCTTCATCAGCAGCCATCGATTTCTCTAGTCGAGACTTGCCTTGGGCAAGCTCTTTTAAAATTGATTCCACGGCCTTCACGGACTTACTAGACAGGTATGGCTGTTCCTGTCTAGATTCGTGTTTCTTAAGGAGCTCTTCAAGGTCTTTTTGAGCTTTCTGGAAATTTGCTATCTGCTTGCTGATTATTTTAGCTCGGTTGCGGCTGTATTCGAGCGCAAACTGGTAAGGCAAGACAATACGCGGGGCAAAATTTTCGTAAGCCGCGACCAGATCTTTTTTTGTTTCTGCGGAGTATCCATACAAATTGAGAAGCGAGCTGGCGTCGAATGTTATTAAGGCATGCGCCCAAAGTGCTTCAAATTCCTCTTTCGACGGACGAAAATACTCGTGAAGCGCAAGTCTCATTCTTATGCCCCTGAACTGGCAACGCAGTCGGCTGTAGCCAAAAACGACGGTACCGCTCAGATATACTCAGGAGCGGTGTCCAAAGCCTTAAAGTTCAATGGCTGAACGATTTCCGGGGGATAAACTGGTGCTGCTAGAGAGATTTGAATTTTCTCACAACGCCGCTATTTTACATAAAAATCAGATAGTTAGCTTCGGCTGCATTGAGTTCGATGTAGCATGCTGCTGTAGCAACTTCAAGTCGGATAACACAACCACTTGCCGCAGCACATGCTTTAATACGATCCAAAATGCAGAATGATTTTGATGTAAAATTCCGAGGTGGCATTAGAAAAGGTTGTTCGTTAGGACATCCCCCCGGTGGACCCCCTTCGCCATGGGTGGTCCTCAGAGCGAAGTCAGTCTTCGTTCACGTCACCTGTTACGGTTAATTTTAGAATGTTGGGAACAGGCAGATCACTGACTTTTGCGCTTGTGAGGTTAGGGTCACCAATAGGGCTCCTAAAAAGCTCCCAGAAAAACCGGTAGGAAGTCCAGTTGCATGCACGATATAGGTCGCGATTTGACGACCCCTGTATCTTGCTCGCAGACGCAACCCTCATGTCGTTCTTTGTGTAGTCAAAAACGAAGGATGCCGGCGTTACCCCTAACATCTTTCCACACTGTTGAACGAGATCGTTATGATCCTTCGTCGACATCTTAAAGTTGGGTTCATGGCGCTTTGCCTGTATTAAGACAGCCTTGGAATACTTTTGAATAGGCGTCGAAAGGGAAACATGTATTACCATGTCGGCCCCGATGCGACTTTCCTCGGCAGCGCTCCCTTTGCGGTGACGTAGGATGGAGCTGGACCATTGTAAACCGGCAATGCTCTTGTCGAACGTGGCGTCGAGGTTGCCGATAAGAACGCCTGTAAGATCATCTTCGTCTGTGACAAGCCCGTTGGCATATTTGAGCATGGCGCGTTGCGCAGCCTTGTCGGCTGACTTGGCAGCTTCACGCATCGCGGTGTCGAGGTTCATCGAAAACTCACTTCGGTTCTTGTAAGAAGATGGAGGCAACGGGTTTGAGGCAATGTTTCTTGAAGCGATGCACGGCTTAGGGGGACGCTATTGAGGCCATAGGGGTAACGCTCACTTTGATTGGCCGTAGAACGGCCTCAAGCCATCCGGCGTCTCGACCTCGCTTTGTCGCCGACGGCGGTCGAACCGCATCCCTGCGCTAATCGCAATCGACAGACGATCAGAAGCCGCGATACTGCAGGCTATACGAGTGACTATCAGCGGAAATCTCATTAAGGCCCATCCCCTCGTCCCGGGTTGTAGCGTTATAGTTGTGAACCGCTAACGCACTGCTAACAGAACGAATTGCTGTGCTGTCTTAATTGCGGTCCAGGGTCCGCTCACCCGATAAATGGACGCGAAATACCCAAATGGAGGCGAAAGACCTCGAGCATGGGAATGCTATAACTATGGTCTCAAAATGTATAGTTGAGAGACGAATTGTGGACGGAGGCGGTTGACAGCGTCTCTCACATGTCTCATAGGCTTGTTCTCCAAAACCCTTAGACAAGAGAGACGGCATCATGAGCATCGTAGCCTACGCCCGCGTATCCTCCACCGGACAGTCCCTCGACGTGCAGTTGGAGAAGCTGGCGGCGCTGAAACCTGCCAAGGTGTTCCAAGAGAAGAAGTCGGGTGTGGACCGGGAGCGCCCAGAGTTGAAGAAGGCCATCGAGTACTGCCGTGAGGGCGATGTGTTCCTCGTGACGAAGATCGACCGCCTTGCCAGATCGACACGCGACCTTCTGAACATCATTGATGAGCTCGCTGCCAAGGGTGTCGAGTTCAAGGTCTTGGACCAGAGCGTCGACACGACCTCGTCCACCGGGAAGCTTACGCTTCAAATCTTGGCGAGCGTTGCCGAGTTCGAGAACAACATCAGGAAGGAACGTCAGGCCGACGGGATCAAGGTTGCGCAGGCCAAGGGCGTGCAGTTCGGACGGCACCCGAAGATGACCGAAGAGACCGTGGTGACCATCAGGGAACTGAAGGAGGCCGGGGTGACCGTCAAGGAGATCATGGCGAAGACCGGCATGTCGAAGGCTTCAGTATATCGTGCGCTTGGAGGACAAGCCGTCGAGAACGGCTGAATACGCTGGCATCGTCAGGAGCTGCAGCGGAGAACCAGCGCTGGGGGGAAGGCCGTCAAGTTCAAGGGCAAGGCAGAAGACACCAAGCGGAACGGACATGTTGGCGAGTTGCTCAAGGCTGGCAAGAGCTGGACCGACGTGCAAGCCTTGACCGGCGTGAGCAGGATGACGGTGGCCAAGTGGCCAAGCGTGTACGGGCGGAAGTTGCGTAGACAGCCATCTCAATGCCGTTCTGGCCATGGGCGCAAGTCTTGAAGGCGATAGGCGCTTGGCAATCTTCCTCGGCGCGTGTACGACCCGGCTCCGCGACCTCGGCTGCGCAATGCCCCACACATGGCCGCAAGGGCACGCGTAGATCGCCGCCCGTTGGCCGGGACAGAACCTGCCGGTTGGCTTCGTCTGCGCCCATGGTCGCCTATGCGTCCGTGGAAGCGGGGTGGCCATGTTGACTAATTGACGAGACACGACACATTGACTGACCAAGCCCGCACTTTCGAAATCGACATTGTTGAAAATTGGCTGCTTCCCGACGACGATGCCGACGTGGACGCCCCGGACACGAAAAAGCCCAAGGATAGCCCGTTCAGCCCTTGGCGGTTTGCCAAGACCGCAGTGTCCAAGGCGATCATCGCAGACGCTATTGTCGACATTGAGCGCTATGAGGGGCTTCACGGGCTCCGTAAACGCAAGCGGAAGAAGGACGATCAGGAAACCTTCGAACTGACGGTAGAAGCCATCCTGTGCGACCTGATGCACCACAAGCTGTACCTGCGTCTCAACGGCATTTACGTCACGCGTTCCAAGGATGTCCTTGGGCGACGGAACCGATACCGTCCGAGGGTCTTGGGCAAAACCTTCACTCGTGTCTTGGATATGCTCGCCAAATCGGAACTCGCCTGGATCGAGCAAGATATCGGCGACGGCTACGGGGAAGGTGCGCGGCGGACGACCATTCGCCCAGGTCCACGCCTCACGGAGAGCATGGTGGACCTGAATATGGCCTTCGCCGACCTTGGCTTCCATGGTGTGAACGAGACGGTCATCTTGAAGAACAAGAAGACGGACTTCTGGGACAAGGCGGATGTCATCGACTATGAGGACACCGAGGACACAATCCGCTTTCGGCGTGAGATGCAGGAGATCAATGACTGGCTGCGGAATGCCGATCTCGACTACGGAAGCTTCCAAGGCGAGACAAGCCCCATCCCCGACACCGACGAGAGAGCCCTTCGGCGCATCTTCACCCGAGGTGAATTGGGGTGCGGTGGTCGCCTCTTCGACGGCTTTTGGCAAGGCATGAGCAAGGAGGACCGCTTTGACCGGCTGGTCATCGACGGTGAGGCCATAGCCGAGCTCGACTACTCCCAAATGAGCGCACGGCAGCTCCACGGTATGAAGGGCGTCCTTCCGCCTTCAGGTGACCTCTATGTCATCCCTGGCTTTGAAGAGTATCGCAGCGACATGAAGACCGTGTTCAATGCGATGGTCTTTAGCGACAAGCCTTTGACCAGGATGCCAAGGGGCGTGGGGAAGAAGTTCCAGAAGGGGACCAAGATCACCGACATCACCGAAGCGATCAAACGGCATCACCCCGCAATCGCCGACCTATTCTTCGAAGGTATCGGGCACCGCATCCAGTTCCAGGAAAGCCAGATCATGGTCGACATCTTGCTGAAATTGAAGCGCCTGGGGATCGTTGCGCTACCCATTCACGATGCGATCCTTGTCGCCACCTCCGCACGAGAAGCGGCAGGGCTGGTTATGCTTGATGTCTTTTCCTACCATGTTGGCTTGCCTGGGATGGTGGATGTCTCGCTAAGCCCTTAGGGACCTTGGTTGGACCTAAGTAGGGGGTCCCCTCTCGGGGTAGTCCCCTTACCTACGGGCCACCTTCGACACCATCTTCACCGGGTGGAACCTTACAACCACCTAAGCCTACTAGTAAACCTTATATCAACCCAAGTGCTACTCATTGTAGGGCCCGTAAGAGATGGCAAACTGGACGAAAAAGCGTGACCGCAAGGAAGAGGTCGCCACACGAGCAGCCGAACCAAGCCTACGGTTCCACACCTGTCGTGTAATGGGCTGCGGCAAGCCCTCCCGCGCAGCCACACAGGACGGTCTGGACACGTTCTTCTGCCGATCCCACGCCGATCGCCACAGCCGCCATGGCAGCCCGTACAAGCGCTCCTACACGGCAAAGGAGATCGCTCCGCATCGCAAGACCGCAAAGGCGTGGCTTGACGGGAACAAGGACGACATCTGGGTCACGAACGCCATCCAGCGCGTCCAGACGCTATACATGAATGCCGGTCCTCACGTCGAAGCCTTCCGGCTCAACGGTCTTTCGTCGCAGGAACGGGCAAAGGCAGCATGGGCTAGGCTTCGGAAGGCCAATGTCGATCCTCGCAAGGTCGTTGAAGCTTGCCTTGCGTTGGAATTGACCGTACGCGCTGATCTGCAGCCAGACAGCAAGGCCGAGTTTAAGCGGGTGCAGATGGCCAAGCTGGTGCACAAGATGGCTTCGGGGACACACAAGCGATGGCCGAACGCCGCAGGAGGACCGAAGGAGCTCCATGTCTACCCGAGGTCACGCGGGCAGGTCCTGCGACACCTGGGGGCAGATTTGGAGGGAGCCCTCGAGCTTTTGACTGCTAAGCATAAGATCGCGATTGAAGTTAGTCTTCTGCGACCCGTCAGGATTGACTATATGCCTTAGCCGGGACGACCTACCCCGCAAACCTCTCGCATGCGGAGATACTGCTGAAACCGATTTGCGGAGGAAGGCTGTTCCGACATCTCGGATTGCCAATCATCGTGTTGTCGTGGACAACGCCCTCGGTTGGTTGAGGTCGATGGCAGCGGTCACTGGGTCGTGCTTGTTCCCAAACCACCCGAGTACTTTTCGAATACCCACTGATACGTCCGTTCAACCTTCTCGTCGAACACGCCTTGGTCATAGGCCTGAGGAAGCCCCTCGTCATATAGCTGCTGGATCGTCGCTTTCACGGCGGCCTTGGCACGTTCCTTGAGCCGCCAATCTAGAACCAGCTTCTCAGCCTTGAGTTTCTCCAGTAGGGATTTGGCCACGCGCTTCACGAGGTCTTCGTCTTCTGGCTCAAGCTTCGGCTCCGGTTGGGTCAAGATGTCGAAGATCGCCAGCTCTTCTTCAGTCAAACCCTCGCGGATCGCTCGTTGGTCTTCGGCATTCAAGTCCCCGACCAGTGCCAACAGCTGATTGAAGAAATCGGCGGCCGTTAGGCTTCCTGCATTGTATTGTGTGACGAGAGCTTCGAAACGTTCGACGAGGCCACGGCGTGTTGGATTGCGAGCTGCCATTTCCGCAAGTTGATCCTCGACCGCCCGGCGAAGCCGCTGGGTGTCCGTCCGTTGACGATTGTCGGTGGCGAACATCGCACGCAGTCTCTCGATATCCAGTTGAGAAAGATTGAACAATCCGTCCGTATTCCCGTCCTCGCGGATCGGAGCAGTGATCTCGACGCCAGCGATAGAATTGTCGAGGAGCGCCTCAATCTTGCTTGCAACCTCGGAGATGTCTGGGCGTTCGGTGAGCGAGCGGATACGCTGGGCGATGACCTCGACGGCTGCAGAAATCTTCCTGTAGGGCTCGGCCCGGGCGTCGGGGAGGACAGCCTTGAACGTGTTCCAGACATTGAAAGCTAGGGAAAGGAATGTGCGGCGCTCAGGGTCGGTACCATTCAATGCTTCCACAGCATCGCCAAGCCTCGCCAGCCGGTCGAACCCTGTCACCTCAAGGATCGCGCCCGGGTCGACGTCCCTGGCCCGGCAAAAAGCAAGTGCCTCTTTAATGGCTTCGGCAAGATCCTCGACCAGCGCGGACTTGTCGGCAATGGGCTTGGCATTGGTTGCGCCACCAATGGCGTAGATAGCCAGTGCCTTCTCCAGATTACGAAAGATGCCGACATAATCAACGATCAGACCGGCCTTCTTACCCGGCGCATTGCGGTTGGCCCGAGCGATGGTCTGCATCAGGGTGTGGTTCTTCATCGGTTTATCAAGATAGATGGTCGAGCACGTCGGCACGTCGAAGCCGGTAATCCACATAGCGCAGACGAACACTAGCCGAAGCGGATCGCTACCCTTCTTGAACTTGGCGTCTAAGTCCTGCTCGTTCATCCGCCTCCGGTGGGTGCGAATGTCGAGACCTTTGGCCTCCATGTCGGCGATCTCATTCTGACCTTGGCTGACCACGACTGCCATGTCCGTCCGACGCATGAAGGCAATGACAGCGGCCAAGGCCTCGCGCCGATCGGCTGGAGCTGTAGCAAGGGCGGCCTCCCGGCGACCGACTTCGGCATCCCATGCCCGGCGAACTTTGTCGTACATGCGCACTGCCGTTGCCTTGTCGATGGCCACGAACATGGCCTTGCCGCGATAACCGCGACCGACGAAATGGCGAACGAGGTCCTCGGCGATCCTGTCGAGCCGGTCTTCGCGCGTGATCAGATGATACTGAGTGCCGAGGCGTTTCTCGAGTTCGCGCTCTTGTTCCTCGTCGAGATCGGCCCCTTCTATGACGGCCTCCAAATCCTCGGCGAACGTCTCGTTGGCAAACTCCAACTCGGGGATGCGGTTCTCATAGTAGAGCGGAACCGTGGCTCCATCCTCGGTCGACTGCTGGTAGGTGTAGGTCGAAACGTAGTCACCGAAGACGTCGCGGGTCTTTTCCTCTCCGGCCATAAGGGGAGTGCCGGTAAAGCCGATGAAGGCTGCGTTCGGTAGCGCTCGGCGCATGTTAGCGGCCAAGGTGTCATATTGCGAGCGATGCGCCTCGTCGGCAATGACGATGATGTCCGACCGTTCGGAGAGAACCGGGAACGTCTCACCTTTGGCCGTGCCGAACTTGTGGATCAGCGTAAAGACAAAGCGCTCGTTACCGCGTAGCAGCGTCTTGAGGTGCTCCTTGGAACCGGCTCGGACTTCCCGAACATCCTTGGTCACAGCGCCACAAGCGGCGAAGAAATCTGATATTTGTTTGTCTAGCTCCTCGCGGTCGGTGACGACTAGGAAGGTCCAGGCACCAGGCATCGTGCGGAGAACCTTCCGGGCGAAGATGAGCATGGAAAGGCTCTTGCCGGAACCCTGCGTATGCCAAAACACTCCGAGCTTGCCTTGGTTCTCCCCAAGATTGGCCACGGCCTGAACTGCCTTGTTCACTCCGAGGAACTGATGGTTCTGGGCAATCTTCTTGACGAGCCCGTCCTTGGTTTCCTCAAAAATGAGGAAGTTCTCGACAAGGTCGATTAGGCGTTCTGGCGTGGCGGCGGCCCGGATTGCGGTTTCGAGCGATATGCGGCCCGGCTCGGTCTCGTCATCGATCCGCTTCCATTCCTTGTAGGTGTCCCACGGCGAATAGGCCGATGCTCCAATCCGGGTGTCGAGCCCGTTGGAGACGAGAACAAACCCATTGGGCCGGAAGAGCTGCGGAATGCTGTCACGATAGTCGCGGACATTGTCGCGATAGGCATCCTCGATCCGCCTGTGTCCGGCCTTCAGTTCAATGAAGAGCAGCGGCACTCCGTTGACGAAGCCTATCAGGTCCGTCCGGCGGCGGTGAAGTTCGCCGGAAATCCAGGCCTGCGAGATCAGGGTGAAGTCATTGGCGGTGAGATCGCGCCAGTCGATGACACGGACCCGCTCCTTAGCTATCCCGCCGTCATCGTCGCGGTATTCGACATGGACCCCGTCCCGCACCAGTTCCAGAACTTCCCGGTTTGCGGCCATCGGTACCATTGATGCCCGGTCCTGCGTCAGGGTGTCGAAGGCGAGGTCGAGCGCGTCCTGGGGCAGGTTGGGGTTCAGCCGGGAAAGCGCGGTGCGCAGCGTCTTGGTCAGATAGGGATCTCGCAGCGTGTCGCGAAACGGTGATCCGTTGGGACCGAAGCTCTCCTCATAGAGATTGAAGTGGCTCCAGCCGAGCGTTTCCAGAAGCTCGATTGCCGGTTTCTCGACCAGCCCGTCCTCGGAGAAGCCGGTCAGCGTGGCGCGGGTGCCCTCGGGAATGCCGTATTCAATCTCCTTCGGGGTCTCGACCACGGGCTATTCCGCCGCCTCGGCAAAGGTCTCGTAGGCGGCCGAGACGTCGATCTCCCCGGAGATCAGCTTCGGGAGAAGAAGGTCGCGAGCGGCGCGGAGCCGGAAGTTCGAGCAAGTCAACGTTCTGCATTGCTCTGCTAAGGGTGCGAAGTTTGCAACCCATTTCGATTGTAGCTTCAGTGGCGGAACAATCATGGGAAGTTTCTTGAAATCCTTTAGAATGATGCGCGGGATCGCCGCACCTGATACGCTCTGCTTTATTCGCGCACTGACGTCCGGCGACTTCAAAGCTGCCGTCAAGTACTCTCGCTCCACCTGTTCGTTTGGTCGAATGATGGCGATGGAAGACAGAACGGCTAGGTCGTCCCTCTGCTCGGTTACCAGAAAAGTATGCTTGTTGAGATTTGCGCCGTCCTTGGCGACCAGAATATCGCCGAGCAATGGCAAGCAGTCATTACGAACCAGTTTGTCAAAGTCCTCGTCCGAGATGGACCGGCACTTGCTTAAATCGAAGCCCCACTCTCCCATATCCTTGACGGAAGCCATCAACTTTCCAGCCGGTTGAGAGGTCGGGCTCCAATGAGACCCATCGGTGATCTTGACGCATAGGTTGTCTAGGGAGCTTACTGACCACCCCTCAGGCACCTTCCCAAGTTCCGTCATGACCAACGGCACGGCGTCATGGCCCGGATAGCGGAAGCGGACGAACCATTCATCGAACTGCAGCCGCGCCATGTCCTCAAGGATCGCAATGCGCCGCTGGTTCACCTCGATGAGGTCGTCGTAAGTACGGAGGATGACGGCGACCCGATCCTGAACTGACAACGGCGGGACCCTAATTTGGATCGAGTTCAGCTTCTCAAGGCTCAGGTTATCTTGGGTTGTTCCACGCGAAATTTCTTTATATCGCTGCTTTAACAGGTCCAAACTGTACTTGATGAATGCGGTGTTTGCCTTAAGTGGATCGGGAATAAATCCAACTACGCTGTCGGGAAAGCACGCATCAACTGTCAGTACGGCCGTCTCCGCGATATTTGCGGCAATTGTAATGCATAGGGTCCCTGCTGGCCACAGCTTACTCTGAGCCAATCCTTTGTCACTGTACGTCTGGGAGTGCGCCGTCAGCCAATACTCGGCATGGGTGACATCGCCAGTTTGTACGAAAGGGTATTTTCCATCGTAAAGGGACGGGTCATTGCGCGGTCGATGCTTGGACTTGCCCCTTCCCAAGAAGCCCAGGTTCTTAAGCGGGATCAGAACCCATTCCTCAGATAGCTTCAGCATAAAGCACCTCTGAAAAATTCTGAGATATGGCTCGTTGAAGCCGTGCCGCCTCGATGTTCAGCGCTTCCAGCTCTTCGTGCAACTCCCCCAGCTTCTCGCGGAAGTCCTCGCCGTTCGCTTCACCGGCCGCGACCCCAACATAGCGCCCAGGGTTCAGCGACCAGCCCTGCGCCTCGATCTCGGTACGGGTGGCACTGCGGCACAGACCGGCGACGTTACCATAGGCAAGCTCCGGGAAGCGCTCTTCCAGCCACGCCTTGGACTGGGTGAAGAACTCCAGCTCCTCGCCCCGCCAAAGCCGCACGATGTTGGCTAATGCCTCGACCTGTTCTTCCGTGAAATCGCGGTGGGCGCGGTCGATCTGACGGAAGATGTGCCGGGCATCGAGGAACAGCACCTCGTCAGCCCTTTGCCCCTTCGTCTTGCCCTTGTCGAAGAACCACAGGGTGCAGGGAAGCGTGACCGTGAGGAAGAAGTTCGGCCCGACCGAGACGATGACATCGACGCTGCCGCTTTCGATCAGCTTCCTGCGGATTTCCTGTTCCCCGCCTCGCGCATCGGCTGCAGAATTGGCCATGACGAACCCGGCGCGGCCCGTCTCATTCAGCCGCGACCAGAAGAACTGTATCCAGAGATAGTTTGCATTGTCGGCATTCGGGACGCCAAAGGGAAAGCGGTTGGCGATGTCCAGCAGCTTGCTCTTGTCTAGTTCCTTCACGTTGAAGGGCGGATTGGCCATGACGAAATCGAAGCCGCCCGGTCCATCGTAACAGCCCTTGTCGTTCTTCTTCGGCATCACCTCTTCAAACACCGGATCGCGATAAGTGTCGGCGTCGAGGATCTTGCCGGAGAGGCCATGCACTGCGAGGTTCATCTGAGCGAGACGCCAAGTCTCTCGGGTGCGCTCGACGCCATAGATCGACAGATCTTTGTCAGGTTCCCGCTGATGGCGCTTCACGAAGTCTGCCGAATGAACGAACATGCCGCCCGAGCCACAGGCCGGATCCAAAATGCGACCATGATAGGGCTCGATGATTTCGACGATCAGCCGGACGATGGACGAGGGCGTATAGAACTCGCCGCCCTTCTGCATCGTGTCTTTGGCGAAGTTGCCCATGAAATACTCATAGACATGACCGAATGCGTCACCGGCAATCTTGAGCGGCTGGAGTGCTCGAAGCAGTTCAACAATGACATCGTCGGGGATGGACTGATAGGTCTTGGGAAGAACGTCGGCCAATTCCGGGTTCTTCGCCTCGATCTCGCGCATGGCCGTCGTTAGAGCGCGACCAAGGTTCGAGCCTTCTGGAAGGCTTAGCAGAAACGAGAACCGCGCCTCGGGCGGCAGAAAGATTGCTCCTTCCGCCTTGTAGGCGTCTGCGCCTGGACGGATACGCGAGCCTTCACGCGGAGCAAGCCTAGCTTCGACCTCAGAGAACCGCTCGTCTGCATGTCGCAGGAATAGAAGGCCTAGGACGGGACGGGCGTATTCGGCGGGGAGAATGCCGGAATTGGCCCGGAGCTTGTCCGCAGTATTCCAGAGCTTGTCGGAGATCGTCTTGAGGTCTGATGACATGATTTCAATCTTAAGTATTTGAGAATTAGAAGACGCGGCGAACGGGTGACGGGAACTTTGCAAGAGCGCGTGTTAGCCGTCAACCTCTGCAAGGTCAGGTCTTGCGGGATATGAGGTGGGACAGGTCCAGGCCATCATAGTGCAGCTTAGCCATTTCTTCGTTAAGCAATTGCAGACCGTAGAGGCCGTTTCCGTAGCGTCCGGCCATGCCTTTCTGAGTGTGACCTTGCAACGCGTTCATGAAGTCGAGCGGGATACGACTATTGCGACAAGCATCCTCAAAGCTATGACGGAAGCTATGGAACGAATTCTTTCCATGCTTGATCCTTAGCTTCTTAAGGCTGTTGCCGAATTTGGTGGAGTAACCCGTTGAGTAGGTGCCATCTGCAGCTTTCGGAAGCTCGGGGAACAGTCGCTTGTGCTTCTGCTTGCGCTGCCGTTCAACGAAAGTAAGGAAGCCCATGTCTTTGAGCTCCTCGTGAACTGGGATACGCCGACGCGAGCCGCCTGTCTTTACATTGAGATCCTCACCTTCGTCGGTAACTTCGATGTAGGCGATGCCTCCTTCGACCTTCACATCTTCGGTGCGAAGCTGAATGATTTCACCAGAGCGGCATCCAGTGAATAGGCCGACCAATGGCACCCAGTAAATACCTTGGTCGCTCGGGATCAGGTCGCCCGGGGAGTTATGGTAGCGGCCGCTCCGGCACCCTGTGTAAATAGGAGATCGGAAGATGGTCGACAGTTCGGCCAATGTGAACGGGTGGCGTTCGTCACTGGCCTTGCCACTAATCTTGACGTTCAGTCCGTCGAAGGGATTGGTCGGGATATCGTCGTAGTTCGCCTCAGCCCAGTTCCAGAATGCTCGTACGAACCCGAGAACCTTGTTCACGTTCTTCCCGGACATAGGCTCACGGCTCAACTCGGTGGCTCGCTTTGCCGCCTCCTTCATGGAAAGCTTCTCAAGTACTTTAATTTTGGTCCAGTTGGGCGGCAGCGACAGCAATACGGCCTTGAACTCGCGGGCATCCGCTTTGCCATAATTGTTCATCGGCCTGTCTCCGGCCATTTCGATGAAACGTTCGGCCCACAGACGGTTCGCCTTCGCGGTTGCCGGGGTCCAGCCGCCCTTGGCACGGCTCTTTTCGGCGGCCCATTCATCAATCAGCGTTGAGGCGAGCGGTCCGCTGGCCTTCGGCTTGGTTTGCGACAGCACCGGAGTTTCAACCGGGTTCCCTTCGTTGCGTTGTCGTTTGGCAGCAGTGGCGCGGACACTGGCGCTTAGGATCGCTCTCGCCACCTTTGGCCAGCTCGGGGATGCTGGATCAAGCTTGAGGCCGACATTGTCCCACGTCAGAACCTCCGCCGCTTCCGATAGGGGGAAGGTTGATGGGGCGCCTCGGGCCAGCTCATAACGATTGACAGCGTCCATATCTTCCAGCAGTTCGCCGTAAGCATCGAAATCCTGATCGTCGAGGCCCGCAAGGCGTAGCTCCTCGTCCTCATCCAGCAGATGCGCGAAATAGACTTCCTCGACGTGCTTGATCTGGGCGCCAGACAGCTCCGCCAGTGCGGGTTCTAGTTGCCGTGACAATAGCTGCCGATGTTGGTCGAAACGGTCGTCTACTTCTGCTGAGGCTTTCCGAAGCTTCTTTAGTGCGTCCTGGTAATCCCGGGTCTCCAGTGAGAACGTTTCTTCCGTTTTGGGATAGGAGCTTTTGATGTCGCGGGGGATCGAACACCGGAACCAATAGACGTTTCCGCGTTTGATTAGGCGAGGGGGCAATGGCATGTCGTTCATGGCTCCGCTGTAGCAGTGTGCTGGAGCAAACGAAACTGTAACCCATTGATTTTGTGATAAGTCCTTGTATTGAAACAAGGAAAACTGGTGCTGCTAGAGAGATTTGAACTCTCGGCCTCTCCCTTACCAAGGGAGTGCTCTACCCCTGAGCTATAGCAGCATTCTGTGACGCGGCTTGATGTTCCGTGTCGAGCGAGGCGCCTATTGCCACAGCTGGGGGGCAAGCGCAAGCCGCAAATGGCAAGTTCCATGAAACATCAGGTGAAAAAGCGCCCAAGCCTTTTGAAGGGCGTCGATTTCGGCTATGGAGACCTTATGGAAAAAGACCAGACAGAGCGTGGCGCGCCGGTGTCCGATGACGCGAGGCCCTTGGAAAGCAAGGCCGGTGGGCCGGTGAAATCACGGGCGGACCTTGGGGCGGAAAGGCGGCGCGGGCGGGCGGCCGAGAAGCTGCGCGAGAATCTGGCACGGCGAAAACAGCAGGTCCGCGCACGTCGTGCCGGGCAGGCAGATGAAACAGATGGGCTCCCTGCCGCAAAAACGGACGAATCGTAATGAAACGTCCGGCCTCACGCCAAACGAATTGAAGCCCCACCTTATTTCGTCTACACACCACCTTCCTTTTTCAAGGCTTCGAACTTTCAGGAAAGGCGGGCTCGGCCCGTAATCGCACATGGATCGTATCAGGATTGTCGGCGGCAATGAACTCAATGGGGTCATTCCGATTTCCGGCGCCAAGAATGCGGCTTTGCCATTGATGATCGCCTCTTTGTTGACGAGCGATACGCTGACGCTCGAAAACGTGCCGCATCTGGCCGATGTCGAACTGCTTCTGCGCATTCTCGGCAACCACGGCGTCGATGTCGCGGTCAATGGCCGTCGCGAGCGTCAGGAAGACGCATATTCCCGCACCATCCATTTCACATGCCGCACGATCGTCGACACGACGGCGCATTACGAGCTGGTCTCGAAGATGCGCGCTAGCTTCTGGGTCATCGGGCCGCTGCTTGCCCGTGAAGGCCAGGCCCGCGTTTCGCTTCCCGGCGGCTGCACCATCGGCACGCGCCCGGTCGACCTCTTCATCGAGGGGCTTGCGGCGCTCGGCGCCAACATGGAAATCGATGGCGGCTATATCAACGCGACGGCGCCGAAGGGCGGCCTTATCGGCGCGCGCTATACGTTCCCGAAGGTTTCCGTCGGTGCGACCCATGTGCTGATGATGGCGGCGACGCTTGCCCGGGGCACGACCGTGATCGGCAATGCTGCGCGCGAGCCGGAGGTCGTCGATCTTGCCAACTGCCTGAATGCGATGGGCGCGAAGGTTTCCGGCGCCGGTACGAGCACGATCACCATCGAGGGCGTGACGTCGCTTTCCGGCGCACGCCACAGGGTTCTGCCCGACCGCATCGAGACCGGCACCTATGCCATGGCTGTCGCAATGGCCGGCGGCGACGTCCGGCTTGAAAACACCGACATGGCGCTGCTCGACACCGCGCTCGAGACGCTTCGCCGGGCCGGCGCCGAGATCACGCAGACCGATACCGGTATCCGGGTGGTGCGCAACGGCGGCGGCATCAAGCCGGTCGACATCGTCACCGATCCGTTCCCGGGCTTCCCAACCGACCTTCAGGCGCAATTCATGGCGCTGATGACGCGCTCTTCCGGGACCTCGCACATAACAGAGACAATCTTCGAAAACCGCTTCATGCATGTGCAGGAGCTGGCGCGCCTCGGGGCGAAAATCTCGCTTTCGGGCCAGACGGCCAAGATCGAGGGCGTGCCACGGCTTCGCGGCGCGCAGGTGATGGCGACGGACCTTCGCGCGTCGGTCTCGCTGGTCATCGCCGGTCTTGTGGCCGAGGGCGAGACGGTGGTCTCCCGCGTCTACCATCTCGACCGCGGCTTCGAACGGCTGGAAGAGAAGCTGACGCGCTGCGGCGCAAACGTCGAGCGAATTAGCGAATAAGCAGGTCCGCAACCGGGGTAGATCGTATCTCCGGTTGCGTCTTCCGCCTCAGGGCCTTATCTCCATCATGGCGTTGGCGACGACCGGCATCTCGCTGGCAATGGGGAGATAAGTGAATGACCGATCTCAAGCTTCTGGCGCTTGATGGCGAAGACCTGGCGATCGTGTCTGCGCATATGCAGGACAGCGTCTTCAAGGTCGGCGACATGGAATTCTCGCCGCGCCTGAAGCAATTTGCCGTTGCTGCCAACCGCTTCGTTTGGGAGCTGTCCGATCGCAAGGACAAGTCCTTCGAGCGGCATCGCTCGGCGCTGGTCTTCAAGCGGGTGCTGGCCGTTCGTTCCACCGGTATCGACAGGCGCAGCAGCGACGCCGTGCTGTCGCTGCTTGCCATCCGGTTCGACCAGATTGGAGAAGGGCCCGAGGGGACAATCGAACTGACGCTCGCCGGCCATGCGACGATCGCGCTCGATGTCGAATGCATCGAAGTTCAGCTTGCGGATATCGGTGGTGCGTGGGAAACCGCATCCATGCCCAGTCACCCCGACGGGGCCTGAGTTTCGGCTGCCTTTGCAGCGGTTTGTTTTTGCATCATCCTGTCGGAAAACCGGCTCGCGGTTCTTCGGTAGGGGATCATGCTTCAAAGAGGATTATCGGCGTGGCTATCTGGCTGGACCATGGATCGGAAGAATTCGA
This sequence comes from Arminella tubonensis, assembly GCF_003240585.1. Classification (GTDB taxonomy): domain Bacteria; phylum Pseudomonadota; class Alphaproteobacteria; order Rhizobiales; family Rhizobiaceae; genus Rhizobium; species Rhizobium tubonense. Next base: position 16,267 of record NZ_PCDP01000069.1, read on the forward strand.
GCAACGTTTCGCAACCTTCCTGACGACGAAACGAGAAGTGTCCGAAGACGTCAATGCCGTTGTCCGCACTCTCATCGACGATGTGAAGGCTCGAGGCGACGCGGCGCTTGCGGACTATTCGCTGCATTTCGACGGGCTCGATTTTGCCGTGACGCCGATGCGGGTCGGCTCTGAGGAAATCGACGCGGCGATCGAACAGGTTCCCTCGGAAGTTCTCGGTGCGCTTCGGGTCGCCTCGGTTCGGATCGAATCCCATCACCGCCGGCAGCTGCCGCGCGACGACAGCTACGAAGACGAGCTGGGCGTCATTCTCGGCTCGCGCTGGACGGCGATCGAGGCGGTCGGGCTCTATGTGCCCGGCGGCACCGCAAGCTATCCAAGCTCCGTGCTGATGAACGCCATTCCGGCAAAGGTTGCCGGTGTCGATCGCATCGTGATGGTCGTGCCGGCCAATGGCGGCGTGGTGAACCCCGCGGTTCTTGCCGCTGCACGCATGGCCGGCGTCGAGGAAATCTATCGCATCGGCGGTGCGCAGGCGATCGCAGCGCTGGCCTTCGGGACCGAGACGATTGCACCGGTCGCCAAAATCGTCGGCCCCGGCAATGCCTATGTGGCGGCTGCCAAGCGCCATGTCTTCGGCACGGTCGGTATCGACATGATCGCCGGACCGTCCGAGGTGCTGATCATCGCCGATGGGGACAATGACCCCGAATGGATCGCCGCCGACCTTCTGGCACAGGCAGAGCACGACCGGGGTGCGCAGTCGATCCTGATCACGGATAATGCGCTCTTTGCAAAGGCGGTCGAGCTTGCCGTGGAACGCCAGCTGAAGCTCCTGAGCCGCTCCGAGACGGCGACGGCAAGCTGGCAGGATTTCGGTGCTATCATCACCGTCTCGGCGCTCAGCGACGCCGTACCGCTTGCCAATCGCATTGCGGCCGAGCATCTGGAGCTGGCGGTGGATGATCCGGATGCACTGCTTCTCGGCATCCGCAATGCCGGTGCGATCTTTATCGGCCGGCACACGCCGGAAGTCATCGGCGACTATGTGGCAGGGTCGAACCATGTGCTGCCGACGGCGCGCTCGGCGCGTTTCTCGTCCGGACTTTCCGTGCTGGATTACATGAAGCGGACGTCGGTCCTCAGGCTTGGCCCCGACCAGCTGCGGGCTCTTGGCCCGGCTGCTATCGCGCTTGCAAATTCCGAAGGCCTCGACGCTCACGCCCGTTCGGTTGCGATCCGCCTCAATCTCGAGGGGTAGGAAATGGCTGCGGGCGGCTACCGGCTGAGCGACATTGTCCTCGACGATACGATCGGTCGCTCGACGCCTGATGTCGAGCACGAACGCGCGGTTGCGATCTTCGATCTGATCGAAGAGAACAGCTTCGAGCCGGTCGGGCACGCGGGCGGTCCCTACAAGCTGAACCTGTCGCTGGTAGACACCAAGCTCGTGCTGACGATCCGCACGGAGGCAGAGGAGGAGGTTGCGACGCATATCCTGTCGCTTACGCCTTTCCGGCGGATCGTGAAGGACTACTTCATGATCTGCGAAAGCTATTACGAGGCGATCCGAACGGCCACGCCCAGCCGGATCGAGGCGATAGACATGGGCCGCCGTGGCGTTCACAACGACGGATCGCACACCCTGCAGGAGCGGTTGAAAGGCAAGATCAACGTCGATTTCGACACGGCGCGTCGTCTCTTTACGCTCGTTTGCGTGCTGTATTGGCGGGGCTAGGCTGATATGGAACCCTTCGCGCCCCTTGAGCAAAGCAGCAAGACACCCACCGCCATCTTGTTCATGTGCGGCATGAACGTCATCCGCTCGCCGATGGCCGAGGCGATCGCCCGTAGCATTCTGTCGCCTAGCACCTATATCATATCGGCAGGCGTGCGTGCCGGCGAACGCGATCCGTTCGTCGACATCGTGCTCGAGGAGATCGGCCTCTCGCTCAAGCGCAAGCAACCGCAGACGCTGGAAGAGCTGGAGGATGATTTCTTCGACCTCATCATCACTCTTTCTCCCGAAGCCCACCATGCAGCACTCGAGCTGACCCGAACGCACGCGGTCGAAGTCATCTATTGGCCGACCTTCGATCCGACTGTTGTCACCGGCACGCGCGAGCAGATATTGGAGGCCTATCGCGAGGTTCGCGATCGTCTTTCCGACCTCATCGAAACCCGATTGGCCAGGCGAAATGGAATTGCCGCCCAATCGGCGTGAAACAAATGCAGAAAGCCCGATCAACGAGGTTCACAAAACCGCGTCGATTGTGTAGTTTCCGCGCAAATTTTCCGGCGGCCCCAGCCCCGGCTTTCAAACCGACAGGAAGAAAAGTCTTAAATGCCGAAAGAAGAAGTCCTAGAATTTCCCGGTGTCGTCACCGAATTGCTGCCGAATGCGACTTTTCGCGTCAAGCTCGAAAACGAGCACGAGATCATCGCCCATACGGCGGGCCGCATGCGCAAGAACCGCATCCGTGTTCTCGCCGGCGACAAGGTGCTCGTCGAAATGACGCCATACGACCTGACCAAGGGCCGCATCACCTACCGTTTCAAATAATCAGGCTCTCCGTCTCCAACTGAGATGCCTCGAGGTTCCATGGCGCTGAAACACAAGCTGATACTGGCCTCCGGCTCGCCGCGTCGCGTCGATCTCCTGCATCAGGCGGGTATCGAACCTGCACGCCTGATGCCGATGGATATCGACGAGAGCCCGAACAAGTCGGAGCATCCACGCTCGCTCGCGCGGCGGCTTTCGGCTGAAAAGGGCGAGGCAGCGTTCGCCGCGCTCAAGGGCGACCCCACCTGGCAGGGAAGCTATGTTCTTGCGGCCGATACCGTCGTTGCCGTCGGCCGGCGCATCTTGCCGAAGGCCGAGTTCATCGACGAAGCGTCGTCGGCACTGCATCTGCTCTCGGGCCGCAGCCACTGGGTTTATACGGGCATCTGCCTGATTACGCCCGGCCGCCAGCTGCGACAGAAGGTCGTTGAAACAAAAGTCCGCTTCAAACGTCTTTCGAGCGCGGATATAGAAGGATATCTCGCCTCCGGCCAATGGCGGGGGAAGGCGGGCGCCTATGCGATACAAGGCCTTGCCGGTGGCTTCGTCCAGAAGCTCGTCGGCTCCTATACAAATGTCGTCGGATTGCCCTTGTATGAGACCATGCTTCTCCTGACAGGGGAGGGCTTCGACGTCCATGCCCACTGGCAGGAAGGATGATCGTCATGACAAATGATGGGATAAAACTGGGTGCGAAAGTCGAGCCGCTGCGCAAGACGCGCGCCTGCGCCGAATGCGGCCGGCCTTCGATGCGCGAGCACTATCCGTTCTGTTCGGACCGCTGCCGCGAGGCGGATCTTTCCCGCTGGCTGAACGGATCCTACGCCATTCCGGTTACCGAAGAAGACGAGAAGATCGACTACAACGACGAGGAATAAGGTCGTCAAAGGGTCGCTTGCGGATAGCGAACCTCTTCAATTCATTGTGCAATTGTCGTCAGTCCATTTCCTGTCAAAAAACTATCATTTGACGCTGGACATGCTCCGACAAGATGCTATAACCCGCCTCGCTTCCGGGGGAAACCAACATCCCCAGACCTTTTCGAAGGTCTTCCTTACGGGCGAAGCAGAGATGCCCGGATAGCTCAGTTGGTAGAGCAGCGGATTGAAAATCCGCGTGTCGGTGGTTCAAATCCGCCTCCGGGCACCATTATTTCAGCAGATATCCGATTTGATCGATTCATAAGCAACTGTGTTCAAATGGGCACAGGTTTTTCGGTGTTCCACGGCCCCTAAAAGCCGTTATCCACAGCGCCGCGCCTGCAATACCTTTCCCGTTTGTGGCCTTGATCAATTGTTCATTGGCCAGCCGAGGATTGCTGCTGTGCGAAATGTGTGACGAGCGAACTGTCAGGCAATCAACTATTTAGCACTCGAACCGGGGTGCTGCTGGTATCCCAAAACCACTCCAGCAGGCACACTCATAAATTTACCGAGTTGAATAGTTGGCAATTAGAGGTAGGCACATCATTAAATTCAATGGCCTCCATGTTCAAGGATATTGCTGCAATGCCGAATCAAGCGTACGAATTAAGGGCAGGTTCGGTATTGATTCCAGGTGAAGTTTACCGCACCATTGCAGGCAGCAGATAGTTATCTGGCTGAATATAGGCGTATTTGCAATAGCAACCTCATAGAGGCGCCATGTACAACAACGATGTGCTCTTTAACACCTTCGCCCGTTCTTTCGAAGCACGGCGCGAAGTCGAGATGTCATTCTCTGAATACCTCGAAGCATGCCGGGATAACCCCCTCATGTATGCCAACGCCGCGGAGCGTTTGCTGGCTGCAATGGGTGAACCGCAATTCGTGGATACGGCCAAGGACTCCCGACTTGGACGTATCTTTCTAAACAGGACCATCCGAACTTATCCGGCCTTTGCCGGCTTCTACGGAATGGAAGAGACGATCGAGCGGATCGTGGCCTTCTTCCGCCATGCGGCCCAGGGGCTGGAGGAGCGTAAGCAGATCCTCTATCTGCTCGGGCCGGTCGGCGGTGGTAAGTCATCGCTTGCCGAGCGTCTCAAGGCGCTGATGGAAGTCCATCCGATCTACGTGCTCAAAGCTGGCGACGAGCTCAGTCCGGTTTTCGAAAGTCCCCTCAGCCTGTTCGATCCTGTCGCGATGGGCAGTCTTATCGAGGAACGCTACGGCATTCCGCGGCGTCGGCTGACCGGGCTGATGAGCCCCTGGTGCCTGAAACGGCTCGAGGAGTTCGAGGGTGATATCTCGCGCTTCAAAGTGGTCAAGATGCAGCCTTCGCGGCTGCGGCAGATCGGCATCGCCAAGACCGAACCCGGCGACGAGAACAATCAGGATATCTCCTCGCTGGTCGGCAAGGTCGATATCCGCAAGCTCGAAAGCCTGGCGCAGAACGATGCCGATGCCTACAGCTACTCCGGCGGCCTCAATCGCGCCAACCAGGGCGTGCTCGAATTCGTCGAAATGTTCAAAGCGCCGATCAAGATGCTGCATCCGTTGCTGACCGCGACGCAGGAAGGCAACTATATCGGCACCGAGAATATCGGAGCCATCCCGTTCTCGGGCGTCATCCTGGCGCATTCCAACGAGGCGGAGTGGCAGACCTTCAAGGCCAACAAGAACAACGAAGCCTTCATCGACCGCATCTGCGTGGTCAAGGTGCCTTATTGCCTGAGGGTTACGGAAGAGCAGAAGATCTACGAGAAGCTCATCGAGGAATCCGAGCTGAGCGAGGCGCCCTGCGCTCCGTCGACGCTCGAGACCCTCGCGCGCTTCACCGTTCTTTCGAGGCTGACGCGTCATGAGAATTCCACGGCGTTTTCAAAGCTCAGGGTCTACGACGGCGAAAGCCTGAAGGAAACGGATCCGAGGGCCAGAAGCGTTCAGGAATATCGCGATGCCGCAGGTGTCGATGAGGGAATGGACGGGGTCTCGACGCGGTTCGCGTTCAAGGTCCTGGCGGCGACCTTCAATCACGATACGACCGAAGTCGCGGCCGATCCCGTACACCTGATGTACGTGATCGAACAATCCGTTCGCCGGGAACAGCTCCCGGCAGAAACCGAAAAACTCTACATAGAATTCATCAAGGGCGAACTCGGTCCGCGCTATGCTGAATTCATCGGCCATGAAATCCAGAAGGCCTATCTCGAATCCTACGGGGATTATGGCCAGAACCTGTTCGATCGCTACGTCGACTATGCCGACGCCTGGATCGAGGACGTCGATTTCAAGGACCCCGATACCGGCCAGATGCTCGATCGCGATCTGCTCAATCAGGAGCTGACCAAGATCGAGAAGCCGGCAGGTATCGCCAACCCGAAGGACTTCCGCAACGAGGTCGTCAAGTTCTGCCTGCGGTCGCGGGCGAGCAATTCGGGCAAGAATCCATCCTGGACAAGCTATGAAAAGATCCGCGAGGTTATCGAAAAGCGGATGTTCTCGCAGGTCGAGGATTTGTTGCCGGTCATCTCCTTCGGCTCCAAGAAGGATGGCGATACGGAAAAGAAACACGGGCAATTCGTCGAGCGGATGACGGCGCGCGGTTACACCGAGCGTCAGGTTCGGCGTCTGGTAGAATGGTACATGCGTGTGAAGCAGGCAGGGTAAGCCTAGCAAGGAAGAAGGAATGCATATTGTCGACCGGCGCCTGAATCCAGGCGGCAAGAGTCTCGAAAATCGCCAGCGTTTCTTGCGACGAGCGAAAGCGTTGGTGCAAAAAGCGGTCTATGAGTCTACGCAAAACCGCGACATTCAAGACGTTCTTAAGGGCGGCGAAATCAGTATACCCCTTGGCGGAACGGAAGAGCCGCACTTCCGCCGAGGGCCTGCTGGCAAACACGAGCATGTGCTGCCAGGCAACAAGACCTTTATCGAAGGGGATATTCTGCCGCGGCAGGGCGGGGGTGGTGGCAGACCCCGCGAGGGCGGCGACGGAAGCGGCGAAGATGCCTTCCGCTTCGTACTCACCCGCGACGAATTCCTTGACATGTTCCTCGACGATCTCGAGCTTCCGGACCTCGCCAAGAAGCGGCTTGCAACCTCCGAGCAGCCGAACCCGGTGCGGGCGGGATATTCGGTCAACGGCTCGCCCGCCAATCTCGCCATCAACCGGACAATGCGTCGCGCCATGATGCGCCGCGTGGCGTTGCATCGCCCGAAACCCGAGGCGATCGCCAAGCTCAGCGCCGAGCTTGCCGAGAGCACCGACGACGAGCAGCGTCTGGCACTTGAGGCCGAGGTCAGGGCGCTGGAATCGAAGGTGCGGCGTATTCCCTATATCGATCCGATCGACATTCGCTACCGGCGATTCGAAAATGAGCCGAAGCCGGTTGCCCAGGCCGTGATGTTCTGCCTGATGGACGTTTCCGGGTCGATGTCGGAGCATATGAAGGATCTCGCCAAGCGGTTCTACATGCTGCTCTACATATTCCTCACACGGCAGTACAAGCGGGTGGAAATCGTCTTCATCCGGCATACGGACACGGCCGAGGAGGTGGACGAGGAGACGTTCTTCCGGAGTCCCGCGACGGGCGGTACGCAGGTTTCCAGTGCGCTCGAGGCGATGCGGCGGATCGTTGCCGCGCGCTACACGCCGTCAGATTGGAATATCTATGCCGCCCAGGCTTCGGACGGCGACAACGCCTATTCGGACAATGCTGCCGCCGCCACGCTGCTGACGGAGGCCATTCTCCCGGTCAGCCAATATTTCGCCTATCTGGAAGTCGGCGAGGGGCGAAGCTCGGCAATCTCGTCCGGGACGGCACTTTGGTCGCTTTATGAGCGCATCCAGAGCGGGTGGCCGGTGCTTTCGATGCGCAAGGTCAGCGATCGCAGCCAGATCTATCCTGTGTTTCACGATCTCTTTCAGCGCCGCTCAGCGGATGGAAAGGTTGGCTAATGGCAAAGGCGATGAAGCGGCTCTATGAAGGCGCCGACTGGGATTTCTCGACGCTGCAGCGTATTCACGATGCCTGCCAGGGGATCGCGCTGGAAATGGGGCTCGACGTCTATCCCAACCAGATCGAGATCATCACCGCCGAACAGATGCTCGATGTCTATTCGTCCATCGGCATGCCGCTGTTCTACAAGCACTGGTCGTTCGGCAAGCACTTCGCCCATCATGAAGCCTTCTATCGAAAGGGCCTTCGGGGCCTCGCCTACGAGATCGTCATCAACAGCTCGCCATGCATTTCCTACCTCATGGAGGAAAACACGGCGACGATGCAGGCGCTGGTCATTGCTCATGCTGCCTTCGGGCACAATCATTTCTTCAAGAACAACTACCTCTTCAAGCTCTGGACCGATGCGGAGGGGATTCTCGAATATCTGAATTTCGCCAAGGGTTATATTGCCCGCTGCGAGGAACGCTACGGCCATACCGCGGTCGAGCGTACGCTTGATGCGGCCCATGCACTGATGTCGCATGGGGTCCATCGCTATGCCGGCAAGAAGCAGCTCGATCTGCGCCAGGAGGAACTGCGCGAGCAGGAACGCCGGGAAAACGAAGCGCGTATCTTCAACGATCTCTGGCGAACCGTTCCCACCAAGGCTGGGAAGAGCACGCCCGACATGAACCTCGAACGGCGACAGGCCATCACCGGCCTGCCACAGGAAAACATCCTCTACTTCCTGGAAAAGACGGCGCCGCGGCTGAAGCCATGGCAGCGGGAGATCCTCCGGATCGTCCGCCATGTGGCGCAATATTTCTACCCTCAGGGTCAGACGAAGGTGATGAACGAGGGCACCGCGACCTTTGTGCACTACCAGATCATGACGAAGCTCCACGAGCGCGGCGGCATCGGCGACGGTGATTTCCTCGAATTCCTGAAGTCCCATACGAATGTGGTGTTTCAGCCGAGCTTCGACGACCAGCGCTATTCCGGCCTCAACCCTTATGCGGTGGGCTTTGCGATGATGCAGGACATCGAGAGGATCGTTACCAAGCCGGAAGAAGAGGACCGCCTGTGGTTTCCTGAGATTGCCGGCACGGGCGATGCTATGGCTGTGCTCCGCGATCTCTGGGCAAATTATCGCGACGAGAGCTTTATCGCCCAGTTCCTCAGCCCGAACCTGATGCGGCAGATGCGTCTCTTCCACCTGACGGACGATCCGGAAGAGGAAGAGGGGATGCGGGTCGCGGCCATCCACGACGAGCGCGGTTACAAGCGCGTTCGCCGCGAATTGTCTCGCCAATACGATATCGGCTGGATCGACCCGCATATCGAGGTGGTCGACGTCGATCTCGCCGGTGACCGCCGTTTGATCGTCAGGCATACCGTCATCAACGGCAGCCTGCTCGACGAGCATGATGCAAAACGGGTGCTGCAGCATCTGGCCGATCTCTGGAGCTACGATGTCGTGATGCAGGAGTGCGATCGATCTGGCATCATGCTGAAGGAGCATCTGGTCAGCCCGCGGAAATCGGCGATCGCGGCCTGATCTCTTGATGAACCATTCCTCTTCAGACTGCTTTCCGGCGACGGATATGACCGCTGACCTGATGGCCATCCTCGGGGTGCAGACGCATGAAGCCCGGCAAGCCGAGAAGCGGGATGAACGCCATGATCAGGAAGGTGATGTGAAATTTCTCTGGTGTCAGCGGTGAACCGTCCAACGTGACCACGCCGAGGAGCATCGCGGCGATCGATACGCCAAAACTCACACTTAATTGCTGCAGGACGCCGCCGAGGCTGGTGGCGCGGCTGAGTTGTGCCGCGGGCGTGTCTGAATAGGAAAGCGTATTGGATGTCATGAACTGGGTGGCGCGGGCAATGCCGAACACGAAGACGTAGACTATGATCATCCAGCGTGGCGTATCAGGCCCGATCAGTGCGAAGCCGGCAACCACGATGGCGCCGCCGATCGCGCTCCAAGTCAGCACGCGATCGAAGCCGAAGACGCGAAGCAGCTTTGACGCAACCGGGCGGACAGCGAGCGCGCTGAGGGCACTGACGAAAGTCAGGGAACCGGAGACGATCGGGCTCATGCCGAAGCCGACCTGAAGCATCAGCGGCAAGAGGAAGGGCACGCCGTTGAGGCCGATGCGACAGATGCCTCCGGCGAGCGTGCCGACACGGAAGGTGCGCAGCCGAAACAGGGTGAGATCCACCGCCGGCGATTTGACCATTCGGGCATAGCGAACGAAGCCGACCAGCAACAATGAGGCAGCAATCAGGACCGCGACGATGGCAAAGACGGGAATGGTGGGACGCCCGATATTTTCTATTCCATATTGCAGCAGCACGCAGCCGAAGCCGACCATCAGGAAGCCGGGAAAATCGAATTTGACGGTATGGTCGCGCGCGGTATCTTCGACATAGCGCAACGCCATGAACATGCCGATGAGCCCGAACGGCAGGTTCACCCAGAAAATCCAACGCCATGACAGATAGGTCGTCAGGAAGCCACCGAGCACCGGTCCGATGACCGGTCCGACGATGGCGGGCAACGTCATGTAGGTCATCGCGGTGACCAGCTGGCTGCGCGGAAAACTCCTGATCAGGATGAGCCTGCCGACCGGCGTCATCATGGCGCCGCCGAAACCCTGCAGTGCGCGGGTGGCGATCAGCATTGGAAAGCTTGTCGCCATGCCGCAGAGGATCGAGCCGAGGGTGAAGATCAGCAGCGACAGTGCAAAGATGCGGCGTGCGCCATAGCGATCGGCAAACCAGCCGCTCACGGGAATGAACATTGCGAGCGTCAGGATGTAGGTAGTGACCGCGAGGTTCATCGCCAGCGGCGTCACAGCGAGGCTCCGGGCAATATCGGGAACTGCGGTGACGATGATCGTCGAATCCAGCTGTTCCATGAGGAAGGCAACGGCCACGACGGCGGGGATGATGTAACGGAGACGCGGATCGCGCTCGATGGCGTAGGTCCGGTTTTCCGAGGCGTTTTCCGTGGAGGTCATGTGATTGGGTTGGCTTTCCGCGGTCGCACGCAGGATGGGCCACGCGCAATCGACCGGGTGGGCCGATCCTTCGATACTGATTCCATTCCAGCATTATGGGCGCTGCGATGCAACAAAAAGGCAGTCTCTACGGACTGATGGCGGCAGATCTCCCGAAAAAGTGACCGGCTACTGGGTCAGTCCCGGCGGAGGCAAGGGGAGCCATCGTGCCTTTTCGAAATAGGCCGAAGCCAGCCGCTGCTCGGGCGTTTGATTTTGCAGCTCGAGCAGCAGCGTGCAGTGCCGGATGTTGTTGTATTCGTGGAAGAAGGTGAGCTTGGCGCCGAACGCTGGCTGCGCGACGTTCTCGAGCCGGGAGACGGATCCGAACGAGTTCTTGTAGTCCAGCCACCCGCTTTGCTCGATCAGCATTGTGACCACGGTGAGGAACTTGTCCCTGACTGCCATGCCGGCAGGCGTGAAGGGAATGACCACTTTCATGCGAATGTCGGACACGGCTGACGAAGTAGTCCCGCGCACCGTGACAACGAAGGACGCGACGTCGGAGGCATCATCGGTCGCATCAATCGGTGCATTGGTACATTCGAAGGTTCCGGCTCCCGGCGCGGTAGGTTGCCAGTTGCCAACCGGAACGCCGGCTTCCGCCAGCTTGGTGCACAGGGTCTCGCCGGATATTCTCCAGGTTCGCACGAATGTTCCCGGCGCGTTCGACGGTTCCTTGAAGAACCGGTTCGGGACGCGGGCCTCGACGCGATTGAGTTTCGTCCTCGGCTTCGCCGCAACGATCTTGGGCGCAATTTCCTGCTTGTGGTCGAACCAGTTCAGGTGATAGCGCTCGGCTATAAGCCGAAGATTGCGCATGTCGTTGGCGAGAAGGACGGTAGCTGCGACGGCGAAAGCAACGAGGATCGTGGTGATCCAAAAGACGGTCCTATTCTTCCTTCGAGGCGGCGTACCCGTCATTCCGCTATCTCAGTTGAATCAATTTTATCTAATATATGCTTGGTTTGCCGTTGCTGACAATCACATGCCGCAATCTTTCCCAATCGTATTTTGATTGGAAGGCTCGGCTTTATACCAGGCGAGCCTTGAGTGCCCGAACAGTTGCCGCGTCGGTGCGGCGAGCTCCAGATACGGCAAAGCCCAACGCCAGCGCGCGCCCGTCCGCTTCCTCTGCAGCCACTGAGCAGGACGCGTGAATCTCGGTTATCTTCAGCCGAGGGATCAAGCTGCCGATCGTCTTCACGTTGACGCCGGAGCCCGGCATGATGGAGACGCGTCCGGCGGCGATATCTATCGCCCGTTCGAGGTCGTCGACGCCCTGCCATGCCGTTGCGGCGCGGCCGGAGGTGAGGATACGATCGAAGTCGAGGGAGACGGCGAGTTCAATTGCTTCCGTCATCTCGGGGACGAGATCGAAGGCGCGATGCAGGGTCCTGCCCAAGCCGCTGGCATGTTCGGCGAGGGTCTCGAGCGTATCCGCGTCCAGCCTTCCGTCACGTAGCGAGGCACCGAGGACCACGCCGGCAAGCCCTGCCTGCCCAGCCGCATCGATATCGGCCTTCATGACCTCGATCTCGTCGGCGGTGTATTGGAAGCTTCCTGCGCGGGGTCGGATCATCGCGTAGGCTGGAACCGGATGGCGGGCGGCGCAGGCCATCAGGCCAGCGCTCGGGGTAAGTCCGCCGACTGCGAGCGCACTGCAAAGCTCGATGCGGTCGGCGCCGCCGGCAATGGCGGCAGCAAGTCCTTCAGCATCCTCGACGCAGACTTCAAGCAGCATGGGTCTGCTCCTGGACATGGTTCAATCCCAGCAACGCCGCTCCGATCAACCCGGGCTCGACCCGGCATTGGCTCGCAACGATCAGCGGGCGATCGAATTTTCGCAAGATCCGTCGGCGCACTTCCCGGTCCAGTCTCGCAAGCAGATGTTCGGAGTTCGACAGCCCGCCGCCGACCGGCACGATCGTCGCGCCCGTTATGTTGATGGTCAGTGCCAGCGGCGGGCTGACCAGATCCATGTAGACATCTAGCGTGCGCGTCGACTGCTCATCGCCCTTCACCCAGAGATCGATGATCTCTTCGCTGCGAAGATCGGTGTCGTGGACCAGCCGATGCAGGCGTTCCAGGCCACGGGCGCCGCCGATGGTGTCGACGCAGCCTTTCTGGCCGCATGCGCAGGGGTAGGCGGGGATCGCGACCGGCGGGGTGCCGGCAAAGGAGGCTATGATCGGTCCGTGACCCCACTCGCCGGCAAAGCCGCCTGCGGCATTGACCAGTCGTCCGTCAGCTACGAGGCCGCCGCCGACGCCCGTGCCGAGGATGGCCCCGAAAACGATACGGTGGCCGCGTCCGGCGCCGGACATCGCTTCGGCCATGGCAAAGCAATCGGCATCGTTGGCAATCAGGATCGGATAGCCGAGTTCGGCCTCAAGGTCAGCGCCTAGATTGCGGCCGTGGACGCAAGGGATATTCGCGCATGTGATTGCCTGCGTGTCCGGATCGACGACACCGGCGATCGAAAAGGAGAGGCAATCCGGCCGTTCGCCCGCTTCCGCGATCAGGGCGCGAAGAGTGTCCACGAACTGACCGAAATCATTCCCGGGCGTCGGTCGCCGGGCAAGCGGTACTATGTCCGTTTCTGAACGGGCGACGCCGCCCTTGATGGCGGAGCCGCCAATGTCGAAGGAAACGATCATTCAATCAGCCTATGGAAATCCTATTCGCTTGCTCGCACCCTTTGGGCAATGTTGCAAGATCAATTGGCTATTGCGGAAGTGTGATGCGGGCCTCGAAACCATCCTTCTGTCCCGGCGCCGGCGACAGGAGGTCGAGCCGGCCGGCCATCTGGACGAGGATGCGCTCGGCGATGGCGAGGCCGAGGCCTGAGCCGGCGGCCTTTGTCTTACCGCGCCGGAAGCGTCGCTTAAGGCCGGAAAGTTCCTCTGGTGACAGTACGTCGCCGCCGTTGACGATGCTGATGGTGCCGACGGGTTCTATTCTCACGGTGATTGGCTCTTCCTCCGCCCCGTGGATGAGCGCGTTCTCGATCAGGTTGCGCAGCACTATGGCGAAGGCATCGATGTCGACGTTGCGAACCAGCGAGGCCCTTGTCTCGTTCTCAAGCAGGACCCGTCCGGCGCTTTCGCTATCTCGGTCGTAGTCGCCGATGACGGTCGCGACGATCGAGACGAGGTCGGTCGGTTTTTCGCCACTGCCGATGCCGGCCTCTGCCCGCGCGAGTTGCAGCAATTTTTCCGCCAGCCGGCGCAGATTGGAAAGCGACTGTTCGATCCGGCCGGCGCGCTCCGTCAGCGGCCCGGGCGGCAGTTCGGCCATCAGCCGTTGGGTCTGGGCAAGAGCGCCGGCGATGGGCGTCCGGAGCTCGTGCGCACTGTTTGCCGTGAACTCCCGCTCCGCCTCGAGCGCGGCGCGCAGTCGGCCGAGCAAAAGGTTGACCGAGCGTGCGATCGGCCTCAGTTCTCGTGGCAGCGTATCGCCTTCGACCGGCGCCATGTTGCCGCTATCCTTGGTGGCAATATCGTTACGCAGCTTTTCGATCGGCGCCAGCGAGCGGCCGACGATCAAACGAATGAAAAGCACGCTCGCCGGAATAAGCAGCAGGAGCGGCCAGAGCAAGGCAACGCTACCCTCGCGTAGCGCCTCGCGGCGATTCTTGAATGCATCCGCAACGTGCAGGAACAACGTGCCGTTCAGCGCCGATTCGGTGAAGATCTTGTATTTCGGCGTGTCGTGGAACCCCACCTTCAGAGGCACATCGTAAGGTGTCGTCGGTGCCTCCTGCGAATGGAGGATCACCTTCCCGGTCGCGTCGAGCACCTGATAGGTCAGGTATTCCTTGTTCAACCCCTGTTCAATGGCCTGCAGGCTCTGCGGATCGGCAGATGACTCGCGCTGCGCAAGATCATCGAGGATCAGCGGCATAAGGCGCTCGGCGGTCTCCTGAAGCGTGCCGTCGAATATCTCGGCAAATTCGCGGTTCATCACATAGGCGCCGAGCCCGACCGCAATCAGCCAGAAAATGACGACGAGGCCGGTCAGCGCCGTGATCAGGCGGCGAGTGATGCTGATGCGGCTGAGGCCGGCGGTTGTCTCTTCGCTCATCGTTCGCCCAGGCAATATCCCACCCCGCGCGCCGTCTTGATCCGCTCCTTGCCGATCTTCTTGCGCAGGCGGCTGACGTATACCTCTACCGTGTTGCTCTCTATCTCCGATCCGAAGGCATAGAGCGCCTCCTCGATCTGATCCTTGGAAACGTTGGCGCCGGGCCGCGCCACCAATAGATCGAGCACCGCCCATTCCCGTCTGGTGAGGACGACGTCCTTGCCGGAAACGTTCACCCGCCGTTGTGGCTGATCGATTTCGAGATCGTCGATGCGAATGGTCGGTTGCGGGCTGCCGGAATAGCGCCGGGCGACCGCCATGATGCGGGCGGAGAGCTCGCCCAGATTAAAGGGTTTGACCAGGTAGTCGTCAGCGCCGCTGTTCAGGCCTTCGATACGATCGGAAATCTGGTCGCGTGCGGTGAGGATGATGACTGGCGTGGTGTCGGGTCTGCGGCGGAGCTTCTGGAGGAATTCGATGCCGGCGCCGTCGGGAAGCAGCAGGTCGAGAAGGATGAGGCCGTAATTGACCGAACTGGTCACTTCCTCCGCATCGGCAATGCTTTTTACCCAGTCGACCGCATGGGTCGTGGCAGCGATGTGGTCGCGAACGGCTCCGCCGATCAGCTCGTCGTCTTCGATCAGGAGAATTCTCAACGGCCCCTCGCCATCATTGCCTCACTTCAGTAATAGCGCGCCAGCTATCAGGTCAATAAGGGCTTAAATAAGCCTCGTCCGCGCTTGCAAAATAGCATGCGCGGATGCAGCGACGATATGCGCTTTTTAGCAAGAGGCGACATGCGTCGTGGCTATGGACAGAGGCCGGACGCGCGGTTACTTCTTTGACGCGTCAAGAGCGGGTGCGCCGATGTTGCAACCGCATGTCTGCAGAGTGAGGAGGAGGCTCGTTTATGCTCAAGGGAATTTCACCGCTGCTCAATGCGGATGTCCTTTATGTGTTGAAGGCAATGGGACATGGCGACATGCTCGTCATTGTCGACACGAATTTTCCGGCTGATTCGATTGCCAGGGAGACGCAGTTCGGAACGCTGTTGCGGATCGACAATGTCACCGCCGCCGAAGCGGCCAAGGCCATTCTGTCGCTAATGCCGCTGGATAGCTTCATCGATGATGCCGCAGCTCGCATGGAAGTTGTCGGCGCGCCGCTGGAAGTGCCTGCCGTCCAGAAGGAGGTCCAGACTGTGATCGACGAGGCCGAAGGCAAGCATTGGCCGCTCGTGCCCGTCGAGCGCTTTGCCTTCTATGAGCGAGCGAAGAACGCCTATTGCGTGATCCAGACGGGCGAGCGACGGTTTTACGGCTGCTTCACCCTGACCAAGGGCGTCATCCCGCCGGAAATGGTATAAGGCTCCAAACGTTCGGATCGCTTGCGTCTAAGGAAAATGATGGCCAGGAAGTCGGAAACCCAGGGACGGCTCGACGACGCGGCGCGCGCCGGCTGGCTCTATTATGTTGCGGGCCGGACGCAGGACGAAATCGCTTCGTCGATGAGCATTTCCCGTCAGTCGGCACAGCGGCTGGTATCTCTGGCCGTTGCCGAGCGGCTGATCAAGGTGCGGCTTGACCATCCGATCGCCGCATGTCTCGAACTGGCCGAGGCCTTGCGGGAAAAATACGACCTCAAGCATATCGAGGTGGTGCCGAGCGATCCCGGCTCCACGTCTACGACGGTCGGCATCGCAGAAGCCGGCGCCGCCGAGATCGAGCGCTGGCTGAAACGCAGCGACCCGATCGTGCTGGCGATCGGCACTGGTCGCACCCTGAAGGCGGCGGTCGATCAATTGCCGATCATCGAATGCCCGCAGCATCGTATCGTGTCGCTTACCGGCAATATCGGACCTGACGGTTCGGCTGCCTATTACAACGTGATTTTCAGCATGGCCGATGCGGTCAAGGCGCGGCATTATCCGATGCCGCTGCCGGTTCTCGTGACTGCCGCGGAGGAGCGCGAGTTGCTGCACGCCCAGGCGATGGTGCGCTCGACGCTTGATATCAGCGCTCAGGCGAACGTCACCTTCGTCGGCATCGGCGAGATGGGCATCGATGCGCCACTCTGCGTCGATGGCTTTCTTGCGAAGGAAGAGATGCTCGGTTTGATGAAGATGGGAGCCGCCGGAGAAATCTGCGGCTGGATCTTCGGCGGAGATGGCAAGCTTTTGGACGACGCCATCAATGAGCGGGTCGCCAGCGCGCCCATCCCTTCGCGCGAGACCTCTACGGTCATTGGCATAGCCAAGGGAAAGCGCAAGTTCGATGCCATCAAGGCGGCGGTCGAAGGACGGCAAGTCAACGGTTTGATTACCGATGAGGCAGTCGCTGAATTTTTGCTCAACGCCTGAGCAAAAATTAATATATTTATTTTCAATACTTTAGGCTTTGTCTTCGGCATCGCAGCAACGAATGTCCATTGACAATTTTTGTCGACTGGTGAGTAATTGCCCGTGAGCCAAGCGAATGCTCAAATTTTCTCTTCTGGGAGGAAGACATGAAATTGAAGACTTTACTGCTGGGCGCCTGCTCGGCAATGATGCTTGCCGGAATGGCGTCTGCTGAGACGCTGACCATTGCCACCGTCAACAACGGTGACATGATCCGCATGCAGAAACTCACGGATGATTTCAAGACGAAGAATCCGGGTATCGACCTTGAGTGGGTCACTCTCGAAGAAAACGTGCTGCGCCAGAAGGTTACGACTGACATCGCAACCAAGGGCGGTCAGTACGACGTTCTGACGATCGGCACCTATGAAGTTCCGATCTGGGCCAAGCAGGGCTGGCTTCTGCCGCTCGACAATCTGGGCAGCAGCTATGATGTGGATGACCTTCTCCCGGCTATCCGCAGCGGCCTGACCGCAGACGGAAAGCTTTACGCTGCTCCGTTCTACGGCGAGAGCTCGATGGTCATGTACCGCAAGGACCTGTTCGACAAGGCCGGCCTGAAAATGCCGGATGCGCCGACCTGGACCTTCATTGCCGATGCTGCCAAGAAGCTCACCGACAAGGACAAGGAAGTCTACGGCATCTGCCTTCGCGGCAAGGCCGGTTGGGGCGAGAACATGGCCTTCCTGACAGCGATGTCGAATTCGTTCGGCGCTCGCTGGTTCGATGAAAAGTGGAAGCCACAGTTCGATCAGCCCGAGTGGAAGAAGACCCTCGACACCTACGTCAAGATGATGAAGGAAGACGGACCTCCGGGTGCTTCTTCGAACGGCTTCAATGAAAACCTCGCTCTGTTCCAGACCGGCAAGTGCGGCATGTGGATCGACGCGACGGTTGCTGCTTCCTTCGTTTCCGATCCGAAGCAGTCCAAGGTTGCCGATCAGGTTGGTTTTGCTCTTGCTCCTGACAATGGTCTCGGCAAGCGCGGCAACTGGCTCTGGGCTTGGAACCTTGCGATCCCTGCCGGCTCCAAAAAGACCGAAGCTGCTGAAAAGTTCATCGCCTGGGCAACGAGCAAGGATTACACCAATCTCGTCGCGCAGAAGGAAGGCTGGATCAATGCCCCTCCGGGAACTCGTACTTCGCTCTATGCGAATGCCGACTACCAGAAGGCAG
Organism: Arminella tubonensis; assembly: GCF_003240585.1. GTDB lineage: Bacteria > Pseudomonadota > Alphaproteobacteria > Rhizobiales > Rhizobiaceae > Rhizobium > Rhizobium tubonense. The sequence continues at coordinate 34,422 of NZ_PCDP01000069.1, forward strand.
CGCCTTTCGCCAAGATGACGCTTGACAGCATCAACTCTGCCGACCCGACGAAGCCTACTGTAAAGCCGGTTCCCTATGTCGGTGTGCAGTTCGTGGCAATCCCTGAGTTCCAGGGTATCGGTACGGCCGTCGGCCAGCAGTTCTCTGCTGCCCTTGCTGGTCAGGTCACCGTCGATCAGGCACTGAAGAGTGCACAACAGCTGACGACGCGCGAAATGACCAAGGCCGGCTATATCAAGTAAAAAGCCTCCCGAGATGGAGTGGAGTGCATTGCGCACTCCCTCCCTTAGGCCGCCGAATGCCCGAACTGCTTTCGGCGGCCCTCTTTCTTTCTCCGCCGGCTTTTTATCTCAGCTGCCTTGCAGCCATTCTCCCCGCATGTGACAAGATTGGCTGCTTGCATCCGACAAGATTGGCTCCCTGCTTTAGACAAGATTGGTCCTTGCCATGGCGACGTTACACACCCGTTCTGCGGCCCGCCTGATGATGGCGCCGTCTGTTGTTCTTCTCTTCGCGTGGATGATCGTCCCGCTGGTGATGACGATCTATTTCTCGCTTTTGAACTACAACCTGCTCAATCCCGGCGTCGAGACATGGGCCGGCCTGTCGAATTACTCCTACTTCCTGACTGACCCCGGCTTCTTTGCCGCACTGTTCAACACGATCGTGCTGGTGGTCGGCGTTCTGCTGATCACGATCATCGGCGGCATCGCCTTTGCGCTTCTGCTCGACCAGCCGATCTTCGGCCAGGGCATCGTGCGTATCCTGGTGATCTCGCCGTTCTTCGTCATGCCGACGGTTGCGGCGCTAGTCTGGAAGAACATGTTCATGAACCCGGTGAACGGGCTGTTTGCCTATATCGCCAAGATGTTCGGGGCACAGCCGGTCGATTTCCTGGCGACCATGCCGCTGTTCTCGATCATCCTGATCGTCGCATGGCAGTGGCTGCCGTTTGCGACCCTGATCATGCTGACGTCGTTACAGTCGCTCGATGCGGAGCAGCAGGAAGCGGCCGAGATGGACGGGGCCGGAGTGATCTCGAAATTCATCTATATCATCCTGCCGCACATGGCCCGCGCCATCACCGTGGTCATTTTGATCCAGACGATCTTCCTGCTCTCGGTCTTTGCTGAAATCCTGGTGACGACAAACGGCGGTCCAGGCACAGACAGTACGAACCTGACCTATCTGGTCTATGTCCAGGCACTGCTGCAGTTCGACATCGGTGGGGCATCCGCAGGCGGTATCGTCGCCGTGATCCTCGCCAATATCGTCGCGATCTTCCTCGTCCGCATCGTCGGCAAGAATCTGGAGGCGTGAGCCATGGCCCGCAATGTTTCAACACGACGCAAAGTGGTCATGACGGCGGTCGCGTGGGTCATCGCCATCCTGATCTTCTTCCCGATCCTCTGGATGTTCCTGACCAGCTTCAAATCCGAAGCCGATGCCATCGCTTCACCGCCGCAGTTCCTGTTCTTCCACTGGACGACGGAGAACTATGTCGAAGTGCAGTCGCGGTCGGACTATTTCCGTCACTTCTTCAATTCGGTCGTCATCTCCTTCGGGTCGACCCTTCTGGGTCTCCTGATTGCAGTTCCGGCCGCATGGGCGATGGCGTTCTCGCCGACCAAGCGCACCAAGGACGTCCTGATGTGGATGCTGTCCACGAAGATGATGCCTCCGGTCGGTGCGTTGATCCCGATCTACCTGATGTTCCGCAATACGGGCCTGCTCGATAGCCGCGTTGGCCTTGTCGTGGTGCTGACGCTGATCGACCTGCCGATCATCGTCTGGATGCTTTACACCTACTTCAAGGAAATTCCCGGCGAGATCCTCGAGGCGGCGCGAATGGACGGTGCGTCGCTCAGCAAGGAAATCATCTACGTGCTGACGCCGATGGCGGTGCCGGGGATTGCCTCGACGTTGCTCCTCAACATCATCCTGGCTTGGAACGAAGCTTTCTGGACCCTCAATCTTACCGCCTCGAAAGCGGCGCCGCTGACGGCCTTCATTGCCTCGTATTCCAGTCCCGAAGGCCTGTTCTACGCCAAGCTTTCGGCAGCATCCACCATGGCGATCGCTCCGATCCTGATCCTCGGCTGGTTCTCACAGAAACAACTCGTTCGCGGCCTCACCTTTGGCGCGGTTAAGTAAGCAAGGAAGAGAAAAATGGGCAGCATTTCCCTTCAGAAGGTTTCGAAGGTCTTCGGCGAAGCCAAGGTCATCCCATCGATCGACCTCGAAATCGAAGACGGCGAGTTCGTCGTCTTCGTCGGCCCGTCGGGCTGCGGAAAGTCGACGCTTCTCCGCCTGATCGCGGGTCTCGAGGACGTCAGCGGCGGCAAGATCACCATCGATGGCCGCAATGCCACAGAAATGCCGCCGTCGCAACGCGGCCTCTCGATGGTGTTCCAGTCCTATGCGCTTTATCCGCACATGAGCGTGCGGGGCAACATCGGCTTTCCGCTGAAGATGGCCGGTCTGCCCAAGGACGAGATCGATCGCAAGGTTAACGATGCGGCACGCGTTCTCAACCTTACCGACTATCTCGAGCGCAAGCCGCGCATGCTTTCAGGCGGTCAACGCCAGCGCGTTGCCATCGGCCGCGCCATCGTGCGTCAGCCCTCGGCCTTCCTGTTCGACGAACCGTTGTCGAACCTCGACGCCGCGCTTCGCGTCAACATGCGCCTCGAGATCAGCGAGCTTCATCAGCAGCTGAAAACGACGATGGTCTATGTGACCCACGACCAGGTCGAAGCCATGACCATGGCCGACAAGATCGTCGTACTCAATCGCGGCAATATCGAGCAGGTCGGCTCGCCGATGGAGCTCTACAAGAGCCCGGCAAATCTGTTCGTCGCCGGCTTCATCGGCTCGCCGAAGATGAACTTCGTAACCGGCGTCTATGCGGAACCGTTCGGTGCGCCGACCGTCGGCGTTCGGCCCGAACACATCATGCTGTCGACCGAGAGCGGCACGTGGCAGGGCAAGGTCATTGTTGCCGAACATCTGGGCTCCGACACCTTCCTTCACGTCGTCGTCGATGGGATCGGCACGATCACTGCCCGCGGTACCGGAGAATTCCCCGTGAAGGCCGGCGAGATGGTTTACCTGACGCCCGATCGCAACCGCGTCCACAGGTTCAACGCCCAAGGCCTGGCGATGTGAATTTCGACGTTTGGTCGCCCCGAGCTGCGGCTGAAACATACGATATCCGGGCACCTGGCCCGGGTAGATCATCAGGCGGATGGGCCCAAGACCATCTGGACCAAGGGACCTTTCAGAAGGACTGGAGACATGACGAAACTATCGCTGGCAACACTGAAAGAGGTGTCGGCAACGGCGGCGATACCTGGATATGACCGGTCATCGCTTACCCCTGGGATCGTGCACTTCGGCGTCGGCAATTTCCATCGCGCCCACCAAGCCATCTATCTCGACGATCTTTTCAACCTGGGCCAGGATCATGACTGGGCGATCGTCGGTGCCGGTGTTCTCCCTTCCGATTCTGTTATGCGCGACAAGCTGGCGGCACAGGATTTTCTGACCACGGTCGTCGAACAGGACAACAACAGCACGTCTGCCCGCGTTACTGCGCCGATGATCGACATATTGCCGACTGGCGACGCCAAGACGATCATTGCGAAGCTCGCAGACCCGGCGATCCGTATCGTTTCGCTTACAATTACCGAGGGCGGTTATTTCATCGACGCATCGGGCAAGTTCAATCCGGCGCATCCGGCAATTGCCGCGGATGGGCAGAGCCCGTCCGAGCCGAAGACGGTATTCGGCCTCATCGTTGGCGGCCTCAAGGCGCGGCGCGACAAGGGCCTCGCTCCGTTCACCGTCATGTCCTGCGATAACATTCCACACAATGGCGGCGTTACGCTGGCTGCCGTGGTCGGGACGGCAAGGCTTTCTGATCCTGCTTTTGCGGACTGGATCAAGGCTAACGTCTCCTTCCCGAACGGCATGGTCGACCGGATCACGCCTGCAACTGGCGCCCGAGAAATCGATCTTCTGAAGGACAACTTTAAGATCGAGGATAACTGGCCGGTCTATTGCGAAGAGTTCAAGCAGTGGGTGCTGGAGGACAAATTTCCGCTCGGGCGCCCGGCGCTCGAAAAGGTTGGTGTCACCTTCGTGAGCGACGTCGCTCCCTATGAGCATATGAAGATCCGTATCCTCAACGGTGGCCACGCGGCGATCGCCTATCCCTCAGCGCTGATGGACATTCACTTCGTCCACGACGCGATGGGCGATCCGCTCATCCGGGCTTTCCTCGCCAAGCTCGAGAACGAGGAGATCATTCCGATCGTCCCGCCGGTGCCGGACACCGTGCTGAAGGATTACTTCGCGATGATCGAGCATCGTCTTCTCAACCCGAAGATCGCCGATACGATCCCGCGTCTCGCCCAGGACGGGTCCAACCGTCAGCCGAAGTTCATCCTGCCATCGACCGGGGACCGGCTTGCTCGCAACGAGGATGTCATCGGCCTGTCGCTGGTCTCGGCGTTGTGGTGCCGCTACTTTGCAGGCACGACCGATAGCGGCAAGGAGATCGTGTTCAACGATGCCAGCGCCGACCGCCTGCATGCGGCCGCTCTCAAGGCCAAGACGGATCCAGCGGCCTTCCTGGTCTTTGAGGATATCTTTGGGACGGTTGCCAAGTCGGATCTCTTCCGCAAGCGCTTTGCCCAAGCGCTGAAGACTTTGTGGGCGAAGGGGACGCGCGAGACCTTGCAGCTATATCTCGACAACAAGCTGGCGGAATAGCCGCCCACATCACGACATGATTTCAGGTTGGATCGGCAATGGCTGATGCGGAATACGGGCTCGTCATCTTCGACTGCGACGGCGTCCTTGTCGACAGCGAGCCGCTTTCCATCAGCGTGCTGGTAAAGGCGATGCGCGATTCGGGGGTCGAGATCGACGAGGAGGGTGCCTACAAGCGCTTCCTCGGCAAGAGCCTTGCGACATTGATCGACACGCTGGAGACCGAATTCAACGTTTTTGCCAGCCAGGAATTTCTCGACGGCATCCGCAACGATCTTTATGCGCGTTTTCGCACTGAGCTAAAGCCTATTGCGGGCGTAGCCGAGACCCTCGATGCGCTGGATATTCCGCGCTGCGTCGCCTCTTCGAGCCAGTTGGAGCGCATCCGGCTTTCGCTCGGCCTGACCGGGCTTCTCGATCGGCTGGAGCCGCATATCTTCAGCGCGAGCATGGTCAAGCGTGGCAAACCGGCTCCCGACCTGTTCCTGCATGCCGCCCGCGAGATGGGCGTTGCGCCCGCGCGCTGCGTCGTCGTTGAAGACAGTCCTGCCGGAATTACCGCTGCTCGGGCAGCAGGCATGACCGTTTTTGCCTTTACCGGCGGCTCGCACGCGCATTCGGCGCACTATCACGCTGAACTCGACCAGCTTTCGCCCGAAGTGGTGTTTGACGCCATGCCGGATTTGATACACCTTGTCCGAAAACGAAGAACGGACGGGGCTCATACTTGATGCGTGATCACGTGGTTGCGGTCGATGTCGGCACGGGCAGCGCGCGCGCGGCCGTTTTCGACCGAGCCGGGCTGATGCTCGGCAAGGGCGAGCATCCGATCATCATGAATCGCCCCCGGGAAAACCACGCCGAGCACAGTTCCGAAGATATATGGTCGGCGGTGTGCGTTGCCGTCAGGGCGGCGCGGCAGGCGTCCGGGGTTGCGGCATCGGCGGTCGGCGCCATCGGCTTTGACGCCACCTGCTCCCTGGTCGTTCGTGATGTCGACGCCCGGCCGCTCACGGTTTCGACCGGCGGCGAAACGCGCTTCGACACGATCGTCTGGCTTGACCACAGGGCTCTCGAGGAGGCTGATTTCTGCACCGCGACCAAGCATCCGGTTCTGGAATACTCCGGTCACTTCATGTCGCCGGAAATGGAAATGCCGAAGCTGATGTGGCTGAAGAAGAACCTGCCGCAGAGCTGGGCGAAGGCCGGTTATTTCTTCGATCTCGCCGATTTCCTGACGTGGAAGGCAACAGGGTCGATTGCCCGGTCGCGCTGCACGCTGACCGCCAAATGGAACTATCTCGCTCACCACAATCCCGGCTGGCAGTCCGATTTCCTGGAGCGGATCGGTCTTTCCGATCTGCGTGAGCGTGGTCATCTGCCCGAGGAAACTGTGCCTGTCGGTGGGAGCATCGGCACGCTGACGCCACAGGCTGCAGAGGAGCTGGGGCTCGACCGCGAGTGCCGCGTTTCATCAGGCATGATCGACGCCTTTGCCGGTGCACTCGGGGCTCTTGGCGGCTATGCCGGCGATCCAGCAGGTCTCGAGCGGCAGCTGGCTTTGATTGCCGGCACGTCCAGCTGCATCATCGCCTTTTCGCAGGAACGGAAGAAAAGCACCGGGATGTGGGGTCCCTATTATGAGGCCGGCTTCCCGAATGCATGGCTGGTGGAGGCGGGGCAGTCTGCGACCGGGGCGTTGCTCGATCACATCGTGCGGATGCATGCCGCTGGCGGCGAGCCGACGGCGGCACTGCATCTGAGGATCGTTGCTCGAATTGGAGAGTTGCGCGCCGTGGAAGGCGATGCGTTCGGCGAGCGCATCCATGTGCTGCCGGACTTTCACGGAAATCGCTCGCCGCTCGCCGATCCACATGCGGTCGGCGTCATCAGCGGATTGACGCTCGACAGCTCGTTCGACGGGCTTTGCCGGCTCTACTGGCGAACGAGCGTCGCTATCGCGCTCGGCATCCGCCACATTCTCGAGAGGATGCACGAGTTCGGCTATGTTCCCGATACGCTCCACGTGGCAGGTGGGCATGTCAAGAACGCGGTCCTGATGGAGCTTTATTCCGACGTGACCGGCTGCAAGGTCATCGTACCGAAGATGAATGAGGCGGTTCTGCTCGGAACCGCGCTCGCTGCCGCGGTTGCCAGTGGCTTACACAAAGATCTGGCATCGGCGGGGGCTGCGATGTATCCGGGCGGGCACGAACGCCTTCCGGACCTCCGCAAGAAGACCCTGTACGACCGCGACTACCGACGCTTCCTGGCGATGTACAGACACCGTTCCGAGCTCGAGAGGATGGAATAGCGATTGCTTACCGAAGCGGGGCGTCGGCGAACATGCCTTCCAGCTCCGCAATCCGTCGTCCACGCGTTTCCCCGTCCTGACCGGCCGAATGAAAGACGGCGGCGGCAAAGAACTCCAGAAGCGCAGTCATTGCCGAATGGTTCTCGCGATTGCCCACACGTGAGGGTGGCAGGGATAGGGTGATATTGGCGAACTCGTGGGCCCACTCCGTGTATTGGCTCGTGATCAGCAGGACCTTATAACCGGCACGTCGCGCGGAGCGCGCAAGCAGACGCGATTTGGCGAAGCGGTGCGAATCGACGATCACCAGCAGCGAATCGGTCGTCTCGTGACACAAAAGTTCGACATAGCTGCCGCTCGCGCCGCCGGCAAACTGCACGTGATCGCGGGCCAACCCGAGATGGTCGCTGAATTGGTAGCCGAGACAGGCGGTGCCTTGATGTGAGGCGACGAACACTTCATTGGCGGCGAGGACGGCGGCGACTGCGTCGCGCCATTGCGGCTGAGCCGCCAGGTTGTAGATATAGTGCAGCATCTCGACCTGTTCGGACATGAGGCCGGCAAGCGGACGTCCTTCGGCAACATCCTTCCGCAATTGCTCGATTGCGTCCGGAAGCTGCGATGTACCCGGCGGCACGGTTTCCCGCAGATGCACCTTGATACCGTCAAGACCTTGATAGCCCAAGGCACGCAGGAACCGGCCGACCGTCATGGGGCTTAGTTCCAGTCGATCTGCAACCGACGACGCGGTTTCAAACGGAAGCTCGTTCAGATGGTCCGAGAAATACCGTGCGATGCGACGCTCCGCAGGGGTTCCCGATTTCATGTATTGCTTGAGCTTCTGGCCTAGGTCTTCCAAATTTGCCTCGCTGATGTTTCACCTAGTGAGCGACCCGGTACAACTCATAGACAATCGGGGCGGGCGAAGGTGATTCGAAACTGCTTCTCAGGTCTAAGTTGTTATTTTTTATAGCAGCTCAATATATATTAGGGTGTCCTTCTTTACAACAATTCACTTGCGTCTTTTGCGGTGCATCAGGTGCTTGCCGGCTTGCGGACAATACTATCCAGCCTTACATCCTGAGCGACGTCCAAGGAGAAGCCGCGCATGATTATCGAAGCTGCACGTCTGGCGGTTGCCAATCTACTTGCGCCGGAAACGCGCGCAGTCTTCTGGAAAGTACTCGGCATAACGCTTCTGGTTCTCGTCGGCTTGTGGCTGGCGCTACACGGCGCCTTCAATTCATTCGCCCTGCCATGGCTCCAGGCATTTTTCCCGGATATTCCCAGTTGGGTCGGCTGGCTGGCTTATGCCTTTGCCGTAGTGGCAGGGTTCGGACTTGCGATCAGTCTGTCACTGCTGCTTTCGCCGGTGACGGCGCTGATCGCCGGGCTCTTTCTCGATGATGTTGCCGAGGTGGTAGAGCAACGCGACTATTCGGGTGATGCGCCAGGGCGAGCGATGCCCTTTGGTCCGGCGATGGTAAGTTCGCTTAAATTTCTCTTTGTGGTTGTCATCGGAAATATTTTCGCTCTCATTCTACTCTTCGTACCTGTCGTCAACCTTGCCGCCTTCTTCATGGTCAATGGTTATTTGCTCGGCCGCGAATTCTTCGAGTTTGCCGCGATGCGCTTCCGCCCGCCTGATGAGGCGAGGCTATTTCGTGCCAAACACGGATCGACGGTTTTTCTCGGTGGTCTGCTGATTTCAGCGTTTCTGGCTATTCCGATCGTCAACCTTTTGACGCCGTTCTTCGCGGCGGCGATGATGGTGCATCTTCACAAGCTGCTCAGCCGCAAGGATCCGTCATTCTCCGAGAATCTTCGCCGGTAGCTCGACGAGGGGTGCTGGAATATCGCAGGTCTTTTCCGGCGAGCGACAGAGATCCGCGATGACGCAGTGTTCGCATTCCGGTTTCCGCGCCTTGCAGCAGTAGCGCCCGTGCAGGATCAGCCAGTGATGAGCGTGGTAGAGGTAGCGGTCGGGGATAACCTGCATCAGCCGCTGCTCGACTTCGTCTGGTGTCTTGCCCGGCGCGAGCCCAATGCGGTTGGCAATGCGGAAGATGTGGGTGTCAACCGCAAGCGTCGACTGACCGAAGGCCATCGAGAGCACGACATTGGCAGTCTTCCGCCCGACGCCCGGCAGCGTCATCAGTCCCTCGCGCGTCTGGGGCACTTCGCCGTCAAAATCCTGGAGCAGCTTGGCTGATAGCGCGACGACATTCTTCGCCTTGTTCCTGTAAAGGCCGATCGTCTTGATGAAGTCGCGAATGCGCTCTTCGCCGAGATCGAGCATCTTCTGCGGCGTGTCGGCCGCAGCGAAAAGGGCGCGGGTCGCCTTGTTGACACCTACGTCGGTCGCCTGTGCCGAGAGCGCCACGGCGACCACGAGCGTGAAGGGATTGATGTGCTCGAGCTCGCCCTTTGGCTCCGGGCGCTGGAGCGAGAAGCGCCGGAATATCTCATCGATTTCCGCCTTCGAATAAATGCTGCGAAAGGCGGGCTTGCGACCTGTCGCCACATTTGACTTTTTCACGGTTTGGGTGCTGGATTTGCTTCTGGGGTTTGCCATGAACGACCTATACTCAAGTCCTATGACAGAACGCAACGGCGATACACAGAGCGAAAAGCCGGTGTTTGCGGCAGAGCTTTTTCCCCATCGTTCGCTCGGGCGAAAGGGGTTCAAGGTCATGCTGGCATTGGCAGGTGTCGTTTGCCTGTTTTATGGCGGGCTCTTCATGGAAAAGGGTGCCTGGCCGATCGGAATTTTCTTCGGGTTCGATTTCCTGCTGCTCTATGGCGCATTCTGGTTGAACTACCGCTCCGGCCGCGTGCGGGAGGAGGTGACGGTTTCACGGACCGACGTTTCCGTTCGCAAGTTCTCGCCTTCCGGCCGGATGGTCGAGCATCGGTTCAACCCGTTCTGGGCGCGGTTCCAGGTGCTGCGACGCAAGGGGGTCGGCATCTGGTCGATGCGTATCCAGGGCGAGGGGCGGAAGACGGAAATCGGCTCATTCCTCAATCCCGAGGACCGTGAGAGCTTCGCCAAGGCATTCACGGGCGCGCTTGCCACAGTTAAGCGGCGAATTTAGTTGGTTGTGCAAGAAATGGGTGGCAACCTGCGGCCCGAATGATCATCTTCGGGTCAAAGGAGAAAGATCATGAATATGGCACCACAGCTCCAGGCCGACATCACGCCCGAGGGCCCGGACTACGATATCGTCCGGAGCGTCATCGAATTCCTGACCGTGGAATACCGCGAGCAGCCGTCGCTCGAAGCGATCGCCGCTCACCTCAACCAATCGCCGACGCAATTGCAAAAGACCTTCACCCGCTGGGCGGGGCTTTCACCCAAGGCCTTCCTGCAGGCCGTGACGCTCGACCATGCCAAGCGGCTGCTGCGGCAGGAGAACATGCCGCTGCTGGAGACCTCGATCGAGGTCGGACTTTCCGGTCCCAGCCGGCTGCACGATCTTTTCGTGACGCATGAGGCGATGTCGCCGGGCGAATGGAAGGCGAAAGGCGGTGGGCTCGTTATTCGCTACGGTTTCCACCAGTGCCCCTTCGGGACGGCGCTTGTCATGACGACGGATCGGGGCCTTGCCGGGCTTGCTTTCGGCGACGGCGGTGACGACGCGACCTGCCTCGAAGACATGACGTCGCGCTGGCCGAATGCAAAGTTCATCCAGGATAGCGAGGCGACGAGCAGCTACGCCAAGCGGATCTTCGAGCCGGGCAACTGGTCGTCGGACCAGCCGTTGCGCGTCGTCCTGCTGGGCACGGATTTCCAGGTGCGGGTCTGGGAATGCCTGTTGAAGATTCCGATGGGAAGGGCCGTCACCTATTCCGATATTGCGAGGGATATCGGGCAACCGACAGCGAGCAGGGCAGTTGGTGCCGCGGTCGGCAGCAATCCTATTTCCTTCGTCGTTCCCTGCCACCGGGCGATCGGCAAGAATGGTGCGCTGACCGGGTATCATTGGGGCCTGACGCGCAAGCGCGCCATGCTCGGATGGGAGGCCGGCAAAGCCTGAAATTTCAGGCCGCCGCCTGGTTCTCATGAAGAGCGAGGAGCGCCTTGGCGGCGCTTTCGTCGGTAATCAGCGTGTTGCAGCCGATGCGTTTGATGGTGGCGTTGATCGCCACAGCGCGGTGCGCGCCGCCAGAAGACAGGACGATGTGCCTTGCCTTCTTCAGCGTGTCGAGATCGACCGACATGACGCGGCTGTTGATGCTGTGGTCGATCGAATTGCCTTCGGCATCGAGAAAATTGAACATGGTGTCGCAGACGCAGCCCGCCGCGATCAACTCGTCCAGCTCGGCCGTCGAGATGAAGCCCTCTGACAACGACGTCGAATGCGGGCCGATGTCGCCGCAGCTGACGATGGCGAGATCGAGGTTTTCGGCGAGGCGGTAGATCGATTCCAGGCCACATTTCTCGATGAGATTGCGCTTGGTCTCGATCGAGTCGACCAGGAGAGGCGCCAGGAACATATAGCATTCGGCGCCGAGCTGGCTTGCCAGTCTCCAGGTGTAGTCGATTGGATTGGTCTGATGGACGGCGACGATGCCGCCGAGCAGGGAAACGACCTTGCAGTTGTCACGACGTGGCGGCCGGAAGCTTGCGAGAGATGCTGTCATCGTCCGGCCCCAGCCGACGCCGATGGTGTAATCATCGGGAATGGCTTCCGAAAGGAACTGTCCGAGCGCCAGGCCGACGCATTTTGCCTGGGCGTTCGGGTCGGCGCTTGCCGGCGCCGGCACCACGATCGCCTCGTCGAGCCCGAAGGCGCGCTCCAGCTTGATCGCCAGTTCGACGCAATCATCAATGCCTTCGTTAATCCAGATCTGCACTTCGCTGCGGCGCATTGCCTCATCGAGCAGGCGGATCACGGTCGTGCGGCTGATGCCGAGCTGCTCGGCAACATCCTTTTGCGTCAGGCCCTGATTGTAATAGAGCCAGGCGGCCCGAAGACGGAGCGACGCCGTTTCGGAATAGGCGGTGTGCGTTCCCCGTCTGAGCTTGACCACTGGTCCTCCTAGAAATAGCGACCTGATATTGCGATCGCAAATGACAAGAGTCGCGCTCTTGCGCATGATAGAATTCGTAACATCGATCCTGTCGGGTTGATATTCTATGACGTGAAACTTATGTCAATTGAAATGCACAAATGTCCTTGACTTTCAGCCGTGGGATTGGCGATAGTCGAGGCTGGAAATTCGGTCTTGTCCATATGAGGAGGACAATGTGCGGGACTGCGATACGAAGCGCATCTGGTCGGCCGCAGTGTCATTGATGAGCATTGTGTCTTTCGCCTCGAAGCTTGCTGTTGTAGCCTCGCATTTTCGACGTAGTGCAGCTGCCGCCCATGGAACATACCTCTCAGCAATCCCGTTGTTGACGGATTGGATAGGGCAGCGGTCATCCGCCTGAAACATTCGTACCGTCTACGAGAAGGCCCCACGGGATTTTGCGCCGGTCAACAGTCCCAATTCAACAAGGATATTCATCATGACTTCCAAACTTGACCAACTTCGTGAAATGACGACCGTCGTCGCCGACACTGGTGATATCGAAGCGGTGGCTCGGCTGAAGCCGGTGGATTGCACGACCAATCCATCCATCGTCCTTAAGGCACTCGGAACGCCGATGTTTGCCGACACATTCAAGGAAGCCGTCGCCTGGGGCAAGAAGCAGTCCGGCAATCCGGAAGCCGTCGCCTCGCATGTCGCCGACCGCCTGGCGATTTCGGTCGGCGCAGCTTTGTCCAAGCTCGTACCCGGCCGCGTGTCGACCGAGGTGGATGCCGATCTTTCCTTTGACACCCAGGCTTCCATCGCCAAGGCGCACAGCATCGTTGCCGCCTACAAGGAGCGTGGCATCGAGCATGACCGGATCCTGATCAAGCTGGCCTCGACCTGGGAAGGCATCCGTGCCGCCGAAGTGCTGCAGAAGGAAGGCATCGACTGCAATCTGACGCTGCTCTTCAGCAAGGCCCAGGCCGTTGCCTGCGCTGACGCCAAGGTGTTCCTGATCTCGCCGTTCGTTGGGCGTATTCTCGACTGGTACAAGAAGTCGACCGGCAAGGACTACACGCCAGAAGAAGATCCAGGCGTTCTTTCCGTCCGCGAGATCTACAACTACTACAAGGCGAACGACATCAAGACGATCGTCATGGGTGCCTCGTTCCGCAGCGCGCCTGAAGTCGAGGCATTGGCCGGTTGCGACCGCTTGACGATCAGCCCCAATCTCCTGGACGAACTGTCGAAGGACGAAGGCAAGCTGGAGCGCAAGCTTTCGCCTGACAACAAGAAGCCGGCTGCGAAGATTTCGGTCGACGAGAAGACGTTCCGCTGGATGATGAATGAAGATGCGATGGCGACCGAGAAGCTCGCCGAAGGCATCCGTCAGTTCGGCAAGGATCTCGTAACCCTGCGCACCATGGTCACCAAGGAACTGCAGCTCGCTGCGGCATAAATTTCGGCTGGCTGAAATCAAAAAGGTCCGGCTGCAATCCGCAGCCGGGCCTTTTTCGTTGGGGGCAGGTTTCACTCTGCCTGAGCGGCAAGTTCTGCCCGGATGTCTTCAGTCTGGCTGCCGATCTTCGGTGCGGCCTGGTCGTTCTTGTGACGATGGCCGTTGACGCGGATCGGGCTCGCGGTGGTTCGAACGGAAACGCCGTCGCCGCGGTTGACCGTTTGCAGCATATCGAGTTGGCGGAATGCAGCGGTCTGCATCAGCTTTGGCCAGTCGAGGACTTCGGCTGCCCAGATATCCGCTGGCTCAAGGATCCCGAGCCATTGCCGGACGGTCTTTTCCCGGAGCTTTCCGGCAATCATGGTCTTGATCTCGTCACGATGCGAGAAAGCTTCGGCTGGTGTATAGCTGTCCAACGCCGGCAGATCGAGCAGCGGCGCCAGTTTCGCCAGCGGCATCATCGCCAACGCCATCCAGCCATCGGCGCATTGATAGACACCGTAGGGGGCCGAGAGATAGGCGTGGGCGTTGCGCACCGAAGACTTTTTCGGCAGGCGCCCACCGTCGTTGAGATGGGTCGTCAGCACTTCGAACTGGAAGTCGATCATGGCCTCGATGAGGCTTGTTTCCACGTGGACGCCAATTCCGGTGACGCTACGCCGGACGAGGCCGGCAAGCACGCCCTGCACCAGCAGATTTCCGGCGAGCATATCGGCGACCGCGAGGCCGAACGGGACGGGGCCGTCGTCGGCCTCGCCGTTCAACCACATGGCGCCCGAGCGGGCCTGGGCAAGAAGATCCTGACCCGGCAAGGCGCGCCATTCGTCGGCGGTGCCATAGCCCGTGATGCTGCCGTAGACGATGCGGGGATTGATCGCCTTTGCCGCTTCATAGTCGAGGCCGAGCCGCTCTATGACGCCGGGGCGAAAGTTCTGGATGACGACATCGGCCTTGGCGATCAGCGCGCGGATTGCCTCCAGGTCCTGCGGGTCCTTCATGTTTCCGGCAAAACTTTCCTTGCCGCGATTGATCGCGTGGAAAAGCGTGCTATCGCCGCCGATTTCGGTGTCGCTGAGATAAAGCCGGCGGCAGAGATCGCCGCCGTCCGGCCGCTCGACCTTGATGACGCGCGCGCCAAGATCGCCGAGCCGCAGAGCCGCCATCGGGCCGGCCAGAAACTGGCTCATGTCGAGCACGGTGATACCCGACAGCAGGCCCTCTTCAGTCTTGTCGATCATTGCAGCCTGTCCTTAAGTGTTGAGTTCGGGCGCGTCGGTGGGCCGGCCGTTCTTGTAGCGCACCGTCTGGATGTGCTCGCAATAAAGTACGAGTTCGCCTTCGCCCTTGAAGACCTGGTAGGAGGCCCGGATCAGGCCGAGATCCGCATATTTCGGCTGTTTGTCGAGATTGGTGCGGATGGTGTAGATCGTGTCGCCGATGAAGGTCGGCTTGATGAAGCGTAGCTTGTCGTAGCCGTAGGAGAAGGCGTTGATGCAGTTTGTCGCCACCAATCCGAGACCGGCGGAGAAGACGAAGGCGCCGGCCACCAGTCGCTTGCCGAACAGGCCCTCCGTCTCGGCGAAGATCTGGTCGCCGACATAGGGATGCATGTCGAGGACCAGCGCGTTGAACTGCATCGATTCGCCCTCGGAGATGGTGCGGCGAAGCGAGCGAATCTTGTGGCCGATTTCGAAGTCCTCGTAAAACCAGTTTTCGGAGTTCCACACGGGAATGGCAGAATGGTCTTCCGGCATCGTCTTCGGATGAGTGCTCGATACACCGACTGTTGCAGTCATGGTATTGGCCTTTCGATAGGCTGGGTTGAAACGTTCAAACGTTCCAGAAGCGCTTGGCATTGCGCTGATAGAGCCGCGCGCGTTCGTCGTCACCGCAGCCCGACGTCAGCGCATGGGTTGCTGCGACCCAGGTCGCCAGTCCGCCCCCGAGAGTGCACACCGGCCAGTCGCTGCCCCAGATGACGCGGTCCCAGCCGAAGCTCGCGATGGAATGTTCGACGAAAGGTCTCAGGGTCTCGACCGTCCATGTATCCGGATCGGCATAGGCGACCACGCCCGATATCTTGACAACGACGTTGGGCCGGCGGGCGATCTCGGCGATGCCTGACTTCCAGAGGTCGCTGACGCCGTCCTTGACGGCGGGAACGCCGCAGTGGTCGAGTACGAATTGCACGTCCGGGTTTAGGTCGATGAGTGCGATCGCCTTGGCGATCTGATGCGGCAGGACGCAGAGATCGAAGGTCAGGCGTGAACCCGCCAGTCGTCTCAGGTTCTCGCGAAAGAGGGGATCTTCAGACAGGTCGTCCGGCATCACATGCAGCACGCGCCTGAAACCCTTCACGAAAGGATTTGCCAGAACGCGTTCAAGATAGTCTGCGAAACCATCCTCCTCCGGGCGGCATGAGGCAATCGCGCCGCGGATCAGACTGCCGGGTCGACGGCTCAGCGTCTGAATATAGGCCGTTTCAGCCTCGATATCCTGTGGGGCGACGTCGACTTCCATGTGCAGCACATCGGTGATGCCGCAGCGGTGCGCTTCGCGTGCATAGTCGGGGTAGAGGCTGTCGCGGTTCAATGCGCCGGCGCCTTCCAGCCAGGGATAATTCAGTCGCTCCCGGTCGACGACATGAAGGTGACTATCGAAAAGCATGGTGATCCTCCCCTGCACGCTTCCCAATATATACTCACAGAAGAATAATTTATTCAAATAGAAATTATAGATCCGCCTCGTCCACAGTGCCGGCGACCGTCTCCGACACTTTCGCGGCGGCCTCGCGGACCAAATCTATCACTTTTTCGTAGCTTGGCGCTTTTCCGTTCACTGGCTGGATGTAGGGGCAGGTGAGGGCTGCCAACGCGTTGCCGTCGAGGGCGAGAACCGGCGCGGAAATGTTGCGCACTCCCGTCGTCTGAAGACTGTCCATCGTCTCGAAGCCGCGCTCCTTGATCGACCGCAATTTATCGCCGAGGTCTTCGGGCATCGGGATATCGTCCTCACGCCTCTGCTGTTCCGAAATCATCATGCGCCGTTGTTTCTCGTCGCGGAAGGCGAGGAGGATGTGGCCGGAGCCGGTGTTGAAAAGATTGATCTGCGCCCCGACGCGGATCGAGATTCCCCAATAAGTGGGCGAATCCTGCTGGGCGATGACGACGACCGAGCCGCGATCGAATACGGCCAGATGACAGGCCTGTTCGGCGCGATTGGAAAATTCGCGCATCAGCGGCGTTGCAAAGGAGACGAGGCGGCGCACGGGCGCATGGAAGTGGGCAAGTCCGAACAGCTTCAGCGTCAGGAAGAACCGATCGCCTTCCTGGCGCTGCACGTAGCCGCGCCTGACCAGCCGATCCAGCATCCGATAGAACTCGTTGGGGCTTTTGCCGAGCTGCTTGGCGATCTCCGCCTGCGTCAGCCCGCCGTCGACCTTCGAGAGCAGCTCAAGGATATCGAGCCCCTTGTCCAGCGCCGGCGCCCGGTAGCGATCGATATCTTCTTCGGATGTCATGGTCGACCTTTCATGCATTTGCAGTGCGATATGTTCATATATGAATGAATATCATTTGCAATGGGCTGTTGATCTCCGCTTGACCACTTAAAAATATGATGTTTACATATAAATCAATGATCCATATTTGGATCGTGGAGGAGGCTCGGACTACGGTCCGGCGCAATGGGAGGAGTTCCGATGACCAGAATGAGAGCCGGCATCGCTGCCGGGATATTGGCATTGCTTACGAGTTCCGCAGTCTTCGCTGCGGATTTGCCGGGCAAGTTTCCCGGTGTTTCGATCGACGCCAAGCTGATCGGCGGTCAGCAGTACGAGCCGCTTTATGCGCGCATCGCCGAGTGGGAGAAGGAGACCGGTGCCAAGGTCAACATTCTTTCCAAGAAGAACCATTTCGAGCTCGATAAGGAAATCAAGTCGGACATGGCGTCGGGCGACATCAGCTGGTGCGTCGGCTCGAACCATTCGTCCTTCGCGCCGCAATACCCCGATCTCTATACGGATCTGAGCAAACTTCTGCCGAAGGAGGAGATCGCCGAATTCGTCGATTCGACGATCCAGGCCTCGACGATCAACAACCGGCTGATCATGCTGCCGCGCGCCCAGTTCGACGTCTCGGCGCTCTACTATCAGAAGAGCCTCTACACCGACGATGCCAAGAAGACGGCGTTCAAGACCAAATACGGCTACGATCTGGCCCCGCCGAAGACCTGGAAGGAAGTCACTGACCAGTCGATCTTCTTTGCCAATCCGCCGAACTTCTTCGGCACGCAGTTCCCTGGCAAGGAAGAGGCGATCAATGGTCGTTTCTTTGAAATGCTGGTCGCCGAAGGCGGCGAATATCTCGACAAGGACGGCAAGCCGGCGTTCAACTCCGAAGCAGGCGTGCGTGCGCTCGACTGGTTCGTGAACATGTACAAGGCGAAGGCTGTTCCGGTCGGCACGACCAACTATCTCTGGGATGACCTCGGCGCAGGCTTTGCTTCCGGCACCGTGGCGCTCGATCTCGATTGGCCGGGCTGGGCGACCTACTTCAACGACCCGAAGTCCTCGAAGGTTGCCGGCAATGTCGGCGTCGTCGTGCAGCCCGTCGGTTCGTCGGGCAAGCATACCGGCTGGTCCGGCCATCACGGCTTCTCGGTCACAGAGTCCTGCGCCCACAAGGACGCTGCTGCTTCGCTCGTCTGGTTCCTGACCAACAACGACTCGCAGAAGCTCGAAGCGGCCAACGGCACGCTGCCGACCCGCAAGGCCGTATGGGAATGGGATATCCAGCAGGCTGCGTCCGACCCCTACAAGAAGGAAGTGCTGAGCACTTTCCAGGAATCGATGAAGTATGCCTTCCCGGTTCCGCGCACCCCGCAATGGATCGAGATTTCCAACGTGGTCTATCCTGAACTCCAGGCCGCCATCCTCGGCGACAAGACCTCCAAGGAAGCGCTCGATACCGCTGCCCAGAAGGCTACCGACGTTCTGAAGGATGCCGGCTCGCTCTAAGCTCATGATCGGGGTCCCGCACTCGAAAGGGTGCGGGGGCCCGAACGCCATTTGAAAACGGTCCTTGACCGGTACCCTTGGGGCCTGTCTGACCGGCTATCGCACGGCACGGTCCCGGCCCCCGGCCCATGAAACAGCATTCCAAGCAGCCCCGGAATGCCGACAGGTACAAACTATGTTCAAAAAGATTTCTCCACCGGTTCTGCTGCTTCTGCCGGCGATCGTCGTCCTTGCGGGGGTGGTGCTTTTTCCGCTGCTGCTGTCATTCTATTCGAGTTTCACGCCCTTTCGCCTGACCCGGCCGGATACGCTTTTCGTCTTCGTCGGCCTGCGCAACTATATCCGTATCCTCAGCGATCCGATTTTTCTGGCGGCGTTCGTGCGCACCGTGGTGCTTCTGACAATTGCCCTCAATCTGGAAATGCTGCTCGGCCTCGGCCTGGCGCTGCTGGTCAACAAGGCGACCCACGGCAAGCGCATCCTGCGGACGATGATGATGTTTCCGATGATGTTCTCGCCGGTGCTCGTCGGTTTCCAATTCAAGTTCATGTTCAACGACAATGTCGGCGTCATCAACAACGCGCTTCAGTCGCTTGGGATCACGTCGAACGCCATTCCCTGGTTGATCGATGGTAACCTGGCGCTGTTTTCGATCGTGGTCGCCGAGGTCTGGTCCTCGACCTCCGTGTTTGCGATTCTCATTCTGGCCGGCCTCTTCGCCATGCCGCAGGAACCCGTCGAGGCCGCGAAGGTCGATGGATGTACGCCCTGGCAGACCTTTCGCTATGTCACCTGGCCGTTCCTGATGCCCTTTGCCTTCATCGCCATGACGATCCGCTCGCTCGACGTCGCTCGCGCCTATGACATCGTCAAGATCATGACCGACGGCGGCCCGGCGCGGCGCACCGAGCTGATCTGGACGCTCGTCGGCCGTACTGCCTACGCCGATGCGCAGATGGGTCTCGCCAATGCCATGGCCTATGTCTCGATCTTTCTCTCGATCGCCTTCACCGTCTATTTCTTCCGCAAGCTGGCGCTTGCCCGCACCCAGATCGGAGCGGAGTGGTAATCATGGATCGCAACGCTGAACAACGTATTCGCCGTCGCCTCTGGAACGTCGCCTATCTCATCGGCCTGTTTCTGGCGATGCTCATCATCTGCCTGCCGGGGATCTGGATCGTCCTCAGTTCGCTGCGCCCGACGGTCGAGATCATGGCAAAGCCGCCGGTCTGGATTCCGCGCGAACTCTCCTTCGATGCCTACCGCGCCATGTTTGGCGGCCTCGGGCAGGGCGGTATCCCGGTCTGGGAGTATTTCCGCAACTCGTTGATCGTCTCGATCACCTCGACGGCGATTGCCCTGATCATCGGCATGTCCGGTGGCTACGCCTTTGCGCGCTTCCGGTTTCGCGCCAAGTCGGGTGTGTTCCTCGGCCTCATGCTGACGCGGTCGGTTCCGGGCGTTGCTTTGTCGCTGCCGCTTTTCATGGTCTATTCCCGGCTCGGGATCATCGATACGCATTTCGGTCTGATCGTCACCTATGTCGCGCTGAACGTGCCCTTTACCATCTGGCTGATCGACGGCTTCTTCCGACAGGTGCCGAAGGATCTCGCCGAGGCGGCGCAGATCGACGGGTGCACGCGCTGGCAGGCCTTCTGGCAGGTCGAGTTTCCGCTTGCAGGTCCCGGCATCGCATCTGCCGGCATCTTCGCCTTCCTCACCTGTTGGAACGAATACGCGCTCGCCTCGCAATTGACCCGCTCGGTCAGCTCGAAGACGTTGCCGGTCGGGCTGCTCGACTATACGTCGGAATTCACCATCGATTGGCGCGGCATGTGCGCGCTTGCGGTTGTGATGATCATTCCGGCGCTCGCTCTAACTTTCATCATTCAGAAGCATCTCGTGTCCGGTCTGACATTCGGCGCGGTCAAAGGTTGAACTCGATGGCTCAGGTCTCACTCAAGAAACTCGTCAAGCGCTATGGTGCGCTTGAAATCGTCCACGGGATCGAACTCGACATCAAGGACAAGGAATTCATCGCGCTGGTCGGTCCGTCCGGCTGCGGCAAGTCGACGACGCTACGCATGATCGCCGGCCTCGAAGACATCTCCGGCGGCACGATCGAGATCGGCGGCATTGTCGTCAACGACCTGCCTCCGCGTGATCGCAACATCTCGATGGTGTTCCAATCCTACGCGCTCTATCCGCATATGACGGTTCGCGAGAACATGGGCTTCTCGCTCAAGATCGCCAAGGTCGCGCAACCCGAGATCGACCAACGCGTCAACGAGGCAGCGGCAATTCTCGGGCTCGACACACTGATGGACCGGCGTCCGGCCCAGCTTTCCGGCGGCCAGCGCCAGCGCGTCGCCATGGGCCGCGCCATCGTCCGCAAGCCGGAGGTGTTCCTGTTCGACGAGCCGCTGTCGAACCTCGACGCCAAGCTGCGTACGCAGATGCGCACCGAAATCAAGAAGCTGCATGCCAAGGTGCAATCGACTGTCGTCTATGTCACCCACGACCAAGTCGAGGCGATGACGCTTGCCGACAGGATCGTCATCATGCGCGACGGTTATATCGAGCAGGTCGGGACGCCTGACGAAGTGTTCAAACGTCCGGCAACGCGCTTCGTTGCCGGTTTCATCGGCTCGCCGCCGATGAATATGGAAGAAGCGACGGTGACCGCAGGCTCGGTCGTCTTCAGAAACGGTGATAAGATTCCGGTTCCCGAGCAGTTCAAGGATCGGGTCAAGGACGGCGACAAGGTGGTCTTCGGCCTGCGCCCCGACGACATTTTTCCGACGGGACACGGACTTTCGTCGGGTTCGGACAGTGCCGTCCATGAGGTGACCCTGCCGGTCTCGATCACCGAGCCGCTTGGCAACGAGACGCTGGTCTTCGTGGAATTCGCCGGTCGCGAATGGGTGTCGCGCATGCTCAACCCGCACGCGCTGAAGAGCGGAGAAATGCTGAAGATGAGCTTCGACCTGTCGCAGGCGCATCTCTTTTCCGGTGAGACGGGCAGGACACTTGCGGCGACGTCGGCAATCTGAGGAGGGAGCGAACATGGCTCGCATCGAAAGAATTGAACTTCGGATGGTCGACCTGCCGCCGAAGGTGAAGCGGACGGATGCCATTCAGAGCTTCGTCAGCCAGGAAACGCCGATCGTCACCATCACCGATTCCGATGGCGCGGTCGGCACCGGCTATAGCTATACCATCGGCACCGGCGGCTCCTCGGTCATGCGGCTGCTGTCCGACCATCTCGTGCCGCTGTTGATCGGGCAGGATGCCGATTGCATCGAGGCCATCTGGCACAAAATGGAGTTTGCCACCCACGCGACGACGATCGGCGCGATTACCGCACTGGCGCTTGCCGCGGTCGATACGGCGCTGTGGGACCTTCGCGCGAAGAAGCAGAAGCTGCCGCTCTGGAAGCTTGCAGGGGGCGCCAAGGACAGCTGCCCGCTCTATACGACCGAAGGCGGCTGGCTGCATATCGAGAAGGAAGCTTTGGTCGAGGATGCTCTGCAGGCGAAAGCCAAGGGCTTTTCCGGCTCGAAGGTGAAGATCGGCAAGCCGCATGGCTCGGAAGACTATGCCCGTCTGTCGGCCGTTCGCGCCGCACTTGGCGACGGCTTCGAGATCATGACCGACTGCAACCAGGGTTTCACCGTCGACGAGGCGATCCGCCGGGCTTCCCGGTTGAAGGAACTCGACCTCGCCTGGATCGAGGAACCGCTGCCCGCCGACGATCTCGACGGTCACATCCGCCTGACGCGCTCGACGCCGACACCGATCGCGGTTGGGGAATCGATGTATTCTATCCGGCATTTCCGCGAATATATGCAGAAGGGCGCCTGCTCGATCGTGCAGGTCGACGTCGCCCGCATCGGCGGCATCACGCCTTGGCTGAAGGTCGCGCATGCGGCGGAAGCATTCGATATTCCAGTCTGCCCGCATTTCCTGATGGAGCTGCATGTCAGCCTTGTCTGCGCCGTTCCGAATGGCAAATATGTCGAATATATCCCGCAGCTCGACGACCTGACGACCAAGGGAATGGAAATCCGAGACGGGCGAGCCTTGGCTCCGTCGGAACCGGGGATCGGCATCGCCTGGGACTGGGAAGCGGTGAAGGCGCGGTCCGTTGCCGAGTTCACGACTGAGTTCCACGGTTAAGGAGAGTTGCCATGCAACGAATGGGAATGGTGATCGGTCTCGAGCCCTCGAAGGTTACCGAGTACAAGGAGTTGCATGCGGCCGTATGGCCGGAAATCCTTGAGCTGATCTCGTCGTGCAACATCACCAATTATTCGATTTTTCTCAAGGAGCCGGAGAACCTTCTGTTCGGGTATTGGGAATATGTGGGCACCGACTTCGATGCCGACATGGCGAAGATGGCGGCAAGCCCGAAAAACCAGGAATGGTGGTCGGTCTGCATTCCCTGCCAGAAACCGTTCGAGACCCGGAAAGAGGGCGAGTGGTGGGCGATGATGGGGGAGGTCTTTCATCTTGACTAGGTGGCCGGGGTTCTACCTCCCCCTTGATGGGGGAGGTCGCGCGGAACGCGCGGGTGGGGGTGATCCTTGGGTGTCTGTGGCGGTCACCCCACCCCGGAGCTTCGCTCCGACCCTCCCCCTCAAGGGGAGGGTGGTGCTATGACCTTTGATCCCTCGACCCTCCGCCAATGGTGGGCCAAACCCGTTCAGCCGCGTCCAATCGTCATTTTCGGTGCCGGCAGTATCGTCGGCGACGCACATCTGCCGGCCTACAGGAAAGCCGGGTTCCCTGTGGCGGGACTGTTCGATCCGAACCGCGAAAAGGCCGAGGCACTGGCAAGCCAGTGGGGCATCCGCGCTTTTGCGACGCGGCAGCAGGCGCTGGCTGTCGAAGGCGCGATCTTCGATCTGGCGACGCCGCCTGCCGCACATGCGAGGCTGCTGAGCGTTATGCCGCGCGGGTCGTTTGCACTTATCCAGAAGCCGTTGGGCGGCGACCTCGTGCAGGCGACCGAGATATTGAAGGTCTGCCGCGAACGGGACATCCAGGCGGCGGTCAATTTCCAGCTCCGTTTCGCCCCGATGATGTTGGCGCTCTACGACGCGGTTAGGAGTGGCTATCTCGGCGAGATCGTCGACTTCGATGCCCTGCTGGCGCTGGCGACGCCATGGGGACTATGGCCCTTCCTCAAAGGGCTGCCGCGTATCGAGATCGCCATGCATTCGATCCACTATTTCGATTTCATTCGCGGGCTGCTCGGAAATCCCCTTGGCGTGCATGCGAAGACGATTGGCCATCCGAACCACGACGTGGCGCAGACCAGGACGGCGGCGATTCTCGATTACGGCGACAAGGTACGGTGCGTGCTGTCGGTGAACCATGACCATGATTTCGGTCGCAAGTTCCAGGCCTGCGAATTTCGTATCTGCGGGACCGAGGGTGCCGCCTATATCAAGCTCGGCGTCAATCTCGATTATCCCCGCGGCGAGCCGGACGAACTGTGGATCCGTCCCGCCGGTGGCGACCAATGGGTCGAGGTGAAGCTCGAGGGTGCGTGGTTTCCCGATGCCTTCGTCAATCGCATGGCCAATCTGCAGCGTTTTGCTTCGGGCGAAGACAAGGTGCTCCTCGGCTCCGTCGAGGACGCCTGGCAAACCATGGCACTCGTCGAGGCCGCCTATCAATCGAGTGCGCAGCCGGCAACGCCGATCGCCGCTCTTCCGAAAGCCTGAGGCATGTCAGAACAGACGATCTATTTCGAGGACTACGCGCTGAATGCGGTGCGGCTGACCAATGGCCGGACGATCACCGAGACCGATTTCGTCGTCCACGCTGGGCATACTGGCGATTTCTTTCCGCATCATATGGATGCGGAGTTTGCCAAGACGCTGCCGGGCGGCCAGCGCATTGCGCACGGGACGATGATTTTTGCAATCGGCGTCGGACTGACAGCATCGCTGATCAATCCGGTTGCCTTTTCCTACGGTTATGATCGGCTCCGGTTCATTCGCCCGGTTCATATCGGTGACACTATCCGGACGCGCGTGACCATCGCCGCCAAGGAAGACGATCCGAAGCGGCCCGGTTCCGGCCGTGTCGTGGAGCGTTGCGAAGTTCTCAACCAGCGCGACGAAGTGGTGCTGGCGGCGGACCATATCCTGCTCGTCGAACGCAAGTCGACCAAGGCGAATTGAGAGAAGACCGATGGTGAAGCTCAAAGGAATGACCTGGTCGCATCCGCGCGGCTACGACCCGATGGTGGCCTGCTCGGCGATCTGGCAGGAGAAGACAGGCGTCGAAATCGCCTGGGAAAAGCGTTCGTTGCAGGATTTCGAATCCTTCCCGGTCGATGAGCTTGCGGCCGCCTATGACCTGATTGTCATCGACCATCCGCATGTGGGACAGATTACTCGCGAGAATTGCCTGTTGCCGCTCGATAATCCGGAGTTCGGCTCCGAGTTGGCAGAGATTGC
Organism: Arminella tubonensis; assembly: GCF_003240585.1. GTDB lineage: Bacteria > Pseudomonadota > Alphaproteobacteria > Rhizobiales > Rhizobiaceae > Rhizobium > Rhizobium tubonense. The sequence continues at coordinate 59,483 of NZ_PCDP01000069.1, forward strand.
CGCCGGCACCGTCGGTCGGTCGTATCCGAGCTACAACTGGCAAGGCCGGCAGTGGGCTTTTCCGATCGATGCGGCGACACAGGTGCAGGCTTACCGCCCGGACCGAATAGGCGGCCCGGTCACCGACCTGGAGGAAATCGTTTCGCTTGCGGCTAGCGGCAAGGCGATCCTTCCGATGCGTCCGCCGCATTCGTTGATGACCTTCTATACGCTTTGCGCCCATCTCGGCTTTCCCTGCAATGTCGAGGGGCCGGAATTGATTGGCATAGCAGACGGGGCGGCGGTGCTGGATTGGATGGCGCGGTTGATCGGCCACATGGATGCCTCCTGCGACGCCATGGATCCGATCGCGGTGCTTGATCAGATGGGCGAGGTTGATTGCCGCTATCATGTCTCGCCGTTCATCTACGGCTATGTCAGCTATTCCGTTGCGGGCTTCCGCCCAGTGCGCGTCGCCTTCGCCGATATCCCCGTGATCGCGGGCGGCGCTCCTGATGGCTCAGCGCTCGGGGGAACGGGCATCGCCGTCTCTGCGAAGACGCGAGCACCGGATGAAGCAAAAGCATTCGCGAGGTGGATAGCCAGCGGCCCGGTTCAGGCCGGACCCTATGCCGGATCGAATGGCCAGCCGGGCCACTCCGACGCCTGGACCAGCCGCGACGTCAATGCTCGTACGCTCGACTTCTACCGCAGCACGCGCGCCACGCTGGAAGGTGCATTCGTGCGCCCACGGCATGACGGCTATATGGCATTCCAGCAGCGGGCCTCCGAACTGATTACCAGTGGACTACGCGAGGGCACTCGTCATACAACTCTGGTCGATCGGCTGAACCAGCTCTTTGCCGCTTCACTTCAAGCGTGATTGGCGCTTCTCGCCTGATGCGCGGTATTTCGTAACAAGACCCAGAGATAGAGATAGGGATTTAGACATGGGACACGGACTGGAAGGCAAGGCTGTCTTGATCACGGCCGCCGGACAAGGGATTGGCCGCGCGACGGCGGAACGCTTCATCTCGCTCGGCGCGCGCGTCATCGCCACCGACATCAATGAGGCGGCACTTTCCACGCTCGAGGGCGCTGAAACCCATGTCCTCAACGTGCTCGACAGCGACGGCGTCAAGGCCTTTGGCGAGAAGATCGGGGTCATCGACGTCCTCTTCAACTGCGCCGGCTTCGTCCACAACGGAACAATCCTCGACTGCGAAGAGAAGGATTGGGACTTCTCCTTCAACCTTAATGCCAAGGCGATGTACGTGACCTGCAGGACGTTCCTGCCGGGCATGCTGGCAAAGGGCAAGGGCTCGATCGTCAACATGTCGTCCGTTGCCTCCAGCGTGAAGGGCGTTCCCAACCGTTTTGCCTATTGTGCCTCAAAGGCTGCGGTCATCGGCCTCACAAAGTCGATCGCCGCCGATTTCGTTGCCAAGGGCATCCGTGCAAATGCGATTTGCCCGGGCACGGTCGACAGCCCGTCGCTGCATGACCGCCTCAGGGCGACCGGCGACTACGACAAGGCGATGAAGGATTTCATCGGGCGTCAGCCGATGGGCCGCATCGCCGATCCGAAGGAGGTTGCGGCGCTCGTCACATATCTCGCCGGCGACGAGGCGGGCTTCACGACCGGCCAGATCCACGTCATCGACGGCGGCTGGACGGCCTGAGGTCACCAAAGCGCCGCGTACTTCAAAAGGCCTCGACCGGTTCGGGGCCTTTCGTTTGGGCGGCTTCTTGCTCGGCGTACCGTGAAGCGTATATCAAGGTGCTAACCACTGAGATCGGAGCGTCGGCATGCAGCTGGATGAAAAGCAACCACCGGCGCGTTCCCCGGTGATCAGGCTGTTCTTAAAACATCAGAGCGTCATCCTTGCAGCGGTTGCCAGTTTCGCAGTCTTCATCCTGTTGACGCCGGGCCAGTTCACCGCCAGCAACTTTCTCACGAGCTGGAATTGTGGCGCCGTCCTCTATATCGGGCTTACCTGGTATCGGATGCTGAGGTCGAACGTCCACCTTATCCGCAAGCGCTCCGCCGACCTCGATTTCTCTGAATTCGTCGTGCTTTTCCTGGCGATCGCGGCAGCTCTAGCCAGCATCGGCGGGATCGCTCTCGAGCTCGGCGGCATCAAGGACGTCGCGCCGGAGGTTGCCGCTGCGCGTGCCGGGGTAGCTATCATCACCATCCTGATTTCCTGGGTATTCCTGCACACATTATTCACGACCCACTACGCGCACCGCTTTTATGCGGACCCCGGCGAGCGGCCGGCCCTTCGCTTCGCGGACAACATCGAAGAGCCTGATTATTGGGACTTTCTCTATTTTTCCTTCACGATCGGCGTCGCGGCCCAGACGGCTGACGTTGCGATCGCCACGCCGCTGATGCGGCGGCTGGCCTTGTTGCACAGCGTGCTGTCATTCCTCTTCAACACGACGATATTGGCGCTGGCGATCAATGTCGGCGCAAGCCTGCTTTGACGCGAACAGGTCTCGAGCGGAGAGGCCTGTAAACCATCCAGTGGCGGTTCAGTTCTCTTCTTCGTTCACCTTTAACTTTTAAAGGTTGGTTCACTTTTCGAATGCTGACGCCCTGACGCTCGTCAGAGGACGGCGTTGCCGGCCATCAGCGCGAGCACCAGGAAAATCAGGAAGATGATCAACGCGATGCCGAACAGCACGCGGGCAATTGTGGCTGTCGCGGCGGATACGCCGGAGAAGCCGAGGAAGCCGGCGATCAGTGAAATAACGAAAAATATAAGAGCCCATTTCAGCATAGCATTGTCCTCTGTGTCGCTCGAAACAGAGACGCGGGAACGGGCGAATTGTTCCACGGCTATCAACATTTAGAGGCTCGGGCCTCCCTTCGAGGAGGCCCGATTATTCGGTCGGACGCGTGGCTCAACCGTGATTGATCATCACGTGGCGCACGGCAGTGTAGTCCTCCAGCGCATAGACCGACATGTCCTTGCCATAGCCGGACTGCTTGAGGCCTCCATGCGGCATTTCGTTGACCAGCATGAAGTGAGTGTTGATCCAGGTGCAGCCATATTGCAGGCGTGCCGCGGTCTGCATGCCGCGGCTGATGTCCTTGGTCCAGACGGAGGATGCAAGGCCGTAGTCGCTGTCGTTCGCCCAGGTCACCGCGTCGTCGACGTCGGTGAAGCGGGTGACGGAGACGACCGGGCCGAAAACCTCGCGCCGTACGATCTCGTCGTCCTGCGTGGCTCCGGCAATCACCGTCGGGGCGAAGAAGAAGCCCTTGTCGCCCGAGGTCTTGCCGCCCGCAGTGATCTCCATGTGCTTATGCTCGGCAGCTCGGGCGACGAAACTCTCGACGCGGTCGCGCTGGCGCTTGGAGATCAGGGGTCCGATTTCGTTTTCGGTATCGTCGGCGAGGTTGTACTTGATGCTGGAAACGGCGGAGGACAGGTCGGCGACGAACCTGTCGTAGACCTTGGCGTCGGCATAGATGCGGCAGGCGGCGGTGCAGTCCTGGCCGGCGTTGTAATAGCCGAAGGTGCGGATGCCGGCGACGACAGCGTCGATGTCGGCGTCGTCGAAGATGATGACCGGCGCTTTGCCGCCGAGTTCAAGATGCGTACGCTTGACCGTCTTGGCTGCAGCCTGCAGCACCTTCTTGCCGGTCGCCACGTCGCCGGTGATCGACAGCATGCTGATCTTCGGATGATTGATAAGCGCGTTGCCGACGGTCTCGCCGCGGCCGAGAATGACGTTGACGACGCCTTCAGGCAGGATCTCCGCCAAGAGCTTTGCCATTTTCAGGGCTGAGAGGGGCGTCTGCTCGGACGGCTTGAAGACGACAGTGTTGCCGCCGGCAATGGCGGGAGCAAGTTTCCACGCCATCATCATCAGTGGGTAGTTCCAGGGCGCGATCGAGCCGATGATGCCGATCGGGTCGCGACGGATCATCGAAGTGTGGCCGGGCAGATATTCGCCGGCGACCGGTCCGTGCAGGTTGCGCACGGCGCCCGCGAAGAAGCGGTAGCAGTCGACGATCGCGGGGATTTCGTCGTTGAGCACGGCGTTGATCGGCTTGCCGCAGTTGAGCGCTTCGAGCGCCGCGAAAGCTTCCGCGTCTTTCTCGATCGCGTCGGCGATCTTCAGCAGGTAGGCCGAGCGCTGGCTCGGAGTCGTCTGCGCCCAGCTTTTGAAGGCCTTTTCGGCGGCGTCGACAGCGCTGTCGATCTGACCGAGCGAGGCCTCGGGCAGCTTCAGCACGGTTTCGCCGGTCTTCGGGTTGAGGATGTTCTCTTCGGTCTCCGTACCGGCCTCGAAGCGGGCGCCGATCAGCATTGCGGTGTCCATGACATTCTCCTCGTTGATTTATTTGCCGCCGCCGGCGATCTGGTCGCCGTCGCGGGTGAGATAGTAGGCTGCCAGGATCGGCAGGAAGGTGACGAGCACCACGACCATGGCGACGACGTTGGTGACGGGGCGCTGGCGCGGCCGGATCAGCTCCTCGAGCATCCAGATCGGCAAGGTCATCTGCTGGCCACCGGTGAAGGTGGTGACGATGACCTCGTCGAAGGACAGCGCGAAGGCGAGCATGCCGCCGGCCAGCAAGGCGGTGCCGATATTCGGCAGGATGACGTGCCGGAACGTCTGGAAGCCATCAGCCCCAAGATCCATCGAGGCCTCTATCAGCGAGCCGGAGGTTCGGCGGAAGCGGGCGACGGCGTTGTTGTAGACAACGACGACGCAGAAGGTGGCGTGGCCGAGCACGATGGTCCAGACCGAGAACGGGATGTCGAACAGGCTGAAGGCGGAGCGCAGCGCGATACCGGTGACGATGCCGGGAAGGGCGATCGGCAGGATCACCAGCAGCGAGATGCCCTCGCGGCCAAAGAACTTCGTCTGGCTGACGGCGGCAGCGCAAAGCGTGCCGAGCACCAGCGCGATCGCTGTCGCGATGACGGCGACCTGGACTGAGAGGGCCAGCGCGGTCCAGACGTCTGGCCGGTTCCAGGCAATGCCGAACCATTGCAGGGTCAGACCCGGCGGCGGCCACTGATAGCTCTTTTCCTCTGTCGTGAAGGCGTAGACGAAGATCAAGAGGATCGGCAGATGGAGGAAGAGCAGGCCGCAGGCAGCGCCGATCTTCAAGGGGAGCGGGGAGCGTTGGTTGCGATCAGAGCGCATCGAAAGCTCCCTGTCTCTTGGCGATCCAGAGGTAGATCGCCATGATGACGATCGGCACGACGGAGAAAGCGGCGGCAAGAGGGACGTTCCCTGCAGTTCCCTGCTGGGCGTAGACGGCCTGGCCGATGAAAAGCCGCGAGGAGCCGATGATCTGCGGGATGATGTAGTCGCCGAGGGTCAGCGAGAAGGTGAAGATCGAGCCGGCGACGATGCCGGGCAATGCCAGGGGCAGCAGGACGGTTCGGAAGGTCTGGCCCGGGGTAGCTCCGAGGTCGGACGATGCCTCGATCAGATTGCCGGGGACGCGCTCGAGCGCTGCCTGGGTCGGCAGGATCATGTAGGGCAGCCAGACATAGACGAAGACCAGGAAGGTGCCGATATAGCTGACCGAGAGCGAATTGCCGCCGATCACGGGCAGGCGCAGGATGCCATCAAGCAGCCAGCTGAGGCCGATCTTGGCGAAAATCCAGGTCAGGATGCCTTCCTTGGCGAGGATCAATTTCCAGGCGTAGACCTTGACGAGATAGCTGGACCAGAGAGGCAGCATCACTCCGAGATAAAACAGCGCCTTCCATTTTCCCTTGGCGTAGCGCGCGGCATAATAAGCGATCGGAAAAGCGACGAAGGCGGAGGCGATCGTCACCATGGCGGCCATGATGACCGTGCGGAGAATAATATCGAAATTCGACGGGTTCAGCAGCTGCGCATATGTCGACAGCGTGAATTCGTAGCTGATCAGGCCGGAGAAATCGTCGATCGAGAAAAAGCTCTGAAGCAGCAGCGTCAGCAGCGAGCCGATGTAGATGATCCCGAGCCAGAGAAGCGGCGGCGTCAGCATCAGGAAGAGCAGCAGCTTCGGCCGCCGCCAGAACAGGTCGGAGAGCCGTCCGAAGAGGCCGCCGCGTCCCGGTAGGATCGATGTGGCCGGCGCGGTGCCGATGGTTGCGAGAGCGGCCATCATGCGGCGTCATCCATGTAGTGCACGTCGGTCGGCAGCCACGAAAGCTTAACGGAGGTGCCGGTCTCGGGGATCGGCAGGCCGGCGGGAACAGTCACGTGCAGCCGCGTGCCATTGGCTTCCACGGCGAGACGCGTGGCGGCGCCGAGGAAATTCGTCGCCTGTACAGTTGCCGCAACGCCATCCTTGCCGGCGAGCCGGATCGCTTCCGGTCGCAGGCTCGCCCAGCGTCGCTCGCCGCCGAGCGACGACATGGTCTCGGGCGAAATGATGTTCGACGATCCGACGAAATCAGCGACGAAACGGGTTCTCGGCTGCTGGTAGATCTCCTGCGGAGTGCCTTCCTGCACGATGCCGCCGTTATTGAAGACGGCGACCCGATCGGCCATGGAAAGGGCTTCGCCCTGGTCGTGGGTGACGAAGATGAAGGTGATCCCCAGTGCCCGCTGCAGGCTTTTCAGCTCCTCCTGCATCTGCTCGCGCAGCTTGAGATCAAGCGCACCGAGCGGTTCGTCAAGCAGCAGAACTTTGGGCTTGTTGACAAGGGCTCTGGCGAGCGCCACGCGCTGTCGCTGGCCGCCGGAGAGCTGTCCAGGTTTGCGGGTGCCGTATCCCGGCAGCTTGACCAGCTCAAGCGCCTGCTCGGCTCCCCGCGTTCGCTCTGCCTTGCCGACCCCCTTGACCATCAGCCCGTAGGCAACGTTGTCGAGGATGTTCAGGTGCGGGAAGAGGGCATAGTCCTGGAAGACGGTATTGACGTTGCGCCTATAGGACGGAACGCCTTCGGCGGTCTCGCCGAAGATCTTGATGTGGCCGGATGTCGGCTGCTCGAAGCCGGCGATCAGGCGGAGGCAGGTTGTCTTGCCGGAGCCGGAAGGGCCGAGCATGGCGAAGAACTCGCCCGGCGCGATCTCCAGGTCGACGCCGTCGACGGCGCGGACCTGGCCGAAATGGCGGGACACCTTCTGGAAACGTACGGCGGCTGTCATGTGATGCTCCGGATCAACGGCTGGGTCAATCTCCCCCCTTGTGGGGGAGATGTCGGCAACGCCGACAGAGGGGGGTGAGCCACGAGCTCGGGGCCACCCCCCTCTGTCACTTCGTGACATCTCCCCCACAAGGGGGGAGATTAGCTCCGGGACCCGATCACCGCCCGCCGATCACGCCGATGTAGTCCGATACCCAGCGATGGTAAGGCACGCATTCGGTTTGGCTGGTGCACTTCGCCGTCGGGGTTTTCCAGAAGCTGATCTTGTCGAAGTGATCGTAGCCGTTGGTGGCGCAACCGGTGTCGGTCATCAGTTCATTGCCCTTGCAGGCAGCGGGAACGGAGGGCAGTGCGCCGAACCAGGCGGCGGCATCGCCCTGGACCTTGGACTGCAGCGAATGTTCCATCCACATGTAGGCGCAGTTCGGATGTTCGCTGTCGACGTGCAGCATTGTCGTGTCGGCCCAACCGGTCGCCCCCTCATCGGGGAAGGTCGAGGCGATCTTCTGCTTGTCGGCCTGCAACAGGTTGACCTGGAACGGCCACGAGCCGGATGCTACGACGCCCTCGTTCTTGAAGTCGTCGGTCTGGATCATCGCATCGTGCCAGTAACGGCTGACGAGCTTGCGCTGCCCGCGAAGCAGGTCGAGGGCTGCCTTGTACTGGTCCTCGTTCAGTTCATAAGGGTTCTTGATCCCGAGTTCCGGCTTGTGCGCCATCAGATAGAGGGCGGCATCGGCGATGTAGATGGGGCCGTCATAGGCCTGGACGCGACCCTTGTTGGACTTGCCGTCCGGGAGCGTCATTTCCTCGAAAACGACTTTCCAGCTTTTCGGCGCCTGGTCCTTGAAGGCATCGGTATTGTACATCAGGACATTCGGCCCCCAAAGGTAGGGTACGCCATAATGGACGCCGTTGACGGTATGCCAGGGAGCGTTCTTCAGCCGGTCGTCGAGCGTCTTCCAGCTCGGGATGAGATCGACGTTGATCGGCTGGACGCGCTTGCCGGCGACGAGGCGGAGCGATGCGTCTCCCGATGCGGTGACGAGGTCGAAGCCGCCTTCGTTCATCAGCGCGACCATTTCGTCCGAGGTCGCTGCAGTCTTGACCGAGACCTTGCAGCCGGTTTCCTTTTCGAAGCCGGTGACCCAGTCATAGGCCTTGTCGCTCTCGCCCCGCTCGATGTAGCCGGCCCAGGCGACGATGCTGACGGCACCTTCACCCTTGCCCAGCGTCTTCAGCGGTTCGGCGGCAACGACTTGAGTGGCGAAGCTTAGCGCTGCCAGCGCAGCCGTGCATGAGTTCAGCAGATGCTTCATCGCAGTCTCCCGGTTTGGGCCACTTTTGTGGCGTTCTGTTCCCGGAAAGAAGATTGACGCGATTTCGCCGCATTCGCAAATTCATTTATCAGAACGACGTTATCGGAATTTCCGATAACGTCAACGCTGGCGGCCGGACCGCATGGTTTCGGCGATGCCGACGAAATCGCGGGCGGCCTGCGGCAGGTTGGAGCCTTTGCGCCAGACCATGCCGACCTGAACGACCGGCAGCGAACCCGATACGTCGCGGCTTTCGATGCGGTCGCCTTCGAGCGACCATGGGCGATACACCAGATCCGGTAGCAGCGCGACGCCGGCTCCGGTGGCGACGAGGCTGCGGACCGCTTCTACCGACCGGGTTCGAAATGCGACATGCGGCCTGGCGCCAAGCGCGCTCAGCAGCTTGCCGGTATTCTCCTCGATCTCGTCGATCGTCAGCATGATCAGCGGTTCGCGGGTGATGTCGGCAACGCTGATGATATCGGCCGAGACAAGCGGATGGCCGAGCGGCAACCAGAGGCGATAGGGTGAGGTCTCGAGGATTTCCGCCTGCAGCGCCATGCGGTCGCGCAAGTTGGAGATGACCATAACGGCGACATCGAGCTCGCCTCCGACCAGCAGATGCTCCAGATATCCGCCGTTGTCCTCTATGGCGGTCACTTCGACGCCCGGGCAGGCGCGGCGGTAGCGGGCCAACAGGTCCGACAGGACATAGCCGGCGACCAGCGATGTGACGCCGATATTGAGCGTGCCGCCCGGCTCATTCGTTTGCCCGGAAAAGCTGGTTCGGGCGTCTGAGACGGTTGACAGGATCTTGGTCGCGTGGCGGAGAAACTGATGGCCGTTGTGGGTGATGGAGAGGCCGCGCGGATGGCGATCGAAGAGTTCGACGCCGAGGTCGTTCTCCAGTTCCTTCAAGGCCTCGGTGACCGACGACTGCGAGATCGACAGGTTCTGTGCCGCACGGGTTACCGAGCCCTGTTCCGCCACGGCGACGAAATATTGAAGCTGTCTCAGCGTGAATGCCATGGCCGGTTAGACCATGCCGGCAAGGCGGATGGCAAGCGTCAGGAACCGCCCAAGCAGCGTTGCCGAAGCTGAAGATTCCGAAGCAAAAGAAAGGTGTTGAATTCACCGCGGATCTTTTGCGCTCAAAAAAACATAGCCGGCGATAGAGTAAGGCGCAATTCAACGCCATTGCCATGCGGAAGTCTGCAAAATCAATGCTGTAGTCCAACGGAAACAGTTGGACCTTTTTTGGTAGCTGAAGCATTTCTGCGCCCGGTGGCACCTCCCCTTTAAGTATTCTGAAACAGGATGTCTTTAGCGTCGAGGTTGATTAAGGTTGTAGTGTTGGAGTGCTTTATGGCGGAGCAGTTGGCTTGAAGGCCCTACTGCACATTTTCCGGCTCTCCCGGAAGCTTGTACTGATTGTCGGCGGAGTGGCCTTGTTGATGGGCTCCTCCGGCGCATTCGCACTTTATATCGGCAGTGACAGGCTGCTTGGGCCATCGTCCTCGTCCACCAACGGTCTGGTCTGCACTGACGTCAACCTGGTGACAATTCGCAAGCAGAACCGCGTCTGGATCCGCAAATATATAACCACAGACACCACCGATGGCCTGACGCGGGTCAAAACGGCGCTGCGGGTAGCGAGAGCGGTGTACGAGGCCCAGAAGCCGGATCTTGTCCAGGTCGTCGTGCTCGACAAGCACGGCCCGACGTTGCGCTCGGATATCCGTGGTCGGGCATTGGGCGCCGACGTCGTCTATGTGCCGGACCCGACGAAGGTCGAGGATGGGGCGGTCGATGCGCCATACACCGCGCGGTACTATGACGGCACCGCCAGTGATGAGGGTCTGTTTTACGGCGAACGGGTCGAGATGCCACTCAAGGACATCGACGGCGTGATCGCTTCGCTCAAGGATCACAGCGACTGCGAGAACCCCGTCGCCGCCGATGCGACGAAAAGCGAAGACGGCGCGAAGGGCAAGAAGAAAGTCGAAAAAGCAGATTCCGGGGAAAAGATTGATCACGGCACGACCGGTAGCATAGCGCTGCCGGCGAACGGCGAAACAAATCTGCCGGCAACGGTCGCGAACTAAAGCGCATCGCGTCAAAACGCGGCCAGGCGACCCCTCAAGTCTTTGTCCTATGCATGTCGTCGTCCCAAAACCGCTATGCGCTTTTGGGCGGCTTGCATTTGTCCGATCCGATTGCTTCCCAACAACTTGAAAACAAAAGAAAGGCCCGGTGGGAATACCGGGCCTTTCCGCTCTCTGATCGGAGGTCAAGCCAAATCAGATAGTCTCGTTATGAGATTGTATTAGAAGCTGCGCTGGAAGCGAAGGATACCAGCCCACTGATCTTCGTTGATCGAATCCCAGTTGGTGTAGGAAACTTCTGGCTCGACGAGCAGGTCCTTGACCGGATGGAACTGAAGGTTCGCAGTAGCAGCGAAGATCTTCGAGTCGGTGTAAGCGAGCTGACCAGCAACCTTGAACTTGTCGTTGATCGGAGCGCTGACGCCACCCCAAACTGCCCAATCACCCCAGCCGATACCGGAAGCGTCGCCGCCACCGTTTGCGCCGGCGTACTTGTTCAGCTTGTCGCCGTCCGTGTTCCAGCCGCCCATCAAGAATGCGCTGAAGCCGCCGAAGTCAGCGTCTACACGAGCCTTGATAGCACCTTCTTCGACGATCGAGTCGTAACCGCCAACAACCTTGAAGGACCAAGCGCCGGCCTTGTAGCCGAGACCGAGGACGCCATCAGGAGCATAATGGTCGGAGCTGTCTTCGCCGTTCGAACCAGTTGCACCAGTACCAGAATTGGTGTCTTCGATCGAGATCACAGCCGTGAAGCCGTTGCCGGCATCATAGTTGTAGGTCAGCTGGTTGAGTTCGTACGGGCCGTCATAGACCACGTCGTCGTTGATGACGTCGCCGGCATAACCGGTGAAGACGTTGAACTGCGAGTCTTCCTTACCAACGGTGAAGCCACCGAGGCTGATGCTTGCATGCAGAAGGTTGGTGCCGGTGGAACCACCTTCCTGCCAATCCCAACGGATTTCAGTGTTGGTCTTCAGGGCGCCGTATTCGCTATCAGTTGCAGTCTGCAACTGCAGTTCAGCGCGGGTATGCCAAAGCGTGCCGCGAACGTCGTTCGGGTTGTAGGCGTTGTACCATTCACCTTCAGTACGAACCTTGCCGCCGATCTTCAGGCAGGTTTCCGTGCCTGGGATGTAGAAGTAGCCTTTGCCGTATGCATCGCAGATGCGAACGTATTCGAGTGGTTCCGGCTCGGCGGCAACGATAGCGTCAGCCGCGTGAGCGCCGGATACTGTTGCCAGGGCAGCAGCGGAGCCGAGAAGTAGGCTCTTAATGTTCATTGTATCTCCATTCGATTTGAACTTGTGTGATTATCGAGCCGACAAGGCCCGCCCGACAGTCAGTCCGTTTCCCCAATGCGAAGCTTCAAGCTTCATTCCATCAACCTGCATTTGCGATCACTAATTTGCAAGCGCCTAAAGCACCGGCTTTCACAAAACTGTGATATATGTTGCTGAAATAACGCACAGTAAGGCATGCTTAGGAAGTTCAAATTAGTAAGCTTTGCTTCCAATATAATCGATACTAAGGTTTACTTATGAAATAATTATCGGGAAGTATCGCGCATAATATTCAAATAGTCGTCGACTACTTATGAAAATAACCTCAAGAAACGAAATTTATTCCGCGTAATACGATCGTATAAAGTGAATTTGTACTAAAGAATACATAGTAACGCTAAAAATACGGATTTCTCTCCTCATAAGGCCCCATTTTCAGGTGCAGGCAATCAAGGGATGAATCATAATATTAATCGCGTTTAGCATGTAATTTTTTTCGGATGGAACCATTGCCGATTTATCGGAGGCAGCTACGCAGGCTATCTAGCAGTCCACACCTGGGGAATGCCGGAATTGCCTCCAGGTCGCCGGCGAAAAGCAAAAAGGCCCATCGCGTCGATGGGCCCTTTCGTTCAGATGAGTCGCGTGAGGTTGATCTTGTCAGTCCGCCTTGTTGCGGCGGGCCGGGAACAGGATGATATCGCGGATCGACGGAGCGTTCGTGAGAAGCATGATCAGGCGATCGACGCCGATGCCGAGACCGCCGGCGGGCGGCATGCCCTGATCGATGGCGTCGAGAAATTCGTCGTCCAGCTGTTTGGCGGTTTCGCCGCGTGCATGGGCTTGTTCCAGCTGCTCGACCATGCGCTTGCGCTGTTCTTCCGGGTCGTTGAGTTCCGAGAAAGCGTTGCCGAGTTCCCACGCGTTACAATAGGTTTCGAAGCGTTCGACAAGACGCGGCTCGCCGGGCACTTCCTTGGCGAAGGGTGAGATGTCCTTTGGAAAATGCGTGACGTGCGACGGCTGGATGAGCGTGCCTTCGACCTTCTCCTCGAAGATGTGTGCAAGGCACTCGCCCCAGGTCGAATCCTTCTCGACTTCGAAACCGGCGGCCTTGGCCGCGGCGCGGGCTTCTTCGTCGGTCTTCATTGCCAGGAAGTCGATGCCGGTGGCTTCCTTGACGGCATCCGGCATCGGCACGCGCTTGAACGGGCCCTTGAAGGATATCTGTTTGTCGCCGAAGGCAAATTCGGTGGTGCCGTGAATGGTCATGGCCAGCTCGCTGAACATCCGTTCGACGAGGTCCATGATGTCCTCGTAGTCAGCGTAAGCCCAGTAGCACTCCATCATCGTAAATTCGGGGTTATGCCGGGTGGAGACGCCTTCATTGCGGAAGTTGCGGTTAATCTCGAAGACCTTGTCCGTCAGGCCGGAGACCAGCGTACGCTTGAGAAACAGCTCGGGCGCGATGCGCAGGTACATGTCGAGCTTCAACGTGTTGTGGTGGGTCTTGAACGGCTCGGCGGTGGCGCCGCCATAGACCGAGTGCAGCATCGGCGTTTCGACTTCCATGAAGCCGTCGTTTTCCATGAATCGGCGAATGCCGGAGACGATCCTACTGCGCTGCTGGAAACGGAGCTTCGATTCCTCGTTGGTCATGATATCGAGGTGGCGCTTGCGGTAGCGCTGCTCGATGTCCGAAAGGCCATGCCACTTTTCGGGCATCGGAAGAAGCGACTTCGTCAGCATTGTGATTTCGCGAGCGTTGATCGTCAGCTCGCCACGCTTGGTGCGGCGGACGATGCCGGTAACGCCGATGATGTCGCCGATGTCGATCATCGGCAGGAGCGCACGCGCTTCCTCCGGTGTGGTGTCCTTGTGGCTGAAGATCTGGATCTTGCCGCCTGCATCACGGATGTCCATGAACATGCCGGAGTTGCGGGAAGAGTAGACGCGGCCGGCAACCGTCACGAGGTCGGTGGTTTCGGTATCAAGCTCGAGGCCGGCATATTTCTCGGCGAGCTCGGCATTGGTGATCGTCCGGTGGAAATGCGCCGGGTAGACATCGCCGATCTGCTCGCGGAGCATTTTCAGCTTCTGGGCGCGGACTTCTGTCACGTCGGAGGAGAGGGCCGTGGTTTCTGTCTTTTCGGTCATTGTTCTTGCGTCCGGTTCAGTTCTTCGGGCCGACGAGCGTTGCTACGGTCTGGGCGGCAAGTTTCAGTCGCTGGCGGACAACGGCGCGGCCGAGGATCGCCATACTGTCAAACAGCGGCAGCGAGCGCGATGAACCCGACACAGCAACGAACAGCGGCGCGACGACAACTTTCAGCTTCTTGCCCATGCGGTCGGCAATGGCGCGAAGCTCGGCTTCGACCGATTCGACATTCCATTCTAGAATCTTTTCGAGATCGGGCTGGACGGTGTTGAGGATTTCCAGCAGCTCTTCCGGTGTCGACTTGATCTTCGCGAAGGCCGCGGGATCGAGATGGAGGTCCGACTTCAACAGGAAGCCCATCAGATCAGGCAGTTCGCCGAGCTTGGAGATCCGCGACTGGGACAGCTTCAGTCCTTCGCGAAGGCGATCGTTTTCCAAGGCCCACTGAAGGACGCGGTGCTGGAAGTCCTCTTCCGAGAGCTTCTCGCGCAGCCAGCGGCCGTTGACCCAATCGAGCTTCTGGATATCGAAGATCGCTCCGGCCTTGGACAGGTTTTCAGGGTCGAACTGGGTGGCCAGCTCGTCGATGGTCAGAATCTCCTCGCCTTCGGCAATCTGTATAAAGAAAAGGCCAAGGAAATTCATCAGCGCTTCCGGCAGGTAGCCCAGCGCCGAGTAATAGGAGATCGAGGTCGGGTTCTTGCGCTTGGACAGCTTTGACTTATCGGCGTTACGCATCAGGGACAGATGCATGAACACCGGTGGTTCGAGGCCGAGATACTGGTAGATGAGGATATGCTTCGGCACCGACGCCAACCACTCTTCGCCGCGCGCGACGTGGGTAATCTTCATCAGGTGGTCGTCGACGACGTTTGCCATGTGATAGGTCGGCATGCCATCGGCCTTGAGTAGCACCTGCATGTCGACCGCATCCCACGGAATTTCGACGGGGCCGTAGACACCGTCGACAAACTTGCACGAGCCTTCAGTCGGGATCTTCATTCTGACGACGTTCGGTTCGCCCGATGCGATGCGCGTTGTAACTTCCTCGGCGGAAAGGTTGAGACAGTGGCCGTCGTATTTCGGCTGCTTGCCGGCAGCGCGCTGGGCTGCGCGCATTTCTTCCAGCCGCTCGGGCGTGCAGAAGCAATGAAAGCCGTGGCCGTTGGCAACGATCTTGTCGACGAAAGGCTTGTAGAGATCCTTGCGGTCGCTCTGCCGATAGGGGCCGTAGGGGCCGCCGACATCGGGACCTTCCGACCATTTCAGGCCGCACCACTTCAGCGCATCCAGGACCTTCTGCTCGAATTCGGGTGTCGAGCGGGTCGCGTCGGTGTCTTCGATGCGCAGGATGAATTCGCCGCCGTGTTTCTTGGCAAACAAATAGTTGAACAGCGCGACATAGGCTGTGCCGACATGGGGCTCGCCGGTCGGGGAGGGTGCGATGCGGACGCGAACGCCTGATGTGGTCATGATATCTGTCCGTGATTACGTGCGGGAGATCCTTGACGGGGCACAAGGCCAAGCCGCAGGGATCGGAGCTCCTTGGATCGGCAAATCAACTGGAAATGCCACCGTCGGCGCTGCATATCCGGCAATCTTCCGTTTGGCTGGCCTTAGGCCATATTCAACCGGGAACGTCAAGGAAAACCGCGAAACGCCACCTCCCACTTGATGGGGGAGGTCGCGCGGAACGTGCGGGTGGGGGTGACTGTTGGATGTCGCAAGGATCACCCCACCCCGGCACGCCGTGCCGACCCCCTCATCAAGGGGAGGGTGAAGTCTTGCCTCTTGTCCGCCTGTTGCGGGCGACCATGTTGAGAAATTCGACGAGGGCCGAGAAGGCCATGGCGGCGTAGACGTAGCCCTTCGGAACGTGGAAGCCCATGCCGTCGGCGATCAGCGTCGTGCCGATCATCAAGAGGAAGGCCAGTGCCAGCATGACAATCGTCGGGTTCTTCTCGATGAAATTGGCAAGCGGCGTGGCGGCGACCAGCATGACAGTAACGGCTGCGATGACAGCGACGAACATGATCGGCAGGTGCGGCGTCATGCCGACAGCGGTGATGATGCTGTCGACGGAGAAGACGAGGTCGAGCAGCAGGATCTGGCCGATCGCGGCCGCAAAGCCTGTCGTGGTGGATTTGGCGATGAAGTCGCCATCCTGATCGGCGGGGTCGACATGGTGATGAATTTCCTTGGTCGCTTTCCAGACCAGGAACAGTCCGCCGGCGATAAGGATAATGTCCTTCCAGGAAAACCCTTGGCCGAACAGCTCGAAAAGCGGCTCGGTCAGCTGGACGATCCAGGCGATGGTGCCGAGGAGGGCGAGCCGCATGACCAGTGCCAGGCCGATGCCAACTTTCCGCGCCTTTTCACGATTTTCAGGCGGAAGCTTGTTGGTAAGGATCGAGATGAAAATGAGATTGTCGATGCCGAGCACGACCTCCATCACCACCAGAGTGACCAGCGCCACCCAGGCGCCGGGATCCTGTACCAGCGACAGAATATCCTGCATCAATTATATCCCCACCTGAACACCCGGCTGAATGCCGACCGCCAATGTAGGGGCTGAAATCTGCGGGACAAGCGTGTCGCTTGTGATTTTTCCATTTTTGAGAGAGATCACCATCCTTGAGTGGATCAGGGGCGTCTCAAGCGAGCTTTTTCTGCTTTGCCCCATAGGCTGCCATGAAGACCCTGATGGCGCCGCGGATGGTATAGTCTATGTCTTCCCGGGGGGGTGCGACCTCCATGTCGCCAAACAGCCGAAGCTTGAAGAAGCTGCTGCTCGACAGGTCGAGGAAGTGACGCGCCGCCATGTCGAGATCGTCGATCTCCAGATTGCCGGCTACCACCTCGCGTGCCAGGAAATCCTTAAGGACGGTGCGCACATTCTCCGGGCCGGAAAAGAACCGGCGACAGAGCGAGGGCATCCGGTCGCGAACGCCGATGACGGTGCGCATGGCCGCGATCACCTTCTCATCGGTCAAATGGGTGACGAAGACCATGCCGAACTGATAGAGGCTGTCTTGGAGATTGTCGTGTTCGGCAAGTGCGGTGCGGATCATCGCGACAAACCGGTCGCGCTGGTCTTCCATCATCGCCGTGAACAAGTCTTCCTTATTGGCAAAATATACGTAGAGCGTGCCCTTGGAAACGCCGGCCTCGCGCGTTACGTCATTCATGCTTGCGGCGTCGAAGCCCATTTTCATGAAAACATATCGGGCGCCGTCGAGGATTTGCTGTCGCTTTGCCGGGTCTTCACCCGCAGCCCATCGCCCGCCCGCGGAAGGCTGATTGTCTTCCACTACGCTCACAAGTTTCTCTGCTGCCATCTTACTCAGGGTCGTCATCACTTTTTTCGAATAATCTTTAACCAAATCGAACCGATTGGTTCGCTATGACTTGATATGAAGTGAAAAACGATTTATGTCAACTGAACCGAACCGTTCGGTTCGACTATTTTTACCGCAAACGTCTTGGTGCTAGCTCTATGTCGTCCATTCAGAAGAACAATGTCGCACGCATTGTCAACGAGCCTGCCGATGCTGAAAATGCAGGGCCGGATGCCGTTGCATCGGTCGACGCGCCAGCTGCGGATGCCCGTAGCAACCCAGCGCCCGCCGTTTCGGCGCCGGCGCCCGGTGCCGTGCCCGCCGCTGCTCCCAAGGATGAAAAGAAGCGTCGTAGTTTGGTGTTCCCTGTCATCATGGGGCTCGCGCTGATCGGCGGCGGTTGGTACGGATATAATTGGTGGACCAACGGCCGCTTCATGGTGTCCACGGACGACGCATATATCGGCGGCGACATTGCAATCATGCAGCCGAAAGTGACCGGCTATGTCGCAAAGGTGAACGTTGTTGCCAATCAGCTGGTCAAGGCCGGCGATGTTCTCGCCACGCTCGATGATGGCGACTACCAGAACGCGCTTGCGCAGGCTCAGGCGCAGATCGTCACCGAGCAGCTCTCCCTGCAGCGTATCGACGCGCAGATCGACGGGGCCAAGGCCAGCCTCGCGCAGGCGCAGGCACAGAAGGTCGCATTGGAAGCCACGGTTCGTGGGGCGCAGATCAACCAGACCCGCGCCAGCCAATTGCAGTCCAAGGCGGTGGGTACCGCTGCCAACGTCGACAGCGCCAACATCGCGCTTGACCAGGCAAATGCCAATCTCGTCGGCGGCGATGCCAACATCAAGGCGGCCGAGGCCAACATCTCCCTCATAGAGGC
The DNA here is from genome assembly GCF_003240585.1 of Arminella tubonensis. Taxonomy (GTDB): domain Bacteria; phylum Pseudomonadota; class Alphaproteobacteria; order Rhizobiales; family Rhizobiaceae; genus Rhizobium; species Rhizobium tubonense. The sequence goes on from NZ_PCDP01000069.1 coordinate 77,675, forward strand.
GCAGCGCAAGGAAGCCGAAGGCTCGGTGCGCACGCTTGAGATCGCGAGAGACAAGGCCGCGCGCGACCTCAGCTTCACGATCCTGAAGGCTCCATTTGACGGTGTCATCGGCAACCGCTCGATCCAGGAAGGCGATCTGGTTTCTCCCGGCCAGCGGCTTATGGCGCTCGTTCCGGTGCGGCAGCTCTACATCGACGCGAACTTCAAGGAGACGCAGATCCAGCATCTGGTTCCCGGCTCGAAGGTCAACGTCCACGTGGACGCCTATGGCGACAATCCGATTGTTGGGACGGTGGAATCGATCGCGCCGGCCTCGGGCTCGGTGTTCTCGTTGCTGCCGCCGGAAAACGCGACGGGCAACTTTACCAAGGTGATCCAGCGCGTCCCGGTTCGCATCGCGCTTCCACAGGATGCGCTCGACAGCGGACGCCTGCGCGCCGGCCTCAGCGTCGTCGTCGATGTTGATACCCGCACCGCGCCGACGAACAGCGCGTCCGCGAGCAAGTAGGTTCGGAGAACCCCATGGCGTCCGCCACTGTTGCTGCCCCTGCAGGATCGGTATCAGGTCCGGCCGCCCCGGCGTCCGAGCATATGGATCCGCGCAAGCTTATCGCGTTCTTCGCGATGGTGCTCGGCATGTTCATGTCGATCCTCGACATCCAGGTCGTTTCCGCGTCATTGGCGGAAATCCAGGCCGGTCTCAGTGCCGGTTCGGACGAGATCCCGTGGGTCCAGACGGCCTATCTGATAGCGGAAGTCATCATGATCCCGCTGTCCGGAACGCTGGCGCGGATTATCTCCACGCGCTATCTTTTTGCTATTTCGGCGTTCGGTTTCACCGTTGCCAGCGGGCTCTGCGCCACGGCGACGAATATCGACCAGATGATCGTCTATCGCGCCATCCAGGGCTTCATCGGCGGCGGTATGATTCCGTCGGTCTTTGCGGCTGCGTTTACGATCTTCCCGCCATCGAAGCGTAACATCGTATCGCCGATCATCGGCCTTATCGCCACGCTGGCGCCGACCATCGGCCCGACGGTCGGCGGCTATCTCAGCCATGCTTTCTCGTGGCACTGGCTGTTCCTCGTCAATATCATCCCCGGTATCATCGTCACGATCGTCACCTGGAACTTCATCGATTTCGACAAGCCCGAGCTGTCGCTGATGAAGCGGTTCGACTGGTGGGGTCTGCTGGCGATGGCAGTGTTTCTTGGTGCGCTTGAATACGTGCTCGAAGAGGGCAACACCAACGATTGGTTCAACGACAATCGGATCGTCTTTGCGGCAGTCGCGTCGGCGATCGGTGCGATCGTATTCTTCTATCGAGCCTTCACGGTGGAGTTTCCGATCGTCGATCTCAAGGCGTTTGCCAACAGGAATTTCTCGTTTGGCTCGGTGTTCTCGTTCGTCATGGGCATCGGCCTTTATGGTCTCACCTATATCTACCCGGTCTATCTCGGTCGCATTCGCGGTTACGATTCGCTGATGATCGGCGAGACGATGTTCGTGTCCGGTCTTGCGATGTTCTTCACGGCACCGCTCGCGGGTTTTCTGTCCGGCAAGCTCGACCTCAGGCTGCTGATGGCCATCGGTTTCGTCTGCTTTGCCAGCGGCACCTGGATCATGACTGAAATCACGGCCGACTGGGACTTCTGGGAATTGTTGATTCCGCAGATCCTTCGCGGTGTCGGGCTGATGCTCTGCATGGTGCCGATCAACAATATCGCCCTTGGAACCATGCCGCCGGCGCGCATGCGCGGAGCGTCCGGCCTTTTCAACCTGACGCGAAACCTTGGTGGTGCCGTGGGCCTCGCGATCATCAACACGGTTCTCACCAATCGCCAGGACCTTCACTACATGCGAATGCGTGAAAGCGTGCATTGGGGAAATCCGCTGGCGGTCGATCAGCTGAATAGCATGGCCGGCAACTATACTTCCCACGGGATGGATGGCTCGACGGTCGCGGTCCGAGCCCTTGTCAACATGACCGAGAAACAAGCCATGGTCATGTCATTTAGCGACGTGTTCCTGATGCTGACCATCCTCTTCCTGGCGATGATCTTCGGCGTCATGATGATCAGCAAGCCAAAGCCGCCTCCAGCGAGCGCCGGCGGTGGCGGGCACTAATATCTCAGCTATTGCGTCTGCAAGGGGCTTCTCGAAACCGAGGAGCCCTTTTGCTTTTTGACCATGGCCGGTCTTAAAACGGTGTTGTGAAGAATTTTTGATTTACGTACGTCAGAATGTGGACTAATGGTCTCTCAGGAGGAGTGATGAGGCCTACCGTTCACGATATCGCCGCTGTGGCGGGCGTTAGTCTTGCGACCGTCGACCGGGTGCTGAACCAGCGTCCGGGCGTGCGCGGCGTCACACGTCAGCGCGTCGAGGAGGCGATCCGGGAGATAGGCTATGTCCGCGACGTCGCTGCAGCCAATCTCGCCAAGGGCCGCCTCTATCCGCTGGTCTTCATCCTGCCGGCGAGCGACAATTCTTTCATGCATGGCCTTCATGCCGAGGTGCGACAAGCGATCGGCCGGGCAAGTTCGGAACGCACGGATATCCGAATCATAGAGGTTCCGGCCTTCGTGCCCGCCGCTCTCGTTGCGGCTCTCGATTCTCTTGCCGTCGGCGCGACTGCGGGCGTAGCGCTTGTCGCGATCGACGCGCCGGAGGTGCGCAGCGCCGTGGATCGTCTCGTTGCGGCCGGCGTCCCCGTCGTGACGCTGGTCTCGGATCTCACCGGGACGTCGCGGCATCACTATGCCGGCGTCGACAATATTGCGGCCGGGCGAACGGCCGCGCGGTTGCTCGGGCGTTTTCTGGGCGGGCTGGAGGGTGACGTCTTGACGCTGGCCGGCTCGATGCTGGTGCGGGACCACCGCGAACGACTCGAGGGCTTTTCAGCACTGATGGCGGAGGAGTTTCCGCGACTGTCGCTATTGCCGGTTCTCGAAGGGCGCGACGATCCGGAAACGGCGAACAGGCTGATCTCGGACGCGCTTTCCAACAATGGCCGCATCATCGGCATATACAGTCTCGGCGCCGGCAATCGCGGGCTGATCAAGGCGTTGAAGGAGCGAGGGGCGCAGCGCGAGCTGACCGTCGTCGCGCATGAACTGACGGAGCATACCCGCGCGGCACTAAAGGACGGTGTCATCGACGCCGTTCTCAACCAGGATGCGGGGCATGAAGTGCGTAGCGCCATCCGGGTATTGAAAGCCCATGCGGATGGGCTCGGCCTGATCGCCGCGCAGGAGCGCATCCGCCTCGATATTTTCTTGAAGGACAATCTGCCCTGAGCGGCAGGACAAAGGGAGTAACACCATATGTATCTGGGTCTTGATCTCGGAACGTCCGGCGTCAAAGCCATGTTGATCGACGGTGATCAGAAGATCGTCGGTTCGGCCAACGGCGCGCTTGATGTCTCGCGTCCGCATCCCGGCTGGTCCGAGCAGGATCCTGCGCATTGGATCCGCGCGACGGAAGAGGCGATTGCCGGCCTGAAGGCATCGCATCCGAAGGAGCTGGCTGCCGTGCGTGGTATCGGCCTGTCCGGGCAGATGCATGGTGCGACGCTGCTCGACGCCGATGATAAAGTGCTGCGCCCCTGCATCCTCTGGAACGACACGCGCAGCTATGTCGAAGCAGCGGCGCTCGATTCCGATCCTCGTTTTCGGGCGCTCACCGGCAATATCGTCTTCCCCGGCTTTACCGCGCCGAAGCTTGCCTGGGTCGCCAAGCATGAGCCTGAGATATTCGGCAAGGTTCGCTGGGTGCTGCTGCCGAAGGACTATCTGCGCCTCTGGCTCACCGGCGAGCACATATCCGAAATGTCGGATTCCGCCGGCACGTCCTGGCTCGACACCGGCAAACGCAAATGGTCGTCGGAACTGCTTGCAGCGACCAAGCTCGATGAACGACAGATGCCGACGCTGGTCGAAGGCACCGAAGTTGCCGGCAAGCTGCGCGGCGAATTGGCCTCCAGGTGGGGGATCGCAGGCGACGCGGTTGTCGCCGGCGGGGCAGGGGACAACGCGGCCTCCGCCTGCGGCATGGGAACGGTCAGCCATGGTGCGGCCTTCGTTTCACTGGGCACGTCGGGTGTGCTTTTTGCCGCCAACGGCGCTTATCTGCCGAAGCCGGAAAGTGCTGTGCATGCATTCTGCCATGCGCTGCCTAACACCTGGCACCAGATGGGTGTCATCCTGTCCGCAACCGATGCGCTTAACTGGCATTCCGAAGTCACCGGAAAGTCGCCGTCGGAACTGACGGGCGAGCTTGGCGAGGCTTTGAAGGCGCCGTCGAGCGTTACTTTCCTTCCTTACCTGTCCGGCGAGCGTACGCCTTACAACGATGCGGCCATTCGCGGGGCCTTCATCGGCCTTGGCCATGAAAGCAGCCGTGCCGTGCTGACGCAGGCGGTGCTCGAAGGGGTCAGCTTCGCCATCCGCGACAATCTCGAAGCACTGCGTTCGGCTGGAACCGACATCGCCCGCGTCACGGCTATCGGCGGCGGATCGCGTTCGCGCTACTGGCTGGAGTCGATCGCAACGGCACTTGGCGTTCCGGTCGATTTGCCGGCTGATGGTGATTTCGGTGCTGCTTTCGGCGCTGCGCGTCTCGGGCTGATCGCTGCCACGGGTGCCGATCCGGTTGCGGTCTGCACGCCACCGGCGACGGCGGGGACTATCGAACCGGATGCGGCGCTAACGTCGGCTTATGACGGCGCTTACCAGCGCTATCGTGCGCTTTATCCGGCGATCAAGCCGTTGTCGACTTATTGACCGGGGCGCCCCTCATCCGGCCTGTCGGCCACCTTCTCCCCGTTAAGACGGGGAGAAGGACAAGCGGCAGATGCGGTCGTCCCCTCTCCCCGCCTGCGGGGAGAGGGCTAGGGTGAGGGGCATGCGCCATAACACGAACTAACCCAAACACATCCCAAGGAGGAAATGACATGAGCACCGGATTTTTTGGCGACATACAGAAGGTGAAATACGAGGGGCCGGATAGCACCAATCCGCTGGCCTTTCGCCACTACAACAAGGACGAGGTCGTTGCCGGCAAGCGGATGGAAGACCATCTGCGTTTTGCCGTTGCCTATTGGCACACGTTCACATGGCCGGGCGGTGATCCCTTCGGCGGGCAAACCTTCCTGCGTCCATGGTTCAACGACACGATGGAAGCAGCCAAGCTCAAGGCAGACGTCGCTTTCGAGTTTTTCACGCTGCTTGGTTCGCCCTATTATTGCTTCCATGACGCCGACGTGCGGCCCGAAGGCAAGAATTTTGCCGAGAACACCAGGAACCTGAACGAGATCGTCGACTACTTCGCCAAGAAGCAGTCCGACACCGGCGTCAAGCTGCTTTGGGGAACGGCGAACCTTTTCTCCAACCGCCGCTTCATGAGCGGTGCAGCGACCAATCCGGATCCTGATGTCTTCGCCTTCTCTGCCGCGACCGTGAAGACCTGCATGGACGCGACCATGAAGCTCGGCGGTGAGAACTACGTTCTCTGGGGCGGACGCGAAGGCTACGAGACGCTGCTCAACACCGACCTGAAGCGCGAGCTTGACCAGATGGGCCGCTTCCTCAACCTGGTCGTCGAATACAAACACAAGATCGGCTACAAGGGCACGATCCTGATCGAGCCGAAGCCGCAGGAGCCAACCAAGCACCAGTACGACTACGATGTCGCGACGGTCTACGGCTTCTTGAAGAAGAATGGCCTCGAGAATGAGGTGAAGGTCAATATCGAGCAGGGCCACGCGATCCTCGCCGGGCACTCCTTCGAGCATGAACTGGCGCTCGCCAATGCGCTCGGGATCTTCGGCTCGATCGACATGAACCGCAACGACTACCAGTCCGGCTGGGATACCGACCAGTTCCCGAACAACGTGCCGGAAATGTCGCTGGCCTACTACCAGGTTCTCGCCGGCGGCGGCTTCAAGTCCGGAGGCACCAACTTCGACAGCAAGCTGCGTCGCCAGTCGCTCGACCCGGAAGACCTGTTGATCGGCCACATCGGCGGTATGGATTGCTGCGCCCGCGGCCTCAAGGCGGCGGTCAAGATGATCGAGGACAAGGCACTCTCGAAGCCGCTGGCGGATCGTTACGCTGGATGGGATTCTGCTGAATCACAGAAGCTTCTCCGCGGCGAATACTCGCTCGACGACATCGCCAAGTGGGTAGAGACCAAGGACATCAACCCGCAGCCGAAGTCCGGCAAGCAGGAGCTGCTGGAAAACATCGTCAACCGCTACGTCTGATGACAAAGGCCTTCTCTCTGCCATGGCGGGGGGAAGGCTCTTTTATCTGTTACGCGGTATGCGCTTTCGCTGTCAGTTCGACGCCGAGTGCCTTCATTACCGCAATCGTTGTTTTAAGTGTTGGATTTCCGCTTTCACTGAACGAGCGATATAGCTGTTCACGGGACAGTCCGGTTTCATTGGCGATCTGTGTCATGCCCTTGGCGCGGGCAACGACCCCAAGCGCATGGGCGATGTAGCTTACGTCTTCGGTTTCAAATGCTTCAGCCATGAACGTTGCTACCGCCGCATCTGATTTCAGATCTTCCGCCGGATCATAGGTTGTAAGCCTTTCAGTCATTTTCCCTGCTCCATTCGCTTAAAATGCGCTTGGCTAATTTGATGTCCCTGACCTGCGTGCTTTTATCGCCGCCGCAAAGTAGCATTATCAGCGTTGCGCCTTGCTGGACGAAGTAGACACGATAGCTTGGGCCATAGTGGATTCGAAGCTCCCGGATCCCATCTCCAACTGCCTCTGCGTCCCCAGAATGTCCAAAGGCGAGCCTATCGAGACGTGATGCGATAATTGCTTTCGCGCGCTCATCTTTGAGACGGCTTCTCCATTTGCGAAACGTCTCAGTTTGCTTAAGCTCAAGCATAAGCCGGAAAGTAGTTTTTAAATTACAGGCTGTCAAGCTATGAACGGTAGCCTCTCAACCAACTGTTTGTAATCGATAAAAAACAGGCCGCAACTGCTTTACGTACCTCATAAATTACGCTAGCCTAATTGTCGGAGGAGTAATGGGGTGGATTCAACGGTTCATAAGGACGCTGGCCTGAGCCCGGCTGCCCTGAATTGGGCGGTACGCGTTGGATTTGTCGATGGCGGCGTATTTCCCGATATGCCGGGCCAAAGACAATGAGCATGCCCGTTTCCTCCGATGCCTCTCATGTTGCGACGCCACTTCTACAGGCGGTCGGCCTCTCCAAATCCTTTGGCATCGTCGAAGTGTTGAGAGATATCAATCTCGCCGTCAATCCCGGCGAAGTTCACGCCATTATCGGCGAGAACGGCGCCGGAAAATCGACCCTGATGCGGTTGCTGGCCGGCCATTTGCAGCCGACGCGCGGCGAAATTCGGATCGACGGAGATGCTGTCGTCCTGCATGGTCCTGTCGATGCGGAGCAGCGCGGCATCGTCTTGGTGCATCAGGAAATCCTGCTGGCGCCGGACCTGACGGTCGCACAGAATCTCTATCTCGGCCGTGAACTGCACAAGGGAATGATCGTCGACGATCGCGCCATGAACGAAGGTGCACGTCGAGCGATACGGGATCTTGGTGCCGATATCGATCCCAACATGGTCGTCAGGCGTCTTTCGATCGCGCAGCGGCAACTTGTGCAGATCGCGCGTGTGCTTCTCGTCCCGCACCGGGTCGTGATCTTCGATGAGCCGACCGCTTCGCTGACGCCAACCGAAACCGGTGCGTTGCTCAAGGTCATCAACGATATCCGCGCTCGGGGCGCGGCCGTCCTCTATATTTCCCATCGTCTGCCCGAGGTGAAGGAGATCGCCGACAGGGTGACGATCCTGCGCGACGGGCGGCTCGTCGCCACGCATCCGGCAAGCGATCTCGAAGCCGGCGACATGGCGCGGCTGATGGTCGGCCGCGACGTTGCCAAGCTTTATCCGGACCGCCACTCGGCGACAGTTCGCGAGGCGGTTCTGGAGGTCGAGGATTTCTCGGTTCCCGGATACGCACAGCATGCCTCTTTCCAGCTGCGAAAGGGCGAGATTCTCGGATTTGCTGGCTTGGTCGGGGCCGGGCGCACCGAGCTGATGGAGGGTGTGGTCGGACTTCGGACGGCTCGGGGCACCATCCGGCTCAACGGCAAGCCTGCGCATTTTCCGGATGTTCACGGCAGTTTGAAAGCCGGGATCGTCTATCTCAGCGAAGACCGCAAGGGCAAGGGCCTGCTGCTGACCAAGGATCTCCGCGTCAACCTGACGCTTGCCTCGCTCGGCAAGTTCGTCCGTTGGCTGCAGATCGACCGCGCGAAAGAGCGCGACGCGCTCGACGGCGCCATCAGGGAATTCGACATTCGCACCGGTCGCAAGGATTTGCTGGCCGGCCAGCTCTCAGGCGGAAACCAGCAGAAATTGCTGCTGGCCAAGATGATGATGCTCAATCCGGAGATCGTCATCATCGACGAGCCGACGCGCGGCATCGACATCGGTACCAAGGAACAGATCTACAAGTTCATCGCGTCACTCGCAGAGGAGGGGCGGTCCGTCATCGTCGTCTCGTCGGAAATGCCTGAACTGATCGGCATCTGCGACCGCATCCTGGTCATGCGAAGCGGGCATATTGTCGGCGAGCTGGCCGGCGAGCACATGACCGAGAACGAAATCGTTGTCCTGGCGACCGGTGTCAAAACCGGGGAGGCCGCATAGCGGAGTATCAATGACCAACCTCGCAGTAGACACTACTAAAGCGCAGAGATCCTGGAAGGACATAGACCTCAGGGCTGTGGCGCCGTTCGTGGCGCTGGCGCTGCTTCTGGTGCTTGGATCCTTTGCCAACCCCAATTTTCTCAGCATCGACAACTTGCTGAACGTCATCACCCGCAGCGCCTTCATCGCCATCATCGCGATCGGCGCGACTTTCGTCATTTCGGCAGGTGGGCTCGATCTGTCGGTGGGGGCGATGGTCGCTTTCGTCGCCAGCCTGATGATCATGTTCATCAACAGCGGCGCTATCGCCGATCCGGCCATGATGCTCGTTGCCGCGATGGTCCTGGCGGTCGCCATCGGTGCCACCTGCGGCCTTGCCAACGGATTGATCACCACGGTCGGCCGGATCGAACCGTTCATCGCAACCCTCGGTACGATGGGCATCTTTCGCGGGCTGACGACCTGGCTGTCGCAGGGCGGGGCGATCACCTTGCGCGATCCCAATATCATGAAGCTCTATCGGCCGGCCTATTTCGGCTCGGTGCTTGGCGCGCCGGTGCCGATCATCGTGATTTTCGCGATGGCCGCTATCGGCGCCTTCATTCTCTATCGCACCCGCTACGGCCGGCACGTGGTTGCCGTCGGGTCGAACGAGGACGTGGCGCGCTATTCCGGCATCTCGGTCAACCGGGTGCGAACGGCAACCTATGTCATCCAGGGGCTCTGCGTCGCCGTGGCGGTGCTGCTCTACGTGCCGCGACTCGGCTCGACGTCGGCAACGACAGGCATTCTCTGGGAACTGCAGGCGATCACCGCCGTTGTCGTCGGTGGCACTGCGCTGCGCGGCGGTGTCGGGCGCGTATGGGGCACGATCTGCGGAGCTTTCATCCTTGAGATCGTCGGCAACATCATGCTGCTGTCGAACTTCGTCAGCGAATATCTGATCGGCGCCATCCAAGGGGCGATCATCATCATCGCGATGCTCGTACAGCGCTCGCTGGTGCGGAAAACGTGAATTGGCCGGGTTGAAAGGGTCGCCCGGTCCCTGACCGAAAAGGCCCTGAATATCTCTGGGAGGAGAAAATCATGCGTAAAGCAATGTTGGGTCTGGCCTTTGCCGCGGCGGTTTTCGCCGGGGCAGTCCATGCCGAAGACAAGAAGGTGACGATCGGCGTGTCCATTCCCGCCGCCGACCATGGCTGGACCTCGGGCGTGGTGTTCCATGCCAACCGCGTGGCCAAGCTGCTGATGGCGCAACATCCGGGTCTCAACGTCATCGTCAAGACGTCTCCCGATGCGGCAAGCCAGGCGAATGCGGTACAGGATCTCGAGACTCAAGGGATCGACGCGCTGGTCATCCTGCCTTCGGATCCGGATCCGCTGGTCAACGCCATCAAAGAAGTCAAGGACAAGGGCAAGTTCGTCGCGATCGTCGACCGTGCGCCTAGCACCAACGACAGCACGATCCGCGATCTCTATGTTGCCGGCAACAACCCGGCGCTTGGCCAGACGGCCGGCGAATACATCAAGGCCAACACGCCGGATGCGCAAGTCGTCGTCATTCGCGGCCTGCCGATCCCGATCGACCAGCAGCGCCAGGATGGTTTTGACAAGGGCATCGCCGGCTCGAACGTCAAGGTTCTCGATCGCCAGTTCGGCAACTGGAACCGCGACGACGCCTTCAAGGTCATGCAGGACTATCTGACGAAGTATCCGAAGATCGATGTTGTCTGGTGCCAGGACGATGACATGGCCGTCGGCGTGCTGCAGGCGATCGATCAGGCGAAGCGCACCGATATCAAGTATGTCATCGCCGGCGCCGGCTCGAAGGACATGGTCAAGAAGGTCATGGACGGCGACAAGCTGATCCCGGTCGACGTGCTTTATCCGCCGGCAATGGTTGGAACCGCACTGGAACTGACGGCTGCCAATTTCTACGGCCAGGTTCCTGTCCGCGGCACCTACCTCGTCGATGCGACGCTGGTGACCAAGGACAATGCAAAGGATTTCTACTTCCCGGATTCACCGTTCTGATCACGCGATTTCGATGCGCCCATCCACAAGGGGTGGGCGCATTTTCCTGTTATTCCGTTGAAGCATCCGGCGAGGTGGACGCATGTTCTTGCGGTCGTTCGGACCGCGTGCTTAGGTCGCCGCCGGGTTGACTTTCGGCGTCTGCGCTAAATCTATCTCAATGGCACAAAGGTGCCTTGCCCTCGCAAAATTGCGTGTTAAAACATACCATAAACGTTTACGGTCGACGTTCAGGGAGGAATTCGACATGAAGACCATCAAAGGCCCAGCTTTGTTTCTTGGGCAGTTCGCTGGTGATGCGGCGCCATTCAATTCCTGGGATGCCATCACCAAATGGGCCGCGGACACGGGCTATCTGGGCGTGCAGGTGCCGACATGGGCGAGCCAGCTGATCGACCTCAAGAAGGCCGCCACTTCCAAGGACTATTGCGACGAATTTGCCGGCAAGGCGCGCGAGAACGGCGTCGAAGTCACCGAGCTTTCGACCCATCTTCAGGGCCAGCTGGTCGCCGTGCATCCGGCCTATGACGAGGCCTTTGATGGGTTCGCGGCGCCGGAAGTGCGTGGCAATCCGAAGGCACGGCAGGAATGGGCCGTCGAGCAGGTGAAGATGGCGCTTACGGCCTCGAAGCATCTAGGCATCAAGGCGCATGCGACTTTCTCCGGCGCGCTTGCCTGGCCGTTCATGTATCCTTGGCCCCAGCGCCCGGCTGGTCTCGTCGAGACCGCCTTCGAGGAGCTCGCACGTCGCTGGAAGCCGATCCTCGATCATGCGGACGCCCAGGGCGTGGACGTCTGCTACGAAATTCATCCGGGCGAGGACCTCCACGACGGCATCACCTTCGAAATGTTTCTGGAGCGCGTCGGCAATCATCCGCGCGCCAACATGCTCTACGATCCTTCGCACTACATCCTGCAGTGCCTCGACTATCTCGACAATATCGACATCTACAAAGACCGTATCAAGATGTTCCACGTCAAGGATGCCGAGTTCAATCCGACCGGGCGCCAGGGCGTCTATGGCGGTTACCAGGGCTGGGTGGAACGGGCCGGTCGCTTCCGCTCGCTCGGAGACGGCCAGGTCGATTTCGGCGCCGTCTTTTCGAAGATGACGGCCAATAATTTCGACGGCTGGGCCGTGGTCGAATGGGAATGTGCGCTTAAGCATCCGGAAGACGGCGCGCGCGAAGGCGCCGAGTTCGTCAAGGCGCATATTATTCGCGTCACGGAGAAAGCCTTCGACGATTTTGCCGGGAGTGGAACGGATCAGGCGGCTAATAAGAGGATGTTGGGGCTTTAGGGCTGTTCCGAAGTCGTGGCGGCACCCCCCTCTGTCGGCGACGCCGACATCTCCCCCACAAGGGGGGAGATTGACCGCAACGTCTCTGCGCCCCTGACCGCTGCGGAATGCGCGTGGGAAAGAACAATCTCCCCCCTTGTGGGGGAGATGTCACGGAGTGACAGAGGGGGGTTACCCTCCGCAAGAAATTCAAATTTCCAGGAGAAACAAATGGCTATCGAAGGTTCATCGGAAGAAGCGCGCGAGCCGCGTATTCGTCTTGGCATGGTCGGCGGTGGGGCGGGTGCTTTCATCGGCGCGGTGCACCGGATTGCGGCCCGGATTGACGACCAGTTCGATCTCGTCGCCGGCGCGCTTTCGGCCTCGCCAGAGAAAGCTCAGGCGTCCGGCCGCGATCTCGGCCTAGACCCGTCGCGCACCTATTCCAGCTATCGCGAGATGGCGATCCGCGAGGCGAAGCTGAAGAACGGCATCGAGGCGGTTTCGATCGTCACGCCGAACCATGTTCACTACGATGCGGCCAAGGAGTTTCTCAGGCGCGGCATCCATGTCATCTGCGACAAGCCGCTGACATCGAACCTCGCCGATGCCAAGAAGCTGAAGAAGATCGCCGACGAGAGCGGCGCGCTATTCGTATTGACCCACAATTACACCGGCTATCCCATGGTCCGTCAGGCACGCGAAATGGTGGCGAACGGCGAGCTCGGCGACATCCGGATCGTCCAGGCGGAATATCCGCAGGATTGGCTGACGGAGGCGATCGAGCAATCGGGCCAGAAGCAGGCCGCGTGGCGCACGGACCCGGCTCAATCAGGCGTCGGCGGCTCGACCGGCGATATCGGTACCCATGCCTATAATCTTGCTGCCTTCATCACCGGGCTGGAGCTGGATAGCCTGGCTGCCGACCTCGACAGCTTCGTCGAAGGACGGCGCCTGGACGACAATGCTCACGTCATGTTGCGCTTCAAGGCAAAGGGCGCCGAGAAGCCGGCCAAGGGCATGCTCTGGTGCAGCCAGGTCGCCCCGGGCCACGAGAACGGCCTGATGGTTCGCGTCTATGGCACCAAGGGCGGCCTCGAGTGGACGCAGAAGGACCCGAACTATCTCTGGTACACGCCGTTCGGCGAGCAGAAGCGTCTGATCACCCGCAACGGTGCCGGATCCGGTCCTGCGGCCGCCCGTGTGTCCCGTGTGCCATCGGGCCATCCGGAAGGCTATCTCGAAGCATTCGCAACGATCTATGCCGAGGCTGCCCGCGCCATCAACGCGGTCAAGAAGGGCAAGGCGGTCGATCCGGCCGTCGTCTACCCAACCGTTGACGACGGGGTGAAGGGTGTCGCCTTCGTCGAGGCCTGTGTTGCCTCCTCGAAGCGCAATGGTGCCTGGATCAAGCTCTAGGGAATATCGAGACAGCGGCTGGTTCTCCGGCCGCTGTTTGCTCGTTTTTCGGCTGTAACGTTGCAGTCTTGTTATTTCGGGGCTGTACAAGGCTATTTGGCCTGGTCTAAACCGCTTCAGCGATTGGCGGCAGGTTTGGGAGAAACAAATTGTCCAAGATTGATCCGAAGAAATTTGCCGAACGCTTTCCGGGCGATTTCACGTTTGGCGTGGCGACCGCCGCCTTCCAGATCGAAGGCGCGACAAAGGCCGACGGTCGTAAGCCATCCATCTGGGATGCCTTTTCGAACATGCCGGGGCGCGTCTACCATCGCGACAACGGCGACGTGGCGTGCGACCACTACAACAGGTTGGATCAGGACCTCGATCTCATCAAGGAGATGGGTGTCGACGCCTATCGTTTCTCGATCGCCTGGCCGCGGATCATTCCCGAAGGAACAGGCCCGATCAACGAGGCAGGCCTCGATTTCTACGACCGCCTGATCGATGGCTGCAAGGCGCGGGGCATCAAGACCTTCGCGACGCTCTATCATTGGGACCTGCCTCTGGCGCTGATGGGCGAGGGCGGATGGACCGCACGCTCGACTGCCTATGCCTACCAGCGCTATACCAAGACAGTGATGGCCCGCCTCGGCGACCGTCTGGATTCGGTTGCGACCTTCAATGAGCCCTGGTGCATCGTCTGGCTCAGCCACCTTTACGGTATCCACGCGCCGGGCGAACGCAATATGGAAGCGGCTCTTGCCGCCATGCATCATATCAACCTGGCGCACGGCCTTGGCGTCGAAGCGATCAGGGCGGAAGCGCCGAAGGTGCCGGTTGGCCTGGTTTTGAATGCTGCCTCGATCATTCCGGGGTCAGAAAGCGATGCCGACAAGGGAGCTGTCGAGCGGGCGCACCAGTTCCACAACGGTGCCTTTTTTGATCCGGTCTTCAAGGGTGCGTATCCGAAGGAGTTCCTCGAGGCGCTCGGGGATCGCATGCCGACCGTCGAGGAAGGCGATCTCAAGCTGATCAATCAGAAACTCGACTGGTGGGGGCTGAACTACTACAAGCCCGATCGCGTGTTCGACGATGCGACGAAGGCTGGCGACTTTCCGTGGACGACCGAAGCGCCGCCGATCAGCGACAAAAAAACCGACATCGGCTGGGAGATCTATGCGCCGGGCCTGAAGCTGCTCGTCGAGGACCTCAACAGGCGCTATGATCTGCCGGAATGCTACATTACCGAGAATGGTGCCGCCTATAACATGGGCGTGGTCAACGGCGAGGTCGATGACCAGCCGCGGCTCGACTATTACATCGAGCATCTCGGTGTCGCTGCCGATCTGATCAAGGACGGTTATCCGATGCGCGGCTATTTTGCCTGGAGCCTGATGGATAATTTCGAATGGGCTGAAGGTTACCGCATGCGTTTCGGTCTCGTTCATGTCGATTACGAGACGCAGGTACGAACCGTCAAGAAGAGCGGTAAGTGGTACAGCGAGCTGGCCAGGCTGTTTCCGAAGGGAAATCACAAGACGGTGTGAGACGGTAGTCCGAATCGTCGTTTCGCTGTAATTCAGGCGGATGATCGAAAAGCAGTCGAGATTCTACGCACTCTGCGGCAGCCAGCGACGGGCTTCCACGAATCGGGCGTTGCTCGAGGCTCTCAGTGCGGCAGCTCCGGACTATATCGCAATCGAAATATGCGAGTTGATCGGCGACCTGCCGATCTTCAATCCTGACCGCGAGGGCGAATTCACGCCTGAGATCGTCGAGGCGTTCGCAGCCAAGATCCGCGCCGCAGACGGGCTGATTGTCGCCTGTCCCGAATATGCGCACGGAATTCCGGGCGGCCTCAAGAACGCACTCGACTGGCTCGTTTCCCGCGACGAGGTGCCGTTCAAGCCTGTTATGATCGCCCATTCGTCCCATCGGGGTCAGCTGGTGTTGTCACAGCTTAGGGATATCCTGACGACCATGTCGCTGCTGATTGTGGAGGACGCGTTCCTGCAATTGGCCTTGGTCGGCAAATCCCAAGAGGCGCAGCGTGCGCTTTTAGCCGAGGCAAAGTCGGAGGGGCTGCTGGACGCAAGCCTTCGAGAGTTTGTCGAATTCATCGCTCGCCTTTAGGTCGCGGCTGCCAGCACCACCTCGAATGTTGAACGATGCAGCGCGTGCTGTCGATATTGCGACGCACCCTTAACCGTTTTTGAAGAATAGACGGGCACACTCCGGCCATTAGAGGGTGAGTATATTGTTGAAATTTTTCAAATTACTAAAGGGTAATACATCGCCCGGCGGGCACTCCATTGTAATGGCCGTTCTGTTTTCTTTTGCCCTTGTAGTAACAATCGTTACGATCATGGTGCTGACAGCGGTCGGCCGAGTCGCGGATTATTCCAATCGTCTTGACGACGCCAGGTCCAGCGAAACCATCTCAGGGGCACTGAAGACACTACAATCACAGCTTGTGGCCACACTTGATGATTATACCGCATGGGACGATGCCGCGCTGCATGTCTACACCCCGGATGGGCAAAGCTGGGTGATCAGAAATTATGGCGAAGCGTCGGCCAACAGTTTGCTGTACGACATGTCGGTCGTGGTCGACGAGGACGGGAACACGATCATGGCCTATCACAACGGCAAGCCTTTCAACGGCACGATCGATGAATTCTTCGGACCGCCGTTGAAGACGCTGGTCGATCAGATCAAAGGAATGAGCGCGACAGGTAAGCCCGAGATCGGCGGCTTCATACGTACGCAGGTCGGGCTGGCGGTGGTCGGCGTTTCGCTTGTGCGCGAAAAATCCGGTGCACTTCCCGTCCCGAACAGCCAGCGGCGTTATCTTATCTTGTCCCGCCCGCTCGATGCAGCAAAAATACAGCGCCTCGGAGAGACCTACGTCATCGCTGGTCTTCGCCTTGTCCCTCCCAGTTTCAACGCAGCATATTCCGTGCTTCTCACGGATCCACTCGGATCGTCGATCGGACGGATGGTCTGGACGTCGCGAGCACCGGGTGACCTCAGCTATGCGCAAGCGCAGCCGTTGGTCATCAAGGCGCTGGGCCTTGTCGGGATGTTCTTCGTTGTCTTGCTGATCATCGGCTCGCTCGCCGGTCGTCGTCTTCGGGCGGGTGAGGCAGCGTCGCGGGACGCCGCGTTGCGCGATCGATTGAGCGGGCTGCTCAATCGGGAGGGCATGCGACTTGGCTTCGAGCAGTTGGTCGAGACCGCCCGGGCCGAGGGCAGCAACGTGCTGTTTCTCTATCTCGACCTGGATGGGTTCAAGGAGGTCAACGATTCCTACGGGCATGGGACGGGCGATCAGCTGATCCGGGCTGTCGCGGCCGGTCTGACGGTGCTGGCTCCTGACGAGGCGGTCCTTGCGCGTCTCGGCGGAGATGAATTTGCCATCGCTTTCGCTGCGACTGAGCTCAATCACGGTCCGGCACTCAGTCTCGCCGAGCGGGTGCTCGATTTCCTCGCTGAGCCGCTGCAGATCGGGCAGCGCGTTATCGTCATTGGGGCCAGTATCGGTATAGCCTCTTCGCCGGAAGGTCGTGTCTGCCACGAGGAGGTGGTACGGCGCGCCGATCTTGCCATGTACAAGGCGAAGGAATCGGGTCGAGCCTGCATGGCTTGCTACGACACTGCATTGGATATCGATCGTGAGGAGCGAAACGCGCTTGAGCTTGATTTGCGTGATGCCATCGAAGACGAAAGGCTAACCGTCGTCTACCAGCCTCTCGTCGACGCGGATACACATGAGATGCTCGGGGTGGAGGCTCTGGTGCGTTGGGACCGCCCGGGGCATGGCCCTGTTTCTCCGGAAGTCTTTATTCCGGTGGCGGAAACCAGCGGTCTCATCGAAGCGCTTGGCTTGTTCGTCCTGCGTCGAGCCTGCGAAGCGACAATGGGCTGGCCAGGCCTCAGAGTGTCGGTAAACGTCTCGCCAGGTCAGTTCCGCAATCCGGCCTTCGCGGACTATGTCCGCAACGTGCTGAAGGAGACAGGGATCGCTGCGGAACGAGTGACGCTCGAAATTACCGAAGGTTACATCATCCAAAATCCGCAGCGGACGCTCAAGTCCATCGAACGGTTGAAGGCGCTCGGCGTCAAGATCGCGCTCGACGATTTTGGATCGGGCTTCTCGTCGATCGGCTATCTAAGGCAGTTTGGCTTCGATCGCATCAAGATCGACAAATCGTTGACCATGGGCGTGCTCGAAGGCAACAGCGCCAGAGACATGCTGCAGGCGACGGTCGCCCTGGCACGATCGCTCGATATACCGGTGACTGCAGAGGGCATAGAGACGGAGGGGCAGGGGATCGCCGTGCGGCTCTTCGGCTGCCGCCAGCTACAAGGCTATTTCTTTGGCAGGCCCATGGCGGATGTCGAGATCGGCAGGCGGCTTGCGGCGCAAAGAGCGAGCGAGGACGATCAGGTCGCTGCCTGAATCTTCAGCCGCCGATGTGCTCGTGACCACGCTTCCTTGCTAGTGCGATCTGGCGTTGACGCTCACGGTAGCGCTCGCGATCTTCCTCGGTTCGGCTGCTGTAGCAATTGCTGCAGGAGACGCCCGCCTCATAGAACGACGACACGACCTCCTCTGCGGTGATCGGCGTCCGGCAGGCATGGCATAATTTGTGCGAGCCTTCCTTCAATCCATGTTCGACGGAGACCCGCTCGTCGAAGACGAAGCAGGCGCCTTCCCAAAGGCTTTCTTCGGCCGGGATGTCTTCCAGATATTTCAGGATGCCACCTTTGAGGTGGTAGACTTCGTCGAAGCCCTGTTCCTTCATGTAGGCAGTTGCCTTTTCGCAGCGAATGCCGCCGGTGCAGTACATCGCGATCTTCGGCTTGTCGTGCAGGCTGCCGTTGTTTTTCACCCATTCCGGAAACTCGCGGAAGGTCTTCGTCTTCGGGTCGAGCGCCCCGCGGAAGACCCCGATTGCGGTTTCGTAGTCGTTGCGGGTGTCGATGACGATGGTGTCGGGGTCGGAGATCAGCGCGTTCCAGTCCTTCGGCGCCACGTAGGTGCCGACGATATGGGTCGGGTCGATATTCTCAACGCCCATGGTGACGATCTCTTTCTTGAGCTTCACCTTCATGCGCACGAAGGGCATCTTCGACGCGCGGCTTTCCTTGTGCTCCAGGGTCGCAAATTCAGGCTGGGCGCGGAGGAAAGCCAGGACGGCGCCGATGGCGGCATCCGTACCGGCGATCGTGCCATTGATGCCCTCGCGAGCAAGAAGAAGCGTTCCCTTGACGCCATTCTGGTCGCACATCGCCTGCAGCGGCTCGCGGAATGCTTCGAACTGGGAAAACGCGACGAAATGATAGAGCGCGGCAACAAGGAATGTGCCGTCAGCTTTCGGATGCTGGGTGAAGAGGTCGTCTGTCATGCGCCGGAAATACAGGGTCGGAGGCCGTCAGGCAATCATGATTTGCGTTTGGGGCCAAGCTGGTTATCGGCCTGCCTGTCGCCATAGATGTTCTATCATCTTCGCTTCGCGGTCGGGATCGTCTGAAAACACATGGGCGGCTTTTTCGAGCGAGACGCTCCGGGCGGATTGCTGCCGGGAGATAATGGCTTCCAGCAGCCGTGCCTGGTCGTCGCTTTGCGTGAAGAGATCGGTCTCCTGATTGACGACTTCGGAAAGGGCCGCGAGGTCGTGGTAGCGGCCGAGAACGTCCACCAGCGCCTTGGCTTCCATCTCTTTGGCGTACATGGCGGCAGGCCAGAGATCGCGCAACAATGCGTGATACATCCAATAGTTCTGGCTCTGTTTGCGCAATTCGTGGAACTGGTCGGTGTGGGCTTCCGTTCGACATCCCGTCAGCGCCTCTGCGGCCCTCCGGCAGGTCTTCCTCCAGCTCTTTTTCAGCAGGCTGGCGACGTCGTGCTTGTTGTTCTTGAACGAGACATCGTCGAGCGCGGTCATTGCATTTCGGCAAATTTCGATTGCCTCGGCGGTCCTTGTCTCGATGTCGGTTTCGCCGCGCACCAGCCAATCGCGTCGCGCGATCAACGTGTCGGCTATTCGCGACAGCGCCGCCGCTTCATCTTCCGACGTCGCGGTCTCATGCAGGTATTTGCCGATCTCGACGAGGGCGGTCGCCTCGCGAAAGACGGCGAGCGATTTCGCGGCGTCCCGAAGGCGTTGATTTTCATGCTCGTAAAATTCCGGCAGATGTCTGACTGCCAGCCTGTAAAGCCCTCGGGTTCGCTTCAGATGTTTCCGGGCGGCGTGAATGCCGTCGTGCAGGCCGTCCGGTCGTTCCCGCAGAACTGCCATGGCCTTCTCAAGTTGCCCACCAGCGGCCGCACGGACTTCGTCGTCGAACGGCTTACTCGGCCGAATTCTATAGCCCATTGTACTCCTGCTCGAATTGCAGAGCGAGCGCCTGATTAGAATAGCGGTACTGGCCGGTCACCTCGTCACCTACCCAGTCGGGGAGTTCGGGATTATCGCTCTCATCACCCATTTCGACCTCGGCGATGACCAGACCCTCATGGGCACCCTCGAAAACGTCGACCTCCCACACAAAGCCCTTGAAAGGCACGTTGTGACGCGTTTTCCTGATCACCAGGCCGATCGCGGTCCCGATCAGTTCTTCTGCGTCCGCAACGGGGATCGCATATTCGAACTCGTCCCGGGTCATGGTGCGGCCGATCTTGACGGTGAGCGTCGCGATGTGGCCGTTCTCCAGTCTTACCCGCACCGAGCGATCCTCCATCGAGGAAATATAGGCTTGCCGGAGCGACCGCGTGTTGGAAACGAAATTTCGCCAACCGTCGCTTCGAACCAAGAATTTCCGCTCGATCTCTTTCGCCATATGCCCGACATGCTCCGTCCGCATTGTGCCGCATCGACGCTAGCGGAAGTTTGAGGCATTTCCTACCCACGGCGTGTCATTGCCTGCTTTTGTCTCGACAAGAAGATCGGGGAGGGCTATTCGAAACCTCGGATTTTCAATCGTTTTAAGGGAGCACGCCACACATGGGCGAGAAAACCGAAAAGCTTCTTTCCATCCTGAAACTGCAGCCCGTCGTTCCGGTCCTGATCGTGGAAGATGCCAAATCCGCAGTGCCGCTGGCGCGCGCGCTGGTTGCCGGCGGATTGAGGGCCATCGAGATAACGCTCCGGACCGCCGGCGCGCTTGATGCCATTCGTGCGGTGGCCGAAGAGGTCGAAGGTGCCGAAGTCGGGGCAGGTACGATCCTCAACGTTGCGCATTGGGAGGCGGCGGTCGAGGCCGGGTCGAAGTTCATCGTCAGCCCCGGCACGACTCAAGAGCTTCTCGACGTTGCACGCCAGTCGGATGTGCCGTTCCTTCCGGGGGCTGCGACCGCCAGCGAAGTCATGGCGCTACGCGAAGAGGGCTACAAGATCCTGAAGTTCTTTCCGGCCGAGCAGGCCGGTGGCGCCGCCTATCTGAAATCGCTGTCGTCTCCGCTTGCCGGCACGCTGTTCTGCCCGACCGGCGGCATCTCGTTGAAGAACGCGCATGACTACCTGTCACTGCCGAATGTGATCTGCATCGGCGGATCCTGGGTGGCGCCGAAGGAACTTGTCGCCGCTGGCGATTGGGCTGGCATCACCAAGCTCGCGGCCGAGGCGTTTGCCCTGACCGCCTGACGACAAATCAGGTTTTTCGATCGTCGATAAGGCGCCTCGCTCGTGGGGCGCCTTTTCTGTTTCAAGGGATTTGCAATTCGCGGTTTCATTCCTATCTCCCTTTCACCATCATGAAGACGGAGACGACGCTATGATCGATGCCAGAAAACTTCTCGACCAATTCCTCGGTTCGCAGGTGCCGGGAGTGCAGGGGACCGTCAAGGACAGAGCCACTGAAGTGATCAATCTCGCTCGGGACAATCCAATGGCCACGAGCGCAATCACCGGGCTGCTTCTTGCAACTGGAACCGGCCGGAAGATAACTGGAAATGTCCTGTCGCTCGGAGGTCTTGCCGCTATCGCCGGGCTTGGCTACCAGGCCTACAAGAATTATCAGGCCGGACAGGCGCCCGAGCCTCAACCGCAGAGCCAGCCGCAATTTCTGCCGCCGCCCGCAGATTCGGGATTCAGCACGGCACCGGCGGTTGCCAGCAACGACTTTGCCCTTGCCCTTGTCCGCGCCATGATCGCGGCGGCGCGGGCCGACGGACATATCGACGACGTGGAGCGCCAGCGCATTCTCGGCAAGTTCCAGGAAGCGGGAATTAGCGGCGAAGCCGAGGCATTTCTGCAGAGGGAGCTTGCCAATCCCGTCGATCTCGACGGCCTCGTTGCGTCGGCAAAGACGGAGGAGCAGCGGGTCCAGCTCTACACCGCGTCCCACCTTGCCATCGACCCGGGGACGCGCGCCGAGCGCGGTTACCTCGACCTGCTCGCAGGAAGGCTTGGCCTTGCCGATGCGCTGGTCGACCACATAGAGGCGACAGTTTCAACAGCGAGGGTCTGATTGTCTCGGTGACAGCCTGGCCGGTTGCCTTTCCCGGGCGGCTGGCCTAAGCCATCTCCTGCTATCGAGGAGGGCTTTATGCGCGATCTGTCGAATTTCAAAGGCTGCCCGGCCCCGAAGCCAGTGACGCTGAAGGGTCGCTTTGTTACCGTCGAGCCATATGAGCGCGACAGGCACATGCAGGCCTTGTGGGACGGTCTCGGAGGTATGGGCATCAACCCGCTGCTCAAATATTTTGCATCAGACGATTTCGCAGGCATCGAGGATTTCGACAACTGGCTCAATGGCCTCAAGTCCATCGGCTGGGTCACGCATGTCTTTCGCGACAATGCTTCGGGCAAGGTCGTCGGCATGGCGAACTATATGCGCGCCGACCCGGCGAACGGCGTCGTCGAAATCGGCGGCGTGGCACATGGCCCCGATATGGCCCGCTCGCCGCTCTCGACCGAAGTCCACTATCTGATGGCGAAACACGTGTTCGAGGACCTCGGATACCGTCGCTACGAGTGGAAGTGCAACAACGAGAACAAGGCCAGCAAGACGACCGCCGAACGCTACGGCTTCACGTTCGAAGGTATCTTCCGCCAGCACATGCTGTCGAAGCACCAGAACCGGGACACTGCCTGGTACTCGATGATCGACGGCGAATGGCCGCTCATCAACGCTGCCTTCGAGGCTTGGCTCGCACCTGCCAATTTCGATCAAAAAGGCAACCAACTGCGCCGCCTTCAGGACATCCGTGCCGACCTTGCAAAGGAGCAGGCGTCTTGACGCCCAAGAAATCTGACAGCCGGTCGTCGGCAATCGCCGCGGCAGTCATCCTGCTGGCCGCGGGCGTGGTGATCTATTTCATGCCAATGATCATCATATATCTGAGTGCGTTTTCGCCCTTCCTCGCGACCGCCGTCGGCGCCGGTCTGGTGCTTTCGTTCTTCTTGGTCTTTTGGTTGCGGGCGCGTTACCAGCGGCGCAATGGGCTGTAAATCAGCGAAGACGGACCGATCTGTCACGTCAGTTTGACATATTCAGTGCATAAGAAGGCGAAGGCACGCGGCAACGAACATCCGTGGCGGATTGGCAAACGTTGAATGGGCTTCCTATCTATAGCTCCAGGCAATTGGAGGCGGGTCAGCACATCGGCGACACCGCTGGCGAATTGACATTGTTCAGACGTGGAGCGGCTTCTTGGATCGGCAAGCGGCACGCTCTCGACGCCTGCGGCCGAAAGAATTTGGTTTCATGACGAATTTCAGTCCGCTCTATCGCCTGAAGGCTCTTCTGTCGCGGGGAGCCCTGAGGTTTGGGCGCAGGCCCAAGATTTATTATTTGACCCGGTTCCGCTGGGGGACGGGCTCGATCTCGATCGGTGACAAGCTGTCGTTGCAATCCGGTGTGGTCATCGATGCGCAAAGCGGCCGGATAGAGATCGGCGATCATGTGTCCCTGAACGATCACGCCGTCCTTCTGGGGCACGGCGGCATCACCATCGGAAACGACGTCAGGATTGCTGCCAACGTCGTCGTTGCCTCGTTCGATCATAACTTCGACGATGTTTCCACACCGATCAGACTTCAGGGCGTGACGGGGAAGCCTATCGTCATTGAAGAGGATGTCTGGATCGGTGCCGGCGCCAAGATTCTCGGGGGGTCGCATATCGGCAAGGGCTGCGTCATCGGAGCAAACGCTGTCGTGAAGGGGCCGACCATACCGTTCGGCATCTATGTGGGAAACCCCGCCTACCTTCTCAAAATGCGCGGTGAAGCCTCGCGACCGAGATCCAGCTTTCCATTCGATATGAAGGCAATGCGAGGCTGAAAAGCCGGCTGCCGGCGCCATGTCAGGCCTGCAACGAGGCTCCGAGCAGGAGGACGCCAGTGCAGATGACAAACAGCGCGCCGAGGATCTCTATAGAGTTGCCGACCCAGGCGGCGGTCGCCGAGCCTTTTCCAGCCAGGCGCATGGCGGCACCCTTCATGGTGACTGCCAGTATCGCAAGCAGCGAAACAGTCAGCGCAGTGCCGACCGACATGGCGATGACAGAGAGTACGCCGCCTAAAAGAAGTCCGTTCAGCATCGAGAACGTCATCACCAGCAGCGCGCCCGAGCAGGGGCGGAGCCCGACCGCAACGATTGCCGACCAAGCCTCGCGGACACTGAAGTTTTCGGCGGCAAGCAGCGCGGGGTCAGGCAGATGCGAGCGGCCGCAATCCTCGCAAACCATGCCGTTTTTCAGGTCATAGCTCGGCGCGTCGCAATTGTACTGATTCGAAGAGGCGTTCAGTCGAGAGGTTCGACCCCGGGATGAATCTCCTGGCGTCTCATCGAACAGCGCCATGCTGATCGGTCCCGCTGATGTTGCAAACCGGACGCGCTGGCGCCTCGGCATTTCACGGATCATTGCGCGGATCTTGCGAAACAGCAGCCAGCCGCCGAAGAGGATGACCATGATGAAGCTGACGATCTCCATCGTATTGGTGGCCTGCGTCATCGTTATGCCGCTGCCGCGCAGCACGAAATAAGCTGCCGCGACGACCAGGACGGCAACAAGGCCCTGGATGAACGCCGATATAAAGGAGATGACGATGCCGCGCTTCAATTCGATTTCATTGGCGACCATGTAGGACGAGATGACGGCCTTGCCGTGGCCAGGCCCCGCCGCATGGAAGATGCCATAGGCGAACGACAGGCCCACCAGGGTCCAGAGTTGCCTTGGATCCTGCCGCATAGCCTCGATCGACTTGGTCAGAGCCCGGTAGAATGCCTGCTGCTCATAATTCACGTAGAGAAAGATCGGCGCGAGCGGGCCGCCGATCGGCTGGAAGCTCGGCTCCGCCGTGCCGATGCCGAGTGGCGATCCGGTGGCGTGTGCCATGCAGGCGACGGCCAGGAAAGCAAAAGCAGCTACAGGCAGAAGTGCCAGATGACGATCTTTCAGCATTGTGAATCAATCCGCGTTGCGAAGAGCTTCGACATGGTCGTTCCGGTTGGGTCGTTGAAGAAGGCAGACGTCAGCGAAGCCTTGTTCTCGGCGATGACTTCGTCGGCATCAGGGCGAACCACCTGGTTCTTGCAGGTTTTGAAGGCATCGCCCATCGTCACCATGTCGGCATCGGTCGGAAAATCAATCGAGGTATAGAGCGTGGGGTCGTAAATCCCGAAAGACAACTTGTTGCCTTTCATCGGCATCGGCTCCGACGGCGTCACGGCAAAGAACATCAGGAGCTGACCGTCCTTGTAGTCGACGTTGATGACGTCGGGCTTGTTCACCTTGATGGTTTTGCCGTTGAGCGTCATGTTGACGTAGTAATCATAGTCGACCAGCGAATCGCGGACCGTCTTGCCGACTTCCTTCAGCTCGTCGGAATCAAGCTTCAGGTTGGTGTTCTTGTCGAAGTCCATCAGCACCGAAGATGAGAAGACCTCGTCGAAGCGCCAGATGTTGTGCAATTCCTGAACGTTGCCATCCGCCCCCGCAACGACTTCCAGCCGTGCTTCCACGAAGATATGCGGATGTGCGAATGCTGCTACGGGCGAAAGGCAGAGCAGGCCGGCCAGGATGACGGTGAATTTATTCATGGGCCCTGTCTGAATCGCCGTAATTCTCTTGTCTTGCTTCTGGGTAAAAATTGAGACGGAATTGGGACTTCTGGCGTGGCCGATTGCCTCATCCGTTCTTGCGGAACCAGTTGTGCAGGTAATCGACAAAGATGCGGACCTTTGCCGGCAGGTAGCGGCGGTGCGGATATACGGCATAGATGCCGCGGTCGGTGGGCACATAATCGTTGAACAGCGTCAGCAGTTCGCCACTCTCGATGCTCTTGCGGGCAATGAAGTCGGGAACGACGGCGACGCCGATACCGGAGAGCGCACCGCGCAGCGTCGCGTGTGGGCTGTTGACCTCCATCGGGCCGTTCATCGCGACATTGAACGTCGTGCCGTCGGGATTATAGAATTTGATGCTGTTCTGCGACCGGTTGTTGGTGTCGACGATGAACGGAACACGCGCGAGGTCAGTCGGATGATCGAGCGGCTGGTGGTTGTCGATAAATTCCTGCGTTGCGCAGATATGTACTCGGAAATCCGAGATCTTGCGGGCGATCATGCCGCTATCCTCGAGCTTGGTGACCCGCACGGCGACATCGAAGCCTTCCTCGATCAGGTCCACGAACCGATCCTCCGCGGCGATCTCCAGCGAGAGGTTTGGATTTTCCTTGGCGAAATCGATCAGCGACTGCCCGACATCGGCATCAACAAAGGTTCGCGGGACCGAGATGCGTAAGCGCCCCTTGAGCTGCTGATTGTTCTCGCGCACCAGGTCGGCGAGATTGTCGATTTCCTTTAGGATATCAGAGGCAGTTCGGAAATATGTGTGGCCGGCCTCGGTCATCGAGAACTGTCGCGTCGTGCGGTTGAGAAGCAGGGCGCCGAGCTCATCCTCCAGTTCCCGGACGTATTTCGACAGCAGCGCCTTCGAACGGCCGGTCTTGCGTGCCGCGGCGGAAAAGCCCTCCGCTTCCACGACGTCGATGAAAGCGCGTATGCGTGTCAGCGTATCCATGGCGAACCCTCCCGCAGTCGTTCCCATATATTGAACGAAACGCGCCTGATTGTTCAATAATTTTTTTAGGACCGAGGGCAAGAAATTTCTTGATTATGACGACGAATATTCTTATCTCCCTCTCAGCCCAAAGTCGCACGTGCCCGTGGGTGTCCGCCGATCCTCGATGTGGTGAGGAAATCGGTAAGGTACCTGGAATTAACCCCTCCAGTCGCTATTCCGGCCATCCGGGAAATGCGAGGACATCTGAAGCAACGACGGTGCGGGCCTTTTTGTTCTCTCCCGGCTTTCCATCAGCCGGGGTTACTGAAGAGGCACACCATCATTGCCGGAAGTGCGGTTGGGAATTTCCCTCCAATCCATGGCAGACAAAGCCGAACTTATGCCGACTATTGGCGTTGGTTCACGAATTGCGCGTCGAGCGTTTGCTAGGGATCCGGGGTCTCCACCGGCTGGTTCCTGAGCGGATTCTCGTATGCCCTTTGTCCTCCGGCCTTGCCGGAGCTCTGGAATGTAAGAGGGAATACACATGACCACCCAGCGCATCCGCGACTTCCTCGCAACCCGACGTCCTGACGGTCCCTGCCTTGTGGTCGACCTCGACGTTGTCCGCGACAATTTTCATGCTTTCCGCCACGCAATGCCGGACAGCGCCATCTACTATGCCGTCAAGGCGAACCCGGCTCCTGAAGTGCTGAAGCTTTTGGCTGGTCTCGGTTCCAATTTCGATTGCGCGTCCGTCGCGGAAGTCGAAATGGCGCTCGATGCCGGCGCGACGCCTGCTCGCATTTCTTTCGGCAACACGATCAAGAAAGAACGCGATGTCGCTCGTGCGCATGCACTTGGGATCAGCCTCTATGCGGTGGACAGCCATGAAGAAGTCGAGAAGATTTCCCGTGCAGCTCCCGGCGCTCGCGTATTCTGCCGTGTCCTGACGGATGGCGAAGGCGCTGAATGGCCGCTGTCTCGCAAGTTCGGCTGCGTGCCGCAGATGGCCGTCGACGTTCTCGTCTATGCGCATCAGCTCGGTCTCGAGTCCTACGGCGTGTCGTTCCACGTCGGCTCGCAGATGACCAAGGTCGATGCATGGGATGCAGCTCTTGCTGATGCCAAGCGCGTGTTCGTCTCGCTTGCCAAGCAGGGCATCCACCTGAAGATGGTCAACATGGGCGGTGGTTTCCCGACCAAGTACCTTCGTGACGTTCCGTCCGCCGAAGCCTATGGCAAGTCGATCAACCAGAGCCTGCGCGCCCATTTCGGCAATCAGATTCCGCTGACGATCATCGAGCCTGGCCGCGGCATGGTCGGCAATGCCGGCGTGATCAAGACGGAAGTGGTCCTGATCTCGAAGAAGTCGGACAATGACACGGCTCGCTGGGTCTTCCTCGACATCGGCAAGTTCGGCGGTCTCGCTGAAACGATGGACGAGGCTATCCGTTACCCGATCCGCACGGAGCGCGACGGTGACGAGATGGAGCCTTGCATCATTGCCGGCCCGACCTGCGATTCAGCCGATGTGCTTTACGAAAAGAACCTCTATCCGCTGCCGGTGTCTCTCACCATTGGCGATGAGGTCCTGATCGAAGGCACTGGGGCGTACACGACCACCTATTGCGCGGTCGCGTTCAATGGCTTCGAGCCACTGAAGGCCTACGTCATCTAAAGGGTTTGCTCCGGCTCACCAGCCGGAGCAGCCAATTCACAATTCCTTCTAGCACCGCTCATCACGGTATTGGGTACGGGAGGCCAAAATGGCCGCTGTTCTTGATTCTGTACGCGCATTCTTTGCGCCGTCCACATTCACTATCGACCTCGAAAATGCCGGCGACGTCGTTGCCCGGGAAAACCTGCTCGACCGCGCCATGGGCGCAGGCCGCACCAAGAAGTCATCGGAAAAGCTTCGGCGCGGTCGTGTTCCGGCCGAAGGACTGGCGCTTGTCGCCCGCGATCGCAGCGGCCATGTCATCGGTACGGTTCGTCTCTGGAACATCGAGGCTGGTGTCGATCGCGAGACCCATCCGGTCGACGCTCTGTTGCTCGGACCGCTTGCCGTCGATCCGGCCCATGAGGGCAAGGGTATCGGCTCCGCACTGATGCGCGCTGCCATCATGGAAGCAAAGAAGCTCGGCCACGGCGCAATCCTGCTTGTCGGCGACGCGTCCTATTACGAGCGCTTTGGCTTCTTTGCCGAGAAGGCTCGTCACCTTGTCATGCCCGGTCCGTTCGAACGTCGCCGGTTCCTTGCGCTTGAGCTCAAGGATGGCTGGCTCGAGGGGGCGGTCGGCCTGCTTGTTGCCAGCGGTCGCCAATTGACACGGCCTCCGGTTCGCCGCGCCGCCTAAGGGCGCGGTCGCATCCGCGGCCCCGCCTTTCGGTGACGGCCGCGGCTCTGTATTGGTTTTACGCCGAGATGTCGACCACACCGCAATCGCCGGCTTCCGATGCGAAGGCCATCAGCTTGCCAGATTTGCTCCAGCTCATCGAGGTGATTGCGCCCTTGCCGGGCCTGCGAAGCAAGGCCTCCTTGTTGTCGCTGATGCGGACAGCAAGGATCATTCCGTCGATAAAGCCGATGGCGAGGATGTCTTCGAGCGGGTGAAAGCGGACGCAGGTCGCCATGATGTTGGCGCGGGTACCGAGTTCCAAGGGCGCTTTGCCCATCGGGCCGTCCTTGCCCTGAAAGGGCCAGACGATGGCAGCAGGAGCGCCCGAAGAGGCTAGCCATTTTCCCTTGGCCGACCATGAAAGCGACTTCACCTTCGCGGGATAGCCGGTCATGCGCATATGGCGCGCTTCCGCGCCTGATTTGACGTCCATCTTCCAGCCGTGGAGGGCGTTTTCCTGCATCGTCGTGACGACGAACTGGCCATCGGGCGAAAAGACGACGCCCGTGTGCGCGCCCTTCCATTCGAGGATCGTGGGCTGGGCGGTCATGCCGACCCAGTGCAACGAAACGCCGTTGTAGCGGGCGACCGCAACGCGCAGGCCCTTCGGAGCGAAGGCGATGCCCTCGACCGTACGTTCCTCGGTAAATTCCTTTGTGGTGCCGTCGGCCAGACGGACGAACGTGCTCTTGCCATAGGCGTAGGCAATCGCCTCCTGCGGACCGGCTGCCAGTTGTGTGATCCACTTGCGGGGCGCGTGAGCAAGTTCGGTGACTTCGCCGCTAGCCGATATGCGCTGAACCTTTCCATCTTCGCCGCCGGCGACAAGGCTGTCGCTGTAGGGATCGCGGATGACCGTCAGCAGGCCCTGTCCGGCTTCGGAGACCTTCTCGCCACCTTCCAGCCGATGGACGGCGCCGGCGGCGCTGACGAAGAACGGGGTATCCCTCAAAAATTCGACGGCCAGAACGTGGCCGTCGATATCAAGCGGCGCGACTGTCGGCATCAGGCAGCGGCCTCGCAGGCCTTGAAGCTCTTTTCCAGCTTTTCGCGGTCGAGCTCGCGGCCGATGAAGACGAGACGGCTCTCATGCTTCTCGGCCTCTTTCCATGCGCGCTGGTGGTCACCTTCGATGATCATGTGCACGCCCTGGACGACATAGCGCTCCGGGTCGTCCTTGAATGCGATGATACCCTTCAGGCGGAGGATATTGGGACCGTCCGTCTGGGTGATCTTCTGGATCCACGGGAAGAATCGATCCGCGATCATCTCGCCGCCACGCAGCGACACGGACTGGACTGTGACGTCATGAATGGCGGATGGGCCATGATTGTGATGCGAATGATCGTGATCATGGTGGTGATGGTCGTGATCGTGGTCATGATGGTGATGATCATGGTCGTGATCGCAATCGGGACCGCAGCCGTGATCGTCGTGGCCGTTCTCCAGAAAATGCGGATCGTTTTCCAGCGCGCGTTCGAGGTTGAAGGCGCCCTGGTTCAGTACGTGGGCAAGGTCGACGCCCGAGCGGGTCGCCTTGTAGACCCGGGCGGCCGGGTTGATGGCGTGGACGACGTCCTCGACGCGTGCAAGTTCTTCCGGCGTGACGAGGTCGGTCTTGTTGATGATGACGACATCGGCAAATGCGATCTGGTCTTCGGCTTCGCGGCTGTCCTTCAAGCGCAGCGGGAGGTGCTTGGCGTCGACAAGAGCGACGACCGCATCGAGCTCGGTCTTGGCACGAACATCGTCATCCATGAAAAACGTCTGCGCTACGGGAACCGGGTCGGCCAGCCCCGTGGTTTCGACGATGATGCCGTCGAAGCGGCCGGGACGGCGCATCAATCCTTCGACGACGCGGATCAGGTCGCCGCGCACCGTGCAGCAGACACAGCCGTTGTTCATTTCGTAGATTTCTTCGTCCGACTCGACGATCAGGTCGTTGTCAATGCCGATCTCACCAAACTCGTTGACGATGACCGCATATTTCTTGCCATGGTTTTCAGAGAGGATGCGGTTCAGAAGCGTCGTCTTGCCGGCGCCGAGATAGCCGGTCAGCACGGTCACGGGAATGGGCTTGATTGCAGCGGCTTCGGTCATGGGGAACCTCGAGATATGGATTGTTGCCCTGGAGGGGCCGGAAGTCATTCGGTCTCCATATAAGGGTTCGATTTCGGCAGTTCAAAGGGTTTTTATGTTATAAGATCACATTAGGTTTTGAGGCGCGCATTGGTGTTTTCACTGCAGCGTCCCGACATCAAACCCGTCGACATCCAGCAGAAGCTCGATCAGGCCCTTCACCGCATGCGCTATCAGTCTTTCGCCTTTTTCCGCTGATGCGGCCGAGGCGTTTCCGGCGACGCCGTCAGGGTTGAGGTCGGACATCTTCCAGCCGAAGGCGTGGGGGCCGTAGGCGCGGAGGTGGTGGAACCTTCTGGCGTAGTCGGATTGCCGGGAGGGGAAATCGGCTGCCCTCGCCATGTCGACCTTGTCGGGATGAAGTGCAAGCATCACCGATGTCTCCATATCTCCGCCATGGATATCGATCGCCTTGTTTTCAGGCGTTATCACGCCGCCCGGGACGCCGAAGCGGGTCCAGCTGGTCGCGACTGCAAGCATGTCGAAGCGGATGCGGGCTTCAGTAGCGACGATGGTCATCAGCGGTGAATTGCCGCCATGGGCGTTCAGCATCACGAATTTGCGGATGCCTTGCCGATGCAAATCCTCGGCAATCCCCAGCCACCGATGCGCGGCGTCCTCGAACGAGAGGCTTTTCGTGCCGGCGACGTCGATATGCTCCACGGAGTAACCGACGGGCTCGACCGGCAGGAATGTCGCCGGTAACTCCTTTGGCAACTGCTGCCTAAGCCGCTCGATGATGCCGGCGACGATGAGCGTGTCGGTCTCGAAGGGTAAATGCGGGCCGTGCTGCTCGTGGGCGCCGAGCGGCAGCACTGCGATCCAGTTGGAGCGGTCCTGCGGCTGCAAATGTGGATCATTGTCTTCGTAATGAAACGAAGGTTGTGCCATCTGGAGTGGGCCTCTTGTTTATGTCAACGTACTGCGCAATGTCATAGCGCGGTGATGCGGCCGCCGAAAGACCAATGGAAACAAGATGGGCAAGAAGAACAAAGACGGCAAGAAGTCTAAGTCGGGTAAGAAGAAGGATCACGGCGAATATTCGCTTGCCGATCTCTCGCCGGCCCTGACCCAGGCGGCGCGCTCGATGCGAACCGCACTCTCCCGCAACCTGACCGAAAGCGGGTTGTATGCCGGCCAGGACGGCGTCATCCTCGCGCTTGCCAATGAAGATGGTTTGCCAGCGGGCGCACTTGCGCAAAAGCTCGGCGTCAAGGCGCCGACCATGACCCGTACGATCGGCCGCATGGAAGCGCAGGGCTTTGTCGAGCGCCGGGCGGATGCCGAGGATGCGCGCCTGACGAAGGTCTATCTCACAGAGACGGGACGCAACAGCGTCGCGCAGATCGAAGCCTCGGCTGCCGCCTGCGACGCACTCGCCACCAAAGGCTTTTCCGACAAGGATATCCGCTCGCTCGTCAAGCTGCTCAGGGCAATCGACGGCAACCTGCTGGGGGTGGAATTGACCGAAGAAGACGAAAGCTGAGATTTCAAATTCGTGTCGGTTTCAAAATTTGTATTTGCACCATCTAAAAATTTTAATTAAACATTTTAAATCCCGGATCGCTGGGGGATACCGGGCCGATAATATCGGCTGAGTTGCACGAAAGGGGGAGCGCGTGGCTCAAAAGATTAAGCTTTCGACCATAGCGGAAACGCTTGGCATTTCAACGGCTACCGTATCGCTTGCCTTACGCGACAGTCCGTTGGTCGCAACGACCACCCGGGACCGCATCAAGGATCAGGCAAGGGCGCTCGGCTATATCTACAATCGCCGTGCCGCGAGCCTCAGAACATCACGATCCGGCATCATCGGCGTCGTGGTGCACGACATCATGAACCCTTTCTACGGCGAGATCCTGAAGGCGATCGAAACCGAACTCGATCGCAGCCGGCACACCTTCATCCTTTCCAATCACTATGATTCGGTCAACAAGCAGCGGAACTTTCTGGAGACCTTGCTGCAGCTTGGGGCCGATGGGGTCATCATGTCGCCGGCGATCGGCACTCCGTCGGAGGATATGCTGCTGACCGAGGAGAACGGCATGCCGGCCATCCTCGTGGCGCGCTCGATGGACGTGGTTGATTTCCCGACCTATCGCGGAGACGACAGCTACGGCATTTCTCTGGCGACCAACCATCTGATCAGTCTCGGCCACCGGTCGATAGCGATGATCGGCGGGACCGACCAGACGTCGACGGGGCGTGACCGCTATCAGGGCTACGTCAACGCGCTTCGCAAGGCCGAAATCGAAGTCGACCCGGATCTCCGTATTCCCGGGCCGCGCTCCAAGCAGGGCGGCTTCGAGGCGGCAGTGCATTTCCTGTCGTTGCCGCAGAAGCCGACCGCTGCAGTCTGCTGGAACGACCTTGTCGCCATCGGCCTGATGAACGGTATCGCCCGGGCCGGCCTCGTTCCGGGTAAGGATATCTCGGTCACCGGCTATGACGATCTCGAGGAAGCGTCGATTGCCACGCCCGCGTTGACCACCGTGTGGAACGGCCAGGCGGAGGTCGGGAGACTTGCGGCGCGCGCGCTGTTGGATAGACTTGCCGGAAGCCACGAGCCAGACGGCATCCATCTCATCAAACCGGAGATGCGGATACGCCAGTCGACGGAGCCCTATCGGCCGCGGCAATAGGCAAGCAGTCATACAAGGAACGATCATGCCACAATCCCGCATTGCAATCCTCGTCCCGGGGAAGATCCACCCGCGTGTTATCGAGAGGCTCGGCGAGCGTTTCGATATTGTCGCGGCTGAACGGGCCGACAGCCCTTCGATCGATACGGAAACGGCGAAGCGCATACGCGGTGTCGCGTCTGCCGGAGGGTTCAATGCTGCATGGATCGACGCCTTGCCCAATCTCGAGGTGATTGCCAATTTCGGGGTGGGTTATGACGGGATCGCCGTTGCCCATGCGGCGTCCAAGGGCATCGTCGTCACCAATACGCCCGACGTGCTCAACGACGAGGTTGCGGATACTGCGATCGGTCTGCTGTTGAACACGTTGCGGCAGATGCCGCGAGCCGAAAACTGGTTGCGAGCCGGCAATTGGAAATCAGGCCAGTCGTTTCCGCTTTCACCTTTCTCGATGAAGGGGCGGCATGTCGGGCTATTCGGTCTCGGTCGTATCGGGCATGAAATTGCCAAGCGGCTGGAGCCATTCAAGGTCAAGATCAGCTATCATACGCGGTCGCATCACGAGGGCGTTGCCTATGACTATTTTTCGACCTTGAAGCAGATGGCTGCGGCGGTCGATACCATCATCGCCATCGTGCCGAAAACCGCCGAGACGCATAAGGTAATCGACGCCGAAGTTCTGGGGCTGCTCGGGCCAAACGGCGTGCTGATCAATGTCGGGCGCGGCTGGTCGGTCGACGAGGATGCGCTGATCGCAGCGTTGCGCGACGGCAAGCTCGGGGCGGCGGGCCTCGACGTCTTCTACGACGAGCCGATTGTGCCGGCAGAACTGCTTTCGCTGCCGAATGCAACGCTGTTGCCGCATATTGCCTCGGCCTCCGTGCCGACCCGCAACGCTATGGCTGATCTCGTTGCCGAGAACATTATCCAATGGTTCGAGACGGGCGTGCCCGCAACGCCGGTGCCCGAAACCCCGCCGAAATCAAAGGGCTGATTGCTTCAGCGGCGCCCGTGTCGCCGCTGCCTTGCCTGCCGCGTAATCACGGACGGCATCGCCAAAAGCCTCGAACAGCCTCCGTGACGGCAGGTCGGTCTCCGCCCAATATTCCGGGTGCCACTGCACGCCGACGGCGAAGGCCTTTGCGTCGATGACGGAGACCGCCTCGATGGTTCCGTCCTCGGCCGTTGCTTCGACCTGCAGGCGCGGCGCAGTCGTGGCGATTGCCTGGCGATGAAGCGAGTTCACCTGTACCTCGCCAGGCCCGATATATCGGGCAATACAGGAACCTTCCTTCACGAAGACGCTCTGGCGAATCACATACATCGCATCGCGCTCCGGCGTTGTCGGCTTACGATGGTCCCAGATGCCGGGCTGTTCCTGGATTTCGCTAGCAAGCGAACCGCCCAGCGCGACGTTCAGCTCCTGTATGCCGCGGCAGATCGCCAGCAGCGGGATAGCGCGGTCGATGGCGCGGCGGATCAGGGGCAGGGACGTCGCGTCGCGCGCCGGGTCGAACGGGCCGTCCGCCTCGGTTGCTTCCTTTCCGTAGAGCGACGGGTGCACGTTGCTGGCAGAGCCTGAAACAAGCACACCGTCAACACGGTCGAGGATTGCATCGAGATCATAGGCGTCGCCCATGGCGGGAACGATCATCACCATCAGGCCGGCGACGTTGGAGGCTGCCTGGATATATTGCTGTTGTGCCGCGTGCCACGTCGCCCCGTCCAGGACGCGAATGTCGGCAGGTATGGCGATGATTGGCTTCGTCATCGAAAGCTCCGGTAAAAATGCCCGATTTCCTTGTTTGTTGAGAGCGCAGAACATGACTGAAGTCAACGGTTCTGCACGCAGGGAACGGTTAAATCAATGGAATTTCGCCAACTTGATAGCGCGCAAAAGTAGTGTCCTCGACGTTCAGATCACTCCTGCGATACGCTCTTTGACGACGCCGACGCGGCAAAAAGATTAGTGAATGCAAGACTTGAAAGAGGATGTGCGACATGATTAGCTCCAGCCGCTGCTGCAAGATCGGGACAGCCGATATTTTCCTCAGTGCTATCTATCCGGGAGGCTTTTGATGGATCGCCGTTCGTTCATCAGAAAGGCGGGCGCGATCGGTGCCGGTGCTGCAGCATCCTCGACACTGGCGGCGCCTGCGATCGCGCAGGAAAATCCGAAGATTACCTGGCGGATGACGTCGTCCTTCCCGAAGACCCTGGATACGATCTATGGCGGCGCCGATGACATCGCGAGCCATGTCTCGAGCGCGACTGGCGGCAATTTCACCATCCAGACCTTTGAGGCCGGCGAAATCATACCGGGACTTCAGGCAGCCGATGCGGTCAGTGCGGGTACGGTCGAGGCGGCGCATACCTGCTCTTACTATTTCTGGAACAAGGACCCGACCTACGCAATCGGAACGACTATCCCTTTCGGTTTGAATGCCCGGCTGTCGAACGCCTGGTTCTATCAAGGCGATGGTAATACGCTGATGAACGAATTCTATGCCACCCAGGGTCTCTATGGTCTCCCTGCAGGGAATACCGGCGTGCAGATGGGTGGATGGTTCCGCAAGGAAATCAATACGCTCGATGATCTGAAGGGGCTGAAGATGCGCATTTCCGGCTTGGCCGGCAGCGTTATCGCCAAGATCGGCGTAGTGCCGCAGCAGGACATTGCCACCGCCGATCTCTATTCCGCGCTTGACAAGGGCGTGATCGACGCCTGCGAATGGGTGGGGCCGTACGATGATCTTAAACTGGGATTCCAGAAGGTTGCCAAGTTCTACTATTATCCAGGCTGGTGGGAAGGCGGCACGGTCATTCACGCCTTTTTCAATCTCGACAAGTGGAACGGCCTGCCGAAGAATTACCAGGCAGCCCTGACCGACGCCTGCGCCTTTGCCAATACCAACATGCTGGCAAAATACGACGTCAAGAACCCGCAGGCCCTGAAGGAGATCGTTGCCGATGGGGCGACCTTGCGTCCGTTCAGCCAGGAGATCATGGAAGCCTGCTTTCAAGCGGCGACCGGGATTTATGCCGATATTTCCAAATCGAACGCATCCTTCAAGAAGATCTACGACAATCAGGTAGCGTACAAAAAGGACGCATATTTGTGGATGCAGCTTTCGGAATACACGTTCGACACGTTCATGATGATACAACAGCGGGCCGGAAAACTTTGATGTGAGTGATCGGTCGCGGAGCACGTCGGCCTCGACCAAGGCCAGCTTCGCGCCAATCCGTCGCCAGTAGCTATGTTGTTTATTTTTTCTTATGCAATTTTCGATAGAAATACTATTCTGAAGTAGAGTAATTTTGACAATCATGCACGACAAAGATGCAAAATATCACTCATATTGCCATAAAATACGCCTAAAATTTAGAAAAATTGACCAAATCCGTCTAAATCGGGCAATCAATTTTTAAATGGTTTTGATTACAGTGCCAGCCGCACCAGGGGGACTCTGTATGAAGCCTCAAAGCCCGAACGTCGTTCCGACAGATGTTTATCTGTCGTTCGTAAGTTCGCTCTTTGGAAATAGAAAGACGCTGTTTACGGGCATGATCGTTCAGATCTTGACCTACGTTGCCGTTTATTCGAAATCCGGTGCCCATTTCTATATCTACCTGTCAGCCGTCTTCGTGATCGTCTGCGGCTACCGCATCTATTGGTTTCAGCGTTTCGACGCGGCCGACAAGGAGGCGATGAGCCGCGAAGATATCGCGCGCTGGGAACGTCGCTACCTGTACGGCGGCGTCTCGACGACAACCCTTCTTGGCATTGGCAGCGGTTTTGCGGTGCTCGTCCTCCAGGATTTCTTCGCGGAGATCGCCTGTGTCGCCGTGACGCTTGCCTCGATGGTTTCGGTCGTGGGCCGAAACTACGGGTCGCCAAAGGCTGTCAACCTTCAGACGATTTCGGCGTCGCTGCCCATCAGTCTCGGATTCCTGCTGCTCCGGGACCCCTACATGGTCCTGTTGTCGTTCACGCTCATCCCGTTCGTTCTGACGACCCGTTCGATGGCAAACGGCGTTCGTGAATTTCTTTACAAGAACGTGATCGCGTCGCGTGAAATATCGCTGATTGCAGATCGCTTCGACACCGCCCTGAACAACATGACGCATGGCCTGTTCATGCTGGACGGCAACAATCGCATCCTGGTGGTCAACCGCAAAGCCTGCGAACTCCTGCATCTGACCAATCAGGATCAATTGAAGGATTGTGAACTCGACGTCGTGCTGCGATACGGCGTCCGTAATGCGTTTATTGATGGCTCACTGCCAAGCCTGATCCAACGGCAGCTTGCTCAGCTCGTCGATGGCTCGCTTTCGCGCACGCTCATCCAGTTCAACGAGGATCTTTTCCTGGAGTTTTCGGCCAACCGACGTCCGGATGGGCTCGTGGTTCTGATCTTCGAGGATGTGACATCGCGCATTCGCGCCGAGCGCAAGATATTGCACATGGTGCGCTTCGATCCCCTGACCGGACTACCCAACAGGGAATATTTCGTCGATCTGGTGAAGGAAAATCTTGCCGCGCGCCGCCTGCCCGGCACGATCGCCATCATGGTCATCGACGTCGACGACTTCAAGCATGTCAACGACACCAAGGGCCACATTTCGGGTGACCGGATGCTGGTGAAGATCGCTGCGCGCCTCAAGGAGCAGGCGGGCGGCACCGCGCTCGTCGCACGATTGATGGGCGATCAGTTTGTTCTGTTTTTCCCGAACGACGACAATGCGCCGGATCTCGATACGCGCATCCGTTCGCTTCATGGCGCAATCGCGGGCAACTACGAGGTCGACGGCAACACGTTCCGCATTTCCGTCAGCGGCGGTTATGTGACCATCGAAAGTCAGGAATTCCGGCCGGAGGAATGGCAGATCAAAGCCGACCTGGCATTGTTCGAGACGAAATCACGCTTCAAGGGCGGTTGCTCCGCCTTTGAAGAGGAGATGGACGCCCGCTACATAGAGCGACAGAAGCTTAAGGATGATTTGCGCGAGGCGATAGAAAACGGCGGCCTGCACGCCGCGTATCAGCCGATGTTCAAGCCTGACGGTAGCCGGATCGAGTGCTGCGAAGCTTTGTCGCGCTGGGTGCATCCGGAGAAAGGCTCCGTGCCGCCGACCGTCTTCGTGCAGATTGCAGAGGAAATGGGCATCGTTTCGGGCATCACCAAGTTCATGCTCGACCAGGCGTGCAAAGACTGCGCCACATGGCCAGAGCCGATTTCCGTTTCGGTCAATCTCTCCGTGCAGGACCTTCGCAGCAATGATGTCGTCGCTATGGTGATGGATGCTCTCAAGACGTCCGGCCTGGCGCCGTCACGGTTGCATCTTGAGGTGACGGAAAGCTGCCTGATGGACGAGCTTGCCACCGTCCGCGCCATTCTGACGGAATTGAGGGCGAAAGGCATCACCATCGCCATCGACGATTTCGGTACCGGCTTCTCAAGCCTCAGCTATCTCGACAGCCTGCCGATCGACATCGTCAAGATTGACCGGTCTTTCGTTCGCAACATTACCGAGGACGCGCGGCGCCTGAAACTGTTGCGCGGCACGGTCAATCTCTCGCGCGAACTTGGCCTTCAGATCGTTGTCGAAGGCGTCGAGACGCAGGATCAATTGACCCTGATCAACAAGTATCAATGTGCCGACTTCGTGCAGGGATACGTATTTTCGACCCCTGTTCCCACAGAGCGCATCATTGCCATGGTTGAAAGCCTTGCCAAGAAGCAGGTCGTTCGCCGTCGCAAGAAGGTCGCCTAAGCTCTCCCGTCGCTAATCTCCGAAATTGAGATATTTTGAGCTATCGCAGGCTGCTCATTGATTTCGTGAGCAAATCGCGCACTGCGTTAACCTTAATGAAAGGCTTTCTCGTCAAAATTTATTCAAATGTTGCGCGTTGGTTAACCCTGAAGCATTAATTATTCGTTAACCTTCAGGATGTGAACATGGTGCCTTCAGACGTCGGACAAAATAGTTTTTCAAAGAAGTTGTTAGAAGTTCTCGACCATGTGGAGTATCGCCGCGTCGAGACCCATGAGGACATGGAGGAGGTCGCGCGGATCAGGTATCGGGCGTACAAGCTCGCCAACATCCTGACCTTGAGCGGCGCCAAATTAATCGATGATGTCGATTTTGACGATCACGCCTATGTCTTCGGCGTCTATTATGACGAGCGCCTGATCAGTACGGTCCGCATCCATCACGTTACGCCCGATCACCGGGTCAGCACGACGCGGGAAATGTATGCTACCGAGATCGACAAGTTTCTTGACGCAGGCATGACGCTGATCGATCCGGTCCGGTTTGCGGCGGATCCCGACATTATCGGTGAAATGCCGGCTCTTCCCTACCTGACACTCAGAATTGCCTCGATGGCAGCCGACTATTTCGACGCTGATCGCGTGCTGCAGTTGGTCAGCCCGCAGCATGCGCCATTCTACCGACGCGTTTTTTATGCTGACACGGTGGTGCCTTCGCAGAAGAATGTCGGCAAGTACAATATCGAACTGACGCTGATGGCAACTCGAACACGGGACGTGCGCGTCGGCCTCTACAAGCGGTTTCCATTTTTTGTGTCGGAACCTTATGAACGACGGATGATGTTCCAGCGTTCGCCCGACATGGGCGTGACGCCGCTGACCGTCCTGCCGACGGCCCGGCTTGCGACGATCGGGCGCCTTGCGACACAGCAGGCAAGCTGAGGAACGTGACCATCGGATGGCGCCGCTGCGGCATTGTCGTGCATTGCATTTTCCCCCACATTGTGTAAGGCCTCGATAGAGGGGAATGCTGCTGGTGCACCGACTGCGCCGGGCATTCCAGGGGTTTCGAGGCTAGGCTCCCATCGATCGGTTCATGCTGGTCTCGGAGCCATATCAGGGGAGACTATTGAATGGCTGAACATCACACCGGACCTGCGGAAACGGGTGCTCCGATGGATTATCGCGAGCACGAAAAGACCTACGACATGTTCGTCGCCGGAGCCAAATATGGGTCCGCGCTGATTGCTGTTCTTCTGATTGCGATGGCGGCCGGTTTTTTCGGCCATGCCGGCCTGCTCGGCGGCATTCTCATTTTTATCATTCTCGCGGTTGTCGGCATCTTTCTGGTGCGCTGATCGGCCATTAGCCGGTCGTTTTCCGACGTCTCTGAAATTTTCGGCCGTTGCAGGATCTCATCTTGCAGCGGCTTCGCTTGACACTGGGGAGGTGTAGTTGGGCAATCTTGTCTTTGTCGCGAAGGAGATCGCGGCAGATGAAACACGGGTAGCGGCTTCCGTCGAGACGGTAAAGAAGCTGATTTCCCTTGGCTTCGATGTCGTGGTCGAGGCCGGCGCTGGCGCTCTGTCGCGCATTCCGGATGCCGACTACAACGCAATCGGTGCGCATATCGGTTCCTTCGCGGACGCGGCCAAGGCCGATGTCGTGCTGAAAGTGCGCCGACCGGCGTCCGCCGAGATCGCTGGCTATCAGCATGGCGCCATCGTCATCGCAATCATGGATCCGCACGGCAACGAGGACGCGCTTGCAGAAATGGCGCGGGCAGGGCTCACGAGCTTTGCCATGGAACTGATGCCGCGCATCACGCGTGCGCAGTCGATGGACGTGTTGTCGTCGCAGGCGAACCTTGCCGGCTATCAGGCGGTGGTAGAGGCGGCTGCAACCTACGACCGGGCGATGCCGATGATGATGACGGCGGCAGGCACGGTGCCGGCTGCAAAGGTCTTCGTCATGGGTGCAGGCGTTGCCGGACTGCAGGCGATTGCGACTGCCCGGCGTCTCGGTGCGGTCGTATCGGCCACCGACGTTCGCCCCGCCTCCAAGGAGCAGGTGGCATCGCTTGGTGCCAAGTTCATTGCCGTCGAGGACGAGGAATTCAAGGCGGCCGAGACATCAGCCGGTTATGCCAAGGAAATGTCCAAGGAGTATCAGGCAAAACAGGCAGCCCTGGTCGCGGATCATATTTCCAAGCAGGACATCGTCATCACCACGGCCTTGATCCCCGGTCGTCCTGCCCCACGTCTCGTCAGCCGCGCGATGCTGGCGTCGATGAAGCCAGGTGCAGTGGCCGTGGATCTGGCAGTCGAGCGCGGCGGCAATATCGAAGGCTCTACCTCAGGCGGAATAGCCGAGGTCGAGGGTGTTCGAGTCATCGGGTTTGCCAACATGGCGGGCCGGATCAGCGCCAGCGCTTCGCTTCTCTATGCCAAGAACCTCGTCAATTTCCTCGAGACCATGGTCAACAAGGATACCAAGACGCTCGGCCTCAATCTCGATGACGAATTGATCAGGGCGACAATGCTCACCCATAGCGGTGTTGTCGTTCATCCGAATTTCAGCGATCCCGATCAGGCGATCGTCAAGAAGGGAGAAGTCTGATGGCCAGCCAAGCAATGGACCAGGCTTTGCAGCAGTTGGACAATGCGGTTACCGCAGTGATGACCGCCGCCGCGCAGGCCCCGGATGCCGTCAGCGCCGTATCGGGCGCGGCGATCGATCCTTTCGTGTTTCAGCTGGCGATCTTCGTGCTGTCGATCTTCGTCGGATACTACGTTGTCTGGTCGGTGACGCCGGCGCTGCATACACCGTTGATGGCCGTGACCAATGCCATTTCGTCCGTCATCGTCGTCGGTGCCCTGCTTGCCGTCGGCATTTCCACCAGCGGCCTTGCGACCGGTTTCGGCTTCGTGGCGCTGGTTCTCGTTTCCGTCAACATCTTCGGCGGCTTCCTCGTCACGCAAAGGATGCTGGCGATGTACAAGAAAAAAGAGAAGTGAGGCCGGCATGCTGAGCAATATCGCGGCCTTCCTCTATCTGGTTTCCGGTGTCCTCTTCGTGCTGGCGCTGCGCGGCCTGTCGCACCCGGCGAGCAGCCGCAAGGGCAATCTCTACGGCATGGTCGGCATGGCAATCGCCATCGTGACGACGCTGGTGTTGGCGACGCCGTCTTTCGGCGGTCTGGTGCTGATTATCCTCGGTCTTGCCATCGGCGGCGGGGCCGGCGCCTATATCGCCCGTGTCATCCCGATGACCTCAATGCCGCAGCTCGTTGCCGCATTCCATTCGCTGGTCGGTCTCGCGGCTGTCCTGGTTGCCGCCGCCGCGCTCTACACGCCCTCGTCCTTCGGCATCGGGGCCATCGGCTTCATCCGTCACGAGGCACTTGTCGAGATGGCGATCGGCGTCGCAATCGGCGCACTGACCTTTACAGGGTCGATCATTGCCTTCCTGAAACTCGACGGCCGGATGTCCGGCAAACCGATCATGCTGCCATACCGCCACGCGATCAACGGTGCGCTGCTGGCTCTTATCATCTTCTTCGTCATCGGCCTTGCCGTCACCGAAAGTCATTTCGACTTCTGGGCAATCGTGGCGCTGGCCTTGGCACTTGGCGTGCTGCTGATCGTCCCGATCGGCGGGGCGGACATGCCGGTCGTGGTGTCTATGCTGAATTCCTATTCCGGCTGGGCTGCAGCCGGTATCGGCTTCACGCTTGGCAATCTCGCACTCATCATCACAGGCGCGCTCGTCGGCTCGTCCGGTGCGATTCTCTCCTACATCATGTGCAAAGGCATGAACCGCTCCTTCGTCTCGGTCATTCTCGGCGGGTTCGGCGGGGAGGCGACAAGCGGTGCCGTTGACGATATCGACCGGTCCGTCAAGCTGGGTTCGGCAGAAGACGCCGCCTACCTGATGGCAAACGCATCGAAGGTCATCATCGTGCCCGGCTATGGCATGGCGGTGGCGCAGGCACAGCATGCGCTGCGCGAGATGGGTGACAGGCTGAAGGCTCACGGGGTCGAGGTCAAATACGCCATACATCCGGTGGCCGGCCGCATGCCGGGCCACATGAACGTGCTGCTGGCGGAGGCTAATGTTCCCTACGACGACGTGTTCGAACTCGAGGACATCAATTCGGAGTTTGCGCAGGCCGACGTTGCCTATGTCATCGGTGCCAACGATGTGACCAATCCGGCTG
This sequence comes from Arminella tubonensis, assembly GCF_003240585.1. Taxonomy (GTDB): domain Bacteria; phylum Pseudomonadota; class Alphaproteobacteria; order Rhizobiales; family Rhizobiaceae; genus Rhizobium; species Rhizobium tubonense. The sequence continues at coordinate 121,282 of NZ_PCDP01000069.1, forward strand.
CGCGCGACGACAAGACCTCACCGATCTACGGCATGCCGATCCTCGACGTCGACCGCGCCAAGACCTGCCTTTTCGTCAAGCGCTCGCTTGGCTCCGGCTATGCCGGCATCGACAACACGTTGTTCTACAAGGATGGGACGATGATGTTGCTCGGCGACGCCAAGAAGATGACCGAGGACATCGTCAAGGCGCTCAACGATTGAGCTCATTTCAAAGGATGCCCGTCAGCCCGGCGGGCATTTCCTTGGGCGCATCGCACAATGCCGTGACTGCCCAACTGGCTGCGACGCGTTGCGATACTGGAAATGCGCTGCAAGCCGCCCGACCCTTGCTAATTCGTCGGCGATGAGCGGGAGAAAAGCTCAGAATCTGATTTCTGCTTTCGTTCCAATGCTTTGCGCGGTGCCGTCAGGGTCCAGCGTAGACCCCCCGGCAGGAAATCTACCTGCACCAAGCCGCCGAATGCCGCTGCTGCATGGGTCTTGATGACGGTCGTGCCGAAGCCGGTGCGCGAGGGGGCCTTGACCGGCGGGCCGTTCGTTTCCGTCCAGGTCAACGTTATCATGCGGCCGTCGTCCTCGGCCGCGTCGGTCCATGCAAAGATCACCTTGCCGTCCGGAACGGAGAGCGCTCCATATTTCATCGAATTGGTTGCCAACTCGTGCAGCGCGAGCCCCAGGTTCTGCACCGCCTCAGGCGTCAACAGAAAGTCCTCGCCGTTGACTTCCAATTGCTGCGGGTTCTGCAGGAAGTTGGCAAGGTGGGTGTCGATGACCCGGTGCAGAAATACCCCTGACCATTGCTCGCTCGCCAGCACCTCGATCGAACGTGCAAGGCCTTCCAGCCGACCGGCGATTGCCTTCTGGAAATCATCGATGCTATCAGCCCGCTTGGCGAGCTGGCGGGTCATCGCCTGGGCAAGCGCCAGCAGGTTCTTGGTGCGGTGGACCAATTCATGCATGACGAAATGAAGCCGGTCTTCGGTCTGGCTGCGGTCGAAGGACGCGTTTGAGAGAGCGATAGCGACCTGGTTGGCCTCGATGACGCTGGTCTCTATCGGCGACACGATTTCGCCTCGACCCATGCGGTCCGCCATTTCAGCGATGTCCTTTATCGTAACGCGCACGCGGCGACTGACGACATAGACGAGGACCAAGGCAATCGCCAGCAACGCAATGCCGCCGTAGAACAGGAACCGCCAGGTCGTCACGAAGGAGACGTGGGTTGAGGCGATAGGGCCCCAGACGACGACCTTCCAGGACCATCCAGGAATTTGGGCGTATCCAAAGAGTTCGCTTGGACGCACACTGTCGTCTTCGAAGACCCCGCGCGACGCGGTAGCGTCGGACGAATCCTCTCATTGAACAAGGTACCTGTGTTGAGGTTCGCCGCGCCGCCCGTCGATACGACATGCCCGGAGCTATCAAGAACCGCGGCCGACCATTCAGGCGGAAGCCCGTCCGCCGAAACCAGACGGGAAAGGTCCCCTGCGTTCTGCGTAATGATCAAGGCTGCGCCTGCGGATGATCCATCGAGCGGCTTGATGACGTTGAAGACGGCCTCGCCGCTCGTCGCTCCGATGAAAACATCCGATACCTCGATTTTCTTCGCATCGAGGGCGCGCTGGAGTACTTGTTGGTCCGATAGCCTATTCAGCGCGCTGCCAAAAGGTGTTCGCGTATTGAGGAGTTGCTGACCTTCAGCGTCGACCAGGGTCACGAACAGCGACTGGGATGCAAGGGCGCCGTGCGTGCGGTCATGAAATGCCGCAAGATCGTTTTTTTCCAGTTCCGGCGAGGTGGATAGCAGGCGCAACGTCGTTGCCATATCCTGCAGTTGCCGGTCAACACTGCCGGCAAGCGCCAGGGCATCCTGGATCGCGTCCTTTTCCAGGCCATGCCGTTCATTGTTTTCAAGCTGCACTAGCAGAAGTGCTACGAAGGCAAGGATGGGCAATGCGATCGCCAAGACGATCGCAAACAGATAGACGCCAATCGAGGCTTTGGGAAAAACTCGAAATCTTGTTTTCATTAGCGGAATCAGCCGTCCAGCCTGACACTGCCGGTACGCGGGTTGTCACGAAGATCGGTAACCGCATTCATGTCGAGCGCCTCGCGCATTAAACAAAAATATGCTCTCGTAGATTGCATTTTATAACTAGCAAAGCGGCAAGGCAACATCCGCGTGAAAGGAATTTTCACATGGAGATATTTCGGCAGCTATCCGTGCCTTTCCGGTCTTACGTGTTCCAGATGTGCGACATCTAGCCGAAACGCGCCAGTCGGAAGGGTGCCAAGGAGGGGTCGTCTATGCCGTCGACGATCTCGGCAGACGCCAACAAGCCAATAAGCGGAGCGAGCGTCACGCCGGAATGCGTGACGGCGAGGTAGAGGCCCGGTGCGCTGTCAACTCGGCCGATGATCGGGAAGCCATCCTTGGGTGTCGGGCGATAGCCGATCGTGAAAAAGTCGAGTTCGAGATCGCCGGCGTCGCGCAGCATTGCTTTCACCTTTGCGAACAATTCCTCGGCCGCGCGCTGCGGATTGTTTCCCGGGTCGGTGCCACCAAAATCGGAGCCGGCGATGATCCGCCCCTCGGCGGTTTGTCTCATATGGAGTTCTGGTGCGAGAACAAGGCCGTTGAGCAACGGGCGACAGGGCCTGGAATGGACGATCAGTCCTGGAGGCGCCTCGACGGGGATGTCGACACCTGCGGAAGCAGCCAAGGCCATGGTGCCGGCACCGGCGGCAAGTACGACCCGGTCGGCAGTCAAGATGCCACTGTCTGTTTCAACGCCGACGACATTGCCGTTCTTGATGGCTAGGCGGAGTATTTCGACGTCGGACAAAAACGCTGCACCGTGGCGAAAAGCGTCAGCCAGCAGAATATTGGCAGCGGTAGCCGGTTCCACTGCTCCTTCCTCGGCAATGTGAAGAGCAGAAGGCGGCTGCTCGGCGAGACCGGGTTCGATGGCATGAATTTCTGTCGGTCCGACGCGCTTTATTCCGTAGCCCCATGCGCCGTGCTCGGCCGCGTAGCTTTCAAGTTCATCCTGCGGCAAATCCCAGCAAAGACCTCCGCACCATCGTAGCGGCAACGACGGCAAGTCCTCTGCCAGACGTTTCCACTCCGCCATCGCGCGGCGGCGGAAGTGGAAATAGAATTCCGGATTTCCCCAGCTCGCATTGATCCAGGCAAAGGAATTCGGCGTCGCTGTGCCGCCGGGTTTGGTCGCGACGACCGTTACCGACACGCCTCTTCGGGCAAGATTCCAGGCGATCGAAGCGCCAATGATGCCGGCGCCGACGACAATGATGTGTTGGGGGGAGGAGCTGTTTTCAGAGGATGGCATGCTGCTTTCCAATTCCGCTTGGCAAGGTCAGGAAAAGCTGGAGAACAGGCCACAGGTGTTGAAGCCCGGCAGATGATTTGCCGCCCGTCTTATGATCGCCGGGCGGCGTTGTCGCTTAGCTGCCGGTATGGACGCGTGCCAGGCCATCCTTGGCCGGCTGATACCGGGGGTCGAGATTGATTGCATGCTGATAGGAGCGCGCTGCCTTTGCCTTGTCCCCGCGACGCTCGTAGACGAGCGCCTGGTTGGCCCAGGATTCGGCGACCTTGTTGTCCAGATCGATCGCATGATTGAAATCGGCAAAGGCGTTATCGTCGTCATTGCGAGCGATATAGGACGTGCCGCGGCCGTTGTAAGGCTCCGGCGAATTTGGCGCGAGCGAGATCGCCTTGCTGAAATCGTCGATCGCCTTATCCTGCTGGTTGCGCTTCTGATAGATCAGGCCCCGGCCGTGATAGGCGCGGCCGTCGGTCGTCCCCAGTTCGATCGCCTTGGAGAAGTCCTTGAAAGCGTCGTCGTCGCGACCTGCGAGGCGATAGATATTGCCGCGGCCGATATAGGCTACGTCATAGCTCGGGTTGATCTGAAGAGAGGCATTGTAGTCGGCCACTGCCTCGGCCTGCTTGCCCATGTTTCGGTAAACCAGCGCGCGGTTGGCGTAGGCCTGGTAGAATTTCGGGTTGAGCTGGATGGCCTGATTGAAGTCTGCCAGCGAACGGCTGAATTCGCCTGCACGGCCATAGGCTGAACCGCGGACGTTGTAGCCCTCTGGATCCTGGGGATTGGCATTGATGACGGAGGTCAAGGACGCGATGTTCTGCTGCGAGCCCTGCGCCTTGTCGATACGAATGACCGTATCGGTGGAGGAGGTCTGGCAACCGGCGAGGCCGATCGCGGCGAGCAGGGCCAAAACCGGCAATGCGGATCGGCTTGTCTTCAGAGCAGCAGATGATTTCAAAGTGCGGGACGCCTTTAACGTAGTGAATGCCATTATCGGGTTCGCTTTCCCCATGCGTCATATCAGGATTTCCTGATATCTCTGGTCAGAGGCAAATCAAAAAAGGCGGCGCGAACCATTCGCCCCGCCAGAAATGCATCTGAAAACGTCGAAATAACGACGATTAACGTGCAACCGCGCCTTCGCGCTGGGCCTGCTTGCGAGCCAGCTTGCGAACACGACGAACAGCCTCGGCCTTTTCGCGGGCGCGCTTCTCCGAAGGTTTTTCGTAGTAGTCGCGCATCTTCATTTCGCGGAAAATTCCTTCGCGCTGCATCTTCTTCTTGAGCGCGCGTAGGGCTTGATCGACATTGTTATCGCGGACGAGTACCTGCACGAAAACCCCGCTCCTTTGGCTTTTGAGTTGCTTACCATCGAAAATTCGGCGATTTCCGGGGCAAAGAAATATCGTTCGCTCGGCGCAGGGCCTCGCGATTGGTAGTGCGAAATATCAGATCAGGTTGTAGAAGTCCATATGGGGCGTCGTATTCCGTCCACAAATTTCCGCCAGACATGACTTTCTGGCCCGTGTCGATAGCGGGGCTTGAATGCGTCGCAAAAGAACCGTTGTGTCGGTTTTCGATTTGCGATCTGTATGGCCGATCGGAAGAGCTCTTCTTTCAAGGAGTTGAGAGCGAATGCGCAAATACTCGGTTTTTGCCGTGGCAAGAGAGGCATTACGTGGCCACAAGGGCTGGGACGCCCAGTGGACCTCGCCGGAGCCGCGCAAGGAGTATGATGTCATCATCATCGGTGCCGGCGGCCATGGCCTGGGCGCGGCTTACTATCTCGCCAAAGAGCACGGCATCACCAATGTCGCGGTCATCGAGAAGGGCTGGCTCGGCGGCGGTAACACCGGCCGCAACACGACCATCATCCGCTCGAACTATCTCTACGAAGAGAGCATGCACATCTATGAGCACTCGTTGAAGCTCTGGGAGAACCTGTCGCAGGAGCTCAATTACAATGTGATGTATTCGCCGCGCGGCGTGATGATGCTGTCGCACAGCACGCACGACCAGCAGTCGTTCAAGCGTCACATCCATGCAAATCGTCTCTATGGCATCGACAATGAATGGATGACACCGGAGCAGGCAAAGGCCTATTGCCCGCCGCTGGATATTTCCAAGACAGCTCGCTACCCGATCAACGGCGCCGCCCTGCAGCGTCGAGGCGGTACTGCCCGTCATGACGCGGTTGCCTGGGGCTATGCCCGTGCGGCGTCCGATCGCGGTGTCCACATCATCCAGAATTGCGAAGTCACCGGCATCCGCCGGGGACCGGACGGTCGGGTTACCGGCGTCGATACCTCACGCGGCTTCATCGGCGCCAAGAAGATCGGCGTTTCGGCCGCCGGCCATACGACGACCGTGATGAAGATGGCCGACGTTCGCGTGCCGCTGCAATCGAGCCCTTTGCAGGCGCTTGTCTCCGAGCCCTTGAAGCCGATCTTCCCCTGCGTGGTCATGTCGAACACCGTTCACGCCTATATCTCGCAGTCCGACAAGGGCGAGCTGGTCATCGGCGCCGGTACTGACCAGTACAATTCCTACTCGCAGACCGGCGGTCTGCAGATTATAACCCATACGCTCGATGCGATCTGCGAGCTTTTCCCGATGTTCCGACGGGTGAAGATGATGCGATCCTGGGGCGGGATCGTCGACAATACGCCGGATCGTTCGGCGATCCAGTCGAAGACGCCGGTTCCGGGGCTGTATGTCAATTGCGGCTGGGGCACGGGCGGTTTCAAGGCGACGCCGGGGTCGGCAAATCTTTTCGCTCACCTAATCGCACGCGACGAGCCGCACAAGTTCAGTGCCGGCCTGACGCTCGACCGATTCCGCAGCGGACGTCTCATCGACGAAGCTGCCGCTGCTGCTGTCGCGCACTGACCAGGCCTTCCATGACAAGGGAATATCCATGCTGCTGATCTACTGCCCATACTGTCAGGAAGAGCGTTCCGAGCTCGAATTCCGCAATGCCGGCGACGCGCATATCGCTCGGCCGGAAAACATCGCGGCGATTTCGGACGAGGAATTCGAGAGCTATTTCTTCATGCGCGAAAACCCGAAGGGGCTGATCTTCGAGCGCTGGCGCCACATGCATGGCTGCGGCCGCTTCTTCAATGCGGCGCGCGATACCGTCAGCGACAAGTTCCTGACGACTTACATGGCAGGCGAACCGAAGCCGGATCTCGATGCAACGCCTGCGACGAGCGCCACCGTCGAGACCTATGAAGCGACGGAAGGAGAGGCCCGATGAGCGGTGCAAATCGTATCGCAGGTGCCGGTCGCCTGACGCCTGCCAGGACCGCGCGCTTCACCTTCGACGGAAAGAGCTACACGGCGCTAGAAGGCGACAGCGTCGCCTCGGCGCTGCTGGCCAACGGCGTGCATCTGGTCGGCCGCTCGTTCAAATATCACCGGCCGCGCGGTATTCTTTCGGCCGGCGCCGAGGAGCCGAATGCGTTGCTCGACATTTCGCGGGATGCGGCCCGCAAGCAGCCGAACGTGCGCGCCAGCGTCCAGGAGGTCTTCGACGGGATGATCGCCCAGTCGCAGAACCGCTGGCCGTCGCTCGCTTTCGATATCGGCGGCATCAACAATCTGTTCTCGTCGTTCTTTGCTGCCGGCTTCTACTACAAGACCTTCATGTGGCCGAAGGCTGCCTGGAAGCACATCTATGAGCCGCTCATTCGGCGGGCCGCCGGCCTCGGCGTTGCGCCGACGGAAGAGGATCCGGACCACTATGCCGGCCGTTTCGCCCATTGCGATGTACTGGTCGTCGGTGGTGGAATTTCCGGTCTCTCGGCGGCTTTGGCTGCTGCTGAGACGGGTGCCAAGGTCATTCTCTGCGATGAGCAGCCCGAAGCGGGTGGCGCGTTGCGCTTCGATACCAGCGTGAAGATCGATGGTGTCGAGGGTTTCACCTGGGCGCAGAATGTCGTCTCCCACCTGAAGTCGATGCCGAATGTCGAGGTGCTGACCCGCACCACTGCGTTTGGCTACTACAACCACAATTTTATCGGCTTGGCCGAGCGCGTCACCGATCATCTGGCGCGGCCTGGCCGCGACCTGCCGCGTGAACGGCTCTGGCAGGTGAGGGCGAAGCGCGTCATCCTCGCGGCCGGCGCCATCGAGCGGCACATGGTGTTCCCGAACAACGACCGTCCGGGGATCATGCTTGCTTCGGCGGCGCGCACCTACCTCAATCACTACGGCGTTGCGGTCGGTGCCCAGATCGGCGTCTATACGTCGCATGACTCTGCCTACGAAGCGGCTTTCGACCTGAAGAAGGCGGGCATCTCGATCACCGCCATTGTCGACTGCAGGCCCCGTCCAGGCGAGGCCGTGGTCGCCCAGGCGAAGGCGCTCGGCATCGAGGTTCTTGCCGGTCATTCGGTGATCGACACAGCGGGAAAGCTGCGCATTTCGTCGATGACGGTCGCCCGCAACGGCGGGGGATCACCCCGCAAGATCGCCGTCGACGCGCTGCTGGTTTCCGCCGGTTGGACACCATCGGTGCACCTGTTCTCGCAATCGCGCGGCAAGGTGAAGTTCGATCCGGATCGGCAGCGGTTCCTGCCTGGAACCTATGTGCAGGATTGTCTTTCGGTCGGCGCCTGCAACGGCACGGACGGACTGCAGGAGGCAATTGAAGAATCGCTTGCGGCCGGTGAGCTGGTGGCGCGTGCCGCTGGTGCTGCTGGCGGCGGCAAGATCGCCCTTACCGGCGAACAGGCTTTCGAATGGACTGGCGGCATGGTCGGCAGCGCCGAGGGTGCAGGACCGGATACCAATGCCAAGGCGTTCGTCGATTTCCAGCATGATGTCTGCGCGAAGGACATCCGGCTTGCGGTTCGCGAAGGCATGCACTCGATCGAGCATATCAAGCGCTTCACGACGAATGGCATGGCCTCGGACCAGGGCAAGCTTTCCAACATGCATGGTTTGGCGATCGCCGCGGAAATGCTCGGCAAGGACATTCCGCAGGTGGGTCTCACCACGTTCCGCGCGCCATACACGCCGGTCACCTACGGCACGCTGATCAACCATTCGCGCGGCGGCCTGTTCGACCCGGCGCGCAAGACGGCGATCCACCCTTGGGAAGAAGCGCAAGGTGCGGTCTTCGAGGATGTCGGGAACTGGAAACGTGCGTGGTTCTATCCGAGGGCCGGCGAGACCATGCACCAGGCGGTCAATCGCGAATGCACGACCGTCCGCAATGTTGCCGGCGTGTTCGATGCGTCGACGCTCGGCAAGATCGAGGTCGTCGGGCCTGATGCAGCCGAGTTTCTCAACCTGATCTACACCAACGCCTGGGATACGTTGAAGCCCGGCCGTTGCCGCTATGGCATCATGCTGCGCGAGGATGGCTTCGTTTACGACGACGGCGTCGTCGGGCGGCTGGCTGAAGATCGTTTCCATGTGACGACGACGACAGGCGGCGCGCCGCGCGTGCTGCACCATATGGAAGATTATCTGCAGACCGAGTTCCCGCATCTGAAGGTCTGGCTGACATCGACCACCGAACAGTGGGCAGTCATCGCCGTGCAGGGACCGAAGGCACGCGAAATCATCGAGCCGCTGATCGAGGGCATCGACCTTTCGAACGAAGCCTTTCCGCATATGAGCGTTAAGGAAGGCAAGATCTGCGGCGTGCCGACCAGGCTTTTCCGTGTCTCGTTCACCGGCGACGTCGGCTTCGAGATCAATGTGCCTGCGGACTATGGCCAGTCGATCTGGGAAGCCGTCTGGGCACGGGCCGAACCGCTTGGCGCTTGCGCCTATGGAACGGAAACAATGCATGTGCTGCGTGCCGAAAAGGGCTACATCATCGTCGGTCAGGATACCGACGGCACTGTCACGCCTGACGATGCTGGCCTTTCTTGGGCGGTCTCGAAGAAGAAGACCGACTTTGTCGGCATCCGCGGACTGATGCGTCCTGATCTGGTGAAGCAGGGGCGCAAGCAGCTTGTCGGCCTGATCACCAAGGATCCGAAAGCCGTTCTGGAGGAAGGCGCGCAGATCGTCGCCGATCCGAACGAGCCGAAGCCGATGACGATGCTTGGGCATGTCACGTCATCGTACTGGTCGGAAAATCTCGGCCGCTCGATTGCATTCGCTTTGGTTGCCGGGGGCCGCGAGCGCATGGGCAAGACGCTATACGTGCCGATGCCCGACAAGACCATTGCCGTCGAGGTGACGGACATAGTGTTCTTTGACAAGGAAGGAGGCCGGATCAATGGTTGACCAGGCTATTCGCAAGCTGCCTCTCGCAGGTCGTCATGGTGGCTCGGCTGCCGTACGCCTGACGCCCGCAGCTCCAGCGTCCCGCATTGCGCTGCGTGCGCCTGCCGGTTCTGTTGCGGCCCTTTCCGCGGCACTGGGGCTGGATATCCCGACCAAACCAAAGACGTCGGGTCGCTCCGGCGGACGCTCGGCCCTCTGGCTTGGGCCTGACGAATGGCTCGTTATCGACGAGACGGGTGCCGATCTGATGGCTTCTGCAGCCGCTGCCTCGGCGCTGCATTCGGCCACCGACGTCTCTCACCGCAACACGGCGATTATCGTATCCGGCCCAGGCGCGGAGGCGACGCTATCGGCCGGTTGCCCACAGGATCTGTCACTTGAGGTCTTTCCTGTCGGCGCCTGCTCGAGGACGCTGTTCGGCAAGGTCGAGATCGTGCTTTGCCGCGTGGAAGAAGACACGTTCCGCGCCGAGGTGTGGCGTTCGTTTTCCGACTACGCCTTCGGCCTACTTGCCGAAGCCGCGGCTGACACGACGTTGTAAACCTCTAATCCTGCGATCAGGCGTCTTCCGGGCGGTCCTTTGGGTCGAACTGGGAGATGGTGATCCAGGTGGCGGTGAGGGCGGCCTTCCGCTCGTTCTCGATTTCGACGCTGACCTCATAGGTCAGCATGATCATGCCGGCGCCGCGGAAGCGGCTGTCGGCGAGCATGAAATGGCCGCGGATACGGCTGCCGGATTTGACCGGCGCCATGAAGCGCACCTTCTCGAAACCATAATTGATGCCGAGCGTCTGTTCGCGGATCTTGGGCAGGCAATTGTAGTTCATCGCCGAAAGCAGCGACAAGGTCAGGAAGCCATGCGCGATCGTGCCGCCGAAGGGGGTCGCCTTGGCCCGTTCCGGGTCGACGTGAATGAATTGATGATCGTTCGTGGCGTCGGCGAAAGCGTTGATCATCGTCTGGTCGACCATGATCCAGTCGGATAGGCCGACTTCCGTTCCCACGATATCCCGGACTTCAGACAGCGAAATTTCGCGTGGCATGGTCTTCCCTTCGACAGCTCCTGGCCTCCTGAAACCCAATTATGTCTGGGCCTGAGACACGAATCATAAATCGCCGCGCCGTTCAGTCAGCTTGCCAAGACTACACGAACCGAGCGGGCTGGAACTACGAGTTTGTCGCCAGCATCGGCTGTTTTTTCGGGCGCCATCAACTGCCACCGTATCGCACCGGCGTAGGGCAGGGCGAATGTCTGCTCAGCCTGCGCGCGGTTGATCAAAATGGCAATACGCGAGTTTTTTCCGTTGCTATTGTCGAGCGTTTTCAAGACCATCACCAGCGCTGAAAAATTTGGTGTCTGCCACTGGCCGACCGTCATCGGCGTGCCATCAGGCGACAACCATTCCACATCGTCATCGGTCAGGAACGTCATTTCAGAGAAAACTGCAAAGCGTTTGCGAAGCGCCGACACGAAGGCGGTATGGCTGACCAACGTGTCGTCCAGCTTTGCCCAGTCCAGCCAGGTGATTTCGTTGTCCTGGCAATAGGCGTTGTTGTTGCCTTGTTGAGACCGGCCGCCTTCGTCGCCCGCCGAAATCATGATTGTGCCCCTGGCGGCGAACAGGGTCGACAACAACGCCATGATGTCGTCTTGCCGTCTTTTCCGTATCGCAGCGTCGTCGGTCGCACCCTCGACGCCATTGTTCCACGACAGGTTTTCGTTATGGCCATCGCGATTGTGTTCGCCATTGGCATCGTTGTGCTTGGCCACATTCGAGACGAGATCCATCAGTGTGAAGCCGTCATGCGCTGCGAGGAAATTGACGCTGCGCGTCTGCGTCCGGCCATCGCGGCCGAAGACTGGAGACGAGCCGGCAAGGGCCGTTGCGAGGTCGCCGGTCATGTTGTCGTCGCCGCGCCAATAGCGGCGAAGATCGTCGCGAGCGCGGTCGTTCCATTCGAGGAAGGGTGCCGGGAAATTGCCGAGCTGGTAGCCGCCCGGACCGATATCCCAGGGTTCGGCGATCATGATGCGGTCGGCAAGCACATCGTCGGTCAGCATCTCGCGAAGCGTCAGGCTGTTGGCGTCGAAGCCGGAGGCCGTTCGGCCAAGGACCGGCGCGAGGTCGAAGCGGAAGCCATCGACGGCGGCGTTCAGGACAAAATAGCGAAGGCTGTCGAGGATCAGGCGCCTGACGTAGGGGTGGTCGCAGGCGACGGTGTTGCCGGTGCCGGTATCGTTGACCAGCTCGCCCGGACGATCGGGAAGGTGGCGATAAAAAGAGAGATTGTCGAGGCCGCGTAGGGATAGCGTCGTGCCGAAGCGGTCGCTTTCGCCGGTATGGTTGAAGACAAGATCCAGGATGACGGCGATGCCTTCGGCGTGAAGCGCAGCAACCGTCTCGCGTAGCTCGGCCATGCCACCTGGCACGATCCGCGGATCGAGCGCCATGAAGGTCACCGGATTGTAACCCCAGCCATTGGCCAAACCCAGAGGCGGCAGGTGGCGTTCGTCGATCCAGGCGGTAATCGGCATCAGCTCGACAGCGTCGACGCCTATGCGCTTGAGATGCGCAATGACGGCGGGATGGGCGAGGGCCGCCACTGTTCCGCGCTGGCCCTCCGGCACATCGGGGTGAAGGATGGTGAAGGGCTTGACGGCAATTTCGTAGATCAGTCCGCCGGCCTTGAAGAGTGGCTTTCGCCTCTGAGCCTCGATATCGCGGACGATGATTGCCTTCGGCATCAGGTCCTGCGTTTCCTCACCTACGATGCCGAGGCGCGGGTCGTGGTGGAATGGTCGATCGAATTGCTTTGCATAGGGGTCGGCGAGCAATTTCGATGGATCGAACCAGAGGCCTTGGTCTGGATCGTATGTGCCGTGCGCCCGATACCCGTAGCGGGTGCCGGGTCCGACGCCGTCCACGGAGACGCGATGGACATCGCCATCGCGTTCCATCGCCAACCGGGCGGTTTCCTTGCCGCCGCCGGCATCGAACAGGCAGAGCTCGATCCTTGCGGCGTTCCTGGACCAGACCGCAAAATCGGCGCCCTGAGGGGTGAGGACCAATCCACCCTGTTGCGGCTTGCCTTCCATGGTGGCGAAATCAGGTAATGACGGTCGGGGCGTCGCGTCCGGTACGGCCGCGGATATCGGCGACGGACTGGGCAGCGACGATCAGATCGGCAAGAGCCTCCTGGGTTTCAATGTTGTGGCGGGTGGAATCAGCCTCGTAGCGCTCGATATAGACGCGCAGCGTGGCGCCCGTGGTTCCTGTTCCCGACAGGCGGAACACGACGCGCGAGCCACCCTCGAACAGGATACGAATGCCCTGGTTGTTGCTGACCGATTTGTCGACCGGATCGTGATAGGAGAAATCATCGGCTGCAGAGACGGTCAGGTCGCCGAACTTCGTGCCCGGCAGCGTCGGCAGCTTGTCGCGAAGGCTGGCGATCAGGCCATTGGCCGCATCGGTGTCGACGCCCTCGTAGTCATGGCGGGAATAGTAATTGCGGCCGTAAGCCGCCCAATGCTGGCCGACGATATCCGCGACGCTTTCGCCGCGGACCGCCAGGATGTTCAGCCATAGAAGGACCGCCCAGAGACCGTCCTTTTCACGCACGTGGCTGGAGCCGGTGCCCGAGCTTTCCTCGCCGCAGATGGTTGCAAGGCCTGCGTCCAGAAGGTTGCCGAAGAATTTCCAGCCGGTCGGCGTTTCATAGATGCCGATGCCGCGCTTTTCAGCGACACGGTCGGCGGCGCCGCTCGTTGGCATAGACCGGGCGATGCCGGCGATGCCATGCGAGTAGCCGGGCGCCAGATTGGCGTTGGCGGCCAGGATCGCCAGGCTGTCGGACGGGGTGACGTAGATGCCCTTGCCGATAATGAGATTGCGGTCGCCGTCGCCGTCAGAAGCGGCACCGAAATCGGGAGCGTCATCGCTCATCATCTCTTCGTAGAGCTCGTGGCAATTGACGAGGTTCGGGTCGGGATGGTGGCCGCCGAAATCGGGAAGCGGCATGAAATTCCTGACGGAGCCGGTTGGAGCACCGAGGCGGTTTTCGAGAATATCCTTGGCGTAAGGGCCGGTGACCGCGCTCATCGCATCGAAGCAGAGGCGGAAGCCGAGGCTGATCAGATTGCGGATCGCGCCGAAATCGAACAGCTCTTCCATCAACGCGGCATAGTCTTCGACCGGGTCGATGACGGAAACGATCATGCCGCCGACATCGTCACGGCCGATGCGGTCGAGATTGACGTCGGGAAAGTCGGCGATCTTGTAATGGTCGATGATGGTCGTGCGGGCATAGATCGCGTCGGTGATCTTTTCGGGGGCAGGACCGCCGTTGCCGATGTTGTACTTGATGCCGAAGTCTTCGGTCGGGCCGCCGGGGTTATGGCTGGCGGAGAGCACGATGCCGCCGAAGGCCTTGTATTTGCGGATGACATGCGAGGCGGCGGGGGTCGACAGGATGCCACCCTTGCCGACCATCACCTTGCCGAAGCCGTTGGCGGCGGCCATCTTGATGGCCTTCTGGATGACGTCGCGATTGTAATAACGGCCGTCGCCGCCGATGACGAGGCACTTGCCCTGAAACCCTTCCAGCGAATCGAAGATCGACTGGATGAAGTTCTCGGCATAATTCGGCTGCTGAAAGACGGGAACTTTCTTTCTGAGGCCGGAGGTGCCCGGTTTCTGATCCTTGAAGGGTGTTGTCGGAACCGTTTTGATCATCGGGTTACATGCCTTTCGAGACGAGGCTGGAATAAAGGGCGGCGTAGCGCTCGGCGCTCTTTCCCCAGGATACGTCGGATTTCATGCCCTGCTTTTGCATCTGCGTCCAGAGTTTTCGGTCCCGGAAAAGCTGCATGGTGTGCCGGATGGCATGCAGGAGGCCCTCGGATGTCACGTGAGCGAACTGCACACCGGTCGCAACCTTTGCCGCGACGGCAGCGTGGTTGGCGTCAATGATGGTATCGTTGAGACCGCCGGTTCGGGCGACGACGGGGATGCAGCCGTAACGCAGGCCATAGAGTTGCGTCAGGCCGCAGGGCTCGAAGCGCGAGGGGATTATGATTGCGTCGCAGCCGGCCTGCATCAGGTGCGACATCGGCTCGTTGTAGCCGACCGCCATACCGACGCGGCCGTGATTATTGGCGGCCGCCGAAAGCAATGCGCCTTCGAGCGCTGCGTCACCCGCGCCAAGGATCACGAGTTTTGCGCCCATGGCGACGATCTCCTCGATCGTGCTTGCCAAGAGATCCATACCCTTCTGCCAGGTCAGGCGGCTGACCACGCAGAAGATCGGGCCGTTATCATCATCGAGGCCGAAATGCTCGATGATCGCCTTTCGGTTTTCAATCCGGTTTTTCATCGTGTTCGGGCCGAAATTCCGCGCGATCATCGGATCGGTCTCGGGGTTCCAGACGTCGGGGTCGATACCGTTGACGATGCCGTGCAGGCTGTCGATGCGGCTGGCAATCAGGCCCTCCAGCCCCATGCCAAACTCCGGCAGAAGTATCTCCTCGGCATAGGACGGGCTGACAGTGGTGATCGCATGGGCAGTCTGCAGGCCGCCCTTCAGGAAGCCGATGTCGCCGTAATATTCGAGGCCTTCGATAGAAAAGGCATGTGCGGGAAGGCGCAGAAGGGGGAAGACATCGGCCCCGAACTGGCCTTGAAACGCGATATTGTGGATAGTCAGCACGCTCGGTAGCTCGGGTGTCGGATAGTAGCGCATGTAGACCGAGACCAACGCCGATTGCCAGTCATGGGCGTGGACGAGGTCGGGACGCCAGCCCGGCATGATGCCGGCAGCGATTTCAGCACCGGCCAGCGACAGGGCTGCAAACCGGCGCCAATTGTCGGGGTAGTCCTTGCCGGCCGCGTCGACGTAAGGACCGCCCTTGCGATTGTAAAAAGCCGGCGCATCGAGGACCAGGATCGAGACGCCGTCGTGGTCGACCTCAAGTATCGTCGCCTCTTCGCCGAGAAGATCGTCGAACTGCAGGCGGACGACCGGATTTCGGATCGCCTTCATGACGATTGGATAGCCCGGAACAAGGGTCTTGGTATCGACCCCTAGTGGCTTTAGAGCCACCGGCAGGGCGCCGACCACATCGGCCAGGCCCCCTGTCTTTATCAAAGGGAAGATTTCGGACGCGACCGAAAGAACTTTCATATTTCAAATATCCAGCTTGTCGATCATCGTCTGAGTGATCAGGCAAATGCCGCTTTCGGTGCGACGAAACCGTTTGGCGTCCAGTTCGAAATCTTCTCCGACCACAAGCCCTTCGGGGATCGTTACGCCGTGGTCGATCACGACATTCTTCAGCTGCGCGCGCCGGCCGATCTTGACGCTCGGCAGAACCACGGCGCCTTCCAGCCTCGAATAAGAGTTGGCCCGGACACCGGTGAACAGCAGGCTGTTCGACAATGTCGCACCGGAGATGATGCAATCGCCGGCGACGAGCGAAGACACTGCCGACCCGCGGCGATCTTCGTCATCATGGACGAACTTTGCCGGCGGATTGATCTCGGCATAGGTCCAGATCGGCCAGGCTTTGTCGTAGATATCGAGTTCGGGGACGATCGCCGTCAGGTCGACGTTCGCCTGCCAGTAGGCGTCGATCGTACCGACATCGCGCCAGTAGGGCTCGCGCTCGAAGTCGGAGCGGACGCAGGACTGCGCAAAGCGATGGGCGACTGCTTTGCCGTTCCTGACGATATAGGGGATGATGTCCTTGCCGAAGTCGCGGCTGGAGTTCGGATCGGCGGCGTCGCGGCGCAGTTCCTCGATCAGGAACTTGGTGTGGAAGACATAGATGCCCATCGAGGCGAACGAGCTGTCCGGCTTGCCGGGGATGGCCGGCGGGTCAGCGGGCTTTTCGACGAAGTCGATGATGCGGTCGTTCTCGTCGACATGGACCACCCCGAAGCCGACGGCTTCCATGCGCGGCACTTCGAGGCAGCCGATGGTGACGTCGGCGCCGCTGTCGACGTGCTGCTGCAGCATATATTCGTAGTCCATCTTGTAGACGTGGTCGCCTGCCAGGATGACCATGTATTCGACGCCATAATCCTGGATGATGTCGATGTTCTGGAAAACGGCGTCGGCGGTGCCCTCGTACCACTGCGTTTCAGAGACGCGCTGCGAGGCCGGGAGGATGTCGAAGCTCTCGTTGCGTTCCGGACGAAAGAAGTTCCAGCCGCGCTGCATGTGGCGTATCAGCGAGTGCGCCTTGTATTGCGTCGCCACGCCGATGCGGCGAATACCCGAATTCAGCGCGTTCGACAGCGCGAAATCAATGATGCGGGCCTTGCCTCCGAAATAGACCGCGGGTTTCGCGCGCCGGTCGGTCAGTTCCTTCAGGCGGCTTCCTCTTCCGCCGGCAAGAACATAAGCCATGGCATCACGGGCAAGCGGTTGAACACGTTTCTCTACCATTTAATCCTCCCCTTAACGATCAGAATTCCGGTTCCAGCATGATGGTTGCAAGAGGCGGTAGCGTTATCGTCGCCATGATGGTTCCGCCTGCACTAACGGCTTGCACCCGTCCGCCGTTCCCTTTGCCGCTGCCGCCATAAATGTCGGCGTCGGTATTCAGTATCTCGCGCCACCGGCCTTCGGCAGGCAGGCGCAAGGCATAGTTCTCCCGATAGACGGGGGTAAAGTTGGTGATGACCGCGACGGGCTTTTCGCCGGGTGCCTTGCGCAACCAGGCGAAGACGGAATTAGCGTCGTCATCGACGACCAGCCACTCGAAGCCTTCTCCCTCGCAGTCGCGGGCATGAAGGGACGGCTTGCTGCGATAGGTGAAGTTGAGGTCGCGGACCAGGCGGCTCATGCCTTCATGCATCCGGTATTGCAGCAGGTTCCAGTCGAGCGCGCGCTCCTCGCTCCATTCGCTCCACTGGGCAAATTCCTGACCCATGAACAGCAGCTTCTTGCCGGGATAGCCCCACATGAAGCCGTAATAGGCGCGGAGATTAGCGAACTTCTGCCAGTCGTCGCCGGCCATCTTGGCGATCATCGAACCCTTGCCGTGCACCACCTCATCGTGGGAAATCGGTAGGACGAAATTTTCCGAGAAGGCGTAGATCAGGCCGAACGTCAGCTCGCTGTGATGATGCCGGCGGTGCACCGGATCGCGCATGACGTAGCTCAGCGTGTCATGCATGAAGCCCATGTTCCACTTGAAGCCGAAGCCGAGGCCGCCTTCGTGCACGGGTGCCGATACCTTCGGCCAGGAGGTGGATTCCTCGGCGATCGACATGACGCCGGGATGGCTGCCGTAAAGGCGCTTGTTCATTTCCTGCACGAAGCGGACGGCTGCAAGGTTTTCGTTGCCACCATATTCGTTCGGCACCCATTCGCCGTGCTTGCGCGAATAGTCGAGGTAGAGCATCGAGGCGACCGCATCGACGCGCAGGCCGTCGAGATGGAATTTCTCTGCCCAGTAGACCGCGTTATTCAGCAGGTAGGATACGACCTCGGTGCGGCCGAAATTGTAGATCGCCGTATTCCAGTCGGGGTGAAAGCCCTGCCGCGGGTCCGCATGCTCATAGAGAGCGGTGCCGTCGAACCACCGCAGGCCGTGGGCATCTGTCGGGAAATGGGCGGGAACCCAGTCGAGGATGACGCTGACGCCGACCTTGTGGCAGCCGTTGACGAAGCGGGCAAAACCTTCCGGCTCGCCGAAGCGGGCCGTCGGCGCGTAGAGGCCTGTCGTCTGGTAGCCCCAGGACGGATCATAGGGGTGTTCGGTGATCGGCAGGAACTCGATGTGGGTAAAGCCCATGTCGACGCAATAGGGGATCAGCCGCGAGGCAAGCTCGTCCCACGAGAGCATCGATCCATCTTCGCGACGCTGCCAGGAGCCGGCATGCACCTCGTAGATCGAGATCGGCTGGCGCCGCTGGTCGACTTCCGACCAGTGCTTGCGGTGGGCGGCGTCCTCCCATTCCTGGACGAGCTCCAGGGCGGTGACGGAGGCGTTTTTCGGCCGCAGCTCGCTGCGTCTGGCGAAAGGATCGGCCTTCAGCGGCAAAAGTATGCCGTCCTTGCCGATGACCTCGAATTTGTAGATGACGCCGGCCGATACATCAGGGGCGAAGATTTCCCAGATGCCTGAATCCGAGCGCATGCGCATGACGTGCCGGCGGCCGTCCCAGCCGTTGAAATCGCCGACCACCGAGACGCGTTGCGCGTTCGGTGCCCAGACGGCGAAATGGAAACCCTGTACGCCTTCGTGCTTCAGCGGATGAGCGCCCATCTTGTCGAACAGACGGAGGTCCGATCCCTCGCGGGCATAGTAGTCGTCCATCGGTCCGAGAACAGGACCAAAGCTGTAGGGGTCGGTTACCGCCCATTCCGCATCGCCACGCCGGGCGCGGTAGCGCACCGGCTGAAGCTTGGAAACGGCAACCTTGCCCGAGAAGAAACCTGCAGGGTCAAGGCAATCCATCTCTCCGAGCACCGTGCCGTCGAGCGCCATGGCGCTGACTGCTTCAGCCCCTGGAATAAAACAGCGCGCGACATAGCCGCCGTCCGCCTGATGCAGGCCAAGTATGGAAAAGGGATCGGAATGCGTCCCGTTGAGGATCGCAGCAATCTCATTTGCCGAAATTTCCCTTGAGGCGATGCCTTCAGTGGCGGGTTTCGGCTTCTTCATCCAGCTCTCCAAATTTCCTTGGCATATTGGCGGATCGTCCGGTCGGACGAGAACCATCCCATGCGTGCAGTATTAAAGATCGTCTTGGCCTGCCATTCCGATGGCGTGGCCCAGACCTTGTCGACGAGGCGTTGCTCGTCGGCATATGCGTCGAAATCGGCAGCGACCATGAACCAGTCGTGCGCGTAGATACCCTCGATCAGCGCCGTATAGCGCGTGCGATCATCCGGTGAGAAAACCCCCGAGGAAATCGCGGCAAGTGCCTGGGCCAGTTCGCGCGATCCTTCGATGAGGGCACGCGGGTTGTGACCGTCGTTGCGCTTGTTGGCGACCTCCTCCGCGGTCAATCCGAATATGAAGATATTGTCAGCGCCGACATTGTCCAGCATTTCGACGTTCGCGCCGTCGAGCGTGCCGATGGTAAGCGCTCCGTTCAGGCCGAATTTCATGTTGCCGGTGCCGGAAGCTTCCATGCCGGCGGTCGAGATCTGCTCCGACAGGTCGGCGGCGGGAACCATGACCTCGGCGAGCGAGACGTTGTAGTTCGGCACGAAGACGACCTTCAGCAGACCGCGGACCGAGGGGTCGTTGTTGATGACGCGCGATACGTCGTTGATGAGTTTGATGATGAGCTTGGCATTGTGGTAGCTCGGGGCCGCCTTGCCCGCGAACAGCTTGACGCGAGGCTGCCAGTCCAGTTCGGGATGCGAACGGATCTGGTCGTAAAGCGCCACGGTCTCGATGATATTCAGAAGCTGGCGTTTGTATTCGTGGATACGCTTGATCTGGATGTCGAACATCGCGTTTGGATCAAGCTTGATGCCCATGCGCTGCGCCACGAGATTGGAGAGCGCGATCTTGTTGGTGCGCTTTACAGCCGCGAACTTCTGCTGGAAGGCGCTGTCATGGGCGAATGCTTCGAGGGGCTTCAGCTTCTCCGCGTCGTCCATGAAGTCGTCGCCGATCGCTTCGCGGATGAGGGAGGTCAGGCCAGGATTGCACTGCATCAGCCAGCGGCGCGGCGTAATGCCGTTGGTCTTGTTGTTGATGCGATTGGGGTAAAGCTTGTGAAGGTCGGCAAAGACGGTGGTCTTCATCAGGTCCGTATGCAGCGCCGAAACACCATTGATGCTGTGGGAGCCGATGAAGGCGAGGTTGCCCATTCGCAGACGGCGATCGCCGGTCTCGTCGATCATCGAGATGCTGCGGATTTCCACATCGCTGAAATCCCGTTCCTTGCGGGCCTCGATCAGCACCTTGGTGTTGATTGCATAGACGATCTGCATGTGGCGCGGCAGCAGGCGTTCGAACAGCGGCACGGGCCAGCTTTCCAGCGCCTCAGGCAGCAGGGTGTGGTTGGTGTAGGAGAAAGTCTTGCGCGTGATGTCCCAGGCGGTGTCGAATTCGAAGCCGTGAACATCGCAGAGAAGGCGCATCAGTTCGGCGACCGAGACTGACGGGTGGGTGTCGTTCAGCTGGATTGCGACCTTGTCCGGCAGCGAAGTCAGGTCGTCATACTGCTGCAGGTGGCGGCGGATGATGTCCTGGAGCGAGGCCGACGAGAAGAAGAACTCCTGGCGCAGGCGCAATTCCTGGCCGGCGGGCGTGCCGTCGGCCGGGTAGAGAACGCGCGTCAGGCTTTCGGCCTTGTTGCTCTCGCGCAGCGCGCCGATGTGGTCGCCGGCGTTGAAGGCATCAAGCAGGATCGGATCGATCGGCTGGGCGGCCCAGAGCCGCAGGGTGTTGACACGCTTGCCGCGCCAGCCGACGACAGGGGTGTCGAATGCGGCGGCGATGACGCGCTCGGCGGGCTTCCAGACATAGCGCGGTGTGTCGTCATGCCCGGCAACGAACTCGACCGAGCCGCCGAAGCCGATTTCATAGGCGCTCTCGCGGCGTTCGAACTCCCAGGGATTGCCGTGTGCGAGCCAGGTTTCAGGCAGTTCGACCTGCCACCCGTCAGCCATCTGCTGGCGGAAGAGGCCATGGACATAACGAATGCCGTAACCATAGGCCGGCACGTCGACCGTCGCCATCGACTCCATGAAACAGGCAGCGAGGCGGCCGAGACCGCCGTTGCCGAGAGCGGCATCCGCCTCAAGGCCGGCGATTACGTTGATGTCGACACCGAGCGAGGTCAGAGCACTGGTGATCTCTTCCATCAGGCCGAGATTGGAGACGGCGTCGCGCATGAGGCGACCGATGAGGAATTCGAGCGACAGGTAGTAAACGCGCTTGGCGCCGGTCGCATAGGTCTTGCGCGTCGACTCCATCCATTTGTCGATGATGCGGTCGCGAATGACGAGGATCGTCGCCGTCAACCAGTCATGCGGTTTCGCGACCTTGGCATCCTTGCCGATGCGGTAGGTCAAGCGCTCGATGATTTCTTCCGCCAGAATTTCCGGGCGCGAACTGCGGGGGGCGGGAGTGGGAAGAGAGGCCTTCGAAAGATTATTCATAATGGGGTCTCGCCAATTGTGATTTGTTTACAGAGCGTTATGTCTGATTAAATCTATTTTCCATTCGCGTCTCACCTCCCAGTTTATGCACCGTTACATAGCAGTTGCAACAAGGGATTGGGGCAAATGAAAAAATAGGCGACCTCGGCCTCCCAACGCTGAAAAATGCTTGATTTCAGTTACTTCTACCGTTCTTATTCGCAGATCGAAATATAACGAAAAGCCGCTCGGGATTGTTCCGGAGCGGCTTTTTGTTTGGGAAGATGGTTTGGATTAAACAGACAATGTCGATTGGACCATTAATACGTAACGCGAGTGGAAGACACCGTGCCTGACGCAATTTTGCCAATCGTTTCGAAAGCTAACGTTAATCCTTTGAAAGTCCTAGTTTCGAACGTCGTTTGCACTGACGTTGCGCAGTAAGCCAGCAGCTTTATCCCGGCAGGCGGTGCGAAGGCTGCAATCGTGTAAACCGTTATCCCGGCAGTCCTTGCTTTGTCGCAAGAAGCTTTAGTGTCGTCGTTACTCTGCGCAGTGTTGTTGGCACCATCAGTCAAAAAGACGATGGCTTTTTTCGGCTCCTTTGCTGCGATCAGAGCAGCAAGCGCCGTCGCGAATGCACCGCTAGAGTCTGTGGCCCCATCGGCCACCATTGCCTGGATGTATGTCGTTGCGGCACTCGTTCCAGCAGCTAGTCGATTGATTCCAACACTTGGTGCCCACGTCTGACGGCTGCGATGATGTCGTCAGGGTCTGCTTTCCAGATGAACGGCTTCGGCTCTTCATTGTGCTCTTTGATAAAGCGGTTGATGGCTGCCTG
>NZ_PCDP01000029.1 GCF_003240585.1 Arminella tubonensis
GCGGCGCTGACTACACATTCGACTGCACCGGCAATACCAGGGTCATGCGCCAGGCGCTTGAGGCATCGCATCGCGGCTGGGGCAAATCCGTGGTCATCGGCGTTGCCGGCGCCGGCCAGGAAATTTCTACCCGGCCGTTCCAACTCGTCACCGGCCGCACATGGATGGGCACGGCATTCGGCGGCGCACGTGGCCGCACCGACGTGCCGAAAATCGTCGACTGGTACATGGAAGGCAAGATCCAGATCGACCCGATGATCACCCATACGATGCCGCTCGAGGACATCAACAAGGGTTTCGAGCTGATGCATTCCGGCGAGAGCATTCGAAGCGTCGTGCTTTACTAACCCCTGTCATCTCATGTCCGCCGAACCTTCTGCGGCCGCGGTCGGCGCAAACACAACGCCCTACCAGCTTCCATGTCCGCTTTAGACATCCCAATTGCAATTGGGTAGGCTCTATGACCGAGATGCGGGCGCTATGCGGAAATGAATTCCGCTGTGAGCGGCTGGCGGCCACGGAGGACGACGGGAGACTGCCTGCTCCTAGGGCACCTTACACGAAAGCGGACATCAGAAGTATCTGACGACGGGGTCCGGGATTGGCCTAGAAATACACCGGTGAACCGACGACCGAGAACCACAGCCGCAGTTTGATGGCTGGCAGTGCGATAACGCTAAAATGAACATCGCCGTTATCTGCCGGGCAGCATAGTCTCAAGAACCCCATCGCGACGGACGAGCCCATGGAAGAGCGCTGCCGCAAGATGCATTAACACGAGAGCGAAGAACGCGAAGGCGAGGTAGTAGTGTGCGCTCCAGAGAAGTGCGTGCAGGGTTTCGCTCTGCGGCAGGATCGGGGGGAGCCGTATGCCGCCATACAGCACGATCGGATAAGCGGCGGCGGACAACATCGCCCACCCGATCAAGGGCATTCCTATCATCAGTGCGTACAAACCTACGTGGGACAGATGAGCGGCAAGCTTCATCGGTTCCGGGAGGTCTGCGGGTAACGGAGGAGCGCCGGAGATGAAGCGGACCACAAGACGAACCAGGGCAAGGACAAGAATGGCAATCCCAAGCGTCTTGTGGGTCAGCAAGAGCGGCACGTATTGGCGTCCAATGGTGGAAACCATTCCGACGCCAATGAAGAGCATTGCGAGTATGGCTATCGCCATCAGCCAATGCAACAAGCGCTGGACGGTGGAGAAGCGAGTCCTGATGCTGTCCGTCATGGCTTCGCGCTCGCTTCAATTCGAGGGTAACTGCTCGCTTCTGATGTCCGTAGATCATAGGATTTGGCATAGGCTGCCGATCGGGCCGCCGGGAACGGATCGTCGGAAACCTTGATGCCATCAGGTAGAATGGTCGGGTCAAAATTGATGTCACGGCATGGTCCGTTCGCCTCCGGCTCGATTTTCTGGACAACCAGCGTTCCAGCTTCGACACTACGCCGCCCCGGTGGCCATGCCTTGGTAGGATCCGAAGTCGGATCGGATGGATCGGCCACCGTCAGCACGAGCGTCCAACGCTGAGGAGAACTCGCAACGCGTTCGGTTATGTCTTCCTCGAGGTGATTGGCGCCGAGCTTTGCGAAGTCTTCGGCCGTGATCGGCACGGGCCGCGCTTCCGGGCGCAGCGACCAACGCACCGCATGCTCGGCGCCCGATCCATCCGTGAAAGTGAACGCATTGAGACTGTTGAACGTCACCTCGGCGTAGCTGGCCGTCCAGGGAGCTTTGGTCGCCCATTCGCCGAACGCAGCGAACTCTGGATGGGCAGCGATGAAGCCCTTCATCGCTTCCGGATCCTTGCTCGTGGACGCCGTAAGCAAATCGTAGAAACCTTGCGGCGTCGAGACCGCAAAGACAGGCGGATCGATCAGAGCCATCCGCCAGACGTTGCCGTCAGGCGCCGAGATCTGCACGCCGATGCCCCGAACTCGAACTGTCGGATCGGCGGCATTCGGGTCCGGCGTTGCGAGGTTGAGGCGGCCGAGGACCGGATACCGTCCGGCGGTAAACATTGACGCGCGTGAAATCGCACTGCCATTCCCGTTCGCGTCGAACGTGCCAGTAAAGCACACTCCCTTCGCGTGGTTTCTCCGATGTCCAAGCGCGGGTCCGCCAGGAGGCGTCAACGCACTCACTAACTTCGTCGACGTAAGGCGGTTAGGGGTGAGCCATCCAGCAGTGTAAGCAAACGCGCCGACGCCGAAACCTACGACGGCCGCAATCAACACAAGGGATCCTAGGACGGAACGCTGCGAGCCTGGCATCCAAGACTATCCCTTCGTGTCAGTTCAGTGCGGTGCGGTGCGTCGATTTTAGCGCAAAATGAATTGCAGTCGGGTTCCTTCCCATTGCGCACAGGGAAGATGCCACCGTCGAGCTACCAGGTCAAATCCCTCAACGCGAGGAGTTCAGGGTCACGTTCGGTGTGCCAAAGCTTGTATCAAGATCGCAATGCATCATTCCGCAAACCATTCAGGCTTTCGCATCGGACTGGCTTCCGACAGCGCCCTTCGAACGCCTTCGAGATCGAGATTTGTTCCGTAAACCGGGGTATCGGGCTGCTGCCGCCACATCCGGACAGATTGCCGGCGTCGACGCCGTCGAAGCCGATCTCGTCGATGGTCCGGATGGAGGAGCTGTTCCCTCCGCCCAGGGGCTGCTTCGATAGTTCCGATAACCGCTAGCTTCGACATGGTCACTCCTCTCAGATTTTCCAATTCCACATCCTTGTCCAGACTACCGGAGCGGTCGGAATGCGGCCCGCAGTTCGGCCGAGAACAGTTCAGGCTCCTCCCAGGCGGCAAAATGGCCACCTTTGTCGACTTCGTGGAAATAGCTAAGATTGCGATAGGCACGCCGCGCCCAGGTTTCAGGCGCTTGGTAGCTTTCACCTGGGAACACCGTGATCGCCACCGGCAGCGCAATTTCACTCGTTTTCTCTCCGGCTGCCAAAACGGGACTGCGGCCGCCGCCGTACTCCCAGTAGAGCCGGGCTGATGAGACAGCGGTGTTCGTCAACCAATAGAGCGTGATGTCGTCGAGCACCTCGTCCGGCGACTTTTCCGGGTCGCTGTCCGTGTAGGTCCAGCGAGTGAAACCCGGATGGCCGAGCATCCACGCCGCAAGACCTGAGGGTGAATCCGTCAGCCCGTATCCAACAGTTTGTGGACGGTTGCCCATCATCGTGGCATAGGACCGGTTGCCCATCTTCGCGCCCGTGCTGAGCGCCTCGAAAGCAGCGCGCTCGTCCTCGGTGAGACCATCAGGTGCAGGACCGCCCACGGCGAGGACTGAAGCGATCTCAGGCGGGACGACGGCCGGCAGGTTGATATGGATGCCGACCAGGCCTGTGGGAGCCAGTCGCGCCATCGCGCTCGAAACGGGCGAACCCCAGTCACCGCCCTGGGCAACATAACGCTTGTAGCCGAGGCGCTTCATCAGTTCAGCCCAGATACGCGCGGTGTGGTCCGTACCCCATCCGGTCGTCGTCGGCTTGCCGGAAAAGCCGTAGCCGGGCATCGACGGGATCACCACATCGAAGGCGTCCTTCGCCGTTCCGCCGTGGGCAGTCGGATCGGTGAGCGGACTGATCACCTTCAGATTCTCGAACACCGAGCCTGGCCAACCATGCGTGATGATGGCAGGCATCGCGTCGGGATGTTTCGAGCGAACGTGAATGAAATGGATATCGAGACCGTCGATCTCAGTCATATATTGCGGGTACGCGTTCAGCTTTGCCTCAGCCCTTCTCCAGTCATACTTGGTACCCCAATACTCGACGATTGGCTTGAGCTTTAAGAGCTGAATGCCCTGCGACTGATCTTGGACGGTTTCCTTGTCCGGCCACCGCGTCATCTGAATCCGGCGGCGAAGGTCCATGAGATCTTCGTCCGGGGCGTTGGCGCGGAACGGCTGGATCGTATCTCCCGCGGCAGCAGACGCAGTACTTGGCCGCAAAACACCGGCCGTTCCCGCTGCGACCAGACCGATTGCGGCAGACGCGATCAATTTTCGTCTGCCTTGATCAACATTCTCCTGTCGATCCTCTGAAGCGGGATTTTCTATCGACGTGGTCATAGCTTTCACTCCTCTGAACTGAGTGTATGGCAGGCAGCTAGTTATTTATCACAATCGTATGACGTTAGGGTGCGCCAACATCAACAATGAAGAGCATTTGGAATGAGCGATAAAAAGCGCAAGAAAGTCTATGACGCCTTGATCGAGGGGGTACCCGAGGGTCTGAGCGGCGCTTCGCTATGTGATTTCGTCATCAAGAAATGTTCAAAAACCACAAGTAGGCCCATCGTTCGCGCCTCATTGCGCGCTCTCAGCGTCTCGGTTTTTGGAATTTTCAAGTATACTAAGGACACGAGCTTGCACCGCTATATTGTCCGCGTGCACCTGCTCGTCGTTGACCAGATAGCGAAGGATTACCCGGAAATGCGAATTCGCAGGGCAAAACGGTTTGCTATCGACGCCGCTATCAGGGAAGTCTGTTAACCGGGCCTTGGCCAAATCCTTCGACGGTTAGATCCCAGCTTGACTGAGCAACGCGGGGTCGCGTGCACGTTCCTGCGTTCGTCTCGGGTCAGGCCAAGTGACTGCGCAGAAGAAGATTGCTTTAAGAGGATGGGATACCAAGTCGGCATCTTCCGCGTTACTCTTTGCGCACCAAATAGAAGTGGCACTTGTACTCACGTCACTTTGCGTCCATTTCGATTGCATGTCATGCACTCAGATCAGCGCCCGGATTTAGATCGCCATGCCGCCCGACTTCAGAGACGAATTGCAGGCCATCTGCGACTTTTTTCTCGGAGACACCGACCAATCCTGAAGATTTCCGATCTTTTCATTGGATGATTGCGCCCGGAGACAACCGGCGTTTTGCGGATTTAAGCGCAATTCCGGCGGCCCGGTCGACATGGGCCAGAAAGCATCGAGAAGCGCTCGTGTTCGGCACGTTGACCAGCATGCTCGCTCGCGGCACATTTTCGCCGTCGATATGCCTCTGAAGTTCGAGGTGGTCAGCGCCCGCGATATTCTGGGGCCTTCCGGAAGGAGAGTCCTGATCAGGTCTTGGCAGTCGTCGCCAATGGCAGCCGCTTGAAAAGGAAGTCGCGATTTCTCACCGCAGGCCTAGTTCACGATTCCGGCCGGCGATCGTGCTCATCCGAAATACCCTAAAACGCCGTCCCATAACAATTTCACTGATGTCACCACCAGCAGTCCGTAGCAGGCGCGATAAACCTTTCGCTGATCGAGCAGTCCGTTAACCTTCCAGCCGAGCGACACGCCCGTGGGAATGGCGAGCAAGCATATCCCCATTAAAACCCAGAGACCGGCGGTCGGCTGGGTCAGCAACAGCCATGGCACCGCCTTAGTGGCGTTTCCGACAGTAAAGAACAGGCTCGTCGTTCCTGCATAAACATCCTTGCTGAGGCCGAGCGGCAGCAGATACATCGCCAGCGGCGGCCCACCCGAATGCGCCACCATCGTGGTCACGCCCGAGGCGACGCCGGCCGCGACCGCCTTTGGGCTGGAACGCGGACGCATCGTCACCTCCGCGCCTTTCAGAAGCCAGAGGCCGACGAAGACGAGAGTGGTCGCTGCCATCATGATGGCGATGGCACGGTGGTCGAGGACGCGGAACAGCAGATAACCGAGCCCGATGCCTGGCAGTAGCCCTGGCAACAGGAGCCTGAGATCCGGCATCGACCACGTCGAGCGCTTGAAGTAGCGCAGCCCGTACAGGTCCCGGATCCATCACGATCGACAACAGCGGAATACCAACGATCGAGAAGCCGCCACAAAAGCACCCTTCATGAAGCAGATCAGGAACACACCGGCAAAGGCAACGAGGATCGTAGCGATCGTCAGCTGGCCGACACGATCGCGGCGGAAATCGCTAATGGCACTTTAAAGCCCGGCGATCGCCTACCTCCACAGCGCAGTTTCGCCTATGAGCGGAAGATCGCGGTCTCAACGGCAAGTCGCGTCTACACGGAGCTTCTGCACCGCGGACTTGTCGTCGGCGAGGTTGGCAGGGGAACCTTTGTCTCTGGCGATGCGAGACGCGGGGCGGCAGCGCCTGGCGAGCCCCGCGGCATCCGGGTCGACCTTGAGTTCAATTACCCGCTCCTTCCCAATCAGACTGCGCTGATCGCAAAGAGCCTGGAAGGCCTGGAGAAACCGCTCGCACTCGACGCCGCGCTGAAACAGGGAACCAGTTTCGGCACGCCGGCGATGCGGAGCTTGGGGGCCTCGTACTTGTCGCAGGGGGATTGGTCGCCGGCGGCAGACCAACTGGTCTTTACGGGAAACGGGCGGCAGAGCATCGCTGCGGCGCTGGCCGCGCTCGTGCCTATGGGCGGCCGTTGCGGTGTGGAGGCGTTGACCTACCCATTCATCAAAGGCATCGCTACCCGGCTCGGAATTGTGCTGGTGCCGCTGGCGATGGACGAGAGCGGGGTGCGGCCAGACGCGGTGGAGAAGGCCCATCACGACGCCCATCTCTCGGCCATTTACATCCAGACGGCGGTCCAGAATCCGTTGGGCACGACGATGCCGTCGGGGCGTCGGGTCGACCTGCTCCGCGTCCTCGAAAGAATCGACCTTCCAGTTATCGAGGACCATGTCTACGGTTTCCTCGACGAGATGCCGCCATTAGCCGCGCTCGGCCCTGATCGCTCCATTGTCATCGACAGCCTTTCGAAGAAGGTGGCACCGGGGCTAACACTCGGCTTTATCCTGCCGCCTGTGCGGTTGCGCGAAAGGGTGATGGCGTCCGTGCGGTCGGGCGGCTGGACGGCATCAGGATTTGCCTTTGCGGCCGCGGAGCGGATGATCGGCGATGGCACGGTCGCCGAGCTTGCAAGTTTGAAACGCATCGACGCCCAGTCACGCCAGAAGTTGGCGGTCGACCGCCTTGAGGGTTTCGAAATCCAGGCCAACCCCAAATGCTATCATCTGTGGCTGACGCTGCCGCCGCATTGGCGCTCGCAGAGCTTCGTAGCTGCCGCAGTCAGGCGCGACATTGCCTTGACGCCATCGACGACCTTCGCGGTGATACCTGGCCATGCCCCGAACGCCGTCAGGCTCGCGCTTGCGGCACCGACGATGGATCAGCTCGACACGGGTCTGAGCACGATCGCCGCGATGTTAAATGCCGGGGAGAATGATTTCGATTCAACGGAATGAGCGAGGCGAAGCCGCTCAGCGTAAGCGAACTGCGGGCGGCAAAATAATGGTGACGTAAACGCGCGTCTCCCGCCCGACAGCGGCGAGCACTTAAGAATCGCCAATCGTCCAACCGCGGTTCGTGGCGCGATAGTGAAGCTGGCCAGCTTCGCCAGTCGGCCAGATGGCACGTGGCGGACACTACAGCCAATGGCGCATCAAAGCCCCACGCGCGGCATTCATTGCTTGGGTGCAGGGTCAACCGTAAATCGACGGCGATAGTCGCTAGGCGACATCCCCATCAGCGGCTTATACACTCTGCGAAACGACGCAGGGTCTCGTAGCCAATCTCTGGCAATAAGGTCGACGGTCCTTCCGGTAAATTCCAGCATCTCCCTTGCTCTCCCTGCGCGGAGCCTTTGACTGTATTCGGTCGGCTTCAGGCCGGTCGCCTTCTGGAACCGTCGAAGAAAGGTCCTGTCTTTTAATCCGCCGATTTCAGCCATTTGTGCAATCGATGCCTCGCAGCCAGGATCGGAATGAAGCTGTCGTGAGGAATTCCTTGGTCGCCCCAAGCAATAAACATCGAAAGTTTCGACGAAAGCACATGGCCGACGGTCGCCCGAAAGCTTTTCTCCCAGTCATCCAGATGTCCCAGCGATGAATGGGTCCAATCCATGGAGCGTATACGTCGACCCATCTCACATGCATCGCCCAAAACTCCCGCGGTCGCTATAGTTTGATTGGCATCCACTGCGGCGACATTGGGCATGTTGATCTTTCGTTCGCTCAGTAGCTTGCGGAGGTCGAACAACGGGGAAAGCGCATCCGCGTCCGACATCTCCGGACCCGAGCTGTTCGTGCATAGCCAGCAACAGCGATGACATGTGGATACGAAGCCGACCGGCGTGCCGATCGAGCGCATCGCCTCGAGCAATAATGCCGCCGTGCTCGATTCTTTCGAACTAATCACAGCAATAAACCGAGAAGCCAGCAATACGCATGCACGCTCCCGGAGTGTCGAAAACGACCTGCGAAGCAAACTTAGGTAGTCATTTTAGGTGCTGACAGTTCCAAAGGATTAACACGATTAATCTTTGAAGTAATAACCCCTGGACTTTTATTAGTACTCAAGGTAACGCGGTCATCAATCAAGATTATTGTAATTAACGTAAAGTTAAGTTCATATTAACAACATCTAAATTCTAGTAATTTCACATAGGAGAGTCGCGAAAATGACACGGTATGGAGTATTGGTTGCAGCGAGTTTCACTCTTCTGCTTACTGGGACAAGCCTGACAAGAGCCCAGTCGGCAGTAGATTGTGTGAAGGCGCCGGTCGGATCGATCGAAGCGGCGTTGTGTCAGCCAACCGCGACGATCTCGAATCCGAATAGATCTATCAGCGAGGCCGGCGCGCGAGGCAACCGCAACGCAGGTGGCAGCGGGACATCAAGCGGTAAAAATAGTGCGGCGAACGGCAGCAATTCAAGCACCGGCGCCGGCAGCAACGACTCAGCCACCGGTAGCGGTTCCGGGAGCGGCGGCAACTCCGGCGGCACTGGCGGCTCCAATGGCGGAAGCGGCGCCGGGGGTGGTACCGGCGGCTCTGGTGACGGAGGCAATACGGGCGGCGGCGATAACGGTGGTGGTGACAACGGCGGCGACGACAATGGCGGTAACGGCCATCACGGTCACGGCCATCACGGTCACGGTCATGGACATGGTCACGACGGAAACGGTCATCACGGCGGCGGCGATCACCACGGCAGCGGCGGTGGTCATCATGGTGGCGGCGACCATCAGGGTCATGGCCGCGGGCATGGTCACGGTGGAAACGGTCACCACGGCGGTGGCGACCACAACGGCCACGGCAATCATCATGGCCGCGGCGGAAACGGCAACTCGGGCGATGGCGGCCATCACGGTTGGGGTGGTAGCCACGGTGGCGACGGGGATCATAACGGCCGTGGCCACCACGACGGCGATGGTGGTGGCCACGGCTGGAACGGCGGTCAAGGCGACAAAGGCGATAGCAAGGGCGGCCACGACAACGGACACGGTCACGGCCATGGCAAGGGTGACAAGCATGGCCATGGTGACGACAACAACCGCGGCAACCAAGGCGGCGGTCATGGTCATGGCGGCGGGGGCCAGGGCGGTCGCGGTTCACCGCGCTGATTCTCACTCACTGAGATTTCGCGACAGCCTTGTGAGTTAGTGCTAGCGAAAGAATGGCCCCGCCCGCGCGGGGCCATTTGCTTTAAGACGCTCGGGAAGGCGGCGACGGAGATCGGGGTGACTCTCCGAACAGACTATAACTAGCCTCCTCGAGTGATTTCGTTCGTCGCGATCATGTCGACTAGCGGCTCGCCGTCCACGCTGAGTACGTTAACTGCTTCAGGTCGGGTGTCATCTGATGCTGGGTATCTCCGGAAAACAGCAAGGTAAGGCCCGCCTAAGGGAACAACCTGAGGCGAAGCGGGTTCCCCATCCACGTGGAGGGACTCGATGGCGAACAGCGAAGGCGATACCGACGGCTCAGACCGGAAGGCGACCCAGTACGATGGACAGGGACACCGAGGAGCTCGCAGCGGCAAGGTTCGCTCTGCCTGGGCGGTGGCAATCGCAGGAATTTTTTTGATCGGACTAAGCGCTTGGATCGTTCTGCGCCCGCACGCTGCCACCGATGCCGCACCGGGCGGATCGATGGGCAAGCGACTGACCACCACCGCACCAGCTAGCGAGACCCCAGACAAATAGACCGCCCAGTTTCACCGTTATAGGGCGCAGCTTTACGCAACTTGTCAACCGTCGGCTGCTTCCACCAACCCTGGCGTCGTATCTGCGACCTTTCAAGTCCCAGCCACTTCCTCGGGCACGACGTAGCGTTTGCGGTCGCGTGTCCGTCACGACGGCGACCGACGGCAGCCTTGATGAGGCCGCCTTGGTAATCCCTGCGAAAGCAATGTTGCAGCAGCTCACTTCCTTTCCGGATCATGGCGATACCTCTCAAGTCACGTCTCAACGATCTGACGACTTAGATGGCGGACTGAAGGTCTCCCGGAAACGGACCCCCGAGGTGCCGGCTGCGTTCGGTCTGGAGGAGCCGCCGCTTCAAGGCCCGGGTGCTAAGGCGGCGTGGGCCACTGGATCCATCTCTGCATAGACTTGCGCATTCAGCCCAATCGTTTGCAAGCCGCTGTCTCAGCCCTTAGAGAACTTCTGGACGGCGGTCACGTCGAAATAGTCCCGCCACTCGACAATCTTGTCGCCTTCGAGCTTGAAAATACCCATGATCATCACGCGCCCGATTTCACTGCCGTCGGCACGCTCGAACCGGTCGAGCCTTTCGGTGAGAACGCGGGGGCCGTCTGCGGCTATCGCGAGCATGTCGATATGGACCGTGGAGATGCCCATCGATGTCTCAAGTCCGTCGATCATCGCGATGGCCTCGTCGGTACCCGTAGTGACTGAGACGCCTTCGTTGACCCAGCGCGTCTCGGGTGTGAACCAGCGACGGACGGCTGGCCTCCCGCCGGCTTCATGAAACGTTGCGCAAAAATCCGAAACAGTTTCGATTGGGGTGGGCATGGCAGTTTCTCCTAGACAATCAAAAACCCCGATGGCGATATTAGGATTTGAACCCCGATGCTACGATGCCGAAGCTTACGCCACAATTGCCTAATCTTCCGGAATGCTTGATAGCACTGGGCAATCGGGTTAGAATGGCTCAATGAGCGAACTCGACAAAATACGCGCCATAGCAATGCGCCACGCCGGTCGCCCGAGTCTTAAACTGCCGAGACTGTTCGCTTACACCCTCGACCATACGACCGAGATCGACCCGCTGATCTACGATCCTGCGGCGTCGTTGGTGATCCAGGGCACTCAACGCATGTTCATCGGCGACAAGATGTTTGAGTACGGTCCTGGTCAAAGTATGATCGTCGCGGCCGAGATAGCTGCGTTTGGCCAGGTCTGCGAGGCGTCACAAGATAAACAGTTTGTTGCAGTCGGTATATTCCTGGACCCGGCTCTGCTGTCCGACCTCGTGCTTGAGATGGCAGCTATGCCAGAGTTGCCCATTGAATCGGGATACGGCGTCAGCACAGCGAGCGCGTCGCTTCTGGGCGCTTGGGGCAGGCTGCTGGAACTGCTCGATCGCCCAAGCGAAATTCCGGTCATGGCTCAGTCTCTGGAGCATGAACTCATGTTTCGGTTGCTGATGGGGCCGCACGGCGGCCTTCTCCGTCAGATTGCCGGGTCTGACTCGCGCCTGATGCACATTCGAAGGGCCATGGCCTGGATACGCGACCATTACACCGAGCGCCTCGATTTCAAGGCGGTCGCGGCGCTCGCGGGCATGAGCGTATCCGTTTTTTACGACCGCTTTAAAGCCGTCGCCGCCGTTAGTCCGCTTCAGTATCAGAAATATATCCGGCTCCACGAGGCCCGCCGACGCATGATCGCGAACCAAGCAGGTGCAGCCGAGGTGGGGTTCGCGGTCGGCTATGAGAGCGCCTCGCAGTTCAGCCGCGAGTACAAGCGTGTTTTCGGAGCGCCGCCGGGTCAAGACACCAAAAAGGCGAAGGCGGGATTGGGGGGCATTACTCCGCCAAGAGTGCTCGGTGCTCGGCCAGATGTTGCTTGAACCGGTGACCGTAGTCCCGACCCACGGTCGCGACGACGCTCTCTCGTAAAGCCATTGCCTCGCGCCATCGCGTTACGCGCGGGAGACCCTGAAATATCATCTGCGTCACGGTTGGGTTGATGAGGTCGAAACGACGCCCTGTATGACCGACAAGAGGGCGCGAAGTGGAAATAATGTCCGGACCGGACCGGGTCAACTCGGGACCTTCGCGGCGGTCTCAATCGCTATTCGCGGCCTAAGACATTTCCTGGGCGCAGCTCCGTGTGCCAACTGCGCTACCAATCCGCGCCAATATCGACTATACTTTGGTCCCCTGAACATTACGGCTTGTTCGTCGGCCGCTCTTCAGGAGAAGGGGGCGCGTCGAAGCGCGGGCTTAGGCAATCAGCTTAATTTCACCATCCCATCCGCCATGTGCCGCGGGTCAGCGAGGGGTGTTCGAATGAAACCGAAACGACGACATTACCTTTACCTAGCGGTCGCGCTGGTGATGAACTTACCTGTCGTCGCCGCTGCCCAGCAGACCTCGGCCAAGACGCCACGAATCGGGCTTCTTGCCTGGTGGCCCTGCGACATACCGGGCTATATGGCTGGGTCCGGTGAGTTTGGAGTGTTTATGAGCGGTCTTGGCGAACTCGGGTACAAGTTGGACAAAACCGTCGGATTCGAGTGCCGAAGCGCCGGCAAACACAACAATGGCTTGGCCGCGGCGGCGACAGAACTGGTGCGGCTCCCCGTCGACATGATCGTCACGATGTCGCATCCGGCGGGACAGGCTGCCCACCAGGCGACCAATACAATTCCGATCGTGTCGATCCTGAGCGGTGATCCGATGGCGACTGGGTTCGTTGGTAGCCTTGCAAAACCGGGCGGAAATGCCACGGGCATCAGCTACTACGCCACGGAACTCGCCGCCAAACGCCTGGAGCTTTTGATGGAAGCCATACCGGGGCTCACCACAGTCGGCGTGCTGGCAAACCCGGTTGTCGCGGATCTGAATTTCGAACGGGACACTAAGAATGCGGCCAATCGGCTCGGCGTTGCGGTGAGCATCCAGCACGTCGGCGAGCCGGACGACCTCGATGCCGCGGTCGACCGCATGGAGGCCGCCGGCGCGCAGGCTCTGTTCGTACTTCCCGACATGATGCTGGCCGACCAGTCTAAGCGAATTGCCGCCTTGGCGATCGAGCATCGCCTGCCGACCATGGCCTGGGGTCCATGGTATGTCGCAGACGGCTGCCTGATGGCCTATTCGGCGAGATACAACGAGATGCAACATCGGCTCGCCTTTTATGTCGATCGCATATTGAAAGGCACCAAACCAGGCGACCTGCCGATCGAGCAGCCGACGACGTTCGACTTGTCTGTCAATCTGAAAACAGCCAATGCCCTCGGGATCGAGCTGCCGCAGAGCGTTTTGCTGATGGCTGAAGAAGTCATCGAGTGAGGATGGTGTGCGGCGTTCGCTCCAGCTCCAAGCCGCCCCGATGCGCCGATCGCTGTTCCGCAAGTACTTCCTGGCCTTGTTCACCGCGGTCATCATCCCCGTAACTGCCAGCGGCATCAGCGACGCCTGGTTCGGCTACCGCGACCAGCGTGCCATGCTCAGCGCTCTAGTGCGGGTGGAGGCCACATCGGCGGCCGGCAATATCCAGAGTTTTCTCGACGGCATCAAGGATCAACTGGGTTGGACGGTCCAGCAGTCCTGGGCCAATGATGAGGGACAGCATAGGCTCGACGCATCTCGGGTGATGCGACGAGTTCCAGCGATCGTAAGCATCACCCTTGTTGACGATGTCGGCATCGAACGGCTGTATGTCTCCCGCATCGACTTGAACAGGAGGGAAGGCGGATCGGATCGCTCCGGCGATCCTGCTGTGGTGGGAGTTCGTTCGAATGGCACATGGTATGGGCCAGTCACCTTTCACGATGGCTCCGAACCGTTCATGACCATGGCTACGGCCGGAAACCGCAAGGCAGGTGGCGTCGTCGTCGCGGAGATCAACCTGAAGTTTGTCTGGACAGTCGTTTCGGAAATTCGCATCGGTAGCAGTGGCAGGGCGTTTGTTCTCGATCAGACCGGCCGCCTCATCGCCCATCCCGACATCAGCAAGGTGTTGCAGGGTACTGACAAGAACACGGCGGCGGCCTTCACCAGATTGCGGGACGAGATCGCCTCCGTAGGCGGAGAGGCGGCCACGGCCCGCAACGCCGACAATGAACCGGTCGTGACCGCCATGGCAGCTATTCCAGGTGTCGGTTGGACGGTGTTCGTCGAGCAGGCACAGGCAGAGGCTTTCGCACCGCTGTATGCCTCATTGTGGCGGACGGTCGGCCTGCTGCTCGCCGCCACCGTCTTCGCATCGGCGCTTGCCTTCTGGCTTGCCAGGCGCATGACCGGACCAATCCGTCGGCTGGAAGAAGGCACCGAAAAAATCGGTGCTGGACAGTTTGACCACCGGATAGACATCGCCACCGGAGACGAACTCGAACGGCTGGCGGACCGGTTCAATAAAATGGCGGAAGAACTCGCCATATCTCGGGATCGTTCAGAGCGGATCGCGCGGCTGAAGCGTTTTCTCGCACCTCAGGTCGCGGAACTCGTGGAAAAGTCCGGCGACGAGAGCGTTCTCGGCGGCCAGCGCGCGGAAGTCGTCGCTGTATTCTGCGACTTACGTGGTTTCACCGCGTTTTCGGCACACGCCGAACCCGAGGAGATCATGCAGGTCTTGGGCGCGTACTATAAGGCGCTCGGCGCGATCATCACACGCTACGAGGCCACGCTGACCAACTTCGCCGCAGATGGTTTGATGGTGCTCGTCAACGCCCCGGTACCGTGCGCAGACCCGGCGCTTCGTGCTGTTAAGATGGCGATCGACATGCAGGATGACGTTCAGCGTCTGATTGCCGAGTGGCGACTGCACGGCCACGCGATCGGCTTTGGCATTGGACTGGCGATGGGATGGGCGACGGTCGGCCGAATTGGTTATGAAGAGCGCGTTGACTACACTGCGATCGGCCATGTCGTAAACCTGGCTTCGCGATTGTGTTCATCCGCCGATGATCTGCAAATTCTCATCGACCACGCCGCGGCGCAATCCGTGCGTGGCAAAATTTCAATGATCTCTCTCGGCACGCGCCAGCTCAAAGGTTTCGACGAGCAAATACTTGCCTTTGATGTCGGAACGAGAGGGAGAAGGTCGAATGCCGTGCAGGCACCGAATGCGGGATCGAAAGGTTAGACGAGTCAATGAAGGAAGGTCCGCGAAGGCACTGTGGACGAGAACGATCGTCGGTTTGGAGTTGGGTGCCTTCGGCTGGGCGAAAGCTCCCTGGGCAAGGCAGACCCCGAGGACCAGGATCGAACTCGCCATCCATCTTGCCAACACTTTCTGGAACGGCATCTATCCGTTCGTCGACTACCCGAACGGCGGCAGCATCAACGGACAAATCAACGCTTTCAGACAGCAACTGACGAAAGCGGCCTTCATATTCGAACGCGAAGGTGCACTGCAGCACGGTCGTAGGTGAACACCAGGCCTGAAGTTCGGGGTAGGGGCTGATGCGATCTTCAAAACCGCGCACGTAGTCAATCTGCAACATGGTGCAGTTCTCCTTGCCAGATAGTTCGAAATTTTTGCCGTTCTTAAGCCGCGGGGCAGCTTCGTTGAAGGCGCTCTCCTAGGCCGAGGCCTGCGTTGATCTGCTTCTCAAAATCTGCCCCCGTCCTTCGTGAGTTCTGCGTAATGCTGCACGCTCTCCCATCCCGCCGAGTTCGTGGTCGTCGCCGGGTCGATGTTGCCGACGATCAGATGCTTCCGACCGTTCAGCCTCGCAAGCAGCTCGGCGCAGTCGCCACCTCTTGCCGACATGAATTCTCCCAGATGCCAGACCTCATCGTCAGGGCCGACGGTCTCGTTCCAGTTCCGGATCAACGCGGCGTCGTGTCCGTCCATGTTGGAGAACTGCCGCTTTTCGAGACGCAATACGCGCGGGTCGCGGAAATGGGTGTCGCCGGTGAAATGGATCATGGGCGGAACTTGGTACTCTCTACCCCGAAGCCAAGCCCTTACTTCCGACGTGTGCGGCCTAGACCACTTCGAGCGGAAGCAACGGCGACGCCGGAAGCTGGATGGCGATGTCGTCGCCAGGAACAACGAGGCCGCCCTTGAGCACGATCGCCATGATGCCGGTCTTCCGAACGACCTCGCCGTTCGGACCCTTGCCGAGAACAGCCTTGAGAAGGCCTGGCCGGAACTTGTCGATCTGCGAGCATGGATTGCGTAGTCCTGTCACCAGAAGCTCGACTTCGGCGCCGAGCATCAGGACCGTACCGCGAGGGAGAGCAATAAGGTCGATGCCGAGGGTGGTGACGTTTTCGCCAAAATCGGCCGGACCAAGGACGAAGCCCTTCTCGGCAAGCTCGTCGAAAAGCTCCGAGTGGATGAGATGAACCTGACGCAAGTTCGGCTGCGACGGGTCGGCGCGGACGCGGGAACGGTGTTTGACCGTAACCCCCAGATGGGCGTCGCCTTCGACGCCCAGTCCCGTTATCACGCGTATCGCATTTGCCGTACTCTTTGAGAACCGGTGCTCGCCATCAGCAGCCACCGCAATAACACTCGCACGGATCATGTTTCAAGCTCCAGAACATAGCCTTCCAGGAAAATAACCGGCAGCAGATCCATGTCGCCCCGAGGCTCTCGCCGATATCCGTGCCGCTCATAGAGCTTGGCGAGGCCCACCGCTCCACGCCTGATGTGGAGGCAGATCGCCGAAGCGCCGAAGGCCTTGGCCCGGCCGCGGGCTTCGTCAAGGAATGGAGCCGACAGGCCGCGGCCCAGAAACTTCTCATCGATGGCAAGGTACCTGATGTCGGCCGCGCCGCGCCGCCATGCCTCGTTGCCGTCGGCGCCCGGCGGGTAGAGTGCGATGGTTCCGACGATCTTCCCGCCGATCGTTCCGACGAGCACTACGGCCGCCGCCCTCTTCGCCCGCTGGTTCCGCAAGTCCGCCCGACGTTCTTCCGTCGTGACGACATCAGGCATGAGCCGCGAGTTCTGATAGTCGAAGGACCTCACCAGAAGTTCGCCAACGGCTTGATCGTCGGCCTCAGTACTCTCCCGGATTGCGATCTTGTCGATTGTGTTCATGGCAACTCCCATGTCGGCAAGGTACCAGCCCGCACTTCCAAGCGCCACCATCTTCAGGTCGCCGCGGATGACGACTACGACGGAAAGGCGCCTTCCGTAACGCACGATTTGAAGATGCGACTGGAGAGCTCGGTTGCACCAGTACAGAGCGTTTGCCGGCGGCTCCTAGCTCTCAGGACTGTCGCGCGTGTCCATCGCAAGGTCATGGAGAGCCTGCGTATCCTCCGGATCGTAGTCTGCCGAGAGGATGACGCAGAGAAAAGCGGCGCGGGCGATTTCTTTCTTGCTCGCCTCTGGATGCCGTTTCCGCACGGCCTCGATGAGGGCCTTCGGCTTCATACCGGGAAGCGCCGTTTGCCTTATTGTCTGAGCGATCGCTTCGGTTTCGTGGAATTTCTTCTCGCGCATTCGCGTGGCCCAGGGTTCAAGCTGCATGCGCAAGTTGGCATGCTTGGGTGCCACTTTGATGACTTCACCCGCCACCATGCCGATTTTGTGCTCGACGACATGTTCATGAATTCTTCACGAAGGTACGACTGCAGTGTACCGTTATGAAGAAGGACTGGGCACGGTTCCCAAGCTCAGGACCCACATTTCGCGATAGCAGAAATCGGGGTCGGAAATCAGGCGCTCCGGCTCTTGCCCAATTTCTTTCCATTGGTGATGATCCGCTTCCGGCAACTCGCACCGTAGGGCCAGCCCGGATAGGAATTCAAGATTGTTTCGGATGTATTCGCGCTCCACGGGCCTGAGTGGCTGACGTCGCTCCGCTAGCGTCGTGATGGCAGCGACGTCCTCTAGGCCCGCCGCTCGAAACCAGGCCGTCAGGCGGGTACCTCTCATCGCGCCGGACATCTGTATATCATCAGATAGCGCGTCGAGCAGACGCCAAATCAGTTTTGGGTCTTGCGGTTGATACTGCCAAACTGAGATATCGACCTCCTTCACGGCAACAAGTCCGCCTGGTCTTACGACGCGGCAGAACTCGTTGACTGTTTCGGCGAGGACTTTGTCACTCAGATACTGGCTGACGTTCGCACTCCAGACTGCATCGAACGTTCCTGCCTCATAGGGCAGCGCGGTGATGTCACCCGTTCGCGCGCTCACAGGACAAGCGAATTGCTGGTTTGCAATCAAGCGTTCGATTGCCTCGACATTTTCTCGTGCCAAATCCAGGGCTTCGATATGTCCCTCGACGCCCAGCAGTTCCGCCATCAATGGCAGGAACACCCCATTCCCTGCGCCTGCGTCGAGCACAGACCAACTAGGTCGGATGCCGACGGCACGAAGTGTCGCGTCATACTCGTCCTTGAGCGCCAGGTAATGAGCATCAAGGTGTCCTCCCGCACTGAGCTTGTGCCCCGCCGAGGTAATATGTTCGGAATCAAAGGCGTTGTTCATTTTCTGCCTCCAGTTCCAAGGTCCGAACAATGGCTTTCAAAGACGGAGCTGTAGAGCGCAACCTTGATATGGCGAGGGCCTTACTTGCCATATCAAGGTGTGAAGAAAACCCCGTTCACCAGAATTGTCAACGACCATCGGGGACCCAGCGCATATTCCAGCTGCTTTCCTCTGCGGTCTAGGTCCCGCCAAAATCGGGACAGTTTCAAATTAGGGGATATCCGAAACACGGGAAGGGCAAGACGCGGGCGGACATCTACCGTTTCGGTCGGAGGTAGTCCTTTCGAGTGACCCCGGAACGAATTACTTCGTGCTCCATTATATTAACGAAACATTAAGAAACCTCACTTTGAAATGGGAGAGTCGCGTAATGACACGGTATAGAGTATTGGTTGCAGCAAGTTTTGGAATTTTACTTGCAGGGACAAGTCTTACACGAGCGCAGTCTGCAGTAGAGTGCGGGAAGGTTCCCATTGGATCTATCGAGGCGGCATTATGCCAGCCAACAGCAACTATCGCAAATCCGAATTCATCTTCAAGTGATGTTGGAACTCGCGGACCTCGCAACGCGGGCGGCAACGGCGCATCGAGCGGTAACGGCGTGGCCGGGGGCACCAAATCAGCCAGCGACGCAGGAAGCAGCGGTTCCAGCTCCACCGGCAACAGCGGCGGAAGCAACTCCGGCGGTAGCGCGGGTGGCACTGGCAGCGGCACAGGTGGCTCGGGCGGCACAGGCGGTTCTGGCGACGGTGGCAACACGGGCGGCTCCGGCGATGGCGGCAATACCGGCGGTGACGGTGGCGGCGACCCTGGTAATGGCGGCGGCGATCCCGGCAACGGCGGCGGTCACGGTCATGGCCACAGCCACGGCCACGGCGGCGCCGGCGATCACAACGGCGGTGGAGATCACGACGGCCACGGTCACGGCGAGGGCGATCACGGCGGCAAGGGCGATCACCGTGGACGCGGCGATCACAATGGCCGAGGAGACCACGGCGGACGCGGTGATCATGACGGTCATAAAGGCCACGATGGACACGACGGAAAAGGTCACTCCGGTGACGGCGATCACAACGGACTCGGCGGCGAAAACGGGCAGGGCCATCTCGGCGGCGGGCGTGACGGCGGCTCCAACGAGGGCGGTCATCACGGCTAGGCCGGAAGCCACAATGGCGGCGGCGATCATGATGGCGGCGACAACGGTGGTCCCGGCCATGGCTGGAACGGTGGCCATGGTGGTCAAGGCGACGGCAACGGTCATGGTAACGGCGGCCGCGACAACGGCAAAGGCGGCGAGCATGGCCGCGTTGGCAATAACAACGGCGGCGGTCGCGACGGCGGCAAAGGCTCGGATCACGCCCATAACAATGGTGGTGACAAAGGCGACGGCGGCCAACGCGGTCACGATGGCGATAAGGGCGGTAACGACAAGTGCTCCGACCACGCTCATAACGACAACCCGGTAGCGGCGACAACAAGGGCGACAGCGCCAACACGCTCACAACAACAACACGGGCGGCTGCGACCAGGGCGATGCCGGCAAGGGTAAGGGCGATAACGGCGGCAAAGGCGACGATGGCAAGGGCAAGACCGACTACAAGGGTTCTGGCGACCAGGACGGCAAGTCGGACGACAGCAAGGGGCACGGCAACGACAACAACAACTCCGGCCAGGGTGGTCACGGCCACAATGCCGCCAGCATTGGCTGATCCGGATCGAATGACATTTCGCTGGGGCATCGCCTGCTGATAGCGAAGAATGGCCTCGCCTTGCGGCGGGGCCATTTGTTTAAAAGGCTGCCAGATTGTTGGGCGGTTTCGCCGGCTTTTTTCGTTGGCCTGCTCCGCGGATTGAAACCTCGAAAGCGCACCCTAAATCCGAGCCTTCGCGTGGATCTGAGGTGAGTGCATGACCAAGGGCACGGAAAAGGAATACCGAATTATATCGCAGGCCGTCCAAGCCTGGTATCGCTTCTACGGGGACGATTGGGATGACGAGGCGTCTTCATTTCTATGTTCCGCAGCTATCAAACTCTACAACGGAGGCTGCAGATCTACAGAGGACCTGGCGACCACTCTCATCGGCACATACGTCGGCTTGGCCGCGACGCGGGTGTACGCGCGATCGTCCGTTACGCTTCACTGATCGTCGCGTGACGGAATTCGTTCGTGGGTCTGTGCCGTGCGCCAGCTATGGCGAATAGCCCTTGAACTTCAGTGACTGCCCGAAAGGCGCATCCTCAATCTCATATTACCTGCTTGTGATGCCATATTTTCTTTCGAACTCTCTGATGTAATCGCGAAGTGGCGGAAGCCGACATTTGACGAGCTCGTTAGCACATGGCCTAAAAAGGCGCCGCACCGCCCCGACGCCGAATGGTGGCAGCCGGCCATCGAGGAACTCCGACCAGGCGACGCGCCGTCCGCAGGAAAGAGGGTGATCGGATGCGAAACAACGCGGCGACCTAGGCGTTCTCAACCATATGCAAATCATGGAGACAAAGACGGCCGGCGACAGCACCGTCACGATCCGAGCCACATTTGAAAGCCGCGAGGCAGCCGATCGTGCCGTCAAGCATCTCGTTCAGCAGGGCATTTCGAGGCCAGACATCTGCATCCAATCGGCGACCGACGAGAATACTTCGGGCTCGCAAACCATCTGGCGGAAACGGGACGCACGGGGACTGGCCACGTCCCGATACTGCATTAGGTGGCGAGATCGAAGTCTCCTTAGACATTGCTGCAAACCAGGTCGCTGCCGTGCAGCGAATATTCGGCGACATTGGCGCTATGCGGGTTTCGGGCCGCTAGGCTCAACGCCGAAGCCGGATTTCCCTTCGCATATCACCCGGCGCCCGCCGATACGCTCCCGTCGTTCTTGTCGGGGAGCGTACCCGCTCCGGGGGTCTTGCTTTCGTCGATCAGGTGGTCTTTAGCATGCGGACCGGCAATCGGAAGTTCATGCCCGCCAACGGCCTTCTTCGCGGTCTCCTCGATCGCCTGCTGCGCCTTCGTGTCGTCGTTCATGCGATTGCTCCTCAAACTGGTCATGAAAAAATCCGTGGTGGGCTCGATGGTTCCGTCCACCGCCAAGGGTCACTCGGATCTATCTGAAAACAAACGCTAAACACCGGCTTGACGCCCGTCGGTTTGTTCTCTAAACGTTCCGACGTCATGTTGTACATCGGTCGCTACCGCCCGGCACGAACACGCCGACTGACTGTCGGACTCAGTTCGGCGTTCGCCTTCATCTTATTGTGTTTTCCGAGGGTGCCATCACGAGCATTGCATTCGAGACGCCGCCGGGCGATGTCGTCCTGCACCAGGCGGTAAGCTCGACGCCGACGCAGGTCCAACCGGCAACGTCTGGATCGACGTCGAGAAGGCATGCGAAGTCGCCCGCGTCCTGACCGCGAAAGACGGGAGACAGCGAGCATTTGATCGTGGCAAGAGTAGCAGCGAGTAGACGCTTTGGCGGCGAGACCTATCTGAGCGACTTCGTCGTCACGTCCGTCGACGGCCGGCCTCCATGGTCGACGTCGCCCACGATCTTCCCACGCCTCCCGACTGGACAGAGCTGGCCGCCGAACTGGCAGGGCACGGCTACGTGGCGTGGCGATGTCGGATTTCGCCGGCAGCTACCCACTCGGCAACGCGAAAGACCTCCTCCGCTACGGCTTCTACCGATGCCCGCTTGGGGTCAAGATTCGGCTGCTTGCCGCCCTCGACGAGATGGGATCGCTCACCGTTGCCGAATCAGTCTTCATCGACTTTTCCAGGAGAGTCGCCCGGCAGCGCTAGCCAGTTCGTGCTCCTGATGCCGCGATCCCCTTCGTCCTTCATGATA
Source organism: Arminella tubonensis (assembly GCF_003240585.1). GTDB lineage: Bacteria > Pseudomonadota > Alphaproteobacteria > Rhizobiales > Rhizobiaceae > Rhizobium > Rhizobium tubonense. Next base: position 22,243 of record NZ_PCDP01000029.1, read on the forward strand.
GGACCTTTCGACCGGCATCGCGACGCCACCACCTTTGGCGTCAGCAGCCTGCCTGCGGCATCTTCGAGAGCCCGGTTTGCGCCAGCGCTCCAGCCGGTCCCACCACGAGTGATCTGCCTCAGGTCAGGAACCACGTTCCTGATGAGAATGCGCACACGCGCTCTCTGTGTGGCGAGCGTTCGAAAGCTTCGGAACAGAATTCCATCCGGCTTGTTGATGTAGGCAACTAAAGCATGAGGATCTTCGTGGCAGAGCGGTCACCGGAAGAACTACAGCAAAGACGCAAGCGACGTGCAGAGCGCCGACACAAGCAAAGGCTCGCAAATGTGGCTCGCGCGGAAAAAATGCATCAGCAACGCATTTCAGCGGTGATCACGCCACTTGCAGAACCGGATCGTTGCATGGCTGACTTCTACATTGGATGTTCAGGCTGGTTTTATTGGCATTGGAAAGGGAAATTTTACCCAGAAGCGATCCCAACCAATCAGTGGTTTTCAATCTACCAGGCTGAATTCGAGACGGTCGAGTTGAACGCACCCTTTTATTCCTGGCCAACGATTGCGGCGGTGAGAACTTGGCTGCGCCAGGCCGAGAGTTCTTTTGTCTACACGGTGAAGGTCTGTGAACTCATTACTCATGTCATGCGGTTTGAGGGCACCGAGACCCTGGTACGAGATTTTGGTTTCATTGCGGATCTTCTGGGATCGAGGATGGGATGTTTCTTGTATCAGTTGCCGCCTAGCGTCCACTTTGAGGAGGCAATGCTCCAACGGATATTGGGTCAGATCGACCCTCGGCATCGAAACGTCGTGGAGTTTCGGCACAAAAGTTGGTGGAGAGACGATGTCTATGCGGCATTTCGCGCTGCGGGCGCTATCTTCTGTTCCTGCAGCGGTCCGAGACTGCCTGATGATTTGATAAGGACGGCTGACGAAATCTACATCCGTTTCCACGGTACAGAGCGATGGTACCACCACGACTATTCCAAAGAGGAGCTAGAGATCTGGGCAGAGCGCATTCAAAAATGCGGTGCTAAAACCGCCTGGGTGTACTTCAATAATGATCGAGAGGGCCACGCGATAAAGAACGCAAAAATGCTGGCAGACCTGCTTGGTGGCGACAGCTATTCGGCCCAAGGACTTGCCACTGATCGCCGCTATCGAGGCTGCACCTCAGACTGAGCAGATCGAGAAGCAGGCCGCGGAAATGGAACACTGGCCCGGTGCGACGAGATCTTCGAAACAGATGACCAATTTATTCAAGCGCGGGGACTTCCCCTACGACGGTGGCTAGCGTGATAGTCGGCCGAATTTTCGAGGACATGGTCGGGGGAAAATGCGCTTTAAGACGTATGGCTCCGCTTCGGCCGAAGCGTCACCTGCATCACTGGCGTTTGCGGCTTCGATATGTGTTGCTCGAGCCGCCTCCGGATAGTTTTCGATCCGGGAGACCTGCGGCTTCATGATAGAGAGCGCCTGGTTTTCCATTAGGCGGAGCGGGCCAACGACGTACGGCGCTAACGATCACAAGGTCGGCAAGCTGGATCATGTCCACGGCGCTAGAACAGGTGATACGGCAGTCATCGATGTCGGCGGCTTTCTCGGCATCGGGGCGAAGCCAGTCGCAGTACCGCTAGCGGACCTCGAATTCATGCGGGACGAGGATGGCGACATTCACGCCGTCACGACAGAGCATCGCGACTTTGGCAATGTCACCAATAAAGCCCTATGCGCGAACGCCGATAAAATTGCATCCCCTTTGGCGCTGAAAAGTTCCCGGCGTAATCCATTGCGACGGCCGGAACCTTTGACGCACTTCGCGCTGTCGTTTCGGCAAAAAGTGACAGGGCACGACGGGAAGATGGTTATCCCTGCCGCCAGCATCTTCGATCACTGGTCTTCACGAGCGGCTCTATCAGCGGTTGTCGAACAGTGGCTCAAAGTTCTGGCAATTGTACAGACGGCAGCTTCCGTCCTTGGCGGGAACCCAGTCGCTGGTCGCAACTTCGCTAGGATTGCAATAGCCGCTATCGCTGACATATCGATCGTACAGCGTCCCAGAGGCCCTTGAGCCAGGGTGGGTCACAATCACGGCGCCTTGGCTCGCGATGATCTGACGAAGCTGGGCGCACGAGTGGCTTAGCGACGGAACGCGGGAGATTGCCCCTGCCGGTGGCGCGTTGATGGCGATCGCTGCCATGGTGATGGCAAGCATACGGCGGCCGAATAGGGTGGTAATCATACTCTCCGATCCCGATGTCATCTGGTTAGCACTGTGGAAACCGTTCAATAAGTATCAGACGGCGGTATAAGGACCCGGAGTTACATCGTGCCCATCGCCTTCATGGCCTTGTCCATATGCATCCCGCAGGACTTCATGTTGTGTGATTTCATCGAAGACTGAGCCATCGTCATTTCCTTCATGGCCATCTTCTTTTGACTTCCGTCTGTCATGGCGTCGATTTTTCCTTGGGCGCTCATCATCGAGGCTTCATCGCATTTCGACATCGCCATGCTTGCGGAAGAAGCGGGCAGGCTGGCTGCTGACAAAAGAGCAGCAGCAATGATTGCAGTCTTAAGCATTGGATTTCTCCGATCCGGTCGTTGAATAGCATAATTGCCTGCAATTAACGCCGCAGCAAGTAAACGGTTCCAGGAGATGAAATGCCGACACGCTTCGCGGAAAAAACTCCAACCTTCCTTTTCACGGCACCGTTGGTGTGTTCAGCTCGGGTGAAGGTTCTTGCGGATCGGTCATCCGCGGGAATTCCATTGCATATCGTCAATGGCCCGAGGCAGTGAAGGTAACCGCAACTGAGCATCCCGCAGTCTCCTCTCCGGGCAAGCCCGTTGCTTTGCGCAACGCCGCTTTCAACCGCTCTTGCCAACCTTCGCCCGATCCCTTCAACCAGTCGAGAACGGCGCGATCCACCGGGATCAGAGATTGACCTCGCGTTGCGTCCTATCGCTTGCGTTTTGCCCTCCAGGCATTGTGGTCGAGCACGTCCTGGACCCGATCAATGTGGACGCCGACTCGTTCTTTCGGTTTCATTTCGGTCATGTCCGATTTGATGCGTCCAAGGAGGCATTCTTTGCGAAGTAGCGAGGGAAATCTTTACCCGTTCCCAGCTCCCAGACGTGTGCCTACTTTCCAAAGCGTGAAAGACACCGACGCTGTTGAGGATAATAAACACAAGCATGAAGCACAACGCCCATGCCGATTTTGCAAGCTTCGGCCGGTCTCGTCCCTTGGGCCTTTAGCCATGTTTCCTCTAGCGCTTGCCTCTGCGGCGGCCTGAGCAACTAGCCATCGCATGATACCGGGCCAGGGCTTAACGCGCTGACCCGGTTACCCTGTCCATAGCTGGCGTTCACGCTTCGGCCTTTTGATTGACCACGGACGTCGCAATGTCGGTCAGAGCGATGTCAGTCGCCTGTTCCTCATCAAGCGTCGTCTGCAACAGCTTGGCTGCATCCTTTATCCCGAGTTCGAGAGCCCAGGTGCGGAGCGTTCCGTAGCGCGACATCTCGTAGTGCTCAACTGCCTGGGCAGCAGCCAGCAACCCGGCATCGAGCGCAGGCGAGCCTTCATATTCTTCCATGATCTCAGCCCCTTCGTCCGTGATGCCGAGAATGGCATCGCAGGTTTTCTTTTCAGGCTTTTTGCCGATGATCTTGAACACCTCTTCTAGGCGGGTGACATGAACCTTGGTTTCACCGAGATGCTTTTCAAAAGCGGCCTTGAGCTGCTGGCTCTTTGCCGCCTCGCGCATCTTCGGAAGGGTTTCGACGATCTTGTTTTCGGCGAAATAGACATCTTTCAACGTGTCGTGGAACAGTTCGTCGAGGGTCTTGATTGATTTGGCCATGATGGCGCTCCTTGGGTTGACAGTGGGTCCCGCCATCCGAACGGATGGCGAGCATAGCGTTACGCAACGTGCCGTACGGAGGTCTCCGAAAGGTAGCCGCGCTTGGTGCCGTAGATGCCGCCGAACCAGGCAGCTATTGCACCGAGCAGGAGTGCGACGAAACCAAGAATAGCGCCAGCGGACACGGCCTTTGTTGCCGTCTGCGCGGCATCGAGTGCCTGCGCTTTAGCGGCTTCCATCGTGTCGTTGTATGTCTTGATGTACTGATCGACTTGGGTACGGGCCTGATCGACCGGAATGTTTTGTGCTTTGGCAATGGCGTCGGCTGCTCGGGTTCGCGCGTCGTCGGCCTTTGCCTTGTCTCCGGTGACCGCCGCCTGAACAGCAGAAACGGCTGCGTTTTGAAGTGCCTTGGGATCGGTGCCGCCCGACGCGTCACGGATTTGTTGTTCGATGCCGCCCAGCGGGTTGGCCGAATTGGCAACGGCAGGAGCGGCGGCGGTGACCGCTGTTGCTGCCGTGCTTCCAACGCCGCTGACGATGCTCGACAAACCATTGAACGCGCCGCCGACCAGAGCGCCAACAGAGGTGGTCAACAGGTACAGAACGACCAGGGTCGTAACCGCCCAAGCCGTGAGACCATGGTAGCCGCCAGTAGAGTTGCTGGCTCTTCCAGAAAGGCGGCTGGCGATATAACCCCCGACGAACGAGGCGATCAAACCGGCCAGCACAAACCATAAGCCGCCCGCAATCGAAAACGTGCTGGGATCAGGATTGTCGTATTTGGCAGGATTGACGACTGCCGCACCAATGCCGACGCCAAGGAGGTTCAGCAGGAACTGAACGGCAAGCGCCACAGCAACGCCTGCAAAGATCGCGCCCCAGGAGACTTTATGGAGCAGTGCGGTCGCCCTCGGGTCGACCTCATAAACGGGGTCTCGCGGCAGATGAGTTGATACAGGTTGGGTCATGGCTACCTCGGCGATTCGCTGATTGTGGATGCATCCCAACTAGCAGCGGCCATCAATGTTCCCGTCAGTCCGCAAGAGGAACTATCCGAAGACCCCTTCGTTAGCTTGCCGTGGGGGAGGAATTTCCAAGGGTCGGCACCATCGCTTGCCGTCGAGAAGCAGTTGCTCGGCGAATTCGCGGTGAACGGCCCAACGCATCTTAGTAGGCGCCCTCCCTTCATCATGACGGCAGGCTTTGCCGTTCTGTGCACCCAAACCTGATCGCAGACGAGCCCTAATGGCGAATATCTACAGCGAGACTGCTTTCGATACACCGCACGGCTCAAGTTCGCTTTCGGCGTTCTTTGATTCCCGGTTGGAGGGCGAGGCAGCGATTGCACGTTTAGAGCAGGCTGGTATTGCCAAAGACAAAATTCGCTTCATGCCCGGATACGAAGACAGCGATGCCCCTATTGCCAGCAATGAACGTCACGGCTTCTTTGATGCCCTCACCGACTGGCTCTTCCCGGACGATGACCGGGCGGCATATGCGGAAGGTCCTCGTCGCGGTGGCTATCTTGTTTCGGTTTCAAACGTCGCGGACCTAGATTACAAGACTGCCCACGACATCCTTGACGATGAAGGCTCCATCGATCTGGATGAGCGAGCCGATCAATGGCGCACGGAAGGTTGGGATCCAACTGCCTTGGATACGGAAGTTTCACGAGGCAACAATGGTGTTTCCAGCGACCGTGATCTGACAAATGCGGCTTCAAACACCGGCAGAAATGACTCGGTCATAGGTTCAGAGGGCGACTTCACTCCGGTCGTCGGGCTTCGTGTCAGCAATCGCGATGTGAGCAACGGCAGCGGCAAGGTGCGGGCCTACATCGTTAAAACGCCCGTCAACGACCCTTCGACTAACGCGGAAACCGACGCGGAGGACCGCCGTTCTGGTGACCGGCCGTTGACCGGTGATGACCGCGCTTTCCAGGATGAGACGACTTCTGAGAAAGAGCGCGACCAGGAGGCGGTGGTTTCGAACGAAACTCCGGAGATCAAGAATGATCGGCCGCAATCGCCTGCACCGAAGATTTCGGAGCATGCATCGGGAATCCGGCGCGATTGATACATTCAGCTTCTACAAGGGTCGCAAGCGAAAGGGTTGCTCTGACAATATAGCTGGGCAGCGGCGATTTCACCAGTCCACAACGGCTCGTCCTTGTGCGAGTAGTTCCAGCGATCGGCCATCCCCTCACTCGCGGTTCGAGAACTCCGAGCGGGGATGGGACCCTTTGCATCGGCGTAGTCCGCCGTCGGGTCGACGTCGGTGAGGCTGTCTCCATGACATCGTAGGAGCCGGTCGTTTGCGGGAACAACGGCCCGCACTTGTTGTTCCTGAAGCAGGAGGAACCACATCATGTCACAGGGCAATCTCACCGGGCGGAAAGTCCTCGTGGTCGAGGAAGACTTGCAGGCCAAAACGATCGCGGACGCATTGGCGGACTACGGTGCGAAGGTCGTCGGACCGTTCCGGGCATCTAAGAAGAGCCTCTCTTATTGCGTACGAGGCCTGATTGACGCGGCTGTCCTCGACATCAAGGAGGGCGACGCAGGCTCGTTCACCGTCGCAGATCGCCTGGTGCTGGAGGAAATCCCGTTCATATTTCTCATAGGGTCCGACTGGAAGATTATCCCTCGCCGTTTCCAGCGCGTGCCTCGCTACTTGAAGTCGTTCGTCGAGACCGACGCGCCCGCCGCGTTGGCAGTTGAGATGCTTAGACGAGGGGCTAAGCCGCACCCAAGCACGTCGAACGTGATACGAAACCAATATCCGAGACGAGGATCCCCATCGCCGGGGATGGCTGTTTCCGTGCCTGCATTTGAGACTGGCTCGAGGGGCACGTGCTGCGCGGGCGACAGGGCTATGGCGGCCCGGGATGGTGAGCAGATGGAACGTACCCGCTGCATGAGGGTTCCCCTCAATTCAAGGGAAGACGCAAATGTTGGATGACCGCCCGAACGGGTTCACCGATGCCGAATTACTGGAGAACCTTCCGGCCCTCGAGAGCTTCGCGCGGCGGTTCTATAGGTCTGAAAATGATGTCGACGACCTCGTCCAGGAAACTCTCGCAAAGGCCATTGCCCATTCAGGCAGTTTCCAGCGGGGTACACAGCTTCGCTCCTGGTTGTTCACCATCATGCGCAACACCTTCTGTACGAAGTTCAAGATTGCCAAGCGGGAGCAGGTGGGTGGTTTAGATGATTGGGCGTTGTCGGCATCTCTTCCACCGGCGCAGGAATGGAACGTGCGGAGCCACGAAATGGAAAAAGCCATCCACGCGCTTCCGGAAGGTTACCGCGTAGTCGTCGATCTCGTACTGATCCAAGGCCTGAGTTACGAAACTGCTGCGCAGCGATGTAACGTGGCGGTGGGTACGATCAAAAGCCGGATCAGTCGCGCCCGAGACCGTCTAACGCGGTTTCTTGACGGGGAGTAGGGTATCAATTGGCGTTGGTAGACCTCTCGCCGAACAAGGCGTCTGCGATGTACCCGAGTTCCGTCGGCTTGGCGGACAGGGTGAAACCCGTAAACTTCTCAGGGATCACTGACGGATCGTAGCCTGTGGCGAATACGAATGGAACGTTGCAGCGTTCGAGTTCCTCGGCGACCGGAAACACAAGCCCGTCACCCAGATGAATGTCGAGAATTGCAGCATCGACACTTTCATTGTCGAGCAGGTCCAGCGCGGCTCTTACCGTTGCCACCGGACCGATGACGATGGCTCCCAAATCCTCGAGCTTCAGCCGCGTTTCATCCGCGAGAAAGTATTCGTCCTCGACGATCAATACCCGCTTGTTGGCGAAGAGCGCTGTGGACGGATGCTTCAAGATCCGCTCCTTCGTTATTTGGGAGGCTATACGAGTTATCGACGTCCATCGCTTTGTGCAAGCGCAAACAGCCCCCGAAAGCGATTGTTCCGGTTGCCTCAAATGAGTTGGAACATTGGCCGACTTTCTTGGTTCAGCGGGCTCACCGAGAAACATCACAATGGATGGATCTTATTTGGCAATACTTCTCGGCGCGACGACACTCATCCGCTGGATGGGCGCCGGGGTCGCAGCGGTCCTCGAGACCGACCACGAACTCCGTAGCGGCGAAATGAAAGGCGTATCGGAGCAGGTGTCGCTCGGCACAGCGCCGGGCGTGCTGTCGGCCGTCGCGATGGCAGTCAACGCGGCGGTCCATGGGAGCGGTCTGGATTCCAAGCTAGCCTATCGGCACGAGCTTTTCATTCTCGTCAGAAGCCGGGGCCATTCCCTGTTGTTCGTGGGCCCGTTGATAGGCGGCTCGAGACCGGGGTGCTGCTCAGGGGTGGCGATATCTCTCTTTTGTCAGCCATGTTCATTCTTCCTCCCAAAAGGGGTAGGTAAAGCTCCGGCCGTCGGACCGAACACTTTGTGGGGCCGGCGGGGATGCTGGCGTGACTTCTTGTAAAGCTTCTCGGCGATCGCGAACATTTCTTCGGGCGCGTAATCCGGAGTGAACGCCGGGGGAACACCGACGAGCTGCTGGATCTTGCAGCCTTCGGGCGTCGACGACTTCGAGTTCGCCCGGAGGATCGCCCGGCAGCGCCACCTCGTCATTGCTCTAGATGCCCGCGATTTCCTTGTACTCGTTCGGGCTCCAAGTGTAGAGGCGGCGATGCGAACCCTCGTCCAGAAATTTCTGCGGTTACCGAGATTGTTAGTCTTCGACTCAGGCGGCTTAGTGCCGAGGCGCCCGTTGGGCAACCGCGACTGCTAACGCCACTGCGACGGCATCGCGACTGACCGGCTTCGACAAGCAGGAAACGTCCTTGAACCGCTCCGGTATCTCGCTCTTGTCGTAACCGGTGACGAACATGAAGGGCACGCGGGCATTTTGAAGGCGGTCCGCCAATTCGAACACCCTGTCAGCACCCAGCCGGACATCGAGTACGGCGGCGTCGATCGCTGCATTCTCGACTGCCATCAGGCCGCCTTCGAGATTCGGAAACGGCCCTACCACGTCGCTTCCCTGATTTTCGAGCGTGAGCGTCAGTTCGGTGGCCTGTATATAGTTGTCCTCGACCACTAGGACGCGTCTTCCTAACAGATTGCCGAAAATCATGCCCGACCCCCTCAGTTTTGATAAGCAATCCACTCTATTGTAAGCTTCGCATATTCAAGGTCTGGTTTGAAGGGCCGAGCGGCGCCTGTTTGGGAAACCTAACGAATCCGCGATAACCGTCGCAGAAAGGGACGAGGGCGCACCGCCAGTCCGGCCTCGCCTACGCCGATGAAGCCCTCGGATCATCGAGAACCTCTGCTTGAGCTGAAAGTTTCTCGTCACTAGCCGACGTCAGCCGTAGTCGAAGCGGTGCTGGCGAATTAGGGGGTGACGGAATGCATGGAATGGACCGCGATCTGCCCGACGACTTGCCAGAGGCCCGCGGAAGACCTGTTATTCGGAAGCTGGCGCTTTAAACCGCCCGCACGATAGGGACCTTCGTCGGACAATCTTCCGTGTCACGGCCTTAAGGCCTACCGGTGTCGAAAAACTCAGACTAGAACGAACTGCCTGCGCTATCTGGGTCGCCATGAAGTCTGCGTCAATCTCCGATGGGTCAATCTGCGCGTAGTCCTGGCCGTTCGCGGTAGGAATAAGAAGGCCGACACGAAGCGCGGGCTTCAGGCGCTTGAGGCGGCGGACGATCTGGCGAGCCCGGGATTTCGAATTGCCGTTGAGAAACGTGACGATCGCTGTATCGACTCCGTCGAGGGGGAGTGCGAGCAATCCGCGACCGACGTGCTCGGAGTGGAGTGACGTCGTGACCATGGCGCCTTGAACTTCCAGCACCTGCGAGAGCATCGCGGCGGCAGCGTCGTCCAAACCGCCGCGGCCGCCGATGCACAGGATGGAACGGCCGTGACCATCGGGAAGTTCGAGTTCGGCCTCGGTCTTGGAAGGCTCCTCCGACGATGTATCCTCTTCGTTCTCCTCTTCGACCGCGATATCCGACAGGTCCTCCACAAGCGACAAGGAGCTCGTTGCGACCAGCAAGATCTGCTTCTCCGACATCACACCTCGCTGACGATCCTGTTCTCCCAAAAGAAGCGCTGGCAGACCCACCTTGTCATAATAATCGACGAGGTATTCTTCCTCGAGGAACTCCTCGGCGTTGTCGGACGCTTCGTTTGGATCCCCAGCCAACAGGCGTTGATAGAGCTTTTCGTGCGGCTCCAGCACGGGCTCGTTGCCGAGCAGGATATCGAGAAAGCCGAATTGCGGGACATATCTCCCAAGCACCACCAGGCACACCGTCAGCGGCGTCGACAGCATCAGTCCCAACGGTCCCCATAACCAGGACCAGAAGATAGCAGAAATGATGATTGCCAACGGCGACAGTCCGGTATGCGCGCCGTAGAGCCATGGTTCCAGCACGTTGTTGCTGACCAACTCGGTCGTCAGATAGAGCGCGCCGACCCAGACGACCAGGGACCAACCGGGAGCGATGGCGAGTGCCAAAAACAATGGAAGGATCATGCTTATGATTGCGCCAATGTACGGGACGAACCGCAGGACCAGCGTCAACAAGCCCCAAAGAATAGCGTTCGGGATTCCGAGCGCCCAGAGCCCGATAGTTATCGGCACGGCGTAGAGCGTGTTCACCACCAACTGCATGAGGAGGTATTTTCCAACCCGCTTGCCTGCATCCTGCAGGGCGGCGGTGGTCCGGTGGAGGTCGCCAAGGCCGACCAACCGGATGAAACGGTCGCGCAGGTCTTCCCGCTCAAGAAGCATGAAGACGACGAGTACGACCACGAGACCAGCGGTGGCGAACGGGCTGATAAGGGGCAGGAGCAGGTTGCCCAGCGTCTGAATTGGATCGGAGCGCGTCACGATCTCAACAGGCATCGGTGTCTGGTTCGACGGCGCCTGCACTTTCGGATCCTGGCTTTGATCGGCGCGGGTCTGTATCTCGGCACCGACGCGCTCGACGGCCTTGCTCAGGTGATCGAGGACGCCGTTGCCAGCACCCGCCTGGGCCAGCGAATGCACCTTTTCAACGATGTTTCTTTGATAGGTCGGTATGTTCTCGGCAAGATTGGCCACTTGCGTCGCCACGACGAAGCTGAATACGGCTATCGCGAAGAACGCCGACACGACGGCCAGGAGAACGGCGGGGATTTTTGGTACGGAGCGCTTTCGAAGGAAAGACACAATAGGTGCGAGCGTAAATGTCAGGAGAAGCGACAGCGCCAAGGGTACGAATATCTCCTGTCCTAGACGGAGAATGACCGCCACTCCGATCAAAATCAATATTGTGCGGCCCGAGAGCCTGCTGCGAAGCTCTGCGTTTGGAAGCTGGTATGGTGCGGCCGATATCGCTTTCCCTATATTCGAAATTCCTGCACTCACCGTGCACCCCCTGCCATATGCGGAGAAACAAAAATGCGAACGAACAAGATGCGATCCACATCCTGTGCAAAGCGGCGGTCAGTCGGAAGGGGCGCTTTGAGGCGTTTTTAGGGGATTGCATGTTCAGAACGGAGCAGCGAGGGTTTAGTTCCAAGCCTTGCGGTCTCAAATCCGCTGTGGCTCCGATCCTTCTTACTTTAGATCGCAGCTCGCGCGTGACTTGGGCTGCCTGCTCGACGTCGACGACAGCGTAGTACGTCGCCATCACTCCATCGGTGAAGGAAATCCAGGCCCGCAAGGAGCAACGCTGCAGACAGGAAAAGCATCAGGGTCAGCAGAACAAGGAATATGAATTCCGGAAACGTGAACGCGGGCTCCAATGAAGGAAGCTGGTTGATTACCCACCAAATTCGAGCTGGGCGGATCTCAATCCCGATTAGGTCCTGGTAGTGAACTCCTGTGCGCGTTATCGCTGCGCTTTTTATTGATAGCTCAGACACGTGTCTTGATCATGGAGGGCTGTCGAGGAACAAACATTGCTGGCTGGTTGCCCCCGATAAAATGGAAAAACGGGCTCTCGGTTAGCCGATTGCTTATGACAGGTTTTTTAGTAGTCTCTCTGCGGCCATAACATCAGTCGTGTCCAAACCCTCTCCAAATCGCTCCAATACTGGCTTCAGCAATGCCCGTGCCGCGCGCAACCTGCCGTCGCTGGTCATCAGTGCGGCCAAATCGGTCGCTGTCCGCAGTTCCCATGCATATGCGCCCATGTTGGCACTTTTTTCCAAAGATGAGATCAGGCACGCCTCGGCTTCTGCCGAGGATGTTCTCGACAACAACAAGGTTGCCTTCACCCGCAGCAACTCCGGGATATAGCAGAGGTCCCCGTTCCTTTCGACGAGTTCGATTGTCTTGTTGATCCTGGTCAGGCCTTCCTCATACTCTCCGATCACTGCTAGGCCTTTTGCAAGGGACAGCTCAAGCATCGTCGTGAATACCTCATAGGTGGATGCATGAAGTTTCTCGATGCATCGTCGCAGGGTCTCGATCCCCACCTTCACCTCTCCACGACGAATGGCCAGCTCGCCTTCGAACCCCCGAGCAACCGACACATACGGAGACAAGTTGTGTAGCCCTGCGCGCGAGACCAACCATTCAATATGTTCCTCGGCACTCTGCACGTCGTCTCGCCACAGGAAGACGGCAATGCCTCCAAGCAGTGCGATGCAGAGCGTCAGTGAATGCTCCAACTTAGCGGCATCGCCGATCGCCTGTCGCGCTTGGACGTCGGCCTGCGCCGGGTAGCCTTGTAACCACAGGTTCCGTGCAAGGATTCCGCCAGCGAGATGCTTTCCCTCGAAGCCGACGTAGCTGGCAGGAGTTCGCTGTGGCTGCGGTTCGCTCCTCGTTGCGGCTTCGAGTTCAACACGGGCGTGGCGAAGATCACCGGTAAAATGCAGCGAATTTCCGAGAAAGAAGTGTGCCAACTCGACGGTGGCGGCGTCGTCAACAGTGGCGGCGATTGCCGAACAACGCCGGGCATAGTCAAGGGCGGCGTTAAAATCTCCTATGCGAAGGCTAAACATGTGCAAAGGACCTAATATGCGCAACTGATCCAACGCGTTCCCCCGTTCCTCGGCGATTTGAAGGGCGCGACTAAGTGCGATCTGCGACGTCTCGCGGCCGCCCTGCAGATACATGCGGGAAATTCCCAGACCAGCTTGCAGGTGCATCTCCTCGACGCTTCCTTTTGAGACATCGTCGAGGGCGAAAAGAGCGCGTTCCGACCATCGCTGGCATTCCGGGAAAAGTGACATCACCTGGAAGACGGGCACAGCGGCAGCCGCAAGCCTGATGCCGAGGTCAATATCGCCACGGGTTCCGAACGCCCATTCCAGTGCCGCTCGCACGTTATTGATGCTCACGAAGTACGGCAACCGCTCAGGACCCGTGGAAAGCGCCGGCCAATCCGGTCCGAATTGTTCCAGCCAACGCTGATAATACGTTGCGTGACGCGCATTCAATCCTGCGCGATCCTCGTCCGTCTGACTTTGAAGCGCGTATGCCCGTGTCGTATCCAGCAAGCGGTAGCGCATCGTCGCCCCTGCCGGATGTGTTGCAAGCAGGGACTTGGTGACCAGATTGTCGAGTGCGTCGAAGATGGCCGAGGATGCCATGTCCGCTGTGGAAATTACCTCCAGTGCCGCGTCGAGGGTGAAGTCGCCGACAAAAACCGCCAGCCGCCGAAGCACGGTGCGCTCCATGTCTGTTAGAAGCCCAAAACTCCAGTCGAGTGTTGCCTGTAGTGTTCTTTGTCGCGGCGGGGCGTTTCGCGACCCGGCCCATCCCAATGTCAGATGCTGGTCGAGCAGCTTGGCGGTCTGGACGAGCCCGTAGCTCTCGACGCGGCGGGCGGCGAGTTCCAGGGCAAGTGCCATGCCATCGAGTTTTCGGCAGATGCTCGCGACGACGCGGGCATCCTGGTCGCTGAGATCAAGGGTTGCGCCGCTCGCCGCAGCCCGTTCGACGAACAGCCGGGTTGCCGGATATGACAGAACCGCTTCTGTCGAAAGCTCCGGATCGTCCGGCGGGCAGGGGAGGGTGTCGAGCCTGTAGACGCTTTCGGCTTCGATCCTCAACGCCTCGCGGCTGGTTGCCAGGAGAAATACCTGTGGCGCTGCCTCGATGATGGCGGCGGCGAGATCGGCGATGGCGTCGATCAGATGTTCGCAGGTATCGAGGATCAGCATGATTTGTTTGTCGCGCAGGTATGCAATCAAACTGGGACGTACATCGTTGGAGCCGACGGACAACCCAAGCATCGACGCGATCCCGGCCGCGACCAGGGCCGGATCGCTCAACATGCCATAATCGGCAAATAGGACAGCACCTTTGAATGTAGGAGCAAGGTGATGCGCGACTGCCGTGGCGACTGTGGTCTTTCCGACGCCACCGACGCCGACAATGGTGACCATTCGCGAGGCCATGAGCTTTTCGGTCAGAGCAAGAACGTCCTGTTCTCGGCCGACCATGCGATCCGGTCGGCTCGGCAGGATCGCATAGCGAAAATCGAGATCGGCGGTGCCTTGGCGAAGCCGGATCGTGAGATTGGCGCGACGAAACAATAGCCCCGTCCGGCGATGGTGGTGATGTACCGTGCTCCATCGTGACCGTCGCCCAGAGCCTTCCTCAGCCCCGTCATGTGGAAACGTAGGCTGCCTTCGTCGACGATGACATCGGGCCAGACGCGGGATATCAGGTCTTGCTTACTGACGATGACATTGGGAGCGAGGGTCAGAGCAACCAGCAGGTCCAGCGCACGCGCCCCGAGGTCGATCGGAACCCCGTCCTTCGCGAGAAGCCGCTGGCCGACGCTCAATTGAAACGGACCGAAGGATAGCTCCTCCGCCATAACGTTGCTGCCCACGGTCATGGCTCTGCCCCAGCCGTCCCCACTGACTTCTTATACTCCAATGGCCCTGCTGACGCTATTGAGGAAGGGCGCTGCCGCAGCACCCATCTCACACGATCCTGAACGCGACCTCGACGTTGCCGCGTGTAGCCCTCGAAAATGGGCATATCCGCCGCGCTTCGTCGATCAAGCGAGAGGCGACGGCTCGTTCCAGACCGGGAAGCTGAATGGCGAGCCGAACGCCGAGGATTTGTTGATCGTCGTCTAAGGACAGGTCCACCTCGGCATGGATTTTGACATTGGCAGGAAGGTTCACTCCTGTTCCTCTGGCCACCTTCGCCACGGAACTTGCGAAGCTCGCCGACCAGGCGGCAGCGATCAGCTGTTCGGGATTGGTGCCAATGCGGGCCGAACCGGGTTCTGAAAGCCTGAGGTCGAGCACACCGTCGGTGCTGCGAGCGATACCGTTCTGACGCCCGCCAGTCGTTTCAGTGATTGCCGTGTAGATCAGATGCATGGTGTTGTTCATGGACATATCCCTTGAGGGGCGAGCACCGAGCGGGCGCTCGCCTGATAAGATCAGCCGGATTTGCGCAGGCTGCGAAAGCCGATACGGACCTCGTCTGTGAAGAGCATCGGCTGCTCCCACGCCGCGAAGTGCCCGCCCTTGGGAAGCTTGTTGTAATGGACGAGGTTTGGATAAGCCTTCTCGGCCCAGGCACGCGGCGTCTGGTAGAGTTCATCCGGGAACACGCTGACCGCGACCGGCACCTTGACGCCCTTCGGAGCGAAGAATGCGAGCTTGTTCTCCCAGTAAAGCCGCGCGGCTGAGACACCGGTATTTGTCAGCCAGAACAGCGTCACGTTGTCGAGGACATCGTCTGGGCTCAGACCCTCATCCTGGCCGTCGAACGATCTTGCGATCATCTCCAGGCTCGCCCGGTCATGGTCGAGCATGTAGGTTGCAAGGGCGATGGGTGAGTCCGACAAGCCGGTGAGAGTTTGGGGGCGCGTCCCCATCAGGAATGCGTAGTAGACGTTTTTGTAGAAGAACACGAGCTGGTCGTACGAGGCCTTTTCTTCATCTGAAAGACCCGCTGGCGCAGGCGCTCCGACAAAGGACGCGTTGTTGATGTCGTTCGGGATGGCACCTGGCATGTTGGTATGGATGCCGAGCAATTCAGGCGGGGCCTGCACACCGATCATATCGGTCACGACTGCGCCCCAATCGCCGCCTTGCGCGACAAATTGCTTGTAGCCCAGCCGTCGCATCAGAGTGATCCAGGCCGTCGCTATCCGTTCTGGCCCCCAGCCGGTCG
Organism: Arminella tubonensis; assembly: GCF_003240585.1. GTDB lineage: Bacteria > Pseudomonadota > Alphaproteobacteria > Rhizobiales > Rhizobiaceae > Rhizobium > Rhizobium tubonense. The sequence continues at coordinate 38,237 of NZ_PCDP01000029.1, forward strand.
CGTCGGGCTTTCCGGAAAAGCCATATCCCGGCATCGAGGGAATGACGATATGGAATGCATCCGATGCGCTGCCCCCGTGCGCTGTTGGATCGGTGAGTGGCCCAATGATCTTCAACTGCTCGATGATCGAGCCCGGCCATCCGTGCGTTACGATCAGGGGAAGCGCATTGTCGTGCTTGGAGCGGACATGGATGAAATGGATGTCCAGGCCATCGATCTCGGTGATGAAGTTTGGCACGGCGTTGATCCGGGCTTCGGCCTTGCGCCAGTCGTATTTGTTCTGCCAGTGATCGAGCACCTGCTCGATGGTTTTGAGCGGAACGCCTTGGGAGAAATCGCTGACGGTTTCCTTTTCGGGGAGGCGGGTGTGAGCGAGGCGATCGCGAAGGTCGGCAAGATCTGCCTCGGGCACGTTGACCTGGAACGGGCGTATAGCGTCGGATTGCGTTGCGGCGTTTGAACGTGCAGGAATGAAGCTCGCGATGCCCAGGGCGGCGATGCCGGACGCTGCAGCAGCCAGAAGGCGACGGCGGTGCTCATCGATAACGTCAGTCTTGATAGCGGTCATGATCGTTCTCCTCGGAAACAGTTGATCGTCTGCACGACTGTGCTGCTTCAAGGGCTACGCCCACGACGTCGACTGCGCACGTTAGGCGTTGTTAGATGTTGATAATCGCTCGACGCTCGCCGGTATCGGCTTTGACGACCCCTGGGACAGGGCGTCTGGCGTCTTCTTCCCATTTTGATCGCTGGCGGCGTGGACCCCAGCTAATGACGACTAACAACGCATAACGTGCGGTTTGCGCCGTGGCGAAGTAGCTTTTGGTCAGCACAACGGTGCAGACAATCAATCATCAACAGCCAACGAAAAGGAATTTCGTCATGACCTCCAAGGTTCTCTTTACTGGCAAGACACACAACACCAATGGCCGCGATGGCGGAGCCCGCAGCAGCGATGGTTTCCTGGACATCAAGATGAAGCAGCCGCACCCGGCCGCCGAAAACCTGTTCGGAGCCGCCTGGTCCGCCTGCTACATGGGAGCCATCGAGGTCGCCGCCTCCCGCAGGCAGATCAAGCTGCCGGCCGGGATATCGGTCGACGCTCAAATCGATCTGAGCAATGACGATGGCAACTTCTTCCTGAGCGCCTATCTCAATGTTAGCGTCCCCGGCATCGATCCAGTGATAGCTCGCGAGCTGATCGATACTGCCCACAGCATCTGCCCATATTCGAAGGCAACGCACGGCAATATCGAGGTAACGACCAATCTCGTCTGAGCGCGACCTTTCGGGTCTGTCCGCAGCAAGCGGCCAGACCCGGCAATCATCGAGATATAGAGCCATCTGTAATCGACAATGGCGTGCAAACGTCTGGAGGCAATCCAATGTTGAAGTTCGACACGCAACGTGACGCCTATCATGACTTTGCCGACCTGCTTGACACCACCATCTACCAACCCTTGCCTGACGAGTGGCTTGTCGGAATTACGGATGTCGTCGGCTCTACCTCGGCGGTAGCTGCGGGGCGCTACAAGGATGTCAATTACGCGGGCGCCTCGGCAATCGCGGCACTGGGGAACGCGTGGAACAGTTTCGATTTCCCATTTGTTTTTCGCGGTGACGGTGCAGCGTTCGCCCTTCATCCCGACAGACTGGAAACAGCGACGGCAGCGCTCCGCCAGACTGTCGGCTACGTCCGCGACGCACTCCAATTTGACCTGCGAGCCGGTTTAGTCTCGGTGAAAGAAATCCGTTCAGGCGGCAACGATGTCAGGACTGCCCGATATTCCGCGTCCGAGACCGCCACCTATTCGATGTTTGCCGGCGGTGGGCTGAACTGGGCTGATCAGCAGATAAAAGTCGGAAAGTATGGAATTGCGGACAATGTCACGGACACCTCCGCGAACCTGAAGGGTCTGACTTGCGAGTGGGCCCCGATCCCCAGCCAGAGGGGCGAGATACTTTCCCTCCTTGTTGAACCCTGCGATCATTCGAAGTCCGCGATGTTCAAAGTGCTCGCAAAGCAAATCGTGGCGGTTTTTGATGCAGGAGAGGGACACTCCCATCCCGTACCGAGCGGCGTTGTTATCACGAAGGATGCCAAAGATTATCTTGGCGGTGCAGCATGGGCCGATGTTGTCGCAAACTCCGACTATCGCAGGTACGACGACATTCTGCGTTTGACGTTGGATTGCACGGCCGATCAGATCGGAATGGTCGAGACCCTGCTTGTCCCCGCCAGAGATCGTGGAGATATCAGGTTTGGGCTACACCGGCAGTCCCACGCGCTCATGACTTGCCTGGTACCTTCAACCGATAAAGGCTCCCATCTTCATTTCCTCGATGGAATGGGTGGCGGGTACACAAAGGCGGCGGAAATGCTGGAGGCTCAATGGCCTCAGCAGGCGCTCAGCCGATAGGCTGACATCACAAATCATGGCCGTGCAGACCATTGCTTGGCGGCAGCTTCGGCCCCGAAAGCGGCAATTTTGCCACAAGACCCCTCCCGTTGACTGAGGCCCAAAGCCAGGGCCAAAGGTGGCATCCACGGTCGCTCGCGATGGGAAAACAGAGGAAATTTCGATAAGGCTTTGAAATCATGCGAGAATCCACGTTCTCCAGCAGGTCGTTCCAATGACTTAGCCTCATTTCCCCATAAAATCCATGTTGCGGGCCATTGCCACAAGGGGCCAAGCATTGCCAATGGGTTAGACGCAGTCTCACAATGATGTCCACATTTTACGGGTCAGTCCCTGCGACCCGGACCGCAACGTGATGGCGCCGTGGAACCGAAACCCGACCAAGCAATTACTTGTTTTATGGTTGAAGATCCCACACCGAAATACAAATGGCGCAAAACCTGGCCAGCCCGCGAAGACGCTGCCAGCCATGAGACCGATTTCAGTGGTTGGGATGGCGACGTCTGTATCGGCCGTATCAAACGAGAGCCGCACGGGCTGAAGAAAGACAAATGGCATTGGAGCGGGCAAGGCCTGCGCGCGCGAGAACGGCTTCTGCCGCACGTCGGTTATGCCGACACCGCCCGCCAAGCCGCCGCCCTGGTGGAACACTACTATGAGCGCTTGATGGCCCACAACGGCGGTAGGCTCTAATTCGAATGATGGGCCTGCTTCGGATGCCGCGACCAGCAGCGCCTGGCTAACTTCCTCCGGGGACTTCTCTTCATTGAAGGCGTCTAGAAGGGTCATTTGGGCCTTGTGACGCGCTGGACCATCTTCGCGGGGCCATCGGTCCATCAGGAGCTTACCGGCGCCCGTGACCGTGTTGACAGTCCGGTATTTGCCGGCAACGAGAATTTGGACGGGGCGGAATGTTCGGCGGTCTCTGTCCATCACCATCCTTCGCTAATGCCGCGGCTCAACGGATCACTTCCGGACTCGTTCCTCGATCGTCCTCGCGATGGTGGAACCTATTCACTGCTGTACGATTGAGGAGCGGGCCGCACCCATCATGTGGGCCCAAGAAAGCCAGGCGTCGCGCTCCGCACAGATGCGGCGCCTGGTCAACGAAGCAGCCAAGCTTGGTTACCGCCTATGTCCGCATACCGCGCTTCTTCGGATGGAATTTCATATCGGTACTTTTCGCGCCGATCTCTGGCAGAACCAGTCTCATGTGGCGCGGGAGCGTGGAGGCAATGAACAGCCCGGCCTCCTCTGCGGCCAAAATGAAGGCATGACGCGCCTCATCACATGGCAGATGCCCGTTTAGTACGCTCGCGCATATGTCTAACGCGGAACGAAACGCTTCGCCACCTTTGGCAGGCCACCGGTAAAAGAGCATGTTTTGTGCGTCCGTCGTTGACCAGACGACTTGGTACTTGCCAAGCTTGCCGAGTTCCATATAAACGCCGTCGGTCCACATTTTTTCAGAGACTGAAGTCATAACTCACCCCACTGACGCAACTACTGCGAGTCAATGACGGGAGAAGCGATTCGTTCCGGCCCTCCACCAAAGGAAGTATCTAAAGCCGCGCCCGCCGAGGCTTTTTGGTCTGGAAATTGCTATGAGCTGATCTAGCTTCCAGCTCGAATGTCGGAGAGCGAAATTATGCAGAAGAGATTTCTCGTCAGCTTACCAGAATGTTGAATGCACAGGACATGCTCCGCCGCGTGTTCCAGGGTATATAGCAAGAAAACCGCCCACCTCTTGAGGATGACGGGTGTGTCGACCCGCGCACCAGTGCGGTCGGCTGGCCTATTCTGGTGGTCCGCCCTTGATTCGAACAGGGAACATCCACCGTAGAAGACCGACGCTCTGTCCAGTTGAGCAAGTTGTGGTATTCAGCACGACCGAAATCTGATGAACGCTTGGCTGCGGAGCCAAGGCTTATCGTCGCCTCCTGAAAGGTCAAAATCGCGGATGGCTTATCCCAAGCCAGCGGGAAAGCCGAAGGGCAATCATGGGCTCCAGAGATAAAAAGTTGTCATGGTTTAGGCCCTTATTTCTTCGGCGACTGCTGCAGTTGCCGGGCGAACTTCAAACGGAATGTTGGGCTGAACCTCAAACCAGATGAACGCGCCGGCTTCATTTCGAACGAGTCCGTGGGTTCCAAGGAGTTGTAAAAATTCCACTCACGTTAACGAGCATGTTTTCTTCAGAGCCGGGTCGACGACCAAGGGGTAGGCGGCCGGCTGGCCAGTTCGTGGGAATGGGCCGCTGAGGGCGATGGATGGGGTGCATTGGTTTCCTTGAATGCAAAAAGCCCGCGATGGCGGGCTGTGGGGTGTGGATGTGACCCTCTTGCGAGCGGTTGCAAAGGTGCTAAAATTACCCCGGCAACAGGGGTTTGGAAGAGATGCGCATTCGTTGGGAGCGGCCGGTCATGCTCGCTTGCAAGGCAAGCGGCGAACTGCTCGTAATCACGACGACCGAGGAGGCATTTGAGTTTTTAACCTCGAAATGGCCTATCAGCGGGGGAAAAAAGTACTTCACCGCGTTGGAGTTCTGTGACCGTGTTGCGGTCGGCACGGCAGACCGTGAACGCGCCCGGCTGGCGTTCATCGCGGCCGCCGAAGAGGCTGGATTGCCAGTCACAACGATTGGCGTCGCCGACACGGTCGAGTAGCTGTTCGGAACAAAACTGCCGTTTTCGGTGTTCTCCCTTCATAAGGAGGACTTCAAATGACCCACGATCCGAACGAACCTGATTTGCGTACGACGCCACAGCCGTATCGCCGTCCGACGCAAAACTGGCAGATTTTTGCAGCGATTATCGCAGTGCTTGTCGTCGGCGGTTTTGCGTGGTCGCAATGGGGAGGCGGGCCTGGAACCGACCACGTCACAACGTCGTCGACCACGACAGACGCGCAGCCGTTGGCGCCAGCAAGCCCGAAAACGCCAGCTCCGGCCTTAGCGCCTCCGACGGCGGCACCGGTCACGCCGGCTCCGGCAAACTAACGGCGTCATTATCTCACGGTTCAGGCATGTCAGGCCCCATGGGTCGGGTAGTCGTTTTCGCTCGCGCGGAAGGAACAGTGCGTGCCGGTCAAGGTGGGCCACCTCGCTTTCGAACCGCGGCGGTCCACATGATTCTTAGGAACGCCACGCCAGGCAGGATTGGGCGGAAGTCCGCAGCCTCCATGCCTGAAGACGGCAACGTCGCGATGATCGATCCACATTGACGGCAAGCCACTATCATAACACGGCTTGATCGCTGGCAGTGCTTCCGCGTCGGCACCATCCCAGAGGGATCCTGCGAACGTCCAGAGCGGCGGGCGGGGCGCGTCGAAACGCCACCACATTTCCGGCCGCGTGCCGGGATAATCTGCGACCCACGCCGCACCCGCTTCCCACAGCCCCGCCAAAGCGCCTCGACTTCGTCGTCGTGCATCAGCTATCGGAATTCGACGAACTCGTCATGGCGTGGATCCCCAAGGTGAATGGTGCCGCCCATGGCCCAGACAAGCCAAGCATCTGAAGACGTCTGACGGCGCTTTGATTCGCTGAATTTTCTGACTGGCATTGGCGCTGGTTTTCCGTCATCAGCAGTGCTGGAAGCGCGCGGTTGCTGAGATCCGGGAACGTCCAGCACCAGTTCGCGCAGGCTCCGGTTCGCCATGGACTCACATCCAGAAGCCTTGGTATAAGCCAAGCTTGGCGACAGCGCACTTTTTTGAGCATTTCGCTTGCAAAGCGGTCACTTGCGCGGTGCATCAATTATTCGGCAGGCATGCTACCCAAGATGTCTGTTAACTTCGTGGTCATGCAGCCTTTACCAAGCTGCGATCTCTGTATATCAGCGGGAGGACTTGAGACGTCTGTTCGATCGCAGAACAATTAAACACATCAGAGATTATTATGGTGCCACAAATTTCGCTAGTCGTGCCGGTCTATAAGGAAGAGGCGAATATTCGCCCTTTCCTGGCTCGTGCGGAAGCATTGTTCGCGAAGATGGGAAAATCCTACGAGATCATATTTTCTTTGGATCCATCGCCGGACAGAACTGAACAGGTGATACTCGAAGAGATCAATCGCAATTCGAACATCAAGCTCTTGCTCTTCTCGCGTCGCTTCGGCCAACCGGCAGCGACCATGGCTGGCATCCTTTCGTGCACTGGCGAGACTTGTGTCGTCATCGATGTCGATCTGCAAGACCAGCCCGAACTGATTGAAGAAATGTATGGGAAGCTGTCTGAGGGTTTCGAGGTCGTATACGCGACACGTCGCAACCGGCGTGGTGAGACCCTCGTCAAGAAGGTGATTTCGCATTTGGGTTACTCGGTCATCAACAAGCTTAGCGACGTTCAGATTCCCCGCAATACCGGCGATTTCCGTATCATGACCCGGAGGGTCATTGAAGAATTGCGGGGATTAAACGAGACGCACGGCTTCCTACGTGGCCTCGTCGCCTATGTCGGTTTCAAGCAGGGCTTCATAGAATATGATAGGGATGAGCGGTTCGCTGGCGTTGGCAATTACAACAGGCTGACCGGGTCGCTGAAGATCGGTCTGAATGGGTTGATTAGCTTCAGTGCGCGCCCGCTCTTCCTGATGTCGCTCACAGGTTTTGCCTTGGCTGGCCTCAGCTTTCTACTTGGCGCCTGGTATTTGGTGCAGAAGCTGATTGGCGTTGATCTGACGCCTGGCCTTTCGACCACGGTCTTGTTCGTCAGCTTCTTTTCCGGCATGCAACTTCTTGGACTCGGGCTGATCGGTGAGTATGTCGGCAGAATTTACGACGAGGTGAAGCGTCGTCCGATGTACATCCTAGATCGCAAAGTCAATTTCGAAGGAGACAAACTTTGATTCCGTTTAAGCTGCCGGTCCCACGCGGATATGAGTTTGAACCCGCGTGGAATGGAAGTAGTTTTATCGTCGGCGATAAAAGCATGCCTATTCTGGAATATAGCGAAAATTTCGAAGGCTGGTCCGATGACCTCACCCAGCTTCATGAAGAGGCCGCTGGCGAGCATCACCCAATTGACGTCGCGTCACGACGCCATGCGATAAGAGAAATTTCGGAACAGCTGGGTGATGGCAGCAAAGTCATCATGGACATCGGATGCTCCTCGGGGTTTCTCCTCAAGGAGATGGCAGTCGCCTTCCCAGCTAGCTCCTTAATAGGAGCGGATGTTGTCAAGGAACCCTTGGTCAAGCTGGCTGAACAGCTGAAAGACATCCCGCTGATACGCTTCGACCTGCTCCAATGCCCGCTTCCGGCGAATTCCGTCGATGTAATCGTCATGCTGAACGTCTTCGAGCATATTGGCGACGATGTGCTGGCGATGCGACAGGCATTTGACTTGTTAAAGCCGGGCGGAACGCTTGTCGTGGAAGTGCCGGCCGGCCCGAGATTGTTTGGTCCTTATGATGTCGAACTCAATCATTTCAGACGATATACAAGCTCGGAGCTAAGCCGAAAGCTTGCCGGCGCCGGTTTTAAGGTCGTAAAGAAGTCGCATCTGGGCTTTGTCCTTTTTCCGATGTTTGCGCTCGTCAAACTCAAGGACAAATACTTCTCAAAGCGGCGCGACAACACCGTCGTGCGACAGCAGGCCTCGGCAACGAAAAACAATCTCATTATGAAAATTCTGATGGATATAGAGGTAAAATTGCTCGGGCGCTTCTCGTTGCCGTTTGGCATACGCGTACTTATGACAGCCAATAAACCAACGTCTGATGCTTAGTCTTTTTAGCAACGATCGCGAATTCGATACCTCGTCGATCGTGGAGGTGACCAAGTGCTGACTTCAGTGATCCCAAAGGATCGGCAGAGCCTACTGCAATTCCTCCGATACCTAACCGTGGGAGGCTGTACAGCGGTTATCTATTTCGGATTGCTCGTTGTTCTCGTGCAATTTCTGCGTCTGGAGCATTTGCTAGCTGTCAGCATCTGCTACGTTTCGGCTATTTCGTTTCATTTTTTAGCCAATAAGGCTTTTACCTTTAGAAACCGCGATACCGACGTGCTGATGGAGATAGTACGCTATCTCTGCGTAGCTCTGACAAACTACATCATTACCATCATTGTTGTCTATGTTGTCGTGGATTTGGCCCAGCAATCACCCTACGTTGGTGCGGCTTTGGGTGTTGCTGTAACGCTTGGGCTGGGATACGTGATGACGAAATATTGGGTCTTTCACCATAAAAGGGAACCGCTTTGAGCAATACATTTGTCGTGACGGGTTGCGCTGGCTTCATTGGCAGCACCCTGGTGGATCGCCTGCTCGCGGATGGCCACACTGTCATCGGTGTCGATAATTTCTCGACCGGCCTGCGTCGATTCCTCGACGGTGCCCTGCAGAACCCGCGGTTTCGGCTGGTGGAACTGGATCTGCTCGACCTGGCTGCGCTCACGGCGGCATTCAACGGCGGCGAGGCGGTGTTCCATCTGGCTGCAAATGCTGACGTGCGGTTCGGGACCAGTCATCCGCGCAAGGACCTGGAGCAGAACACCATTGCGACCTACAACGTGCTCGAGGCCATGCGGGCCAACGATATCAAGAAGATTGCCTTTTCTTCAACCGGCTCGGTCTATGGCGAATCTCCAGTCGTTCCGACCCCTGAAGACGGCCCTTTCCCTGTGCAGACATCGCTGTACGGCGCCTCCAAGGCTGCAGGTGAAGGCTTGATCTCGGCCTATTGTGAAGGTTTCGGCTTCAGGGCGTGCATCTTCCGCTTCGTCTCTATTCTCGGCGAACGCTACACGCACGGCCACGTCTTCGATTTCTACGATAAGTTGAAGGCCGATCCTTCGCGCCTGCCGGTTCTTGGCAATGGCAAGCAGCGAAAATCCTATCTGTATGTGCAGGATTGCATCGACGCTATCCTGCTGGCGATGGACAAAGCCGAGGGCAAGGTCAACATCTTCAATCTGGGCGTCGATGGCTATTGCGAAGTCAATGACTCGATTGGTTGGATCTGCGAAGCCTTGGGCGTGAAGCCGGAATTGGAATATACCGGTGGAGATCGCGGCTGGATCGGCGACAATCCCTTCATTTTCCTTGATACCAAACGAATACAGGCGCTTGGCTGGAAGCCGAAATATACCATTCGCGAGGGCGTGCTAAAGACGGTCAGCTATCTTCAGGCCAACGAATGGGTCTTCACCACAAGGGTTTGAGATGAAACTGTGTGTACTGGGACTTTGGCATCTCGGCTCCGTGACTGCCGCTTGCCTGGCCTCCATCGGGCACGAGGTTATCGGTCTGGATGAAAACCAGGAGACGATAGCGGATCTGCAAAATGGCAAGGCGCCCCTCCTTGAGCCGGGCTTGAACGACCTGCTGGCCGCCGGCTTGCAGGCCAGCAATCTGTCTTTCACGACCGACAGCGCGGTTGCATTGCAGGACGCCGAAGTCGTTTGGGTGGCCTACGATACACCGGTCGATAACGACGATCGCGCAGACATAGATTTCGTGTTCTCGAGGTTAAGTGCAAGCCTTCCCTTCATGCGGCAGGGGGCGGTGGTGATCGTCTCCTCGCAAATGCCTGTCGGATCGATCAGAAAACTGGAGCAGCATGCGCTATCGCTTGATCGTAGCGATCTGCAATTCGTCTACAGTCCGGAAAATCTGCGGCTCGGGAATGCACTCAATGTTTTCCTGAAGCCAGACCGCATCGTCCTCGGCGTTCGCAACGCGGCTGTGAAGGAAAAGCTTACCACGCTCCTACAGCCGATTACCGACCGCCTGGAATGGATGTCTGTCGAATCTGCCGAGATGACCAAGCACGCGATCAACGCCTTCCTGGCGACCTCGGTGACATTTGCCAATGAGATCGCCGCCATCTGCGAGATCGTCGGCGCCGATGCTAAAGAGGTGGAGCGTGGCCTGAAAACCGAGGTCCGGATCGGCCCCAAGGCCTATCTTTCTCCCGGCGGTCCTTTTGCCGGCGGCACGCTCGCCCGTGACATTGAATATCTGGGGCAGGCGAGTGCTGCAGCTCATCTGGCAACGCCGCTTCTGTCGTCGGTAAAGATCAGCAATGACGAGCATAAAAACTGGGTCCGCCGCAAACTGCGTGGTCTATTCGACGATCTGACTGGTGTCGATGTGGCGGTATGGGGACTGACCTACAAGGTCGGCACCAGCACATTGCGCCGGTCACAATCGGTGGAATTGTGCGATTGGCTCATCTCGCAAGGCGCAACGCTGCACGTCCACGATCCGGCCGCCACCGATCTGCCGGATAATTGGGAAACCGCAGCCACGCGTCATCACAGTGCCGTCGAAGCGGCGAGGAGTGCGCAGGTACTGGTCATTGGCACAGAGTGGCCGGACTATCGCAGCGATATTGAAAAATTGCCGTCCAACGTCAGCCAGCGGATTGCTGTTATTGATGCGAACCGATTTCTGCAGGCTCAAGCACGTAGCCTCGGCCTGCGCTACATTTCGGTTGGCGGCCAAGCGCAGAGGGGCGCGTAATGTCGAAGCAACTCACCGGCCGTGTCGCGATCATTACGGGCGCCAATCAAGGCCTCGGTTTGGAAATCGCCCGTAAATATGTACAAGCCGGAGCTGATCTTATGCTCTGCGCCCGCAACAAGGATCTGCTCGACGAAGTCTGCACCGAGCTGACGGGAATGGCTGAGCCTTGTCAAAAGATTGTTGCCATCCAGGCCGATGTCTCGAAAGAGGCTGATGTACAGGCGCTGTTCAGCGCCACTATGGCTGCGTTTGGCGGGTGTCATATCCTCGTGAACAACGCCGGAATTTATGGACCCAAGGGTGAGATCGAAACGGTTGACTGGTCCGAATGGGTCCGGGCGATGGAAATCAACGTCCTTGGATCAGTTTTGATGTGCCGCGAGGTGCTGGAGCATTTCAAGGCGCAGAAATACGGAAAAATCATTCAGCTTTCTGGTGGAGGGGCAACCAATCCTCTGCCCAGAATAAGTGCTTACGCGGCCTCCAAAGCGGCAATTGTTCGCTTTGCCGAAACGCTTGCCGAGGAGGTGCGCGGGTCGGGTATCGACGTCAATTGCATTGCTCCAGGCGCGTTGAATACGCGGATGCTGCAGGAGGTCCTCGAGGCCGGGCCCGAAAAGGTAGGGCAGGCGTTTTATGACCGTTCCGTAAAGCAGAAGGAAACGGGCGGCGCCCCGATCGAGATAGGCGCGGAGCTGGCAGTCTTCCTGGCTTCGTCGGCTAGCGATGGCATTACAGGAAAGCTCATAAGCGCCGTATGGGATAATTGGGAACAATGGCCCGAGCATCGCCAAGAACTGGCTGCCAGCGATGCTTACACACTGCGGCGTATTGCCGGCCGCGACCGTGGCCTCACATGGGGCGACAAGTGATGGCGTTCGACAGAATACTGGAATTGGGTGACGCATGACGGCAGGCAACAAACCCCTTGGCGTTGCGATCATCGGCTGTGGGTTGATAGGCCAGAAGCGAGCAAAGGCCCTCGGGGCAGGCGGCCGATTGGTTGCCTGCGCCGATAAGGAATTGGTGCGCGCAGAAAGTCTCGCCAAAAGCGTGGGCGCTCAAGCGTTCGCCGACTGGCGCGAGGTCTTGTTGCTGGCGGACGTGGATCTCGTGATCGTTGCCACGTTGCACGATTCGCTTGCCGAGATCACACTTGCGTCAATCGTGGCGGGCAAGCACGTGCTCGTGGAAAAGCCGGCAGCTCGGACATCGGCCGAATTGGAACCCGTCATCGAGGCCGCGGCAAAGCATGGCGTCAAGGTGCATGTCGGCTTCAGCCATCGCTACCACCGCGCCTTGCAGAAGGCGAAAGGGATAGTCGATGCCGGCGAAGTCGGCGAGCTGATGTTCATCCGGGCCCGCTACGGACACGGGGGACGACCGGGCTATGATCGCGAGTGGCGCGCAGACCCCGAACTATCAGGGGGCGGCGAGTTGATAGACCAGGGACCTCACCTGATCGACTTGTCTCGCTGGTTTCTGGGCGAATTTTCCGAGATCCAGGGATTTGCCCACACCTATTTCTGGGACATGCCCGTCGACGACAACGGCTTCATGATCCTGAAAACGCCGAAGAAGATGGCGGCGTTCCTTCATGTGTCCTGCACCGAGTGGAAGAACACCTTCTCCATGGAAATCTATGGGAAAGTTGGCAAGCTGGAGATTTCTGGCCTCGGCGGAAGCTACGGGGTCGAGCGCCTTACGCACTACCGAATGCTGCCGGAAATGGGGCCGCCGGAAACTCTCGCGTGGGAATACCCGATGGCCGACAATTCATGGGCAGTCGAGATCGAAGAATTCTATGATGACATTAGGCTGGATAGGCCGACGTCAGCGGGACTGGTCGACGCTTCCGAAGCGCTGAAAATCATCGAAAAAATTTATCAGGAGTCTGGCTATGATCATAGCGCGTAGCCCCTTGCGCATCACGCTCGGAGGTGGAGGAACAGACCTCCCTTCCTACTACAGGGAGAATGAGGGTTTCCTCGTTTCCGCGGCGATAGACAAGTATGTCTACGTGACGGTCATGCGCCCCTTTACCGAGGGCATCTACCTGAAATACTCGCAGCTCGAGCATGTCGAAAAGATATCCGACGTAAAGCATCCAATCATCCGCGAATCCTTGCAGATGGTGGGCTTCAAGACACCCCAGGTCGAAATCACCACGCTGGCCGATATTCCGGCCGGCACCGGGCTTGGCTCCTCGGGCAGCTTCACGACGGCCCTTTTGAAGGCGCTCTATACCCATCGCAAGCGACATTTGCACCAGGAAGAGCTCGCAGAGCTTGCCTGCCATGTCGAAATCGATCGCCTCGGCGAGCCGATCGGCAAGCAGGACCAGTACATCGCCGCAGTCGGCGGGGTGACATGCTTTACGTTCCACAAGGACGATACGGTCACCGCCAAGCCGCTCGGCCTCTCGATGGATACGATGTTCGACCTTGAAGATAATCTGCTGCTGTTCTTTACGGGCTTTTCCCGCAGCGCCAGCGGTATCCTTAAGGACCAGCAGACGAAGTCGCAGCAGAATGACGTCGATATGCTGAAGAACCTGCACTACGTCAAAGACCTTGGATACCGAAGCCGCGACGCGTTGGAAACCGGCAACAGCGTTCTCTTTGGCGAACTCATGCATGAGCACTGGGAACACAAGAAGCGCAGATCCGGCGGCATGAGCAACGCGAAGATTGATGAGTGGTACGAACTTGGCATGAAGAGCGGCGCCGTTGGTGGCAAACTTGTCGGCGCAGGCGGAGGCGGGTTCTTGATGTTCATGGCCCATGATCGCAACAAGCTGCGGCACGCCATGGCACATGCCGGACTGGAAGAAGTGCGTTTTCGCTTTGATTTTGAAGGCACGAAAGTGGTTCTAACGTCATGACGCTGAGCGTTGCGATTTTGGCGGGGGGGCTTGCGACGCGATTGAGGCCGATCACGGAAACCATTCCGAAGGCATTGGTCGACGTATCAGGCGTTCCGTTCATCTGTCGCCAGCTGGACTATCTGCGCGAGCAGGGTGTGAAGAGGGTCGTGCTATGCACCGGCTATCTCGGCGAGATGATCGAGAATGTCGTCGGCGATGGCTCGGCTTTTGGCGTCGATGTCGTGTATTCGCCGGATGGTCCGACGCTTCTCGGAACAGGAGGCGCTGTCAAGCAGGCCTTGCCGCTGCTCGGCGAGGGCTTCTTTTTGCTTTATGGCGATTCCTACCTGCCGATCGACTTTTCGAGAGTCGAAGACGCATTCCTGGAAAGCGGAAAAGCCGGCCTTATGACGGTGCTGAACAACGGCGATAAATGGGACAAAAGCAATGTTCTGTTTCGAGATGGCCGCCTGGTTGAGTACAACAAGAAATCGCCGCGGCCGGAAATGAGATACATCGACTATGGCCTCGGTGTACTTAAGGCCAGCACATTTGCGAATTATAAAGCAGGCGAGATTTTCGATCTTGCGGACCTCTACCACAAACTGTCGGTCGAAGACGATCTTGCCGGCTACGAAGTTCACGAGCGCTTTTACGAAATCGGATCCCACAGCGGTCTGAAAGAAGCAGAAGCCTATTTCCATGAGAGAAAGCCATCATGACCTACTCGCTGCAGCACCTCAATGAAGCTTCCGAAATCATCGAGAAGCTGGATGTCAACGCAATTGAAGGCATGGCAGATCTGCTTGCCACGGTGAAAGCCGAAGGAGGGCGCATTTTCTTCCTCGGCGTCGGCGGCAGCGCCGGCAACGCTTCGCATGCGGTAAACGATTTTCGAAAGATCGTCGGTATCGAAAGCTATGCTCCGACGGATAATGTCTCGGAACTCACCGCCCGGACGAACGACGAAGGCTGGTCTACTGTCTTTGCTGAATGGCTGAAGATCAGCAAGCTGAACGCCAAGGATGTGCTGTTCATCCTCTCGGTCGGCGGCGGCAATCTTGAAAAGAACATCAGTCCCAACCTGGTGGAAGCCCTGAAGCTTGCAAAGTCAGTTGGTGCGAAGGTCACCGGGATCGTCGGACGCGATGGTGGGTACACAGCACAGGTGGCCGATGTCTGCGTCGTCGTACCGACCGTGAACACCGAGACGATTACGCCGCACTCTGAAGCGTTTCAGGCCGTCGTCTGGCACTTGCTCGTCTCGCATCCAAAACTGAAGGCCAACCAGACAAAGTGGGAATCGGCAGTCCGATAGATGTCCAAAGCTGTCTTTCTGGATCGTGATGGGGTCATCAATCGTGCCATTGTGCGCGACGGTAAGCCGTATCCGCCAGCCGATGTGAGCCAGACTGAGGTCTTGCCAGGCGTGGGCAGCGCTCTGCGAGACTTGAAGGCCGCCGGCTATCTGCTGATTGTCGTCACCAACCAGCCTGACGTGGCGCGGGGCACGACGGCCAGGGAGACGGTCGAGGAGATCAACGATTTCCTGAGGTCCCGTTTGCCGATCGACGAGTTTCGTACTTGCTACCACGACAGTGGCGATGGCTGCGATTGTCGTAAGCCTCTGCCCGGATCGATATTGTCCGCCGCAAAAAACTATGACGTCGACCTGAGTGCAAGCTTCATGGTCGGAGACCGTTGGCGAGATATCGAAGCCGGCCAGAATGCAGGCTGCCGGACTATCTTTATTGACTACAGCTACAACGAAAAACAACCTGAAACAGAAGTTCGCCGCGTGTCGTCGCTAAGAGAGGCCGCGGATGTTATCCTTGGAGAAAGAGCATGAAAAAAGTTGAAGACCTCAAGGTCCAGATCTTCGCTGACGGCGCCGACAAAGCTGGCATGCTGGAAATGTACGCCAAGCCCTACATCAAGGGTCTGACGACCAACCCGACCTTGATGAAAAAGGTCGGGATCACCGACTATCGTGCCTTCTGCAAGGACATCCTGACTTCGATCGCCGACAAGCCCTTGTCATTCGAAGTCTTCTCGGACGATTTCGACGAAATGGAAAAGCAGGCGCTCGAAATCGCCAGCTGGGGCGACAACGTCTATGTCAAGATCCCTGTCACGAACACCAAGCAGGAAACCTGCTACGCATTGGTCAGGAAGCTGGCCGCGAAAAAGGTGAAGCTCAATGTCACCGCGATCATGACCCTGGCACAGGTCCGCGATGTCGTTGCGGCACTTGATCCGAATGTCCCCAGTTATGTCTCAGTCTTCGCTGGCCGCATCGCAGACACTGGCCGCGACCCAATTCCGCTGATGATGGCTGCCGTCGAAATGCTGAAGATTGCGCCCGCTGCGGAACTGATCTGGGCAAGCCCGCGCGAGCTTTTGAATATTTTCCAGGCCGACGATATCGGCTGCCAGGTCATCACGGTGACCAACGACATACTGAAGAAGCTGTCTCTGGTTGGCTATGACCTCGACACGTATTCTCTGGATACGGTGAAGATGTTCTATAACGATGCGACGGCCGCGGGTTTTAAACTCTGAATATCGTTAGCGGCGTTCGTTGGCTTTCCTGAAATCTTGACGAAAATCTTATCCGGCGATTGCAAATCGACTATCGCAATCGCCGCGCTCTGCCTCGAGGAAAGAATTTAAAGACCGGCGGCTAGCTTGGCTACTAATGCCGGGGATTGACCCACCATCCGAATTTACTGCTGTTGATTGGATCCTGACCTGACAAGGAGGGAGGGAACAAAAGGCTCGCTAGAATTCCGCATGCCGCCTATGCCCTCGCATCTGGACAAGATCAAACCTGGGAGGTTCATAATGGTTTTCCGCGGTGAACGGTGCCAAGAATTTATCTTCGTCGCATAGGTCGCTTCGGACAAAAAACGCGTTGACACCAAAAATGTCGCAACCCACCAGGCTGTAATTGGCCTCGCGACCGATGCGCTCCAATGCCTTCAGGCTAGCACCAAAACGAGTCGTTCCATTCCATGAGCGTTCGGAGTCGTAGGGAACCTCATAGTCGACAGTTGGAGGGAAGTGAGCATTATATTCGATGCAAATTACCCTTGGCTTAAGGGTTTCAAGAGCTGACCATATATGCGAGGTGTTATAATCGATATCTAAAGAAACATAATCGGGAGTTTTCTCAATGGCGCCTTTTATAAGGCCGTCGACATTGTCTCGATCTACCTTCTGCTGGAGATATACAAGCCGTCCATCGCAGATGGCGGCGGCCATCACAGATCGTATGGAGGCGCCTTCGATCTCCCCGGCCTCAACCCACACGCCTGTCCAACCTAAATCGAGGAGTAGACGTGTAGTGTTTTCGACGCCGTCACCAGCGGCGATCTCAACAAATGTCCTTGTATCGGTACCGATCCGAGCGAATATTTCTGCGATGATACCGTCTTCGTTATTCTGACTGTAAACTTGTCCGTACGCCGCATTGACGCATCGCCGGTCACGGTAACGTGGATGTCGCTGTATCAACGAATCAAGCGCAAGCAGACTTGCTGCGCGGCTCTGATCGCTGATTATGACATTCTGCTCTATGAGGGTGCGAATCTCAGACCTTTGACACGATATTTCAATCTGGATATCGCTCAGGCGATCGGAGTTGCTGTCGAGGGACTTGAACATATTTTCCAAGTAATCAAAGAGCCGAAGGCAGGTATTGGACAGTGCTGAAAATGGGTTAATCATTGTAATCATGAGCCTCGTCTATTTTTTGAGATGCTCGGATAGCAGCTTTTTGTCCACGCAGAAAGTCACGACAGCAATGATTTGCCAAGATGATCGGCTTTGCCAATCGATAGCAGCCTAAGTGGTGCGCAATCTAATTTTGCCGGTAGCTGAAATTTGCCAGCGTAACCATCCTTGACAGCTTGCCACCCTGCATTCGCATGCGGCTCACTCATAGCCCATACCGTAACCGCCGATTGTTACCGCAGAGATTTCGCTTTGATACGAGCAACGAGCTGTTTGTCGTCGACGAAACTGTCGAGGAAGTCGTTCCATTCGTCGGGTGAGCGGCGAGCGTGGGAGAGCATCTGCTTCAGTTCTTCCATGCCATCGTCTGTGAGCGCAGTGACGGCCTCGTCGTCCGCGGTATAGACGCTAATGATGTTTCCGTACGACAGATTATCGTCGTTTGAGACGCAGAGCCCGCTCGGCGGAATTATTGTCAGGCAATCTCCAAGGGTACGATCCTGCTGGCGGACAAGGCCTACGACACCAACGCTATAAGAGCATTTGCAAAGCAAAAGCAGGCGTCGGCCAATATTCCTCCCAAGAACAATCGGAAGGGAAGCTTCCCTTTCAGCCAATGGGTCTTCCGACAGCGCATCTCGTCGAGCGTTTCTTCAGCAAACTCAAACAGCTCAGAGGTATCGCCACCCGCGACGACAAAGACCCGATGAAATTTCTCGCTGCCGTCAAATTGGCAGCAGCCAGAATTGGATGAGATCGTTATGAGTCTGCGGCCTAGTCTGAGTGGGCGCTTCACCACTCGTCGGCTAACTTGATCGCCATGGCATGCGGGACGCGGTGCTTGCATCTTCGCCGCCGCTCTAGCTCGCGCGTTACTGAGTACCCGCAACAACACTCGCGATAGTATGGATGGCCTCAATCGGGATGACAGTCATGACTGTGAGAATAGCAATCGCCAATCTTGCTACCCATGCACTCGATGATCCACTGGCCAGTACCGCCACAGCGAACGGGATAAGAACCTTGTGGCCTACCCCATAGCTGTTAATCGATATGAAAAGATAGGAAACTACAAAAAATCCCGCCGCTAGCGCTAGCCGACGAAAAAGAGGGAGCAGAAATCCTAACTCAGATCTTAAATTTCTCACATCGTCGTCAGGTATCATCTTGCTTTCGTCTTCATGATCGGTGAGTCAACTTAGAAGCGAATTTGCAAACGATCAACACAAATCAGCAACGACGTCCTTTCGAGGCGACTTTTCTTTGGAAGTTCAAAGGCTGTGTCGGCCCGCGGCCGGATCCTCTCAGTGCGCTACGTCGTGAGGTCGACTGACGCCAAAGGCAACATAGGAAGCGCCGGTCTCCAATCCGGACTAAGCGTCGTTTGCGGGCGCGCCTGGATTAAAGCGCATCGGCTTGCAGTGCGCGTAGATGCTCTCGACGGCGAACGGAATCGTATGCCAGGCGTCTTTAAGGATGGCCTCAGGCGGCTTTGGAAACGCCGTCGCGATCACGTCGCGGCCTCGGCATCCTAATTCTTCCGCCGCAAATCAACGACTGTCTTGTATCCGGGCAGCGCATCGCTATCTGTGACAAGGCAATCGGCAGCACCCGGCTGCTGCAGGACCGTGGTTTCTTCATTGAACGGTCTGATCGCTTGAAGTGTGCGCCAGCCTAGCGCCTCACCGGTCAAAGCAACCTGCACAAATGTATCAAGAAACGCGTTGCCGATGTTAAGATTGATGCCGTGACATGAGCGAAGCATTGTTTCCTTGCTGGAGATGCTCCAATCTGTCGCCGCTTTGTCTGGGAGATTGGGATAGGGCGGGGGGTAGGGAGAACCGCTTTCACTGGTTGCAGCAATCGGGCGCGCAATCCCGAAGCTCAGATATACGAGCGCTAGGAGTATAGCAGGCAGTTTCCAGAACCACTTCACCGGGAGCACGATAGGAAGTGCGGCGATGATAAAGAGTGCCGGAGCTGCCATCCCAAGCGCCTTTCCGGCGGTCCAGAACACTCCTTGGTATAGTGCGTAAAATGGAATGGCGAAGCAACTCGCTAGCCCAATGAGCAACGGTTTGTCGGTACTCGTTCTCGCGGAAACCCACGCCGATAACAGAAGGGCGGCCATATAAATGGCGGAAAGCGCCTTCAATAGGGTCCTGACGTTTATGTTCATGTTGGGCGTTGGCAACAAATAGAACAGGCCCAATTCGCCCATTGCAGGATCGATAATTGCTGACGCGTGTGCGTAATGTGTCAGCGGGGTGCCCTGATTGATCCTGGGCCAGTAATCGACGTCACGCCCGAAGAGCTGCTGATCAAAATATGCCGCCCAATCGATCCTCGATAATTGCGATGCGAAACCGAGCTGTGGCAATAGGAAGCCGATCGTACCCTTCCAATACAGGGATGCGACAAGAATCGCGGCGATGCATGGAATTGTTGCTCGAAACAGCGCGCGGATATCGCGCTTAGCCGCAAGGCTGGCAATCGCTGTAATAATGCCGCAAACCGCAACAATACTTGATATCTCTGGGTAGATAAACAGTATGCCCGAAAGGGATGCGCCAAGGCTTACCAGAAGCCACACTGACGCTCCCTTTGTAGACATTGCAAGATAGCCAAGTCCCATTGATATAAACGCCAGAGGCATCCCGGCGACTTGGCCCCAAGCATTAAGGTCAATGACATGTTGAAAGAGTGGCCCTAGCGCATAGATCGCACCCAGCACGACCGCCGCTGATAGCCGATTCGGTGCAACCTGAAGAACGAGGAACGCAACCGACAAAGACATAAGCACTTGGAGAGCCGCCATGTACGGATAATAGCCATCGATGGCGGTTTTGAAGAATGGCCAATAAAAGGCCGCGTGGACGATATTTACGCCTGGTCTAAGGTCAATGAACTTCGTCGCGAAACCTTGCATGTTGCCTGCAACGCCCCAATCGGAAGGAGGCGTTTTTATCATGCTATAGGTATATTCGTTAATCGCGGTGGAAAACTGAAGGTAATTGATCTGGTCGGACGGGTTAATCTGCACCGCATAGAACTGCTCGCCGCCCGTCCACTTCGGGAGAATCGCTAGAAACGCGACAAGGATCACGACAAGAAAAGGAAACAGAGGGCGGGCCCGGATGTCGGAAATCACCCTCCTCGCCGATAGAATAGCACCAGCCGTTGCAACGGCCAATATCGTGAATGTACATTGGTGAGAGGTCTCGCCATATCGGTAGGCCAAAGTCGATATTGTGGCTATAATCCCAAAGCCCACAACCGGCGCGGCAAGGTATGTTCCGCTGAATTTGCACCGGCTTGTAATCGCAATTCCGACGGCCGTGCATACGAGCAGAAAAACAACTAAAAAAATGACATCAAACATTGCGTACCTTCTCGTGCGAACTTGCGCTGACCGTTACTTGGGGTCGGCTGGCTGCAATAGGTGCTCAGAACTAGTTCCTGCAACCTCCTGGAAACATGAACCTTTTTTAAGACGGCGAGGGGTTTTGGGCTGCCGAGATCGCCCGTCTGCACGAAATTCTTCCTCGACATATCTTGTAGCGGTGCAGGAAGATTGGTCCGAACGTTGGGGCAGCTAAGGTCGGGTGTTACGCTACTCCTCGCGTTGATCTCACCAAGCATGACTGGCCAGTGCCGGCTCTGGAGGCACTGGTCAGCAATACAGGGGCGAAAATCGCTTTGCACATTTCGCGACCCCGAGCGCGCGAACACCCCCTTCGCTCCGCGCGGACTCCACCTCCAAGTATCCAAAGCCCGTCCGCAATGCTACGGTCCTAGCAAAGATCCAATACACTTCAATCAACCTCAAGTGATATAAGTCCCAAACCAAGCAATCTAGTGTCAGAGCTTTCGGAAACAGACGCTGGAGTAGTGGCATCCGGAAGCTCGATCCTAATATCGACCATATTGGCAGGAAGCCGTTGTCTCGGAATTTGCATGGACAAACTTATTGGGTCAGCGGCGCTAAGCGTGGCCTGAAAGAGGGGGGAGCCGCTAAGCGAAATGTCCACCCTTTGTCGATCCACTTTGCCAGCAGATAGGAAAGGCCGCACTTTCATTGTTAAACGCAGATCGTGGTCCGGAGGATTGCTAAGGTGAAATGCGAGCCGAACATTCCGATTTTCAGTCCAGGAACCCCATGGCTCGTTGTCGCTTACACCTTCTGTATATAAACAACTATCTGGCTTGCTGAATTGAACGAGATCGCCTGGCGCCATAGTCGGCAAGATATTTGTCGTCAGGAAGAACCCGCCTTTCAGTTCGATGTTTTTCGAACCGAGATAACAACTTTCTCGATCTCGCCTAAGGGCCAACGTACCCGGTCGAAGATCTTCTAATTTTGAGCCGGGTCCGTAATACGTCGCCCCGTGAAACTGAATGGACTTTGTCTTTATGTAATTAGTTGCAAGCATGCGGTCTGCGTATGCGGGCAAATCGATATAGACAGAATTGGAGGATGAAATCTCATCAATTCCACTTAGGCTTTCAAATGCCGAAGAGAACCGAACAAACTGCCACCTTGCCGCGACGTAAGAAAACTGCGCAACCACCCCAATCACGAGGACGACCTTCGCAGCGGCGAACATCTGCGCTTTGGACAATTTCTTCGCACCTATCAGAATTGCGGCGGGAACGCAAAATGAAAAAAGAACCGGATATGATCCTGCAAATTTCCACTGCTGGTATGAAGGCCCATAGAACAACGCGATTAAAATATATCCTGCAGAAAGAAACGCAAATAATCCCAGGCTAATACCCTGCGCTTGTTTGCTTCGCGAATTTTGACCCGAACGCGATATCCCGAGAAGGCCAACGCCAACAATTATAAATAGCCCTACCCATTCTATATAGGTCTGTGGACCAGGAGACCTGGGAGGCCAAGATTCGGGGTATCCTAACAAGGCCAGGGGACCAACGGGCTCAAGCGGCCATCCCGCTATATTTGGAACGGCGAGCTTTAGTGTCTTTATAACTGCAATTAGAAATCTCTCTGGGGCAAGAAAAAGTATTGAAACAGCAGCGGTAAGAGCAAAGGATAGTGTGCATTTCAACGCGATGGAAACAGTCAATCGGAGTCTAGATTTAGCTACGTTCGATTTAAGAGCGGTTATAGTAGCTGCAGAACAGGATAGGAGCGTAAGAATGATGAAATGTGGCAGAGCCATCACCGGGTAGATGAAAATCATGCATACAGTGTGAAGGCCCGTTACTGATGCCATAAAGGAAATATCCAAACGATCAGAGCGATGTACAAAATTATCGAGGATAAAAAAGACGGTCAATAGCAAAGCGGCGCACGCCATTACTTGAGATAAAAAGTAGTTAAGGCAAATATACTGAAATAAAATGTTGCAGAGCAAGAAGAATCCAAGAGATATACTTGTAATGCCGTCTAAATGAAATACTTTTCGGGACATCCCAAACACCGCGGTCGCGGCGCTTGCGCATGCGATCGCCATAGGTATCATCGTGGCGTGCACGGGGCTGTCGTTCAACATGAATGCCGAAAATGCGAGGAAGATAAAGGCGCCAAAGACATCGGATTTTGGAAAAACGTTAAAATCAATGTTACCGATTTTCTGGACAATTCGATCTCGGTTGAGAAGAAAATCTGCGCTTGCTACATAGCTGTGTATATCATTGTTATTTATAATCTGGATATTGAGATCTTCCTGCGCCACCGAATGGGAAACGTATAAAAGTACCGCAAACAAGTAAAAAGAAAATGCTAATAATACTTTCGCCTCGATGCGCGTTTGATTTAAAAATTCGGAAACATTTCGTAGTAATATATTTTTCCGGCCAACGAAAATACCAGCGAGAAATAGGGTAATAATAGCCAGTATTATTTGGAATAGTCCTCTCGCTGTTCCCCCAAGCTCAAAATTGTACCATGAGAGTACAAAAATTGCGATGAAACCGATCGCAAATTGCTCTACGATCGACAACGGCCGGACCTTAACTCCCGCTGCCTTCACGAGGGATGATGTCAGGGCGCCGAGGATGGATATTAGGAGAGAAATCGTGATTGCAGCGAGAGTCCAAGCGCCGGCTTTAAGAATGGTTGTAAGCACTTCGGGCATTCCTCGACTCCAAGAATCGGTAATTGTAAGGCAAAAGCGGAAAAGAAACACCAATTGGACATTAGTGTCTATCGGAGATTGTGGTGCTCGATAGTGCCATATCCCATCCGCGCAGGATCAAGAAGGGCCTAACGAACCAGCGACTTGAACCAGACCGCGTAGGGCTGTGCGAGCCACCACTTCAACGGCACCCTGCCGTAATGTTTTCGAACGGTCGCAATAGCCTCTCGGTAATGGCGCACTCGCTGGGTTTTCGTCTTTGTGCTTTCGTGGACGCGATTTACCGCGAGGTAATCATCCACGAAGCGAGGAGGCCCACATTCCTTATAGAGTCTCCACCACAGATCGTAATCCATCGTCATATGGAGGTTAGGATCGAGCCCGCCCACCTTCTGCCATGCAGCACGCTGAATGACCGTGGCAGGTTGCGAAATAATGCAACGCAACGCCAAGCGCCTTTCAGTGAATGGCTCTACCCATACGGGCCTCCGTGCTTGTGTCTTTTGAATAAAATTCCAGCAACGGCCATACGCCATAGCCGAACGCGGGCTCTGTTCGGCGGCTTGAACAAGCCTCGAAAGGCTTCCGGGCAAAAGCCAGTCATCACTGTTGAGCCAACAAACATATTTGGCGTGCCCAAGCGCAATGCCTTCGTTTATGGCCGCAGCCTGCCCGCCGTCAGGCTCGCTTCTATAGCCAGCGAGGCGGTGACGCCAGCTCTCGATGATCTCCATGGAGTTATCGGTCGAGCCGCCGTCCATCACAAAGACCTCGACCGAAACATCCTGTTCAAAGATTGAAGTCAATGCCTTCTCAAGATAGCGACCTTGGTTGAAGGATGGCACTGCGACCGTAACAAGGGGCTCAGTCAGCTTGGGCCTCGGAATTCTTTAACAGGAAGTCGGAATAGGCGAGCTTGATCCCATCGCGTAATTTTGTGCGTGCTTGCCATCCAAGCTTGCGCAAGCGTTCGACGTTCAAAAGTTTGCGTGGGGTGCCATCCGGTTTGGAGCTGTCGAATACTATCTTACCGTTGAAGCCCACCACGTCCATGACAGTTTCGGCTAGTTCTCGAATGGTAACATCTTGCCCCGTGCCGACGTTGAACAGGCCCTCCTCGATCTCCTCATGCTCCATCAGGAAGACGCAAGCGTCAGCCATGTCATCGACATAGAGGAATTCGCGCATCGGCTTGCCGGAACCCCATACTTCGTAGGTCGCATCGCCACGGATCTTAGCTTCATGCGCCTTGCGAATCAATGCGGGCAGCACGTGACTCTTGCTAAGGTCGTAATTGTCGTTGGGGCCGTATAGATTTGTCGGCATCGCGTTGAGATATTTCGTGCCGTACTGCCGGTTATAGCTCTCGCAAAGTTTGACGCCGGCAATTTTTGCAATAGCGTATGGTTCGTTCGTTTGTTCAAGCGGACCGGTCAGAAGATACTCTTCACTTATCGGCTGAGGACAATCACGTGGATAAATGCAGCTTGATCCGAGGAACAGCATCCGGTTTACGCCGGCTTGCCAGGCTGCATGGGTGATGTTCGCTTCGACCATCAGGTTTTGATAGAGAAATTCCGCCCGATAAACATCATTGGCGTGGATACCACCCACTTTGGCGGCCGCCATAAATATATAATCCGGGCGCTCGGCGGCCATAAACTCGGCGACCTTTGCTTGTTGCGTCAAATCAAGCTCAGTACGCGTGCGGGTAACAACGTTTGAATACCCACCCGTATCGAGACGACGCAAAATGGCGGATCCCACCATGCCGCGATGTCCTGCGACATAAATCTTGGCGTTCTTATTCATTTGTCTACTCGTGGTATTGGTAAGTATTGAAACCGTGCTTCTTCACGACTTCATCCCGCTCTGCCGCCTTCAGGTCTTCGCGCATCATCTCGGATACGAGTTCGGAGAAGGTGATTTTAGGCGTCCATCCGAGCTTTTCCTTCGCCTTGCTGGCGTCACCGAGCAATGTCTCGACCTCGGCAGGACGGAAATAGCGAGGGTCGACCGCAACAATGCATTTGCCTTTCGCATCGAACCCTTTTTCATCGACGCCTTTGCCAGTCCAGCGAATCTCGATCCCGATTTCCTTTGCCGCGGCATCCACAAATTCGCGGACGCTGTACTGAATGCCGGTGGCGATGACGAAGTCTTCCGGCTCCTGCTGCTGCAGCATCAACCACTGCATTTCGACATAGTCCTTGGCATGTCCCCAGTCGCGCTTCGCGTCCAGATTTCCAAGGTGCAAGCAATCCTGGAGGCCAAGTTTGATACGTGCGAGCGCTCGGGTAATCTTGCGCGTCACGAAGGTTTCGCCGCGTACCGGGCTTTCGTGATTGAACAGAATGCCATTGCAAGCGTAGATGCCATAGGCTTCACGATAGTTCACCGTGATCCAATAGGCATACAGCTTGGCAACTGCGTAAGGGCTCCGGGGGTAAAAAGGAGTTGTTTCCTTCTGTGGCGTCTCCTGCACGAGACCGTACAGTTCCGACGTGCTGGCCTGGTAGAAGCGCGTCTTTTTTTCCAGGCCGAGAATACGGATGGCCTCAAGAATCCGGAGCGCACCCAGTGCATCGGAATTGGCCGTGTATTCTGGCTCTTCAAAAGAAACGGCGACATGCGACTGAGCCGCAAGATTGTAAATCTCGTCAGGCTGAACCGCCTGAATGATGCGGATCAGGCTGGTGGAATCGGTCAGATCACCATGATGCAAAATAAATCGACGGTTGCTCTCATGCGGGTCTACGTAGAGATGGTCGATGCGATCGGTGTTAAATAAGGACGACCGACGCTTTATCCCATGAACCTCGTAGCCCTTGTTCAGCAAAAGCTCGGCGAGGTAGGAGCCATCCTGACCGGTGACACCAGTAATGAGTACTTTTTTCACGATTTTTATCTCTACCTAATTTACACGAAATGCTGCAGTCGACGTATTTGAGCCTTGACCATACGCCCTACCATCTCTTCGAAGCCGACACTAGGCTGCCATCCCAGCACATCTCTAGCCTTGGTTGGATCGGCAACCGTCTTTCTTGGCTCCAGCGGCCTGACAAGCACGGGATCGCTGAATACACATTTTTTCCAGTCTCGGCCAACGCTTTGATAGGCTACCTCACATAAATCCTGAAGAGTATGCGACAGTCCCGTTCCGATAATGAAGTCTGTTGGCTGGTCCTGTTGCAAAATCATCCACATTGCGCGGACAAAATCCGGCGCATAACCCCAGTCGCGCGACACTTGCAGATTTCCCAGTGCCAGCTTGCCATCCTCGACGATGGGCCGGCCCCGCTCGTTGCGATCCGGAGAATTGGTAATTTCCAGCGCCTGACACGCTGCCCCGTACGCGACCTTCTGTGGCAGGAAATGCAGGGGCCGCCGCTCGCTTTCGTGATTGAAGAGGATGCCGCTGGCAATATACATATTGTAACTGTCGCGGTAGATGCCTGCCATCTGATGAGCATAGACCTTGGCAGCGGCGTAGGGGTTCACGGGATTGAAGGGCGTGTGCTCGTCCTGGCGCTCCACATGGGTCTGGCCAAACATTTCAGACGAAGAAGCATGATATATCCGCGCGAGGGGGCAGTTATGCCGAACCGCCTCGAAGAGCCTTACTGCCGCCAATCCATTGACCAGCAGCGTTTCCGGCGCCCGAGACCAGGATTCTCCGGGGCGCGACTGGGAGGCGAGATTGTAGATCTCGTCGGGCTTTGCGTCCTGCACGGCCGTCGCGAGGTCGATCCCTTCAGAAACATCTCCAAACAGAATCTCGATTTTGCC
The DNA here is from genome assembly GCF_003240585.1 of Arminella tubonensis. Taxonomy (GTDB): domain Bacteria; phylum Pseudomonadota; class Alphaproteobacteria; order Rhizobiales; family Rhizobiaceae; genus Rhizobium; species Rhizobium tubonense. The sequence goes on from NZ_PCDP01000029.1 coordinate 65,620, forward strand.
GGTGAGATGACTGGCGCAATTCGCCCTGTACCAGCTTTCCTGCCGTGCCAAACCGAAGACCTTGTAGCCTTTTTCGAGCAGGAGCTCAGCCAGATAGGAACCGTCCTGGCCTGTCACGCCTGTGATCAATGCGCGTTTGGCCGGTGCGTCCGTATCACTTTCCATCTCGACGGGCTTGCTCAACTGAAGCCTCTGCGAAGGGTTGATGATCTGCGCCACGCCTTCCTGAGGACGGTACCTATAGCCGGTGATCGACGATCGACGACGCTGAAGACGGTGCGGGCAACACTTCTTATATTATGACGCTTACGCCTGATGCGAACAAGCTGGCTGGAGAAATGGAACATCGCTGGCAATCTATACGCACGAGGCAGTATGCGTCGGAAAGTTGCCCCACCTGCCCATGATTCATAAAGACGATAGGACCAGAGGCCATTGTAGTAGCTGTAGCTGACATAGCCGCCATGCTCTTCGCAGATATCGAATACCTCTTCAAAGATCTTGCCACGCATAGCCAATGTCTTGGCATCTTTGTGCAAACGCGACTGTGCCAGTTTTTCAGAGGTGTGGCGAATGATGCCGCCGCCCGAAGCGATCCTCAGCCAGTAATCGTAGTCCATAGCGGTCTGCAGCTCAGCGTTGAATGGGCCGGTTCGCTCGGCAATGCGACGTCTCCAGAACGCAGCCGGCTGGCAGACGCAGCAATCCTGCATCAGGCGTTCGAACGTGAACTCTGCTGTCGTATAGAGACCCGTTATGTTGCCATCCTCATCAATATAGTCTGCGTTGCCATAGATCATGTCGCACTCGGGATGATCGTTGAAATAGGCGACCGCCTTTTCGAGAGCGCCCGGCAACAGGATGTCGTCGGAATTGAGATAGGCGAGAATATCCCCGCCAACCTTCTGCATGCCTTTGTTAATGGCGTCGGCTTGCCCCTTATCTGGCTCCGAAATCCACCTTATCTTATCGCCGTAACTCTTGAGAATTTCGACGGTTTCATCGGTCGAAGCGCCGTCCATCACGACAAGTTCGACATTCTCATAGCTCTGCGACAAAACGCTGTCGATCGAAGCCCGGATGAAGTGGGCATGATTACGGGTTGGCATCACGATGCTCAGGAGCGGCCGCCGTTTCTCTCGCGTTGGAGCATGCGCCACTCGATTCAGCGCGGCCCGCAGGCTGTGAGCAGGTGTTGCCCAATTGTATGCCGCGAGACGTTTCGCTGCCTTTGCGGAGAGGCACTCCCGCAACCCCTCTTCGTTGACAATCCTAGACATGAGCTGTGTCATCGCGCGGACGTCGGTCGGATCGCAGGACAGCACCGCATCTCCACCTACCTCGGGCAATGAGGCTGCATTGCTACAAAGAACAGGCGTGCCATGATTGAATGCTTCCAGCAATGGCATGCCGAAGCCCTCGAAAAGCGAGAAATAGACCAAGGCGACGGCCTCTCGGAAGAGTGCCGCCACTTGCTCGTGCGGAACAAAGCCAAGGTGTACGATGGGAAGATCTTCGAAGCCCTTGATAGCATCGATAAACCCATCCGGACTGCCCGTCAGGACCAGGCCTGTGTTCGGCGGTAATAGCGGTTGCACATCGCGAAAGGCTTCAAATAGCCGGTGGTGGTTCTTGTGCAGCCAGATATTTGCCGGCATGTAGAAGAACCGGTCAAAGGCGCGCGCCTTCTCGGGCAGGGCGCCGTCGGCGGGCTCAGCGCGAAGTTCTTCCGGCAACGCCGCCGGCATCAGGAATACATCGTCGGTGATCGTCCAGCCATTTTTCACCAATGTGGCGCGCGAGTGGTCCGTCATCGTCGCAATTGCACCGCCACAGGACAAGGCATAGGCAAAAGCGCGCCGCCTAGCTGCAAGCACATCCTTGGCGAAGAACTCTGGAAAAAATTCGTGTTGAATGTCCGGGATGACGAAAATCTGGCGTTCAAATGGAATATTCGGATGGTGCTCCTGCGGATAAGTGCGAATGATGGCCCGCACGTGCAGATACTCGCAATGGCGAGCCATCTCGCTGTAAAAAGCTACGGGGTGCTCGGCGAGCGGGACGAACTCTACATTCTCCCCCTCAAACAGGAGAGGAGGTGGCCCCGGCCGATGGAAGAGCACCACTCGATCCATTGGGTAAAGCCGGACCATCTCGCGAAGGACGCCTTTTACCCATGGCACGATGCCACCGGACGTCCCGGCGTTCAGAGGGAAGAGATCGACGCCGATCACCAGTCGTTCGATTTCCCCGGGATGCCTCGCGATATCGTTGGCATTCTCGACCAGCCGCTCTATCCCGGATTGTAACGGTTGAGGGCGCTCAGCAAACGAGACAATTTCTATGTCACCTTCCTTGATGGGGAGCGGATTTAGTTTTGGCTGATGGGAAGTGGTTGGTCGATCCGCTCCGACTAGTCGAACTATCTTGCGAAGGACACGCTTCACCCGTCGCGTTAAACTATCGGAAGCCCCGGAGTATCTCGGGAAAAGATCACCGAGGATCGCCGGTCGCTCCGGTTCCGCGGAGCGGCTCGTGGGCATCCCCATGGTATTCACACTTAGTCGTTGCATATCAGATTGGACGGCACACCAAAACTCGTGAAGCGCGCTTTGGACATCGCCTTTGAACAGGGAAGGATCCGATTTCATCGCGTTCACTAGCGTGTCCAGCCAATAAGACACTGCACCATGGGTCGTCGCCTTACCGCTATAGCGCTCTGCCATTAGGCGCAATTCCTCGGCCCGACGAAAACCTCCGTTCGCCGTCAACGTTGCGCCCCATTCGCGGGACGCCGCTAACGGCACATCGATAGTCGCGGGCGGAGCTAATTCCGCAAGGCGAATCCAGAGCTCCCAATCGAAACTCCAGCGCAAATCGATGTTTAACCCGCCCGCCTCCTTCAGAACTTTCGGGTTCATGAAAGTCGCAGGCTGCAGGATATAATCCAGCCCCTCAATCAATGCATCACGATTGTAGATTATTGGGCCGGGATTGAAGACTGCTTTTGTCTTACCGGCCTCATCCACGCGAAGGCCGTTGCCGAACCAGAAGCTCGCGTCGGGTTTCTCCCGCCACTTGGCGGCCAGTTCCTCAAACGCGCCAGGTAGGTAGAAATCGTCCGCATTCAGCCACGCTACGATATCACCAGTGCACTTTGCCAAGCCTTTGTTGATGGCGTGGGCGGCACCACTATCGCGTTCGCTCACGAAACTTGTCAACTGATCGTTACGCTTCAAAATCTCCAAAGAGTCATCGGTCGATCCGCCATCGATGACAAAATGCTCAAGGTTTCCCCAATTCTGGGCAGCGACCGAGTCAAGGCACTGTTGCAGAAAGCGTCCTTGGTTCAGCGACGGGGTAACGATCGAGATTTTTGGTGGCTGGCTGGAAGACTGCATGATCAACTATTTATTTCCCGCACAGAGGCTTGCAATTCACGGATCATCCTGGTCAGCGTATTAATTTGCTCCAGCCTGTCAGCTCTATCGGCATCGATGATCTTAATCTGCTCGCTCAATGTGTTGATTTGATCGAGCCGCTCGGCGCGATCGGCGTCTATCACCTTGATGCGGCTGTCCAGATCAAGCATCGCCTGAACAAATCGGCCAGTCGGTCTTGATGCAAGTGCATCTTGCCCGCTATCATCGGAAAGTGCCTCTATTGGCTGTCTTCCGACGAGGAAAAACATATCATACTGATAGAATACAGGGGGCTCGAACACTAGATTGTCTGCACCTAAGCGATTGAAAAGACGCTTTACTGACGATTTCGTAAAGAGATATACATGCTCGTCAGGCTGAAGCATTTTAAGGAAGGCACCTTGCGAAGCAGTCAGCTCTTCGAATGTCATTTCCTCTTTGAACTCCGGTGTTTGAATAATGAGCATACCTTCAGGCTTCAACAGGCCCAATGCGTGTCTCATGGTCCCTTCCGGATCGGGCAAATGTTCAAGCACATCCATCAAAACAACGAGATCAAAACTTCCCGGGATAAGGTTCAGATTTTCCGCGGGGCCGAGTGCTATCGGAACATCGAATGTCTTTTGTCCGAATTCCACGACCCAAGGGCTCAACTCCACTCCAGACGCATCATAACCCGCCTGGCGCATCAATCCCACGAAACTCCCGTGCGAACAGCCTAGTTCAAGCACATTTGCGGGCGGCACCTGGTACCTGAGGAGCGTTCTTAACCAGTGCAGATTTCGATCCGTCAGATCACTGCGGGCACGACCGAAGATATTCGCAAAGCCTAAATCTTCGCTTTGGTGCTCAAGCCAGTATTGCTTTCCATAGAAATCCTTATCGTCGTCTGAAACCTGAAGTTCCTTGTCCGACAAGCCACCCACCGAGACGAGTGTGCCGCACTCTTCACATCTTCCATATTCAGCATTGAACGGCAGAAGCTCGTTATTGCCGCACCAGCAAATTCGCTTATACATTACTTGGTTTTCCTAGCACTGAATACTGTCTCACTCCCGTCAGTCCGTCGTACCGCGGAACACCGCTGGGAAGTTAATGTTAAGTGAAAGAGTGGAAACTTTATGTCGCCAATGTCCCTTCACGGTTCACATCCTTTGGGCCAATCTGCGTTGTTGTATCCATCGCAGTGGCACAGCGCTTTCCCAAGGCGCAAATCTTGTTATCCGCCCGATCACTCTGTGGCAACGGCGTCAAAGGCATATTCGAACGCTCCAGGTAGATCAGCCACACCATGATGAGTGAGAGGTGCGCCATCGTGCACACGGCGCCAGCCGACCGCTATGACGCCGGCCTTAGGCAAATGGCAAACGCGGGATATGTGAGAAAAAATCCTCTCATGATTGAAGTTTGCCATCTCATGATATGTTTTCGCATCAATTGTGGCTAGGCCTAGCTCAAAGCTGTATTCTCCAAGTTCAAGCTTCAGCTCGACGCTCTGGCGGCAGCGAACGAGCGTGCCGGCCGGCAGATGTTGCGGCGTTTTGGTGCTGTATTCGAGTGATCCTTTACCGTGCACGTTGATCCCTCTTTCGTTCTGCAGAACCACACCGGCAAGCGGAATTGCGATCGGATCCGACAAAAGGAACTCGTAACAGAAAACCGCGGTTTCGCCCTGGGCGAAGCTGGCGCAGCGATTTCCTGATGTGTCAAAAACCCCATAGCGGGTGCATCGTGCCGAGCCATTGCCAACTTGGTTGACCGACTCCGCATTGACGAACGCGGTATCCTCTGGCCAGAAATCCGCTCGGGTCGCACTTGGCAAAGTGACAGGGCGTGTAATAGATGCGTCAACCGGCGCTGCGCCGATGCGTTCTGCCAACTTGGGCTGATGCAACTGATAATAGCGCTTGGCCGCTTCCGTCGATTCTCCGACGAACAACGCTTCGCCATGATCGAGCAAAATCGCCCGATCGCAGAATTGCTCGATGTCGGTCATGGCGTGCGAAACAAGCAGTATAGCCGCACCTGAATCTCGCAGGGCTTCGAGCCGCGCATAACATTTCTGCCGGAAAAACACGTCTCCAACCGCGAGCGCCTCATCGATGATGACGATGGATGCATCGATGTGTGCCTGGACCGCGAATGCCAGTCGCACAAACATGCCGCTCGAATAACTCTTCACTGGCTGCTCGATAAAATCCCCGATATCGGCAAACTCGACGATACGGTCGTAGCGCTCTTCGATCTGCCGCTGGCTGAGGCCAAGAATTCGCGCATTGAGAAAGACGTTATCGCGGCCGCTGAACTCGGGATTGAACCCACTTCCGAGTTCGAGCAACGCAGCAATTCGGCCATCGACTTTAACGTCTCCGGAGGTCGGTGACAGCGTACCCGCCAGTATTTGCAGCAGCGTACTTTTGCCACTCCCGTTGCGGCCGATTATGCCAAGCGTCTCACCGGGCTTCACCTGGAACGAGATATCGCGCAATGCCCAGAATTCGCGATGGTAAGTCGGCGGATTTTCCGGTTTTGCCAATTTCAATCGACCGGCCAAACCGTGGAGACGGGGAATGACCAGTTGCCTCAGACGATCACGCGGATGATCGTAGATATCGTAACGCTTGCTGAGATTCTTAACATCGATGACGGCTTTGTCAGAGTACATCGGCAAAGCCTTTCCTTGTCTTCTGAAACCAAGCGAATCCCAGGTAAAAGACCACCACGCCAATAACAAGGCTGACGGCCCACGCCGTCCAGTCAATCGGGTCACCCCATAACAATGCCGCGCGAAGCTGCATGATGGGCAACGTAATCGGATTCCAGACCAGCATCGCTTGGTAAAGCGGTGGCAAGGATTCAATTGGATAAAATACCGGTGCCAAAAACAACATGATCGTTGTTACCATTACGATCACCTGTGCAAAATCCCGAAGGAAAACTCCCAATGATGACAAAAGCCAACTTAGACCGAGTGCAATTAGAAGCATCGGCAACAATATAATAGGAATGAGCAAGCCACCCGTATGCAGCGCTGCACCAGAAAGCATGCAGAATATTATCAGGACGAGCAGGCTGACCAGGAAATGGCCAAGCGCGGAACCCAGCGCCATCAGGGGGAGTATCTCCAGAGGGAATACCACCTTGGTAACGTAGTTTGGGTGGCTGACAATCAACGTCGGCGCCCGATTAAGACATTCCGCAAAAAGGGCGTGAACGATTAGCCCTGAGAAGAGCACGATAGCAAATCCGACCTTGCTCTCGTTGGCAATTCCCCAGCGCGCTTTGAAAGCCACACTGAAGACGAATGTGTAGATGGCCAACATCAAAAGGGGATTGAGAAGTGACCATGCGACGCCAAGGAAGGAGCCTTTGTATCGGCCGATGAAATCGCGCTTGATCAGTTCCCAAAGAAGCTCGCGGTGGCGCACCAGTGTTGAAAGCATGCCCGCCGGCTTTATGCTATGTTGGTTGATCATTCAAACGCGCCTATGCATTTTCGAAGTGATGAAGTTTTCCACGCACAGGCAACTATCAATTTGCGTTTCCTAAACATCTGATGATGCATGGCCTCAGCATTGTTGGTGTTCGCAATAGCCAGCGCGCCAGCCTTTAAACAGCTATTTGGCTCGAAATCAATTCTTTGGGAGCGGGAACTTGACTTTATTCCTTTGAGATCATGTGAGAATCCTGAGTCTCTTGGCGAGCCAATCTTCGGACTTCCCCTAGCGGCGAACCAACTCACCGAAATTCCGGATACTTTTTCAACACTTTGACTAAGTTTCAATGGCTGCAACGCCTTTTTAACGCTGTCGATTTGTGGCAATCGGCGGACAGCCAGGACATCGGTTGGGGACCCTTGTTTGATAACTAAGTTCTTCCGCTTCACATCAACTTCGGAGATTCGTCACTTCGGAGTAGCACCCGCCAGGGGATAGATTATACCCAATTGAATAGAGGGGACTGGTAAGGGCTGTCGCAGCGACCACCTCACGCTATGTGCTCTGCAAGCACCGCGCAGGCTAGTTCGGCGGCACTTGCCGCCCCGAGAGTCGTCAAATTGCGGTCGTCGGCGAACGCCGTAGTAATCGAATAGCATGCCGACCAGAATCGCCATCTGAAACTCCGCCGCGACTCCGAATGGCTTTTCCTTAAATCCGGCGAAGGTGTTCTGAAAGATTGGTCGGACCGGTGCCCGTGGGGCCACTCAAGGCCGCCAAAGGCCATTGGACGCTACTTCAGCGGGTCGCCGCAGATTTCCTGGACGAGTTGTTGAAGAATCGTGACCCGTTCGATCAACCATTCAAGTTCTTGGATCGTGATTGTGTACTTGGAGGAATAGCGCGCCTCGACGTAGGCGCGCGATAGCAACTCAAATCGGCGGCGATCAATTCGGGTGTCGCGCGGCCAAGCGGCAATCAGTCCGGAATCGATGTCCTCCGCCCTGGATCGAAGCATCTTAAGGCGGTGCGATTTGGGACTGTAAAGCGTAATGGTTAATAAGAAACAGTGGTAAGACCGTTCGGTCGCTTGGTGGAGATTAAACGCAGCGTGGCTGAACATTCCATCGGCAACAGCGGTTTCCGCTTGCTTCATACAATATGACGCATCTTCAAACCATTTTGAAAAATTGGCTTGCGCCTCCGTTCTGGCTTCCTCCGGCGTCAGCGGTTTCGGCTCGGCAAGCGGATGCCCCGGTGCCTCATAGAGGATGTTGCCATCGCGGGCGATGTCGCTGAAGAACGGCCGGCCGCGTGCCAATTGATCGTTGACGTCCGCGAGGCTGTGAACGATCGGGACGACGGGCGTGCGGATATGATGGGCGATCTGCGCCTGGATGAGACGCTCGTCGAGAGCAAGCCAAAGATCTTCTTCCTGGGCAAAGCTTTCACGATTGACGACGATCAGAAGATCATAGTCGGAACGGTAGCCGCTGGCGCGATCCTCGACCCAATCGCCGCGGGCATAGGAGCCGTAAAGAATGACCTTCAGGACCTTGCCGCCAGTTTTGCGATCGGACTGCTTGTGCGCCTGGAAGGTCTGTACCTCGTCGAACAGGATCTCCAGCACGCGGGCAAGCTCACGTCTCTTGTTGGCGGGTAGATGGTCGAGCGCATCGGTCAATGTCAAAGCCGCATCAAAGTCTTCATTGGGAATCGTATCCATCTTAGCGGCTCACTGTTGACAAAGGACATAATCTTTTTACGTGCATTTATCAGGAAAGGCAACCACGATTAAGTAATCGTCACGCTGGCTGCCGCACAAAGGCATCAATGTCCAGTCAGCGCGACGACAGATACGACGCTGTCCACTGTTCAACGCTTGCTCAATCGTGCTCGGCAACGGAAGTTGGCTCAGAATTTCACCACGATACCCAAGCTGAGGACCCACATTTCGCGATAGCAGAAATCTGGCCGGAAATCAGACACTCCGGGTCTTCGCCCGTCGCTGGTGAGGGCGGATAAGAAAGCGAGATTATGCGGATGTATTCGCGCTCCGCCGGCCGGAGTGGCTGACGGCGCTCTGCTAGTGTTGTGAGGCAGACACCTTCTCAAGCCCCGCCGCTCGAAACCAGGACCACAAGCGCGTTCCCAAATGGCGCCGGACATTTGGTTATCATCAGAAAGCGCATCGAGCAGACGCCACGTCAGTTTTGGATCCCGCGGCTGATACTGCCAAACCGAGATATCGACCTCCTTCACGGCAACAAGCCCGCCCGGTTTTACGACGCGGCAGAGCTCCATGATTGCATGGGTGAGTTCTTCGTCGCTCAGATACTGAATGACGTTCGCGCTCCAAACCGCATCGAACGTACCGTCGCATACGGCAGCGCGATAATGTCACCGGTTCGCGCGCCTATCGAACAGGCAAACTGCCGGTTTGCAATCAAGCCTTCGATTGCTGCGACGTTTCCAGTGCCAGATCCAGAGCCTCGATATGTCCCTCGACGCCCAGCCATGTAATGCACATCAAGATGTCCACCGGCGCTGAGCTTGTCCTCGGCTTCTCTCACCTTTTGACACACGAGACATATCCGCAATATCCGAAAAGCTTTTGAAATCTGCGAGTAGATTGCTTGGCCAGCGTCTGTCGCGGTGATCTCGTTGCCGGTCCTGGTGAAGAGCTGTTTGCCCAACCATTGCTCCAGATTCTTGACCTGTTGGCTTATGGCTGCAGGCGACACAGCCAACTCTTTTGCCGCCAATGTGAAGCTGGCCGTTCGGTAACCCCGCTCGATGCCCGATATCCGATATTCATGCGGTGATGCTGGGTCTGGTCGAAATCGCCTCATACCAGTGTCTGAGAGCCCTAGCATCTTCAGGAACGGGCATGCCGAAGGCGCGGGATTACGCTAAGGAGATACAATTTCTATTGATTGTGGGTAGCAAGGCCTAGAGGGCCTCATTCAGGCAAGGGGGTTGGGCGTGGTGCCGAGGCAGGGCAGGGCGGTGTTGTCGATTCGTTCGGGAGGGCTGGAAGCAAGCTTTAGATGTCGACGCTAGCGTTCAATCACCAGATTGCTAAGTGGTTTCGAACAGCATGGCAGGAAGAGGCCGGCATTGATCTCACGCTGGCGGATACCACCGCTATGCTTCATGTCGACGGTGCCGCTGAGCAGCTTCGACTTGCAGGTTCCGCACAGACCGCTCGAGCAGGAAGACGGCATCTTCACTCCGGCCTTCTTGGCACAGGCAAGGACCGTCTGATTTGCCCCTACGTCGATCGTGCGACCTTGCCTTGAGAACTCAACCTTGAAGATTTCGCTCTTCGCCTCGTCAATCAGCGGAACGGGCGCGTCGTCAAGCACTGCTGCGTCAAAGCTTTCTTCGATGTAACTCTCGATAGGGACACCAAGTTCTCCCGAGATCTTCCGGGCAGCCGCCATAAAGGGTGCCGGGCCGCAGCACATGACGGTTCGCTTGGAGAGATCAGGCACGACAAGCTGGAACAACTCGCGCGATATCCGTCCGCTCAATCCCGGCCACCACGTCTCTCCACCCAGCTCCTCCGGAAGGAAGTAAAGGCGAAACCCCTTGAGCCGCGTGGCCAGGTTTGCCAGTTCGCTGCGGAAGATCAGGTCCGTCGGCGTTTGACCCGCATGCAGGAAGATTACGTCAACTGGCAGCGCTGCATCGCCGAGTTCCCGCGCCATGGACATGACGGGGGTGATGCCTGATCCGCCGCTGAGGAACAGATATTTCTGATTGGCGGCGGCCGGCTGGATGAACTGCCCGAGGGGTCCGCTTGCCCGCACGCGTCCCCCTGGAGCCAGGTTGTCGTGAAGCCAGTTGGACACGGTGCCGCCCGTAACGCGCTTCACCGTTACGGATATCGCGTTTGTGCGCATTGGAGACGAGGAGATGCTGTAGCAGCGTGTTTCCAGCTCGGCACCAGTCGCTATATCGAAGGCGAAATACTGGCCGGCAGAAAATGCGATGTGCTTTCCACCTTCTGCGACAAAGGTGAAGGTCTTCACATCGTGTGTTTCCTGGTGGACGTCGACGCATAGCAGCTCGCTGTCGACATCAGGGTTCCAGTATTTCCGATTGCCGGGCGAGCCGACCGAATCCATCATTCTAGTATCCATGGGCGCGCATCCGCTCGATGTACCATGTCGCGAAATTGTCCAATTGCGGCTCGGTGAAGCGCGAATACGGACCCGGATCGTACGCCGGGTCCTCAACGCCGGACTGAGAACGCGCGACCAGCTCTGCGTCCTGCTCGGTCGTTGCAATCCAGACCTCGGTCAGCTTGTTGAGGTCATAGTCGACGCCCTCGACCGCATCCTTGTGAACGAGCCATTTCGTGCGCACCAGGGTGCGGTTTGCAGAGAGCGGAACGACCATCGCTGTCACCGCATGGTCGCCCATGAAGTGGCTCCAGCAATTGTGGCCCCAGAGGTGCGTGTCGCCGAGATCCTTGCGCGTCATCTTGCCGAGAAGCTTCGAGGAGGCGGCTGTCGCGTCCCGCGTTTGCGATTCGCCCGCGCCTGCGATGATCAGACGCTGCGTTCGAAAGTTTGTCGCGTGGCCGCAAACCTGCTCAACAACCCCGGAAGGATGGCCCTCTGCCTCCCACGCCTGCGTACGCTCGGCATAGAGTCGCAGATGCCGCTCCGCTTCGGCACGGTCCTCTTCGTTGAGCGTTGCGGGATCGAAGCCGAAATCGAGATCGATGAAGGAGACGCAGAGCTCCGGATGATTGGCCGCGCAATGATAGCACTCGCGATTGTTCTCCATGGTGAGCTTCCAATTGCCATGCTCGATGACATCGGTCTGATGAGCGACTTTCGCATTTCGGATGTCATAGGGGGCAAGGCGCTCGTCCACCACCTCCTCGAGAGTGATGACATCATCAGGCGGAGTGTCCGACAGGCAAACATAAATTAATCCACCGATCGACTTGAAGTTGACGGGCTTCAGGTTCCGACAGGACTTGTCGAAGTCCGTCCCCATGTGGGGCGCGTGCACAAGCTCGCCCGATAGTTCGTAAGTCCACTGATGATACGGACAGACGAGTTTCGAGATGACGGTCGATCCACCGTCGAGGAGCCGACTACCCCGGTGCCGACAGACGTTATGCAAGACGCGAACGTATTCGTCGTCGTCCCTCAGGAGGATCAGGCTTGTCGCACCGATGTCGATGACCGTGGCATCTCCGGCGTCCGGAACATCACATTCAAGACCGACATAGATCCAGTGCTTGCGAAAGAACACGTCCAGGTCCGCCTCAAAGACGTCATCGCGCGTATAGAGGCCGGCTGGCAGCGAATAGCCCTCGGCCCGCGAATCGAGGACCGAAGAGATCGAAGACGGAAACGTGTTTAGCATGACCTCTCCTTATGCGATAAAGCGCAAGAATGAGTTCAAAACCACTTTGCTTCAACGGCAGAAATTATTGCGGGTGACATAACTAAATGTTATGTGTTCGCCTGCCTTGAGGTTCACCCATGCAGCTACGCAAGAGACTGCCCTCGTTGACCGCTCTTGTTGCACTCGAAGCAACGATACGACATCGCAGCGTCACCGCTGCGGCCAAGGAGCTTGGCGTCACTCAAGCTGCCGTCAGCCGTCAGATCGCCCTTCTCGAAGAGGATTTCGGCAGATCGCTCTTCCATCGTGGCCACCGATCCATCGAGCCGACGCCGGCGTGTCTCCACCTCGGTGCGACACTCGCGGACAGCTTTTCCAATATTGCCGACAGCGTTGATACGATGCGGGCGACAGCGACCGACATCGTAACGATCGGTGCGACAATTGCGTTCTCGTCCTTTTGGCTTCTCCCCAAGATAGCCGAGCTGCGCAAACTCGATCCGAATATCCAGATCAGGGTGATCTCACAAGACAGCAAGATTGATCTCAACACCGGGGTCGTGGATATCGCTATCAGATACGGATCGCCTCCATTCAATGACGGAACCGTCTTGGCATCCTGTGACGACAGTATTTTTCCGGTTTGCTCGCCCGAGTATGCCGCTTCCCATCTCGGCCGAGATTTTCCGGACGGCGACTATGAGCTCATCGAAACCGACGTTCCGGATAGGAGCTGGTATAGATGGGACGACTGGTTCGCCCGCCTCGGCCGGAAGCCCGGAAACTTGCGATCGATGCTTCGCTTTAGCCACTATACCGAGGCAATAACTGCAGCGAGAGCAGGACAGGGCGTCGCTTTAGGTTGGGACACGCTCATCAAAACCTTTCTTGCAGACGGCAGTCTCGTCAAGCTTGGCGACGTCAAGATTCCGGCAGAAGGACGACATAATATTTTGGTGCCGATAAACACAAAGCGCTCTACGATGGCGGACTTCACCGCGGGCTGGCTGATGCAAGCTTTTCAACGATAGCACCGTGAAAATTGGCTTCGTTGGCGCGCTCATCGATCCGATGCGTTTCATTGTCGCTGCTGCCCGCGGGTAAGTTGACAGGCCGAGATGTTCGCTGCCGGGGTCCGGCAATGGGTCAACGCGCGACCTCATTGGAGGCCTCAAACGTGCCAGGAGCAGAATGTCGAGCCGATCCTTGCTGTCCGCTTTTTTCATCTTGGCGAACACCGATTGGTGAGATGTCTCAATCAACCGAACTTGCGTAAGATGCGTTCGCGTTCTCGCTCAGAAAGGAAAGTGCCATGACTAATCGCAAAATTTCAGCAAAGCTATTGGCGGCAACTACTTTGATGGTCGCATACCAAGGACTTGCTTTTGCGCAGATGCCGCAGCAACAACCGGATGCGAAAGCCTTCAAACTGGGGAAATTCGACATTGTCGCCCTTCACGACGCCCAGTTTGTCCAACCCAATGACGGCAAGATATTTGGTCTTGACCATAGCCCGGCCGAAGTCGCGGATTTGCTTAAGGCTGCGGGCGCGCCAACAGATACCGTCACCCTCAGCGTCGACGCTCTACTGGTCAAGTCGGACCGGCACCTCATCTTGATCGATACCGGCGTCGGCGGCGCACTTCAGGGCAGTCTGGCAAAAGCCGGGTATCGCGCCGATGCAGTCGACGAAATCCTGATCACCCATTCACATCCGGATCATGTTGGCGGGCTGGTTGTGGATGGAAAGCTCGCTTTTCCAAATGCCACGATCCGCATGTCGGAAGTGGAGTGGTCAGATGCCAAGGCAAACGGAAAGCTTGCAGACATCGTCAAGGCCATCGCGGACCATATCAAGACGTTCAAACCTGGCGGTCAGGTTGCTCCCGGTATCACATCCGTGGCCTTGAGTGGTCACACGCCTGGCCACGTCGGTTATCAGATCGAATCCGGAAAGGAGAGGCTGTTCGATATTGGCGACACCGTTCACAGCTCGATCATTTCGCTTGCCAAGCCAGATTGGGGGATTTCGTTCGATGGCGACAAGCCGGAGGCCGAGCGGAACCGCGTCAAGACGCTGAGCACGCTCGCCAAAAGCCACGAGAGGATTTTCGCCCCGCACTTTCCGTTTCCTGGCGTGGGATACATCTCGGCGGAGGGCGACCACTTCAAATGGACCGCGAATGACAAGGCCGAGTAGTCGTAAATAAATCGTGTTGGTTCCGACTGTCGCCCCATCCTCTCTGCGATCCCTTCTCGAAGCATCTACGACAATGAATTGCGACCGCGGCAGTCAGAAAAGCGAATGTCTTCTGTTGCCGATCGATCGCCCCGACGCTATGTTGCCGATGTCGGAAAAGGCATGACTTGGTGTGGTTGGCCCAAGTCCTTTCGGAAACGGAAGCTCTGTTCCTTGCCTCGTGCATGAGTTCTCCACGACGAACAACGGACGCTGCTCAATCAAGCGTCCTATTGTTCGTCCGTGTGGTTGTCAAAACGACGAACCGCTCCGGTCGAACGACCACAAGGAGTAGTTCATGCGCGACGCGTTCAAGATTTATGATGTTGTGATTGCCGGTGCGGGTCCGGTGGGCTTGTTTCTCGCCTGCGAGTTGCGGCTTGCTGACCTCTCTGTGCTGGTGCTGGAACAAGCTAAGGAGCCGCATTCTCCCTTGAAGCGGCTGCCGTTCGGCATGCGTGGCCTTTCCGCGCCTTCCATCGAAGCCTTCTACCGTCGCGGGCTGCTTCACGACATCGCGGAGCCGCAACGGGCGAAAGATCAATCAGGCGAAAGCAGCGCTTTGACTGCCGTGCACTGGATGCAACAGCCGCGCCGCCCAGGCGGCCATTTCGCTGGCATCCAGTTTTTCAACGACAACATCGACGCCGTGAAGTGGCAGTATCGCCTGCCAAGTCCGGCAGGCACCAGCATGATGATCGAGATGGAGTACCTCGAATCCGCCTTGGCCATCCGCGCAATCGCAACGGGGGTCGAGATCCGGCGCGGCCTTGGCGTCGAAACCTTTGACCAATCGGACGAAGACGTGACCATTCGTGCTGGCGTCGAAACCTTTCGCGGACGCTGGCTCGTCGGGTGCGATGGCGGTCGCAGTACCGTACGCAAAGCTGGCGGTTTTGAGTTCGTCGGCACCGATCCAGAGTTCACGGGCTATTCCGTTCAAGTCGAGATAGCTGATCCAGACAAGCTCGTACCCGGCCGCCACTACACGGCTACGGGCATGTATACTTACCAAAAGCCCGGGACCATCGCGATGGTCGATTTCGACGGCGGCGCTTTCCACCGGACCCATCCGGTTAAGCGAGGGCATGTGCAGGCAGTGTTGCGCCATATCTGCGGCATCGACGTCACTTTGACGGCCCTTGAGCTTGCCACCACGTGGACGGACCGCGCCTATCACGCGACGGCTTACCGCAATGGACGTGTGTTGCTCGCTGGCGACGCTGCACACGTCCATTCCCCTCTGGGCGGTCAGGGGCTTAATCTCGGGTTGGGCGATGCGATGAACCTTGGATGGAAGCTTGCTGCGACGATCCGCGGCGACGCGCCGTCCGGTCTGCTCGACAGCTATGCGAGCGAACGGCATCCGGTAGGAGCGCAGGTCCTTGACTGGTCCCGTGCTCAGGTCGCGCTCATGCGTCCAAGCCGGAGTTCGCGCGCGCTCGAAGCCATTATCCGTGATCTCATCGACACGCGCGACGGCACGACTTATTTCGCCGAACGCGTCTGGGGTGTGTCGTTACGCTACGATTTTGACAGTAGTCATCCGCTGGTTGGCCGCAGTGCTCCCGACTTCGAGTTGGTCAACGGGATGAAGCTTGGCGACCTGCTCGGGGAGGGGAAAGGCTTATTGCTAGACTTTGACGCCGGCGCGCCGCTTCACGCGCTGGCAAGCCGCTGGAGCGGTCGGATCACATATGTCGCAAGTGATGCCAAGGATAGGCTGGGCTTGAGCGCTGTGCTCGTGCGCCCTGACGGCTACGTTGCATGGGTCGGTGAGGCCGCCCCTGACTATGAGGAGGCTGTTCAGGCCGCGTCGCGGTGGTTCGGCGAAGCCTGAACAATGTGAAGGAGCAAAAACATTGCTCGGAAATTGGCGAGAGCGAGGGCCCGCACCGGGCCGGCTCAGACATCGTCTAGAGCCAGCGTGCGGCTGATGCGTCCAATTGGGGCCAGACGCCACTATCCGTCTATGACCCTCAAAATTCCTCCCAATCCGCTGGCTGCTGTGCCACCGCTGCGGTTCCAAAGCTCTGCTTGACCCGCGCTCCGAGAACACGGGCCGGCGATGTCGCGGGTCTGTGCATTGATGTCGTCACGACCGGCCTTGTTGCCTGGGCGGCCGATCCTTCAAAACGGAACTGTCCGAGTAGACCATTGAGAGACGTTGCTTCGGAGGCAAGCGCATGGCTTGCTGCGGTGGATTCCTCGACCATCGCCGCGTTTTTCTGCGTTCCCTGGTCTATCGTGTTCACCGCGGCGCTGATTTCGTTCAACCCCGTCGACTGCTCCTGTGTCGAGCGAACGATCGCCATCACATGCTGGTTGATCTCCTGCACCTGCGAAACGATCGCCTCCAGCGACTTACCGGTTTCGCCGACTAGCGCGACGCCTGCCTGCACTTGCTGACCGGAATTCGTGATGAGCTTCTTGATCTCCTTTGCCGCGTTTGCGGAGCGTTGCGCCAGTTCGCGCACCTCCTGGGCGACAACCGCAAACCCCTTGCCGGCCTCGCCGGCGCGCGCTGCTTCAACGCCCGCATTCAACGCCAGAAGATTGGTCTGAAAAGCGATCTCGTCGATCACGCCGATGATGTTGGAGATTTCGCGCGAGGAGCTTTCGATGCCACCCATGGCAACGACGGCGTCCTTGACGATCGCGCCCGATTTTTCAGCGTCTGCGCGCGTGCGGTCGACAAGGCTCCCGGCGTCCGCCGCTCGACGGCTGGCGTCTCTCAGAGAGGTGGTGATTTCCTCAAGGGCTGCGGCAGTTTGCTCGACTGAGGCTGCCTGCTGTTCGGTGCGTTTGGCAAGTTCGTCCGAAGCCCCACGGATTTCGTCGGAGCCTGCCTGGATGGCGGATGCGTTATCGCCAACGGCACGAAGTGCGGTCTGCAGCTTTTCCACCGAAGTGTTGAAATTATGCCGGATCTGGTCAAGCGGGCCGACGAACTCGCCGTTTAGCCGGTGAGTCATGTCACCCTCTGCAAGCCTTTGCAGGCCGTTTGCAAGCTCGCTTACGGCAAACTGCACCTGGCCATCGCGATCGGCCGCTTCTTCTGCACGCCTGCGACGTTCCTTTTCACTGACATCGCGACCTTCCTCCGCTTCGAGTTCAAGGCGCGCCTTGGCGATGGTGGCATCGCGCAGGACCTTCAGCGACCGCGCCAAGTCACCGATTTCATCCGAATGGACCGATTCCGATAGATCGACATCCGTGCGGCCACGAGCAATTTCACCCGTGGCACCGATCATCGAGCCGAGACGGCGGCGGAAACGAACCGAACACATCCAGCCAACGAGGATCATGATCGCCGTTGCGCCGATGATGACGGCAACGGAGGTG
Organism: Arminella tubonensis; assembly: GCF_003240585.1. Taxonomy (GTDB): domain Bacteria; phylum Pseudomonadota; class Alphaproteobacteria; order Rhizobiales; family Rhizobiaceae; genus Rhizobium; species Rhizobium tubonense. Next base: position 83,436 of record NZ_PCDP01000029.1, read on the forward strand.
CCGGCTAGTGAGGAGAGGCTTGCAAAGACCGTCGCCTTAGGCACCGAAACGATCGTATACCAAGTCGTATCGGCAAGCAGGTTGACCGGCACGGCCACAGCCATGTCAATGCTTCCATCCTTGTTGGTCATTTCGAAAACCTGCCGCGGCGAGGCGATCAGCTTCCCCCACGCGTTGGCGTCGAGGCCGGAATCTTTCAAGGTCTTACCGAGGACGGAAGGGTCCGGATAGCTAACGAAGCTGCCGCCCTTGCTGATGAGAGCGACAAAGCCATCCCCGAGCGGCTTCAATTTATTGAGTTCGCTTGCAAGTTCGTCCAGCGCGGTATCGACGCCGGTTACGCCCACGAACTTGCCGTCGATCGACAGCGGCACCATGACCGACGCCATCAGTACGTCCTTGCCGTCGATCTTGTAGGAGTAGGGTTCAGTCACCAGGTCCTTGCCGGTGGTTTTCGGAACCTGATAGTAGTCGCCGGGACCGGGTGTATCGTAGTCGACCAGCGGCGAATATACGATCTCGTTGCCCGAACGGGCGAAATAAGGAATGTAGCGGCCGGTCGCGTCCGAATCCGCCTTGCCCTTGTGATCGCCGTCCTTGCCATCGAAGGCCTCCGGTTCCCAGCCGGTACTGACACCGAGCGCATTCTTGTTGTCCTGGAGAAGCTGTTTCAAAAGGGCATTCATCGCATCACGGCTGGGTGCTGTTGATTGCTTCATCGCATAGAGCGCCGAGCGCATGTTCCATGAAAGCGTCTTGATGCCTTGGAACCGCGTTTCGATATTGGCAGCGCTCGTCAGGGCGGAATTGGTCATCTCGGCAATGCTGCGCTGACGCACTTCGTTATAGGAGAGCCACAACAGGATACCGGCAGTTGCCACCGACGTGGCGACCCCGGTGGCAATGATGACAAACATGTTTTTCGCCGTGGCAGTTTTCAGAAACATTCAAACGCCTCCCCCAAGGATTGATGTACCGTCCAAGTATTCGATCCCTTTTCCTCAGATGGCTGGCCACGGGACCTGAAACGCAGACTAAGTATCAACAGTAGAGGCGGCTTGGTTAGAATTTCATAAACTTTCTCATATGATCATGCGTGTCTGTTAACCCTGTCTGATGTCCGAGACCCGATAAGCTTCTGCGCTGTGCAGCGTTTCCTGTGGCTATCGTTGCCAAGGCGTAACAAGCTAACGGTTCGCTGCGGCGGGCGATAAATTCGCTATTCTGACTGTTTGAGAAAAAAAATTCCAAATTAAGCCAATTGCCCGGCGCCATACAACCTATCAAATTTATAGATTATATCGCTATACTGACACATCGCACCACCGTAGCTTGATCTCTCGAATGGGAGCAGCCAAAACTTGCGATGTCGAGGGGAGTTCCATGAAGAGACAAATCAAGCTCGGTGCGTTCCTTCCCGGCGGGGGCCAGCATATCGCGTCCTGGCGCCATCCGGACCAGCCGGTCGATGGAGCGGTCAATCTCAAGTTCCACATCGAGCTCGCGCAGGCAGCCGAACGTGGGCTTTTTGATGCCTACTTCCTGGCAGACGGGCTTGCAGTCGCCTTCGGTGGCGGCATTGAGGGTGGCAACGCCAGGGTGGTCGGTTTCGAGCCGGTGACGCTGTTTTCAGCATTGGCGCCGTTTACCGAGCATATCGGCTTCATCGCGACTTCATCGACGACCTATGAGGAGCCTTACTCCGTTGCGCGCAAATTTGCCTCGCTCGACCTGATCTCCGGTGGCCGGGCCGGCTGGAACGTTGTGACGACTGCAACGGAAGCTGCGGCGAGGAATTTCAATCTCGAGCGGCAGCAACCCCACGCGGCCCGCTACAGGAGGGCCGCGGAACATGTCGACGTTGTCAAGAAACTGTGGGAAAGTTTTGACGATGACGCGTTCATTCGCGACCGTGAAAGCGGCATCTATTTCGACGTGAACAAGGTGCGCCGCACCAATCACCGCGGCGAGCACTTCCAGGTCGAAGGGCCATTGAATGTCCCGCGTTCGCCACAGGGCCACCCCGTCATCGTGCAGGCTGGCCAATCGGACGACGGGCGCGGACTTGCGGCTGCCACTGCGGAAGTCATCTTCACAGCGCACCAGAAGCTCGATACCGCCCAGGAATTCTATCGCGACATCAAGACGCGCGCGCGCAGCTTCGGTCGCGATCCGTCGCATGTGCTCATCATGCCCGGCGTCTCGCCCTTTGTCGGCCGCACGGAGGCGGAAGCCCGCGCGAAATATGAGCGGCTCACAAGTCTGATCATCGAAGAGGAGGGGTTGGCGCTCATCAACGCGCTCAGCGGCGGCGAACTGGATCTCACAGGCTGCGATCTTGACGGTCCGCTGCCTCCGGCGCCACCGACAGAGGGCATGAAGAGCCGTCAGGAACTGATCCGCCGTATCGCGGATGAGAACAATTTCTCCATCCGCCAGCTTTACCAATGGATCGCTTCGGCGCGTGGCCATTTCACCATCATCGGTTCTGCGGTCCAGGTCGCGGACACCCTGCAGGAATGGTTCGAAAACGAAGGCGCGGATGGATTCAACATCCTGCCGCCCTGGCTGCCGACCGGGCTTAATGATTTCGTTGAACTCGTTGTTCCAGAGCTGCAGCGCCGCGGCCTCTTCCGCACCGCCTACGAAGGCAAAACCCTGCGTGAAAATCTCGGCCTGCCTTTTCCGCAGGTAAGGTGGGCTGCCGCCTATACCGAAGCAGCAGAGTAACTGACACGGGAAGAGAGGGTAGCGTCATGGCGCTCGAGACCGAACAGCAGGGCATACTGCAGAGCTATCGCGAAACGCATTTCTGGCAGAGCAGGCTTGCAAGGGAAATAGGCGAGTTGCTGCGCGGTTTCCTCTCGCGCTTTGGGCTGCTCGTTGCTTTTGCCGCCCTCTGGCAAATTTCACCGTCGCTCGGATGGATCAACCCCGCGGTTCTGCCTCCACCGGATGCGATCTTGCGGGCACTCTGGAATGGCATAAGCGGCGGCCCATTGCTCCGCGATATCGCGATCAGCCTTGAGCGCGCCGGTGTCGCATTTGCCGCCGCGGTCGCCGTCGGCATCCCGCTCGGGCTCTTCATGGGGCAGATCCGAATTATCGAGCGCAGCCTCGACCCGATCCTGCAATTGTTTCGGCAAACATCCGCACTCGCACTCTATCCAGTGTTCATCTTGCTGCTCGGCCTTGGCGAAGCGTCGAAGATCTTCGTGATATTCTGGGCGACCTTGTTTCCGATACTTCTCGCCACCATCGGCGGTGTCAAACAGGTGGACCCAAAGCTGGTGGAGATGGCGCGCGTCTACGGCGCCCGACCGCTTACCGTTTTCCGCCGCGTCGTGCTGCCGGCTGCCTTGCCGCAGATTTTTGTCGGGTTGCGGCTAAGCGCCACCACTTCGCTTCTGCTGCTCATCGCAGCAGAGATGATCGGCGCCAATTCCGGGGTCGGATTTCAGGTGATGAACGCGCAGTACAATTTCCAGATCCCGCTGATGTTCGCAGCAATATTGCTGCTGGCCGTTCTCGGACTGTCGGCCAACTTCATCCTCGATGCAGTGCAGGCTCGGCTGTGCCGTTGGTCCAACCCCAGGGACTGAAGGCCGAGACCTGGCGCGCCCTCTCAATCTCACCCCATTCAATGGAGTAAAAAAATGCAGATTTCCCGTCGTTCCCTAGGCCGTATGGCCGCGCTCGCAGCCGGCATGCTGCTCGCCGTCCAGGCGAGCGGTAGCTTGGCTGCAGATGAGGTCACGATCCGCTATCTTGCAAGTCAGGGCGGTCTCGCTCCCCATGAACTTGCCGATGCGCTCGGCTATTTCAAGGATACAGGCATCACGCTGCAGGATGTCGGCTATGCCCCGGGTGGCCCGGCCTCGCTGTTCGCGCTGGCGTCTGGCCATGTCGAACTCGGAGGTGCCGCCACCGCCGCGGTGCTCAATTCGATCGCCGGCGGCAACGATTTCATTGCGGCCTATCCCTCGAACGGTATCAACAAGACGACCGAGAGCATCTTCTATTCGCTTGACGGTAGTCCGATCAAGTCGATCAAGGATCTGGCCGGCAAGACGATTGCAGTCAACACGCTTGGAGCCCATCTCGATTATACCGTGCGCGAGGCGCTGCATTCCGTCGGCCTGCCGGAAGATGCGGCCAAGCTCGTTGTCGTCCCGGGTCCGCAGCTCGAACAGGTTCTGCGTTCCAAGCAGGTCGACGTGTCCGCCTTCGGCTACTGGCAGAAGACTTATGAAGGCGTAGCGCTGAAAAAAGGTGGCCTCCAAAAGATCGTCGGCGACACCGATGTGCTTGGCGAGATCGCCGGCGGCTTTACGGTGCTGCGCCGCGACTGGATCAAGCAACACCCAGGCGCTGCCAGGATCTTCGTTGAAAAGTCGCAAGCCGCGCTCGAATATGCCCGTCTTCATCCGGAGGAAACCAAGGCTGTGATTGCCAAGGTGCTCGCCTCGCGCGGCGAGAATGCCGAGATCGCGCAATACTTCACCGGCTATGGCGTGCGCGAAGGCGGCAAGGCCGTGGACCGCGATCTGCAATTCTGGATCGACATCCTCGCCCGCGGCGGCGTCCTGAAACCGGGCCAGCTCAAGGTGGAAGACATCCTTTACGATCCGGCCAATTTCGCCGTCGCCGGCAACTGAGGGGCGGATCGATGGCGGTGGCCGAACTAACTTCGCGCGGAGAGGTGACGATCAGGAACCTCTCTAAGTCCTACTCGATCAACGGCCGCCATTTCAATGTGCTCCAAGGCGTGAGCAACCATATTGGCGCCGGTGAGAGCCTGGCGATCGTGGGAGCTTCCGGTTCTGGCAAGACGACGCTGCTCAGGGTTCTCGCCGGGCTCGAAGATGCGGATCGGGGTGACGTCTTGATCGACGGCCAGTCCGTCCATGGCGTCGGCACGGATCGCGCCGTGATCTTCCAGGAGCCAAGGCTTCTGCCCTGGCTTACCGTGCTTGATAACGTTGCCTTTCCGCTCGAAAATCGCGGTGTGAAAAAGGCCGAGGCAAGGGCCAGCGCACGCCACTATATCCAACTCGTCGGCCTCGGCGATTTCGCCGATGCGCTGCCGTCGCAGCTTTCGGGTGGCATGGCCCAGCGTGTCGGCATTGCAAGGGCCCTCGTCGTCAAGCCCGAGATCCTGCTGCTCGACGAGCCGTTCGGTGCGCTCGACGCCATGACCAAGATCACCATGCAGGAAGAACTCACCCGCATCTGGCGGGAGGAGAAGGTGACGATGATCCTGGTCACGCACGACCTCGAGGAGGCAGTCTATCTCGCCGACCGGGTGCTCATCCTCTCCAAGGAGAAGGGCGCGCGCAGCCGCGAGATGGATATCGATCTTCCGCGGCCGCGCAATCGCAGCGAAGCGCGCTTCGTCAAGTTTCGCGAGCAACTGTTGAACGCGTTCGGGCTGCACTGAATTTCGGCTGAGCAATTTTGAGAAGGAGAATGAAATGGCCAAGCGTGACGGTCAGTTAAGCCTCGGCGCTTTCCTTTTGCACACCGGGCACCATGTTGCCGCATGGCGTCATCCAGGCGCGTCCGACAGCACGGGCTTCTCGGATTTCGTGCATTTCGCCCGCATCGCCGAGAACGCCAAGTTCGATGCAGTGTTTCTCGCCGACGGCGTCAGCGCACGCGTGCACAATGTCGAGGCGGCGAGCCGCAAGGCGCATTCTGGATTCTACCCATTCGAACCCATCACACTGCTTTCGGCGCTATCCGCAGTTACAAGCCGTATCGGTCTGGTGGCGACCGCCTCCACGAGCTTCTCTGATCCGTACAATCTTGCACGGCAGTTCGCCTCGCTCGATCATCTCTCCGGCGGACGCGCCGGCTGGAACCTGGTCACGTCAGCCGATGCCAGCGCCGCCTACAATTTCAGCCGCGACGCGATCATAGCGCATGCCGACCGTTACAAGCGGGCGGAAGAATTTGTCGATGTCGTCACCGGTCTCTGGGACACATCGGACGACGACGCCTTCGTGCGGGATAGGAAGAGCGGCGTCTACTTTCACCAAGAGAAGGTTCGTCGCCTCGATCATCGCGGCGCATTTTTCCAGGTTCGCGGGCCGCTGAACATTGCCCGTCCGCCGCAAGGCCACCCGGTCGTGGTGCAAGCCGGCTCTTCGGAACCCGGCAAGGAACTCGCGGCCAGAACGGCGGAGGCGGTCTTCACCGCCCAGCAGACGCTGGAGAGCTCGATCGCCTTCTACAGCGACCTCAAGGGGCGGCTTGCCAAATATGGCCGCGCGGCCGACGACATGAAGATCCTGCCCGGCGTCTTCCCCGTCGTGGGCAGGACGCGGCAGGAGGCGGAGGAGAAATTCGAGCAGCTACAGGCCCTGCTCGAACCTTCCGTCGGGCTCGACATGCTGGCCGAGCTTGCGGGGGTCGAGGAAGTGAGGACACTGCCGGTCGACGCGCTAATCTCGCAACTGCCGGAAACCGAAGGCGGCAAGAGCCGGCGAGCACTGTTCCTTGAACTTGCTGCACGGGAAAATCTGACCTTGCGTCAACTCTATCAGCGAGTTGCAGGCGCCCGCGGGCACTGGCAGATCGTCGGCACCGCTGCGGAAATCGCGGATGAGCTGGAGGAGCGTTTTATCAACTTCGGTGCGGATGGCTTTAATATCATGTCGCCCGCCCTGCCATGGGGCCTGTCCGATTTTGTGGAGCTCGTCGTCCCGGAACTGCGCCGTCGCGGTCTGTTCCGCAATGAGTATCAGGGATCGACGCTGAGGGAACATCTGGGTCTCAAGCGTCCCTCTGCTCAGAGCGCGGCTTCCGCCGCGGCGGCCGAATAATCGCTCGCCTTACAAGTGACGATGCCGCCTATATCACCGGTCAAACCGTTAATGTCGACGGCGGGCTGATCATGTCTTGAGTGTCGCTATGCTGTTGGCCGGAGATCGTGCAAATCATTCATACCGCGCCTTCAGCCCGCCGCCCAAGCGCGCAGGTCACTGAGCGATCAGAAACTGGCTGCGGTCTTCAGGCCCAGCACGACGACGTCCTTGTTTTCACTGATGCCGCCGGGATTGACGACGTACTGGATGTTCGGGCGGAAAAGCAGCCCCGCTGTGGGACGATACGTATAGTACAGCTCAAAGGCGTATTCCGAGTCCGCGACCGGACGGCCTTGCAGGGCCTGAACGTCCGCCACGCGGTTGTTGACGTGGGTGGTGCCTACGGCAAAGCCGATATCGTCTTTGGGGCGCGAGCTGAATAGGCCCGTGTAGGTCAATCCCCCCGCTATCTGACGATCGGTCGTGGCGGTGCGATTGTCCGCCACGACGAGATTGAGGAAGAGGCTGAGGTTGTCCGTCACTTGCTGTTGGAAATTGATGTAGGCCCCATACCGGCCGCGCCGCTCGCGGGCCGGCAGACCTGTCAGCGCGAACGGATTGCCGTTGACGTCGGACACGACATCCTCCGCATTCGATGTGTCATACCACCCGCCGATCTTGTAGCTGCCCGGAAGCGCACCATTGTCGAACTTGGGAAGCCATGCAAGTTCCACCGGTATAATCGCCCCGGTGGAACCGGAAAAGAACACCGGAAGCACCTGATCATTGGTGCCGAGGTATTTGGGGTTTGCGTCATAGACACCGGCCTGAACATAGCCGAATCCGTCTAGAGCCACCTTGACGCGGGTCGCCCATTGGCTGATGGGCCAGTTGTAAATGTAATTGCCGACGAGGTTGCCGGGGTTGGCGCCACAAAATGTCAGGTTCTGGAAGTCACATGAAAATGATGCGAAGTCCCCGCCGAAGGTCATGCGGCCGATCTTCCAGTCAATCAGCCCGTCGGCATATTTCTGGTCGAACCAGAATTCGGTCAAGCGGATGGTCTGTCCCCGACCGTAGACCTCCTGCACCTGCTGGAGCGTGCCGAGCTGCGCGTCGTCGCTGAGGTTGCGGCCAAGGCGTTGCGTCAGGGTAAGCTGGAACTGCGCCGCCGGCAGGCCGAGCAGCCGATCGAGATCAAACGTCGCTCCAGCCGCATACTGGTCAGTATATCTCGTCGTGTGCTCAGTGCCGCCGGCCGGATTGTAGGCGAATTCGCTCGTATATCCGAACTGAAAATCGATACCCATCTCTTGCAAACGGGTCCGTTCTCCGCCCCAGTCGCCAAGCAGCCACGGAGTAGGCGCAGCGTCGGCGCTCGAAGGATCAACTGGTTTGGTTACACGATCACCGGCATGAGCGACAGCAGTCGAAAGAAAGCCCGCCAGCATGATTCTTACAGCCCACAGTGCCGTCTGTCGCATCTCCGCCCCCACATTAGTGACCCCACACACGGCAAACTATCACGATTCGCTAAGGTGCCTATTGTCCGGACATTCAACGCAGTTCATCTGCCGCAAAACAGGGACAGCAAAAGATGGACTTAGCTGTTCGGCGGGCATGCATCCGCCGCTTAGCCATTTGTGGAGGAGACGTCCTCCTAGTCGGGGTTGGCGCCAGGTCCCTGGGCGAGGCCGCATGTGGTCTTTGCCCGCTTTCGTGGTCGCCGTCGTCGGGGTCTTATTCCACGCGTCAGAACACATCGATACGCTCGCTGTCGAGCCACTTAGGCACCACGATATGACTGGCGTCCGAATGCGTAGAACGCGCTTGCTCCGTTTCCATCGAGATTTTGCCTTCGAACAATTCTGGGTCGATGGCGTCGGAAAGCACCTTGTCCGACGCCATGATGAAACCATCGAAGTTTTCCGCTGTGGGCCGGAGAAGAGACGTGAGTTCTATCGGGACGTCGCCTTCAGGCAGTGGGCGCTTTCCTTGGAGGTAAGCGCGCCGATTTCAAGTTTTCCATTGCGTTCGATCACCTGGGCGCGGCGTCGAACCGCCAAGGCCAGGGCGTCTTGATCAGGACGCCCTCTATCAGATCAGGAGGCTGTCAACACAAGTCGACATCTCTGGGTAGGTCAAGCGATTGTGATGCACGCAGCGGACGCATTCGCCAACCTTTGGATGAGAGGAGTGAAGATATCGTTGTCGCGTTTGAGAACACCGATGCCGACGAGCTTGTCGCGCATTCTCTGAGGTATTTGCCGCGGGATGACGTACCGCTGTATTGTTTGTTGCGGCGGAGTTTTGCGGTGGATGCAGTACCGTCAGCCGCCCTAAATTCAGCAGTAAGGGCAACGCAAAATTTCGTTGTGGCGTGTTCGTCGCAAATAGGGCACGAATGCGACAATGTCTGTTTCGAGCCCTTCGCTACTGCGCTCCACCTCTGCTTTTCTGTTCATCGGGTTCCTGGCCCTGATGGCAATCGTCGCCATGAACTTTTGGCTGGGAGAACGAGCGCAGTCCTATTTCGAAGACGCGATCTCAGCACGTGATACACGGATTGCGGCAGTCGAGTTGAGAAACGCAATGCAGACAGCCGAGGCCAGTCAGCGCGGGTTTTTATTGACGGGCAACGAGATTTATCTCGCACCGTATCAGACAGCAAAAATCCAGGCGCAGCGTCATCTGTCCGCTCTGCAGGCACTTCTCTCTCCATCCTCCGGTTCTGACGTCACATTGGCGCGCTTAGAAACGCTTCTAGCTGCCAAGTTCGCCGAACTCGACCGGACGATTGCGCTGAAGCGCGATAAGCGGGACGATGAGGCTCTGGCAATTTTCCGTACGAACAGCGGCAAGGCGCTAACCGATGAAGCCAACGTTTTTTTCGCAGGAATCATTGGGAAGGCCGATGACAAACTTACGTCTGGTGTTGCCGAACAGCGGGCCAACGCCGTCTGGGTTCGGCTCGTGTCAGGCATCGGATCGCTTGTGATCGTCGCTGTAGTTGGTGGAGCCGCATACGGCATCGCTGGTTATACCAGGGAGCTTCGCACGACGCGGGATGAGGTCAATGGGCTCAATGCCGAACTTGAAGAGCGCGTGGCAACGCGAACACGTGATTTGGCCCAAGCGCGTGATCGCGCCGAAGTGCTGGTGTCAGAGGTCAATCACAGGGTTGCCAACAGTCTTGCTTTGGTCTCGTCACTTGTAAGCCTGCAATCGAAAGCTTTGGTGGATCAGTCCGCCAAGGATGCCCTGGCAGAGACCCAGGACCGCATCTTTGCGATTTCCCTTGTTCACAAGCGGCTTTATGGCTCCGGCGACGTCCGCTCGGTCGACCTCAGCGAATATTTGACGGGGCTGCTTGAGCATCTTCGCACCTCACTGCGCAGTCAAGGGCATGGGGTGACAATCTCGTTCGATATCGCGCCCGTAGAACTGCCTACCGATGCCAGTATCGACTTGGGTGTGGTCGTTACTGAACTTGTCACCAACGCCTTCAAGTATGCCTATCCTCAAGGCCTCGGCGAAATCCGGGTACGTTTGAGCAAACTCGACCAGCGGGTCGAGTTACTGGTCGAAGACGACGGAGTGGGCCGAGCGGACGGCGAGCCGGCCAAGGGGACGGGCGTTGGCACGCGGATTGTCAACGCCATGTGCATGAGCCTCGGTTCTAAAATCGAATACCGAAAGCGGCATCCTGGCACCGCAGCCCTATTGGTTTTCTCGCTCAAACCGCGCGGCGCGATCGCGGATCAGTAGGACTTGTGGGAACTGCTCTCCAACGGCTACCTGATAACTCGGGTTCTGTGCCAAAGTGGCCGCCAGCCGTGCTTTTTGAGCCGAATTTGCATCCAGGGCGAATTGAAATGCTTTTAGATCGAACCTACAGAAATGGCTGGCTTCCGACTGCGGGCCATACCTTAATACCCGTAATGTTGGTAGCTAGTCTGACTGCGGTGGGCGCCCAAGAAGGTCCGTCGGGAATTACCCAGCGGACGGTGTTCGCGCCATTCGACCCTACCCAGCGGGGCTGCCACAAGCCGCCGGGCCTTACCAAGGAGTTGGCATACGTACAGGAAAACGAACGCGAATTCCTGCAAGGCGTCAACCACGGCTTGGAGATGGCGGCGAAGGATCGTGGGCTAAAGTATCTCCGAAGCGTGGCTGAAAACAATGTTCCCAAGGCGGTCGAGGATATAAACGCATATCAGGCCGCCAAGGTAGGAGCACTGGTCGCCACATCCTCAGACCCAACTGCGGTGAGTAGTAGCCTCCAGCGGACAATCTGGTCGGGAGCTTTCGTTGGCACCATCGTACCACCGCCTGCGACCTTGCTGCTCAATGCTCCCCAATATGCCACAGGCAAGGCTTTGGCAGACGCCTCAATCAACTACATCAAAAGCCAGCTCGGCGGTAAGGCTAAAGTGGTTTTGCTCACCCAGGATACAATGGAGTATCTAACGCCAAGGTTCGAGGCAATGCGCGATGCCTTCGCAAAAACTCCAGGGGTGACAATCGTCGCTGACATCGCTCCAACTCCCGTCAACAAGGAGGGCGGCTTTGTGACCATGAGTACCGTTCTTTTGGCTAACCCGGATATCGACGTCGTTCTCGGTGGTGACGCTGTGGTGCTTGGCGCGTTAAAGGCCCTGCGTGTCGCCGGCAAGGACCGGCCCAACCAGTTTCTAGGCGGCATTGACGGCGAGCCCGAGGCTGTGTCCGAGATCAAGAAAGGCAATAGCCCCTTCAAGGCCAGCATCTCACTTTCGTCGCCTGTGTTTGGATACGCAATGGGACAGTTTGCCGCCGACTGGCTTGACGGTAAGAGCATCCCGCAGGCGATGGATATACTGCCAATTGCGCTCACTAGCGAGAATATGGCTCAGTACGAAGCAGATCTGGAAAACCCTGCTGCGGTTTATGCCGACCCCATTCGCAAAAGTACCTATCTCAAGATGTATGGCAACATCTGCTATGATACACGGGACCAGTATGTGAATTTTCCATGGTCGTCAGAAAGCAGCAAGTAGGACGGCGACCTTCAAACTCCGTCTGGCGTTTCAAGAGAGCAGGGACGATGCGGCGCGGGAACCAGAAAAGGTTGTGTGTCCTCCTGTTGCTGCGGCAACGCCCGATTGACTTCGTACCGTGCCGCTGGCGCTATTCTCCAACGTCCGGAAACTCGTTCGCGGCATCCCGTAAGAACCTGGAAGTCCTGGGCCCCCAATCCCGACCATGAACAGCAGCCGCCACGCCGAGCCGTGATCCGAGTCGACCCGTCAGTAATGAAGGAGTTGATCGCCGGAGTGCCCGACCGGGTCTCCTCGCCGAAACTGTTGCGCGTTTCTGCCTGAAAATCATTCCCGGCAACCCGCCCGCGTTGCGTTCCTCGAGGAGACCGGGAACCCGGCGCTGCAGCGCATCCGATGGGGCGGCACCGACTACGAGCGCGTCATCCGCTCGAACCTCATGGCCTATGCGATCTCCCGCTCGACGTATCCCTCGTAGGTCGGCGCAGTCACGGGCGTAGGCGATGCTGTTTTCTCCGCGTTGGAAAAGAACCACGCTCGCAGAAGGACGCGCTGGCAACTCTGCCTAGATCGCTTGCCGCAACTGCTTCATCGGTCGCATCGGGCGAACGCCTTCTGGAGACGATGATCACCACGATATCAGGGCGCGTAGGTTTGCTGCCCGCCTGGCACGCAGCCGCATGACGGCAAAATCCGAGGGAAGGCCTTGCGACGTCTCGCTCGCCCCAAGGCCTTTACGAGAAACTTTTGAGTACACTGACCCGGAGAAATTGAGAAATGACGACATTCGGACTTCAAAAGCCCGAGGATGAAATCCGTAGGGTCGGCTTCGTTCTTGAGACGCAGGGCATCCACGAGCGCATCGAGGCTCAGGTCGGGCTGAACATCGACGTTTCCGGATCAATGAAAGAACTTTACGAGAAAGGTGTCGCCCAGTCGGCGCTAGAGCGCGTCCTGTCGGTCGCGCTCAATTTCGACGAAGACGGGAGGATCCAACATGGACACGAATCCGAGTTCGTAGCCGGGAAAAGGAGGCTGGCATCTATAGACTCCTTTGTTAGCCCTTTCGCTTGCGGAAATGCGCCCGGCAGGGCCTTTGCTTCACTTCTGAGCGGCGCAGTCTGCCGCTCGCGACGGCAAGCCAATCAGCCAACCTTTGACATTAGCATGTCGAGATGGTCGATGTGCTCCTTGATCTGGCCGCGGGCGAGCTTCGTGACGCTCAGATGCTCGCGGTTCTGCCCGACCTTGAGATAGTCCTCCTGGATCGTCAGCAGCTTCTTGTGGCCGTCGAGCTGGGCGGTCACATACGCCTTGTCGAAGTCCTTGCCGGACGCGCTCTTCATCTTGTCGAGCGCAGTCTTGCCTTCGGCGTCGAGCATGGCTTCCACTTCGGTCTGTGACGGCGGCTTCAGAGCGCCCTCGGTCTTGTCGCCCATTTCCATCGACTTCAAGATGTCGGCGATCGTCTCCTGTTCGGCGACCTCCCACTTGGCAAATTCCTTCGTCATCGGATCGGAGGCCTTCTCCAATGCCACGCGGCTGGTCGCCAGCGACAGCGAGCCGACCTTCTTCGTCTCGTCGGCATGCTTCTTTTCGGTGTCGCCCGACGCGGCGGCCGTTTGGGCGAAAGCGGTCATGGAAAGGAATGCCGGGACGGCGGCGGCGAAGGCTGCGGATGTCAGAAGGGCGCGGCGGTTCATGAAGATCTCCTCGTTGGAACACGGCACCCAACCTCGTGGGGCGCTGAAAGTTCCGGGCGTGATCCATAGCGACGACCGGAACCTTTCGCGACCACTTCGCGGAATTGTCTTCTGCCAAAGCCGCCAGCGCATGACGATTGGAGGCCGTCCGGCGTTTCGAGTACGCTTCCCTATTCGTCAAAGACATCCTTCGCATCTGGGACGATACGCTTCCTGCATGGTTTTGATCAAACGCCTCCCGCCATTCGATCAGTTCTCCCACGGCCCAATCTGCAGGACATGGTCCCTCAGCCACCAAACTGTGGTAGAATAAGCAATTCGAAATGCAATCGAAGGGGGGAACCGCAAGGACATGCGGGCGGGTCAGGTGTTTTTCATCAACCGCGCCATTGCCGCTCGTCACTGCTCCACGACATTCGAGCAACGATAAAATTCGCTTCTGGGACCATCGCCATGCCTTGACAGTGTGGGACTGGACGGCGCCGCATCGCCTGCGGTCACCTGATGGTGGGACATCGCACTCACCGTCGGGCGGCCCGTCAACGAAATATCAGAGGAGGACCAAAAATGAAGTCGCTATCCCTCAGCGTACGCCATATCGGCGCGCTCCTTATTTCCCTAACTGCTTACGGGCTCATGACGTCAGCTACATTGCCCGAAGAAAACAAGTTCTTCATCAAGCCTGTGGTGGAGAAGAAGGTCACAGAGCTGCCGTCTGGGCCATTGTACTGGAGGCTGGAGAACTTTCCGAGGCTGAAGGATGCCCAGGACGCGGCGGGTCCGATCTCGCTTGCAGCGGAAGTTGCAGACAAGGTCTGGCTGTTCACCCTTGGACCCAAGGGTGGGTCCACAACAGGCGGAACCAAGGTCGCCGAGATCGGACCCCTTCCGCCGGTCAAGGCGAGCGAGTATCTGCTGCGTGTCAATCACGCCGGTGGAGCGCCCGGCACCAAGACGGCAATCCATACGCATCCGGGATCCGAGGTATTCTATGTTCTGGCCGGCAAGGTCGGTCAGAAAACGCCCCACGGCGTGACCTACACGGAAGCGGGCATGACCATGACCGGACACGGGGCCGATACGCCAATGGAGGTCTTCAACGCCGGCACAACTGATCTCGATGAGCTGGCCATCTTCGTGGTGGACGCCAACCGGCCGTTCTCCTCACCGGCAAAGCTCGACTGAGCGACGTGACGATGGCCAAGGCAGGCTCGACCAGCGGCGTCCGGTTCGCCGATGACCGCTGGCTATTAGCCGCCGACTTACAAAGGCAGTCCGGCCTTCAGGAGGCCGTCCCGTAGCGCGGTCCTGTCAGGGTCGTGCTCAAGCAGGATTGTCCGAGCCATGAAGTCGTCGACTGTGAAGGTCGGTTCGTGAAGAAGAATGGTTTTCGCCTCGCGCGACGCGTCAGAGAGGCGTCCGAGCTGGGCGTAGGCTGCCGCGAGGCGAAACGACCACCCTCCAATCTCCGGCAACCTGCAGGTAGACCGGACACAATCTGCGTACCTTCCCAGGAGATAGAACGCTCCTGCCGTATGGGCGTGATACCAGGGCGGGTGGAAAGGATTGAGACGTATCGCTCGCTCCATCCACGCCAGGCCGTCCTCCGCTCATCCACGCTGAACCAGCACATATCCATCGATACCGTGCCATCTGCATCGTTTGGATTGAGTTCGATGGCTCTTTTGGAATGGTATTCCGCCCGATCATATTCACGGTCGTATAGCAGTATGTGCCCGAGGACTCGGTGACGCGTTCCGTCCTACGGGGCGAGCTTTAAGCCGCGCACTGCCAAAGCTATCGGATCCCGGCGCACATGTTTCGGCGCACCTCCATATCCTTCGATGGCGAGGTGAACTAACCCCAGATGGCTCTACGCAAGCCCATGGCCGGGATCGCGGTCGGTCGCCTGCTGGAAAACTCGGGCACCGGCAGTACGCCGAAGCGACACCCCGATGCGGCTGAAAAGGCTGGAACAGGCGCATCAAAAAGGTGGGCGAGGGACTGCTCATGGCAGCACATTTCGGCCAACCGTCTGCGCTGTCTCCAAACTAGCGAAGAAGCCCATCTCGCCTGAACTCTTCCCACCCTGGCAGGTCCGGATTGTTGTCTTCGTCGGGGCGGTTTTTCGACACCGATGAGGTCTTGCCGCCTTTCTTCAACGAACGGGTAAGCTTTGCTTTCCAAGCCGCCCGCCGCCGGTTTTCCGCAGCAGTTGCCGCATCTTCCTCGCGCCAGTCTTCGACCACGCCCCGGTCGAGCAGGTCTTCCACAAGACGGGGGTCGAAGACGTGGAAGGTGATCTTCCTTGCGCGCCCGCGCAGCTTCACCGTGCGCGTCCCTGCGCTGGGCAGGCGACCGTCGTTGAGCCACCGATGCCTCTCAGTCGTGGAGATCGTCAGGATGTCCTCGATTTCTCGGGGGATGACGGGCAAGTTTTCGATCCCGTCGAGCGACTTGGCGACGAAATCGGAAGTCGCTCGAAATTTGTCCTCCGAGCCCTCAGGCATCGTCAAGGTGAGAACTCGTCCACTGATATCGAGCGATTTTCGTAGAGCGAACGGCAGGCGGGCGCGTATTTCCAAGAGAATTCCCTTGGAGCGGATGAATGACCCCAACGTCGCGGCGGGCGGTAGCGTCCACGCCTCGATCAACTCAGCAGCGTCGTTTTTTTTGGGCGTCAGCATCGGTGATATAGATGGGGTGTCGATTTGCAGCGTCAACAAGCTAGGAGCACGGACACCATCGGCGAGGCTCTCCAGAGCGACCCCATGCCGTGAGCCGAGCTAAAGGACCATTTGATCGATCTTAATACGGGTTCGATCAGTCTAGACGATGGATCGACAGATGCCGCCCTCTCGGGCTGCCGGAACAAGCAAACACCTGCTGCGTTGCCGTGACTGAGGAGGAGCCGTCATGTCAGTCCCATTCGAACCCATCGTGCCACCGCCGTCCGTGCCCCCGCTCGATAATCCGCCAACGGATCCCGACCGGATTCCTGGCGAGGAGCCGTTTCCAGACCCCCAACCCGATCAGGGTGCCGCCCCAATTGCCCGGATGTCGGCGCAATGTCCGACATGGGGACTGCTAGGCAATGGCGTCGGCCTGCATTCGGAGGTTCGAACGTGAGCGAAAACTGGAGAGAAGAGCTGCGTCTGCACCTTGAAGACTTTGTGGACACCTTCGTCGTCAAAGGTGCGAAGCAGTCGGACGTCTACGCGGCAATCCTGGAAGAGATCGGGAATCTCCGGACTGCCTACGAGCGTGATCCAGATCCCGCAGAAGACAGTCCCGGCGCCGAGGCGGAGGAACCCTCAAACGAATGGCCTGGCGCTCTGCCCTGACGACAGCTTGGCGATCAATACTGCGGCGCGGAGCATTTCAGGCATCGAATCCTCTCGAACGCCCCTTATAGCGGGAAATCGAATTGAACATCGTACCCAGCCTCAATCAGCGGCTCGTCGTCTTCCTGCATGGCATCGGCGGAACCGGGGCGAGCATGCTGCCGCTTGCATCCTCTTGGCGGCCCTCGCTCCCCCGCACGGCCTTCGCCGCGCCCGATGCGCCATTTCATCATGGCAACGGGTACGGTCACCAGTGGTTCGGTGTCGATGGCAACGAGCTCAATCCGGAGCGGATCGAGAAAGTCCGGAAGGCCTTCGACGACGTGGCGGACGGTATCGTACGAAGAGAAGGATTCGAGGACCGTCTCGACAAGGTGGCGTTCGTCGGAGTTTCGCAAGGGGCCATAATCGCGTTGGACGCCGTCGGCTCGGGTCGCTGGCCGGTTGGCGCACTCATCTCCTTCGCAGGATTGCTTCCTTTGACCTCGGTCACGCCAGCCGAAAAACGGACGCCGATCCTGCTGGTCCATGGAGCCGTCGACAACACGATCCCGTCGGTAGCCTCGGAACTGGCGGCATCGCAGTTGCGCGCCGCAGGCTTCGATGTAGAGCTGAAAATCCTGCCCGGTGTCGGCCACAATATCTCAGCGGAAGGCGCGGAGATGGCAAAGAGCTTCCTTATCAGAACTCTGAGTTGACGACCTCCTCATGTCATGCCCCGGCGGTTTCCTCCTTGTCATCCGCCGTCCTTCTGCCTGGAACCATCACTGCGGCTGGCGGTTCACCACCCGAGACCGCGGCGTGTCAATCGGACATGACGGGGAAGGTGAACGCATTCGATTTTTCCGATTTCTCAATGCGGGCAACGAAACGCCAGACGAGCATCTGACCCATCCGCCGCGATCTCAACCCTCATGAACGGCTACCGCCATGATTGATCACCCAAGCGCGCAGCCAGACAGTCCGGATAGAAAGGGCGAACTCGACCAGGCAGTCGACTTAGCCCATCAGCTCCTCGATGAGGCCCACCTCGTCAGTTGGACGCGCGTCGAATTCGTGATGCCGCGAACAACCGATTGTCGGTGATCGAGGAGGAACGCGAACTGCTTGGAACCAAAGAGCCTCAAAACAGTTTTGCAACTGGTCGCTCGGCAATCATTCGCTCGACGCTTTGATGACCCTGACAGTCCGCCGGGCGGCCGCTTCGTCACTCACAAGCTAGGGGAATAGTATGGATAACGCAGGTATCGGCTGGATTGCGGCAATCATCATCGGCGGCCTTGCTGGCTGGCTTGCCGAAATGTTCATGAAGAGCAACATGGGCGTACTCATGAATATCCTCCTCGGCATCGTCGGCGCAATCGTTGCCAACTTCCTTCTTTCGCTTTTCGGCGTCGTCCTCGGTGGATGGATAGGCTATCTCGTTGCCGGCTTCATCGGAGCGTGCATACTGATCGCAATCGCGAGGATGGTGAGGCGCACAGCCTGACGAAAGAGAGAGGCGGCCACGCGAGAAGCCGCCTCTCTCTGTTATCGGGTCGCGCCCCAAACGTAGGCGAGGCCGGCTACGATCCCCACGGTCACCAATGGCCTTTTCCGGATCTTTTCTTCGACATCGCTCCAATAGCTCTTCGCTTCTGCCTTCGCGACGCGAACCGCACCGGACGCGATCTCGCCTTCCGATTCCGTCAGACGTTCGACCTCCTTGTCCAGGGCACGGATCTCTTCCCGGTCAATGTCGCCGTTGTTGTGATTGGAACCGGCAGGACGGAGAGCCTCATCGACAAGCGGAAAGCTTTCCTCAAGACCATCCCTTCGGATCCGATCTGCCTCGGTGGGATCGGTGCGGCCGGCAGGGACTGCGGTTTGCGTGGCAGATACCGGATCGGACGCCGGGAAGGTGTCCTCCAATCCTTGGTCGAGCGCTTCCAGCCGGGGTGCTGCTCGTTGCGACGCCTGCTCCTTCAATATGGACTGCACTGCGGGGGACTCTTTTGGATCTGGCATGGGTTCTCTCCTGTTCGCCAGAGAAATCGCCGCGTGCGCCAGAAGTTCCGTCAGGCCCTTCGCGATTGATGATCCTCAACATTCCAATCCGATCGGCCAGCGTCGCCGGCAGCCGCAAAGCCATGACGTAGCAACAGCTGGCGCTTGAGAACGGCGATCCTGCCGATCGCGGCTCGCACCAACTCCGTCACTGGGTTGTCGTCCCCGTCACAGCGGATTGATCTCAGGCTTGCCTTCGAACCGGGAGGAATTGACATGCCTCGACACTCGGTGGAATTCGAGTTGCGGATCCAAGTTCTGCCTCACAGCTCCTTTGTTCGCGCCGGGGCCGTGGCGGGATCAAGCCATTCCAATTCGACCGCGGGATCGAGGATGACGGGCTGACTGTCACGGAGCTTTGTCAATCGGATCGGCCGCCGGCATGGTGACGATTGCGCAGCTCGCGACGCCCAGCGCGTCGTTGCGCGCCATATTCCTTTGAAAGAAAATAGCGCACCGCCCGATAGGAAGATGTGCCACGGGTCCTTCCGGCCGTCACTCTGGTTCAGGGTCCATCTAGAAGCCGTCTGTCGGGATCAGGCACCGCTTGCTCTTAAACGCGTCCCTGAAGGCAGGCGTCTTATCGACGGTTTCGATCCTTGCGTTGAACATCGCGGCCTTCAGCATTTCCTTAGCCCAGAACGGCACCAGCCGCTATCTGGCCTCTTCGACCATCTGCTTGCCGTCAGCGTTTTTGTGCGCCATGAGCACCGTCCGTGGAGTTATGTTGAACTGCGCACGCGTGTTGGGGCGCCTCATTCAGGCTGACAACGGCGGCACTGACGCCTTCGTCCAGGCGGATGACTGACAGATTTGCATGGTGCTATCCTCTGATGACAACCTGACGTGCCGGAACCTCCTATTCCGCGGGCGCGCGATCTATTGCACCAAGGTGTCGCCTACACCCTTTCCTATCCGGGATCTTGCGTCGTGGCGCATGCTGTGAAGGTACTCGACGATGAACAGGATCGAGGCAGTGGATGATGGATCGTATCGACGCAATGAAGGTCTTTGTCACGGCCGTGGAGGAAGGAAGCCTCGCAGGCGCTGCGCGCAGGCTGAAACGATCCCCGACGGCGGTCAGCCGGGCTTTGAGTCTGCTCGAACAACATGTCGGCGTTGAACTCCTTCACCGCACGACGCGGACCCTGAAGCTCAGCGAAGCGGGCCAGCGGTATGTCGAAGCATGCCGGAGGGTGCTGGTCGATCTCGAGGAGGCCGACATGGTCGCGGGTTCGGAACGATCCTCTCCTCGTGGGACGCTGACCATCTCCGCACCACCCATTTTGGGCGAGGAAGTGCTGCGGCCCATTCTCGACGCCTTCCTAAGGGAACATTCAAGCGTCTCCGTTCGGCTTCTGATGCTTGATCGTTTCGTCAATTTGGTCGACGAAGGCGTGGACGCGGCGCTGCGGATCGGTAATCTCACCGACTCGACGCACATCTCCACGCGCATCGGAGGCGATGTCCGGCGCGTGGTCGTGGCCGCTCCGCAATATCTCGAAAGCCATCCTGCAATCGATGAGCCTTCAGATCTCTCCAAACACGATCTCATCGCCTTCTCGAATTTCGGTCTCGAATCCTGGAGCTTTGCGCCGGCCAAGGGTTCTTCCGTCCCGAGGACCGTTCACTTCACGCCTCGCTATCTCGTCAACAGCGTTCGGGCGGCCGCGGCATCGGCTGCGGAGGGAATGGGTGTGACGCGTCTTTACTCCTACCATGTCGCCGAATACGTCCGCGATGGCCGTCTGACCATCATTCTTCCGCATGCCGAGCCACCTGCGCTGCCCGTTCATATTCTCACCCCTCAGGGCCGCGCAGCCGTTCCGAAGGTACGAGCGTTCATTGACCTGGCGGTTCCGCGTCTCCGGTCGGAGCTTGGACGTATCGCGGCGGCCTCCGCCAGCCTCACGTGATCATGCCGAATTGCGGTTGGGTGCCTTCAGGGAAGTGACAATTCCCCAGAGCGTCGAACGCCTCTAAACCGCTCACAGCGCCGGCCAAGCTTGATTATCGGTTGGGTACTCGACGTCGACGGCGAACCAGACGAGTGTCGCCGGTGGCGAGCGGGAACGCCGGTCCGATCGGACCGGCGCTCTTGCGCGACGCAGGCCGGGAGGGTCGCCTGCGGCGTAGGCTTTTGAGAGCGGTCAAGCGGTCCGAAAGCCCTGAAGTGAAACTCTTGGGGAATCAGGTCGGCAAGGTTTGGCCAGACTGCTCCTTGACGAGGTATTGCGCGTACCAGCGCGGCCAGTCGTTGTCATGCTTTCCACCCTGGCGTTTCTCGTGCTCGCCGTGGGCGGCTGCGGCCCTTTGAAGTGCCTCTGCAAGATCGCTTTCCGACGTGAATGCTGCGCCCTTTGCGTCGATACGCCCTGGAAGTCTCGTTGTGACCTCCTGGAATAGCCACCCGTTTCCGTCCGGATCAGAGAAGGAAGCAAACGAATCATAGCTCGAACGCGAAGGATGCGGTCCGGGAAGACGCTGATCGGTTGCCATGTGGTGGAACACGCCGCCTGCGTCGTGGAAAACGCCGCTCATCTCGGCGCCACGCGAGGCAAGCGCCTCGTGGGCCATCTCGATGTCCGAAACGATCAGATGCAGCCCTTGTGCGGAACCAGGGGCCGCGGACGTCACGTTGGATCCGAAGATGACGGAGCAGGGCGAACCCGGCGGCGTGACCTGGACGACGCGGAAGCCGTCCTTGCCGGAAACATCTGCGTCGAGCCGCCAGCCGAGGCCGGTGTAGAAGGACTTGGCGCGATCGACGTCGGAGACCGGAATGACGACGACCTCGAGTTTCATGTCGATGTGGTGGTCGAGCGCCGCCATCGTTTTGTTCGGTTCCTGGACAGCCATGTTCGATCTCCCTCGGGTTGAATTCGCAAAGGCATTTCCGCCACCTTGGGAACATGCACCGTCGCCTGCGTGGCTGTCCATTGTGCGAAGGTGTCGGACGTCAGCCGGTCCATAGGTATAGCCAATACCTTGTCACAATAGCTTCGAGGCCGCGACCGGAGGATCCCTACGGGCAGACGATCCCCTCGGCTCCAACCTCAAGCAAGGAGAAATAAGATGACGAACTTTCCAAGAGGCACCGCCCTGATCACCGGGGCGTCATCCGGCATCGGGGCGCTCTACGCCGACAAGCTGGCGCGGCGCGGCTACGACCTCGTCCTCGTGGCACGAAGCCAGGATGCGCTTGACCGAACTGGCAAGGATATAGCGACTGCGACGGGTCGAAACGTGAAAACCGTCCGGGCCGATCTCGGCCAGCGCGACGACCTGCTGAAGATCGAAGGAATTCTCCGGAGCGACCCGTCGATCACGATGCTGGTCAACAATGCCGGGGTCGGCGCCGTGGAGCCACTCCTCATGTCGGACGTGGAGGCCATGGAGCGGATGATCAAGGTCAACGTCACGGCACTGACCCGCCTGATCTATGCCGTGGCTCCGTCCTTCGTCGCACGTGAGCACGGAACGATCATCAACATGGCATCTGCATTGGGCATTGCGCCAGAGGTCCTCAACGGCGTCTATGGCGCGACGAAGGCTTACGTCATAGCGCTGACGTTGTCGTTGCAGAAGGAGCTGGCCGAAAAGAACATTCGGATCCAGGCAGTCCTTCCCGGCGCAGTCGAAACACCGTTCTGGGAAGCCTCCGGTGGTTCGCTCGAGCGTCTGCCCGACCAGATCGTCATGAAGGCGGAGGACGCGGTCGATGCGGCACTTGCAGGTCTCGATATGGGCGAGCTGATTACCCTTCCTTCGGTGCCCGACATTGCCGACTGGAACGCCTACGAGGCGGCACGCCAGAAGCTGATGCCGAATCTTTCGCGCAACATTCCGGCTCCGCGATATCGAACTGCGGCGCTGGCGTCTCAGCGATGAAGGCGAGTTGCCGACGCCACGAAACCAACTACTTAAAAATGGATCCACGAAAATGCTCGACCCCGATCTACTAAACCGGTTCCCGCGCGTTCGGCTGATGCAAGGACCAACGCCGATCCAGCACTTGAGCCGACTGGAGCAGGTGCTTGGTGATGCGCAAAAAGGCGTCTCCATCTGGGCGAAGCGAGACGACCTCATGGAGCTAGGCGGCGGCGGCAACAAGCTCCGAAAGCTTGAGTTTCTGCTAGGGCAAGCAATGGCAGAAGGTTGCGACACGCTGGTCGTGACTGGGGGTGTGCAGTCGAACTTCGCCCGATTGGCCGCCGCTGCCTGCGCCAGAACTGGTTTCGCTTGCGAAGTCGTTCTTGCTCAAATGGTGCCCCGCGAGACCGAGATCTACCAAGCGAATGGCAACGTCGTGCTGGACCGACTGTTCGGTGCACGGGTTCATATTTTGGAAGCGGGAGACGATGCTGGCGGGTTCGCTCTCAGCCGGGCCTCCGAGATCGCCGCCTCCGGGGGAAAGGCGTTCATTGGAACGCTCGGCGGTTCGACGCCGGTCGGGGCTCTGGGCTACGTCGACTGCGCGTTCGAGATTGCAGCGCAGTCGACCGAAATGGATATCGTCTTCCAGCAGATCGTCGTTCCAAACGGCAGCGGCGGCATGCATGCTGGCCTTCTGGCTGGGGAGGTTGTGGCCGGGAGAGATCCTTCCCGGATAAGGGCGCATACCGTCCTGTCGCCAGCGGACGCATGCCTCGCCGCGACGGTCGACAAGGTCAACGCGGTCTTCAAGCTCCTCGAGAGCAAAGACTGCATTCAAGCGGAACATCTGAAGATAAGCGGCACGCAGCTCGGTGGCGGCTACGGCATGCCGACCTCCGATATGGTTGAAGCGATCAGGATTGTCGGCCGATCAGAGGGCCTCCTGCTCGATCCCGTTTACGGAGGGAAGGCCTTTGCCGGTCTGCTTTCCGATATCGAAAACGAAGTCATCGCGCCGGGATCGAACGTCCTGTTCCTGATGACCGGAGGTTCTCCTGGGCTCTACGCGTACGCAGACGCCCTGAACAGCAAATGATCCTCGTTGAGAGGGTCATCAATTCCAACTCAACAGGTGTGAGAAATACCATGGCTACAAAACCTAAGATCGCCATCATCATCGGCTCCACGCGTCCCACGCGCTTTGCCGACAAGCCTGCACGGTGGATGTTGAAGCAAGCCCAGGCCCGCGACGACATCGACGTCGAAGTGGTCGACCTTCGCGATCATCCCTTGCCGTTCTTCGACGAGATTGCTTCGAACGCGTGGGCGCCGAGCCAGAACGCCGAAGCGGTCCGCTGGCAGCAGACCATTGGGCGCTACGACGGCTACATCTTCGTCGTTGCGGAATACAATCGCTCGATTACCGGCGTATTGAAGAACGCCCTCGACCAGTCCTACATGGAATGGGCCCGCAAGCCGTTCACCGCGATCGCCTATGGCACCGCTGGCGGCTCGCGCGCGCTCGAACATCTGCGGGGGATCGGCGTCGAGCTGCAGATGGTCTCGACCCATGCGGCCGTTCATATCGGTGGCAGCGATTTCTTCACGGTGTTCTCGATGGGCGGCAACAAGCCGATCGAGGAGATCGAATCCAACCTTCTGCCCTCGGCAAAGACCGCGCTTGACGAGCTCGTATGGTGGGCGAAGGCGACGATGGCCGCCAAGGCGGCGGAGGTCTGACATCCGGAATCAAAGTCACTTCGTGGGGGCGTGAACCGCCCCCACGACATCGTTCTTTCTGGAGGCGGTCCTGGCCGCCTGGAAATTTCTGAGCGGTGCCGGAAGCACGTCGGCCGGGAGTCCGAGACCGGCCGCAGGAAGCGGTAGACCGCAAGGGTGCCGACGGAGGTCGATCTCCCACCCGAGGTGGCCGGATAGGAGCCCGCCAGGGATTATCGCCGGGGAAACTTCGGCGCCGGTTCCGAAGCCGTTGACGAGAATTCGGCCGCCCAGAAGCTCCAACTGCGGTGTCATCTGAGAAGCGGCCTGGACGTCCTTGGCGTCCACGTGCAGGGCGGCGGTCGACTGGCCTTCCAAGGATCGACAACCTTCGCAACTCGTCGTCATCCTGGCAGCGGGCGATCAGTCCCGCCGCGCCGAAGACCTCTTCCCGAAGCTACGGAGTGGCGAGGAATGCAGCCGCCGTCGTCTTGAAGAGCGCCGCCGCGGACGGTGTGTCTTTTCCGACAGCGACCTGAGACATTGATGAAGACGCCGCCAATCCGGCCACGCCTTGCGACAAGCGCCGCAGATACCGCGTGTCAGCATGGTCTGAGCCCGCGATCCGAAAGCGTTGCTGCGGCATTGTCGTTAAAGGGCCGCCGGGCAAGCACCGTCCATGGCGATCAGACCTGGATTGGTGCAGACTTGGCCAGTGTTTCAGGGTGAGCGGATGCGAACCATCTGCCGGGCTCGCGCCGCCGATAAGAAGATCGCCGGAGAGTGTCACGGTGGATCCTCTCGAATCGGGACCCATGACCGGCTTCCCCCGTGGAACGCGAGGATCAACGTGAACCGTCGGCGGATGGCTGTCGAACTCAGATAGGCGCCGCCGAACGGCATGCCAACCCTCGCCGCACAAAAAGTATTACTTTTCAATGGATAGCGCCCGGCGTGCGGATGGACGCCCGCCCAGATGTTGGTGGCCGCTGGAATGGAAAAAACTCACGCCGCGCCGGTGAGGGCGATCGCCGCGATGGTTTCCCTGGTGTCTACGATCGCGCTGGCATAGCTGGGGAGGTTGACCTCCAGCGCCGCATGCATCATTTCCGGCGAGTAGTCGGCGACCGCGTCCTTCACGACCGTGACATCGTAGCCAAGCTCCGCGGCGTAGCGGACGGTGGCCTCGATGCAGGTGTGAGCGACAAGCCCGATCACGATGACCCTCTGGATACCGTGCCGCTTCAGCTCGAGATCAAGATCGGTGTTGGCAAAGCCGCTCGAGCACCAGTGTTCGGACGCGACGACTTCGCCTGCTACCGGAACGAACTCCGCGCGGAACTCACCGCCCCAAGTCCCGAATTCGAAACTTTTTCGGTTCCATGCCGCACGCTGGATTGGGGCGACGAACTTCCAGTTTTCGTAATCACCGGCACGGTAGCGGTGGTGCATCGCGAAGAAGACCCGGAGCCTGGCCTCACGTGCGGCGGTCAACACTTCAAGCATGTGCGCAACGCAGTTGTTCGCTTCAGCGACTTCCTTGATGCGCGGCCAGATCTTGCCGCCCTCGGAGATGAAGTCGTTGTAGGGGTCGACCACCAGCAGGCCGGTGTTGCTCCGGTCGAAGGATAGGTCCGTCATGGCATTCCTCCTTCGTCGGTCAGGCCGCCATCGTGGACGGGTTCTTCAGCGCCGCACGCTCGATGCTGGCCGCGAACAATGGCGTCTCGCCCTTGTTGTGCGCGATGGACATCGGCTGACGTTGCGTGCGAAACAGCTCGAAGGGAATTCCTTGGCGGTCGAGCGAGGCCATCATTTCATCAGTCGCGTATGACCTGACACGGTTCGTGAATTCACAGTGGTTCGCATCGACCTTTTTCGCGCTCAGTTCCCAGGTGACGTGGATGGTTACCCGACCGTTCGGCGTGAAGACATCGGAATCGGAATCCAGGATCAGATGGTCCTTCTCGCCCAGTGTCTCGTGGTAATGCTGGACCATGAGGCTCCCTCCGATCGTCTCGACGTTGATTGACATCCGCGTGCCGTCGGCTGCGGTCGTAAATCCTGCCGCAATGTGGGCGGGCGAGCATCCCTGGTATTCCTTTTCCGGAAGATTGAAGCACCAGTGCGGAATGTCGATCTTTTCGATCGGTGCGTTGATAATGGCCGAAAAACTGGAATCGACGATCTGGTTCTCGATGCTGTGCATGTGACTTCTCCGTGGTTGCTTGGGTGGTAAAGGGGATGTCTGATGCCCGCGCGACCTGCCCAGTCACTGCACGGGCACCGCCTCGGCCTACTTGTCGGCCAGAGACTGCGTGTAGTGTCCGAGCCTGGCTTCGATGTCCGGATCCTTTTGCAGGCCCATATGCATCAGGCGGCCGATGTTCTTCTGCGCCACCGGGCGCTGGACCGACGTGATGAACGCGTCCCAGCCGGCTCCGATCTCGGGGTCGCTCGGAAGGCTTGCGAAATCGACAAGGCGTTTGGTGTCAGCGATCGCCTGGCGGTCGAAGCCGGAGATCCGGGTCGCGAGAGCGTCGACGAATGGGTCCAGCTTGTCGTCATCGAACGAGCGGTTGACGTAGCCATATTCCTCGGCGAGATCGCCGTTGATGTCGTCGGAGCCGAGAAGGACTTCTAGCGCGCGACCGCGACCCATCAGCCTTGGCAGACGCGCCATCGGCCCGCCGCCTGGGACAAGACCTGCGCCGACCTCCCATTGCGACAGGATCGCCTTCTGGCGGCTGGCGAACCGCATGTCGCTGGCGAGAGCAAGCTCGCTGCCGACACCTGTCGCGCGCCCGCGGATCAGGGCAATGGAGACTACGGGAGACTTGCTGATGCGGACCAGCATATCGGGGAGCGGGTGAAGCCCGGTCGGTCCAGAGGGGAGGCCGGTGGACTCGGCGAGCGGCGGCGTGAAATTATAATGGGTCAGAAAGAAGCCGGGCACGGCGCTGTCGAACACCACGACGCGGAGATCAGGATCCGTCTCGATTTGAGAAACGACCTTTTCCATCTGCGGAATCGTTTCCGGTCCGAAGATGTTGAAGGGCGGATTGTCGAAGGTGACGCGCCAATAGGCGGGGGTGCGCTTCTCGACCTTGATCAGCGACTGTTCCTGGCCAGGGTCTGCTCTAACTTCCGGGGGACGATCCGCCTTGTCGGCGATTTTCGTCTGACCGGAAAGGGCCAGCGCCGGCAGAAGCAGCATGGCCGCGGCGGTGAGGAATTTTGACGACATTGCGATGGCGCTTGTCGCAGTTGGTGGTCTGACCCTCATAACTGCTCCATTTCGGGTTTGAGAGCGACGTTGCTCCGCTGGGGTTCGATCTCGAAGATGAGTTCGATTTCGACAGGCATGCCCAGCGGTATGCTGGAAACGCCGAGCACTATGCGGGGTGGGATACGGTCCGCGCCAAAGATCGAAAGGAGCAGTTCGGACGCGCCGTCGGCCACCTTCGGATGCTCTCGGAAATCTGGCTGGGTGGCGATGTAGACGCCGAGCTTGGCAACGGTCCGAATCCTGTCCAGCGAGCCCAAGTGCGACCGCGCGGCAGACAGAGCGCTCAAGCACGCGGTCCGGGCGGCGTCGTAGCCTTCCGCAACGCAGAGGTCCTTGCCGACCACGCCCGTGTAGAGTGGAGCATGCCCGACGACCGGTAGCATGCCACTGAGGAAGAGCAGCGACCCACTCTGCACTGCTTCGACATAGGCGCCGAACGGCGTCGGTGCGGGTGGAATGACCAAAGCCAGTTCCCTGACGAGCGCCTCCGCGCTCGCGACTACCATTTTCCAAGATGTGCGCCGTTGTCGACGTGCAGCACCTCCCCCGTGATGTTGGACGATTCCGTCAGATAGACGACGCCGTCGACGATCTCCTGGACGGCGG
The DNA here is from genome assembly GCF_003240585.1 of Arminella tubonensis. Classification (GTDB taxonomy): domain Bacteria; phylum Pseudomonadota; class Alphaproteobacteria; order Rhizobiales; family Rhizobiaceae; genus Rhizobium; species Rhizobium tubonense. The sequence continues at coordinate 111,867 of NZ_PCDP01000029.1, forward strand.
TGACCGTGCCCATCGGCGACAGGGAACCAAGGAAGTCTCTCGCGTTGTTGGCGTGCAGTGGGGTGTCGACGACGCCGGGAGACAAGGCGTTCACGCGGATGTTGTCCTTGGCGAACTCAAGCGCTAGGCTCTTGGTGATCGCGTTGAGGCCGCCTTTGGTAATCATTGGAAGCGAGGCCGTAACACCCGCGATCGGATGATCCGTCAGCGATGACGTGATGGTCACGATACTTCCGCCCGAATTCTGCCGAAGCATCTGCCTGACAGCATGCTTCGTAAAGTGGATGAATCCTTCGACGTTTGTCGCCGAAAGGCGATGGAAGTCGTCGATCGTGTATTCGAGAAACGGCTTGGTGAAGAAGACCCCGGCATTGTTGACCAGCGCGTCGATCGTGCCGAACTGCGCGACGGCCGCGGTCGCGACACGCTCTGCGGTTTCAGGATCCGCGACGTCGCCGCTGATCAGCTCCAGCCGGCCCGCGCGGTCGAACAGGCCGGTCTCGCTGATGTTCCGGGAGGTTCCGACGACGTTCCAGCCCTTGTCAAGGAAGGTCTTCACCAGGCCTGCTCCGATCCCCTGCGACGCGCCGGTGACGATCACAGTCTTATGCACGCTCATGCCTGCCTCCCTTCTGGCGACGCGGGTATCCTTCGTCCGCCGGACGGCGGTCGGTCGCTCTGGTCTTTGAATGATGCCTTGGGCCGGCTGTGAGCCGGGAGCGTCCCGACGGTCGCGCCGTCGTCCGCTCTGCCGGCACCATCGCGCCAAAAATCGAGCCCCGATATTGTACCAAGGTGTCTCCGATACCTTCGGATCGGGTCGCCCCGTCTGCACACCAAGGTCCAATACGGGGCGGGTGGCCGGCGGGATCAGCGCTGCAACGTCACGCAGGAGTTCACATGACCCGCTGGCCGGATCGGCGAATTCTCGATTTGTTCGGAATCGCGCTTCGCATCATCCAGGCGCTGATGGCCGGCGCAACGACGGTCAACATGGTCGTCGCACCGCCGGCCAACCGTAGACGCAGGCTTGGGGCGTCGCCCGACGACACCATCGTACAATAGAATGCGTGATCTCGATTGAGCATGCTTCCGGAGTGGACGAGGACGCGATACGGGGTCCAGCCCGTCTGTTTGTTCGCCCGAAAAGGGCTGCGTGCTCTTGCGAACGAACGCGGAAACCTCCGTTGATCACCCGTGCGAGGATGATACCGATGAATCTAAATCTTACAGAAGTCGACGGCGGCGAGCCCCAACGAGGCGACGGAAGCCCCATGGATGCGTTGATCGAATTCTACCGGGCCTTCAATGCTGGCGATCTCACGGGGCTGGAAGCCTTATGGCTTTCAGGTACGGAGCCCAGCATGGACAACCCCATCGGTGGCATCCGTCGCGGGTGGGACCAGATCGCCGCCGGGTATTCGAAGCTCTTCCAAGGTCGGGCGAAGGTTCACGTGACCTTTCACGATTTCACGAGCCAGGGCGCCGACGACTGGCATCTGTTCGTCGGTCGCGAACGTGGATCGTGCGGGACGGCGAAGGAGACGCTCGACGTCGCCTTCCGGACGACCCGGTGGTTCATACGCAGGGACGGAGGCTGGCGACAGCTACACCATCACGGCTCGGTCGAGGATCCGAAAATGCTGGCTGACTACCAAAGATTGATGTTCGGATAAGGAGAATGGGCGGCGGCAGCGGCCGCCGCCCGCCGCAGACACGCTGACGCTAGTTGCGAAGTTCTCCCCGAACCAGGGGCGAAACGTCGGTGCCCAGCAGTTCGATAGAACGCCGCATCGCTTTCGCCTCGAGTGCGGCGGTGCTCATCTGGAAGGTGACGCGAGCTATCCCTCCCAATGTCCTGTTAACATGCAATATCTTGGCAGCTACGGTTTGCGGGCCGCCGACCAGAAACGCGCCACCTGGACCGCACATGTGCTCGAACTGAGCTCGCGTTGGCGGCGGCCAGCCGCGCTCCCTTCCGGCGTCCGTGAACATCTGGAACCAGCCGGGGAAGAACGCTTCCCTGGCAGCGGCGTCGGTCTGCCCGACAAAGCCAAGAGCGTGGACGCCGATCCTCTGGTTCTCAACGGGATGACCGGCGGCGAGCCATGCGCGACGATAGAGATCGACCAGGGGCAGGAAACGCTCGAAGCTTCCGCCGATGATGGCCACCATCAGCGGCAGGCCAAGTGTCCCGGCACGCACGAAGGATTCGGGCGTGCCGCCGACGCCCAGCCATATTGGCAAGGTCGGCTGATGCGGACGGGGAAAGACGCCCTCGCCATTGATCGCAGGACGAAAGCGGCCCTGCCACTTGATGTTGGGCTGCTCCCTGATCTTCAGCAGCAGGTCCAGCTTTTCCACGAAAAGCGCGTCGTAGTCCCTCAGGTCGAAACCGAACAACGGATAGGCCTCGACGGACGAGCCGCGACCGACGACGATTTCCGCCCGTCCGCGCGATATAAGGTCCAACGTTGCGAATTCCTGGAAGAGCCGCACGGGGTCGGCGGCGCTCAGGACGGCGACGGCGCTTGTGAGCCTAATCGACTTCGTGCGCGCGGCGGCCGCGGCAAGGATCACGGCAGGCGCCGAATCAAGTGCGTTCTCGCGGTGATGTTCGCCCATTCCGAAAACGTCGAGTCCGACCTGATCGGCCAACTCGACCTCCTCAAGCACGCTCTCCATGCGATCGATGGCTGACTGCAACCGACCCGTAGCAGGGTCGGTCAGCAACATTGCGAAACTGTCGATACCGATTTCCATTCTGGATCCTTTCAAGGGGACGTCACCCCTGGAGCTCGTAACGAGCCGATGCGTCTCCGGCGGAAACGCGCCTTCCATCACCCGGCTGACCAGTTGGGCGCCAGCCTGTTTTTGTTGATGGAGACCATCGAAAAATTCGATAGGTGGACAGCCACGGACGCGAGTTATGTCGCCCAGGAACCGACATCCTTAACCGCCCTGGCGAAGGCTTCGGGGGCCTCCTGGGGGAGATTATGGCCGATACCACCGTGCACAAGGCGGTGTTCGTATTTCCCCTTAAACTTCCCGGCGTATGCCTTGGGATCCGGGTGGGGCGCTCCGTTGGCGTCGCCTTCCATCGTGATCGTCGGCACATGGATTTCGGGACCGGCCGCAAGCCTGCCTTCGAATTCGTCGAACCGATTTTCACCTTCCGTCAGACCAAGCCGCCAACGATAGTTGTGGACGACGATCGCGACGTGGTCCGGATTGGTGAATGCGGCGGCACTTCGTTCGAACGTCGCGTCGTCAAACTTCCAGTGCGGGGAAGCGAGCTGCCAGATCAGCTTGGCGAAATCGTTGGTGTATTTTTCATAGCCATCGCGACCGCGATCCGTCGTGAAGTAGAACTGGTACCACCACTGGAGCTCGGCAGAGGGTGGCAAAGGCGCCCTCCCAGCAGCCGGGTTCCCGATCAGATAGCCGCTGACGGAAACCAACCCCTTGCATCGTTCCGGCCAGAGCGCGGCGACGATGTCGGCGGTCCGCGCCCCCCAGTCGAACCCGGCGACCGTCGCCCTGTCGATCTTCAGGGCGTCCATCAGCTTTATGGCGTCGACCGCAAGGGCCGACTGCTGGCCGTTGCGCATCGTGTCGTCGGACAGGAACTTGGTGCTGCCGTATCCGCGCAGGTGCGGAACGATCACGCGATGTCCCTGGTCCGCGAGCAACGGGGCCACATCGGCGAAGGCGTTGATGTCGTACGGCCAGCCGTGAAACAGGACGACGGGCGACCCGTCGCCCGGACCGAGCTCGGCGTATCCGACATTGAGATCTCCGGCATCGATATGTTTGTCGGCAACCAGACTTTTGTCATTTGGCAGGACGGCATTCTTGCCCTGGTCCGCACCCGCCGCCCGTCCTGCAAGGATTCCCGCCGCTGTCAGTCCAAGAGCCACCCCGCCGAAGGACCGACGTGTGAGGTTCTCAGTTTTAAGATTGCGCATGGCTGCTTCTCCGATAATGGACGATGATGCCTGCCGCACGAGACAATGTTGGGAGAGGCATTTTCGAGCCTAATTTGAGACAGGTGGCCGGAATTCGCTACTGTCCAATGGTGTCGGGTCGACTGACGCGCCTGCTTTGCCACTCCGCAGGGCGGCTCGGAGGACATCACAATGCGCACAGGGTGTTCGTTGCGGAGCCGGAAGCGGGTCCAAGTCTCGCGGCCATGTTCACCAGATCAGGAAGAGTTCTGGCATTCATCTTTCTCATCACCTGGCCACGATGAGCTTTGACAGTGATCTCGCTAATATTCAACTTGAAGGCCACCTGCTTGTTCAGCAACCCCTCCGCCACGAACTTCATGACTTGTCGTTCTCGCGGTGTCAGCGTGAGAAAGTACGCTTCCAGACGGTTCGCCTCGTTGATCGCACGGATCGATGCGTTCACTTCCTCCGCGATGATGGCGGGATCGTCCGGTTTGGGCACGAACGTCACGCGGAACCTGCTTGTGGTGACAGACGTGGCCGGGCTGCTCCTAGCGGTGAGGACGATGATGGGACAGAGCACGGCATAAGAACAAATCAATCGCGTAAGATCTGACACCGTCAGATCGGCAATACTTGCATCAACGACAATGCAGCCGAACGACCGAGCTTGAGCGCAGTCTAAGAAGTCGGCCGCTGAGACAAATCGCTGTGGCCGCCATCCCATTCGGGAGACATGTAAATGCAAAGCCAAACCAATTTCGGTGTCATTATCCAAGATGGCGACCACCACGTCGCTCGACGGTGGGGTGGCTATTTTCAAAGGAGCAGTAAGGGTTTTGGTGATATACATGCCATTCTCCCTCATCGATCGGGCGCGCGATGCCGCGGCTGAAGTGTATTTGCTGAATGGTTTCACGCTGTTTCGTGATGCTGCGTCATGGTTTTAGACGAGCGCGCGGGCTGTCGCGACTGAAGTCGTATGACAGATTCTGAAAAAAGCTGAAGTATTCTCCGATTAGTTGCTGAAGTGCTCTTGGCGCAATCTACCCCACTGTGATTTTATCGCTGCGGATTGAACCAAATAGATTCGGATAGCTTTGGGACAGATTGAGATTGGCCTCTTCGAGCACTCCGGATGGGAGCTTGATCTCGAAAAGCGAGAGCTGCGTGCCATGGGTGCGCCGGTCCCACTTGGTAGTCGCGCATTCGAAATCCTGGAAACCCTTGCGGTTTCCTCGGGCGGAATCGTCACGAAAGACGAGCTGATGAAGCGCGTCTGGCCAGGACTTGTCGTTGAGGATAACACCCTCCAGGTACATATCTCGGCGATAAGGCGTGCGCTTGGAAAAGACCGTGACTTGCTGCGGACCGTGTCCGGTCGCGGGTATCGACTACTCGGTGAATGGACAGAACCCGAGAGGCGCATCGCTGGTCCGATGCCAGCGATGCGCGTGCAGTCGAGCCAACGAGCAGGTTTTGTGACCAACATACCCTCGGCGGCGTCCGAACTCATCGGACGTCAGGCCGCGGTTTCTCATATCATGACGCTGCTGTCCGCCTATCGAATTGTAACTCTTACGGGACCGGGCGGGATCGGGAAGACCGTGCTGGCGTCCGAAGTCGCCCGGCGTCTGCAGCCGACGATTGGGGATGCGTTTTTTGTAGAGCTGGTTTCTCTCTCGGATCCAAATCTTGTCTCGACTACACTTGCACAGGCTCTCGACCTGCGCCTTCAAGGCGACGATATCTCTGCCGAGCTCGTGGCGCGCGCTATCGGGAACCGGAAGATGTTGCTTTTGATCGACAATTGCGAACATGTCGTCGATGCGGCTGCCGAGATGGTCGAGGCGATCATCCGCGCCTGTCAGAATGTTTCGGTGCTGGCCACGAGCCGAGAACTTCTTCGTATCGAGGGCGAATTCACATTTCGTGTCCCGCCGCTCGACGTACCCGCAAACGAACAGGTCGACGATCTGTTGCAACACAGTTCGGTCCAGTTGTTTATTGCCCGAACACGGGCGTTGCAGTCAGACTTTATGATAAATAAGGACAGGGTCTCGGTTATCGCTGGTATCTGCCGGCATCTGGATGGAATTCCCCTGGCTATAGAGTTCGCCGCGGCCCGCGCCGCCACTTTGGGGCTTAGCCAGATCGCTGGCCGATTGGATGATCGATTCGTCCTCCTCACCGGCGGACGCCGAACCGCGTTGCCTCGACACCGCACCCTGCGGGCCGCGCTTGATTGGAGCTACGAGCTATTGCCCGAAGGCGAGCGTCGGCTCCTTCGCAATCTGGCCGTCTTCCCAGCAGGGTTCACTTTGGAGGCGGCGATGGCAGCCAGCGGGGAGGACGAAGAAGAAACCGCAGTGGGGCTTTCGAACCTCGTCTCAAAATCGTTGGTAACCTTCGAGGGAACGGAAGCCGCTCCTCGGTGGCGTCTTCTGGAAACCGTGCGGGTCTACTCGCTGGAAAAACTTGGGCTGGGTGCTGACTATCGACTGACGATGCGGCGAATTGCGGCGTTCTTCGAGTCGTTCTTCCAGCCATTTTCGAATGAGAACTCATTGCAGGTGGCGATCGAAGGCCTCGGGCCCTATCGCCGGGAGATCGACAATCTGCGCGCCGCCATGACTTGGGCACTTTCGCCAGACGGCGATGGAAAACTGGGAGCCAGACTGGCCGCCGTTGCCTCCGATTTCTGGACCGCGATGTCGCTTGTGTCCGAGGCCGGCGAATGGGCTCAAAAGGCGCTGTCTCGCCTTGAAGGAGAGGAGGGGGGACGCACCGAAATGGTCCTCCAATGCGCCCTCGGATTTGCACTGATTTATACGCAAGGCATGAGCGAACGGGGAAAGGATGTGCTTACTCGCGCCCTGTCACTTGCCAAAACGCTGGATGATCCTGATTATCGGCAAAGAGTGACTTGTGCACTTTGGCTTTTTTCCGCTCGCTCGGTGGCGTTGAAGGAGGCGCTTGTCCGTGCCCACGAGTACGAGAAGGGCGACGGTGGACGCGATGCCGGGTCAGGAGCGACAGCAGCGTGGCTGACGGGCATCCCGAAGACCTATCAGGCAGAACACCTGGAAGCTTATGACAGGCTTGAATGGGCCGCGAAGAATTCGCCTCCGGACAATCGTCGCAGAGATATGCTCAGGCTTGGGGCGGACATCCGCACGTCCTCCATGGCTCACAACACGGTCAACTTGATATCGTTGGGTCGGCTGGATGCGGCTTTTCTGACAGCAGAAGATTCAATTCTCGAGGCCCGTGCGACGAAGCAACCATTTGTGTTTTGTGTCGCCCTGGCTTGGGCCTCCGCTTTCGTGTCTCTCAGTCTTGACAATGAAGCCCGAGCACAAGAGTGGGGCGAAGAACTCATCGCACATGCACTGCAGCATGGTCTGAAACCTTTCTACGCAGTTGGCCTGTGCGTGCGTGGCAGCTTGGCCTCACGATCAGGCTCTCCCGCCGAGGGCATAGACGCTCTTCGAGCCGGGCTTCGGGAAATGCAAGAGGCCTCCTACTTGCTGTTCTATCCATTTTTTATGTGCGAATTCGCAGCGGCGTTGCAGGCGGCTGGACGTTTTGACGAGGGGCTCGACGAAATTGACCGGGCGCAGCGATTTTCAGCCGACAAAAGCTACCGCTGGATAGAGCCAGAACTGTTACGAAAAAAAGGCGAGATCATCGCAGCTCAAGGTGGAGATGAAACCTTGCCTGTACACTTATTTCAGGAAGCTGCCCAAAGAGCATCGGCTCAAAGTGGTCTGTATTGGGAACTTACAGCGGGCATAAGCCTTGTGGAATATCTGGCTAGCCGCGGCGAACGTCGAGCGGCAAAGAAAATCCTCCTGCCTGTATACGAGCGTTTCACAGAGGGGTTCTCCACCCCTCGACTTCTGCGGGCGAAGATGTTGCTTGCCACGGATACCTGAGTTCTGTCGATCGTAGACGATAGTGCTTCATCGCAACGATCCCGAAAGGCGCGGCCCATCACACGTTTGCTGGTCTCAGGGTTCTGAAGAGGCCGTCTCCCGGCGGAAGGAGACGACCCAAGGCGGATCTTGGATCAATCCGCGCGCTCCGGCGGATGGGACGACGCAGAAGCGTTTCGCTGCTTGCAGCGTATCGCCTTGTCGAAGACGGAGGCGACGTTCGGATGCCCCGACGTCGCCCCGGCGCAAATGGACTTTGGTATCCCGTCATGTTTCGGCCTTGCTGTTGGACAACAAGCACCCCGCCCAGTTAAGAAGCTGTGCCATGTAGAAAGGTGATTTTTGATGATGAAACGAATGGTTCTTTCGGCGGCTGTCGCGGTCTGTGTCTGCCACGCTGCGTCCGCGTCCAGCGACGGCGCATGGAACGCCATGTTTGCAAAGGCGAACGGAACCTGCATCGGCCAGTCGGGGCTCAATACGCCGGAAGCTTCCGCGCCCGTGGTCTTCAACGATGCGACTGGCAAGGTCGCCGTTTTGCTTCGGGGCCGGTCGGGCCGGGGCAACTCCAAGGCGGACGTGAACTTGATCTGCCTGTACGACAAGAAGTCCGGCAAGGCTTCGATCGCGGAATATCGCTGGCTCGGCAACTGAGGGAGCGGAAGCTGTTCAGCCGGTTCCTGAAAGGCGACATGGTCGAGGTCTGCCTGTTAGTCTTGCGACGTCGCGAGCCCCAGCGGACGGTCTATGGGCGGTCCCGAACAGCAGGCGCAAGGCCGCATCGGCAACTTCCCTCTTGCACGGCCCGATGGACCGTTTCACCTTAATCTTGTTGTTCATCGTCGCCGTGTAGCTCCGCACGCGCAAGGGAAAGGCCAAGTGGCGGATCAAACCGTCTTCACGACCTGCCCATTCTGCGGGCAAAAATAGACGAGCCGAAGTCGTATCAACTTCTATCTCGTAGATCCCCAGACGGCTTCGTGAAGCTGCGTCGTGAAGCTCGTGTCTCGGCGTTCGCCAGGTAGACGCGCCGTCACCTCCTGCAAGGTCCATCCGTTGCCATCGGGATCCTCGAACGTGAAATACGAGGCGTAGCTCTTCCTTTCGGGATTCGGTCCCTTGGTAATTCCCTTGCCGTTGGAGTGATGGAAAATTCCGCCGACGTCGTGGAAAGGGTCGCTGACCTTCACCCCGCGCCGGATCAGGTCGTCCCGCGCGGCAAGGACGTCGGACACGACGAGATGCATGCCCTGGGCCGAGCCCGGCGCCGCTTCGGTGATGTTTTGGCCGAACATTACCGAGCATCCAGAGCCAGCCGGGCTTAACTGGACAATGCGATAGTCGTCGCCCGCTGAGTGGTCGATGTCCAGCCGCCAGCCGAGGCTCTCGTAGAACGCCCTGGCACGATCCACGTCGGAAACTGGGATCACGACGAGTTCAAGATTCATGATCGTTGGATTTGTGTCTGATGTTTTAGCCGAAGATTTAGCTTGCAGCGTGGCATCGGTCATATCGGGCTCCATTTGTTTACACGCCGCAGGATTTTCGGCGCCGACATTACGCTACCGAGGAGGGTTCCCGGCCGGTATTGTCCGAAGGTGTGCCCAACACCTTGGTATACGTGCATCCATCCTGCCGCTCACGCCTGACCTCACCGGAGTGCAGAGAGCTGCGGACGTCCAGACATTCTCCCGAAAAACGGCTGAGTGACTGCCACTTTTCAGCAATTATCGCGCTGATCGAAAGCGCTTAAATCAATAGCACCGACGCCGAGGGCGGCGGGCGGCCCGAACAAGGACCGCTGCAATTGAAAAGGATGCACATTATGAGCAATCAGCAGAAGGTCGCCATCATCACCGGCGCATCGCAGGGCATTGGCGAAGGTCTCGTGCGTGCCTACCGCGAACGGAACTACCGCGTCGTCGCTACCTCGCGTTCGATCAAACAGGGTTCGGATGACGGCGTGCACGCGGTGGCGGGCGACATCGCCAATCCAGAGACCGCAGAGCGCGTCGTCCGCGAGGCGATAGAACGCTTTGGCCGGATCGATACATTGGTGAACAACGCCGGCGTGTTCACTGCAAAGCCTTTCGTCGACTTCACTCAGGAGGACTATGACCTGAACTTCGGCGTGAACGTTTCCGGCTTCTTCCACATCACGCAGCGGGCTGCGAGAGAAATGCTGAAGCAGGGTTCCGGCCACATTGTGAGTATCACGACGAGCCTCGTAAACCAGCCGGTCTCGAGCGTTCCTACAGCTCTCGCCTCGCTCACCAAGGGCGGTTTGAACGCTGTGACGAAGGAACTGGCCATCGAGTTTGCCAAGACCGGCGTCCGTGTCAACGCCGTCTCTCCTGGCATCATTAAGACCCCGATGCACGCTCCCGAGACTCACGAGTTCTTGTCGGCGCTCCATCCGGTCGGCCACATGGGCGAGATCAGCGACATCGTTGACGCCGTGATCTACCTCGAGAGCGCAAGCTTCGTTACGGGAGAGATCATGCACGTCGACGGTGGCCAGAACGCTGGCCGCTGGTAGGCCTCGACCAGGGAGCAGGCGCGTAGCGCAGATACGCCGCGCGCCCTGCCAACAAGCGAAGGGAAAGACAATGGAACTCATACTAGCCGCCGATCCCATGTGCTCGTGGTGCTATGGATTCAGCAAGCAAATGGAGCTTCTTCTTCAGCGACGTCCGGACGCATCCTTGAAGATCGTTCTTGGCGGATTGCGCGCGGGGGCGACCGACGTACTCGACGAGGCGGGCAAGCAGTTCCGACTGCATCACTGGTCGAAGGTCGAGGAAGCCAGCGGGGTGCCATTCAACCGTGAAGGCCTGCTCGCCAGAAACGGTTTCGTCTACGACACCGAGCCCGTATGCCGAGCAGTCGTGACCGCTCGCATCCTTCAGCCGGACGCGGACCTTCTGAAGGTCTTCCGTGCGCTCCAACATGCCTTCTACGTCAATGCGCTCGACACCACCGACGGCGCAGTGCTTGCGGATGTCGGATCCCGCGCGCTCGGTGGGCTCGGTCATTTCGTAACTGCGGAGGAGTTCCTAGCAACGTGGAAGAAAGGGAGCACGATCGAAGAGGCCGCGAAGGACTTCGCGACAGTTCGCGGCATGGGCGTTTCGAGCTTTCCAACGCTCTTCCTGAAGAAGGGCGGAGCGCTTCGCAAGGTCGGCGCTGGATATGCGCACGTCGACGAACTTGAGAAACACCTTGCGGCCATGGCCGCCTAGCAGGTTGATACAGGTCTCGAACAAGGAGAATAGGAAATGCCAATAGTCACAGTACAGGTAACCCGTGAAGGCACTACGCCCGATCGCACATCGGTCAGCGCCGAGGAGAAGGCCGCCATCATCGCGGGCGTGAGCCAGGTCATGCTCGACGTTCTCAACAAGCCGCTTGAATCGACGTATGTTGTGATCGAGGAAGTCGAGCTAGAAAACTGGGGCTGGGGAGGTCTTCCAACTGTCCAGTATCGGAAAAAGAAGGCTGAAGGAAAAGCCTGACATCGGGGTGAACCCGTGGAGCACCCGACGCCGCCGGTGGCAACCGACGGCGTTTGAGGCTTCTTTCGGAACATTCCGCACCGAGTGGGTCCTGCGAACTTCGCGATGGTGTCGGTGGCGTGGGGCGTGGTTCTCCGACGGACTGGCCGGGTATCGGGCATACCACCGTGCAATAGCGCCCGCACCGTGAGCAGGATATTTATCCGCTGCTGCCACCAGGTCAGTATGCAAAGGCCGCGCATACTCTCCGAGATCGGCGGCACCTGGCGCAGGACCATGGGAGACGCCCGATGCCCTGTTAAAGCCCATGTCTTGAAAGGACCCTCACACGACGTCGTCGTGGAATACTTCGGAGTCCCTCAAAGCGACCGATACCAGATCCTTCAAGAGCACGAGCCATCGCATTTTCGGGCGGTAGACACCGGGCTTGAGATCGAACGAACTGAAAAATTCGCGCTGCTTCAATCACCAGCCTTCGTCACCCTGGTCGTGCTACGCACCGCGATGTTACGGGAGTTGCCCGGATACCCGCCTACCGCATCGGACCCGGCCCAAGGAGCCTAGACTTGGACTGGTTTAATCGTGTCGACTGAAATATCGCCCGCAAGCACTCCGCGTTGGACATCGCGCCGTCCTCGGTCGACCTCGATTACCGTGTAGAGCTTCTCGCTTCTGAACGCACTGGCGTTGCGCGTTGTAACGTCGTCAGCCGGGGCCGCATCGACTTCCATGAAATCAAGTTCCTTCGCCGAAGCCACAATCCGAGCATCGCCGCTAGTTCTCGCTGCTACCACCACTTCCCCTTGGGTCGGAGAATTATCCCAACGGGGATCATTGGCTGCCGCGATAGGCACGAGCCGGTAGATGTTCAAGGTTTCGCCGACACCCACTTCGGTGGACGATTCCCGTGCGGCGTCGGCGATCTGAGCCTTACTCTCGACCGATCGACCAAATGTATTTGAGGTCGTCGCGTTGTTCGGATCGGTTCCATCGGATTTTACCACATTCGACATAATATCCTCCTGAGTTCTGCTGGAGGAATAATTCCCCTTGGGAGCAGTAGTTCCCATCGGTGAGGGCTTTCGTGTCCTAACACCGCGAGCGCATGCGATTGATGCCACCCGCTTAGTGGCGGTTGCGGCAGGGGGCTCAGGGAACTTGTCAAATTAGAAACGGCCCGAAGTCGCCACTCCCAGGTATTGATCCCGAACGCTTCTGAGGCGAGCCTAGGTTCTGAAATAAGCAACAGCCGGTGTGCCGACGTCCATTTGGAACGAACTAGCCTCATGGCGGTCGCGCTTCGGGTCACTCGGCGATCATTCCCCAAATGACCTGTCCGTGCGCTGCGCGTTCGCTTAATCACCCAAAAGCCACGGGATTCCCATGGAAAACGCAGGCATCGGCTTGATCGCCGCAATCCCCATCGGCGGCCTCGGCTTCAAGTCCGTCGGCCTCCAATATTTGCGATGCTCGCCAGAATTGGATAGCGTTCAAGCTCGGGCGTGTCGGTCGCGCTGGCGCACGGGATGCCGAAAGCCTCCAATTCAAGGCGACGGGCGTAACCTTTTCGCCACCAAGATTGAAATCGAGGACCGCTGCATGCGGGCGCTCTTCAGCGATCAGATCGAGCGCATGCTCAACGGATGCAGCGGGCCATCTTTGCCCGCGTTGGTCGACAGCTCGTGAACGATCAGGCTGATCCCGAGAACCTTCGCGCTCGAGAGCGCGACGACAGGCCCATCGCAGATGAGGCGTTCCTCACCGGAAGGGCCAGTAGATTGCCGGGCCAGTGTTTCGAAATCCGCCGCGTCGTTGGTCGCCGCGATTTCCCGCGCGCGAAGTGCGGCCTCGAGCCTTCCGAAAAAGACGTCGCGATATTCGATGCCGGTTGGCTTTGCCGCATCCATCTGCAGCAGTTGCGGAGCTCGGGTATTTCCCATTGCACGTCTCCCAAATCGAAGAAGCTCTGGCCAAGAGGTCGTCCCGCGGGACTTTGAATGTTCGGACGAACGGCGTTGTTCGCCGTAGTGGCGCTGTGCCTGCACGTGCGCGCTTCTGAGCAAGCGGTAAAGGTCTTCCAACATCATCTTCTAGGATTGTTCTCAGTGGAAAGTTGACAATCGACGCGCTTGGTCTGCGCCTCGAGAACAAGTCAGGGCGCGAACTTTTCTCAGCAAGGGATCTCGTCGATTTATGATTTGAGATCGAGCTCGTCGACCAACCGTCGCCGGCTTCACGCCCGAAACGTGAACGTCGTCGCATCCGCCGTCGAAGATACCTCTATTTTCCCGCCATGGGCCTTGGCGATCTCGCTGGCGATATAGAGTCCGAGCCCCAATCCTTGCTTGCTGCTGCTCTCGCTTCTCGTGAAGGGTCGGAACAGCCGGTCGAGGTTTTCGGCGGGTATGGCGGGTCCGCTGTTCGTCACCGCAACTTCGAAGCCGTCGGGAGACGACCTTGCACGCACTGTGATCGGGGTTTCAGGGGACCCATGCGTGATCGCATTCGCCAGCAGGTTTGAAGCGAGCTGTGCGATTTTCGGCCCGTCGCATCTGACCGGAACCGACAGATCAAGGTCGGTATCAATTGCCCGAAACGGATTCGCGTGGGAGAGTTCGTCGACGACTTGCAGAAGTACGGCGCCTAGGTCCGTCTCGCGAATGTCGACCGCGATACCGCCGCCAAGGCGGCCTCTTGCGAAATCCATGATGTCGTCGATCAGCCCAGCCATCCTCCTGATGCTTGCCTGCGCCAGGGTCACGATCTGCTTCTGGCGGTCGTCCAGCGCGGAACGGCCGATCGAACGCATCGCGGCGTCAACGGCTGCAAGTGGGTTTCGCAGATCATGGCCGAGCACGGCGATGAACTGTTCGCGCAAGGACGCGGCTTCGCGTTCGTCGATCAGGAATTCCTCGGCGGTCGCCAGAGCCTCGCGGATCTGAGCTCGCTCGCGGCGAAGGTTCTGCTCGTAGGCGATGCGGGCGGACGCCCGCAGGACTGTCATCCTAATGAAAAGCGGGTTGCCATCGGCCGAACGCTGTTCGATCGCGTTAATCAAGACGGGCAGCTTTGCCCCGTCGGCCGTCACCATCTCCAGCATGACTTCCTCGAACTCGCCTTGCATGCGCAGCATGGGAGCAAGGTGGGTCTCCTGATAGATCCTTCCGCCGATGGTGAGGAACTCGAGAAGGCGCCGCCCGGTCATGTCGGCCGGCGAGCGGTCGAGCCAGCCGGCCAGGCGCTCGTTCGCGCGCAGGATGACGCCGCCCGGAGTAAGGATGAGGTTCCCGGCCACCGTGTTCTCGAAAAGATTTTCGAAGTCCTCCTGGAGCCCGCTCGGAATGGTCATCGAGCTGTGCGAAGGAAAGCGTCGATTGCCGCGACCGTCTCCTCCGGAGCGCTGAGGTTAGGACAATGCCCAGTGGCCTTCATGACGACCAGAGTGCTGTTATTCAGCTTCTCGTGCACGTACTCGCCGACCGTAACTGGCGCGATCACGTCGCTCGAGCATTGAAGAACGAGGGTGGGGATGGAGAAATCGGTCAGCAGCTCTCTGGTGTCCGACAGAAACGTCGTGCGCGCGAAGTGCTTCGCGATCGCCGGATCGGTCCGGCAGAAGCTGGCCGCCAGTTCGTCGCCAAGTTCCGGCCGGTCCGGGTTGCCCATGATCACAGGCGCCATCGCGCCGGACCAGCCGAGGTGGTTGGCGTCGAGAAACTCCAGTAGTTCGTCGATCTGCGCCGCGGTGAAGCCGCCGACATAGTCTCCATCGTCGACGTAGCAGGGGGAGGGGCCGACCATGATCAGCGACTTGAAGAGGTCCGTGCGCTTCCTGGCCGCGATCAAGCCGACCATCGAGCTGACGGAGTGGCCGACAAAGACGACCTTCGTCATCGAAAGCGCGTCGACAATCTCGATCAGGTCGTGCGCATAGCCCTCAAGGCTTCCGTACTTCTCGAAGGAGTATGCGGTGAGATCCGACTTGCCGGCGCCGACGTTGTCGAAGAGGACCACGCGATACCTGTCTTCAAAAACGGGGGCGACGTAGCGCCACATGTTGCTGTCGCAGCCGAACCCGTGGGCGAAGACGATGGCTTCCCGACCAGATCCGGAAAGCCTGACATTGTTTCTAGCGAGTACGTCCATGGCGATACCTTTAAGTCCAGAAAAATTGCGCGGCAAGTGATTACAGCGGCGCCAAGCGCCGTAGGCTTCGCAGTGAAGTGGGCTTCGTCGGTCTCCGCTGAGATGCAGTTTCCGAGCATCGCATCAAATGAAGTTCCCGGATGCGCCCGCCGACGCGGGGACCTTTTCGCAGTGTTGGCAGGACGATAGCTCTCGGGACATCTCGGCCATCGTCGAGTGGCAGGCAGCGCCGTAATCGGACAGGGGTGGAGCGGCATTTTCAAAACTAAGGACATCCAGGCGCCGCAGGAGGGGGATCTTTTGCCGCCCGGGGTAATCAGGTCCGCACGATTGGAGGCGGCCCGAAGATCAACCGATCACACGTCAACTTGTTCCGTGCAAGAGGTTCCCCTTAAGCTTCGCCGCCTTTTCTCGCGAGGTGCTCTACTTCGCGTGCGGTCAATCGGCATGCGGATAAGCACCATCCAGAGACTGGGCGAAGTGAGAACGGAAGGCGATTGCCGCCTCGTCGGCAGCTCTTCTGTTGCCGTGACAGCCGCGAATGAGGTCGGCCGCAACCGGGAATGTGAGGCCGTGGGCATCGGCGAAGTATTCGACGTGAACAATGGACTGGGCGTCGATCACCTGATCGTAGGGGGAAGCTGGCAGGGGAGGTTTGGACATCGGCACCCCCGTGGGCAGGACAGCAGACGAACTGCTGCCCTGGGCAAGTCACTACTTGCAGTTTGAAGTGGCGGCGGGATTAGAGGCTTGCTCCTGCTTCGGCGCGGTCGTGTTCTTCGTCGTGACCATGGCGTTGCAGTCGCTGGCCTTACCGCCATCGCTGCTCGCGCCACTTCCACTGGCATTGCCATTGTTGCTACCGGAGTTGTCGGCGCTGCCGCCAGAGCCACTGTTGCCGTTGCTATTGCCGCTATCGGATCCCGACCCGGAACCTGTAGATCCTGCGCTTGATCCTGATCCGGTGCTGGAGGATTGGGCCATAGCCGAGGTAGCAAGGCCAATGGACAGAGCGGCTACAGTGAGAAGTTTCAGCATAATATTCTCCTTGGATGTTGTTTTAGACCTACAACGAACCAGACAGAAAGGGGGGTGTTCCACTCTGTACGAAGAAATACAGTCTGGACCGGTCGGGAACAAACAAGCTCCTTGGACGTGCAGGTCGGAAAAGAGGAGCGCGAGTTCGACCGGGAAGTTGCGCCGCAAGATCAGACCGGTTTGTACGCATGACGAGGGTCACTATGAAATGATCGGATCTCACCAGTTGGGAGCGTGCCATCGACAGCAAAGATTCTGGACTGGCTTCAGCGTCAGAGGGAACCTACACGTGACCTGGGGGTTGCCTCCTCACGTCCCGTTTAAGGAGAACCAACATGAAATTTGTTCCGATCGCTCTAGGCCTTGCGGCTATATTTTCCTGCCACTCGCTTTCAAGTCTGCCGGCGAACGCCCAGGGTCTTGATATCGAGATCGGAAAACACGGTATTCGTCCCGTCATAAGGGATGATGCGCCGCGCGATGGCTGCGAACCCGGCGAAGCCATCTCCGCAGCTCGCGAGGAGGGATTTCATCACCCGCGGATCGTCAGAGCAACCGACCGCCGCATCGTTGTCGAAGGTATGACAGAAAGCGGGATGGATCGAATAAGTTTCGCAAATGTACCGGGATGCCCTCAGCGCTAGCTGGACGTCCGATGAGGAGCTTTCGGCTTGTCTGTGTACCTCTGTGTTTTGCCGCTTCATCCCCAAGCAGTTCATGGGGATGTGCATGCATAGTGGTGGGTCATTAACTGCCGAGATCTGGCAGGCTTCTCTCCGCGATGCGCAGGACCTCGCGGTGGTCGTCGGCCCGATCCCCAAGGATTATGCTCGGATGGCGGAGATGAAATACCTCGGATATGCGACAGTCACCGAAGGATTGGCCGAGCGTTTCCACATGGGAGAGGATCTATTAAAGGC
>NZ_PCDP01000065.1 GCF_003240585.1 Arminella tubonensis
TCTGAAGAAAACAACGCCGCTGAGGCCCGATCAATCATTTAACTTACGCCGCCTTGCGTGTTCCCCCGTATGGTGCCGATATCGTGTGCTCAAAACGCATTGACTAACGGAACGCAATTAGACAACGCTCGCGCTTTGATGGAGTTCTGAAGTTCGGTTGTACTGGCTTCAGATGCTTGGGAAGACACTCACGGCGCTTTTGCTTCTCGGGATGGTGTTTCCGCCAACGAACACGTGCCGTCTATCCCACTTCGCTTTCTCATGCTGACGCCCGGCATGTTACCGTAACAACCTCGTAGCATACGTTGACCGCTCTCTTGGTTCCGGCGAGGTTGATCCCCTCATGTATCCGAGGAGTGGCATTATGTTGAGAGCTGGACTCACCATCGTTACTTTCATTCGAAACGCCGCGACAATATTGGCTCTCTTCATGATAGTGGCAGCTCCGATGCTGGCGGCGTCACCTGCTGACGCCTTCAACCGCCGTGGAGCTGCAGCTTGTGGCCCGCGTGGATGTGCTGCGGCCGGATGTGGTCCACGGGGATGTGCAGCAGGTGCAGTCGGACGCGGGGGATACAGACGTGGCGGCGCTGCATGCGGGGCACGCGGATGTGTTGCCGGGGGTAGCCGAGGGTATGTTCGCCCGCGCGGCGTTGTCGTGGTCAATCCCCGCCGCTATTGGCGGCCGGGCGGCGCAATCGCTGCCGGTGCTGCCATCGGATTTGTCGCTGGTGCTGCCGCAGTGTCACTGGCTGGTCAACCGCCTTCATCGGGACAATGCTGGTACTACACGTCTCCTGCCAAGACCTCCGGCTTCTGGGACGTCTGTCCCCGGTAGTCCGGTGAGCATCGCTTTTGCGCATGACAACTGGGCTCGCATACTGAGACCCTCAGGAAAACCCGCCCCTTCATGGGGAGTGAGGTGAAAGAGAACCTGTTCGGATTAGGAAGCCAGACGCCCACTTTAGCGCCCTCCGATCCAGTTAAACCTCCGCGGCCACATCCCATTTTGGTTTCATTTCTTTGCCCCATTTTTTAGGGTCTTGTTCGTGCATCTTTTTCATTTTCTCCGCCACGTCAGGATGCTTGGCCATTACATGGTTTGTCATCTTTTTGACCATTTCATCCCACGTCTGCGCAGAGAGGTACTCATCGCATGCGCCACCGAGTTCGCGGCATGTCATCGTCTTCATCGGACGTCTCCTAATTTGAACAGGAGGAAACAGTCGATTCCAGGAATGGTTCCGGACACGGCCCTTCGTATTCCGTGCAAGAGTGGCCGCAGGATGTCGAGGACGAGTACGGCTTCTACAAGGGCCCCCTGGCTGCCGAACCATCGCGACCGGATGCTCGTGTCGCGGCTAGTACGGCTGGGCTCGCGATAGAGTGACGCGGGCACCAACTTTGGATTGATTTGGCAGTTCCGAAACATGTTCGCGGCGCCTGCCAATGGGGCTCGGCTTCCGTCTAAAACGCAAAAAGACCAGACGCCGTTGCAGTTTGGGGGAACTCGACGCCTGGCCTACAGCCCAGCTGGGGAAGTAAAGCTACAATAGACCTGTCGCAATTTCGGACAATCCTTACATCGGGTTAACCCAACGCAATTCTACGGGAACAACTTTAACTGAACCGGCGCGTGGGAAAGATGCTGGCTGTATGATTGATCACGCTGTCGGAAACTCCGGATATTGTGGCAGGTCATCAGTGATTTCGTGCCAGGCAGCCTTGGAGGCGACGAAGATGTGCGCCGAAGGCCTGATGGTCGGTGCCTCGACGAGCGTGCCCATGGTGACGTGCGCCGTCTCCCCGTTGTTAACGATGGAATAGAGCAGGGAGCCGCAACGCATGCAATGAACATCATGGGCCTTCTCCGCGTTGCCATATATCGAAACCAGCTCCCGGCCGGTTGCAATCCGTACCATATTGCTCTCGATACCGGCAAAGGGTTTGAAGGCCGAGCCGGTCGCACGGCGGCAGTTCGAGCAATGGCAATTCATTGCGTAACGGAATGCGTCGCTGGCTTCGTATTCCACGCCTCCGCAGAGGCACCGGCCCTTCAACATCCTCAGCGCTTCATCGGCCACGTCTATCTCCCTAATGTCGATGTCAGTATCATCTCGTTGGGTCTCAGATGATGCCACCTTCTTCGAGGCTGTCCGCGAGGAAGGTGACGGTCGCGTCAAATATCCTCTTTCGCCTGAAACCAGACAGGCTTCGGACGTACCACCCCTTCCGATTTTGGTCGATATCGCATCTGGGCCTACACTTCCCAAATTCACTGATTCGGCTCAAGGAGTAGATGGGTCAAAGAAAATCGTCCAAGCTTACGGGAGGACCCATGGTAGGCATGATACGAGGCATCGCTTTTTCGCAGACGGAAATGAATGATAGGGATCGAAGGAAGGCAGCTTTTCAGGAGGCCGGACGACTATTCGCTAGGGATGATCGAGAAGGATGGCTGGAAGATCAAGCGATGACGATCTGCCGGATGCTTGAGAAAGCCTTTGAAGCCGGCTTGATCGCGGCGAGGAACAATCCTGAATTCACGCTGCATTTCAAGGGCAACACGAGGCTGACGGACTCGGATATTCCGGCGCTCGCTCGCAAAGTTATCGAGGTCCTCAGACTTGTAATCGCGGGAAGGCCCCACACTTTTGAGGACCTTCTCTTTCATTTTCATGAACCAGCTACTGCTGATAGCGGCTCTCCAAGAGTTGGGGGCAGATGGCTTTCACTCAAACACAAGACGTTTCCGGGGCCGTTCTCAGACAAGGCAATACGCACGCTAATCGAGCTGGGGCTCTTCCGTGAGGCCGAGGATTACGCCGATACAGGCAAATGCGCCGGTGTTTCCGAATGGGGATACGAACTGATACACAGCGGGTTTACCAACCGGCAGGATCAACGATCAGCTGGGGCGTCCTTAACGCATTTCGAGTACGAGGCCCTCTGGCCTGTAAAGACCGACCGCCTCAGCCAGAGCCGGGCTAAAACTGTCCGCTAATCCCGCAGGATGTTCGTTGGCCATTCCGACCTTCGAATGGCGTTCACGACGCGGAACTCTGAACTCACGCTACGATTGAGCGAGGATAACCAGGGACTCCGGCAACACTCCGTCATACTCCATCGCATCGGCCGCTGCTTTGGTCTTCATAAATTCAGCCAAGCGGCCCATGTCGGCGACGTCCATGACCAGGCCAACTCGTTTGGACCCTTGTGGATCGACAAACGTCCGAATGTTTGTGCAGCCGATGGGTTCGAAAATCTCTTTGCGGCGCGGTGAAGCAAGCCAGTGTTTGACGTCTTTGACGTCGTGGTAGGCCAATATGGTAGGCATTGCGTCCTCCTCTTGTGGCCCCCAAAAAAATTAAAGCCGAACAGAACATTACTCCTCGCTTGATCACAATAAAATCACCCGGATGGGCGGGGCGCATCATGCACTAACTCGTCGATGGATACGCCCGGTGTCGACACTATTAGTTCTAAACACCCCAACTGCGTCCAACTCGAACCAGGCCGACGGGCGGGAACGCGCCGCAAGCGGACGCTTGACGAATTTCTTCAAGACTGGCTTAGGACCCACGCAACAAGAGTGCTATCTCAATGGGCCTCAGATAACGCCACAGTCTTCGAGGTTGTCCACAAGAAACCCAACGCTTTCCTCGATGTCCTCCTTGGCCTGGAACCAGACAGCCGTCGTGACGTACTCCTCAAAACCCATAGGGAGGTGATATGGGCCGCATGCCTCATTAGTCTCGGGGTCCACGGCGACCTCGAACGAATGGATCGAAACGCTGTCTGGCGTGTTACCCCTTGGCGGTCACCCAACCCAACCTAATTGCCGTTTGAAAACGGATCGGTGTCCAACAAGAAAGTATGAAAATGGATCATCGTATCGCCGTTCTCGTTGTCGAAGACGAAGCGCTCATACGAATGGCGATTGTTGACGAATTGGAAGATGCGGGCTTTGAAGTTTTCGAGGCTGAACATGCCGATGCCGCCATCGCAACCCTCGTTGCCAACCGATATCGACATGCCCGGCTGTATGGACGGATTGAAACTTGCAGTCGCCGTTCGCGACCGCTGGCCGCCGATCAAGATCATTGTCATCTCCGGCCACCAGGCAATCAACACGAGCACTCCTGCGCAAGCCCTACAACACCCGGCAAGTTGTTCAATTCATCAATGAATTGGTTTCGGCCTGAGGGCAAGTCAATGAACCCAGTTCCGGACGACAACAAATGAATGTAGTCAGACAGTCAACAGCAGTGGGGTCCGTAGCTGCACAGACCGATCCACTTCGGAAAACACTCCCGCAAACGCTTTACGGCTTCGTCGTCTCAATCAGCGGCCTGCATCAGATTGCAATTGCGGCGCTCTCTGCCCTCCTTTTTATCGTCGGGACCGCGCCGCTTGAAATTCAGCGGCGCATCGTGAACGCAACGACCGAGGGCGGTTCCTACAAAACCATAGCGATGCTGATCTCAATCTATTTGGGCCTCGCCTTGGCGGAAGGTTTAATCAAGGTCTGGCTGAATATCTACCGAAATTGGGTCGGCGAGGTAGCAATCCGCTGGTTGCGGCTTTCGATTTTTGCCGCAGCCGAGGGATCCCTTTCGCAAGCACCGTCGGCAAGTGATGAAGGCATCCAGCTTTCCATTGTTGTCGCTGAAGCCGAACCGGTAGGCGGGTTCGTAGGACAGGCCATTTCGGAGCCGCTCCTACAGATCGGCATCCTGGCCTCTGTCATCGGCTATATGCTTTATCTCCAGCCGCTCATGGGTCTCGTTGTCGCCGTTGTTTTTTTTCCCCAGGTTGGCTTTGTCCCCTTGATGCAGTCGGCGATCAACCGGCGCGTTGAGAGCAAGATTGTGGTCATGCGCGAGGTCAGCGCCGGAATTGTCGATGCCGGGAGCGCCAAGGATCATGACGGCATTCAGTATGCCCGCATCGGGGAACTGTTCTCCCTCGACATGAGCGTCTACAAGATCAAGTTTTCCATGAATTTTCTGATGAACTTCATGATGCAGCTTGGGTACGCGGGTATTTTTGCCTTAGGGGGCTACTACGTCATCACGGGGAAAACCGAGATCGGCACCGTCGTCGCATTTGTCTCCGGTCTGTCGAAAATTAACGATCCGTGGGGCGATCTTGTGAATTGGTATCGCGACCTGAAGGTGACCCAGGTCAAATACGGGTTGATTAGGGATTCGGCCCAAATCGAGGTGACCCAAGCGTCTGATGGTTCAAAATGAAAATGGTTCTGCGATTGGCTTCAGCTAGCACGCGTCGACGGTCTTGATTTTTGGCATTTGATAAAGCCGATCATTATACGTCGTGGGCTGGTCTCTTGATAATCTGGTACCGTACGAACGATGGCCAGACATAGCGCCGCGTCAAAGTACACCATCGTAAGCATTGCGCAGGAGCTTTACGCCCCTATCGATTTGTTGCTCGGTGAGACTTGCATACCCCATCACGAGGCCGAGGCATTTCAAATCCAGCCCCTGGCCATAGTAGTGAGGTGTGATTGAGTAGATGCCAACTCCAAGCTGGGAAGACCTCTCGATGAATGACGCCGCCATGGCAGGGGACAGGTCGAGGAACCAGGCGACGACGTGCAGCCCGGCTTCAGCGCCTTCGATCCTGACCGCCTCTTGGAATTCGACTTCCAGCGCGTCGAGGAGCGCTGTGCGTCTGCGGGCGTTGTGACGCCGGGCCTTACGCACGTGACTTTCGTAGACGCCAGACTCCAGCAGGGTCGCCAGCGCTTCCTGTTCCAGGATGGGGGCATGCCTGTCGGTCAGGCGCTTTGCGTGCGCGAATACTTCCTGCAATTCCCGCGGCACGACGACGTAACCAATCCGGAGCGTGGGTGACAGCGTCTTTGAGACCGTACCGACATAGATGACGTTCGACGCGCCTCCGAGCGCGCGTAGCGGTGGCACGGGATTCACGTCGAACCGATACTCGCTGTCGTAGTCGTCTTCGACGATGTAGGCGCTCTTCTCCTCCGCCCACCTCAGCAACTGCTGGCGTCGTCCGATGGACATCACGCTTCCCATGGGAAACTGATGTGAGGGTGTCACGTAGGCCAGCCGGGCGTCTACCTCCGCCAGCAGATCCGCCCTGACGCCTTCGACGTCTACCTCCACCGGGGCCGCCATGGCTCCCGTCATCTCGAAGATGCTTCGCGCCATCGGATAGCACGGGTCCTCGATGACAAATCTGTCGCCCTCGTCGAGCAAGAGACGCGCGCAGAGATCCAGACCCTGCTGGGAGCCATTGACGATGACGATCTCATCAACCTCGCATCTGATGCTCCGAGCTCGCCAGAGATAACCCTGCAGGGCGGCGCGCAAGCGGATAGCGCCGCGGGGATCGTCGTAAAATAGCTTGGGCGGCCGACGGAGCGCGGCGTCGTTCACGGCCTTCCGCCAGGCGAGGGTCGGGAAGTCAGAGGCCGACATGTCGCCGTAGCGGAAGTCCGCGACCAACCTCTTGGATGGGACACGCATCGGGATCGCCCGGGACCGAAGCCTTTCTCCGAAAGCGGAGAGGCAATGCGGCTCTCCGGCTTCGTGAAGAGCTTCTCCGCTCTTGCCGTCTGCGATCTTGATGGCGACCCGCGGTCGAGCTCCATGTCGAATGACCACGAACCCCTCGGCGGCTAGTTGTTCGTATGAGGACGTCACGGTTGTGCGCGAGACGCCAAGTTCGACTGCCAGAGCGCGGGCCGATGGAAGGACGCCGTCGTGGCCATACACGCCCGCCACGATCTGCTCCCGCAGGCTCACGTAGATGCCGCGCGCCCCCAGCCCCGGTGACGAATTCTGCTGACGGGTGGACAACTTGACCATCACTACTCCCTAGGTAGAGAGGTTACGTCGAGAAGACTCGTCCACCAAGGATTTTATAGAAACTGGACCAGATTTTTTGAGGCAAAAGTGGTTCTATGTCAGGGCCAGTTGAGCAGGTATTGACGGTGCAGTTTGCACAACGCCGTCCCGAAGAAGTAAAATATGCTAGCCGACATCCACCAACTCACTATCGTCTTCACCGCCTATATTATTGCCGCCGGTAGTCCCGGCCCGAGCAATATGCGGATCATGGGAGTTGCCATGACCGACGGCCGCAGGGCCGCGCTGGCAATCGCCTCGGGCGTGGTAAGCGGCTCGATCTTTTGGGGGCTGATGGCGGCGACTGGTGTATCGGCGGTTCTCAGTCGATACGCGGAAGCTCTTGTCGTCCTGCAGGTCCTAGGAGGGCTGTATCTCCTCTATCTCGCGTTCAGAGCAGGCAAAGCCGCGCTGTCTTCGGATAAGGACCTGCTTCGGCCGACCGTCGAGCGCAAGGCGACAGCAGCCACGCTCTACAAGCGCGGATTGCTAATGCACCTGACCAATCCGAAGTCGATCCTGGCATGGATCGCGTTGATGACGCTCGGGCTCGGTCCTGGGTCGTCGCCTCACACGGTCGTCGTGATCCTCCTGGGCTGTGCGATCCTGAGTGTGACGATTTTCTGCGGCTACGCCATCGTCTTTTCGACAGCTCCCATGATCCGCTTGTATAGGCGGGCGCGCCGATGGATCGAGGGTACGTTGGCTGTATTCTTCGGGTTCGCTGGACTGATGCTACTCCTGACCCACATCTGAAAGTCTTCCTGTCATGTCTATCTTTCAAGGCCTCTCGGCATTCCCGATCACGCCTGCCGACGCTTCCGGCAGGATCGACACCGCAGCCCTTGCGCGTCTTCTCAAGCACATCGCGGAGGCCGGGGCGGATTCCATCGGTCTGCTCGGCAGCACCGGAGCCTACGCTTTCCTCACGCTAGAAGAGCGTCGGCGCGCGGTTGAAACGGCGATCGACACCGTCGGCGGCAAAATCCCTGTCATCGTCGGCGTCGGTGCGATCCGGACCAACGATGCGGTGGCCCTCGCTCGAGACGCGAAGGCCGCGGGTGCCGACGGTCTGCTCCTCGCTCCGATTTCCTATACGCCCCTATTCGACGCCGAGGTTTTCGAACACTTCGCCACCGTCGCCAATGCGGGCCAATTGCCGCTGTGCATCTACAATAACCCCAGTACTACTAAGTTCACCTTCAGTCCGGCCCTCATTTCCCGGCTGTCGAAGGTCGCGAACATCGTGGCCGTAAAAATGCCTCTGCCGTCGGGTGGCGACTTCGGTTCCGAACTCGCCTCTCTCCGGTCTGTCACCGGGTCGGCATTCAAGATCGGCTACAGCGGTGACTGGGGCGGTGCACCGACGTTGCTGGCCGGGGGCGATACCTGGTATTCCGTCGTCGCAGGACTTCTGCCTTCGCAGGCCTTGGCTCTGACCCGGGCGGCGCAAGCAGGGGACATCGTGGCCGTCGGGCGACTGGACGCAGCCTTCGGACCGCTATGGGCGCTGTTCAAGGAGTTCGGCAGCTTCAGGGTTATGTACGTAGTCGCCAGGGTTCGGAACCTCTGTGACGTCGATCCGCCACTTCCCGTTCTTCCATTGAGTGATGAGGTGCGCCAGCGCGTCGTCGCGGCTCTCGACCACCTCAACGATGGCTTTTCCATTAATTCCGCCCCACTGGGGCAGGACAGGTTTCACTAGGACGAATTGATGCTGAGTTCCAACGCCTTGACCGTTTACCTATTGACGGCATTCCTTCTCGCGATCACTCCAGGTCCGGGAATTTTCTACGTCGCTGCCCGAACCCTCTCCGGCGGCCGCTCGGAGGGAATTGCTTCGAGTCTTGGAAATGGTGTTGGTGGACTGTTTCACGTCGCGGCCGGTAGTTTGGGCGTTTCGGCGATCGTGCTGGCGAGTGCCGAACTGTTCACTGCGCTGAAGGTAGTCGGCGCACTTTACTTGATCTGGATGGGCTATCGAACCATTCGCCATGCGAGGCTCGACTATCGCTCCCTGGGTAACGCCGAGCGGTCAGTCGGCGGGAAGAGAGCCTTTCGCGATGGCGTTCTGGTGGAAGTGATGAACCCAAAGACGGCTGCGTTTTTCCTGGCCTTCATTCCGCAGTTTGTCGACACGACTTCGGATTATGTCGCGCTGCAGTTCGTGATCCTCGGAGCAATTTCCGTATCCCTCAACACGCTCGCCGACATCGTCGTTGCGTTCGGAGCCGGGAGACTGCGCGACGGCGCGGTTTCGCGCCCGAATGTCATCCGCCGTCTTCGGGAGGGATCGGGCTGCGCGATGATATTGCTTGGGTGCGGACTGCTGCTGGCCAAACGTCCTGTTTCCTGACCTCGCGAAGCAGAAGGAAATAGGCATAACCACCACCGATCCGACCTTGGAACCTGCAATGGCGTTCGAGGGGTGGCGCTCAGTCCGCAGAAGGAAGTGGTCCGCAAGTTCTATAACGAGATGTAGGGCCATACGGACCTAACCTGATCCCGGATATTTTCCACGAGAGCTTCACGTTCAACGGTTCTCTCGGGCCCCACCATGGTCGGCCACGGGCAAATCTAGACGTCGGGCATTCTGGCAATGGTGGAGACGGGGAGTCCGTGACGGCTAGAGTGCGCTTGCATGGCGTCCATAGGAAGGAACCGTTCGGCATCTCCGCGATAGGTCGGCATGTCTGGTGGTACGGCGCGCCGTTCTTCCCGTTCGACGGCGGCGAAGTGAAGGACCTCTGTGTTCTCGGTGACATCCACTGCCTGATCGACCGCTTGAAGCATAGCGCGTCGAAAGTCGCCGAGTTTAAAACCTCGGTGTAGTCAGCTCTCGGCACATTCGATTGTCGATATTTTGCCGAGCTTGCTATCCGGGTTTACCGGAAATCGCGGGCTTTGGGGAACAGACTCGGCATAGTATCCGGCTCGGGATAAATTCCCGATTTGCATATCGACACGTTAAAGGTGAAGAGCCGGAAGTTTTAGTGATCAGACATTGGGTTTTGCTTTGAGCCTGGATATTTCCATGATTCATCATGATCGGATAACCGTCGGAACCGATTGCCGAGCTAGCTATTGTGGACCGGCTCACCGAGCGTTTAACTTCGCAGTATTGGCTCGTTGATCCACCCGGATGACCAAACTCGCTCCGCTTGCACCCGCGAGCGGAGCCCTTTGGAAAACCAAATTTCGATAGCCGCCGTTACACAGGTCAAAGTCCGATCGGAACGGCTTCAACGGACGCATAATGCAGAGGCGAGCCTTGCAGAACACAGCCCTCGACTGGTTTATTCAGGAAGCACATCGAGACCGAGACGGGTTTCGACAATCGGCCTGCGAGCCTCGTCGAAAACCTCCACGGAGATCATGTTCATTAGGGCACTGGGTAAACCTGAGGCAATTTCAGAGAGAATCTCTGCGCCTCGTCTTTGCAGCCTCGTCGTCTTCGAATTCATGCGACCTCCGATGCAGCATAGCCCTCTCGATCTAGGAGCGTGAAATAGTATTTTGGCATCGCGCGACCTCTTGTTTGAACTGCGCAGTGATCTCCTGGCGATGCAGGGAGCTAGCTGATGGCCCTTGAATAAACGCCTGCCAAATTACATCGACATATCTGCGTGGATATAAACTAGTTAATTGACAATCGGCTTAAAGCCATTCGTTGTTAAACGTGAGGCTGGCGACGGATACCGCGTCGCCGCTCTCATTCCTCACCGTTACGGAAATGACCACTCGGTCTAAATCGGCCAGCTCGTCACGAGCGACATCTAGGAGGATTCTTGCTAGCTCTTTGGAAATCCGCGCACGCGACGGAAGCTCCAAGCCCTCTTCGTCTCGTGTCGGTCCGTCGCCGTTGTGCAAGTCGAAGAAATATCTGCCCATTGCGTTCACCTTGTGTCACTGCAAAAGCCCTGTGGGCAACATTTGTTCCGTTCATCGTTGGCGGCCGACAACGGCAGTTGTTCGGCAATCTAATTGAAACCATAAGCGAAGTCGCCGGAGCGCGCCGTGATTGAACCTCTCTTGCTCAACCTTCGAAGCCACGACGTCGTCACACGCGAGGAGGAAGATCGTCTTCGCTCGATCCTTCAGCGCGAGCAGCGGTTCTCTGTCGGAGAAGACCTTGTTTCCCAGGGAACGAGGCCAGGTTACAGCACGCTTCTGATCGATGGGTTTGCTGCGCGCTACAAGTATATGGAGGATGGAAGCCGACAAATCACCGCGCTTAATTTGTCCGGGGATTTCGTTGATCTGCATGCGTTTCCGTTGAAGACAATGGACCACGGTATCGTCGCCATGTCGCCATGCCATGTGGCTTTCGTCGACCATGCCGATCTTGTTCGGATTACCGAGGTCGCACCGCACCTGACCCGGCTTCTTTGGCTGGACACGCTCATCGACGGCGCAATCCATCGGGAATGGATCGTCGCAATGGGCCGAAGGACGAAGAAAGCGCATCTGGCACATCTCGTTTGTGAACTCTTTCTGCGGCTGCAGGTGGTCCGGCGAACCGATGGCAACAGCTTTCATTTTCCGCTTTCGCAGGCCGAGATGGCAGACGTCCTTGGCCTGTCAATCGTCCATTTCAACAAAACGCTGCAAGCATTGCGAAAAGAGGGCTTGGTCACCTGGGAAAATCGAACGGTCAACATTCTAGACTGGCAGCGCCTCAAAGATGCCGCCGAGTTCGATCCGACTTATCTCAACCTTTCCGTTGAGCCCAGGTGAGGCGAGGGGCTACGCTGTTCGTGCGATTGAGCTCTATCTCTGATCGTTGGGACGCTGCGCTTGGGCTCTCAAGGAGCCAACTGGTCAACTTCACTTTAGCTGCCGCCTATACTCGGCCCGAAACGCCAATGCCGGAAACCGGATCGACCCATCCCAGCCTTCGCAGCTTTACTCTGGACCACGGCCTTTTCGTCTGTGGGCAGGCTTGCGCCGCCTGCGTGTTTGAGCCTTTCCCACAGAGGTAGCCATAGGCGCACGACGGCGATTAGTTCAATGATGCGTAGTAGCGCGCAGCCGCGTCGATCTCCTGCGGAGTCATTCCTCGCGCCACATTGCGCATCTGAAGGCTCGTGTCGTTGCGCCTCCCCCCCGATGCAAAGGCCTCAAGCTGCGCCTTGACGTAGGCGGCCGGCTGACCACCGATCCAGGGCGCGCCGACCTTGTTCTCGATATTCCCGTGGCATGAACCACACGGCGCGATGCCGCGCATCGGTGCGCCGCTGACGACGATCGCAGGCGCGGGTCCGCTGGCTGTCGGATACTGTTCAGGCAGGCGAGGGAGATAAGCGTAGTAGACCGCAAGATCGTGCATGTCCCGCTCGCTCATGTTGAGCACAAAGGGGCTCATTATCGCATTCACCCGCGCCCCCGTCTTGAAGTCCTGTAACTGCTTGTAGATGGCGACAGCATATTGGCCGGCCAGGTTCGGCGAGTCGGCGCGGCTCATACCGGTCGGTCCATGACAGATGGCGCATTTCTGCGCGAGCGTCGCCCCGCTGCCGATAGAAGAGGCAGGCGGGTGACGAAAGGCAGCGATGTCGAATTTGGCGGTCGAGACAGTGAAGGACGGGGACACGGTGTCAGTCGTGGAGCGCTTAATGGGAAAGCCCGCCGCATTGCAGATCTGATCCCAAAGGGTGCCGAGGCGACTGTCCGGTTCGGCATAGGGCAGCAGGACGAAGCCCATCAGCACCGAAAGCAGAAACATCCCGACCGTGGCGCCGACACTTATGGTGGACCAGCGGTTCGCAAAACTGAAGAGACGATCCTCGCTCATCTCTGCATCCCCACATAGACGGCCGGCACCGACGTATCGCTGCGGAGTGCCAACTGCAGGATCGGAAAACCGTAATTAGTGATGGTGAGACCGATCATCAGGAGAACCCAAAGAGCGTGGGTGTTCAACGCGACGGGAACGCGCACGGGTGGATGGACGGCGATGCTGAAACGGTACTCCCCCGTATCTCCGAGCGGGGCGCGATGGCCGCGAATGAGGACGGCAAAGAACAGCGCAGCTGAAATCACCAGAATGAAGCCGCCGAAGGCCGACATGATTACCGGGACAGCCTGATCGGCGATCGCCGGGTCGGTATAGTCGTAGAACGCCATCCGACGCGGCATCCCGAGAATGCCGACATAGTGCCAGGGGAAGGTCGTGACGATCATGCCGATGAACCAGAGCCACAACTGCGCTCGCATCAGCGACAGACTGATCAGCGGCCTCCCGGTCAGGTGGGGCCATAGATCATAGGCGATCACGAAATACATAATGACGATCGCACCACCGAAGATCAGATGGAAATGCCCTGTGATCCACTGCGTGTTGTGGATGGAGCTGTCGAGCTGATAGCTCATGTTGATCAGACCACCTGCTCCACCAAAGCCGAGCATGATGAAGGAAAACGTGACGGCCAGCATCGTCGGGTTCTTCCAGGGCAGCGCCGTGAGCCACCCGAAAGCGCCCCGCCCGCCGCGCAGACGTCCGGCAATTTCGACCGAGGCGCAAATGGTGAAGACTGTCAGAAGTGTTGGCAGTGCGACGATCGCCGTGAAGGCGGAATGGACGAACTTAAACCCCGCCCCAACTTCAGGGTCGGCGAAAGTGTGGTGGATGCCGATCGGCATGGCGACAACGAGAAACAGCACGAAGGATATCCGCGCCATCGAGTCGCTATAAAGCCTGCCGCCGATCGCCCTTGGCACGATCGTATAATAGGCGATATAGGTCGGGACGAGCCAGAAGTAGACGATCGCGTGAAGCGTCCAGGAGAAGAATATGCGAGCCAGTCCCGCGTCGATTGTCGACTTTAAGCCAAGGGCCGCCGGGATGATCTGCAGGAGCAGTTCCAATGCTGCGCCAACGGCCGTCCAACCCCACAGATATGAGCCTGCGACGTTGGCATACATGGCAAGGGGCACGGGGGCGCCGGGATTGGCGCGCTTCCAGACCATCAGGTTGATCGACATCAGCGCCACCCAAATCCAAGATCCGACGACGACAAGAACGACGCCGATGTAGTAAAAAGGACTGCCGATCATCGGCGGGTAGAATGTGTAGAGCACTGATGCCCAACCGAGCGAGACGGGGATCATCGCCATGACGGCACCAATGACGATCAGCCAGAAACCCGCCCACGCCCAGCGTCTTCCGACGAGGTTCTGGCTCAGCGAACTTTCGGTGATCGCGTAGCCGAAGCCCATGGCTACCAGCGTCGGAAAGACATAACCCATGACCGTGCCGTGGGCCGTCACAGATCGGTAGTACCATTCCGGATTGCCGATCCAGGCCGCAAGCGGACTGCGGACGAACATCTGCCAGGCTCCAAGCAGCAGCGCCAGACCGAACACCGAAAACGCCAGCCAGAAATGCGAAAGAATGAGCCGTCGGCTATTTAACACAGCTTATCCTCCGCTGCCCGGCTGCCGTCGCCATGAACTGCTCCCTGTCGATGACCTTCACCTTCGCCCACATGCCTTCATGACCAACGCTGCAGAACTCCTGGCATGGCATCAAATGGTCCGCGGCCTTGTCGAACCGTGTGGTGAGCTGCGAGATATAGCCTGGCACCAGCATCGCGTTGACATTCGTCTGCTCTATGAGCAGACCGTGGACAACGTCAGCGCTTGTGCCTCTCATGGTGATTTTGGTGTCGGCCGGAACAAGGATACAGGACGGCGCGAATGAATACTGCTGGGCGACAACCCGCACTGTCACCGAGCCATCAGGCTCAACGGCGCTCCCGAGGTTCGTCTCCACGAATTCGCCGGACATATGCAGCGTCACCGGATCGATGGTCTCGACCTGCGACTGTGGCATGGTGGCTTGATGGACGCCGGCATATGCCGCCATTCCCGTCAGGAAGACAACTATCAGGATGGAGATAGCCGCCCACCGGCGTTCGATCCTTCCTGAAACATCTGCGCTGGCGGAATGGTTATCAGCGCTCACTGGACGACACCACGCGGCAGGAACACAAGTAGGTAGAACAGCAGCCACAACGCCACGACGACCGTCGTGGCGATCCCGGCAACAACGATTGCCCCGCGTGGACCGCTAGCGACAATATCATCGACTTGCTCATCGATGGCGTCCGATCCGCTGTCTGGTGTGTTGATCATCGATGCCTCATTGCAAGGGAACCGAGCGCAGCTGGTTGGCTTCGGTGGCACTGATTGGCGTGCCGGTGTTTCCCCACGCCGTTCTAATGTAGCTGACGACCGCCGCGATCTCGTCGTCGGAAAGGGTGACGGAAAAAGGCGGCATGCCGTGTGGCATGGGATTGCCGAACGTGCCTGGGGGATAGCCGCCATTCAGCACCATTCGGATCGCGTTGACAGCAGAGCCCATCTGGATGGACTGGTTGCCGGCAAGGAGGGGATAGTCGGGCGGGCGGCCCTCGCCGTTGGCCCCGTGGCAGCTCGAACAGTGGTTATCGTAGACTGACTTCCCAAGGCTGATCAGCAGGCTGCTTTCGGCATGCGGCATCTGTGACACCGGCAGATCGGGGCTGTCCTGGGCGATGCTCTTCAAATAGACCGCCATTGCCTTGGTATCTTCGCCAGTCAGGTACTGGAGGCTGTTGTAGACGACATCAGCCATTGGGCCGTAGACCGCGCCGCGATTGGAGGTGCCCTTCTGCAGCAGGTCGGTGATGTCCTTGATGCTCCAGTCGCCGAGGCCCGCCTCCTTGTTGGAGGTCAAGGATGGCGCATACCAGTATTGCATCGGGATCAGCCCGCCCTGGAAAGCCTCCGATTCCGAGTTGCCGCCGAGCGAGTTGATCGGCGTGTGGCACATGCCGCAATGTCCAAGCCCTTCGACGAGGTAGGCTCCCCTGTTCCATTCGTCCGACTTCGAACTGTCGGACTTGAAGGTGCCCTGCTTGAAGAATAACGTCCGCCATCCAAGGATCAGTGAGCGATTATTATAGGGAAACTGCAGGTCGTGCGGGGTGTCTTTCCGAACTACGGGCTCGATGGTGCGCAGATACGCGTAGATCGCGTCGCTGTCTTCGCGGGTAACCTTGGTGTAGGAACCGAACGGCATGGCAGGGTATAGCAATCCGCCATCGGGAAACCTGCCCTCATGCATGGTGCGGTAGAAGTCGTCAGCGGTCCACTTGCCGATACCTGTGCCATCGTCCGGCGTGATGTTCGATGTATACAGCGTTCCGAACGGCGTCGGCATCGCCCTTCCGCCAGCAAACACCTTTCCTTCAGGCGCGGTGTGGCAGGCGACACAGTCGCCAGCACGGGCCAGGTATTCGCCGCGCTTTACCAGTGGACTGGATGCCAAAGTTGCGTTCGTGTCTTCCGCCGCGACAGGCCCGACGGAGAAAACGCCCGAAATCCCAACGAGAACGCAAATCGGAGTGATCATGCGGCGGAGAGTATTGCCCATGGTCAATTCCCTCCTCGCGGTTGGCTTCCGCAGGCAAGTGGAAGCGTGAAGCTCCCTTTGGCCGCAGGAACGGGATTGGCCGGGGCCGGTTGCGCCGAAAGCCACGCAGCTACCGCGGTGACGTCAGCCTCCGTCAGATGGCCAGCGACAATTTGCATACAATCGGGTGCAATCGCGGTTCGCGTACCATAGCGCCAGCCGCCAAGCTGGGCGCTGAGATAGGTGGCACGGAGCCCGAGCAGACCAGGTATTGCTGGCTCCTGCCCGGTGAGCAGCGTTCCATGACAGCTCGCGCATGCCGGAACGCCTTTGTCAGCGTCACCGCTGTTGACTAGGTCGTCGCCTCGCTTCAGAACCTCCGCGCTGACGTTAGGAGTGGGCATGGCCGGCAATGGCGGATGTTGCGCGGCAAAGTACTCCGACATCTGCTTCAGGTAGGGATCGGGCAGAAACTGCAGCAGATAGTTCATCGGCGGATATCTCCGCCGACCGCTGCGAAAGGCGAGCAATTGATTGTAAAGGTAGCCGGCCGGCTTTCCGGCCAGTCTGGGGAAATAGGGATCGTTTGTTCCTCGACCCTCGATGCCATGGCACGGCGTACAGGCCTGAACCCGTTCCGCCATTCCGGGAACCGATACGTCCGCGGCGGCGGCGGAAGTGGCCACGACGATTGCGATTGACGCTGTCAGTCCCCGTAGTCTTAGCCGCACTGCGATCGCTCCCGACGCCGTCCAGAATTGAGATCAGTACACCGAGTACGAACCGTGTCAACAACGGCGCCGTCTGGCGGAAGGCATCCAACGCTCACAGCGAAGAGCTGTATTTCGTGGGGCTTGCCCCGGTCACGCGGCTGAACACTCGCGAGAAATGGGCCTGATCCGCCCAAGTTCGTATTCGAGGCCAGAGATTATCTTCCGGAATGCTCGGCAGCGACGTCGTTGATTGCCTTGAACGCCAGATAGAATTGAAAGGAATGGAACGGGCTGTTGATGAGTACACTCGAGTCACGCCTGAGGTCATAAAATTCCGTCTGCTGAGGAACCGGAGCGTTGCCACCGAGCGCTTGTCGAACCATAACTCATGATCGGAATTGGCGATTTGCCACCCGATGAGCTTTGCATCATCGTAGGCGACGGGTCCGTGGTTGGCACGTCCGAAAGCAGTCGGTGACCCCGAGCAATCCCCGCTGAAGCGAGTAGATCGGATTGCTGGCATCGCTTCTTGCGCAAAAGCCTGGCGGAAAGCTCTCAGCAGAAAGGCGCACGCTAGCCTGCTAACGTGTCTGACAGTCCATCTTCGTCCCAATGAGAGAATAAAGACGTCAACTCGAAACCATATCGACGTTCACCAAGGAGAATTGAAATGACAAACACTATGAAAGCCTATCGCGTCCACGAATTCGGAGGCCCCGAGGTCATTCGCGCGGAAGACATCGATCGCCCGGCTCCAGGTGCCAACGAAGTCCTCGTCAAGGTACATGCCGCCGGCGTTGGCCCCTGGGACGGCTGGATACGCGCCGGGCACAGCGCGCTACCGCAGCCTCTTCCATTGACGCTCGGCTCGGACCTTTCCGGCGTTGTCGAAGCGATTGGCGATGACGTGCATTCGTTCGAGCAGGGCGACGCGGTCTATGGTGTCACGAACCCCCGCTTCATCGGTGCCTATGCCGAATACGCCATTGCCAGCGCCGGAATGATCGCCCGCAAGCCGAAGACAATCGATGATATCGAAGCAGCATCTATTCCGGTAATCGCCGTCACGGCCAAGCAGGCCCTGTTCGATCAGGCCGGCTTGAAGCAGGGCGCCACGGTCCTCATCCACGGCGCTGCCGGTAATGTCGGAGCCTACGCAGTTCAATTGGCTCACAAGGCCGGCCTCAAGGTTATCGCCACCGCAAGCGCCGACGACTTGCAAGAGGTCAAAAGGCTGGGAGCGGACCAGGCCATCGATCACCGCGGCAGCCGGTTCGAAAATCAGGTTTCGGAGGTCGACGCTGTGATCGATCTGGTCGGGGGCGAAACGCAGGTCCGATCATTTGCCGTACTTAAGCGGGGGGGCAAGCTTGTTTCCGCTGTTTCGCAACCTGATCAACAGTTGGCGGAAAAACATGCCGTCACCGCAGTGTTTTTTCTTGTCGCAGTGTCGACGGCTGACTTGAACGACATCGCAACTATGGTTGACGGCGGGATTCTGAACACCAACGTCGGCACTGTGCTTCCACTCTCGGATGCGATCAGCGCCCACGAGATGCTGGAAGGAAAAAGAGCGCGAAACAAGGGAAAGATCGTGCTGAAAGTTCTCTGACCGCTCTTCACGATTACTCCGATAAGCTGTTTGGGGCTAGTGCGGCTAACGTCTAGGGCCAGACCCCCTTTTGGTGGCAGTCTGGATGCTGGGCAGTCAAATCGCATTCAGCAAAGGCCATGATGGCAAAGACCCGTCACCGGAACTGCCTTTGTGTTCCAGTTGCTCAATTGGGCGCGGCGGGAAGGTGGGCAACTGCGAACTGGCAATGCCCATCTAGGCAAATTTGGCCGACCAGTCCCGTTCCGGATCTGAGGGTCAACTCCGAGGGCCGAGACGACCGCGAACTTCATTTTCCAGCTTTTCGCAGAACAGCTCGACTATTTGAAGTCTGTCGGCTTGTTGGGGATCATCGCGCAATTGGTTGCGAGCGAGTGCAGCCTCGCCATAGGAGCGGCAAACTTCCTTGAATGACGGGTAAACGCTTCAGCAGCCTTCGCCCGTTCTTCCTCCATGGTCACACCCTTCGATTTATCTTCCAACGATCATTGTAGTTGAGCAGCTCGACCATATCAGTGGCAGGTCCCAAGCTCAGTCCAACCAGTAGTGCGCCAGACACTTGGGCGACATCGCCAACCGTCCGACCTATGACCAATACCGCCCTAGGCGGATCGCTATCCGCTCAAGTAAAGATCCATATTATGGAAGAGCCTGGCCGTAGCGTTGGGCTCTTCCTTCGAATGCCGGAACGTGTGATGGTTCCTGCCGAGTTCTCCGAAAAATAGCAGGGAGTTCGATATGACGCTTTTTATAAGGCCCGGGATGCCGCCCTTTATCATGGACGAGAATGCCCATGTCCCGATGTCGGATGGCGAAACGGACTGGCTGGTCATTGTCACTCGCGAGGCCCTTGAGGATAAAGCCGGAGCCGACGAGATTTCGCCAAATTGGTTACTCGAAAACTCTGATTTCTTTGGCGAGGTTGCAAACTACAAGCTTCAGCTGGGTCGAGAAGGTGAAGAGGCAACCGTTTGGGTTCAAAGCGAGGACGTGAAGCAATGGCAGGACATCCGAGGATGACTTGCGGCATCAGGGCAGGCAGTTTAGTGCCAAAGATGAACTAGGGGACCGTCGCGTCCATAGATCGGGTCGGTTTTAGGCAACGCAACGCTCGCGATGTCTGCAAGCTGGCGATCCGAAACGGGGCCGCGTTGGATATCGGCATGTTGCTTTGGCGGGTACCCTCCAACGACTAGGAAATCCGGGGATGAGCCAAGATTGCAGTGACCCGTCCCTGAGGGAAGAACTAAACAATCACCACTGGATACGTCGATCTCGCGTCCTGTA
Organism: Arminella tubonensis; assembly: GCF_003240585.1. Lineage (GTDB taxonomy): Bacteria > Pseudomonadota > Alphaproteobacteria > Rhizobiales > Rhizobiaceae > Rhizobium > Rhizobium tubonense. The sequence goes on from NZ_PCDP01000065.1 coordinate 19,909, forward strand.
GGGCCTCCGATAAGAAGCTTTGCATTTCCTCTTGCGACCGCTAGCACCTCATGCGCATGGACGTGGTAATGTTGATAGGTGAAGACGCCATTTCGCCAAATTCCCACCCATTCATTGGCCTTGAAAAGCCTTTCGAAGCCCTTGGCGCTTAATTCTAATTTGGTTGATGCCAGACTATAGATCAGGACGCTCAAGCGTTGATTGTTCGGCACCCATTCGCTCGGCGCAAACAGCAACTCCTTCGGCCCCATGGGCTCCATGATACTCCCCCTACAGTTCTCTCGCTGATCAAATGGCTTTAAGTAGATAGCGCAGCGAAGATCGATTCCCAGTCGCCCTCACCAGCAGGTTCTCCGCGACGCTGAGGCGTTCGCAAATCGCATCCGCTGCCTCTTGATTGAAAAGAGCTTGGCCGCCCCTTGGTTTTCGTCATTGTGTCGTCCGATTGATCGCCAAAGCTTGGCACCCTCGGTGCTCAGCGATGCGATTGGATGTTTCGGGGTGTATTCAGGGCGGAGACGGGTTTCCGAGTTCCTTGGGCCTGTCTCGTTGTATGCCCGCTGCCCCAGGTTGTGTTCTGGAATGCCCAGCTTGTGCGCGGGCTTCTTTGGCGTCTGTTTGTTTATTGTCTTCACAAATCAACTCAGCGACGTTGGGATATCAGTCTTGGGAGGAAGACCATGAGCTTGCGAGAACGCTTCATAGAAATGATGGGAGGAGATGAAGACGCTGCACTTTTTCTCCGATACGGGGGCCTGACAGCTCCGCGCTGAAGGGTATGACGACGCTACCGATATCACCGAACATATCATCGCCGAATCAAAGCGGAGGATCGCGATGGACGAGGCCCTTACTGCGAGCATCGATTACGAGAATGAATGACCCAAACGATGGCGCCACCCTCAGTTGCCTGTGAACTCTCCTGCCCTGGATCTTTGCGGTGGGAGGAAACGCTCATGTAAGTCAAATCATTGTCTGGCGGCCGGGACGCTTACAAATTGCAGCCGCGTAAAGGCACGCCTTAATCAGCCCCGAAGGGTGGCAGCCCATGTGGATTTCCATTTGCTTCCCATGTCTGGCGGTGTCGCGCGGCTCGTAAGCGCGCTGGTCACGCGGGATCTGGAAGGCAATCGTCAAAAGCTTGCGCGCAATCGCCACGCGCGCCTTGTTTGTTCCTCTGATCTTCAATTGTTCATATTGGGCACGAACTTGCGCATCGCTGGCGATGGCGGGAGAAACCGCTTCCACGAAGGCCCAGCGCAGCCACTTGTTGCCCTGCCTGATGATGTTGCCATGATAGGTCTTGCCGCCGCTCGAATAGGTCGACGGCACAAGCCCGGCATAGGCAGCAAGCTTCTTCGGGTTACGGAAGCGGCTGACGTCGTCGATCTCCGCGTCAATCAGCCGGGCGAAGAACTCGCCGATGCCGGGGATCGTCTTCAACCGCTTCACATTGGCATTGGTCTTCGTCATCGCCCGGATCGTTGATTCCGATTGCTTGATCCGCATGTCGATGTCGCCGATGAAGGCGAGGCCGCGGTCGATCTGGATGCGGTCGATTTCCGACGTTGACCTGTGCCAGTTGGACACGGCCGGCCTTGCCGAACAGATCACCGAGCTTCTTCAATTGCGCCGTCGGCTCCGGATAGCGATCAAACACGGTAACAACCCGGTTCTTGGTCATCGTCCGCAGCCGCACGTAAAACATCCGCTCGCGCAGCGCGACGCGCCGCTCCCGTGACTTCTCGCTTGGCGCCTCCGGCACCAGATCGGCGAGCAGCAGATGCGCCAGCACCGTCGCATCGATCTTGTCGGTCTTGATCTTGGCGTCAGCAATCGCCTTGACCTTCAACGGATGGGCGAGGACGACATCATCGCAAATGTCGTCGAGCCAATCGTACATCACCATCCAGTTGCGGGTCGCCGCGACAATCAGATCGACACCTCGAAGGGTCTGCAGCGCTCGAACGACGGGGGCGAGAGACCAATTCGGGACGAATTCCTGGATCGCGCTGCGTTTTCGTTTTCGTTCTTGCTTCGGACCGGCATTTGTGGCCGGCCATGAAACTCATGGGGCCGGAAAAGGACGAATTAAAAACCGACTAACATCTCCGCTGCGGGCAAAGTTCCATTATATTGAAACTCTCTAGATAGTTTTCCTTATGAAGAAAACTTGCCCAATTTTTCTTTATATGGGACAATGGAGAGAAAATTTCATTAAAATGAAAGGGAACGGAGTTTGGATACGAAAACCATGCTGGGCAAGCAAATTTCGGAAGCCCGGAAAAGCCGCCGATTCCGGATCCATGATATCGCGCGCAGGACGGGAAAAACACCCGCCCGGATAAGCGAATTTGAAAATGGAAAAGCAAACAGCACGATCGAGTTTCTGGACGAACTGGGATCGGCGTTGGGAATGACATTGATGTTTGTGCCACACGAAAAGGTCGCGGACGTTCTGTCAATGATCAGCCCGCGGGAACGACAGACATCGCCAGCATATAATGTTCCAAGTGTCTTCGATGAGGTCTTTATCGATGACAGCCATGACGATGAGGACAATGCCGTTGTTGATCGTTAATCGGACCGGCGTGATTGGGGTTACGCTACTGGTGGCTCAAGGTAGAGAGCTACGGATCGGCTCGCTCGTCCGGGAGCCGTCGGGCACGGTCAGGTTCACGATTGATGATGGCTACATCAATCTCGGATCAGATCGTCCCTTGGTCAGCTTGTCATGGCGTGGAGGAATCGAAGATGACACCCGAGTCAGGCTAAGATCGACCAGCGATAAAGTAATGCAAGGCGGATCATTGCCGCCATTTTTTCAAAACATGCTTCCCGAGGGAGCGCTTCGAGAGCTAGTTGAAAAGGAATTCGGGGCTGGCGCGTTCGATAACTTCGACGTTCTGGCGAGACTGGGGGAGGACTTGCCCGGAGCCTTAATTGCAAGGCAAGAAGCCGGAATTGAGCAGGCGGTGCTTCGACAAGATAAAGTCGTCGCACTCGAACGCGCATCTTCCCCGCCGATCCGCTTTTCCCTGGCAGGTGTGCAATTGAAATTTTCGGTCACCAACCGAGGTTCACTGACTATTCCGGCCCAAAAAGGCGACGGTCACCTGATTCTGAAGACGCCATCTCCCCAGCACGCGCTGCTGCCCGAGGTTGAATGGACAGCGCTCAAGCTCGCTGAAGCACTGGACATTCGTGTCGCCAAAGCCGAGCTTGTCAGCAGCGAGAATATTGAAGGCATTCCAGAGCAATATCTCGTGGGCGACAAGCGGTCGCTCGTGGTTGAGAGGTTTGATCGAGGACCGGAAGGCGGCCGGATACAAGTTGAAGATTTTGCACAGATCGTCGGCGCCGTGGGCGATCAGAAATATACGAAAGCGAACGAAACAACGATAATGAACATCGTGCAACGCTTTTGTCGTGACAGCAGGGGAGAACTGCTTGAGAGCGTCAGGCGTATCGTCGTGAACCTGATGCTGGGAAATGGCGACGCTCATTTGAAAAACTGGTCTTTCATCTATCCGATCGGCGGAGATGTCTCGCTTACACCGGCGTATGATATTGTACCAACTTTCCTCTACGGGGACGCTAACATGGCTCTAGAATTCGGCGGGACAAAAGACCCCAACCTTATAAATCTCCACAAGTTCGAGCGGGCCGCGGCCGCTTTGAGGATCGAGCCACGGGTTCTCATTGGCCAGGTTATGGAAACCGTGAAAAAGGCGCTCGATGTATGGCCGTCTATAATTGCTGACTCACCGATCACTGCGGAAATGAAGAATAGACTCCTTGAACGTTTTCAAAACTTGCCGCTTGTCAACGAGGTCGCCCGTTTGACGAAATAGGTCGCCAAAAGGCTTGCCCAAGCAACCCGATCCGCAGTTGGCCCCTTAGTCATTTGCTTTAGAGTATCACGCGCACGATCCTGGACCTGACAGGCTGGGCGCTCGATAGGGCCAGCCGAACTGCCTCTGTCAGGTTTTTCCCTGTCAGTTTGCCGGACCTGGCGACATGACACCACGGGGCAGGGTCTCCGGGTCTATGTTTCCAAGGTCGATGATCGGACTTTCGTCAGCATCCCAGTCGATCGGAAGGATGGCGTCCACACGGCGGACCGAAAGCCCGACATCCGCATCGCCCGCGCCCACTTCAGCACACGCCGGTCGCCGAGCAGCACGATCCGCGCGACATCAGCCAGCCTGCGATCGGCAATCACGCGCCAAAATTTCCCGGGGGCCAATGCCCGTGGTGTCGCCCAATAATTGGCCGATGCGGTGCTTTGGCTGGCTCCATCATGAACCGATCCTTTGCTTGAAAATGCGCCGTCCGGGGCTTCGGAGGCGACGTTGCGGTCAAACTTCGCTATGGAACACTCCCAGCCGGACGGAGGCCCGGACCACGCCGCCTATTCCTTCAGGGCTATGGGAGATGATGCATGCGACGTGATGAGCGAGCGCGGCTTCGAACAGTTTGCGCTCGCTGGCCACGACCGAGGTGTGCGCGTCGGATTCAGAATGGCGCCGGATCATCCGGAAGGGTTACGCGTTTCTGTGCGCTGGACATCGTCGCCACCTATCACCTCCTGACCAATGTGACATTGGGATGGGGATTGGAGAGCTATCACTGGTTTTTTTCACGGCGCAGAAAGAGCCATTCCCCGAAAAGCTCATCTGCGCCGACCTCGACTATTACGTTCAATACAAGCTCAATAAGAAAGGCGTGGGGCGGCAGCTATTTACACCGGAGGCTTTCAAGGAATATGCGCGCTGCACAACTGCGAAGCAGATCCACGCCGTCTGCGAAGACTACCGCGCCACGGTCACGCTGGATCTCGCCATGGACAGCGAAGATTTCGGCAATAGGCAGATACAGTGCGCCGTCATGGTCCTTTGGGGCAGCAACAGCCATGTCGGCCGTCATCTCAAGCCAATCGAGGCTTGGTCTCTCTGGGCGCCGGATTTGAGGGTTGGACCATTCCGACAGCCACTATCCCGCCGAACACCGCCCCAACCTGGTCTATGAAAGCTTCTCGAACTTCACCGGCAAGGAACCAACAGCTTTTCCAGACAATACGAACTGAAACAGGTACCTTCCGTCTCATCGGTCTGGAGGGAAGAGATGACGTACACGATCGCGATCATGGGCGTGGGAGCGATGGGAGGTGCTGTCGGGCAGCGCCTGATCGAAAACGGCGCTCGCGTCATTACTCATTTGGACGGGCGCAGTGGTGCAACCATTGCCCGGGCCGAATCCGCCGGGATGGAACCCGTCGGGCTTGTCGAGATGGCGAAAGCCGATCTGATCCTGTCGATCGTTCCACCCTCGAACGCGACCGCTGTTGCACGCCTGTTTGTCGACGTTTTGGCGCAAGCTCGCGAAAAGCCCGCCTATGTCGATTGCAATGCCATAAACCCGAAGACCATGGGCGAAGTTGCCGCAATCCTTTCAGGCACGGGATGTGAGGTCGTCGATGGCGCAATCATTGGCGGCCCTCCGAGCGCTGACGGAGCAGGTCCGGCCTTGTATATCAGCGGTGATCCGAATCTCAGGACCGAAATCCTGACGCTCCTGAAGCTTAAGGTTCGAAGAATCGAAGGCAAAATCGGTGCCGCATCCGCCTTGAAGATGGTCTACGCCGGGGTGAATAAGGGAATGATCGGATTAGGAGCAGCAATGTTTCTCGCTGCCGCAAAGACCGATACCGCCGACGGCTTGCGAACGGTGATGGCCGGAACCATGCCCGAGATCCAAACCCGGCTGCGGCGCTCGATCCCCGACATGTACCCTAAGGCCTATCGGTGGGAAGGAGAGATGATGGAGATTGCCGAATTTCTCGGCCCGGAGAATCCCGCATCACTGGTGTTCGAGGGAATGGCCGGTATTTTCAAGCAGTTCGCCGACGATCGAAACGGCGAGGGCGATTTGATTGAAGTCGTCAATTTGGTCCTGGGCCTCGAAACACCGATCGATCACTGAAATCGATCGTCTCGCTGATCAAAGGCCAAAATGAGCTTTGTTCAGCAGAGCATCTCGAAAATCGACGATTGACGCGCTTTCCGTACAAGTCAAAGCCGCACCACTGCCATATTCTCATCAAGTCCGTTCCATAGTCTCACTGTGGCGCGGCGATCTCCCGTGTATCCAATACTCCCAAGCCAAGGCATTCTCCCATGACCAAAGGTTCTGACCTTCTTATCGCCGCGCTAGAAAACGAGGGCGTGGATCGAATATTCGGTATCCCGGGTGAAGAAAACCTCGACGTCGTCGAATCCATCCGAAAATCCTCGATCCAGTTGGTGCTTACCAGACATGAACAGGCAGCCGCGTTCATGGCGGCAACTTACGGGCGCCTCACGGGCAGACCTGGCGTATGCCTGACCACGCTCGGACCGGGCGCCTTGAACCTTTCCACCGGAGCTGCCTACGCACTTCTTGGCGCGATGCCGATGATCATGATCACGGGTCAGAAGGGTATCCTGTCTTCCCGGCAGGCCCGTTTCCAAATTGTCGACGTTGTCGCCTCGATGAAGCCGTTGACGAAGCTGGCAAGGCAGATCGTCTCACCGTTGATGATCCCGACCATGGTCAGGGAAGCATTTCGCGTGGCACAAGAGGAGCGGCCCGGCCCGGTGCATCTGGAGCTTCCCGAGGACATTGCCGCGGAGGAATGCGAAGATGTCCCGTTGATCGCGCCGCACCCGGTCGATTTGCCGGCCGCAAGCGAAGTTGCGCTCGATCGCGCCGCCGGCCTCATTCTTAAAGCCAAGCGGCCGCTTTTGATGATGGGAGCGGCCGCCTCACGGCCGCGATCGACGTCCGACATCGCCCAGTTCGTCCTGCGTACAAAGATACCGTTCTTCACCACGCAAATGGGCAAGGGCACGGTACCGGGTGGTACGGAATTGTACATGGGCACGGCGGCGCTTTCCGAGCGTGACTATGTCCACGAGGCCATCGGACAGGCGGATCTGATCATAACGATCGGTCACGACACAATCGAAAAGCCTCCATTCATCATGGGTGGCGAGGGACCGAAGGTGGTGCATGTCGGATATCTGCCGGCCAGTGTCGAGCAGGTGTATTTCCCTCAGTCCGAGGTGATTGGCGATATCGGCGCATCGCTGAAGGCGCTAGCAGACAGGCTCGAAGGAAAACTTCCGAACGCGCAGGCGCTGCTCCATTTGCGCGAACGCATTCTTGCACGGATCGGCGATAGGGCGACCGAGGACCGGTTTACGCCGCAGCGCCTCGTGCATGATATCCGCGAGGTGATGCCGCCCGATGGCATCCTGGCGCTGGACAACGGCATGTACAAGATCTGGTTTGCGCGGAACTACCGCACCAAAATGGCAAATACGCTGCTTCTGGACAATGCGTTAGCGACGATGGGAGCAGGACTTCCGTCGGCGATGATGGCTTCGATGCTCTATCCCGGTCGTCGCGTCATGGCAATTTGCGGCGACGGCGGTTTCATGATGAACAGCCAGGAACTCGAGACGGCTGTCCGCCTGGAGTTGAACCTCGTGGTCCTGGTCATCGAGGACAAAGCTTACGGCATGATCCGGTGGAAGCAGGCTGTCGACGAATTCCCTGATTTCGGCATGACGTTCGACAATCCTGATTTCGTCAAATATGCCGAGGCCTATGGGGCGAAGGGGACGCGGGTCAACACAATCGGCCAGTTCAAGAGCGTGCTGCAAAAGGCATTTGACGGTGGCGGCGTCCACTTGGTGAACGTCCCCATCGACTATTCCGAAAATGAGCGGGTCCTTGTCAGGGAACTTCGCGAGCGCCTTCCTGCGATTCTGGAGAACTGATTATGCCGAATGCTCTCAAGGTCTTCCAAGCCTTCGATCGCGCTTTGATTTCAGAGGTCCCCACAGACGACAGCGCGTCTCTCGAACGAAAATTGGCTGCGGCAGCGGGGGCCTTTGCTGATCGCGACGGCTGGCTGGCGCCGCACGCGCGCATCTCCATCCTTCGAAAGACGGCCGTCCTGCTGGAAGGGCGTCGGGATGAATTCGAAAAGACGATCGCCAGGGAAGGCGGCAAGCCTCTCGCCGACGCGATCGTCGAGGTGACACGGGCGATCGACGGGCTGGTCGACGCCGCCGACGAACTGCGCAATTTCGCCGGCCGTGAAATTCCGATGGGTCTGACTGCGGCAAGCGCTCACCGATTGGCGTTTACAACAAAGGAGCCGATCGGCGTCGTCGCGGCGATCTCCGCCTTCAACCATCCTTTGAACCTGATCATCCACCAGGTTGCTCCGGCTGTGGCGGTGGGATGTCCGGTGATCGTCAAGCCGGCTGCGACCACGCCCATCTCCTGCCTCAAGCTTGTCTCGCTGTTCTGGGAAGCGGGTCTCGACGAGGCGTGGTGCCAGACCCTTGTAACCGACGACAATGAACTGGCCGAACGCCTGGCAACCGACAGCCGGGTGGCTTTCCTCAGTTTCATCGGCTCTGCACGTGTTGGCTGGTACCTCAAAAGCAAATTGCCGCCCGGCACCCGCTGCGCACTTGAGCACGGCGGAGCCGCACCGGTAATTGTCGACCGCAGCGCAAACCCCGCAGACATCATCGAACCGATCGTCAAGGGCGGTTACTATCACGCCGGCCAGGTCTGTGTATCAGTCCAGCGGATATTCGTACACCAGAGCCTGATGACGGATTTCATCGAGCGTCTGGAAGCTCGCGTCGCGCAGCTGAGGGTCGGAGATCCGCTCCTGAAGGAGACGGAGGTCGGGCCGCTGATCTTGCCGCGTGAGACCGAGCGCGTTTCAGCCTGGATCGACGAAGCCAAAGCCTCCGGCACGCGGATCATTGGCGGTGGTAGATTTTCAGAAACGACGCTCTTGCCGTCTGTTTTGGTCAACCCGCCGGCGGATGCCAAGGTTTCGAAACTCGAAGTGTTTGGTCCTTTGACATGTGTCTACGGCTTTACCGAGCTTGACGATGCGATCGCTCTTGCCAACTCACTTGCCTATGCGTTCCAGTCGAGCATTTTTTCAAACGACATCAAGTCTGCACTGCATGCCGCGCGCAGGCTGGATGCCTCCGCCGTCTTGATCAACGATCACACCGCTTTCCGAACCGACTGGATGCCGTTCACCGGACGTCGCCAGTCCGGCTATGGAATAGGTGGCATTCCCTGGACGATGGAGGAGATGTCAGAAGACAAGATGATCGTGCTCAATCATGTGAAATAGGCCTCCGCCATATCACCCATGACCATCAGAGACGAACGACGTCGACGGTTTGATTGGCTCCTATGCGAGAGCTGAGCGCATTGATCGAAAACAAGGCGTAGATAATGAGCGGCAAACAGGCGAGATAGGAAGTCCTGATGCCGGCATGCTCCGCAATGAAGCCGAGCAGGGGCGGCGCGAGAAAGAAGACGACGAACGTCATCTGCGCGAGCGCGGCGACGTTGAGGGAAGGTGCCCTGTCCTTACGCTGTGCCGCTGCAGAAACCGCCAGGGGATAAACGGCACTGCATCCCGCCCCCATCAAGGCAAAGCCGAACAACGCCACATAGGGGTGTGGTGCAAGCCACACGGCGACCAAGCCGGATGCCGACAGAATGAGGAGGCCACCGGCCATGGCTCGCGCACCAAATCGATCGACGAGCGGGTCGACGAACAGACGTGCAAGAGCCATGAAGAACGTGAACAGGGTTAATCCCAGACCGCCGACCAGAGGTTCTACCGCGAAGACGTCACGCATGTAGATCGCCGACCAGTCGATCCCCGCTCCTTCGACAAGGAACGCAGCAATGCCCATCACGCAGAGGGGCAACAATCCCAATGTCGGGAGAGCGATCAATGGCGTCTTCGTTTCACCTGAGACGGTCGGCGTCGGCGCATTTCGCATTCCGAAAATCGCCCAGGAGCCAATGACGACAACAGCGGCAAATGTCATCGCAAGATGAAGTTCCATCGACACGCCTGCCTGGCGGATCATCGAGGCGGCAAGCGCCGTGACGAAGAACCCAAGGCTCCAGAAGCCGTGTGCCCTATTCATGAGGCTGCGACCCGCCAGCGCCTCGATGCGGCCGATCTCAACATTGAGGTTGATCTCGAGTGCCCCCGCCAAAAGTCCCTCGCAGAACAAAACGCTAAAGACGCCGGGCGCGGTCCCGACCCAGGGAACGAGAGCGAGCAATGCGGACGTTCCGAGAACGGTAATGAGGGCCGTGGTGCGCGCTCCAAGACGCGCGATGAGCGGCGAGGAGAAAGTCAGTGAAATCAGGGCGCCTAGTGCCATGCCGATAATGGTTGCGCCCAGTTCGGACTTGTCGACGGCAAGTGCTACCTGCAGATCGGGCATCCTGGCCAGCAACGCTCCAAGCGATGCGGCAAAAAGAAAGAAGCAGATATAGATCCGGTGCTGCGGCTGTAGATGCATGAGACGAATCCATTCGGCTTTTGAGTTGCTATGCTTAGCGCACAGCCGCCGATTGGCGAAACGAGTTTTCGCTTGGCGCAATCAGTGCGTCCCGCCCCAGGTATTGCCGACGCCGGAGCAGGCTGAGAAAGGGATCTACGGGAAGGAGTCGGTCGAACAGGCAATGCTTCAGCCGTCGAAGCGGCAGTGAGTTTCAAACTCCTGGACCAATGAGGAGCTCGTCGCTAGGCGAGATCCACGCGGGCACTCATTCGGTGTCTGCGGATGTATTCCGCCGGAACTGGATGGCCGAGGTGGAAGCCTTGGACCTGATCTATCCAAAGTTCTCTCGTCAGGGCCAATTGATCCTCGTTCTCCACGCCTTCGACGAGAATGTTGTGGCCACGATTTCGCAGAAGTCCGACGATATCCCGGAGCATGGCCTTGCCTCTTGGCGTGGCGGCGTCATGCAGGAAGGAGCGGTCGATTTTTACCGTGTCGAAGTCGATCAGGCGAAGCCAGGAAAGGCCGGCAAAGCCCGTTCCGAAGTCGTCCAGCCAAATCCTTATCCCCAGCTTCCTAAGATCTGAGAGGCAGTGGAGCACCCGTGAGTTGGCCTCCAGTTCCAGACCCTCTGTGATCTCGAACGCCAGCTTTATACCCTCTACGCCGGTCTCGGCGAGGATGGCGGCAACCGATGCCGCAAAGCCGGGAGTCTTGAGTTGAACCGGGGAGACGTTGACGGTAACGACATCGACATGGTTGTCGGCCAGAAGATCCCGACAGACGGTTCGCAGGACCCAATTACCAAGCTCGATTATTGCAACGGTCCGCTCGGCGACGGGTATGAAGAGACTGGGCGGGAGTGGAGTGCCATCCAGGGACCTCAGTCGCATCAATGCTTCGACGGCCTCTATTCCGCCCGACGCAACATTGTGGATCGGTTGATAGACAAGCGAGACCAGATCTCTAGCCAGCGCAATTTTCAGCAACGCGGCGATATTCTCCCCGTCATCACCTCCCTGGACATCGTTCGGATCATAGAGGCGCGCGCAGTTTCGACCGCTGGCCTTCGCTCCATAAAGGGCGCGGTCGGCGTCGTGAATGAGTTTTTCGAGCTTCGATCCGGTCTGAGGCCTGGTCAAGGCAGCACCGACGCTGACGGTCACCAACGATGAACCGTCCCTTCGCTGCTCGTGCAACTGCCCCAAATCCTCGACCGTCCTTCGAATGGTCTCGGCGAGTTCGGCCACCTGTTCGGTCGTCTCCGCAGGTGCCAGGACTATGAATTCCTCGCCACCATAACGCCCGATCGATCCATTGAAGGCTTCGATCGAATGGCGCAGAGCGCTTGCCACCAGAACGAGGCATCGGTCGCCTTCCTGATGTCCGTAAAAGTCGTTGTATTTCTTAAAGAAGTCGACGTCGATCAGTATCGCGCAAAAGCTCCGGCCATGCCTTTGCCAGCCATCCCAAAACTCGCGAAGTGTCTGGTCGATTGCCCGGCGATTTTCCAAACCGGTCAACGGGTCCGTATTCGACAAGCTGAGAAGCGCCTTCCCACGTTCGGTCGCCTCCTGATGCTGGACCCTCGCTTCAAGAGAATTCAGAAAAACATTGTAGCGCTCGACGTTCAGCTTCCAGTTCACATATGAGGTGAACACGAAACACGACACGTAAAAGACGACAAATGCCAGCGTGTGATAGCTGTTTGCGGGAAAGAAGAAGAGAGAGGTCAAAAAGGCACCGAGCACTGTTCCTGATGCGATCACCGAAAGGGCAAACCGGAAACTGAAGAACAGATTGACCCCCATCATAAAGATGGCTCCGAAAACCATGTAGTAGGACATATTCTGGATTTCGCCCGTCGTCATGGCGGGCAGTAGCCAAGCGATGTAACCCGACACGAGGGCCACTGCGCAGGTGGCGTCTAGCCAGTCTGCTCCCAGATCGAAGCGGTACTGCAATTCCAGCACGCCGACAACAATCGAGCCGACAGCGAAACGCGCCGCAATCGTGTACACGGCCACATCCCCGATGAGCAGAATGTCCGTGATCGAAAACAGTAGATAGACGAAAACTGCCATCCATAGGCCTCGCCTGGATGCCGCTTTCCGCAGTGCGGTTGCTTCCGTGCGGTAAAGCGCCCGAAGCTCTTCCGGCAAATAGCGGTTCCGCATCGTTTGAAGATCGACGTCGACCATCTGCGCCAATGTCTGGGTCATGTGCTCACTCACCGGAGGCGACGCAAGCGGCGCAAGCCGTCTTCATCGGGGTTCCCGCGCGGTCAGATATATAGGCGTCGGTCATGCAGGAAGCCCCCCAATAGTGATTTGCCAAGGTCATTCGTGAATGCGGCGGAAGCGCTCAAAGCCAAGATAGGCGAATCAACGAATCTTCCATTCTATGAATGGAGACAAATTCATTCGCGCGTTGACCTTCCTCGTCCTATAGTTAGCGAATTGTTAACGACTGAGTCCCGCTGTGAGCCAACATCCCTTTTCATTCGACGGTCAGAGTCTGATCACTCCACAATCCATGGCTCGCGAGAGCGCTACACCCCAAAGCGAGGATTTTGCCGAGCAGATGACCGTGGCAAAAGCCGAGCTTGCCTTGACCTTGAGCATCGCTCAGCAGCAGGTTGAGAACGAATTGCCGGCAGCCGTGGTGATCGACCGCCTGGCGACGCAACTGCATCTTACTCGCCGCAAATTCTCTCCGCAGGTCTGGCAAGCACTCGTTGAAGTGGCCCAGAACCATCCGGTATCCGATTTTTTCCTTGAAGACCCATTCACGCGCTGGTCGTTTGAAAAACCTCGGGGCTATTCGGGAGACGCCCATCTGCTGGATTTTATCTACGGCCACGCGCGGGTCAGCGAGGCGATCGAGCGGGCGTCTCCGCGCGGCCGAGCCCTATATGACTACACCAGGGAGGCCCCATCCTCCGTGGCGGTTCGAGAGCGTCGCGATCTGCTGACGCGACATATTGATGAGATCGCGATCGGTCGCGGACCGGACACGGAAATCCTGACGATCGCTGCCGGGCATTTACGCGAAGCGGAGAGATCGACCGCCCTCCAAAGCCGGATGATCAAGCGATGGGTTGCCCTTGATCAAGATCCCGAAAGCATTGGATCGATAGCAAAGGACTTCGCGGGGACATGTGTGGAGGCCATCGACGGCTCGGTTCGCGGATTGCTGACCGGTCGGCACAGCCTGGGTCAATTCGATTTCATTTATGCCGCAGGTCTCTACGACTATCTGTCATTCGGCGTTGCGGTGAAGTTGACTGAGCGCTGCCTGCAAATGTTGAAGCCCGGCGGGGTTTTCCTTTTTGCCAATTTCTCCAATGATGTCGCTGTCGATGGTTACATGGAGACATTCATGAATTGGGCGCTGTTGCTGCGATCGGAGTCTGACATGTGGGACATTATCGCTGCGGTGGATGGCAGGGAGGCCTTTGACGCCAGCGTGCATTTTGGTGCAAACCGCAACATCGTCTACGGCATAGTTCGATCGCCATCGTAGCCTCGCGGTGGTTGCGCACGGCGAAATCGCGTTTGCGAGTGCCTTGACCGCACAAAAAAGAAGCTGTCGCCGAACCAGAGGCCATGCAATTGCGTTTCCCTTGCAGGAGGAAACAACGATGGAACATCTCAACAATCGACAAGTCAGCGATCCAGGTCCTAAAAGCCGCGACGTCGCTGAGCATTGCAGGAAGATTGGCCTTGATGCGCATGAGGAACGCAAACTGGTAAGGCTATTGGGTAAATATGCGCCTCTGCACGAGATCAACGCCAACGCGCCGCAGAAACCGCCACGGTTCCGTTGATCCGATCGAGTGTCGGCTCTGTGTCAGGTGAATACGCCATAGAAAATTCTGCTGGCAAGCCCTTGTGCCAGGTGCTGCGGATCCATACCTGCCCGTGAGGCCAGACGTTTGTTCTGTGTCGAGCGTGGCGGTCTTCCCGAGCGCCTCGGAATTGCAGTTCACGGAGACCAGATCATGAATATCGATGCGATTTTTCAGTCGATGGTGGCGGTACGGTCTTCCATCCCGGAGGACGCATTTACGGCGACCGCGCTTGGTATCCGCAGGGAAGGCAGCGGAGTGGTCATCAGGGCAAACGGACTGGTGCTTACGATTGGCTACCTTATCACCGAGGCGGAGGAGGTCTGGCTGACGACCAGTGATGGAAAACTGGTTCCTGGTCACGCGCTTGCCTACGACCAGGAGACAGGCTTCGGACTGGTGCAGGCACTGGGCCAGCTTGGATGTCCCCCCATGGATCTAGGCGATGCCGACGAAGCCATGGTGGGCGATCCGGTCGTGCTTGCAGACGGCATGGGCCAGTTTGTCGACGCAAATATCGTCGCCAAGCAGCAATTCGCGGGCTATTGGGAGTACCTGCTGGACGAGGCGATTTTTATCTCGCCTGCCCACCCGTCCTGGGGAGGTGCTGCGCTCATCAGCACGGACGGCAAGCTTCTCGGCATCGGTTCGCTTCGCATGCAATTGATCCAAAGCGGCGCGAGCGCCGACATCAATATGGTGGTGCCGATCAACCTGTTACGCCCGATTCTTGATGATCTTTTGAACCGCGGCCAGGTTAGCCATCCGCGGCGGCCGTGGCTTGGCGTGTTTTCCGCCGAAACCAATGGCCAGGTCGTCGTTATGAACGTGGCCGAAGGGGGCCCCGGTGCCGATGCGGGCCTGCGTCGAGGTGACGTCATTTCGGAGATAGGAGATGGAGAGGTCGCGGGCCTTGCGGACTTTTATCGGAAGCTGTGGCAAAGCGGCCCGGCTGGCACGGAGTTCCCGATGAGAATATTGCGCGGCGGCCGCGAAGCCTGGCTGCGTGTTAAGTCAGCCGACCGGGACAGCTACCTCAAGAAGCCGCAATTGCAGTAGCGAAATGCTTGCGTGGAGCGGCTGCATACGCCGATGGCGTCTGCAGCCTTGCTTTGCCGCCATCGAAGCTCAGTCGGCCAGCCTCAGCCCATTGTTGTCGAAAAGGCACACGCGACTGACGTCTGGCTTGAGCCAGATGACGTCGTCTGGAGCAATCTCGATCCGGTCACGCAGGACGATGACGAGGGTTTGATCGCCGACCGACACCAGCAGCTGAATTTCCGAACCCAGTGGCTCGACAACGACAACTCTGGCGGCGATCCCGTTTCTCTGTTCCGAGATGCTGAGATATTCCGGCCGAATGCCGTAGATTTCTGCGCTGCCGGCTGAGCGCAGGCCAACCGGCAACGGCAAAGTCGCATCGGCGCCAAGACGGAAGACCGGCGCACCGTCGGTTTGCTCGACCGTACCCTTGAGCAGGTTCATCGACGGCGAGCCGATGAAGCCGGCAACGAAGATGCTGCCGGGATTGTCGTAGAGTTCGAGCGGCGCCCCAATTTGCTCTATCCGGCCTTCGTTCATGACAACGATCCGATCGGCCATGGTCATTGCTTCAACCTGGTCATGGGTGACGTAGACTGTCGTCGTCGTCAGCCGCCGGTGCAGGCTTTTGATCTCAGCTCTCATGGCGACGCGCAGCTTGGCGTCGAGATTGCTAAGAGGCTCGTCGAACAGGAAGACCTGTGGGTTGCGCACGATCGACCGTCCCATAGCCACACGCTGGCGCTGGCCGCCGGACAACTGCCGCGGATAACGCTCGAGCAAAGGGGTGAGCCCCAGAATCTGTGCGGCTTCGGCGACCCGCCGCTGCTTCTCCGCTTTCGGCGCTTTGGCCAGCGTCATCGAAAACGCCATGTTCTCGGCAACCGTCATGTGCGGATAAAGCGCGTAATTCTGGAACACCATGGAGATGTCACGCTCTTTCGGCGGCAGATTGTTGACGACCCGTTCGCCGATGCTGATGGTCCCGCCAGTGATGTCCTCCAACCCGGCGATCATGCGTAGCAAGGTGGATTTCCCGCAGCCGGACGGGCCGACGAGAACGACAAATTCGCCATCGGCGATGTCGACCGAAACCCCGTGCAGCACTTTCATGGCGCCATAGGCCTTGCGTGCCCTGTCGATCGTGACTGTCGCCATCTTTAGTTTCCTTCCCGGACGCGACTTGTCATTGCACAGCCCCGATGCGTATTTCGTTTGATGAAAGCGCGCCCTGGTGGACGATCAGGCCAATACCCCCGTCGTTGAAGGCCCCAGGCGCATTGTCTTCAGCCGAGATTAAGACGCCGTCGGCCTCGAAGACGATGCGATTGCCGGTGGCCGCAACCCGCATTGCGATTGGCTTTTCGAATTCCGTCTTGAAGGCGGCTTCGGCCAATATCCTGATATCTTCATCGCGCACCCGGACGATCTGCATCTTGCCTTCGCGGGTGACGCGCGCGCCGTAGTAGCGGCGCAAGCCCTGGGCTCGCACGGCAAGGCCACCATAATTGCCGAGATGCAGCATCACATCCCCGGAGGCCTGATAGTCCGTCCATTGACGCGTGCCGTGGATGATAATGCCTTCACCGACGGTCTGCGAAATCCGGAAGGCCTGCGGGAACCGCTTGGAGAAGAAGCTCGCGCCATTGACCCACGCCATGCGCCAGAAATCACCATCGCCTTGTGGGCGGCGGAGCGTGAATGCCGGCGCGCCATCCCAGCGAAGATAATCGACCAGCAAGCGGCCATCGGCACGTTTGTCGGTGCTCGCAATAACCAGTCCCAGCTCGGCGATCGGCTGACCGCCCATTTCGGGCAACTGCCATTCGAGCATTGCCTCTTCGCCCGCGCCAATCCTTTTGGCCTCGCCCTCCACATCGCGCATCTGGTCGTGCTCGTCATAGACGCGGGCGCGCAGCTTCACCTCGACCGAGCCGAGGCTCCCGGCATCTGCGACGACCCGTGCCTTCACCACCTGGCCGGGATAGACCAGCGGCGTGGCCATCAGATCGTAAGTGCGCATATTCAGCATCTCGCGCGGAGAGAAGGTGGGACTGGTGATGGCCACCAGCTGGCCCGGACCTAGCGCTTCGAAGTCGATTGCGAGCGCTCGGCTGCCTTCGAATTCAGCATTGCGGATGCGCACTGACTTGTTGGCATCAAGCCCTGGCTGGACCTGGAACCCCTGCTGGCTGCCCGGCAGGGAGAAGTGAAACTGGGCGCCGTTCTTTGGCGCATCGAGCGTCTGGCCGCCGGAAAGTTCGAGGCCGAGATTAGTCAGATAGTAGGCCTGGCGAACTGCGTCGTTGATCGAATTGCCGCCATCGGCTGAGGAGATCAGCATGCGGTCGGCGATCGGGCCGCGCCAATCCGGGCCTTCATCGAGCCCCTCGAGACCGTTCATAATGCCCATGAGGCAGCCGACATTGCCGGCATTGCAATCGGTATCCCAGCCCGATGTGTTGACGATCATCTGCGCTCTTTGAAAGTCATGGGGGGCATAGAGCACCGCCATCACCATCAGTGCGTGATTGGGCACCACGTGGCAGTTGCCTGGATATTTGTCATAGCCGTAGTGATCCTGAATTTTCTGGCGGGTGTCGCGCCAGTCTGGATTGGCCTTGTGCCAGGCGCGTATGTCGGCAATCAGTTTCGCAATCAGGCTGTCGCGCGGGATCTGCGCGAGGCCGGTATCGAGCAGATGGTCGATATCCGCTGACCCGAACGCTTCCGCCTCCATCGCCGCCCACAGCATCGCCGCATAGACCGATTCGCCGTCGTGGCTGACTTTGCCTGCTTGCTCGGCAAGTTTCGCCGCAAGCTCGGGCTGGCGTGGCGCGACCATGGCCCATCCGTCGATGAATATCTGCGCGCCGATCTGCTCGGCGACTGCCTGGCCGTTGGTTGCGATCGAGCCCGACGCCGGGGCCGCGACACCCTTTTTCAGGTTCAGCCATGCCGTGTGCTCGGTGGAATTGCCGTTGCCACCCCACCAAAGGATCGAGCGTTCCTCAACAATGTAATTCAACCAGCTTTTGCCGATCTCTTCGGCGGAAATGCCGGGTTTGACACCGTAATCCTCAAGTGCACGGATGAAGGTGAATGTGCCGGCAACATCGTCGTCGGTAACGACCAGCGGCTGGTTCAGGCGCTCATGCACGTAATATTCGATCGGGCCGAGCTCTTCCATGATCTTCTGGTAGG
Organism: Arminella tubonensis; assembly: GCF_003240585.1. Lineage (GTDB taxonomy): Bacteria > Pseudomonadota > Alphaproteobacteria > Rhizobiales > Rhizobiaceae > Rhizobium > Rhizobium tubonense. The sequence goes on from NZ_PCDP01000065.1 coordinate 38,404, forward strand.
TCCAGCCCTCGAAAGGCCGGCCGAGATAGACGCCGACAAGCTTGCCAAGGACGCCGGCATAGACACGTTCGAGATAGTCGTTCGGAAGCTGCATTTCAGACTACTCCATCTGGGAATTGGATTGGTTCAACCTTTGACCGAGCCACCGGCCATGCCCTCGATGAAGCGCTTCTGCATGAAGACGAAAAGCGCGACGACGGGGACAACGATGATAAGTGCGGCAGCCATGATTTCACCCCAGTCGGAGCTGTACTGGCCGGAAAGAAGATAAAAGGCGATGACCGCCGTGACGTTGTCCGCCTTCTGCAGGAAAGTGGTGGCGATCAGGAATTCGTTCCACGAATTCAGGCCGATAATCAAGGCGACCGTAAGGATGCCCGGAGAGACAATCGGCAGCATGACCTTCGAAAACACCTGCCAGGCGGTGGCGCCATCAACGATCGCCGCTTCTTCCAGCTCCTTCGGCACAGCCAGGAAATAGGTTCTCAACAGCATGACCGCGAAGGGGCTGAAGAGCGCCGTATAGATTAGCGCCACACCGAAGATATTGTTGATGAGGCCGAGCTTGGCGAAGCCGAAATAGAGCGGGAAGATATAAAGCTGTACCGGCGCCGTGGTGGTGGCCAGAAGGTAAAACGTAAAAATCTTCCAGGACTTGATCTTCTTGCGCGCCAGCACATAGGCCGTCAGCGAGGAGGTGCTGCAGACAAGGACGATCGTCGTGCCGCTGACGATCAGCGAATTGACGAACGTCTTCGAGAACCTGGCGTGGCTCCAGGCGTTGACGAAATTCATCCAACGGATCGGCTGCGGGAGGCCAAGCGGGTTCTGCACGATCTGCGCTGCCGGCTTCAGTGAATTCAGCACCAAAAGAGCAATCGGGAAAAGTGCGATGAACGCGAAGATGCCGAGCAGGATATAGGAGAATGTCAGCGTCGCCCGGCTTTCTACCAGTCTCATTGCTCGCCCTCCCGCGTCTGTATCCGGACATAAAAGAACGTCCCGACCAGCCCGAAGAGGCTGATGACCAGTGCTGCGGCAGCGGCCTGCCCAACATTAAGATCATAGAACGCATGACGATAAGCGAGCGTGGAAAGGACTTCGCTCGAGAATGCCGGACCGCCTTGGGTCAGGATGTAGACGAAATCGAAGGCAAGGAACGACCAGATCACCGTCATGATCATCATGAGGGTGATCGTTGGTCGGATGCCGGGCAAAAGCACGTAGCGCATCATCTGGACATAGGTGGCACCTTCAAGCCGGGCCGCCTCGATCTGCTCCTGCGGAACCTGCCGCAGCGCAGCAAAGAAGATGACGCAAAGGAAACCCCACCAGTGCCACAGATCGACGGTGGCAACGCCGAACAGCGCCATCGAGGGCTGGGTGAGTGGATTAGGGATCGGCAGCCCGAATTTCTTCAGGACGCCGAAGACGCCGGTGACCGGGCTGTAGATCATGCCCTGCCAGATGCGCGCGGTGATCGGGGTCGCGATCACGACGGGTAGGAAATAGATTATCTGCAGGACATTGCTGCCGCGTCGGACGATCAAGAGCATCGATGCCGCAAGCAGGCCCATGGCGATCGGGACAGTCAGAAAGACCAGCGTCCAGATGATATTGTTGCCAAGCGCCGACCAGAACACGCCATCTGCCGCCAGCGCCCGGAAATTGGCAAGGCCGGCGAATGTCGGCGCCGAGATGCCATCCCAGGTGCAGAAGGCGAGCACGACTGTCAAAAGTGCCGGGATCAGCACGATGACAACGTTAATGATCATCGTCGGAACGATGTAGAGGCGGTGCATGGATTTTCCTCCAGGGGAGGGGCGGCGCGCAATCGCCGCCCGTCATGCTTCGTTATTAGGTGCGCGGGGGAACGGCGGGAGCCTTGCCGGCTTCCTTTTCGCTCTTGAAGGTTTCATCCAGCTTCTTCAGGAAGTCGGTGGACTTGATCTTCTTGAGCCAGACTTCTTCCATGCCGCTGACGAGATAGGTGTCGGTTGCAGGCGGCAGGAACGTCCAGGTGGTGTAGCCGTATTTGCCGTCGGACACCGCTGCCGACAGGTTCTTCATGGTCTCGGTGTAGAGCGGCGGCACCTTGTCGGAGAGCGTCACCTTGGAGAGATCTTTCAGCGGAAGGTTCCATTCGCCCTGCCAGGCCGAATTCATCTTGCTGTAGAAGTCATCCTTGAACATGTAATCCAGCACCGTCGCCGCGCCGTCCGCGTTGTCCGACTTTGCATTGACCGACAGGGTCGAACCGATGCCAAGCGGATAGATCGGATCACCTTTTGCACTCGGGAAACCGACAAAACCCGGCTCCGCCTTGTTATCAGGGAAATAGGGATTGATGTTGGTGAAATTCCACGTGCCCGTCGGCGCCATCCCGGCCTGACCGGTGGCGACCTGGGCAAAGGCCTGCTCGAGCGTCAGCGAGAAGTAGTTGTCGCCAAAGTACCCCTTGTCCCACCACTCGGCCAGCTTGTCGATTGACGCGACAAAGGCCGGATCGGTCCAGGGGATCGCCCCGGTCAGCGCTTTATAAACGTTTTCCGGGCCGGCGATGGAGTTGAGAATGATTGAGACATAGTGCTCGTTCGCCGGACGCCAGTCGGCATTGCCGGCGCCGAACGGCACCAGGCCCTTGGCTTTCATCTCGTCAGCCAGCGCTTCGAACTCTGGGACGGTCGTGGGCGCTTTCCAACTATTTTTGGCAAAGAGCGTCTTGTTGTAGAAGAGACCCAGCGTTTCATAGGTCTTGGCAAGTGCATAGAGCTTGCCGTCATATTTTCCGAGCTCGAGGAAAAGCGGCAGGATGTTGTCGTTCCAGCCATATTTCTTGGCATAGTCGTCGAGCGGCAGAAGTTGCCCGGCCTGCGACATGGCGGCAACATAGCTCGGGCCGGCGGTGAAGACGACATCGGGACCAGTGCCCGAAAGCATGGCGACGCGGAGCTGCTTGTCGAGGTCCGAGCCGCGGAAATCGATGCTCAAGCTATCTTCCGGATGGGCCGCGTTGAACGGATCGACCAGCAGATTCTTGAGATTGTCCTGGTTTTCCGGCGATGCGGATTCATACCAGAACGTCACGGGTTTCTGATCGGCTGCAAATGCGAAGCGCGATAGAAGCGGCAGGCTTGCCAGACCAAGTCCGGCCTTCAAAATTGTACGGCGTTGCATGTTTTCCTCCTCCAGGTTTGCCTCAGGTGGCCTTACGTCGAGCCCCTTTGGATTAAATTGAAAGGCATTTCGACCGCGGTGCCGGGGCCGGTCTTGACGCCGCGCAGCCGCTCCATGAGCGTTTGGGCGGCGCGTTCTCCCATCTGCCATTGAAACTGGGCCACCGTCGTCAGTGGGGGTGTGACAAGCTTTGCGGCTGAGATATCGTCGAAGCCGACCACGGCCATCTCTCGCGGTATCAAGATATTGCGCTCGCGCAGCGACTGCATGACGCCGACCGCCATCAGGTCGTTGGCGGCAAAGATGGCTGTTGGTCGAAATGCACTTGCCAGAATAGTCTCGGCAGCGCGTAGGCCACCAATCTCGCTGAACTCCTCGTCGACCACGACATGCTCGTCATAGCCGACGTTGGCCAGCGCGGTGCGATACCCCTCGATGCGGTTGCCCTGCGGACCGCCACGCCCAGCGACCATGGCGATACGGGAATGGCCTTGAGCGATCAGGTACTCAGTCACCGCAAAGGCCGCCGCACGACTGTCGACGAAAATATCGTCGAGCGCGATTTCACCGCCGCGCTTCTTGGACGATTCAATGCGCACCACGGGTACGCCTGCCTCGATCAGCGGCCTGAAATCGCCGGCGCGAAGCGTAAAGAATACGCCTATTACGCCGTCGACGCGCCCCTGCCGCGCCCAGTCGAGAAAATGCCGCTCGCGATCAGGCGAGCCGTCGGTGTTAACGGCAATGACATCGTAGCTCATTCCGTCGGCGACCGATTGAATGCCGCGGATCAGAGACGGATAGAACGGGTTGGTGATGTCGGGAACGATGCAGGCGATCGTCATTGACCGATTGGTCTTCAATGCCTGCGCGAACCGGTTGGGCACGTAGCCGAGATCTTTGGCCACCTTTGTGATGCGATCCCAAGTTTCGGCAGGGATCGAGAGCGCGCCGCCGCCGCTTAGCACAAGCGATACGGTGGCCTGCGAGACACCCGCCGCCCTTGCCACATCCTTTTGCGTTGCTCGTCCGCTGGCCAATACAATCTCGACTTATACGTATTAGTGATACGTATAAACAAGCACCCAATAGGTCCCCTGTCAAGCCGGGATTGAATATTAGGGGAAGGAGAATCTAGCGGCCGCCGTCTCGACGCCGGCGATCATGGTCTTCGGAACCAACTTTGATCAGGACCCGATCAGGAGCGGCTTCTTGTCGTTGCCCTTCTTCATCAGCACGCCTGTGTCCGGGCCGAACATCAGATAGATGGGAAGAATGCTTGCTCCCAATGCCGAGCCCCGCGCTCCCAATGCGCCGGCGGTTATCGTCGGTGCGATCAGTCCTGGAGGAACCATCTCGGAAAAACATTGGCGTACGCGGGCGACCGTTTCCATGAGCAGGGGAGCGGGCAGGAGCCCGTCTATGACGACCGCTTCGACATCCACGACGGCGATGCTTCCGATGATCGCCTGGGCGAGCGCATCGGCGCAATCGTCCTGCCATTCCGATACCAGCCCACGCGCGGCCGCCGGCATCGGATCAAGATCGCGCACCCGCCTGATGTCGATACCATTGGTGCGCAGATGATGGACGAGTGTGTAGATCGACGCGCGATGCAGCAGGACCTCGAATTTCCCTTTCGGCTTTGGAACCGAACTCAATGTCGAATGAGTGACCGGGAAGGGGCCGTAGGCGGCTGTGTTGCCGTTCGGCCCGGTCTGCAGCGTGCCGTCGAGAACAAGGCCGCCGCCGACAAACGTGCTGAGGGAAATGTGCAGGAAATCGGAATATTGCTTTCCAAGGCCATAAACCAGTTCCGCGACCGCAGCGGCAGATGCATCGTTCTCGATCATGACGGGAAGGTTGTGCGTCTCCGTGAAATAAGCCTTCAGATCGAACGATCGCCAGGCCAATTGCACGTCACCGGGAAATCCGAGTTCCTCGTCCCACCCGCCTATGAAATAGGGCGCGGATATGCCGATGCCGATCAGCCGAGAACTCAACGGGCTGCCCAATTGCGACTTGAACCGCGCAATCGCCGCACCCCCTAGACGTTTGATGCTGTCTGGATCCGGGTGATCGTAGTCGTGGGTCTCGAACGCACAGGTTTGCCCGGCAAAATCGATCAGGATGGCGTCCATCGCTCTGCGGCCGATATGAAAGCCTATGGAGTAGGCGCCGCTATTGGCAAGCGCGTACATCGCCGATGGCTGGCCCTTGCCGCCGAAGCGTTTGCCGTTTTCGACCATGTAGCCGCCAGCGACCAGCGCATCGACGATCCCGGCAACAGCCGGCGGGGTCAGATGTGCGAACCGCGCTATTTCTGCCTTGGATGCCTGACCGAAACGCCGCACCGCTTCCAGTACGACGCGCTCGTTGTAATGGCGGAGTTGGACTGAGTTGCTGCCTTTTCCTGCCATGCGTTCCAACCATTGAAGACCGTATCTGAAAGCACTTTGCTTTAAGCCGACGCTGTCGCGCCACCCCTAGCGCGGCGGCCCGGGTTTCGCAACCAATCGCCAAGGAAGCTTCTGCATCATCTGTAAAATGATACTTGACGACATTCAAGCTTGATTATAGTAAATTGCTTTAATAAATACCCAATGGGAGTTGGGCGACACCTTCGTCGTGGGACTAGAGGAGGCATCAAGGACATGATTTTCAGCGCTTGGTACGGTCCGGCCTTCTTGGATGTGCGCGATGCTTGATGTTTCGGGCAAGCCCACTGCGTCCGGGGCGACGGAGATAGGCCAAATCGTGGCGTCACTTGATGGCGTCACCAAGGTCTTCGGCGGCACGGTTGCGGTTGCCGATGTGTCCATCCAACTGCGGGCGGGGGAAGTTCTTGCTCTCCTTGGAGAGAACGGCGCGGGCAAGAGCACCTGCGTCAAGCTGCTTGCAGGCGTCCATCGCCCGGACGGCGGCCAGGTTTTTATTCTTGGCAAGTCGGTCGAATTCGCCTCACCGCTGGAAGCTCAGCGGGCGGGTGTCGCCGTCATGCATCAGCATCCTGGCCTCTTTCCCGATCTCAGCATCGCTGAGAACCTTTTCATCGGGCAGACCGGCCTGCGCTGGAAGCTCGATCATCGCCACATGCAGGATGAGGCGGCGCGTCTTCTGACGCTGGTCGGCCTTGACGTCGAGGTGACGGCGCCTCTGAAACGGTTGCGGACGTCCGAGCAGCAATTGGTCGAAATTGCCCGGGCGCTTTCGCTCGATGCGCGGGTCCTGATCATGGACGAGCCTACTGCAGCCCTGTCGCAGAGAGAAGTCGAGCGGCTGTTTTCAGTTGTGAACAATCTTCGTACCCAAGGTGTGGCGATGATGTTCGTCGGCCATAGAATGGACGAGATCTTTCACGTCGCCGATCGCATCGCCATCTTGCGCGACGGGCGCCTTGTCGGAACGGAAGTTGCCGCAGAGCTGACGCGCGAGCGTGCGGTGCAGATGATGGTTGGCCGCTCGCTTGACGGCCTTTATCCGCACAATGCTGCAAAGCCCGGCGACGTCGTCCTCGATGTCAAAGGTCTGTCCTGCGACGGCCTGTTCAAGGATGTGTCGTTTCAACTGCGAGCCGGCGAGATCCTGGGGTTTGGCGGGTTGGTCGGCAGCGGCCGTACCGAAATCGCCCGCGTGCTGTTCGGCATCGACCAGCCGACGGCGGGCTCGATTGCAATCGACGGCGAGCTGGTAGGCTATTCCTCGCCAAAGGATGCGATGGACCACGGCGTCGCCTATGTTTCCGAAGACCGGATCGGCCAGAGCCTGGTCATGGACTTCTCGATCCTCAACAACGCGTCACTGACGGTGCTTGACGAGGCAACGCGAGGTGGGCTGATGTCGCGCACCCTGGAACTCGGCATTGCAAAGCCGTTTCTCGATCGTCTTCGGCTGCGGTTCAAGTCCTTCGAGCAGCCGGTCAGCGCCCTGTCCGGGGGCAACCAGCAGAAAGTCGTTCTGGCGAAATGGCTGGCGACGAAACCGCGCATCCTAATCCTCGACGAGCCGACACAAGGCATAGACGTTCAGACGAAAGCAGATGTGCATGCGATGATGGTCGATCTGGCCAGCAAGGGCATGGCGATCATACTGATCTCATCCGAACTGCCGGAGCTTCTCGGTATGGCCGATCGGATGATCGTTCTGCGAGAAGGGGTGGTCACCGCTGAATTCAGCCGGGACGAAGCCACACAGGAAAAAGTGATCGGTGCGGCGACGAATGCAATCGTCCGGCAGGTGGATGGCGAACTCGTTGCCAAACCGGTCCAGCATCACGACGAGCGGTCGCACAGTCCTGAGAAGACTACGGACAGCAGTTTGAGGCGGTTGGTTTCCCGCCGCGAGTTCGGACTTTTTGCGGCCATCGCTGCCGTCGTCATTCCGATTTCGATATTGAACGTGCGTATGCTCAGCGGCGCCAATCTGTCTGCCCTGGCAATGGATGCCGGATTGCTGATGATTGTCGCGGTAGCCCAGATGCTGGTGGTGATCACGCGCAGCATCGATCTTTCCGTCGCAGCGATCATTGGCCTTGCCGCCTACGGCGCTGCGTCGACCATTCATCTCCATCCGGAAATCGGGGTATTGGGTGGTGTCGCTTTGGCTTGTGCCATCGGGCTTGCGGCCGGACTTTTGAATGGACTGATCGTGACCTACGGCAGGGTTCCTGCGATTGTGGTGACGCTCGGGACAATGTCGATATTTCGAGGCATCAATAGCCTCTGGGCCGGGGGAACGCAGGTCAGCGCCGATCAGGTGCCCCAGGCTTGGCTGGACATGACGGCGGCAAACATCTTCGGCGTCCCGGCAGTCCTGCTGATCGCTGTGGTGACGCTTCTTGCGGTTGCCTATTTCCTTCGCAACACCTCCGTCGGCCGGGAGCTGTTTGCCATCGGTTCCAATCCCGGCGGCGCCAGCCTTATCGGCATTCCATCGCGTGCGCGCATCCTGACAGCCTTTTCGGTAGCCGGACTTCTGGCCGGGTTCGACGGCGCGCTCTGGGCTTCGCGCTATGCGACAGTCGATGCTCGCGTTGCCTACGGCTTCGAACTGACGGTGATTGCCGCGGTCGTTGTGGGCGGCATTGCAGTGCGTGGCGGCTCCGGCACCGTGCTCGGCGTGGCAGCCGGCGCGTTGATGCTGCTGATCATCAACAATGGACTGACGCTGGTGCGTGTCGATCCTCTCTGGCTTCAGGGCGTCTATGGGCTGGTCATCCTGGCAGCCATCGGCATCGACGCATTCGTTGCCCGTCGTGCGGCCGGCAAACGCAGGGGAGCGCATTGATGAGCACGAACTCAAAATCCAGCCCGAGCTTCGTCAGCCGCTTTGCGAATTGGGACAATTTCCTGGCTGTCCTGACCATCGCCGTCATCGCCTATGCGCTGCTCGGCGTGCCGAACTTCGCGTCCGTTTTCAATATATCCCAGGCAATCGCCGGCATTTCCGAGCGGGCGCTGATCGTCCTGCCGATGGTTCTTCTGATCATTGCCCGTGAAATCGACCTGTCCGTCGGCAGCATTCTGGCGCTGACCAGCGTGATATTCGGGCTGCTGACAAGGGAAGGCGCGCCGCTGTTGCTGGCAGTTCCGGTGACGCTTATGGCCGGCGGCGTTTGTGGCGCCTTCAACGGCGTTCTGGTGACGAAGCTTGGTCTGCCATCGCTCGTCGTGACGCTCGGTACAATGGCGCTGTTCCGCGGTATTGCCTATATCCTCCTTGGCTCGGACTCGATCAATGATTTTCCTGACAGCTTCCTTGATTTCGGCATCGACACGGTCGGCTCCTCGGCCGTGCCCCTCACCATCATTCCCTTCCTGCTTCTAGCGCCGCTCTTTGCCGTCGCGCTTCAAAAGATGCCGCTTGGCCGTCGGATCTATGCGATAGGCGGCAGCCCAGATGCAGCGCGTTATTCCGGCATTCGCCTTGCGCGAACGGTCTTTGCTCTGTTCGTGACGTCAGGCGTGGTTTGCGGGGCGGCTGGCATGGTCTATGCGGCACGTCTGGCAAATGCCCGCGCCAACAATGCCCTTGGCATTGAGCTCGATGTCATCACGATCGCTCTCCTTGGAGGGATCAGCGTGTTCGGCGGCCGCGGCCGGCTGACGGGCGTGTTATGGGCACTGCTTCTCGTCGCGACCATTCGCAACGTCCTCGGCCTGCTGCAGATTGGCGGCGACGCGCAGGGCACGGTCATCGGTCTTCTGCTCATTCTGTCTCTGCTGGCCAGCAATGCGGCGGAGCGAATTTTAGCCAGCGTCCGAACGCGGCATTCCAAAGTCAAAACAGGCGAGTAGTTCCGGGGCTGGCCTGCTTCATCGGACCGGATATCTTGAGGAGGAAACGTAAATGACATCGCATCTTATCAAAACTCTGCTCATCGCGGGGAGCCTGATCGCAAGCGTCGCCGCCGCCAGCGCGGAGGAATGCGCCAAGGGGCCGGTAACGGTCGGCTTCCTGCCGAAGCTCGACACGGATCCCTATTTCCAGGTCGCCCAGACCGGCGCAGAGGAGGCCGCCAAGGAAATCGGCGGCAAGGCGATCAAGCAGGCCCCCTCGCAGGCGACCGCCGAGGCGCAGATCGATTTCATCAATAACCTCGTTTCGCAAAAGGTCGGCGTCATAGCGATTTCCGCCAACGATGCCAACGCGGTTGCCCCGGCTCTGCGCCGTGCGGCCAAGCAGGGCGTGAAAGTCGTGTCCTACGATTCCGATGTGGCAAGCGCCGCCCGCACCGTGTTCCTCAATCAGGCGGCCGGCGACAGCCTGGCCGAAATGATGCTGGAATCCATGGGTCAGATGATCAACTACGAGGGCGAATTCGCAATCCTCTCGTCGACGCCCACTGCGACCAACCAGAATGCCTGGATCGACTTCATGAAGAAGAAGATGGCAGCCGACAAGAAATACGCGAAGATGAAGCTCGTCCAGGTCGCCTACGGTCAGGAGAGCGAGCAGGTCAACCAGCAGCAGGCGCTGGCCCTGGCGCAGGCATTTCCAAATCTCAAGGGCATCATCATCCCGGCCGGCATCGGCTTGCCGGCTGCCGCCCGCGCCATGGATCAGGCAGGTCTTCTCGGCAAGGTGAAGCTCACCGGCCTGGCGCCGGCGACCCTCATCAAGAAATACATCCAGAACGGCTCGGTCCAGGATATCTGGTGGAACGTCAAGGACCTTGGCTACCTCACCTATTACGCGGCCCAGGCCGTCGCGCAGTGCAAGGTGACGGGCAAGGAGGGTGAAGCCTTCGAAGCCGGGCGACTGGGTTCCTACAAGGTCGGCAAAAAAGGCGAGGTGCTTCTTGGACCAGCCAAGATCGTGACGCCGGCAAACGTTGAAGAATTCAAGTTCTGAAATCGGGCGACTTGAAGGGTGGCGCCGCAATGGTGCCACCCGTTTTCAATTGACATCGGAGGCCACCATGAAGCCAGTGTTGCTCGCCGGCGAGACGTTTCACGTCACGTCCTTTGCCGCCAAGGGATATGAGGTTGGTGCCTCGGCGCGCTATTCAAACGGTGCCGAGCGCTACATCCAGGGCCTCGCGGCACACGACATCGCTGTCGTCCAGATCGGTGGCGACCGTTGCGAAAGCGAATTCCCAATGACCATGGAGGGCCTTTCCGCCTATTCGACGGTGGTGCTTTCCGATGTGGGTGCGCTGTCGCTTCTCTATACGCCCCAGACGCGCGCAGGCCGCCGCTCGGTAAACCGGCTCGAACTTCTAAGGCAATGGGTTGAGCGCGGCGGCTCCCTGATGATGGCGGGCGGGTATTGCAGTTTTCAAGGTATTGATGGTCTTGCCATGTTCGGCGGCACGGCCGTCGAGGAATGCCTGCCTGTCGAGTGCTTTCCTGGTCCCGACGGAATAGAGGCGCCGGAGGGGCTCGATCCGGCGATTGACGAGGCTAGTCACCCAATACTCGCGGGCGTGCCAACGCCCATTCCCTATGTCCTTGGCATGAACCGCGTCGCGGCGCGTGAGGGCACCGACATGAAGACCCTGATCCATTGCGACCGTCGCGCCGGGCAAATGCCGTTGCTGTCGGTTCGCCAATACGGCGCAGGACGGACGCTTGCCTGGATGACCGACATCGGTCCCCACTGGCTCTCCCAGGATTTCATGCAATGGTCGGGCTATGATCTGTTCATGGCCAACATGGTCCGCTGGCTTGCCCGTGAAATATAGGCGCTGAAGGGGTCAGGTCACGTTTTCTTGGCCGCTTCCTTCTTTGCTGCGTCGTCCACGAGTTCGTACCACATCGCGTTGAGCACAGCGAAAGCGGCAGCCAGTGACAGGCCGAGGATCCAGGCGAAATACCACATTGTCTCTATCCTTTCCGGATTTCAGTAGGCGTGTCCGCCCTTTTCGTTGACGCTGGCCTCATCCACCTTGCCCCAGAGCACACGATAGACCCAGCTTGTGTAGGCGATGATCAGCGGCAGGAAGATCACCACGACCACCAGCATGATGAACAGTGTCGTATGGCTCGACGACGCATCCCAGACCGTCAGGCTTGAGCGCGGATCGAGCGACGATGGCAGGATGAACGGGAACATCGAAACGCCGACGGTCGAGATGATGCCGAAAATCGAGATCTTGCTGAGAAGCAGCGTGGCGATCTCCAGCCTTGCCCGCATGGCGAAGAAGGCGGCAGCCGCGCCGACGAAGCCGAGGATCGGCGCGATCAGCATCCAGGAGTGCGTGGCATAGTTGGCAAACCAGACGCCGGAAGCCCGGTCGACGGTCTTCAAGAGCGGGTTGGAGGGACCGACCGTGCTGATCTCGCCGGTGATGCGATAGCCGTCGACACCGAGCCACAGGAAGACGCCGCCAAGCGCGAAGAGGACGATGACGGCGAGCGCTGCGATACTGCCATAGCTGCGGGCTCGCACGGCGACCGGGCCGGACGCCTTCAATTGCAGCCAGGCTGCGCCGTGCATCGAGAGCATGGCGACCGAGAGCAAGCCGCAAAGCAGGGCATAGGGATTGAGCAAGCCGAAGAAGGATCCTTCGTAAAAGATACGCATGTCGTCGGCGAAGCGGAACGGGACGCCTTGAAGGACGTTGCCGACCGCAACCCCGAAGATCAGCGACGGCACGAAGCCGCCGACGAACAGCGCCCAATCCCAGCCGGCCTTCCAGCGCGGGCTGTCGCGCTTGGAACGATACTTGAAGCCCACCGGCCGCAGGATGAGCGCGAAGAGGATCGCGAACATGGCAAGGTAGAAGCCCGAGAAGGAGACCGCGTAAAGCGGCGGCCAGGCGGCAAAGATCGCGCCGCCGGCCGTGATCAGCCAGACCTGATTGCCCTCCCAGACCGGGCCGATCGTGTTGATGGCGACGCGTCGCTCGGTGTCGGTTCTGGCGACGAATGGCAAAAGCGTGCCGACCCCGAGATCAAAGCCGTCCATCACAGCAAAGCCGATCAGCAAAACGCCGAGCAGCAGCCACCAGATCACGCGCAGTGTTTGATAGTCGATGAGTTCGTGCAGGATCATGACGTGCTACTCCGCGGCAATGAGGGTTTGGGACATCAGATGGGCCTCGGGCTCGTCGTCCGGTTCCGGTCCCTTGCGAATGGCCTTCACCATCAGGCTCATCTCGATGACGATCAAAACGGTGTAGAGGGACGCAAAGCCGATGATGGTCAAAAGTACCGTACCGGCGCCGAGACTGGAGACGGCGGCCGCCGTCGGCAGGACGCCCTCGATCACCCAAGGCTGGCGTCCGAATTCGGCGACGACCCAGCCGAACTCGATCGCGACCCACGGCAGCGGGATCGCCAGCACCGCGATCCGCAGCAGCAGCGGATAGCGATCAAGCCGCCGGCGTGCCGACAGCCAGAAGAATGTGACCATGAGCGCGATGAAGAACATCCCGAGACCGACCATCACGCGGAACGACCAGAACAACGTCGGCACGTTCGGGATCGTATCCTTGGCCGCCTGGTCGATCTGGGCATCCGTCGCCTGCCTCGGATCATCGACGTAACGCTTGAGAAGCAGCGCATAGCCGAGCTCATGGCCGAGATCCTCGAAGGAGGAGCGGACGTCCTGTGCCACTGCGTCCTGTCTGGGAGCGCTGCGGATCTTCAAGAGCGCGTCATAGGCCTTGATACCGTCGCGGATGCGGTTCTTGGCTTGATCCTCAAGCTCCTGAATGCCGGGGATGACTGTTGTCAGCGAGCGTGTGCCGATCAAGCCCATCACCCAGGGAATATGGACGGCAAAGTGCGTCTCGCGCGATTGCTGGTCGGGAAAGCCGAAGGCGGTGAAGGCGGCTGGGGCCGGTTCGGTTTCCCACATGCCCTCGATGGCGGCCAGCTTCATCTTCTGGTGTTCGGTCGAGAGATAGCCGCTTTCATCGCCAAGGACGACAACCGAAAGCGCAGATGCAAGGCCGAAGGAGGCGGCAACCGTCATCGAGCGCTTGGCGATCTCGATGTGGCGACCCTTCAGCAGATACCAGGCGGAGACGCCGAGCACGAAAATCGACGCGCAGACATAGCCGGCCGAGACGGTGTGGACGAACTTTGCCTGCGCCACCGGGTTGAAGACGACGTCGAAGAAGCTGGTAACCTCCATGCGCATCGTCTGCGGATTGAGCGCCGAGCCAACCGGGTTCTGCATCCAGCCATTGGCAATCAGGATCCAGAGGGCCGAGAAGTTCGAGCCGAGGGCGACCGCCCATGTGGCGCTCAAGTGACCGACCTTCGAGAGCTTTTCCCAGCCAAAGAAGAACAGCCCGACGAAGGTCGCTTCCAGAAAGAAGGCCATCAGGCCCTCGATGGCAAGCGGCGCTCCGAAGATATCGCCGACATAATAGCTGTAGTAGCTCCAGTTCATGCCGAACTGAAATTCCATGACCAGGCCTGTGGCGACCCCCAGCACAAAGTTGATCCCGAACAGAGTGCCCCAGAATTTCGTCATCTGGCGCCAGACTTGCCGGCCGGTCATGACATAGGTCGTCTCCATGATGGCGAGCAGCACGGAAAGACCGAGTGTCAGCGGCACGAATAGAAAGTGATAGAGAGCAGTCATTGCAAATTGCAGGCGCGATAGCGCCACGATGTCGAGTTCCATATGCGTTCTCCCACGGTCCCAGGGGGTCGGTGATGTCCGCATCGCCATAAGAGACGGTGCGGAAAGGATAATATGCAGGCCTGCTTCAGTCCGGCCGCAGCCTGGCGAGAAGGACGTCGAATCCCTGCTCGCCGCGCCGCGCCGTTGCTATGATCTGGCCTTGGTCGAGGACGGCTATCCGATCGGCGATCGCTGCCTCGCGGCGGATATGCGTGGCGATGACCAGCGTGCGGCCTTGCGAACGGGCGACCAGCCGCTGGATCACATCGCGCGCGGTATCGCCGTCGAGACCTTCGGTCGGCTCATCAAGCAGCCAGAGCGGAGCGTCTCGCAGCAATAGCCGGGCCAGCGCCAGTCGTCGCAACTGCCCGCCGGAAAGGCCGAGCCCGCCTTCGCCGAGACTGACATCGAGCCCCTGCGGCAATGCTTGGATTTCGGCAAGGAGGCCAGCAGAAGAAAGAACGTCGCGCAACGCTTCGTCGGTGGCGGCAGGATCTGCGAGGCGCAGGTTGTCGCGCAGCGTATCCTGGAAAATCTCCGTCCTCTGGGTCAAAAGCGTTGATGGCTGCAGCTCAACGGCGCCATCTTCGGCGGTGATCTCGCGAGAGAGCAGCGAAAGCAGCGTCGACTTGCCGGCGCCGCTTGCGCCGATCAACGCAAGCCGTTCGCCCGCCATGAGCGAAAGACAGATGCCGTGAAGGGCGAAGCGGGCAGCCCCGTCATGCCGGACCGCAACGCCGTTGAGACGGACGGCGAAATCTTTCAGCGCCGGGCGAAGAGCCCCTGTCGGTGGCTGCGGATCAAGCCGAGGCCCGATGCGGCGGGCGGCCAGCGCCGTGCGGCCAAGTTCGAGGGCACCGCGACGAAGAGCGGTGAAGGGTTCCGTCGCTGCAAAGGCAGCGAGCAACCCGAGTGCTGCCACCGGCGCGCTGATCGTCCCGGCCTTGGCGAGTGCGGCGACCGTCAGAAGCGTGCCCGTAAGCAGCATGGTTGAAACGAGGCTGAAACCAAAGGCTACAGTGCTTTCGATGCGGTTCAACTGATCATCGGCCTCAGCGAGGCGCAGGTCCGCCTTGGCGATGGCAGCGCGCTGCGCCTGCAGTCGCCCAACCATGACAAGTTCCGTCTGCCCGGCGACGAGATCGATGGTGCGCGATCGCAATGCCTCGATCGCATGCGCTCTGCGCCGGGCCGGCTTGATCGCCAGCCTTCCGCCGGCAAACGGAATGCCGAGGCCGGTGACGACAAGCCACAGGCCGACGAGCAGTCCGAACAGCGGATGCATCAGCCCGAGTGCGACACTTGTCGCGAGCCCCGAGAGAATGGCGACGCCGACTGGAACGAGAACCCTGAGATAGAGCGAATCCAGCGCGTCGATATCGGCTGTGAGTCGAAACAGCAGCTTGGCAGGGCGGCGCATCAGGGCCGTGGCCGCGGCTGGCTGCGCCCAGCTGCGAAACAGTCTCTCGCGGAGGGCGGCGAGTACGCCAAGCGTCGCATCATGCGTCGTCAACCGCTCGCCGTAGCGCGCGACCGTGCGGACGATCGCCAACAGCCTGATGCCGGCCGACGGAGCAAAGACGTCGAAGGTGATCGCTGCTGCCGTTGACAGGCCGGCAAGCCACGTGGCCGTGATGAACCAGCCGGAAAGCCCGAGGAGCCCGATCCCGGCTAGAACAGTGGCGGCAGAAAGCGCGCCGCCCAGCAGCAGTGACCGGCGGCGTTCCGCCATGAAAAGTTCGAGGATGGGACGAATTGAACGGATAGTCGACATCATCCCGCCAGCTCCTGTTCGGGGGCGCCGAGGCGGATGACGCGATCCATCCTTGCTGCCAGCACCGGGTCGTGCGTGGCAATGACCAGGGTCCGGCCGTGGGCAAAGAGCATAAGGTCCCGGGCGATGTCGTTGGCGGTCTCGGCATCGAGATGCGCGGTCGGCTCGTCGGCAAGGATGATGCCCGCCTGGTTTTCGACGACAGCGCGAGCCAGCATCAGCCGCATGGCTTCGCCACCCGAAAGACCCGCTCCGCCTTCGCCGATCAGCGCTGCCCCATGCGTCTCGAAGACAGGCTGCAGGTGTGACTTCCGGATGGCGCAACGGATTGCGTCCGCCCCGACATCGGGTCGACCAAGTGTGATGTTGCTCCCCATCGTACCGGCAAAGACGTGCGGACGCTGTCCGATCCAGGTGATACGGCGGCGCAGCGCGGCGGAAGACCGATCAGACATCAGTTCACCTGCGATATGGATCGTGCCATTTTCGTGTGGCGCCAATCCTGCGATCAGCGACAGCAATGTCGTCTTGCCGCAACCACTGGGGCCAAGCAGAGCGACGTGTTCGCCGGCTGCTACCGTCAGATTAAAGTCCTTGAAAACGCTGCTTTGCGCCGGGGCATGGCGGAAGGAGAAATCGCGGATACGGATGTCAGGCACGGCGGCAAAATCGTCGGACGCACCGACTTGATCGTTGCGCCAACCAGGCAAGACCAGACCATTGTGCGAAAGCCCGTCAAGCGCATCGATCGCCGCTTGCCCGGAGGCGCGGTCATGCCATGCCGCGGAGAGCTCCCGCAGCGGCTCGAAGAAGGCGGGCGCCAACAGCAGGATGAACAGGCCCTGCGTCAGCGTCAGCTTGCCGTTCCAGCTGCCGATATCGATCGAGCCGAGCAGGCTGAAGCCGATATAGACGGCGGTTGCGGCAACGCCGAGAGCCGCGAAAAATTCCAGCACTGCGGAGGACAGAAAAGCGATCTTGAGCACTGCCATGGTGCGGCGGCGCAGGGATTCCGCGTCGGCACGCAACCTCTGCGCGGTGATATCCACTGCACCCAATGCGCGGATCGTCGCAAGGCCGCGCAGGCGATCCAGCAGAAAGGCATTGAGACCCCCGGATTTCGCCAGCATCTCCTCGCTCGCTGCCTTGGCACGCCAGCCGATCAACGCCATGAAGATGGGGATCAGCGGTGCCGCGAGGATCAGGATGATGGCGGCGACCCAGGAAATGGGAAACACGCAGACGAGCGTGACGAGCGGGACGGTGCTTGCCTTCAACCGTGCCGGCAGGAAGCGGGCGAAATAGGGCACCATGGTCTCAGCCTGCTCCGCGATCAGGCTGGCGGCAAACCCCGACGCGGGCCTCTCGACGTCAAGAGGCGAACGGGCGGCAAGCGCAGTCGTGGCAATATCGCGACGTCGGGTAAGCTCCGCTCTTGCGGCACGGAAGGCCATCCGCCCGCCGGTGGCGTCCAGTGCGGCGCGCGCCACCCCCAGCGCGAGGACGAAGGCGGCCGGTAGCGCTACTTCCGCAAGGCCGCCACCGCCACTGGCGATCGTACCGACGCCGAAGGCGAGCAGCGCGGCTTGCGGAATCCAGATGAGTGCGGCCACGGTCTGCACCATGGCTGCACGGGGCAGGCCGTTCGGTCGCAGCCGGGGAGTGTTGCGGTCGCGGGCCAGTGCGGGCTCGGCAGATGCTTGCGGATTCCTTGTCGGCAGGTCTGCCGGCTCGACCGCGGCTTCGAGGAAGGCGCTGGTCATGGCGCTTTCCTCCCGTCTATCGGATTTGTGCCGGACCGGCGGCGACCGAGGGAAACGACACGGTCCTTGGCCTCAAGCAGCCGGGTTACCTTGGCGCCGAGCGACAATAGGGTTGCCAACCGCTCGGTCTCAAGCTGCCTGACGTCGTCGTACCAGTTGGTCAACTGCTCGATCAGGCCGTGCATCTCGCTCATCCGCGCCTGTGCATAGCGCTCCTCTTCGCTGGCCGGCTGCTGCATCAGGATCTCGCGTAGCACCGACAGCGTCGGATCGACCTCACGCTTCTTCCGTTCCTCGGCCAGTGTGCGAAGGATTTGCCAGACATCGTCCGGCGTGGTGAAGAAGTCGCGGCGGTCGTCCGGTTTGTGCTTGAGAAGGACCAGGTTCCAGGCCTGCAGCTCGCGCAGGCTCATCGACACGTTCGACCGCGAGACGCCAACGGCCTCGACGATATCTTCGGCGCAGAGCGGCGTCGGTGAGACATAGAGCAGCGCGTATATCTGTCCGACGGTACGGTTGATCCCCCAGCGCGAGCCCATCTCGCCGAAGTGAAGAACGAAGGATTGTACAAGCGGGGGCAAGTTCATAGCAATTTCCGATGCATCAGGAATTACAGTAATTTCTGAAATTACTGTAATTGCCAATATAATTTGCGCAACCGGCAAGTCGCATATGCGTCAATCTGCGGCAGTCGTTCCACCGCAGCGAATTGTGGATTTGGCCGATAATGCTAGGATCAGTCGCAATTGTCGACCTTATAGCCGGCGACGCGTCACAGAAATTGATCTGGATCAAACCGTGCGGATATTGTGGTGTCGGACCTGCGCGGTCGCGACCCGGGTCGGTCGTCCCCGGCTCGTTTAACCGGTGGCGGGCAGCGCGAGGTTCAGCGGCTTCCGGTTTATGAACTCGGTTCTGAATGCTTTCCCCAAGCGGCGCCTTGACTTGCGGCTGGAAGCGAAGGGATTTCTCCACTCGTCAAGCTGCAATCGCTTGTATTGCGAGTTTGGTCCGAACTGGTAAGGTGGACAGAAGACATCGCAAGCTTTTGTGTTGTTTGCGTTTTTGGTCGGTCCCACTGGAATATATCGAGGCGCAATGGAAGCACTGAAAACATCTGTTGTCAGCTATGGCGCCGAGCCGGGATTGCGTTTCGCACTGTTGCTCGACGGCCATGGCTGCTGCACACAGCTGACCATGGCGCAGCTAGGTTCCTGGAAGCCGGAAGATGGCGCGATCTGGCTTCATCTCGAGCGTGATCATCCCGCCGCCGCCGAATGGGTGCTCCGGAAAAGCCGCTTCGACCCTGTTGTGGCAGAGGCGCTTCTGGAGGAGGAGTCCCGTCCGCGTGTCGAACCTGTCGACGACGGACTGTTGATCATCCTGCGGGGGGTGTGCGCAACCGCGCCGGAGGAAGTGGCCGAGAAACCCGTCGACATAGACCTCGTGCCCCTCCATCTATGGGTCGATGCCGACCGCATTGTCTCGCTGCGCGACAGCGGTCACTACATAACGGCGCTGCGTGACATCCGTTTGTCGCTGGAGAAAGGGAAGGGGCCTCAGCGTACGGGCGACCTGCTTGCCCTCATCGGCGACAAGCTGGTGCGCGATCTCGAGCCCGTCCTCGACGCCATGGACGAGGAGGTAGACGAGCTCGACGAGATGATCTTTCATGGCGACGCAAGCCAGGTGCGCGAGCGCCTCAAGCAGTTGCGGAGACGGGCGGTGCAACTTCGCCGCTACTTGGCACCCCAGCGCGACGCACTCAATCGCATAGAACATGACGACGCACCGTGGCTCGCCGAACGAGACAAGCTGCGCATGCGCGAGGTAATCGACAAGTTGATGCGCTTCATCGAATATCTAGATGCTATACGCGATCGCACCAGCATCCTGCATGACGACCTATCAACAGTGATCAGCGAGCGCATTGCCCGCAATTCCAACCGTCTCGCCGCCCTTGCGGCCCTGCTGTTGCCGCCAAGCGTGGTCGCTGGCCTTTTCGGCATGAATGTCGGAGGCGTTCCCGGCGTCAACGATACCTGGGCTTTCATCATTATCGTGGCCTTCGTCACGATCACGTCGATCGCGACGCTTTGGGTGCTGAGACGCATCAACTGGCTGTAGCTGGCCGATGGGCCGTGCCACCAGAGTCCTGATGGCGCCTCGCGCGAAGTCCGCATCAAGCGATATGAAGGCGGCCTTTAGAGCCGCCTCCTGATTTAGCGGCCGCCTTCCATCTTGCGGTGGCGTTGGTCGGTGCCCGCCTTGCCATAGGGATAGTCCGAAGGCTGGGGTGCGCTGACGTCGCTCAACCGCGTCGTTTCCTCCTCCGAGAGCGTGAGCTTTGCCGCACCGAGATTGTCGGCGAGTTGTTCGGGCGTGCGCGCGCCGAGGATGACTGACGTGACGGCCGGCCGCGTTGCCGTCCAGGCGAGCGCCACCTGCGCCATGCTGACACCGCGCGCTTTGGCGATCTCCTCTACGGCCGAAATGATCGCCCAGACACGGTCCTGGGCATTGCGCTGCGCATAGGATTCGCTGCCGCGGTTGGGGTTCTCTCCAAGCCGCGTGGCGCCGGTCGGCATCTGGTCGCGCTTGTATTTGCCGGTGAGCCATCCGCCGCCCAGCGGCGACCAGGGAAGCAAGCCCATGCCAGCGTCCTGGCAGGCAGCGACGATCTCGAGCTCGATGTCGCGGACCAGCAGGCTGTATTGCGGCTGCAACGTCACCGGGCGACTGTATCCGTTTGCCTTGGCGATCTCGACAGCTTTGGCGATGTGCCAGCCGACATAATTGGAGAAGCCGTAATAGCCGATTTTTCCAGCCGTCACCGCATCATCGAGGAAGCGCAGCGTTTCCTCGATCGGCGTCAACGCGTCCCAGGCATGCATTTGGTAGAGATCGATCTGTTCGACGCCGAGGCGGCTGAGCGAATCGTTGAGTGCCTGGCCCAGATGCCGCCGTGACAAACCAATATCGTTCGGACCGTTCCCCATCGGGAATCGACCTTTCGTGGCAATAACAGCCTGCCGCGCCTCGCTCGGCCGCGCCTTCAGCCAGCGCCCGATAATCTCCTCCGACAGACCGGCGCTATAGACATCGGCAGTGTCGATGAAGTTGCCTCCCCACGCGAAATAGTCGTCGAGCAGCCTATGCGATGCCGTTTCATCGGCCTCGGCGCCGAATGTCATGGTGCCAAGGCAATATGCAGTGACGATGGTGCCGCTGGGGCCGAGCTTGCGATAATCCATTTCTTTTTCCTCATGTCATGCGGGCGTCAACAGTGCCGTCATCCGCCAAGTGGATTTCGTTATTCCGACGTCTGTGTCCTAGCGATCCCAGACCGGGCACCAATCGCCATTCACCAGACGCATACCCTTTTCCAGGCTTTCGATCCGCTTGACCTCGGCTGGCGTCAAGGTGATCTTGCGCGCCTC
Organism: Arminella tubonensis; assembly: GCF_003240585.1. Lineage (GTDB taxonomy): Bacteria > Pseudomonadota > Alphaproteobacteria > Rhizobiales > Rhizobiaceae > Rhizobium > Rhizobium tubonense. The sequence continues at coordinate 59,640 of NZ_PCDP01000065.1, forward strand.
GAAGTTCGAAGCGATGCGATCCTTTTTGGCTGAGGACGGGATGACGATCAGACCCTTGGCCATGAGGAAGGCGAGGGCAATTTGCTCGCCGCTGGCGCCGTGGGACTTTCCGATCTCTTCAAGCAGTGTGTCGCCCACGACCGCGCCGCGGGCGAGCGGCGAATAGGCGGTCACCGGAATGCCCCGTTTTTCGCAATGGTCGATGATCGGCCTGTTTTGCATGTAGACGTGGCATTCGACCTGATTGGTGGTGATCTTGCGATCGCCGAATAAGCGGATCGTCTCGTCAATCAGCGCCTTGGTGAAGTTTGAAACGCCGATGCGCTTGGCAAGACCGGTATCGAGCGCTTCCACAAACTGGCTGACGTAGTCCTGCAGCGCGTATTTGTTATGCGGTGAGGGCCAGTGCAGCAAAAGCAGGTCGACCTGGTCGACCTCGAGCTTATCGAGGCTTTCCCTGATCGACGGCATGACCTCTCCCGGGCCGTAATTGTCCGGCTTTACCTTCGTCGTGATGAAGATTTCGCCGCGAGCTATGCCTGCATCCTTGATGCCGCGGGCAACATCCTGCTCGTTATTGTAGCCCTGCGCCGTGTCTATGTGGCGGCATCCTGCCTCCAAAGCCCAGGCGACACCCTGATAGGCTTCGTCCGCGGGGCGATTCCAGGTGCCGTAGCCCATCTGCGGGATGCCCGCGACCGTCGGTTCAGTCGTCATTTCTTGGTCCTTTACGCGATGATCGAGAGCCGTCATTTTAATCGGGCGTCCCGCATCATGATTTTGGAACGTATTTGCGCCAGTTGTGCTCTTCCTTGAAGCCCAGGATTTCGCGTATCTTCCGGTTGGAAAGCGGCGCCTCGAATTCGCCGAGCTCGCGATGGATCGGCGTGTTCGGTGCCCAGCGCTTTAGGAAGTCACGGGTGGGCTCGTTTGCCGTGATCGTATCGTTGACGGCGTTGAACACCTGGAAGCCCAAGCCGTCCTTCTCAATGCAGAGATGGACGATCTGGCCGAGGTCGCGGGCGTCGATGTAGCTCCAGGCATTGCGCTTGCGGGACGGCGGATCGGCCAGGAAACCCGGAAAACGGTCGTATTCATGCGGTTCGATGACATTGCCGATGCGCAGGGCATAGACGTCGGCGCCGGTGCGCATCTGAAAGGCGCGGGCGGTCTTCTCGTTGACGACCTTCGACAGACCGTAGCTGTCCATCGGGTCGATGTCGTAGTCCTCTTCGAGCGGGAAGGAATGAAAATCCTTGTCGCCTTCGGCAAAGCAGACGCCATACGTCGTTTCGCTGGACGCGATGATGACCTTGCGAATGCCGAGCTTCAGTGCCGCCTCCAGGACATTGTAGGTCGAGATGGCATTCACCTGGAATGTCTTGTTGTCCGGCTTCATCAGCAGACTGGGGATTGCCGCGAAATGAACCACGGCGTCGACAGGAGCGGGACCAGCACCTGTGTTCAGGCCTTCGGCACCGAAATGCATCGACAGTGCGTTGAAGGTTTCTCCGCTGTCCGTGAGATCGGTGATCAGGGTGTTGACGCCGGGGCAATCCAAAGGAACGAGATCGAGATTGCGAACTGCGTAGCCCTTGTCCACCAGATAGGGCACCGAGTGACGGCCGGCCTTGCCGCTGCCACCGGTAAAGATAATGCGCTTGTTCATGGATTTATCCTCTCATCCCGCCAAGCCTTATCGTTAGGCGGCGCAAAAGGATGAATCAATAGCGTAGCGGTCACCGGATCGATGAGTCTGATTCATACATCAGATCGCCTAATCCCATCATCCCAGCGGACTAAGCTCGCGTATGACCTGAATAAGGGCATCAACGCCGAAGGGGAGCTGTCGTCGACTGGAATAGTAGATCGACAGTGGCGGGCCGAAAGAAGCCCAGTCGGACAGCACAACTTCCAAACGACCGGCGGCCAGATGGGGGCGGGCCAGCTGCTCCAAACAATAGGATAATCCGGCTCCGCCGATCGCCGCACTGAGCGCCAGATCAGACTCGCCGGAAATAAGCGCACCTGGAACATCGATCTCGCTCCATTCGTCTCCGCGTTCAAATTCCCATTTGTAAATCTGCCCCCTGCCGGTGCGGATCCGAATGCAGTCATGGGAATGCAGATCCTTGGGCAATTCCGGACGACCGTGACGATGAAGGTATTCGGGCGAGGCAACCGCCACCCATTTGAGCGGCGGCGTCAGGGGAACGGCGATCATATCTTCAGGGATCGTTCCACCATATCTAAGCCCGGCATCGAACCCTTCCGCGGTTACATCGACGAAATGATCGTCGACGGCAATCTCAAGTTCGATGTTCGGGAAGCGCTGCAGGAATACAGGTAAAACGGGCTTCAGGAGCAGGCTGGCGGCATCCCGCAGGACATTGATGCGGACACTCCCTGCAGCACCCCGGTGATGACCATTCAGCTCGTCCAGACCGGAATTGATAAGATCCAGCCCTGCGGAAATCTTCTCCGCAAGGGCCTTGCCGGCAGCGGTGGGTGCGACACTGCGGCTCGTGCGGTTAAGAAGCCGCACACCCAGTCTCGCCTCGAGCGCCCTCATGCTGTGGCTGAGCGCGGAAGCGGTCAGTTCCAGGTGATCAGCGGCCTTGCGGAAGCTTCGATATTGGACGATCACGAGAAAGATCGATAACTCGTGAAGTTCTCCTCGCTTAAGGGGCATGTTTCTCTCTGTCAAAGGTTCGATGACGGCGGCCAACCGCCCGAGCGGTGTTGATGCTCCGCAAATTTTGGTGCCGGCGGACGTGAAGACGTAATCTAACCGGCGCACCGACAGTTTATCTATGGATAGGGTCGATCCAGAGAACCTCTTCCGGCTTCTCGATCGGCTCGATGTCCAGATTGACCACCACCGGCTCCTGACCGGACCGGACGAGAACGCATTCGAGCGTCTCGTCGCGGCTGGCATTGATTTCCTGATGAGGAACGTAGGGTGGCACGAAAATGAAATCCCCAGGGCCGGCTTCGGCAACAAACTCCAGTTTCTCGCCCCAGCGCATCCGCGCCTTGCCCTTCACCACATAAATGATGCTTTCAAGATCGCCGTGGTGATGAGCCCCGGTCTTGGCATTGGCGTGGATCGTTACCGTTCCGGCCCAGATCTTCTCGGCGCCGGCTCGTGCCTTGCTGATCGCAGTCGCGCGGTTCATGCCGGGCGTCTGGGCAGTGTTCGGATCGAGGGAATTGCCTGGAATGACCTTCACGCCGTTGTCGCGCCAGTGGTCGGCATGATGGTGATGATCATCGTCGTGATCGTGGTCATGAGGGCTGTGATCGTTGGTCACTGTTTTCTCTTTGCTGGAGGATCGTGCTGCTGCGGACCCGATAGGCTGGCGAGCTGGTTGCGATCAACGGCTGCTTCGATGGCTCGTCGAAAGTATAAGGGATGCCGAAGCGGCTACCAAGCCTATTTGCCCGTCGAGGGCCCTGCTCGAATAGAACCAATGCGCTGTCGGATCGAAATTCCAGGATTGCTTGCCAACGCCTTCCATTGCAAACTTAGATCGTCGGAACGGGACGGTGGCGCCAACGCGCGACTATCCGATGCAATGGCGAACACGTAGAAGGATGAACCGTGACAGGAAAAGCATCACAAGGTGAAGGCGACAGGCAGCCGATCGTTCTTTCGATCGACGTTGGCGGTTCCCATGTCAAAGTTCTCACCAGCGACGGCGGCACCGAGCGCCGCGTCGTATCCGGCCCGAAAATGACGGGAAAGGACATGATCGCCGCGGCGAAGACACTTGCCGAGGGCCTGACCTTCGACGTCGTTTCGATCGGGTATCCAGGTCCGGTGCGGCAAAACAGACCACTCAAGGATCCCATGAACCTCGGCCCTGGATGGGTCAACGTGGACTTTGCAAAAAGCTTCGGCAAGCCCGTGAAGATGGTCAATGACGCCCTGATGCAGGCAATCGGTAGCTACGATGGCGGACGCATGCTGTTCCTCGGTCTGGGAACCGGCCTTGGCTCGGCCATGGTCATCGAGAATGTTGCGCTGCCGATGGAGCTTGCCCATCTGCCGTACAAGAAGGGCTTGAGCTTCGAGGAATATGTCGGGGAGGCGGGGCTCAAGAGACGCGGCAAGAAGAAATGGCGACAGTCGGTCTCTGACGTCGTAGCGCGCGTGAAAGCGGCACTACAGCCTGATTATATCGTCATCGGCGGTGGAAACGTGGATGAACTCGGCGAACTGCCTGAGAATTGCCGGCGTGGCGACAACACACTTGCCTTTAAAGGTGGATTTCGCCTTTGGTCCGACCGGGCGCTCGTTATTTGAGTTTGACCTGGTGCGAGATTGGATTAGACGGTCTCGCCGATGGCAACAACATCGGATAAAACATGGACTTGCTCAAAAAACCTCAGCGAGACGGTAAATACGTTGATCGGGACATCGATTGCCAGGAGGCGCTTCAGAAGGCGTTCCTTGAAGTGGCCGGCATCCACGCTGCAAGCGTGGTCGATGCCGCAGGTGGCAAGCTGTCGCCAGTGATGTTGGCCTTGGCAAAGCGAGCCGTGAGTGCGGGCTGGTCTTTGGAAGAGGCCGAGGTTGCGATCAGCGAACTGGCGCAGAACCTGCTCGACGACGACGCTTCCGAATAGCGCACGGTCTTTCATCTCCTCGTTGCCAGACTGAATTTGGCGGCATTTTCTGTCCGTTTGAGCCCCGACGATAGGCGCAACGGCCGACCTCGACAGCGCAGACCACGCAGAAGGAGCCTAAATGCTTGCCTGCGAGCAATCTCTGTTTATATTAGCGCTGCGTCGGCTACTGTATTTTGATCCGACGCATGACTGGCTTTCGTAGTCACCTTCACCCGATGAGCTGTCTCGTCGCCGGACTTTGGAAGGAGTTTTTCATGTCCATATCAATCCAAAATGTAGATGCGTCCAATGTGTCTCAACTATCGCAGATCGACGTCGGAAACGCCGTTCGCACCGCTCGCGAGTCGTACGGTTACAGTCTCGACGATCTCGCGGTCACCTGCGGCCTTACAAATCGTGAAATCTCGGATGTCGAGATCGGAGCGGATACTGATCCTTCCAAAATCCGACGTATCGCCGCCGCTCTTCAGATCGCACCATCTGAGTTCCTTTCGATCTAGCAGCTGGAAAAAGCGCGACGCACTCATCGAGTTGCGTCGTGCTTATTTTGGATGGGCGGCGCCTCTCTTTGAAGCGTAATACCGTCCCATCAAGCGGTCACAGCCTTAGCAGCCACGGCCGACGCAATCTTGTTTAGCACCATGCCTTGCATATCTACCGAAGCGCCGCGTCGAAGCGTACGCCAGTGTGGAAGGTTTCAAAATGACCAAGCAGACGGTTGCCGAACTTATCGTGGATACGCTCACTGCGGCGGGCGTGAAGAGAATCTATGGCGTCACTGGCGACAGCTTGAACGGACTGAGCGATGCTCTTCGTCGCAAGGGCACCATCGAATGGGTGCACATGCGCCATGAGGAGGCCGCAGCCTTCGCCGCCGGCGCGGAAGCCCAGTTGACGGGCAAGCTTGCCGTCTGTGCCGGAAGCTGCGGTCCGGGAAATCTCCACCTCATCAACGGGCTCTACGATTGCCATCGAAGCGGCGCCCCAGTGCTGGCGATAGCCGCGCACATTCCAAGCGCTGAAATTGGCAGCGGCTATTTTCAGGAAACCCACCCCGAAAAGCTCTTCTCCGAATGCAGCCATTATACCGAACTGGTCTCGAACGCGAGCGTCATGCCGCGACTTCTCGATATCGCGATCCGCCAGTCGGTCGGCAAGCGCGGCGTTTCCGTATTGGTCATTCCCGGCGACGTGGCGATGCAGCAGCTCGAACCGCCATCGCCTAGCAGGTGGATATTGCCCCAGGCGCCGTTCTCGCGGCCACAAGATGCAGAGCTTGCCGCCGCTGCGGGCCTTTTGAACGGTGCGGATAAGGTGACCATTCTGGCGGGAGCCGGCTGCGCAGGCGCCCATGACGAACTTGTCAAACTGGCTGCGCTCTTGAAGGCGCCTATCGTCCACGCCTTGCGTGGCAAGGAACATGTCGAATGGGAAAACCCGTACGATGTCGGGATGACCGGACTGATCGGCTTTTCCTCGGGCTATCATGCGATGAAAAACTGCAGCACGCTGCTGATGCTGGGAACTGACTTTCCCTATCGGCAATTCTATCCGGAAGGCGCAAAGATCATCCAGATCGATATCGATGCCACCCGCCTCGGGCGACGGACGCCGCTCGCGCTCGGACTGGTCGGCGACGTCAAGACATCGATCGAGGCATTGGTTCCGATGATTTCACAGAAGGTTGACACTGGCCATCTTGACCGCTCGATCGAGCACTACGGGAAAGCGCGAAACGGACTGGACGAGCTTGCGACCTCAGGTCGGCCCGGATCGGCGATCCACCCGCAATATCTTGCAAGACTGGTCAGCGAGGTTGCATCGGAGGACGCGGTTTTCACATGCGACGTCGGCACCCCGACGGTATGGGCGGCCCGCTATCTGAAGATGAACGGAAAGCGGCGTCTGTTGGGTTCCTTCGTCCATGGATCGATGGCAAACGCAATGGTTCAAGCAATCGGTGCCCAGGCCGCGTTTCCAGGAAGGCAGACGATCGCCCTTGCCGGGGACGGTGGCTTTGCCATGTTGATGGGGGACTTTCTGACGCTCATCCAGGAGAAGCTCCCGGTCAAGGTCGTGATCGTCAACAATGGCGTCCTTGGGTTTGTCGACATGGAGATGAAGGCCGCGGGCCTGCTTGAGAGCAACACGACGCTCAAGAATCCGAATTTTGCCGAGATGGCGAAAGCGGCCGGCGTTCTTGGAATTCGCGTGGAGAAAGCAGGGGAACTGGAGGAGGCCCTTCGCAGCGCCTTTCTCCATGATGGACCTGCGCTTGTCGACGTCGTTACCAATCGCAACGAGCTGGTGATGCCACCGACAATCAATGTCGACCAGATTTCCGGCTTCAGCCTCTGGCTCGCGAAGGCGGTTTTGAGCGGGCGAGGCGACGAAGTTATCGATCTGGCAGCGTCGAACGTGCTTCGATAAGAGCTCAGCGACGGTGGGGCCGGAAATTCGACCCCACCAAAATCAAAGGCCTTGACCCTATCGCGCTGCCCAGCTGGCGCCGCGCCGGAAGATCGTTTTCATCTGCGGCACATCGAACTCCTTGGCCTGGTGGCCGAGCGAGGAATAGAACACGCGGCCCTTGCCATAGTGCCGCTTCCAGACGACCGGCATCACCACGCCGTTGATCCAGTAGGCATGGTCGCCGGTAAATGTTGTTGTCGCCAGCACCTCGTTCGAGGGGTCGACGTGCATGTAATATTGTTCCGACGTGTAGGGGAAATCCTCGATCCCCTCCATCACGGCATCGTCCGGGCGGGTGACGTTGACGGAGTAGTTGATGATATTGCCGGGATGGGCGACCCACTGGCCGCCGATGATGAACTGATAATCGACGCTGTCACGGAACGAATCGCCGGCGCCGCCGTGATAGCCGGCAATGCCGACGCCGCTTTCGATCGCGGCGGCAAGATTCGTCACCTCCTCCTTCTCGATCTTCGACATGGTGACGATCGGCACGATCAGGCTGAGATCGTGGATCGACGGATCGGCGAAGGCTTCGGTGCTGTTTTCGACATAGACCTTGAAGCCGTCCTCCTGCAGCATTTCCTCGATGATCTTGGCGCATTCCTGCGGCTCGTGGCCGCTCCAGCCGCCCCAGACGATAAGTGCTTCGCGCATATTCTTCTCCTCTTGATCCTATCGCCCGATGAATCCGTCCACGAGGGACTGAGACAGCGGTGCGGGTCGTTCCGTTTGTGTGGTGATCGTGACCGTGCGGCCGCCGTCGGACGCTGTCTGGAAGGCTTCCATGACCTCGAGCACATGCAGCGCCAAGCTGCCATTGGCACGGTGCGGCCGGTTCGAGCGGATGGCGTGGGCCATGTCGGCGACACCGAGCGAACGGTAGTTGCCGTCGGCATAGGGTTCCGTCACCTCGCGGGTCTCGAACTCGCCGCCCTTCTTCAGAAATTCGACCGGTCCGCCGAAGCGGTTGGGGTCGGGCACGATCAGCGTGCCTTCGGTGCCGTAGACTTCGATGGGCACATGCCTGTGGCCCGCCACGTCGAAGCTCATGCCGATCTGTACGACTGCGCCATTGGCAAAGGCCATGACGCCGGCGACGTGGGTGGCCACATCGACGGGGATGCGCTCGCCATTGCGCGGCTCGCTGGTGATGATGCGCTCCTTGCGCGGAGCAACGGCAAAACCCGCCACCTGCGATACGGGGCCGAGCAGATTGACGAGATCGGTAATATAGTAGGGACCCATATCCAGCATCGGTCCGCCGCCGACTTCGTAGTAAAAGGCCGGGTTCGGGTGCCAGCGCTCGTGGCCGGGGCACATGAAGGTGGCCGTGCCGCCGACCGGCTGGCCGATTGCGCCGGCGTCGATGATGGCGCGCGCCGCCTGGTGCCCGCCGCCGAGAAAGGTATCCGGGGCCGCGCCGATCCGCAGGCCCTTGGTCGATGCGGCATCCGCGAGCTTCTTGCCCTCGACGAAATTGATCCCGAGCGGCTTTTCGGAATAGGTGTGCTTGCCGGCGTCGAGTGCCTGCAGGGCAACCGCGACATGCGCCTTGGGTACCGTCAGGTTGACGATGATCTCAACCGTCGGATCGGCGAGTAGGGCGTCGATACCGACAGCCGTCAGGCCGAATTCGCCAGCCCTGGCTTCGGCCAGCTCGCGGTTCAGGTCCGCGACGCCGCGGATGTCGAGGATGGGGAATGATTTCATCGCCGTGAGATAGGCACTTGAGATGTTGCCGCAGCCGATAATGCCGATACCTACTTTTTCCATAAGGCTTCCTCCCGGAATGGATTTTTGAATACGTGATTGCCTCAGTGCGCGGGCGCAGGACCCGTCGTGCTCCAAGGTGATTCATAGAGTTCGCGCAGTGCCACGACGGCGGCTCCCTGGGCCCAGGTTTCATCCGTCGACTGGTCGAAAACCAACTCCGCGACCCCTTCGATCGACTGGGGGATGGCCATGGCATAGGCGTCGCGCAGGCTGTCGAGGAAAGGCTGGCCAAGCGCGAGGCTGGAGCCGACGAGGATGACGCGTGGTGGCGCAAAGAGCGTGACGATATTGGCAAGCGCCATGCCGCAGGCCTCGCCCGCGCGGATGGCCGCGGCGATCAGTGTCTCGTCCTCGGCGGCGATCAGGGTCTGGGCATGGGCCATGCCGCGGCCGAGCCGGATCGCTTCGGCGAAGCGGCCACCGCTCGGCTGGTCGCCGAGAATCGCACTCTCGCCTGCTTGGCTCGACAGTCTGATCGTGCCCTGCGGCCCGGTGCCAAGCACGAGATCGCCGAGGTTATGGCTGAGACCGCCTGCGCCGCGAAACAGCTGGCCGCCGTGCAGCACGCCGAGGCCAAGCGTCTGCTCCAGTGACACCAGCACCATGTCGTCGATATCGCGGGCTTTGCCGAACCAGTGATGAGCAAGCGTAATCGCATGGGCGTCGCTCTCGACAATCGTGACGATGCCGAGGCGCTCCGACATCTCGCGTGCGAAATCGACGCCGGTCTCGCGAAAGATCGGGCTGGTGCGCACATGGCCGGTGCGATGCTCGATGACCCCGGGCAGGCCGAGGCAGACGAGGTCGATCTCGTCGATCGAGAGGTTCGCATCGACGACGCAGCGCCGGACACCATCTTCGATGAGGTCGGCAATGACACTGATCGGCTGGCGGTCGACGCGCAATGCCAGCGTCTGCGTCGACAGCACCTCGCCGCGAAAATCGGTGACGACAAAGACCATGCGGTTAGCCGCGATCTTGGCGCCGACGACGCGGGCGGCATCCGGGTTCAGCTCCAGTGCTACGCGCGGCCTGCCGCGAGCGGCGGCATTGCGCAGGTCGCCCTCATGCCGCGCCAGGATCAGCCCGTCGTCCAGAAGAGATGCGGTGATAGCCGAAACCGTGGTGGTCGAAAGCTGCGTCCTCTCGCTGATCTCGACACGCGAAATCGAGACCGCCCGTCTGATCGTATCCAGTACGTTGAAGCGGTTTATAGCCCGCATTAGCTCGGGATCGGCAGTTTTCATTGTGGCATGACCGAATTGAATTTCAATGCCGACCAAGGGGTATTTCGGACGGATCACGAATTAAATACCGCGCCGACCGCCCCTCTTGTCAAGTTAATTTGCACAAAAAATGGGGTAGCTGGTTGACAATCGGGCAAACCTCCGTTGAATTAATCCGCATAAGGGAAAAATTGGTGAGGACTGTTCGTTCCCTTCGGAGGAGAAAATCATGTTTCATATCATTGGGGCGCAAGTCCTTGGCGGCAAACGCATCGCCGCATTTGCAGCAGCCACCGGCCTGGCCATACTGATCGGCGCCGGCAGCGCTGCAGCCGATACGACGATCAAGTGGCTGCATCTCGAACTCGATCCGAATTATGTCGCGATCTGGCGCAAGATCGCCGATAGCTACGAGGCGAAACATCCGGGCGTGAAAGTCCAGATGCAGTTCCTCGAAAACGAGGCCTTCAAAGCCAAGCTACCGACATTGCTTCAGTCGAGCGATGCGCCAGACTTCTTCTACAGCTGGGGCGGCGGTGTGCTGAAGCAGCAGATGGCAACCGGTTCGCTGATGGATTTGACCACAGCGATGAAGGCCAAGGACGGCTCCTGGCTGAAGAGCTACAATCCCGCCTCGGTCGAGGGATTGACCTTCGACAACAAGATCAGCGCTGTGCCGTTCAAGCTCGGTACGGTCTCCTTCTTTTACAACAAGGCGCTGTTCGCCAAGGCGGGTGTCAACGCAACTGACATCAAGACCTGGGACGATTATCTGGCCGCGGTGAAAAAGATCAAGGCAGCGGGCATTGTCCCGATCGCAGGCGGCGGTGGTGAGAAATGGCCAATCCATTTCTACTGGAGCTATCTGGTGATGCGTGACGGCGGCCAGAAGGTCTTTGATGCGGCCAAAAACGGGCAGGGCGATGGCTTCAACGATCCGGCCGTCATCAAGGCCGGCGAGCAGCTGGCCGAGCTCGGCAAGCTCGATCCGTTCCAGCCTGGCTATCTCGGCTCAACCTGGCCGCAGACGCTGGGTGTTTTCGGCGACGGCAAGGCGGCGATGATCCTCGGCTTCGAGAACACGGAGGCCAATCAGCGCACCAACGCCGGCGACGGCAAGGGTCTTGCGAGCGACAATATCGGCCACTTCTCCTTCCCGGCGGTTACCGGTGGTGCCGGCGCGGTCACCGATACGCTCGGGGGCCTCAATGCCTGGGCCGTGACCAAGAAGGCGCCTCCCGAGACGCTTGATTTCCTGGCTTATCTGACCAACGCTGAAAACGAGCGGATCATGGCAAAGGCCGGCATGATCATCCCGGTCGCCGTCGGTGCCGAGGATGGCGTGGTCAACCCGCTGATGCACGCCTCGGCAGAGCAGCTGGCGCACACGACGTGGCATCAGAACTTCTTTGACCAGGATCTCGGTCCCTCCGTCGGCCGTGTGGTCAACGACGTCTCGGTCGCGATCGTCTCCGGCCAGATGACGCCGAAAGACGGTGCCGCGCAGATCCAGGACGCATTCGAGCAGGATCAGCTTTGATCATCGGGCGCCGGCCTCGCACATCCTTGCGAGGCCGGCGTTCTTCCCTGAATTGCGAAAGTCAGGATCATCATGATGAATATCAGCGCAACGACCGCCATCCGGCCGGCCGCTGGGGCCAGGCTAACAGCGCGGCGCAAAAGCCCTGCTGCCAGTGGCCGCTTGCCCGTGCTCATTTTCTTTCTGCCGCCAGCCCTGCTGCTCTTCACCATCTTCGTCATCCTGCCGATGGGCGAGGCGGGCTGGTACAGCTTCTACAAGTGGAGCGGCTATGGACCGCCGACGGAATTCGTCGGTCTGCGCAATTTCGAAGTTCTCTTCAAGAACGGCGCGTTTCTGACGTCGCTTAAGAACAATGCGCTGATCATCGCCGTCTCGATTATCGTGCAGATCCCGCTTGCCATCTGGCTGTCGACGATGCTGGCCAATAAGATCGCCGGCGTCGTGCTTTTCCGGTTGATCTTCTTCCTGCCCTACGTGCTGGCGGAGGTCGCAGCCGGCCTGATCTGGCGCTTCGTCTATGACGGCGATTACGGATTGTTCGCGTCGCTGGCGCATCTCTTCGACGTGGCGACACCCTATGTGCTCGCCGACAAGGACCTTGCGATGTACGCGGTGCTTGCGGTGATCGTCTGGAAATATTTCGGCTTCCACATGATGCTGTTCATTGCCGGGCTGCAGTCGCTCGACAAGAGCATCCTCGAAGCAGCCGAGATCGACGGCGCGACAGGTTGGCAGAAATTCCGCTACGTAACGCTGCCGCTGCTCGCCTCGACGGTGCGCCTGTCGGTGTTCTTCGCCGTCGTCGGCTCGCTGCAGCTTTTCGATCTGATCATGCCACTCACGGGCGGCGGACCGTTCAACTCGACGCAGACGATGGTGACCTTCCTCTATAATTTCGGTGTCACCCGCATGCAGGTCGGGCTCGGTAGCGCGGTCGGCGTCGTGCTGTTCGTGATCTGCGTCACCCTGGCCTTCGGCTATAAACGGATATTCATGCGCAATGACTGATAGGGCTACATCCATTCGTGTGAGCACTGGCACCAGGATCTATCTCTACGTGTCGCTCACCATCATCGCCGCAATCGTATTGGTGCCGCTGGTGACGACGGCGCTCGGCGGCTTCAAGTCGCTGGGTGACCTGCGCACCAATCCCTTCGGCCTGCCGGTAGAATGGCATTTCGAAAACTACACCGACATCCTGACCGGCGACCGATACTGGCGGCAGATGATGAATTCGCTGGTCATCGCCGTGCTGACCGTGTTCCTGACGGTGACCGTATCGGCCATGGCCGCCTTCACCTTCGCCCATGTCAAATTCTTCGGCTCGAACTTCCTGCTTAACTACTTCCTGATCGGGCTGATGTTTCCAGCCGCGACCGCCATCCTGCCGCTGTTCATTCGAATCCGTGATCTCGGGCTGCTCAACAGCTACTGGGGGGTCGTGCTGCCGCAGGTCGCTTTCGGCCTGGGTATGAGCATCCTGCTTTTCCGCAATTATTTCAAAAACCTGCCGGAAGAGCTGTTCCAGGCGGCCTTTGTCGACGGCTGCGGCTACATTCGTTTTTTTTGGTACATATCCCTACCGTTGTCACGGCCGATCGTCGCCACTGTTAGCATCATTTCCTTCGTCGGCAGCTGGAACAGCTACATCCTGCCGTTGATCATGCTGAACTCGGAATCGATTTATCCCTGGCCGCTCGGCATCATGGTCTATCGCGGCGAATTCGGAACCCAATGGCAGCTGGTGCTGGCCTTCATCACGCTCACCATCCTGCCGACCATCATCGTCTTTTTCCTCGCGCAGAAGCATATCATCGCCGGCCTGACCGCCGGCGCGGTAAAATCCTGAGCGCGGTGCAATAGGAGCACATCAATGGCATCCGTCGAACTGCAGAATATCCGAAAGGCCTATGGCGCGCTCAACGTCATCCATGACGTCTCGCTATCCATCGAGGATGGCGAGTTCATCGCGCTTGTCGGCCCGTCCGGCTGCGGAAAGTCGACATTGTTGCGGATGATCGCAGGGCTTGAGGAGATCACGGACGGTGACGTGCTGATTGGCGGGGAGGTCGTCAACGGCCTGACACCACGCGAGCGCAACATCGCCATGGTTTTTCAGTCCTATGCGCTCTATCCACACATGACAGTCGCCCAAAACATGGGTTTCAACCTGAAGCTCTCCGGCGAGCCGAGGCCGGTGATCGAGCAGCGCGTCGGAGAGGCGGCAAGGATGCTCGATCTGACAACTCTGCTCGACCGAAAGCCCGCACAGCTCTCGGGTGGCCAGCGCCAACGCGTCGCCATGGGCCGCGCCGTGGTGCGCAATCCCGCCGTCTTCCTGTTCGATGAGCCGCTGTCCAACCTCGACGCAAAGCTGCGCGTCCAGATGCGCTCCGAAATCAAGGCGTTACACCAGAAAGTTCAGACAACATCTGTCTATGTCACCCACGACCAGATCGAGGCGATGACGCTTGCCGACCGGATCGTCGTTTTGAACCAGGGCCGCATCGAGCAGCAGGGCACGCCGCTCGAACTCTATCGCCAGCCAGCCAATCTGTTCGTGGCTGGCTTCATCGGCTCTCCGGCGATGAATTTCCTCAAGGGTACGGTGGAAGGCGTGGACGGCAGCCCGGCGGTCAGGCTGAAGGACGGGACGCTGGTGCAGATTCGCATGGAGCGGCGGGTGACATCGGGGCAGGCCGTCACCATCGGCCTCAGACCGGAACATCTCGATCCGTCCGGCACTGGCTCGCCGCTGACGGGCCAGACGATGCTGGTGGAGCCGACCGGCGCCCAGACGCATGTCCTGTTCGAACTTGCAGGAGAGCAGGTAACGGCGGTCGTTGACGGCGAACTGCCGATGAAATATGGAGCGCCTCTCAAAGTCGCCGTCAACGCCGATCAGGTCTATGTCTTCGACAGGGAAAGCGGCTTGTCGCTCTGAACTGACGAATCCCGCTCGAAATGCGGTCGCCCAGATGGTTGAGCCATTTCCGAACGTGATCCAGCGGTATAGAAGTCATGATCGGCAATGGATGTGTGTTTTCGAGCCCATCCAGGATTGCCGTCCAAGGTGCCTTAGCGCAGCAGGGAGAGCAAAATGACGAACGGTTCGCAGACCATCGAGGACATCAACGAGCGTATTGCCACGGTGAGGGAAAACCTGCGTCAACTCGTCGAGCAAGCCGCCGCATATTCGGGTGCGGCCGACGAAGAGCTGGCCTCGCAGCGCATCAGCGACCAGGAGGCCGAGCTGGAGCGGCTGGAGCAATTGCGTGATGCGATGTCCAAATCGTAGGTGGGCTATGAGCACAAGCTCTTTGCATCCGCTCCGGTATGGCCGCAAACAATGATCGGTCTTGCAAGCTACAAGCCGCCAAAGTTGCTTGGCAGCATTCCCCAGAACCCGTGCTTCTTGCCATGCCGGCGTCGGAGATCGGCGATATAGATTTCGCTTGACGGTTCTCCACCGAAATCCTCGATCTGCCTCGCAAGGCTTTCGCACTCGACCAGATGACGGGCGGCGTGGCGATAGCGCGTTGCGCGAGCCTGATCGAGGGCGAAATCGATCATGGCTCGCAGCAAGAGGGTCGCTGCTAAGGGGTGCTTTTCCTGCAGCAACTCCGCAGTGGGTGTCAGCAGCTCGTAGAGATCGCCGTTGAGTTCTCGTCTTCGTTCGACAACCAGTTTTGCAGCCTCACCGATTGCCGGCCAATTTGCCAGGAAGGATAGCGACTGGTGAACGTCGGGAAAGGCGCGCACATAGGCAAGCGCCTTGTCCTCAGCCTCCATATCATCGAAATCCGGCAGTCGTTTCAGATAGGCCTTGAGATGGTCGCCGTTCAAGGATCGCTCGAAGCAGTGCCATCGAAAATTTTGAGCTTCCCCGTGGAGACCGAGTGCGTCTAAGACGTTCGTCTTTGCCTGCTCCCACTCAAAAGGAATGGACAATAGTCCTCGCGTGTCGACTTTCTCTATCGCGCCCCAGGCTTCCTGGTTTCGGCCGGCGCCCAGCAGCCGCCGCGCAATGCGAGCTGCGATCATGGGCAACGATTGCGCCGCCTCGCTCTGCTGGGCGATGAATGCATCCACGTCACCCAGCGCGTCGGCGATTTGTTCGAGTGACGTGCGAACCGTCAGATCGCGATGGCTGCCGGGGATCTTATCCTCGTCCGCTGGCTTCTCTATCGGTGCTTTCGACCGGTCCGTGAACAACGTCTTCAGCCGTTCCAGTCCCTTCGATCCCAAGGCAGGCGCCAGGGATTCGATCAATGTGTCGTATTGCCCATATCCGTTGTCTTGGAGCGCGCTGAACGCACGATCGGAAAGCGATCTGCTATCGGTCTTCGCCATCTGTGCAATTGCGCCGAGATTGGCGCATCCGGCGTGGAAGGTGGAGATCAGAATTCCATTGCTGTCGTCGGCGCGATCCAAGACCGAGTTGGCAAGACCAACGAAACGCCACATGACATCCAAAGCCTCATCGGGATCGATATCGGCGATCGTATCGATGATGATCGATCGCTGCATCTCGAGATCCCGCTTCAGGCCCTTGATCTTGCGCCAATCGATGCGCGTGCGAGATCGGTCTATGGAGGCGAGCCTCTTTGTGACTTCCCTGGCAACGTCGGCGGCACCTAGCGTTCCGGCGAGTTCTAGGCGCAAGCGTCGCTTGTTTGCGGCGCTGCCCATGCTGATTTCGATCAGGAGCCGCGCCAGTTTCTCTACGCCGAGCACTTCAAGGTTTTTTGCGTTCAGCGTTGTCTTCGATGCCATCTGTCTCTCGGGGCCCTTAATAAGGCCAGGGGATGTTTCTTGAGCCCGTATCAGCCAATCAGGTCTTCGTCTGAATGTGGCTCCGTTCTTCGAGCGGATTCATCCTACGGTCTGCCATCGATCGGATGCGAAATCAAACGTTCTTGACACATCAATATTATGGCATACCATAGTACGTAATAAACGCTGTGGAGCATCCTATGCCGATTGAAATTCGCAAAACGCTTTTGCAAGTGGAAACGACGCTGATTGAAGGCGGCAAGGCTGCTCTGCTTCCACTGAAGCTTTATTCGGCGATCGCCGTCGTTAAGAACCCATGGGCTGGCAGGGGTTATGTCGAAGATCTCAAGCCGGAGATCCACGCTTGTGCGCCGGTTCTCGGCGAATTGTTGACAAAGATGATCATCGACGCCGTGGGATCGGGTGAAGCCGTGCAAGCTTACGGCAAGGCCGCGGTGGTCGGTCTTGACGGCGAGATCGAGCATGCCTCCGCCTTGATCCACACGCTTCGTTTCGGCAATCACTATCGTCAGGCGGTCGGCGCAAAATCATATCTCGCCTTCTGCAACACCCGCGGTCCGGCCAATGCACCAATCATGATCCCCCTGATGGACAAAAATGACGAAGGCCGGCGTTCGCACTACCTGACGATTCAAACCGCCGTCCCCGATGCGCCTGCCGCGGACGAAATCGCAATCGCGCTCGGGGCCTCGGTCGGCGGGCGCCCACATCACCGCATCGGCGATCGCTATCAGGATCTGAAGGATCTTGGGCATGACGTTGCCAATCCGGCTGACGTTTGAAGCTCCACCGACTGTTTCTGGGAAGAGTAGATGCTGCAGGAAACACAGACACAGCCAAACGACCTTCGCTTCGAGCGATCGCGAACGGCTCACGGCACCGCCTACGCGGCCGTGGGTGCCGGCGAACCGCTGGTGCTGATCCACGGTGTTGGCATGCGGCTGGAGGCTTGGGCTCCACAAATCGCTGCATTGTCCGCAGTCAGACGGGTCATCGCCGTTGATATGCCCGGTCACGGCGCGAGCGAGAAATTAGCGCCCGGTTCGCACCTTGAGAATTTCGTCGACTGGCTCGAGATCTTTCTAGATGATCTGGCACTGGATGGCGTCAGTCTTGCCGGCCACTCGATGGGCGCGCTGATTTCGGGAGGCGCGGCCGTGACCCTGGGCAGTCGCATTGCCCGCGTCGCGCTCCTCAACGGCGTTCATCTGCGAAATCCGGTCGCCAAGGCGGCAGTGATTGCCCGTGCTCAAACGATCCGAGCGGGAAGTGTCGATGTCGATGGGCCGTTGCAGCGCTGGTTCGGCGAGGGCAGTCAAATGTCTCCGATTTACCGCCTGACCCATGGATGGCTGTCGGCTGTCGATCCCGACAGCTATGCCACGGCCTACTACGCCTTCGCTCATGGTGATGAAACCTATGCCGGACGTTGGGGCGAGGTGAATTGCCCGGCCCTCTTCCTGACGGGCTCGCACGATCCAAACTCGACGCCGGACATGACAAATGCGATGGCAGACGCAACGCCGAAGGGATGGGCCCGCATCATCGATGGGCATCGTCACATGGTCAATCTGACGGCGCCGGACGCCGTGAACGCTATAGTTGAGGACTGGCTGGCACGGGAGGAGAAACCGGAATGACCAACGCATCCTTCGACCCGCGCGCTCTACGAGATAGCTTTGGAGCATTTCTAACAGGGGTCACCGTCGTGACCGCATGCAATGCTGCCGGAAATCCCATCGGCTTCACGGCCAATTCCTTTGCCTCCGTTTCGCTCGATCCTCCCCTGCTGCTGGTCTGTCTGGCGAAGACCTCTCGCAATTTTGCGGCCATGTCGACGGCAAAGGGATTTGCCGTCAACATCCTCGCCGAAACGCAAATGGCCATCTCCAACACATTCGCAAAGCCGGTCGAGGATCGTTTTGCGTCGGTCGAGTGGAGAATTGGGCCGAATGGCGGGCCAATCCTTTCGGGAGTTGCGGCGTGGTTCGACTGTTCCATGGCGAACCTCATTGATGCCGGTGATCACGTCATCCTGCTCGGCCGTGTTGAGGCTTTCGAGAACAGTGCTATCAGCGGACTAGGCTATGCGCGCGGCAGTTACGTCACGCCAGCGCTTGCCCGCGAGGCTGTAGCGGCGGCTGCCGATGGCCATCCGCTGCTTTCCGCCGTTATCGAACGCAACGGCGAAATCCTGTTGATCGCCGGGGATGATAAGCGCTGGCGCCTGCCGCAGATCGCACTCGAGGGCAATGAGCCGATCGCCGCGCTGCAGGACTATCTTGCGACAACCGTGAGCCCGAATATCGAGATCGGCTTTCTCTATTCGGTCTACGAGAACAAGTCCTCGCGACGCCAACACATCGTCTATCGTGGAACGGCTGCGGGCGAGACCAAGCCCAGCGCCGGTCGCTTCGTGTCCATAGCCGATCTGCCGTTCGATGCGCTGGACAACCAGGCAACGGTGGATCTTCTCAAGCGGTTCGCCTCGGAAAGCGCGCTTGGCAACTTCGGCGTTTATGTCGGCGATGAAAAGCAGGGCACCATTCATCCGCTTGCCAGAAAGGCGTAGGACCATGAAGTTTTCGCTGTTTGTGCACATGGAGCGACTGAACCCCGGTCAGACCGACGAGCAACTTTATGAGGAGTTCGCCCAGCTTTGCGAAATTGCCGATAGAGCCGGTTTTTCAGCCATTTGGACGGGCGAGCACCACGGCATGAGTTTCACCATTGCTCCCAACCCGTTCATCAATCTTGCCGACCTCGCGCGTCGCACGAAACAAGCCCGGCTCGGCACGGGCACCATCATCGCGCCCTTCTGGCATCCGATAAAGCTGGCCGGCGAAGCGGCCATGACCGATATCATCTCCGGAGGCAGGCTCGACATCGGCATTGCGCGCGGCGCCTATGGCTTCGAATACGAGCGGCTGCTTCCCGGCCTCGACGCCTGGGGCGCAGGCCAGCGCATGCGCGAGCTCATCCCGGCGATCAAGGGCATCTGGGAAGGTGACTATGCGCATGACGGGGAATTCTTCAAGTTTCCATCAACCACCTCTGCGCCCAAGCCGCTACAGAAACCGCATCCGCCAATCTGGGTGGCGGCGCGCGATCCCAACAGCCACGAATTTGCTGTCGCGAATGGCTGCAATGTGCAGGTTACGCCGCTTTGGAACGGCGACAGCGAAATCGAAAGCCTCATGGAGCGCTTCGAGACAGCCTGTGCCAAGAGCCCGTCCTTGGACCGGCCGAAGATCATGCTGCTGCTGCATACCTATGTTGGCGACGGTGAGACGGACCTTGAGCAGGCTGCTCGGGAGATGAGTGTCTACTACAACTACTTCTTCGCCTGGTTCAAGAACGAGCGCCCGATCCATCAGGGTCTCATCGAGGCGCTGAGCCCAGATGAGATGGCCGCAAATTCAGCCGTCTCCCCTGACATCATGCGTCGGAACCTGGCCGTCGGTACGGCCGACGAGGTCATCGCGCGCCTGAAGCGCTACGAGGCCATGGGCTATGACGAATATTCCTTCTGGATCGATACCGGCATGAGCTTCGAGCGCAAGAAGGCTTCGCTTGAGCGCTTCATCGCCCATGTCATGCCAGCGTTTTCGGAGTAGGGCTATGCGGCGGTTCCAATGCTACATCGACGGAAAATTCAGCGACGGCGAGGCCTGTTTCGAAAGCATTGACCCTGCCTCGGGGCGCGCCTGGGCAGAGATGCCGGAAGCACGGGAAGCCGATGTCGACCGCGCCGTCAAGGCCGCGCATGAAGCGCTCTACAACGGTCCCTGGGCAAGGACGACAGCGACCCAGCGGGGCAAGTTGCTCTACCGTTTGGCGGATTTGGTCGCGGCCCATGCAGGTAAGCTCGCCGAGCTGGAAACGCGCGATACCGGCAAGATCATCCGCGAGACCTCCGCGCAGATTGCCTATGTCGCGGACTATTACCGCTACTACGCAGGTATCGCAGACAAGATCGAAGGGTCCTATCTGCCGATCGACAAGCTGGACATGGATGTCTGGCTCCGCCGCGAACCGATCGGCGTGATTGCCATGGTGGTGCCCTGGAACAGCCAGCTGTTCCTGTCGGCCGTCAAGATCGGCCCGGCGCTTGCGGCTGGTTGCACCATGGTCGTCAAGGCTTCAGAAGACGGACCTGCTCCGCTTTTGGAGCTTGCACGGCTCGTCGACGAGGCCGGCTTTCCACCCGGCGTCGTCAACGTGATCACCGGCTTCGGCCCTTCCTGCGGCGCAGCGCTTAGCCGCCATCCGAAGATCGCCCATATCGCCTTTACCGGTGGGCCGGAAACCGCGCGCCAGGTGGTGCGCAACTCGGCGGAAAATCTTGCCTCGATCTCGCTGGAACTCGGCGGCAAATCCCCTTTCATTGTTTTTGCCGACGCTGACCTCGAAAGCGCCGCCAATGCACAGGTCGCTGGCATTTTTGCCGCAACCGGTCAAAGCTGCGTGGCGGGTTCGCGCCTGATCGTCGAGGAGGCCATCAAGGATCGCTTCGTCGCCCTCTTGAAGCAAAAGGCCGAGAAGATCCGCATCGGTAGTCCGCTTGACGTGGCAACCGAAGTCGGACCGCTGGCGACAAGGCGTCAGCGCGACCGCGTCGAAGCGCTGGTGGCCAGCTCGATCGAGGCAGGGGCGCGGCTGATTGCCGGCGGGGCCTCCCCGGACCGTGATGGCTTCTACTACCCACCGACCATTCTCGATTGCGACGGCATCGCCTCGCCATCTCTCGACAATGAATTCTTCGGTCCCGTTCTGTCGGTCCTGTCCTTCAAGACGGAGGAAGAGGCGCTGACACTTGCCAACGATACGGGATACGGCCTTGCTGCCGGCGTCTTTACCCAAAACCTGACCCGTGCCCACCGCCTGATGAAAGGGATTCGCGCCGGTATCGTCTGGGTCAACACCTATCGTGCCGTATCGCCGATCGCGCCGTTCGGTGGCTTCGGGCTTTCTGGCCAAGGGCGCGAAGGCGGCATGGCTGCCGCGCTCGACTACACCAAGACCAAGACCATCTGGCTGAGGACCTCGGACGATCCGATCCCCGATCCATTCGTGATGCGATGACGATGATGTACTACGAGATCCGCACATATCGGCTGAGGAACGGCGCCGTTCCAGCCTACCTCAAGGTGGTGGAGGCGGAGGGCATTGCGGTCCAGAAGAAACATCTGGGGGAACTGGTCGGCTATTTCTTCTCCGAGATCGGACCCGTAAACGAGATCGTTCATATCTGGGCGTTTGCGAGCCTGGACGAACGCGACAGACGTCGGGTTGCCTTGATGGCCGATCCGGCATGGCAGGCCTTCCTGCCCAAAATTCGCGACCTCATAGACCTTGCGGAAAACAAGATCATGAAGCCGGCAAGGTTTTCGCCTTTGGGAGGCGATCGCCAAGGGGTGAGTCGTCACGAAGCATAAACTCATGAAAAACAAAGGAGTGTGGGAACATGAAGAAGATAATTGGTTTGACGGCGGTAATCGTTGCGATGGTTGGTACCTCGCTTGCCGCCAATGCAGCGGATCTGGTCTTTTCGAGCTGGGGCGGAACGACACAGGATGCCCAAAAGGCTGCCTGGGCTGAGAAGTTTACCGCAAAGACCGGGATCAATGTGCTACAGGACGGTCCGACCGACTATGGCAAGATCAAAGCGATGGTCGAGGCCGCCGGTGTGACTTGGGATGTCGTCGACGTCGAAGGCGACTACGCAGCGCGCGCAGGCCAGAAAGACCTTCTGGAAAAACTCGATTTCTCGGTCATCGACAAATCCAAGCTCGACCCGCGTTTCGTCACCGACTACTCGGTTGGAAGCTTCTATTATTCCTTCGTGATCGGGTGCAACAAGGATGCCGTTGCAGCCTGCCCGAAGACCTGGGCGGATTTGTTTGACACCGCAAAATTTCCCGGCAAGCGCACGTTCTACAAGTGGTCTGCTCCCGGCGTGATTGAAGCGGCGCTACTGGCCGACGGCGTGCCTGCCGACAAGCTCTACCCGCTTGATCTCGATCGGGCCTTCAAGAAGCTTGATACGATCAAGTCCGATATCGTCTGGTGGTCAGGCGGTGCTCAGTCGCAGCAGCTCCTGGCCTCCGCCGAGGCGCCATTTGGCAGCGTCTGGAACGGCCGCATGACCGCTCTTGCCCAGACCGGCGTCAACGTGGAGACCTCGTGGGAGCAGAACATCACCGCGGCGGATGCGCTCGTCGTGCCGAAGGGCGCCAAGAACAAGGCCGCGGCCATGCAGTTTATTGCACTTGCGACGTCAGCGGCAGCCCAGGCGGATCTGGCAAAAGCGACAGGCTATGCGCCGGTCAACATCGATTCTCCCAAACTGATGGACGCGGCCGTGGCCAAGACTCTGCCTGACCAGCAGACCGCGAGCCAGGTCAACGCCGACATGAACTACTGGGCCGCCAATCGCGACACGATCGGCGAGCGTTGGTACGCCTGGCAGGCAAAGTAGCAGCCGTGCAAGGGGGCGTCGGCCAGAAAGGGCCGACGCCCGGCGGCTCGCAGGGGTTCTCAGGGCGCGCGCCGACCACGTTCGTTCAGAGAGCCGCCACTTGTTTCCAGAAAGGACAGCTATGTCATTGCTGATCGATTCCGAGACGTTGGGCGCATCCAGGGTTGTGCGTGTCCAAAGACCGAACGATATCAAGTTGACCCTGCCGGCGCTTGTGCTGCTGTTGCTGTTCTTTGTCCTGCCCGTGGTCATTCTCTTGACACGCAGCGTGACCGACCCTTCGCTCGGCTTCGGCAACTACGTCGCGCTCTTGGGTTCCATGACCTACCTCAAGATATTCTTGAACACCTTCCTCGTCGCTGGTGTGGTGACGGTGATCTCGCTGATCATCGGATTTCCCGTCGCCTGGGCACTGGTAATCATGCCGGGCTGGATCGCCTCGGTGGTCTTTGCAATTCTGCTGTTGTCGATGTGGACGAACCTTCTGGCGCGGACCTACGCGTGGATGGTGCTTCTGCAACGAACAGGGGTCATCAACAAGATCCTGATCGGCCTGCATCTGATCGACAAACCGCTTGCGCTCGTCAACAATCTGACCGGCGTCACGATCGGCATGACCTATATCATGCTGCCCTTCATCATCCTGCCGCTCTACGGCGTCATCAGAAAAATCGATCCGGCGATCTTGCAGGCGGCAGCTCTTTGCGGCGCCGGCCGTTGGCAATGTCTTGTTCGGGTCCTATTGCCGCTTGCGCTTCCAGGCATGGCGGCGGGCGCTTTGATGGTCTTTGTCATGTCGCTCGGCTATTTCGTCACCCCTGCGCTGCTCGGTGGGACTGCGAACATGATGCTTGCCGAGCTCATCGCCCAGTTTGTTCAATCCCTGGTCAATTGGGGCATGGGCGGAGCCGCCGCGCTGGTGCTCCTGGTGGTGACGCTGGTTCTCTATGCCGTCCAGCTTCGCTTCTTCGGTTCCAATCGGCTTGGAGGGCGCTGACGTGCTCCTGAACTACAATCGGCTTGGCTGGTGGAGGCTGGTTCTGATGGGCACCACTGCCTTGACGGCGGCGTTTTTACTTCTGCCAATCCTGTTCATCGCCGCACTTTCCTTCGGGTCTTCGCAATGGCTGATATTTCCACCGCCGGGATGGACGCTCAAATGGTACCAGGAGCTTTTCGCCGATCCGCGCTGGCTGGAATCGGCGTGGACGAGCTTCCGCATCGCAGCGATCGTCACCGTGCTCTCCGTGCTTCTCGGTCTCGTGACATCCTTTGGACTGACGCGCGGGCGCTTTTTCTTTCGCGAAGCGCTAAAAGCCCTGTTCCTGACACCGATGATCTTGCCCGTCGTCGTCCTTGCCGTCGCCCTCTACGCCTTCTTCCTTGAGATCGGCCTCAACGGCACGCTGACAGGCTTCGTCATCGCTCACCTGGTTCTTGCGCTTCCGCTGTCGATTTTGTCGATTACCAATGCGCTGGAAGGCTTCGACAAGTCCATCGAGGACGCCGCCGTGCTTTGCGGCGCCTCACCGCTGGAGGCCAAGATCAGGGTGACGCTGCCAGCCATAAGCCACGGCCTCTTCTCGGCCGCCATCTTTTCTTTCCTGACATCCTGGGATGAAGTCGTCGTTGCCATCTTCATGTCCAGTCCGACCCTCCAGACCCTCCCCGTGAAAGTCTGGTCAACGCTGAGGCAGGATCTGACGCCCGTCGTCGCCGCCGCCTCGACCCTTCTTATCCTGCTGACCGTCTTGTTGATGCTGCTTGGGGCGGTTGTTCGCAAAGGATTGAAATCATGACGAAGCGCTTTCTGCAAATTCAAGCGATTAGAAAGGACTACGGTCCCGTGACGGCTGTGCACGACATCAATCTCGACGTGGCGCAAGGTGAATTCTTGACCTTTCTCGGGCCGTCCGGTTCCGGAAAGAGCACGACCCTCTACATCCTTGCCGGTTTCGAGGAGCCGACGCACGGAGATATCTTGCTCGGCGGCAAGACATTGCTGTCGACCCCGTCGCACAAGCGCCAGATCGGCATGGTATTCCAACGCTATACACTGTTTCCACATCTGTCCGTCGGCGAGAACATCGCATTTCCTCTCAAGGTGCGGCGCTGGCCGAAAGCGGACGTCGATGCCAAGGTCAAGGAAATGCTGAAGCTCGTGCGCCTCGAGGGCTTCGAGGATCGCAAGCCGGCACAGATGTCAGGAGGCCAGCAGCAGCGCGTCGCGCTGGCCCGCGCATTGGCCTACGATCCTCCGGTGCTGTTGATGGACGAGCCGCTCTCGGCGCTCGATAAGAAGCTTCGGGAAGAGATACAACACGAAATCCGCCGCATCCATCAGCAAACCGAGGTGACGATCCTTTATGTCACCCACGATCAGGAGGAGGCGCTGCGCCTTTCCGACCGGATTGCTGTGTTTTCGAAGGGCGTCATCGACCAGATTGGCACTGGACCCGAACTTTATGCCAATCCGGCAACGCGCTTCGTGGCCGAGTTCATCGGCGACAGCGACTTCCTCCCCTGCAACATGCTCGCCGCTGCGAATGGAAAGGCTGACATTTCGCTCGGAGGAACGACCATCATACCCAACGTCCCGGTTCACGGCAACGCGGTTGTCGGCGGCAAGGCCGCGCTGATGTTGCGACCGGAGCGGATGCAGCTGATGAGATCGGCGCCCGTTGCCAGCGGCGCTCTCGCCGTCACGGTCAGCGACATCACGTTCCTGGGCAACAACGTGCATGTCGCAACCCGCACCGACAAGGGCGATGCACTCGCGGTACGGCTTCCCTTTGGCCATGAGGCGATCTCCAGTCTCGGCCGCGGGGATACCGTGTGGCTTGGCTTTGATCCGACATCCGCACACGTCTTCTGCTGAGATGACGGATGCCGAGCCTTTTTGCCAGCCCTCAGCCTTTGGTATCGGCGAGCAGTTCCTGAGCGATCGCGGAAGCGCTGGCGACATGGGAATTGGCCGCCCTGTAGGCGGCCTCGCCATCGGCGGCCCTGATTGCGTCGATGATGCGCTGCATCTGTTCAGGGCCTTCCTTGTCGCGGCCCGGGGTATTGATGGTCAGTGACCGCAGATGGTTGATCCTGCCTGTGATCGACTTGACGATACCCCACGCGACGAGACGACCGGAGTGCTCGAACAAGACTTGGTAGAATTCGGTCGTGGCCGTTAGAACGTCAGGAAGGTTCTTGCGTGCATAACTCGCTCGAATACGAGCAAGAACGCCTTCGAGCACTGGAAAGACCGTTGGGTCGGCCCTCTCGGCGCAGGCCTTCGCGGCAATACCCTCCAGAACGCCTCGAATTTCATAGATCTGCCGCGCCTCCTGCGGGGTGGTCTCGGCGACGATGGGGCCACGATTTGGCAAGATGGCGACAAGGCCCTCGGATTCCAGATGGCGCAGCACTTCGCGAACAATCGTCCGACTGACCCCCAGTTGGTCGCAGAGGTCGCGTTCCACCAGCCGCTCGCCTGCTTTGAAATGGGTGTTGACGATGGCTTCCCGCATTTTCTCAAGCGCAAGTTCGCGAAGCGTCTTCTCTGGGCGGGCAACCTTCATCGGCTGGGCGGATAGGCTCATGTATTTCTTGTCCTTTACTGCTGTCGCGCGGCGGGCCGGCAAGGCAACGGATCTTCAATTGACGGCGAAAACGCCGCGAGGAGCACACGTTACCTAGTCACTACGCCGCAGGTACCCGCATGCACCGTCGGATCCAAACAGCTGCCGATACGCTCATGACACGTGCTATATTATGGTATGCCGAAACCAAGATCAACTCGCGACGGACACTGTCCGCATCTGCCCGAGGTTTTTTACCAACAACTGTCATTTGGTCATTTACAACTAACATGTTACCGGTTTACATCTGACATGGTGGATATGGAGGATGTTTTGTGAGCAGGCGGTTTGGTCTCTCGGTGGCGCTTGCCACCGCTGTCGAAGACGGCGGCAAAATTGCCCTTGAGGCGATGATCGTCCAGGCGCGGCGTTGTCTCGATGCCGGGTGTTCGAGCGTGACGCTGTTCGGCACAACCGGCGAAGGCTGTTCTGTCGGCACGCAGGAAAGGGAGCGGGTGCTTGCGGCATTTCTCGAGGCCGGCATTGCTGCAGATCAAATCGTGGTCGGTGTTCTTGTCGATGCGGCCGAAGATGCGGCAGCACAAGCCGGACACGCATTGGAAAGGGGCGCTTGCAACATTCTTCTAGCCCCCCCATCCTACTTCAAGAACGTCACCGATGAGGGCCTCTTCAAATGGTTCTCGGCGGTATTCACCCTGCTCGGGACACGCGCACGGGATATTATCGTCTATAATATTCCCTCCGTGACCATGGTGCCCCTTTCGGTTTCGCTGATCGGAAGACTGCGGTCGACCTTTCCGGAAATCGTAGTCGGCGTGAAGGATTCCTCCGGCGACTGGCCCTACACGGAATCGCTGCTAGGGGCGCATGGCGATCTTATCATTCTCATCGGTGACGAGCGCCATCTCGCCCGTGGCGTCCGGCTCGGCGGCCAGGGTGCAATTTCCGGCGTTGCCAACTTCTTGCCGCTCGAGGTCAGAGCCATGGCAGAGGAGGGTCACGACGATGGGCGTATCGAAGATTTCGTCGGCGAACTTTTGAACTATCCGGTTACGCCTGCCGTCAAGGTCATGATCGCACGTATGACGGGCGATGATGTCTGGCTCGCCGTTCGCCCGCCACTCGTTCCGATATCCGGCGAAGGATGTGAGAAGCTTGCTGCCGCGTTCGACGCTCTTTTTCGAGCGAAAGCGGCCTGATCAAACGGCAGGATGGCAGGGATATGATGGACGGCACAGGCGAACAGACAACTCTCCGGGAAAAGGCGTATGAGAGCTTCACGCGTCACCTCCTTGCACGGGATGTTCGCCCGGGACAGTTCATTTCGCAGAGACGGCTGGTCGAGTTGACAGGGTTGACCCTCGGTGCCATCCGCGAGCTTATCCCGCGGTTGGAAGCCGAGGGTTTAATAAAGACCGTACCACAGCGTGGACTTCAGATTGCCCATATCGATCTAAAGCTCATCCGTGAAGCATTTCAGTTGCGCGCCTTTTTGGAGAAGGAGGCCGTTGCGCTCTTCACCCACTCAGCATCCGACGAAACCATCGCAGGACTTTTGAAGCAGCATCGCGATATTGCCGATGCCATACGCTCCGGCGATGGCTCGCATGAATTGGAGGTTCACGCGCAGGCCGTCGACTGGGGCATGCATGACGCGTTCATTGATGCGCTCGGCAACACCATCATTTCGAATGCCTATCGCGTCAATTCGATCAAGATGCGTTTGATCAGCCAGGACCGCTTTCGCATCAGCGGGCACGTCGGCCCTGTTATGGGTGAGCACCTGAGAGTGCTTGAGGCGATCGAGAGACGTTCGGTTGAAGATGCCGTCAGTCGCCTGGTCGAGCATATCAATCACGCAAGGGACCGCGCGCTGGCATTGTGAACACTGCATAAACAGGCCGAGGTGAGGAGATTTCGGCCGCAAAAGGAGGAGGAGTATCATGTCAACATCTCTGTTCAATCCGACACGACGAACATTTCTTGCCACTTCCGCAGCCGTGGGCGCCGCAGGCCTGCTCGGCATACGACCGGCGTCGGCTGCCGTTGACTGGAAGCGATTTTCCGGCACGACGCTGGAAGTCAACCTGATCAAAAGTCCGCGAAGCGAAACGATCCTCAAATATCTGAGTGAATTTGAGGGTATGACCGGCATCAAGGTCAACGCCGAAGCGACACCTGAACAACAACAACGCCAAAAGACCACGATAGAGCTCAGCTCCGGAAAACCAAGTTTCGATGTCGTTCATCTGAGCTATCACGTGCAGAAACGCCAGTTCGAAAAGGGTGGCTGGCTTGCCGACATCAGCGGCTTTCTCAAGGACCCGTCGCTGACCGATCCGTCGCTGACCGAAAGCGACTTTGCCGACGCCGGCATGCAGTTCGCCAAGGATCCGCAAGGTGTCCTGCGTTCGCTCCCCTTCTCGGTCGACTACTGGATCATCTACTGGAACAAGGCACTCTTCGAGAAAAAGGGGCTGGCCTACCCGACGACATTCGACGAGATGGTCACGGCAGCAGAAGCCCTGACCGACCCCTCGGCCAAGACATACGGCTTTGCAGCCCGAGGCATCAAGAACGCCAATACGCCTGTCTGGACAACTCTTATGCTCGGCTACGGCATGACGCCGATCGGGCCGGACGGAAAACTGCGAACAACATCACCGGAAGCGGTGGATGCCGCCGCGCTCTATCGACGTCTGATGACCAAGTCCGCACCTCCGGGCGTTTCCGGCTTCAACTGGGCCGAAGCGCAGTCGGCCTTCCTGCAGGGCAAGGTCGGCATGTGGCTTGACGGCGTCGGCTTCGCGCCGCCGATCGAGAACCCGGACAAGTCGCGCGTCGTCGGCCAGGTCGGCTATGGCATCATGCCTAAGGGCCCCAAGGCGCAGGCGGCTGCCACGACAGGCGACGGCATCGGCGTCACTTCTGCAAGTCAGAACAAGGAGGCAGCCTATCTCTTCTGCCAATGGGTGATCTCGCACGAGATGGGCGCGCGCCTGTTGCAGGCAGGCGCCGGCGTGCCCTTCCGCCAGTCGGTTCTTGAGGACCAAAAAGTCCGCCAGGGTGTCACCATGCCAAGCGCATGGCTGGATGCGGTGGTCGGATCCGGCAAGGTCTCGCAGCTCGCTTTGCCGGTGATCATCCCGGTAACGGAGTTCCGCGACATCTACGGTGTCAGCCTGACCAACATGATCGGCGGCGCCGACCCGGCAGCGGAACTGAAGACCGCGACCGCGCAATTCGAACCCGTCTTGGCGCGGAGCGAGCAGGGATAATGGCCTCGGTGAGCATCGACGACGCCTCAGCCGCTGATACGCGAGCAAACAGGAGCAAGCCCAGACGGCTTGCTCCCAATTATTGGCCTTTCGTCATTCCAGCCTTGGTCGTGATTGCTGCCGTCATCGTCTTTCCATGGATTTTCACCTTGTGGATGAGCGTTAATCGGTGGACGCTCGGCCAGTCACAAAGCTTCGTCGGGTGGGACAACTATCTGCGTCTTGCGGTAGACGCCCGCTTCTGGGGTTCGCTTTGGCACACAGTGCTTTACACGTCGCTATCCGTCATCGCGCCTCTGTTTCTCGGCACCCTGGCCGCCCTGATATTCGATGCGGAACTTCCACTGCGCGGCTTTCTGCGCGCCATCTTCGTCATGCCAATGATGGCGACGCCGGTTGCCATCGCGCTGGTCTGGACGATGATGTTCCACCCACAGCTCGGTGTCCTGAACTATTTGCTCTCCATCGTCGGAATCGGCCCTCAGGAGTGGATTTACAATCAGTTCAGCGTCATCCCTTCGCTGGTTCTCGTCGAGACCTGGCAGTGGACGCCGCTGGTGATGTTGATTGTGTTGGGCGGTCTGGCGGCGGTGCCGCGTGAGCCCTATGAAAGTGCGGAGATCGACGGCGCCAACGCGTGGCAAAAATTCCGCTACCTGACACTGCCGATGATCGCTCCGTTTTTAATGATCGCGGTGATCATCCGCAGCATCGATGCCGTCAAGAGCTTCGACATCATTTATGCGATGACGCAGGGCGGGCCGGGGACGGCCTCGGAAACGATCAACATCTATCTCTATAACACCGCCTTCTCCTACTACGACATCGGCTACGGCTCGGCCATGGCCGTTGTGTTCTTCATCTTTATCGTGGCGCTCTCCTTCGTTCTTCTGATGGTGCGGCAGCGGGCGAAATGGTCGGATGCGGAGGGACATTGACATGAAGCGCAAGACCCTGGACCGCATCGGGATTTTCTTCGTGGCGCTGGTAATGGTGTCGCCTGCAGTCCTATTTTTCCTCTGGATGATTTCCCTTTCGCTCAAATATGAGATCGACAACGGTGCCTATCCTCCCATCTTCATTCCGGACAGAATAGCCTGGTCGAACTACCTCAAGGTCTTCCAGGAAAACAGCTTCTTCCTCTACCTCTGGAATTCGGTGCTGGTCACTGGCGGCGCCACCTTGCTCGCTCTTTTGATCGGCGTCCCGGCCGGCTACGGCATCGCGCGGCTAAAGGCGGAAAAGTCCGCGGCGATCATCATGATTGCCCGGATGACGCCGGGGCTTTCATTCCTCATTCCACTCTTTCTTCTGTTTCAGTGGTTGGGTCTTCTCGGCACGCTCTGGCCGCAAATCATCATTCATCTCGTCGTCACAGTGCCGATCGTGGTCTGGATCATGATCGGCTATTTCGAAACGACGCCGATGGAGCTGGAGGAGGCGGCCAGTATTGACGGGGCGACGCCATGGCAGGTTTTCCGTCTCGTGGCGCTGCCGATCGCCAGGCCCGGTATCGTCGTCGCCTTCATCCTTTCCGTCATTTTCTCGTGGAACAACTTCGTCTTCGGTATCGTCCTGGCGAGCCGCGAGACAAGAACGCTCCCGGTCGCGGTCTACAACATGCTTTCCTTCGAACAGGTCAGCTGGGGACCGTTGGCCGCCGCCGCGCTCATTGTGACCTTGCCCGTGCTGGTGCTGACCATGTTCGCGCAAAAGCAGATTGTCGCCGGATTGACGGCGGGTGCAGTCAAGGGCGGCTAATCTTCATTCAGGGCAGGGAACA
This sequence comes from Arminella tubonensis, assembly GCF_003240585.1. Taxonomy (GTDB): domain Bacteria; phylum Pseudomonadota; class Alphaproteobacteria; order Rhizobiales; family Rhizobiaceae; genus Rhizobium; species Rhizobium tubonense. Next base: position 91,224 of record NZ_PCDP01000065.1, read on the forward strand.
ACAATGGCACCGGTCAATATACAGAACGTCCAGAAACGCTTCGGCGCGATCAAGGTCATCCACGATATCAGCGTGGAAATCGCCGATGGCGAGTTCGTGGTCCTCGTCGGTCCATCCGGCTGCGGCAAGTCCACCTTGTTGCGGATGATCGCCGGTCTCGAGGAGGTGAGTGACGGGGAAATCCGCATCGGTGCCCGCGAGGTCAGCAATCTGCCGGCCCGAGATCGCAACATTGCCATGGTGTTCCAGAACTACGCACTTTATCCGCACATGACGGTTGCCGATAACATGGGTTTTGCGTTGAAGCTGAAGAAGGTCGATCCAAGCGACACGGCCGGCCGGGTCGGGAAGGCAGCGGCCATTCTCGGCCTTGAGAAGCTGCTCGATCGCTATCCTCGCCAGCTTTCCGGAGGTCAGCGTCAGCGCGTCGCCATGGGCCGGGCGCTGGTGCGCGATCCGCAGGTCTTCCTGTTCGACGAACCGCTCTCCAATCTGGACGCCAAGCTCCGGGTACAGATGCGTGGCGAGATCAAGGCCATGCATCAGCGGATCGGCACGACGACGATTTACGTGACGCATGATCAGATTGAGGCCATGACGATGGCCGACAAGATCGTCGTGATGCATGATGGGCTGGTCGAGCAGATCGGCACGCCGCTTGATCTCTACGATCGACCGGTCAATCTCTTCGTTGCCGGCTTCATCGGCTCGCCCGCCATGAATTTGATCGATGGGCACGTCGAAGAGGGCGTTTTCCGCTCGTCGGCTGGTCTCTCCCTGCCGCTGCCGGACGGCGTGTCAACCTCTGACATTGGCGGTCGCGATCTGGTCTATGGTATTCGTCCGGAGCATATTCGCGCCGGCGGCGATGGCATGCAGGGAAAGGTCGACATCGCCGAGGGAACGGGATCTGAGATTTACGCCCGGATCGACTGCGCGGGTCAGCCGGTTTCGTGCCTGTTTCGCGATCGGCTCAATATCCGCCACGGCGACAATATCGTCATCACGGTTGACCGGTCCTCGGTTCATCTCTTCGACAAGGCCACCGGCAAACGCCTTTGACGCCGGATCGGGTCCCCAATGCATGAGTTGCAAGGACATCCGGACTGGTTGGAGCCCGGATTGAGAATGGCCCCGGCTACGGTCTCAACCTTTAGGCCGTGATAGATTTGCGAGCCTGTCGATCGTCTTTTGCTCCCACATTCCTGCGCCTTGATGGCGGGCAAACTCGATCGCTTTGCGAAAATGCTCCTCGATATCTTCCGCGGCCGGATTGGCGCGCAGGTGCACTTCGGCATCGAGCCTCAGCAATTCAGCTGTGAAGTAATTTTCGCCCGTATTGCCAACCAGCTCCAACGCCTGGTCTATCGTGGCCGCGGCACTCGCGATATCGCCCGTTTCCAGATAGCAGTCCGCAAGCAGACCCAGATAACAGGACTTGTCGATCTCCTGTTCGCCAAGATTGTCACAGGTCTTCCGCATCTTCTCGAGGCCATTTGCATCGCCATCTCTGCGGACCATCACCAGGCCGTGAAAGAATGAGGCCATGTTCAACCACATGCGAAATCCATTCTCCTCCGCCAGCGGGATCAACTCGTCAATCATGTCTCGAAGGGGCGTGATTTCGTTTCGAAGGGCCCGCAGAATACAGCCGTTGCCAAGGCAGGCAGCAAGCCTGTAGGCGGAATGCTGACGAGCGTTGCGTTCCGCAGCGCGGTACAGATCCAGTGCTCTCTGATCAGAGCCGATCAGTTGTAGCGTCCAAGACAGATAAAGCATCGTCATGCTCGGGAAGTCGCTGCCGATCTCATCCGCCCGGGTTTCATAACGAAGTGATTGTTCAAGATAGTCGCGCGCTTGTTCCAGATGACCCTGCGCGAAAAGGCTCATCCCCTTGAATTGCAGCCCCAGAACGAGTGCTTTGAGATTGTCGCGATTCCTGCCGATGTCGAGCAGCTGGTCGCTTGCCCACTCTGCGTCGGCAAAGCGGGCTGAATTGAAAGCTGTGCCGAACAGCCCATCGAGAGCGCGGATCGGAGCATCGGAATCCTCCAGCTTTTCGCTGAGCCGCAGCACGTTTCTATAGGCAGCGCTCGCCTCCTCGGTGACATAACCGAAAGTGGCGTAGAGCACATCGCCGCGTTCCAGCTCAAGACGCAGTGCTCTTTGATCGCGTTCAGGCGAAGCGGGCACCCTGGCAAGGCATTGTAGACCGTTGGCAAACATGTTCGCCGCTTCCACCTTGGCCCATGTCTTGCCGATATTGAGCCCAGCCTCCAGCCAATAGTCGGCCGATTGCTCAAACAGCGCCGCCTCGGCAAAGTGTTGGGCGAGCACTTCAGGGTGTTCTGCGGCCAACTTTGGATGGATGAGCGTGATGGCCTGGGCAACATTTTCGTGGAGTTCCCGGTAGCGTTCCCGCAAGAGGGTATCGCGCGCAGCCTCTTGCAGCAGCACATGCGTGAAGGTGTAGCATTGCCTGCCGGTCACCAGTTGTGTTGCAATCAGTCCAGCTGCCACAAGACGCCGTAGCGAGGAATTCAGCGCGGCAGACGAAAGACCGCAAAGATGGGCGAGCAACTCCTGATCAAATTCGCGTCCGATGACGGCTGCAATTTGTGCGATGATCTTACCAGAGCCCAATTTATCCAGTCGCGAGAGAAGAGAAGATTGCAGCGAGCTCGGAACGCCGACTGCGAGCTCCGGCGAAGCTGGCTCCACACGATCGAGAGAAAGCCCTGTCTCCAGCGCGGCACGCGCTAGTTCCTCGACGTAGAGCGGCACGCCCTCAGCCTTGTTCAGTACCGAAACGCTGGTTTCATCTGGCAAGCCCTTGCCTTTAGCAATTCTGGAAACAAGTATGTTGGCCTCTTCGTCACTCAGGCGCGCCAGCCTGATCTCGTGCACGGTTCCGGTTTCGGGCGGAGTCCGCAGCTGTTTTTCGCGGGTGGTGATCAGGATCAGCATGGGGACAGATGTCGCTTCTCCGATCAGCGTCGCCAGAACAGCGCTCGAAGACGGGTCAATCCATTGCTCATCCTCGATCGACAGCAGCACCGGATTGGTCCGAGAAACAGAGTGCAACCAGTCAATCAGGATCCTGTGTGAAACGCCGCGCTGGCGCACGGACGTAAGCTCAGACGGCGGGTAGCGTGACTGATCGATCGATAGCAATCCTGCAAATATCGGCACGGAGTCGGACAGGGGAACATCGCTGAGCGCGAGTATAGCTGCGAGCTTCTCCAGACTTGCTTGCGCCGGCTCGTTGCCGCTTATGCCGGCGTAGCGTTTGAGGAGCGCAAGGAATGGGAACAAGGCGCTGTTGGAATATGCGCTTGAGCACTGGAGCGTCAGATAGGTACATTGCGGGATGCGGCGGCGGATTTCGAAAATCAACCGAGACTTTCCAATCCCGGGCTCACCGGAGATCAACACGGCCTCACCACGATGGACGGCAACCACTTTGTTCCAGAGATCGAGCGCCTGCGACATCTCAGAGCGGCGACCGACCAGGTCGGTCAAGCGCGTTCGCTTTGCAAACCGATTTTCGAGAACGCGCGCCTTCTCGACCCGCCAAACCTGCACCTCATGCGGGAATCCCTTGAGCGATCGTGCTCCGAGGTCGGTAAATTCAAATGTGCCGGCGGCACTTTCGCGGGTCTTTTGATCTGTCAGTATGGTTTGCGGATCGGCGAGGGCCTGGAGCCTTTGCGCAAGATTGGGGATGGACCCCAGGGCGACCGTGGAGACGCCCGCGGGTGCGCCGAGAAAGTCCCCCACGACGACCAATCCGCTGGCAATTCCGATGCGAACCCGCAGCGGCGGCCCCTCGGGCACCGCGATCTTCGGCACGACTCCGATGATATCCAGCGCGAGCTCGATGGCTCGTTCCGCGTCATCCTCCTCCGCGATGGGGTAGCCAAACAGGGCTTGGAAAGCATCGCCGATATAGTTCGCCGCGATCCCGTTGTGACTTCTCACGGCGTTGGCGCAACGCGCCAGAAAAGTTCGCGTCAGTTTGCTGAAGTCTTCCGGATCCAGCCGAACCGCATATTCGGTCGAGCCGACCAGGTCGCAGAACAGGATTGTCAATTGACGGCGCTCGACTGAGGTCGAGGGCATTTTGCTGGTCTCTTCCTCGTTCAATCGCCTGATGCCGGCCAGAATTTTTCGGCGTGGACCCAGCGGGATCTGCATCTCCTGCAGATCCTTGTCCGAAAGGAGACGGAGGCTGTCGAGGTCGACCTGGCATTGGGCGAACACCTCGCCAAGGTGATCGAGCCCGAGTTGACCTAGCCATTTGCCAACGGCATCCATCGAATTCCCCAGTGAAACAGTGTGTATTTCGAGCACTTTTCTTTGCGGGTATCCTCGAACGAAAATAGCATCTCCGAGTGTTGTTGCCCAAGTCATTTGGGCGTGTCTTACGGTTTCACCGAGATGCCTGCTGTCAATTGCACAAAACGTCGGCGTAAAGGAGCTCGCCTTTTTCCGCATATGCAATGCAGCTATGGTCAAAGCAGAACCCCTCCGGAAGAATGCGGGCTAGGTATCGCCTGTTGCATGTGGCTGGCAGGTCGACGCTGAACTCACGCAAATCAGTCGAGGGCGCCGGCTCGGTGAACTTTGAATGTCCAAAATACGTGACATTCCGGATGAGTACGGCGGTGCCCGAGGCTCCGACCTTGCCATCGATCACGGTGAAATTCTTGTCCGTTGCCTCGCCCTGATTTGGGTCGTCGCTCTGCAAAGGCGCAGCACGCGATGGCGGGATAGCTGGCAAAGCCGACAGATCATTGCCATCCACGGGAAGCATCCAGGGGTGGACTTGCCGGGTCCCGAGCGCTGCGTCCAATTCGTCCGGTGCGAGTATATTTCGTTCAATTTCAGCCGCTCGGCACGGACTTGAAGAAGCTGAGCCCAGGGGATCAGAAACAGACGGCTCCTGGCCAATGGCATCCGGCGCGAAGCTCTGTCCTGTGGCCTGGGTCGTCAATGTATGACATTCCGTGCAATTGCCCGTCGGATCACGCACCGTCTTTGCCTGCTGAAGCTCCATCGCCCAATCCTCTTCACCGATATCGTCGGCTCGACCGAGATGACATCGCGTCTCGGCGACCGGATGGCGACCGACCTGATCAGGGCGCATGATGCCGTGGTGCGCAGGTGCCTAGGCCAATGCTCGGGCCGGGAGGTAATGCATACCGGCGACGGGATCATGGCCACGTTCGCCTCGACATGCGCAGCCGTTGATTGCGCAAGGATGATCCAGGGGGAATTTGAACGTTACAACCGGGCAAATCCTGAGCCTATACATTTTCGTATCGGGCTTGATAGGGGGGAGCCCGTCGAGGACAGCAACGACCTGTTCGGCTCCACAATGCAACTTGCTGCACGATTGGGCGCCGCCGCAGCCAGCGACCAGATCCTTGTTTCGGAAAACATTCTTCGGGAATATGGCGCCGCTGATCCTTTCGCCCACGCAACGCGCCGCAAACTGAAGGGCTTTTCAAAGCCGGTTCTGGCCTTCCGATGTGACTGGGCTGAGGCCAGGGGAGATTGATGACTTTCGGGTGGTGCACCGGCGCTGAAGTAGTCGCGTAAAAGTGAGTTCAAGAACAGAACGAGATCGGTAGTCTGAACTATGCAGACGAGAGAGGAGTTCCCCATGACGCGTCTTACGGCAAAGGATTTTCACCCGGAGCTGCTTGAGCTCTACGACTACTACGCGCATGGAAAGATCTCGAAACGCGAGTTCCTCGAGCGAGCCGGCAAGTTCGCTGCCGGCGGCCTGACGGCGGCTGCAATTTTAGGTCTCATGAGCCCGAACTACGCGCTTGCACAGCAGGTCGAGTTCACCGATCCCGATATCGTGCCGGAGTACATCACCTATCCATCGCCGAAGGGGCACGGAAATGTTCGCGCCTATTGCGTCCGCCCGGCTTCCGCGGGAAAAGCGCCTGGGATCGTTGTGGTGCACGAGAACCGAGGGCTCAATCCCTATATCGAGGACGTAGCAAGACGCCTGGCAAAAGCGGGGTTTGTGGCGCTGGCACCCGATGGACTAAGTTCCGTCGGAGGCTATCCCGGCAATGACGAGAAAGGCCGGCTACTGCAGCAGCAGGTCGACCCGCAGCAATTGATGAACGACTTCTTTGCCGCGATCGATTTCCTTATGAAGAATGAGGTGACGACAGGAAAGGTTGGCATTACCGGCTTTTGCTACGGCGGTGGCGTTTCGAACGCTGCAGCTGTCGCCTATCCGGAGCTGGGTACGGCAGTGCCGTTTTATGGGAGACAACCGCGGCCGGAGGAGGTGCCCAGTATCAACGCACCGCTGTTGCTGCACTACGCCGGTCTCGATTCTGGCATCAACGAGGGCTGGCCAGCCTATGAAGCGGCGCTGAAGGCCAACGGCAAAATCTTCGAAGCCTACATCTATCCCGGTGTCAATCACGGTTTCCACAACGACTCGACGCCCCGCTATGACGAGGCCGCCGCCAAGCTGGCCTGGGATAGGACGCTAGCTTGGTTCAAACGATACCTGGCATGATCGGCTCGTCAAAGCGGTGGATGCTGCCGTTCAGGGCTTTCGGCGGCAAAGAAGTCTCGGATTTGTATAAATCGTATCCGATTAAATCGTAAGGATATTGACATCGCACCTATCGCCATTTATTTACATCGCGTCCGAGGTAATCGGATACGTGTTAAGGCGAGCAAAAAGGATTTCGCTATGACTGAGAAGCTTGTATTCACCGGAAAGACCCACATCACCGGCGGCCGCGACGGCGCCGCACGCAGCAGCGACGGCAAGTTGGATATCAAGCTGCCGCAACCGCACCCGGCAGTCGAGCAGCTCTTTGGCGCCGCATGGTCGGCCTGCTACATCGGAGCGATCGAGGTCGCCGCCTCACAAAGAGGCATCAAGTTTCCAGAGGGCGTCGCGGTCGATGCCGAGATCGATCTGAACGTAGATGACGGCTCCTACTTTCTGCGGGCACGCCTCAACGTCACCGTACCGGGCCTCGACCGTGAGGTTGCACGTGAGCTGCTGGACGCGGCACACGGCATCTGCCCCTACTCCAAAGCGACGCATGGCAACATTGACGTTCAGACCAACCTGCTTTGAAACCGAGCGGCCGGGCCTGCGCTCTGATCGGCCAGGCTCGCCGTCTTTTGACAAGACGCCTTGGATCCCGCTCACCACCGGCAAGGCACGAACCCCGATTTGCCGGGTGCACCGATCTGGAGAACCTCAATGGCCACGACCCACGCGCAGCCGAACCAAGCATATCATGAGTTTTCGCTGGTGCTGGACCCCGCCAGCTATGAGCCGTTGCCCGATGACTGGCTCATTGGGGTAACTGACGTTGTCAGCTCGACTTCCGCGATCAGATCGGGGCGCTATGAAGACGTCAACTACGCAGGTGCATCCATAATCGCTGCTCTCGGTAACGCCTGGGGTTCGTTCGATTTCCCATTTGTGTTTCGGGGAGATGGGGCCGCATTTGCATTGCCTGCGCATGGCATGGCGACGGCGACTTCGGCATTGCGACAGGTCGCGACCTTTGCAAGCACCAGCCTTGATCTGGTTCTTCGCGTTGGGCTGATGTCCGTGGACGAAATACGCGCCAATGGACGCGACGTGAGAATTGCTCAATACGCTGCCTCCGAAAACGCGACCTACGCCATGTTTGCCGGGGGAGGGCTCAAATGGGCGGAGCAGCAGATCAAGAATGGACGCTATCTGGTAGAGCCGGGCAAATCCACGACGAAGCCGGACTTGACCGGGCTTACCTGTGATTGGACCCCCTTTCCCAGCCAGCAGGGCGAGATTCTATCGCTGCTGGTCGAGCCTCATGAAGATGCAAGCCCGAAGGCCTTTGCTAGCTTGGCGAGCCGCGTACTTGCGGTTTTTGATGCCGGACCACGCCAGTCGCATCCCGTTCCAAAGGACATCGCCATCCCTAAAGACTGTGAGACGTGCCTCGATCCGAAAACGTGGTCGGAAATAGTCTCCAATTCGGACTTCCGCAAATACGATGATGGATTGCGTCTTACGGTGGACTGCTCAGTCGAACAAATCGAAGCTGTCGAAGCGACCCTTGTTGCGGCAAAGGCACGTGGCGAGGTCAACTTCGGACTGCATCGGCAGTCCCACGCTCTCATGACCTGTTTCGTGCCTTCCGGCAGACCGGATCAGCATTTGCATTTCCTGGACGGAATGGGCGGTGGCTACGCCAAGGCCGCCGAGATGTTGGAGGCCAGTGAGCATGCGATGGCGTCATCGCACTAGCTCGCAGCAGGGAAAGCCATCGGCCAGATGGACGAGACGCCGCTCGGCCGCCCAGATGAAATCACCAGCACCCCACCGGCTTCGTGCCGGCCAAGGTCAGCCCGCCGGATGCGAGGTCAACACGATCACGACTTCCCTTTCCCAGCCTGCGTAGCACGCAGGAGGTTGTCGCGCAGCCTCACCACGGACTTCTGCACCACTGGAAAGTCCTCTCCGAGCCCGGTTGCATCAACCAGCGACACGGCGGGATCCGTCTCAAGCAAACTGCGCCCGGCAGCCGTCAGGCTGACCCGAACCTGCCGTTCGTCGGCAGGATCGCGTTGACGTCGAACATAGCCCACGGACTCGAGCTTCTTCAGGATGGGTGTCAGCGTGTTGGATTCGAGAAATAGCTTTTCGCCCAGCGTCCCAACGGTCTGGTCATCCTCCTCAGTGAGGGCCACCATGGCGATATACTGGGTGTAGGTAAGACCCAGCCCATCCAGGATGGGCTTGTAGGCACGTCCGAAAGCAAGATTTGCCGAATAAATCGCAAAGCACAGAAAATTCGAAAGCTTCCGGCCCTCGTTGTCGGTTTGCGGGGAAGGGGCGGGCGGCACAACAGGGCTCTTCGCTGTCTGGGACGTGGGCATCGGCATATCCTTTTCCAAGGTCTTCGTTGTCTGCTTTATATAAATCGTATCCGATTAAATCGCAATGGTATTGATATCGATTTCTCCGCGATTTATCTAAAGCGTACCCCAATAAAGAGGATACGCTACAAATGAACAGACCGAATTTTGCTATGATTGAGAAGGGTCGCGGCCACCGCGCTGGCTGGAACGGCAAGGAGATATGCAATGCGTGATATATTCGAAATGCGGTTCGATTTGACAGCTCCCACTCGCGAACAGATGCGGGAACTGGTGGCCGACCTCAGCGAGGACGAGCGGCAATTGCTGCTCGAACATGGTGAAGAGGCCCCGTTCTGCGGTGTTTTCCTGCATGAAGAACGGGGCGGGGTGTATACCTGTCGCTTGTGTGGACTGCCGTTGTTCAAAGCCGTCGCAAAGTTCGAAAGCGGTACGGGCTGGCCGAGCTTCACCGCGCCAGTCGCCGAGGCCCATCTTCGCAGCATTCGCGATACCCGCTACGGCATGGTCAGAACGGAGATCGTTTGCGCCCGTTGCGGCGCCCACCAAGGACATGTCTTTCCGGACGGCCCTCCTCCAACGGGAGACCGCTTTTGCATAAATTCAGGATCGCTTGAGTTCACGCCCAATGGAGAACTGCTTCCTGACAAGCTTCGTCGAGGTGCTCCAGAGGGCGAACCGTGGAATAGCTGAAGGCTGCCCTAAAGAAGCATCGAGGCGCCGCGGTCGAGATAGGTGTCAAGGAATTGCTCAAGCCTTGGATGTCTGGGCTTGCGAAATACGTCCTTTGGCTCTCCGGTGAAAAGCACCTTGCCATGGTCGAGAAAGGTCATCTGCTGGCCAACCGTCGCGGCAAATCCGATCTCGTGGGATACCACCACCATCGTCATGCCTTCGGTCGCCAGATCGCGCATGACGTTCAGCACTTCGCCGGTCAGTTCCGGATCAAGCGAGGAGGTGGGTTCGTCGAACAGCATGATCTTCGGCTTCAGGGCAAGGGCCCGGGCGATGGCGACACGCTGTTGCTGGCCGCCGGACAGCTGCGACGGATAGTGGCCGGCGCGGCTTTCGAGGCCGACTTTGACGAGTTGGGCCATCGCCCGTTCTTCGGCATCCTTGCGGCTCATCTTGTGAACGGTCTTCAACGCCTCGCTGACATTGCCAAGGGCTGTCATGTGCGGCCACAGATTGAACTGCTGGAAGACCATGCCGATCCGCCCCCGGATCGCGCGGTTGGTTGCCGCCGGCAGGCGCTCGCGCAGGCCCTCGGCGTTTTCGCTAAAGCCAAGCACCTCGCCATCGATGGTGATCGTCCCGAGGGTCGCCTCCTCGAGAAAGGCCATGCATCTAAGCAGCGTACTCTTGCCGGAGCCCGAGGGGCCGATCAGGCAGGACACCTGGCCCTGTGGAATTTCGAGATCGATGCCATGTAGGACCGTGCTATCCCCGAACTTCTTGACTAAATTCTTGACTGCGATCGCCGGGATACTCATGCGTTGAAGAACCTTAATCTGGTGAGTTTCGTTTCGGCGAGATGGCCAAGCCAGCCCGTGGCCTCGACAAGCACCCAGTAAAACAGCGCGAGCACGAAGAGTGCCTCCACGAAGGCATATTGCTGCGATCCGATGGCGCTGAGTGTCGCGGTCAGTTCCGGCACGGTGATGATCGACAGCACCGCCGTTTCCTTCATCAGGATGATCGCCATGTTCAATGAAGGCGGGAGGACGAGCATGGTCATCTCCGGCAGCAATATGCGGCGGACAATCTGCCACTGACTGAGACCAACACATTCCCCGGCCTCGATATGGCCCCTGGGTACGGCGTCAAAGCCGGAGCGGAAAATCTCGCTGAAATAGGCCGCGCCATAGATCGAAATGCCGAGAAGCCCTGCCGGCAGCGGATCAAGGGAAAGCCCGATGAAAGGGCCGCCGTAATAGACCAGGAATATCTGGATGAGGAAGGGCGTGCCGCGCAGCACGGCGACGGCAAAACCGAATGCCTTGTCGACCACCATGCCGCCATAACGTCTGGCCACGGCGACCAGGAAGCCGAAGGCTGCGGCTGCGATCGTTCCCAGAATCCAAATCATGATCGTGACGCCGGCGCCGCTGACGATCGCCGGCCATTGATCGAGGATGACGCGGTAGTCGAAGGTCATCGCGGCACTCCTGGAAGCGAACGCTCGATTACGTCGCCGGCAAGTGCCACGACCCAATTGATCACGAGATAGATCAGGCCGGCGGACGCGAAAATCTGCAGTGGCAGAAAGGTGCTGCCGGCGAGATCCTGCGCCATGCGGGTGAGCTCGACGATGCCGACGACCGAAACGAGCGAGGATGCCTTCAGGATCAGTATGGCTTCATTAACGAGGGCCGGGAAGGTGAGGCGCAACGCAATTGGGGCTTTGATCCGCCGGAAGATCTGACCAGGCGTCAGGCCGACCATCTCGGCACATTCGATCAGCCCGCCAGGCACGCTGGCAAAACCCCCGCGCAGGTTTTCCGCCTGATAGGCGGCTGTTGAAAGGGAAAGCCCGATGACGGCTGCAACAATGCTCGGCACATTGATGCCGATGACCGGCAGAAGATTGTAGATCAGCAGCAACTGCACCAGCAAAGGCACGCCGCGGAAAAAACTGATGAATAATTGGGCGGGCCAGACGAATATTCTTTGGCGCGACAGCATCATGGCCGAGAGCAGCATCGCAATCATAAAGCCGATCAGAATAGAAACGACGCTGATCGCCACGGTGTAGATCGAGGCTTGCAGAAGCAGTTCGAAGAGTTTGACAGACATATCAGGATTTCGCCCGCCTGTTGGTCGAGGACCTTACTGCGTCGCGGTCGGCGCCTCCGGAACGATCGGAGGCGCCTTCGGTCAGGCAGTCGCGGTCAATCAGAATGCAGGATCTTTGACTGAATCCGGTGTGTCAAAGGTGGCACCGAACCACTTCTTCTGCAGGTCTGCCATGCGGCCGTCGGCCTTGATCTTAAGCAGAGCGCCGTCGATCGCATCCATCAGCGGCGCGTGATCGGCATCCTTGAGACCGATAAAGCCGAAATAGGACTTCTTGCCAAAGGGCGGCAGCACCACTTCGAAGGTGCCCTTGCGCTGGCTGGCAACGAAGGCAATGTTCGGCAACGAGTTTGCAACGCCGGCGATGCGGCCGGCTGCGAGGTCGGCATAGGTCTCGGTGAAAGCAGGATATTCGCGGATATCAACCTTGGTCGGTAGTGTATCGGAGAATTCCTTCAGCTGGTCGAGTTGCGACGTCGCCTTGCCGACACCGATCTTCTTGCCAGCAATGTCTTCCGGCTTGCTGATCGTGGTATCGCCGGCCTTTTTCAGGATGGCGATGGTTGCTTCGGCAATCGGAGGGGTGAAGCGATAGCGCTCCATGCGTTTCTTGGTGATCGTTGCCGGGCCTGCGACGACGTCGAACTTGCCCGCTTCGAGGGCCGGAAAGACGCCATCCCAGGGAAGTGCCACCCACTCGATCTTGACGCCGAGCTCCTTGCCGATCTCGGCGAACAGGTCGACGTTCAGCCCGGCATGTTCGCCGGCATCGATAAAATCGAAAGGCGCGAACGCCGTTTCCGTACCGACCTTCAAGGTGCCGGCTGCCTTGACAGCCGCGAGCGTGTCGGCTGCATGGGCGGAAAGCGTTGCTCCGAACAGGAACGCAGCGCCGACAAGACCCCTGAGCAGGGAATTGGTTTTCATGATCATCTCTCCAGTTTTTCACTCCCCTTGGCAGAGGAGCTTGGGTTCTCAAATTTATTCCCACCGAGCGGAATTCTGCGATCCGCTTTTGACTATACAAATAGAACTAGGCTGACCTACACTGTCAATGTGAAAAGGCTAAATAAGCAAAATTTGTGCCGGACGACTTCGATCTTGGATCGGACGGCAGCGAGGGCATCATGTTGTTGCGCTGGATCGAGGGTCGGCCGTGGTGACAATTCATCAGAATATTTTCAGGGACATCGAGACCAGGATCGTCGGGGGCGACTGGCAACCCGGTCATCGCATCCCCACGGAGCAGGAATTGGCGGCGGCATATCGATGCTCTCGCATGACCGTCAGCAAGGCGCTTTCAGCACTGGTGGAGCGGGGCATGATCGTGCGACGGCGCAAGACGGGCTCATTCGTCGCGTCGCCACAAATCGATCGGACGGTGATGGATATTCAGGACATCAGCACCGAGGCGGAACTTGCCGGGCACAAGCATGACTACAAGATATTGTCGCGGAGAATCGAAAGATTGGAGCTGGCCGAAGCCAAGCAGTTGGCCGAGCCGGCGGGCGCTGAAATTCTAAGGCTTCAATGCCTTCATGTCGTTGACGGCACGCCGAATGCCATCGAGCGTCGCATCATCATGCTCGATATCGTGCCGCTGGCAAGAGATGAGCATTTCAGCCTGACGCCGCCTGGAAAATGGCTGCTGGCGCAGGTTCCCTGGTCGAAGGCAAGGCACGTCATTCGCGCGGTCTCGGCCGACGCCACCACTGCCCGCCTGCTGCAGACCGCCCGCGGCGAGGCGTGCCTTAATCTGATCCGCCAGACCTGGCAAAACGGGCGCACCGTGACCTACGTGGAGATCACCCATCCCGGCGATCGCTTTCAGTTCGCGGGCGATTTTCAGCCGGTGGCGCGGTGAGCAGACATCGATCGGCGCAATAAGTCAGTCATCGGCGGTCAATTGACCCGGTCACCGATCAAGGCGATGGATGCCGTGTCGGCGTTTGCAAAGGCAAGTCGCAGATATCGCTCCTGACCCTCGCCGAAATAGCTTCCGGGGATGCAGACGACACCCGCCTCCCTTGCAAGTCTTTCTGCCACCGCAGAGGATGACCTGTCGGGAAAGGGATGGCGGATGAATGCGAAATAGGCGCCGATTGCTCCGATCTCCCAGCCGGGCAGATCGGACATTACCTTCCTCAGCGCTCGCGCACGAAGCGCGATCTCGTGACGGTTGGCGGCCCGCCAGTCGGCAAGCAGAGGCAAGGCTGCTGCAACGGCCACTTGTGGCGAGCGTGGCGCGCATATCTGCATATTGTCCATGATCTTGGCGATTTGGTCGACCAGCTTCGCTTCTGCGGTGATCGCACCCAGCCTGTGGCCTGGAATGCAGAACGACTTCGAGAAGCTGTAGAGCAGAACGAGCGTCTCCTCCCAACCCGGCTCGGACAGCAGCGCATGCGGCCGTCCATGATCCTCCGGCAGAAAGTCGCGATAGGTCTCGTCGAGGATCAGCCAAGCGGAATAATTCCGGCATAGCCTGAAGAGCTCGAGCAGCAGCGCGGGGGGATAGACGGCGCCGGTGGGGTTGTTCGGCGTAACGACAGCGATCGCTCTTGCGCCGCCTGCGAGTGCCTGTTCTGCCGATTGGAGATCAGGCAGGAAACCATTGGCCGCGTCGCATTGTACGAGCGCCCGTTTGATCCCGAGCATCGAAAGCGTCGTCTCGTGATTGAAGTAGAACGGATTGGTCAGTGCAATGGTATCGCCGGATCCGGCCAAGGCGATTGCTGCGCACATGAAAGCTTGATTGCAGCCGGCTGTGATGTGGATATTGCCGGAATGGACGACGGCGCCGTAAACCTCTGACATGTGCTGCGCGTAGGCATCGCGCAAAACGGCCTCTCCCTCGATCGGCCCGTAGCCTGTCATCGCCGGCGAGGCGGCCGCCTCTCCCAAAAGCCGCAACATGGCCGGGTGGGCGGGATAGCCGGGGACGGCTTGCGAAAGGTCGATGAGCGGACCGTGGCCGCCTTTGTAGTCTCGGCCCCAGGCATGCACCGACGGGATGGGTGGCGGCGAAAGGTTGGCGACAAGCGAATTCGGTTTTGCAGCTGACATATTGGTCCCTCTTTCGCCCATTGCTACAACAATCGCAATTGCATTCTCAATTGCTTTGTCGAGTAATAGCGCGAAGCAAACAAAAAGCGGGGCTGCAATGAGCTGGGATAGGACGAAACTCGAAGGACTGCGTGCGAAATTCAGCGATGCCAAGGGTGGCGAGATATCCAATGAGACATTCCGAAAGGTCGGGGACAAGATCTTCGCGAAAAACGGAACGCGCTTGGCCCCCTATGCCGGAGTTCCGACCTTTCTGAGCGCTCCGTACCTCCCTGTCACCGCCGAAGATCCCGACTTCGGCAATCTGCAGGTGGCGATCATCGGCATTCCGATGGATCTCGGCGTCACGAACCGCCCTGGCTCCCGCTTCGGACCGAGGGCTCTGCGCGCCATCGAACGGATCGGTCCCTATAATCACGTGCTCGGTACGGCCCCGGTTTTCGATCTTCGTGTTGCTGACATCGGCGATGTACCGTTTCAGAGCCGCTACCGGCTCGAGCTTTCCCATGCCGATATCGAAAAGCGCATCAACCAGATCGTCGATGCCGGCGTCGCGCCTCTATCGGTCGGCGGAGATCATTCGATCAGCCACCCGATCCTCAAGGCGATCGGCAAGAGACAGCCAGTCGGCATGATTCATATTGATGCTCATTGCGATACGAGCGGCGCTTTCGATCAGACGAAATTTCATCATGCTGGCCCCTTCCGCAATGCCGTGCTCGACGGCGTGCTCGATCCGACCCGGACCGTGCAGATCGGAATTCGCGGATCGGCGGAATATCTTTGGGAATTCTCATTTGAATCGGGAATGACGGTGATCCATGCCGAAGACGTCACCGGCCTCGGCATTCCGGCAATCATCGCCAAGGCAAGGGAGATCGTCGGCGACGGGCCGACTTACCTCTCCTTCGACATCGATAGCCTCGATCCGAGCTTTGCACCCGGCACAGGCACACCCGAGATCGGCGGGCTGACGACCCGCGAGGTGCTGGAATTGATCCGGGGCCTGAAGGGCATCAGTCTCGTTGGCGGCGACGTCGTCGAAGTGGCGCCGCAATATGATACGACGACAAACACGGCGCAGGCTGGTGCCCAGGTGCTCTTCGAAATCCTGAGCCTGATGGTGTTCAGCCCTCTCATCGGCGCAAGGTAGACCATAAAGGGCCTTGCTCCCCAGGGCTCAAATCCCGGTATTTAGAAAAACTAAATTTCAAAGCAGGTGAGACAGGGTTGCCGCGTCGCCGATCTGGTGGATACTTCTGCGATGGATGCTGAAGAGGACGGGACCATGGCTCGGCAGGACAAGCTAAAACTCGGCACTTTCGTCTACACGTTCGGCTTTCATCCCGCATCGTGGCTGCATCCTGACAGCGACGTCAACGGCGCCAATAATTTCAGTCATTTGCTGAACCTTGCTAAAGTGTCGGAAGCGGCAAAGCTCGACTTCATGTTCATGCCGGATTCTCCCGCCGCTGCCATTGGCGATGCCGACGCGCTTGCACGCCAGCCGACGAAGATGAACCGCTTCGAGCCGCTGTCGCTCCTGTCGGCTCTCGCCGTCTCCACCGAGAACCTCGGACTGGTGGCAACTGTCTCGACCAGCTACTACGAGCCCTATAACGTCGCTCGAATATTCGCCTCCATCGACCATCTGAGCGGCGGACGCGTCTGCTGGAACGTCGTGACGTCAGATCACAACGAGACGGGTTACAATTTCAACCGGGAGGGTCTCGATCCGCATGCGCTGCGCTATGAGCGCGGCACCGAGTTCGTCGACGTCGTTTTCGGCCTTTGGGACAGTTTCGAGGCCGATGCGCTGCTGCTCGATCGCGAAACGGGAATTTACCACGACAAGACGAAGCTGCACACGCTCGATCACAAGGGAAAGCATTTCCAGGTGCGGGGCCCGCTGAACATTGCGCGATCTCCGCAGGGGCGCCCGGTAATCGCCCAGGCCGGCGGGTCGGAAGCGGGCATGGATCTGGCGGCACGGACCGCAGAAATTGTTTTCAGCCTGGCCTCGAACATCGAGCGCAACCGCGCATTCTACCAGAACGTTAAAAGTCGCATGCCGGTATACGGCCGCGATCCCGACGATTTGAAGATCATGCCGGGTGTCGTCATCAATGTCGGGGCGACCGAGGCCGAGGCCCGCGCCAAGGTCGACTTCCTGATCGACAATCTACATCCCGACGTTGGCCGCCTGATGCTGCAGGAATTTATCGAGGTCGATCTCGCCGGCGTGCCGCTCGACGCGCCATTCCCAATGGATCGGCTTCCCGAGGCACCTAGAGGCTCCCGCGCGCTATTCGACGAGCTCGTCGATTTCGTCAAAAGCGGCCGCTCGGTCGGCGAACTCATCCGTCACTACGCCGAGAAGCATACCGGCAACGGCATCACCGGCTCGCCGGTTCAAATCGCTGACTTCATGGAGGAATGGTTTGAAACCCGTGCAGCCGATGGCTTCATCCTGATGCTGCCGACCTTGCCCGCGAGCCTGAACGATTTCGTCGAACTGGTCTTGCCGGAGTTGCGTCGTCGCGGCCTCTTCCGGGATGAGTACGAAGGCAAGACGCTACGCGAAAATCTCGGTCTGTCCATGCCCGTCAACAGATACACCGCGGCGCGTGCGACGGCTACTGATTGACGCGCCAATCGGCAAACGGATCGCCGTCTCCAATAAAGGGTTATCGGATGAAAGCTTCAGTTCAAGTTCTGGAAACCGCTGACCAGGCGAGCGATCTCGTGGACGCCGCCTCGTTCAAGGCCTCGATGCGTCATCTTGCCGGCGCAGTCAGCGTTGTCACCGTCGGCGTTGGTGACGACCGGACCGGCTTCACGGCAACGTCGGTGTCTTCGCTGTCGGCCGAGGTGCCATCGGTCATTGTCAGCCTCAACCGCGGTTCCTCTTCCTGGCCCGTGCTGCAGCGGCACGGCAGCTTCTGCGTCAATGTCCTCGCCCATGACCAGCAGCATGTGGCCCACGCCTTTGCCGGCTACGGCGGCAGGAATGGCGTCCACCGCTATGAGGGTGCCGAGTGGTCGGTACTCGAAACCGGTGCTCTCGCGCTGCAGGGGGCGTTGACCGCCGTTGATTGCGAGCTCGACGAGGTGGTCCAAATGCACTCCCATGCTATCTTGATAGGCCGGGTGAGGGCAGTCACGTTGCGTACTGATGTGGAGCCTCTGCTTTACTGGAAAGGCGCTTTCCGGGTTCTTGCGGATAGTCCGACGGTCGGCTGATAGCAGATCGGATCTGGTTGCTTTTATTTTTAGATTTTCTAAAGTTGACGCCGAAACAATCGGTGGCAAGGACATGTATTGATCCCTTTTTTGAAGGCGTTGCAGGCGTTTGAGGCAGTGGGAACGCGCGGTAGCGTCACCGCTGCGGCGCATGCTCTCGGTGTTTCGCCCGGTGCAATCAGCCAGCAAGTTCACAAACTGGAAGCACATCTCGGCATTACGCTTTTGGAAAGAGGCGCCGGAAAGATGGAGCTTACGACATGGGGGCGCATCTATCACGCCGAGATCAAGAAGGGTTTCGATCACCTTGCCAATGCACAGCACGTTCTCAGTCGCGCCCGCAACGAGAGCGGAATTACCCTTAGTTCCCTGACTTCGGTCGTGAACAAATGGATCGGGCGTGAGATTTTCGACTGGCAGGCGCTGTATCCAAACGCGATGATTCACCTTGTCGGAACAGAGCGCGAGCCGACTATGGGGCAAGACGATGTGGATTTTCGAATCTACTACGGACAGAATTCGCATCACCAATATTTCGTGGAACTGTTCACCGACTGGGTTGTGCCGGCCTGCGCCCCGCGCTTGATCGAGACAAATCCTCCGCAGGCAATCACCGATATTCTCAGTTTTCCGCTTCTGCACATCGTCTGGGATGCCGCTTTTTCACCGGCGCCGAGTTGGTCCGATTGGGCCCGCAGCATTGGCTGTCCTCGACCTCCCGCGGATAAGGGTTTGTCATATACGCTGTCCAGCAGTGCCATCGATGCAGCGGTAGCAGGTCGCGGCTTCGTATTGGCGCAACTGGCGATGATTGCCGACGAACTGAAGTCGGGCCGATTGGCTATCCCTTTTGACCATCGCCTCAAGCTATCGGATCCTTATCTGTTGGCGTGGAATAGAGCATCCCTGCAGAAGCCATTTGGCCCGGAATTCAGACGGTGGATCATTTCCACCGGCAAGAGACAGGCCGCGATCTCGGCGCCTTCAACGTGAGGTCGCGCCAAGCGCAGTGTTTCGGAGGTCGCCGAGTTGCCGGTATCGACCTCTTCCCCGTTCCGCTATCCAAGCTATGTGGGAGACCTTCGATGCGCCCGGCACGCGCTCTTTGACGGCCTGCGCAATGTCAGCAAACGGGCGGCTCCCATTGTAGCCATTGATTCAACGATTTGGTCGACGATCGCGTCTTCGGGCAAAAATAGTCTCAAGATGGTCGAAATGTTCGGCGCAAGTATTCATGGAATCAGGTCGAGCTAAGACGGTCGCGGCTCGGTGTTGAGCGTTTTTGGACAATCTTTTTGTGCCATTGCGCCGTTCATGAAAAAGCGAACTCGGTTCCTGCCGTCTGATTTAGCGCGATAAAGGGCAAGATCGGCTTCCTCTATCAGTCGATTCCAGCCATCGAGGCCGCCAAGGCCTGTGGCGACACCGAAGCTCGCTGTGACGTTGATTTGCGTGCCTTTGGCGGTGACCATTCGATGCTGTTGAAGCGCAAGGCGGATTTCGCGCCCCAGCGTCACAGCCCTCCCGAGGTCGGCGCCATCGATGAGTACGGCAAACTCTTCGCCGCCGAAGCGAGCGACGATCGCCCTCGGTGGAACGATGGAGCGCACCAGACTGGCAACTTCCTTGAGGACGAGGTCGCCGACACCATGCCCGTGCGTATCATTGATGGCTTTGAAGTGATCGACATCCAAGAGAATGAGGCAACGTGCGCTGGGTGCCGCCGCTTCGCCTATTCCGTTCTCTCCCACGAAATCCAGGACGCGGCGATTGGATATGCCCGTCAGTCCATCCGTCTCCGCTTCGTTCTTCAGTTGGCGGGTTAGCTCAGAGCGCTCGCTGAGTTTTCCTCGAAGGACGCCTATGGCGTCAAAAAGACGAAGCATCTCTCCGCCGTAAATGCCGGCTGGATCCGTCACGTTGACCTCCCGCTCTTCCGCAAGGTCGACAACAGCTTCTCCGGCCAGAAGCAGCGGTTTGAAAAGAAAGAAATGCGCCGACAACATGAGGCCGACAAGCGTCAGGAGGATGGCTGCCGTTGCCAGGCTTATTTCGACCAGCTTGAACCATGCATGGTCGCGGATGCCTCCCATCGTCTCCAGAAGCACATCGAGAAAGACGACGCGAAAGCGTTCAAGCGTCCTCAATGTCGGCACGTAGCGTTCCGTCAATTCGCTGGCCGTCGTCAGATAGTCGCCTGACTGCTTGCCTTGCGAGACGACACTGTCGATGTAGCCAACGCCCTCACCGAAGAAAAGCCGCTCCGCTTCGTCATGGGCCTGGAGCACTCTTGCGTCGTCTTCAAAGAGCACGCGGAAACTCTCTATCGTCCGCCAGATCTCGAGGAGATGCGCCCGTGTCTGGTCCTTGGCGTCACCCTCTTCCTGTGACAACTTTTGATGGAAGGTCACCGGGACGATGATTTGCGATCCCATGCGGCCGCCATATTCCCGCAGGTCCGTGAGCAACGATGCAATGACGACATTGCCCGCCAAACTTGGGTCTCGAGCAATGACCGTATTTCCACGCCACACGGTCAAGACCCGAAGCAGATCAACGACCTCGAACATATTTGCGATCGCGCTTTTCATATCGTCAGGGCGCCGGCCAGCCGGTGGCAGGGCGGCCACATGGTCCACGTTATTTCTCGCGCGGAGGAGTTGCTGGCGCACCTGCCGTAACAGACTTGCGGGAACCGGCCCGAACGGGGAGGGCGGCTGAATATCCAGGCGGTCCTGGGACTGGTCGGTTAGTGTCCTAGACGCCGCAAGACGTTGAAGCGACGCGGCATTGTCGATGTTCGTGCTCGCCATCGCTACGTTGGCAGGTCCTCGCTCAGCGGAAATCCGATTTGCCGCATCGAGTACAAGCCAGTAGCTCGAAATGCCAGCGAAGTTATCGCGGGCTTCGGCGTAGTCATTATAGACGCGTTGAAGGACGGTAATCGACAGGAACACGATGCAGATCGTGACGACACCTATACCAAGCACGAACTTGCGCTGCAGGGAATGTTTGCCGCGGCGACCGCCCTCTGCTTTCGGGTTTCTATGCCGGAGTAGCAATTCCAATATGCTCTTCCTCACTACACCAATTCCCAACGCGAATGCGACTTTAAAAATCATGTTTAGAACGTCAATAAGCTCAGGGCCTATCCGAATTAGATGAAGACTTTATAAGCTTGGCACCATGTGTGCAGTCGTTTGCAGCCGAGCAGCAAGTCGCCTTGCTCTTTCTAAATTCACCATTGTTTGATTGGCTAGGCTACCGGGCGGTCGATAGGGTCGTTGTATCGAGCCGGAGCGTTCCCGCCGGGCGAGGTCCCGGGCTCTCTTTTCCGGGTATTTACCGTCCGTCCAGGGACCGACTGATCGTTCGAACAATCAAGGAGCTACCAAATGAATCGCAATCGTTTCACGAAGGGCGCGTTTGCGCTTGCCACTGGTGCTATGATGACGCTCGCCATCAGCCAGGGCGCACATGCCGCCGAGCGGGTCCGCGTCCGTGGGACAGTCGAAAGCATCGACGGGGACACGCTGAAGGTCAAAGCCCGCGATGGAAAAGATGTAACCGTCGTGTTGAAGACCGGCTGGGCCGTTACGGGCGTGGTCAAGGCCTCCGCCGCAGACATCAAGCCAGGTGATTTCGTCGGCATCGCCTCGCAGCCAACCGATAGCGGCGTCAACGGCGCCCTTGAAGTCGTGGTCTTCCCGGCGGCGATGAAAGGAACCGGCGAAGGCGATCGCCCATGGGATCTGAAGCCGAACAGCTCGATGACCAATGCGACGGTTGCCAATGCGGTTACCTCGGTCAACGGCCCGACTTTGACGCTGACCTACAAGGGCGGTCAAAAGAAGATCTCTATTCCGGACGGCACCCCCGTCGTCACACTCGGTGCTGCCACCAAGGCTGACATCAAGGCCGGCGCAACCGTGTTCATCAATGGCGAGAGCACCGGCGATGGGGTGGTTTCGTCCGACCGCGTCGTGGTCGGCACCAATGGCGTCGTCCCGCCAATGTAATCTGCCAGCGATCGACATGCAGTCGCCTGCCGGCGGCTGCATGTCTTAAATTTCCGAAGAGAGCGATGCTGCGACCTCTCAGCAGTTTCACCGTACACGTGGTAGGATGTTGCCTAGTCTCCATTGGCAATCGAAGGAGGAGCGGCCTATGACGACCATCGAGGAGAGCGGCGCATTGCCGCCTGCGCCGCTGGGGAAAATTTATATCCGTCGCCATTCGATCGTCACGCGTTTGACCCATTGGCTGAACGTCCTCTGTCTAACCCTTTTGCTGATGAGTGGCATGCAGATATTCAATGCGCACCCGTCTCTCTACTGGGGTCAGTACGGCGCCGATGCGGATCCCTCGTGGCTGCAGATCGGCTCGCACGAAGAGGGGGACAACATCCGTGGCGCCCTGCGCATCGGCAGTCTGACAATCCCCACCACTGGTGTCCTCGGCGCGTCCGTGGTCGATGGGCAGTTGACGGATCGCGCATTCCCCGCCTGGGCAACGATCCCAAGCTACCAGGATCTGGCGACGGGTCGTCGTTGGCACTTATTCTTCGCCTGGCTCTTTGTGATCAATGGCCTGCTGTATCTGCTCTACGGGTTCCTCGCCGGTCATTTCCGTCGTGATCTGATCCCCTCGTCAGAAGAGGTGCAGCCCCGCACGATCTGGCACGAGATCAAGGAACATGCGCGGCTGCGTTTTCCCAAAGGCGAGGCCGCCAGGCACTATAATGTACTGCAGAAGCTGACCTATATCGTCGTCATTTTCATTTTGTTGCCACTGATGCTGGCAACCGGGCTTACCATGTCTCCGAGCATCGACGCCGGGTATCCGTTTCTTCTCGATATCTTCGGGGGGCGCCAGTCCGCACGTGGCATCCACTTCATCACCGCCTGGTCCATCGTCATGTTCGTCATCGTCCACATTGTGATGGTTATTGTCTCCGGCCTCTGGAACAATATTCGATCGATGGTGACCGGCCGCTATGCGATCCGCACGGAGGTACCGAAGCCATGAGCACGTTGTTCACCCGCCGCCGTTTGCTGATCGGCTCGGCTGCCACACTTGGTGCCATTGGGCTCACCGGCTGCGACGATGTCGTGCAGAACCAGAACGTGCAGCAGGTACTGGCAATGGCCGAGCGCTTGACGATGGGAAGCCAGCGCTTGCTGGTTTCGCCACAGACACTCGCTCGCGAATATACCGACAAGGACATCTCCCCGACCTTTCGCCCGAACGGTACCAGCCAGCCCGACAGCCAGGACTACGCCAAGTTGACGGAGACGGGCTTCGTCGACTGGCGCCTCAAGGTCGACGGCATGGTCAACCAGCCGATGGAGTTCTCGCTCGCTGATCTCAAGAAATTGCCTGCCCGCACCCAGATTACGCGCCACGACTGCGTCGAGGGCTGGAGTGCCATCGGCAAGTGGACCGGCGTCCCCCTCGGGCTTATCCTGCAGACAGCGGGTCTGAAGCCCGGCGCGCGATATGTGGTGTTTTATTGCGCCGATGAGTTGGAGCAAACGCTTGACGGCAGCGGGCGCTACTACGAGAGCATCGACCTGATCGATGCCTTCCATCCGCAGAGCATTCTCGCCTATTCGATGAACGACAAGGATCTCGAGGTCGCCCACGGCGCGCCGTTGCGCCTGCGTGTCGAGCGTCATCTTGGATATAAGCACGCCAAGTACGTCATGCGCATCGAGGTTCGCGACAAGTACAGCGACCTCTGGGGCGGCAACGGCGGCTTCTGGGAAGACCGCGGCTATGAATGGTATGCGGGAATTTGAGTGATCTACCTTTCCACCCGCCCAGATGGGGCAGCCGGTGGGCGCTCGCTATTGTTTACACCGCAGCCGCTCTCTCTCATCTGGCAACGCCGGATAGCTTCCTGCGTATCACACCGGATTGGGTTCCATTTCCACGCCAGACGATCATTGCGACAGGCATTTGCGAACTGGCCGGCGCCGTCGGAATTCTGACTGGGCGATATCGCCGAATAACGGGCATTGCGCTGGCACTTTATGCGATCTGCGTCTATCCGGCCAACATCAAGCATGCCTTGGACGGTCTTTCCGCCGGTGGCCACGACCCGCTTGGCTGGTGGTACCACATTCCCCGCCTCGCTTTGCAGCCGGTCATGGTCTGGTGGGCTCTCTTTGCCGGCGGCGTGGTCGACTGGCCCTTTAGGCGTCGCCGATGACGTTTCGAGCGCGTTTCGATTGATCGCATCAAATCGATGTGTGATCGTACCCTGCCAACTTGAAAAGCACCGCCTTCTTTGGGTCTGGAAAGCCCAACCAGACAAAGCCCTCGGCAATATTCTTGCTCAAGACCTGATTGAATAGCATCCCGCCCGCGAGCAGCCCGCTGCTATCAGCCCAATTTAGTGTCTCGTGAAGATCGGTTGAAAGCTGCCGATTTCCTCGACCAGAATAAGTAAGCTTGAACAAGAGCCTCTGCTTCAGTGAAATGCCTTTTAAGTGATCCTTGGCCGCAGCAATTGCTTTTTCCAGCGCCTTTAATCGTACGACACCGCCGTGTCGGTGCGTGTCACCAAAATTCGTCTGGATCCGGGCGCTCGGGGTGCTGAGATAGACCTCAGCCAGAAAGTCGTCATCGCCGGTCATCCAACCCACAGCCGAATTTATGTTTTCCTGTATCAACGGTGATGGGATAAAAAGACTCACGCTATTTCCTTCATTACGCGGTTCAAATGTACGGTGACGGACGCAGGTCTTCACAACGGCCCGACATGTGTCTGTTCTGCGCCAAGCCAATACGACATTGGGCAATTTTGTCGTTGTTGAAAACTAAAAACCCGCCAATTGAAGACAGCATCAATGTGCTACCCGCAAAAGCTTTACGTTTAAACCCAAGTGGTTGGTTCGATTGGCGACGTGTTGGTGCTGTAGCTGAAAACCAGGCGTCGCGACGCACGGGGCTTGGGAGCGACGCCTGGCCGGAGATATACGCCGGCGATATGGATCAAACGGACGCGATTTAACCCTGCACCGATCTTCTTCGTTCCTCCTGCCGGATCTGGTGTCAGTTTGCCACGCAAAAGTGCCGCGCACCGTCATTGCCGACGAATGTGCCGGTGCGACCATTGAAAGTCCGATATCGGCTGAAGCAGTATCGCGACCAAGCAGGCGACCAAGGTCGCAGTCCGGCATTGTGAATGTAATACCGACGGGGTGCGGCGTAGTAGTAACGCGGCGGCGGCGCGTACCCGCCATAACCGTACCCGGATCCGTAGTACGGGGAACCGTAATATCCCGAGCCGTAATACCCAGGCTGAGCGATGGCTGATCCGATAATCAGTCCCGTTGCCAACCCGGCCGCACCATAGCCCCAGCCACCGCCACCCCAGCCACCGCCACCCCAGCCTCCATATCCGTGATGCCAGCCGCCGCCCCAGCCGTGGTGCCAATTATTGTTTCCGTGGTGCCAGTCATTTGCAGAGGCTGGCGAAAACGCCGCAGCCGTGATCGCAACGGCCGCGCCTGCGATGATAATAGACTTGACGAGACTCTTCATGACCCTAGTCCTCCGAGCAAATTCGGTTGTGTTTCCGACACGTTGCGACCGCCCAGCCCCATTCAAACCGCGTCTGGAAATTTAGCGCGTTCGCACATTCAGAAAGAAACGAATTTCACTCCAATTGGTTCATCGTCGATGCGAAAATGTGGTGTCTTTCGGTTTATGGAATAACGACGTTGCTCGCAAGTCTGCCTCACCGCAACGAAAGGCCGGGCGTGGACGAACAGTTCCGGCATCTGAACCCGTCGCCATCGCTTCCACGCCAATATTCGGCGCAAGCGCCATCATCTGAGAACTCCGACGATGCTCCTCAAACGATGGGGGCCCTGAGCGTCTGAACGATGATGTCGCCAGAGGTCATTCTGGACAGCATTGGCAACGGGTGGCTAGGCTCCCTAGATTCTGCCATTTGGCATCAAAAAAAGCCCACAGTTGCGGGCTTTTTCCGGATTCGTTCAGAATGGTGGGTGCAAATGCCCCTCTAGGTTTCTCACAACGCTTTCAGCTTTGGAGGTGTCAAACCAGGTTTCACGGCACAAAAAAAGGCCCGGAAAACCGAGCCCTTTTTGCGATACATGTTGGTAGCATTATGAGATTAATGTTTCCGGGAGTTCGTTGCGCCGGTAAAAATGATCGAGACTGTAATGGGAATTGACCACCGAAGTGAGGCCGACACCATTCAGCTTCTGTGTGGTTTGGAAGCATCCGCGCTGGTTTGGCGAGCGAGTTCCGAGACCGACACATGGTCGTTTGCGAATGTCTCAATGTCGATCGAACTCAATTTATTACATCGAGACCACATTGGGCAGGCGACCAGCAGGGGGATTTAGTTGGCGCGGCGCAAGCCCCATTCCCGCTCGAAAAGCTCTTCTGCATCCAACTCCCTCTCGTGCTTCCGGACAAACGGCTTGAATTTCGATGTCGATTCAGGGCTTGGAGGAAGAATGCCAAGCTTCACTGCCGATATCTTTCCGTTCTTTTCAAGAAGCTCGTAGGACATGCGAGTCCCCACTTCAGGATGAGCGAGATTCGCCTCTTCGATCTTACTGAGGTGCATGAAGACGTCGGCGCCGCCGTCATCGGGAGTGATGAAACCGAAACCCTTGGATGGATCGAAGAACTTGACGGTACCTGCGGCCATACGGACCTCGTGTGGAAATTACATTTGGGGATGCCTATCGACGGTGGTCACATGGTGACCACACGAACTGGTTCGGGAAATGGATTCCGAATCTGAGCGAGTCGCGGATTGGCGGGGACTAGGAATTCGGCCATTGCGTTGGCGACAAGCTATATAAAGAATGCGATCTGAACCGACGGCCACCAGAATTGCGGTGGCTCCTATGCGAGTTTGAGGCTGCTCACTTGCTAGGCAAAGTGCTATTTAATTAGCCACAGATCATATGGGAATAAAGCAATGAAAGTCGTCAAACGCATCGAAAACTTCTTCGAACTCCGCAAGGCATACAAGGATCTCTCCTTACTCAACGACGCCTCCTTAAAGGATATCGGCGTTTCCCGGTCGGAGATTCGCTCACGCGTCTATAGTGCGTAGCGCCCAATGCTCACCGAGCTTTGCGTTTTTCAGTAGGTGACAGGACAAACACCACTCTTGCCGTGGCCCCTTCCGAAAGTTTGAAATCTTTAGAATCCTCAATCAAAAGAGCTTCCTATCTTATGTTCGGTCGAGCGTACAGCTAGGCCCTATCTCGGGCACTTCCCCTCCCGTTCACCCTCCCACGCAACAGTGGCCCGCTGTTGAGGAGCCTAGATGGCTTAGTCGGTGGTCAGCTTGCTAGTTGGATCAACGCCTGCCCGGCTATCTCCCCGCACGAAGTTAGAAAGTTTGGTGATCGTGTTGAAATTCGCCGGGTTCCGGTATGAGCCAAACTTGAAATACTGCTGCGCTCCCGGTTTGGAGCCGGTAAATCCAATGCGGCCGGTTGCTTCAGCGATCCTGTGACCGTTGGCCCAAATCTCAATGAGTCCACGCTGATCCGGCGACATCCGAATATGGTAGACCATCGTCGTCCAACCCCCGAAAGGGTTCGGCAATTGACGATCAGTGTGAACTTCAAGACCGTCGTCACAGCGAAGGTTGGCGATAGACTTCGGCGCGTCTGGCTGTGGCGACGTGATCAGCGGGTGTGAGAAAGATAAGGGAGCCTCAGGCTCATTTTTTGCCTTCAGCGCCGTAAGGACAGCGTCGGTTGAGGAATGGCCCCAAGGTGGATCCGATTTCGGGTTCTGACTCGCGATGTACACTCGGCACAGATCGTCTCTATCACCTCGTTTTGCTTTGTTATTGTTTTGCTCGATGGAGACAGTGAAAGTCCGACCTGTGAAGCGTTGGGCAATGATCGGCGAGTCTTTTGGGGAGCCATGCTCTTTCCATTGACCGATGACAAACCGATCCGTATCGGGCTTGATGCTGTTATCGACGTACATGTCGAAGCGGTACCAGACCTCGGCACCCATCTTCTTCCAGACGGCGTTCGATTCCCAAAGCTCAGACCTCTCGGAACCTATCGCCCTCATAGCCGCCGTTATCGGCGATACATCCGGAGTGCTTTTCCTTGATCAATGCGTGGTTTTTGGGAAGAGGCCGGACCTCGGAGACCATGGCCGTACGGCCGTTTTCTCTCACGCCGAAACGGAAGCTGTTTTCCGGCCGGTGGCAAACATACCACCGTGCTGACGGAGTCTTGGAAGCGAAGCTATCGCGCCAAACCTCTGCGTCCGCTGGGAACGGCTGAAGCAGTGCCGCGACAGGAACAAGGAAAATTGTGCGCATACGACGTCTCATGCGAATTCCCCATCAAAAAAGTAGCGCTAAACGCCGAAGACATTGCCGACCAGAATACCTGCTTGTACCTCGCATGCGTTGGGCCGCATGAGGCTATAAACCCGCCTCCATTTCATGGATATGGATGGGCGGAAAACGTGAAATTGCTTGAGGCCTCCGCATTCATTCATTGCACAGGCGCGTTGCTCCAGCAAGAGAACGAAAAGAGCCGTTCCGACGGGAACCGCCAGGAGAATTAAGATTATGATGATGTTTGCCGCCGACGAAACTCGGCGCCATAATCGAGTGTCCTGAACAGAAATTCCGCAATGTGGCTTCGGCTAGAACTAGACGAAATCGATCTTATCCTTTCTTACATTCCCGAAGGTCTCTTGGCGGATAAGCTGAAAAAGGAACCGCACGCTGATACTGCTGCCTTTGTCCGAGCTGTGGCCACAGACGACGACCTAGAGGTCGATGATGATGCCGTGATTTCCAGGGGCGACGATGGGGCCTTTGTGATGAGCTGGTCGTGGATTTCGAACCAGCAAGCCGGACTGCCAGAATACGACGAAGACGACGATACGGCCGAAGCAAGTTTCGGTGTAGCCCTTTGCCGCTGTCCGCAACTGCCCTAATCTGATTTCGAATTGCAGTCGAGAGAGGGTATGAACGATGTCTGATAGTGATGACTGGCAGAGCGCGTCGTTAGCAGCGGCAACCGATTTCGCGGTGCGTTGTGCTCAACTCTATTCGCGACCGCCATCATCAGAGCCTACACTGGTGGGTATCATCAACACACTGATGACGGAGCTTTGGGATCGGAATTTTAGTCAGGAGGAAATCCGCACTGCCTTCCAGGCAGCGTTAGATGATATGCCGCGTTATGCGGCAGGCGAGGAACGGCGAAGTAATTTCGATCAAAAGCCATTCACCCATTTGCGTGCCGATCTCACCTCACGCACCGCTAAAGCACGGAACATTCGGCGATGGTGTGAACAGCACGCCGGTTTCCTCTAAGGGGTATTCGCCATACTAAACGAGCTTTGGAACTATTGTTTGCGGGCTAGCATCGCACGTGGGTTTCAACGCTACAAATAAGAAAATTACGTTGCGTAATGCAAGCTTGCTTTCAGCAGTAGGTCGTGCTTTTAATCGCGATACTAGAATGATTTCTCCTCAAAAATCGCTTTATGAGCGAGTAGACCGGAGATCGTAGATCTCTATCGGAACTAGTTCGGTGTTGTGGGGCACGTGAACGGCAACATTATCACCCTCGATTTGGTTTTTCGAAAGCTGCGTTCGCCAAGGCGAAGAGTGGCTGCGGTGAAATTATGTGGCAGGAGCATAGGGAGACGACGTGAACGCCATGGGAAATGACCAAGAACCTTTCCAGGGCGACCGTGCTTTGGATGTGAAGGAGAAAGGCGCACGCCTAAGAAGAAATTGGGGAGAAGCCACGGGTTCGTCTTTTGACTGTGATATCTCCTCATCCAAAAGGAGCCCAATTGAGGAGGTTGTCGAGTATATCGCGAACCTGTCCTCGACACTCTTGCTTGCACTTCTGCTTGTAACGTCGATAGGCGTTGCGTCGGCCCGCTCAACGGAAGCAAACACCTTGGGCACTGTTTCCGACGGAACATTAGGGATGTGCGCTTCCTTGAAGGGTTTCTCTGTTGAGTATTGCCGATGTGTAATCCGCACATCAAAAGAAATCGATGAAAACGATACTATACTTGCCTTCTTCCTAGCTAATGTGCAAAGCGAAACTAAAGGAAGAGAAGTTTACAGGGCAATTATAGATGGAGACACGTTCAACGAGCACAATTTCTCTGCCGTTAGGCAGAAAAAAGACTTCGTTGAAGGTCAATCGCGCCTGTTTGTACATAGAATTCAGCTTGAGTGTAGCGACATCAAATAGCAGGGGATTTCGTTGGAGGCCATGGGCGAGCGGTGAAGCTGAGTGTCGAGATTTTATACCGGGGGGGACAAGACTGAATGCTCAAGGCGGACTGGGAAGACAGAAACGGCGCGAGACTGTCGCCGCCAAGTGCATGGAACAGGTATGCGGTAGCGATCCTGGTGATAATCGCGGCAATCGGCGGCGCGGTCATCGAACGGATTGGCCCGGATGTAGTTGCCGATCATGCGCGGCAGCTTGTCGGCCTCAATCCAGACGCGGTGCCTGGCGAATTCTATTCCCGTTTCGATATCGAGCCGTTGCCGAGGGCCGTTGCCGATAGCGACCCGATAGACAAACACATCGCGGCCCTGCGCCGCGAGCCGTGCGATTGGGATTCCACCTACTTATTCGCAGGGGACCTGAAGCAATCCGGATATGCCCGGGAAGGTGCGAAGGTGCTGCAGACATTCTCGGCCAAGTGCAAGCCGTCGGATACAGCTCTGTATACGGCGGCCGACATACTCTACGGACTGAGCGATCTTCCCGCCGCGCTGAAGATATCGGACGAGATTTCGGACATGTCGCCGGACCAGCCACAGTTCTACTATCTTCGGGCTCTGATACTGCACGATCTGAAACGCTACAAGGAAGCACTCGACGCCTATGATTCGCTTCTCGGATTGACCGGAGATCTGGCGGCACTGAATGGCGAAGTGTTTCGGCGGATGTCGCTGACCTACGTTGCGCTCGGGCAGTATTGCGAGGCGATGACGCCGCTGCGGACCTGGATTTCGATCACACCTTCGACGAACGATACGCCCGCCGCACGGGCCATCATTCAGGCATACAACGCCAAGGGAAAATGCCAGGGCAACTACGCGTCTGGCAAGGATCATTTCCCCACTCAAGGCAAGGACATCATCACAGCGACCGTGAGCGTCAACGGCGTCCCCGGCGTTTTCGTCGTCGACACGGGTGCCAGCGTCGTCACCCTGACCGGCAGCTTTGCCGCCAAGACGAAGCTGCCGCTATCCGGCGACGCCACCGTGCGCATGCAGGCGGCCGGAGGTGTCTTCCTTGCGGAGCGCAGTTCGGCAAGACAGCTCCGCGTCGGTCATGTCGAGGCCGATGATGTTGAGGCCATTGTCCTGTCAGGCGGCGACAAGCCGCTCGGCGACGGAATCGATGGCCTGCTCGGACGATCATTCCTGTCGCGCTTCGATGTGACCTTCGGGCAGAAGGAATGGCGGATCGAAAGTAAATAGCCATGAATTGTCCATCGAGGCCGTCCTGCCGACCCGTGTCATCTCTCCAATTACTCGCGGTGATCAATGCGTTTGATTTTGGTTCTTTTCTTTCTTGGCGCGCCTTGGCACCTGGGCTGTCGTTCGCAGACAACGAGCGGTCCTTTGGGCTTGTAGACCGCCTTCCAGGGGAAGATCCGTCCTGCGACGCCGTCAATAGAGCTTACGAAAAGACCTCCAACTTGGCGCGCTACACGATTTACGTGGCTGAACTGAAACCTGACGGAACGATCGCTCCGTTCGGAGAGGATTGGATCGAAACGCAAATGAATATTTCGCTTTGGCAGCCGACGAGAACTTCGTCTATCGTCGGTCCCTCCGTCTGACGACCTCCAAAGAAGAGCCAGTGTTTGGAGCGTGTAGATTGATCGGAAACGAGGCAACCTCCCGCGGCCCGGCGCTTCACTTTGCTGGTACCTGGCATAGGGGCTACGAGTCGTTGACTGAACTATGGATATCGATGAAAACCGGCAGGATCTTACGAATCAGTAGGACTTTCGGCCATTTGCAGTCGCCATTTCCCTTTGAAAAAACAATAGAATTATACGATTATCCCGCCCGCGATCAGCCTGCGGACAGCCTAGACCCCTCGCTCGAAAACCCGCCGCTCGTAACACAAGCCCATGAACGGCCAGCCTCAGAGTTGCGAACCACTCTCTTATCGCCTCTGCCGGAAGATAAATTCTGCAGGGACGTCTATCTGGCTTTCAGAAGCACCTATCTCGCCGACAAATACACCTACGAGGTCACAGAGATCCGCCCCAGACAGCAGCCCATTCCTGCGCTTGAAGCAGTGAAGATCGACCGATGGCTTTATTCGAGGGTTCCGGGCGGCAGGTGGGGACTGGAAGGGGCATACGCCCACCCCATAGGAAAAGGCGAACCGATCTTCCACGACTGCAAGTTAGTATCGTCCGCCGCCGGTATCTTGCACTACACCGCCCATTGGAAGAACCCGGACAAAGTCTCGGATATCTGGGTATCAGCCGCTACGGGTCTGTTCGTGAAGACGGAGCAGCCGACCACCGACGCGCTCGGGGCGCTGCTGAAGACGGATGCGCAGGTCTATGATTACGATCCAATCAAGGCAGTCGTTCCGCCGGAATAGGTCCAGCGGTCCCTTCTCCTTCATGCAGTCCGTTTTGCGCGTTCGTACCCGTTACTGATGCGATATTCGATGAGATCCCGCCGTTGTCAGGACCGATCAAATGTCGGCGTCCATCCTCTCACCGGGCCACGGCTTAAAGCGTTGAAGGCCATGGCGAGTTGTTCGCGCAGGTGTTGACGGTCCTCAAGGAGAGCTGCGATCGTCGCTCTTGTGTCGCCATCATGCCACGCAATGGCTGCATCTATTTCAAACGCGGATTCAATGACGGTTTGATGCGGCTGTTTCATCGTCGTCCTCACCATCTGCGAACATCAGGGGCTCAGCCGCTTCCGCCAGCCAGAGATCCACGGCCTCATCTGGCGACGAGCATGCGTAGCGCTTCACAATCAATGGAACGCCCCGACCGACATAAGCGACGAGGGCGATACCCATTTCCTTGCTGAAGGCGATGTCGAGTTCATCTCCTGATGGGCCGCAGTCGATTTCGCCATCAAACGAGACTTCGATATTGCAGAACGCCTCGAACGACTGCGATCGTTCTTCCCGAGCGACCGCATCAGATAACGCGCTGCACAGTCCACAGTCGAGGATTTCAGGAAATTCCTCAGCGGCCTTCGACAGGTATGGCTCAAGATTTTCGATCTGCGCAACAGGGTCCGTCCGGGTCAGGTAGCCCTGCCACAGCTCGACAGTCGGCCAGCCGCCAGCCTCTTCAAAATAGCTGTCTTTAATCAACATCTTCCGTCCTCCTGTGTTGCGCACAGCAGCCAAAGCTTCGGTGTGAATGTGAGTGCCGCTTTCTGCGGCTTCGATGTTCTTATTATGTTCTTGTTTGCGACGAAGGTCAAGTCGGGAGAAGTTGGCTCGATACGCCAGGGCGTTTCAACGCTGTCACGGCTCTAAGCTCGTCAATATATCAAGGCCAGCCGTACTTCGCAGCCAAGCTTCCTGCAATGAAGAATGCGAAAGACAGGATCATCAGCGGGAAAAACCGTATTGCAAGCCAGCCGTATTCCGCCGGGGCCATTTTCATCAAGTCGCGACGACTGCCGATTAGCGGCACCATCAGCCAGAACGCGATGCCAAACGTCACCATCGCCGCGCCTAAGAATACATTGCTGATCATGGCTGGAGACTAAAACCTTCCTTCATCCGGCTGGCTCCTTACGGCACGCAGTTTTCTGAAATTAGCGATGGCTTGAACTGTACCTAGAACAGTAACGACGCCAAAGAGGACCATGGCGTCTCCTCGCTTGGTCTGGATTGCGACGAGAAAGGCACCGATGAAAACCAGAACCCCGAAGACTCCGGACAGGACATAGGCCCTTTTGATCCGATACGGCACCGAGTGATCGAACGCATGGTCCATAAGATGCCAACGATACTGGCCTTCACTGCGAAATTGCTGAGGAAGGTGGATACGGATACCTGCCTGCGCAGACGCCATGAAATAGGCTCCCGCAAGAAACGAGAAGGCGCTGGCGAGAACAATCACACAGTTGAGAGCCATAGGCAGAACGATCACAAATTGCTTCCCCAAACCTTTGCAGGATTCTTATACGAGGATAGTCTGTAATAATTCATTTCAAGGATGCTCAAAGGCGATCAGACCATTGCCAAACTTAGACGCATTTCCACTTTAGGGTGATCCGGGAGGCTCAGAGACGCTCTGCGCCACGACCTCAACAATGTCGAATTCATCCAGGGCGTAATGTTGGTCGCTTCCGACTGTGGCAATGGTCAGGAACTCGCGGGTTGAACCGAAGATCGATGACACGCGCACAATCTGGAGTTCACGTTCAGCGTCAGTTCCGCTTCGTCGCCTTGCCCAATAAAATTGCTCGGCTACGAGATCATCCAATGCAATCATTTCAGCGAACCGATGCGGCGCGTGCCGGGATTTCTGTCGCGTTGAAGGTCGAGGCATCCGTTTTCGACCAAGTTCTCCGCGACTTGCCCAGGCGGTAGTCGTCCCACTTGTGCCCGCCGCAAAACCATTGGGTCTCGCCCATTTCCACGTCGTAGCCGAAGCCACCCCAGTTCTCGCAACCGGGGTGTTCACAGAAGTGGGTTTGCAATGATCGCTCGTCTGCGGATCGGCTATTCTTGACGGTGTCGTCGGCCATCGGTGTGTCCGTCCTTCGCTTGAGGCCGGTGCTCTCCTTTGGGAAAGGCTTGGCCTCTATGTGGAATCGCCCGCCGAAGGATAGGATCGGGTGGTTAACGGGGTGTTTAAGTTCGGTCGCAGGCCATTAGTCGAGCGACAACAGCAACTGCGGCGGTGTTGTCTCGCTTGATCGGTCCAGCGAAGAGAGGATAACGCCGAGCAACCTTATGCCCTTACCAGTCGGGAAAACCGGGTCCAGCAAGACATCTACCAGGCGCACCAGTTCGCGAGCCTCCGCGAGCGGCGCACCAAGGGTCTTGGTCCGGGTGGTCTGATTGAAATCTGCATATTTGACCTTCAGCGTCACTGTCTTGGCGCCAATTGCGTTGGCCACGCTGTAGCTCCACACCATGTCGATCAGCGGCTAACCTCATATTGAAGCGAGCGCACGAGCACGCGAAAAGCAACTCGTTCACATCGCTGTCTGATTTATCAATTGACGGATTATCGAATTTAACGCCTCTGGTCGTTCCATCGGCACGTAGTGCCCGCATTCGGGGATGACATGTAGGCAACCATTTTGAGCTAAATCGGGTTGCTTGGAGCTGGTCGCCAGTCCAGGCAGGATGTCATCTGCGCCCGTTGAACCAGCGTTTTGCTGTGCTGGCAACGACTGAGTTTTTCAACGAAATCGCCCAACTCCGGAAGATGCCTTTTTCGCAGTGCGCAAACCCCGGACGTGGAAAGAATGTGATGATCAAAACCGGTTT
>NZ_PCDP01000034.1 GCF_003240585.1 Arminella tubonensis
CCGGCTCCAACGCTGCGCGAGATGGAAGCTTCGCGTTTCCGCCGGTTGCTTACACCGCGCCAATTGGCGTATCCAAAACCGCCGAGGCTCTAATCGCTGCCGGATGAAAGTTCAGTGGCAGGTCACTTAGCCTGGCAATCGCGCAAAACCTCAATAATAGTGCGCTACAAGTTAAATAACTGAATTTATGATATTTATAAGCGCGCTGTGGTTCGATTCCTTTCAAAGTAGTCACTTAAATCGCTCGGCATCGATCGGAACAAAGAAGCCGACCTTGACCCGGTCCATGATCACCATGGTCTTGAAGCCCTTGATGTCGGGGTTCTCGTAGAAGAACTTCCGCGTGAACTGCTCGTAGTCCTCCATGCTCTCGGCGGTCACAATGAGCAGGAAGTCGGCATCTCCCGTCACGTAGTAGCCGTTCATGACTTCGGGCGTCTGTCGGATCGACTGCTTGAACCGGTCGACGATATCGGCTCGTTCGCGTTCGAGTGTGACCAGCACGAACATCGACACGGGCCGTCCGATTGTCTTTGGAACGACGATCGACACGTCTCCTTCTATAACGCCATCGGCGCGCAGCTTCTTCAGACGTCGCTGGACAGCGGTGGACGAAAGGCCCACCAGCTCCCCGAGCTCTTCGGAGCCGCGGCGGTTGTTGGTCTGAATTAGATTGAGAAGCTTAGCATCCAGGCGATCGATCGGCATGTGCAGTCCCTATGCGTCATTTTCGAATCTACGCAGTTACTGCGACAACTGCCGACATATAGCATAAATTCAATGCTGCAACGCACCTAACCTTGCTCGAAGAAACAGACGTGAATACCGAGCGAGAACATGCTTCATCCCACACCGTCCATCGCGGAACTGCTTGAGCACAATGCCCTCTTCGAGGTCAGGGCGTTCGTGGCCGGCGAATGGAAGGCTTCCGAAAAGACGATAGGCGTTGAAAATCCCGCATCCGGTTTGGAGATCGCCCGCGTCACGGTCTGCGGCGCGGACGTGGCGCAGGAAGCTATCAACGCTGCCGAGAGCGCCTTCTCCATCTGGAGCACCATGCTCGCCAGAAAACGCGGCCAAATTCTCCGCCGATGGGCGGATCTGATCGAAGAAAATGTCGAAGAACTGGCGTTGATCATAACGGCGGAGCAGGGAAAACCCCTGGCGGAATCTCGCGGCGAGGTCCTCTACGGTGCGGGCTTCGTGCATTGGTTTGCCAGCGAAGGCGAGCGTGCCTACGGCGAGACGATCCCCAGCCACAAGCCCAATAGCAAGCTCGTGGTTTCCATGCAGCCCGTCGGTGTGACGGCCGCGATCACCCCGTGGAATTTTCCGAGCGCCATGATCGCCAGGAAGGCCGCTGCCGCCCTGGCTGCAGGCTGCACGATGATTGTCCAACCATCTCTTGACACGCCTCTTTCGGCACTGGCGCTCGCCCGCCTGGCAGAGCGGGCGGGAATTCCCGCCGGGGTCTTTCAGGTCGTCGTTGGCGATCCCGTCGTGCTAAGTGAGGAATTCATTTCCGACCAGCGCGTTCGCGCCCTCAGCTTCACCGGATCGACAGAGGTGGGACGCATTCTGCTGTCGAAGGCCGGCAGGACTGTGAAGAAGGTCTCGATGGAACTTGGTGGCAATGCGCCGTTCATCGTCTTCGGCGACGCGGATCTTGAAGAGGCGGTTCGCCTTTGCGTCGAGGCTAAGTTTGCGACCTCCGGACAGGACTGCCTTGCCGCCAACCGCATCTATATCCAGTCGCCGCTCTATGATCGCTTCTGCGCATCATTCGCGAAGGCCGTAGCGCTGCTGAAGGTGGGCGATGGCCTCGATCCCGAAAGCGACATCGGTCCGATGACCAAGCGCTCGGTGGTCGAAAAATGTCGTGCGCATGTGAAGGACGCGCTGTCCAAGGGCGCCATCATTGCCACGGGCAAGCTGGACGAGCGAGAAGGAAACTTCGTCACGCCGACGGTCATTGTCAATGTCACCGACGACATGCTGATCGTTCGCGAAGAGACGTTCGGTCCGGTCGCTGCAATTCTCTCTTTCGAAACGGAGGAGGAAGTCGTCGCCCGCGCAAACGACTGCGAGATGGGCCTGGCGGCCTATGTCTGCACGCGGGATCTCAACCGCGGAATTCGGCTCTCGGAGAACCTGCAGTACGGCATGGTCGCGCTGAACACCTCATCCTTCACAGGAGCGCCTATCCCGTTTGGCGGCTGGAAGTCTTCCGGGCTTGGACGCGAGGGTTCGCGGCACGGGCTGAGCGAGTTCATGGAACTTAAATATGTCTGCTTTGGTAATCTTGCCGCATGAGGGAAATTGAAATGTATTCCATCGACGAAATTGCGGCGCTTGACCGCAACTCCGTTCTTCATCCCTTCACCAACCTGAAGGACTATGCGAGCGGCGCGGCTGGCGGCCCGACGATCATGGAAACCGGGAAGGGCGTTCGCATTACCGACGCCACGGGCCGCGAATACATCGATGGCTTCGCCGGGCTCTATTGCGTCAATGTCGGCTATGGACGCACCGAGGTGGCGGAAGCTATCGCACGGCAGGCCTATAAGCTCGCCTACTACCACAGCTATGCAGCTCATACGACCGAAGAGCTGGCCCGCTTGTCCGCCCGTCTCGTGAAAATGGCTCCGGGCGACATGTCCAAAGTATTCTACGGAATGTCCGGGTCGGACGCCAACGAGACCCAGGCGAAGCTTGTCTGGTACTACAACAACCTGCGCGGCAAGCCCAAGAAGAAGAAGATCATCGCCCGCGAGCGCGGCTACCACGGTTGCTCTGTCGTCTCCGGCTCGATGACGGGTCTGAATTTTTATCACGACCACATGGATCTACCCATCTCGGGCATCCTTCGCACCGGAGTGCCGCACTATTACTGGGGGGCGAACGAGGGCGAGACCGAGGAGGAGTTCTCGGAACGCCGCGCCAAGGAACTAGATGCGCTTATAGTGGCAGAAGGTCCAGATACCGTCGGCGCGTTCATCGCCGAGCCCGTCCTCGGTACGGGCGGCATCATCCCGCCGCCGGCCGGTTACTGGCAGAAGATCCAGGCCGTGCTGCGCGAACACGACGTGCTGCTGATCGCCGACGAAGTCATTACCGGCTTCGGCCGTGTCGGGGCCGATTTCGGTTCGCATCTCTACGGCATCGAGCCTGACCTCATCACCGTCGCGAAAGGCCTGACGGCCGCCTACGTGCCGTTGTCCGCGTGCATCGTCGGAAAGCGGGTCTATGAGGTGATGGAAGAGGGGTCGGCCAAGGTCGGAAGCTTTTCCCACGGTTACACCTATTCCGGCCATCCGATTGGGGCTGCAGCGGCCAACGCCGTGCTCGACATTGTCGAGAACGAGCAACTTGCAACGAAGGCGGCATCGCGCGGCGCCTACATGCTGTCCAGCCTCAAGAAGGCGTTCGCCCAGTTGCCGATCGTCGGCGAAGTCCGCGGCGTCGGCATGCTGGCTGCCGTCGAGTTCGTCGCGGATCGTGACAGCAAGACGCGCTTCGATCCGGCGCTGAAGATCGGCGCGCGCATCTCGCAAGCCGCCCGCGACCGCAATCTGATCGCCCGCGCAATGCCGCATGGGGAGATTCTTGGATTTGCCCCGCCGCTGGTGATGACCGAGGCAGAGATCGACGAGATGGTCGGTATTGCTTCTGCTGCCGTCAAGCAGGTGATGGACGAGCTCGTGGCTGCGGGACATCGTGTATGATCGTGGAGGCGGGAGCCGAGACAACTGCCGAGTATGCGTTGAAGATCCATGATCTTCATAAAAGCTACGGCGCGACTGCGGTTCTCAACGGCGTAAACATCAGGGTCAGGGAAGGCGAGGTGGTCTCCCTCATCGGATCGTCGGGATCTGGCAAAAGTACGCTGCTTCGCTGCGTCAACTTTCTGGAAACACCGACCTCGGGCGCCATTGATATGTACGGGGAGGCTATTTCGGTTGCGGCCGCCGGAAATGGTCTGACGACGATCACGAACAAGTCGAACATTCCGCGGTTCCGCACGGTGGCAGGCATGGTATTCCAGAGCTTCAATCTGTGGCCCCATCTTTCGGTGCTGAGCAACGTCACCGAGAGTCTCATCTGGGTGAAGAAGATGCCGAAGAAGGACGCCATCGAAGTCGCGATGTCCGTCCTGGAAAAGGTCGGGATGGCGGAGAAACGGGATGCCTATCCCGCGCACCTGTCGGGCGGCCAGCAGCAACGTGTCGCCATAGCCCGCGTTCTTGCCATGCAGCCCAGGATCATGCTGTGCGACGAGCCGACGTCGGCGCTCGATCCGGAGCTCGTCGGCGAGGTCCTGAAGGTCATCCGCAATCTTGCTGCCGAGGGCAATACGATCCTGCTCGTCACACACGAAATGCGGTTCTCGCGCGACGTATCGAGCAGGGTTCTTTTTCTTCACAAGGGGCTCGTCGAGCAAGACGGAAGTCCATCCGAAATATTCGGTAACCCAAGATCCGAACGACTGAGGAGGTTCATCGACACCACAGGCATGAATTGACGACCAGCCAATCTGCTAAAAAATCTCAAAGAAGGGGAATGCAAAATGAACAAGACCACTCTCGCCGCCCTGCTGTGCGGCTTTCTCGTGCCAACCATCGTCCATGCCGCCGGAGACACCCTTGCTATTGGGACCGAAGGCGATGCGCCCCAGTTCAGCATGGCCGACGCCAACGGCAATGTCACCGGCTACGATGCCGACGTCGGCAACGCGCTCTGCACTGAATTGAAGCTGACCTGCAAGTTCGTCGTGCAGTCCTTCAGCACGCTGATCCCGTCCATCGACACCAAGCGCTTTGACGTCATCATCTCCGGCCTCGGCATCACCGACGAGCGCAAGAAGAAGATCGACTATTCGATCCCCTACGGTTCCACGCCGCAGTACTTCGCGGTCGCCAAGGATTCTCCATTGGCAAAGATGACCTCGCTCCCCGACGTGACCAAGGCCCTTTCGGGAAAGACCGTCGGCGTCGTCAACGGCACGACCTACGCGAAATACATTGCAAAGCACATTCCGGACGCCGATCTCAAGACATACGACTCCACCACGCAGCTCGACGCAGACCTGTCGGCCGGCCGTCTGGATGCAGCCTACGGCGACGCGCCGACCTGGGACGACTTCCTGAAGTCAACTGACGGCGCGGGCTTCACGCGTGTCGGCATCAAGATCCGTTCGATCGACGATCCGGACACGCTGGGCCATGGCATGGGCGTCGGTCTGCGCAAGGGCGACACCGAGCTGCAGGCGAAGCTCGACAAGGCGCTCTGCAAGCTGATCAACGACGGCACCATGACCAAGATCAGCACGAAGTGGTTCAACGACGATTACACCTTGCCCTGCAAGCTCTAATCCAACCACATGCAGCCACTGTCGCATGACGGCAGTGGCTGCACGGAGGGCTGCGCAATGCAAACACTTTGGCTTCTCCTGATCGAGCAGGGTTGGGGCGCCGCAATCCTGCGAGGAAGCCTTGTGACCATTGTCGTCGGGCTGCTCGGCATGCTGATCGGGCTTGCCTTCGCCATCCCATTCGCGCTCGTGCGCTGGACGAAGATTGCCGCGCTGTCACAGGCGATCCATAGCTACACCTTGCTGGTTAGAAGCATCCCTGGACTGCTGGTCATCTATCTGCTGTTCTTCGGCTCCGTCGAAAGCGTCGATGCCGTGGCGGCATTCTTCGGATTCCAGGAGGCGGCCAAGAACGCCTACCCATTCATCATGGGAACCGCCTCCATCGCGATCATCTCCTGCGCCTATTCCGTCGAGGTGCTGCGCGGCGCGTTGCAGGCCATACCGACCGGCCTGCTTGAAGCCTCGAAGTCGCTGAGCCTTCCCCGCGGCATAGTCTACATGAAGATCATCGCCCCCCTGATGTTCCGCTATGCGCTTCCTGGCCTGAACAACGTCTGGCAGTCGACCATCAAGGACACCTCGCTGATCTCCGTCGTCGGTTTGGAAGAGGTGATGCGGCTCTCATCCATCGCAGCCGGGACAACACGAAGCCCGCTATTCTTCTACATGATCGCGGGGTGCGTCTTTCTGGCAATCACCGGTGTCAGCCAGATATCGTTCACATTTCTCGAGTCCCGTCTCGGGCGCGGATTCAAGGTGAGCTGACATGGATCTGGACCTGATACAGACGGCCCTGCCGCTTCTCTGGAAAGGCGCTGAGACGACGCTGGTCATCGCATTCTTCGGACTGGCGATTGGCCTGCCGCTCGGTATCGCCCTCGCTCTTGGAAGATTGTCATCAATCCGCTGGGTCGTGGCCGCGACTTCCATCTACAGCGCCGTGTTTAGAGGAACGCCGCTGCTGGTCCAGATATTCATCCTCTATTACGGGCTCGGCCAGCTTGGCGCCGTCAGGCACACGCCGATCCTATGGTGGTTGATTGGAAACAGCCTCCATTGCGCGATACTGGCGGTCATCTTGAACACGATTGCCTATACGTCGGAGATATTCCGGGGCGGGTTCCTCGCGGTGCCGAGAGGCATGATCGAAGCGGCGCAGGCGAGTGGCATGTCGCCATGGACAACGCTGCACCGGATCCACTTTCCCCTCGCTCTGCGACAGGCGCTGCCGGCTTATGCCAACGAGATAGCGATCCTCGTCAAGGAATCGAGCCTGGCGTCGACGATCACGGTTCTGGAGATCACCGGTTATGCCAAGCGGCTTATGAGCGAAACCTTCGCCATCATAGAGGTCTTCGTGCTGGCTTCGATCTTCTATCTCGCAGTTAATCTCATCGCACTGTCTCTGGCCTCATGGTTGGAAAGACATCTTGCCACGCCCGATAGCAGAACACGCGCGAAATAAGGGCTCGCTCCCGCGCGCATAGGATGATGCGCAAGTGGCCCTCACGACTACGAAAGGCAACGAAATGAAACATTTGATCGTCGTGGGAGCAGGGGTCGTCGGCCTCTCTGCAGCGAGGGCCGCCCTTAGATCCGGCTACAGCGTGACCGTTCTGGAACAGGGGTCTCTTCCCAATCCCAATGCTGCTTCCTACGACCAACACCGTCTTATCCGCTACCAGTATGGCAGCGCTGCCGGGTACACGCGGATGGTGGGGAAGGCGTTCGAGGCCTGGGACAAGGTCTGGGTCGATCTAGGCGAAGTCCTGTTCGAAAAGACGGGCACGCTGGGCATCGCCCACGGTTCCAACGACTACGTGGTGAAGTCGCTGGCGACATTAAAGGCGCTGGGAATTGCGCATGAGCGAATGACCAGCACGGAGATCGAGCGGATCGCACCGCAGCTTACTCTGCCGGAAACCGCATGGGGACTGCTTAATTCGGACGGCGGCGCGCTCCTTGCCGACCGCATCGTCGACGGCCTTCTGGCGTGGAACATAGCGAATGGGGCCGAGATGCGAGCCAGTTGCCGTGTGGAGCATGTCGACCTCGAACGCGCGTCTGTGAGCCTGGCCGATGGCGAGGTCCTCGAAGGCGACGTCCTCGTCATCGCTGCGGGCGCCTGGCTCGGACAACTGCTGCCCTCGTATTCGTTACCCACCTACCGCCAGGCCGTTTGCTATGTCGAGGGGCCGGAAACGATGATGGCCCACTGGCGCAACGGCCCGTGCCTGACGGACATCGGCGTCGGCGACAACTATGCACTGATGCCCGTGCGCGGCACCGGATTGAAGTTCGGATCCGGCGCGCATCGCAGGGCGGGATCGCCATCGGACGGCTTTGGTGCCGACCTTGCCGAGGGCTATGAGGTGATCGCTTCATTCGCTCCGTATTTGCGGAATGCGGATGCATACAAGCCGGTTGGCATGGCGGTCGGCTACTACGTCAAGGATAGCACCGAGAAGTTCAGGGTCGACGCCATCGGCAAGTCGATGATCGTCACCAACTGCGACGGCCAGATGTTCAAGTTCGGCCCGCTGATCGGCGAACGCGTCATTGCCTGTGCCAAGGGAACGATCAGCGCAGACGAACTTCAAAGTTGGGCAGCCGGCGCGTAAGCCTGAACCTTATTCCAACACACATTCAACAGAGGAAAGGCAACAGACATGAGTGGCATGACATTCTTCGACCACGACAATCTTCCGGAACCGCGCAAGGGCGCACCGCTTCCAGATCGTCTGGTCGAGGGCAACCCGACCTTCCTGACATGGGACATCGAAAAATCCGCCGACGGCAACGTGACCAGCGGCATCTGGGAAGTGACACCCGGCGCCTACTGGTCCATCAAGGGTGAAAGCTGGGAGTTCTGCTCCATTCTTTCCGGCATCTCCGAGATCGTCGAGGAAGGTCAGCCGACCCGCCGGATCCAGGCAGGCGACACCTTCGTCCTAAAGCCGGGCTTCAAGGGCATCTGGCGGGTGATCGAGACTACTCGCAAGCTCTGGGTACAGAAGGACTGAGCAAACATGACCTTCGTCTACAAAGCCGATCCTGCAAGAGGCGCCGAGTGGGCGAAGCACTTTGCTCTGGCGATGCCCGAGACACCGTTCCATGTGTGGCCTGACGTCGGCGATCCGTCGGATGTCCGGTTTCTTGCGGCATGGCAGCCCCCGGCCGATCTGATGGGCCTCTTCCCCAACCTGGAGGTTCTGTTCTCTATCGGCGCCGGGATCGACCAGTTCGATCTCGGCGCCATTCCAGCGCATATTCCGGTGGTGCGAATGATCGAGCCTGGCATCAGCAGTGCGATGAGCGAATACGTGACGATGGCCGCGCTCGCCCTCCATCGTGATCTCCCCAGCTATCTTGACCAGCAAAAGCGTAAGGTCTGGCAGGAGATCCGCGTGGTCCCGGCTTCCCAGCGCCGCGTCGGCATTCTTGGTCTCGGCGAGCTAGCCCAGGCTTCTCTTGAGAAATTGATGCCGTTCGGTTTTCCGCTTTCGGGATGGAGCCGCTCGAGACGAGTGTTGACCGGCGTGCATTGCTATGGCG
Organism: Arminella tubonensis; assembly: GCF_003240585.1. Taxonomy (GTDB): domain Bacteria; phylum Pseudomonadota; class Alphaproteobacteria; order Rhizobiales; family Rhizobiaceae; genus Rhizobium; species Rhizobium tubonense. The sequence continues at coordinate 8,930 of NZ_PCDP01000034.1, forward strand.
GACGCGACGAACTTGAGGCGTTCCTAGCAGCGACCGACATCCTGATCTGCCTGCTCCCGCTTACTAGCGATACGACGAATTTCCTGAACGCCGACGTGTTTTCGAAGCTGCCATCGGGAGCATCTCTCATCCATGTCGGACGCGGTCCCCAGCTTGGTCACGAGGCGCTGCTCGAAGCCCTTGATAGCGGGCATCTGTCCGGGGCATTTGTAGATGTCACCGCACCGGAGCCGCTGCCGGAAGGGCACCGCTTCTGGTCACATCCCAAGATCGTCATAACCCCGCACGTCGCAAGCATGACGCAACCCGAGACGGCGGTGAAAGTCGTAGTCGAAAATCTACGCCGCCGTTCGTCGGGCGAGCCAATGACCGGAGTGGTCGACCGCGACCGCGGATATTAAAACCATATTGCGGACGACGCTGCCCCGTCCCCCAATCGCGCCTGAAAAAGATTTTTGACGCCGGCGTTTCGTTATCTTTTGTTCGCTCATGGAAGACTCGACAGGGCCCTTGGTCACCAAGGCGCGCGCATCGGTGCCGAAGGGAGCCTCACTCTGGCGCTTTTGAATCTTGTTGTCCTTGCCGACATCAACATGGCCAGTTCCTGCTGGGCGGGAGGGCAGCCGAAGCTTTTCGCCACGCTGGACCGTAGCCGGATGGCCTTGTCGAGGCTGGAAGTTGTTCGTGAGCCGCCGATCTCAGGTCCTCACAAGAATACTTCAACTACATTCAATGCTGTCCGACCACGACTGGGCTTCCGCAGGTTCGCGTACTGGCCGAGGTGCTAGCAGGGGAGGACCCGGGAGAAGCCCGGCACCGAAATCTCCATGCTCATCAGCGTCGCGAGACTGCGCATCAGACCTTGGGTCTGGCGCAGAGGCAGCCCGTAGACAAGACGCAGGGTCAAGCACAGCGTAATCGCCAGATCCGAGTATTTCGGCTGGCCGCCCCGAGATATCCGGCGCGACGCAGACCACAAGCAAAGCGCATCATCACTCACCCACACGGTCAAATCACCACGTTGACGCAGGCTTTCATTATACCGCGCCCAATTCGTCACCTGAAATTTCTGCTTGGCAATTTTGTGCCGTCGGTCGGCATTGAACTTATGCGCATCAAATGCATCCTGGGAGCAAAAACACAGCCAGATATTAGCAAACCCGGAATCGATGCAACAACGTCTATTGGAATGAACCAGTTGCAGGCCAGCGCAATGCAGAAGATCTTGCCGAGTTCAGTTTTAAGAACTAACCGCCGGTTATTTATCACTATTTGAATTTCAGGCACTGTGGTCGCCGGTTCAGATCCTCTCAAGGCGAACAACCTGTGCGTTCGTCGGCCGGAGATCATTCGCGAGCAGCTATTTGATTGCAGTTAGATCCATCGTGAACAAGACCATAGCGGGAATTCCGTTGGATCGGTCAAGAACAATGCTGATCTATGATTTGGCCCGTTCATATTTGGAGGAGGTATTTGATCTCGACATAGTTGTAGGACTTGCCGTCGTGCCCTTGATTTGGCCGCCAAAAGAATTTGGCGCCGGGAAACTGCCACCAGGCCGGAGGCGCGCCCGATGGCGCTATCATTCAGTAGATCGACCAGAACGACGCTGCATCGGCATCCAGTACTATCGTTTTAAAACTGTCGGGGGCGAAATCTTACGGCTAAATGCAAAACGACAGAATGAGTGCCAATACGCCAAGAAAGAAAACAGTATCAGCCACCTACTTGATGCGAACTTGCCGAAATCACGGTTAGATTCGGGCGGTGCTGGGCAGCCTGTGGTGGGGAGGGCACCTTGTGAAGGAATTCGAAAGCGGCGAGGTCGAAGTGTTCATCGCTGCCCACGACGGCGACAGTCCAGAATTCCGAAGCCGCGCCAAACATCGTCGAGACCTTTACCACCTCGATGTCGCCTGGCTCGGCGGTCGTTGCGGTGGTATTCGGCTTGCGCCGGGCCCAATAGAAGCGACTGGCTTCCAGTTGATCGATGCTGATCGTGTTCATGCGCCTTCCTCCTCAGACTCGGACAAAAGCCTAGAGCAGATTATTGACGGAGTCTCAGGGGAGGCTGAGGTATACAGTATTTGGCGAGCCGCAGCTGTTAAGCAAGGTTGGTTGGTATCGGACATGGGAGACAGCTAGTTTCAGTTGCCGCGCTGTCAGGGCCAACTTCCCCTCCGAAACGTCGCGAAACGTCATCGAGCCAGGTAGGCGGCCGACCCGAGTTGCGGTCGCAGACCAGGCGATGGGCCGGGCGACTCACCCGCGAATTCGCTTCTTTGCCTATGAGTTCACCAACTGAAACGAAGACCGGAAGACCCGTAATAACCTGGTTGCGACCCGCTCGGATCTAACTCGTTATCTTGCTGGACTCTCGTCGCCCACCGCCGACGGTTCGCGGCTTTGTCTTTGCCATCGGCGGAATCTGTCGACTTGCTGGCTGTTACGAGCGTAGATTGGCCGCGAGTTTTGGCGACCGTCGAGCAACAAGTCAGAAAAACAGCGGGAAGAACAATCAGAATGCCTAACGCAATTCTCCGTGTGACCCCGTACCGGATCGGCTGCGAAGACATCCCTACCGCCTTTTGACTATTGCTAATAATCAGATGCTATTCGATTTCACGTCCATTGGAAACTATAGGCTATTTAGGTCAGCGATGTCGCAGACTAGCGTGGCATGGATTGCCAGCAAGAGTAGGTCGCGTGCCACCCTGCTCGATCCGCTTGTCGTTTGGCACTTAATCGTAAGAATGCGGCCGTTCATCCAAGGTCTGGCATTTAAATTGAGACTGGCGGACGTGAATCCCGGTCCGGGACGACGATATACCTAGCCACAACCTTCTGTAATCGTTGAGATTTGCAAAGGTATCGCGAGCGAGATGCTCGTAACGAATATCGTGACGAATCCCAATTTAAGTGGCAAGAGCTGATCGAAAATCTCGAATTATGTGCCAAATCTCAAATTGTGTGCAGTGCTAAGTATATGATTTCCTTGGAATCGGAGTCTCACGATTAAATGCCAAACGACCCCATGCGCCGAGAATCTCAAATCAAGTGCAACTGCGAAGACGTCCGCGACCGACGTGCGCAGTCCACGATCTCGTCTATAGTGCTGGCGAAGCGAGCTTTGTTCTCGCCCATCATATGGCCACGCAGCATGTGAAGCATTTCCGGCCCGGCGCGTTGGACGATGGCCACACCAGCTAACAGGGCTGGCCTTATCCAAACCTGGATCGGCCACCGTCCAATCGCTGCGTTCGGCAATTCAGATGGCGACCTTCAGATGCTGCAATGGACGTGTAAGGTGGAAACTGTGCATTTCTGCCTGTACGTCCATCATACCGATGCCGAACGCGAATTCGCCTATGATCGGAAATCATCGATTAGCAAGCTCGATAAGGGATTAGACGAGGCACGGACTGACGGTTGGACTTTGGTCGACATGAAGAAAGACTGGAAGACGATCTACGTTTCAAGCGTCAAATGAAGCTGCACCGTCGGCATTCTGGCAAAGTTTAGAATTGCCGATCTGACTTTTCAGCAAGGGCATTGCGTTATGTCGCAGCAGAAGTGCTCGTTATGCTCGGAGTCTCCTTTTGGCGCGTTGCGCAGCCCTCGACTTGCGACCAAGTGGCCATCGACGCGAGCGCCGATGGCCACTGCTTTAAAGGTCGATTTGTTCTGAAAGAAGCAGTGCATCATCTACCTCGATCCCGAGGTATCGAACTGTGCTCTCCAGTTTGATGTGACCGAGTAGAAGCTGGACCGGCAATGGGGGATTACCCTGGCATTCTTCCTTTTCGGACAGAGACTCGCGCAGCCACATCGGTGGTATGCGGCACTATTGGGTGCGGCTGAACGTGGTGGTCGCCATCGCGTTCAGTGTTTCCGCATCGCGTCCGTAGATATCGTCGTAGTATTCGACGGTTCCGTTGGTTGTCGGCCATGCAGTGAAGTAGGCAACATATACAGGCACCTGTTCAGGAAGCGGCATATCCTTCTTTTCGCCACCCTCGATCTGCTGACTGACGAAGTCGACCGTCTGATTGAGGACGGCCGCCGCCATGGCTCGCGGGTTCTCCAGGCGCACACAGCCGTGGCTGAACATGCGGTCTTGGGACGCGAATTTGCCGCGAGCCGGCGTGTCGTGCATGTAGATGTCATGGGCATTGGGGAAGAGGATCTTCAATTGCCCGAGCGCATTATCTGGCCCTGGCGGCTGGACAACCGATATATTCTCGAGCGGTTGAGACCAATCGACCTTCGCTGATGGCATCTGCTTCCCCTTCACGGAAACGACATAGCCTTGTTTGTCCAGATAGGCCGGATCGCGCTTTAGATGTGGCAGCATCTCATTGTGAATGATCGATTGTGGCACACCCCAATCAGGATTGAATTCGACCGTCTTGATCGACGCATTGAAGAAATTTGTCTGATGGTTCTGCTGGCCGATAACAGCCCTCATCGAAAGTGTTGTCTGGTCGTTTTCGTTATAATATGCCATGTAGGAGGGCTGGTTGATGAAGACGTACCGCGGCGGGAATTGCTGCGGCAGCCAACGAATCTCCTCCATGGCCACGATTACTTTTTTGATATTAGCGGCGGTGTCCGGCCCTTGTCCGGATGTCCGCAGGTAATGCAGTTCGGCTGCAAGCTGGCCAAATTTCGGATTGCCCGGCATCAGTTTGTCGAAGACGGGCATGAGATCGGGCAAGCCGGATAGCTGGGACATCGTTGTCCTCAAGTCTACCGGCTTGCGTTTGAAATCGTAATAATGGGACAGCTGGTTCGGATCGATGCGGCCACGGAAATTGTCCTGCAAGAACATCAACATCTTGCTGGACAACGCTACCTCGAACTGGGCCAACGCCTTCGCTCGCTCCGGTGAACCTTGCGGCAGGGGCTCAAACGTTGCCGACACGGCGTAATCCTCTGGCGTCAACCCCCACTCGCCGGCCTGTTTCATCAGGTCGATTGCCTGCGCAGCCTTCACCGTCGCGCCCTTGCCATCCACCCAGATGAGCTTCGCCTTCGGCTGATTGTAGTAGGCCTCGATGACATCCGCGATATCGACGTTCATACGCACTTGCAGGCTGCTCATCTCGTGGAAGATTTTTGCCTGCCTGGCGGCTACGGGATCAAAAAGCGTGGCGAGAGGCGATGTATTATCCTGTGGCGAGAGTTCGGCAGTCCGACGCGTCGGCGCGGCGTAGAGAGCCGATGATTGAGTCCCACCCGCAAGAGCCGCAGGCGAGGCTTCCGGCGGCTTGGTGGTCGCCGCCAGCGCACTCCCAGAAAGCATGAATAGGCTGACGAAAGACGGGAGTGCACAAATGACTAGACTTCGTTTCATCTCATGTCCCACAACTCGACTTAATTTCTGTCCATGGGCTCCGACGGTGGTTCGGCATCGAGATCTACATGCCATTGTTTCGAACTATCGAAAGTTCCCGTCAACAGGCCGATGCCTTGTACTCATAAATAGGCCATTTGAAGGTCAATTAAGACGCCGATGATAAAGGCCAGAGATCCGCCTCACATAATGGATGGCCCCGGAAGGAGCCCGACCCGTTACATAGCCCATGCCATGGTAGGGCAAACAATGGTTCAGACCGTAACCTCTGCCATTTTTGACGATCGGCGCGGACGCGTTAAGCGACCGCGCGTTGTCGTCGTCTTCAGTCATCTCTTGTTCCGAGGTCGTGTTTGCAGTCTGAAGATCATAGCTCCCCAGATCAACGACGGCGGATTCTCTGATGCGGTATGCCGATTTAAATTCGGCGATGAACGGCGTTGGTGCATGGATCCGTTGTTGGCCACAATTAAGTCTATGATGGCGCTCGTCATTTCGTCTTTGCCTTGCAACGAACGGACTTCGGGCGTGCACAGGCAAGCATGCAGTTGAGAACGGCGCAACCGATGGCGACCTCTGTCTGCTGGGCCGGGAAGGAGCGAGCCCTCAAGCGCCGTGCGATCATTCCCTTGTATCGCCCGATGGCGGTCTCGATCAGAGCCCTCTTGCCGTAGCCGGTGGACGCCTGCCACTTCATGCGGCCATCTATATTGATCGACGCTATGTGATCGTCTCTCTGGCCGGGTGGTTCGGTGTCGGTTCGTTCCACTGCGTTCGAGCGTGGTGGAATGACAATCCGGACTTCGGCGCTGTGCCGCAGGACGGCGTTGTAGGTAGGGTCGCCATCATAGGCGCCGTCGGCGGCGAACAGGTCGATCTGGCCGTCGATCTGGTCGAGCAATGGCTCCACCTGCGAGGCATCGCCTGTGTCCTGATCTGTCAGCGTATGAGCTATGATCTCGCCGTTGTCGGCATCCAGGGCCAGATGCAGCTTGCACCACTTGCGGCGGGATTTGGCACCATGCTTTTCTTTCAGCCACTGGCCGGCACCGTAGATCTGCAGGCCGGTGCTGTCGACCAGCACATGCAATGGACCACCCGGCACTGCCGCTCCGTCATCCAATCCGACTGACGGCTTCCAGGTCCGCGCCCTGCGGCTTAGCGTCGTGTGATCGGGAACGGGCAGGTTCAATCCCATCAGTTGGAGCACCGAACCCAGCAAGCCCTCAGTCTGGCGCAGCCGCAGTCCGAACGCCAGGCCCAGCGTCAGGGCAGTCTCAATTGCCAGATCGGCATAGCGCGGCTGGCCACCTAGTGTCTTGCGCCGCAGAGCCTGCCATCCGACCAGCGCTTCCGGCGTCATCCACAGGGTCAGACTGCCGCGCCGACGAAGACCCGCCTCATATTCCGGCCAGTTCGTCACCTTGAACTTCATCTTGCGGATGCGATGGCGGCGGGCGGCGTTATGTTTATGCGGCATGGTGCGGAATCACAGTGATTGCGGTCTCAACTGCTTACTGTCCAACCGTTGAATGATCCGTGCGCCAACGCCGTGACGAACGGGAACCGCAGTTGCTGAAGTCAGAATTGCAAAAATCGTGCAGGCCGAGCCGCAGCAGTTTCGGCTATTGCAGTGACCTTTGTGTCGGTGCGGGGTCGAAGGGTTTGCAACAGAAGCGCAGTCAGACTTGGTGCGGTCGATGGCAACGACGATGGCTGGAGAGGAGAGATCACTATGGCCGTTAACAGCCAACACTTCGTTCCGTACGCTAGCGCCAAAGACGACCAGCGAAAAGATAATTGCAAGTTTTGCCCAAACGCGCACGAATGAGATTGTTCGCTTTCCCATAAGCCAATTCTAAATGGCAGGCAGTTCGAGTTCAACGCCACACTTGGACGGTCGCCTTTGGGCGAATTGCTTAGTCGACTCTACCATTTCGCCGCTCCGTATGACCACGTTCTCGTCGGCGGCACGGGAACTGGAAAGAGCGTGACCAGACTTTATCCGCCGCAGATATGATTTAAATTGATGTGATCGACAGCACCGCACCAAAATACATAAGATCCGAAATTCTCACGGCATTGGCATTGCGTACTCTTGCCGAAAGGACTCCTTGTCGCTTATTTCAGTATTTCAGTTGGACTAGGTGGAGCTATAAAATGATTTGAATTGATGTTGACATCAATCTTTTGAGGCGTCAATAATCCTCACATATCGGCGGAGGAGGAAGCTGCCGAGTAGGAGGAACACCAAAATGTCGAATCTTATTCGCATGTCGCGACGCGACTTGCTGGCCACCGGCGGCCGGGCGCTCGCTTTGACTGCTGCCGCGGGCATCGCCCCACAATTCATTCGTCCAGGCCGTGCCTATGCGGCCGATGCCCTCGCACCGGGTATGATCGGCGGCCCCACTGGGTTTGCCGGTGCCGAGCGCTATCAATATGGGCCCGACACCCCAGAGGGTCGGGCAATCGAGGCGGTAAAGCAGATAAAGGGTGCCGGCAAGGCGCCGACCAAGATCGTCCTTGGTCTATCCGACGGATCGATCGGCCAATTGACGAAACCGTTCCCGGCCGGCGCGCCTTCGATCAAGGATCTGTGGGAGAAAGAAACCGGCATCACGCTTGATATCGTCGGCGTCCCGAATGGTCAGGAATTCACCAAGACGATGCAGGACATCTCCACCAAGGGTGGGGCATTCGACATCTACGCCGTGGAATGGAACCGCCTTGGCGATCTGGCCGAGACCGGCGGCATCATCAAGATGGACGACTACGTTGCTGCCCACAAGCCTGAATGGGATGATCCAGAGCGCGGCTATGTCAACGGCAAGAAGGGCGTTTCGCTCCTCAACCAGTACCGTGGCTCGACCTACGGTGTTTCTCTCGACGGCGACTTCCAGACCTGGAACTACCGAACCGATCTCTTCAACGACGAGAACGAGAAGAAGGCATTCTCCGACAAGCACGGATATGCACTGGCGCCGCCGCGCACCTTCAAGCAGCTCGACGAGATCGCCGCGTTCTTCCATCGACCGGACAAGGGCCTGTTTGGCTGCACCGATCTCAGGAACCAGGGCTGGGGCTATACCAACTGGTACCAGCGCTTTACGTCGATGGCGTCGCCAAACCAGTATCTGTTCAGCGACGACGGCAAGCCGTTGATCAATTCCGATGCCGGCTACAAGGCGACACAGGAATACGTCGATTCGCTTTCCTACCATTCGCCGGATGCGATCTCCTGGGGATGGCCCGAGCAATACGGCAACTTCGCCGCGGGCGGAGCCGCGATGACATGCGCCTTCTCGAACCTGCCGAAGTTCCTCGATAACAAGTCGAACGAAGGCTCGAAGATCACCGGAAAAATCGGTTCGATGCTGCCGCCCGGTCGCGAGATCGACGGTCAACTCGTTCGCCGTTCCGTACTTTGGTTCAGTCTTTCGGCCTCCATCTCCTCGCAGAGCAAGAACCCCGAGATTTGTTATCTCCTGCTGCAATGGCTGGGTTCCAGCCGCATCTATTCCTGGATGACCGCCAATCCGAGCGGTTACTTCGATCCGTTCCAGCTGGCAAACTTCGCAGATCCTCTCGTTCGCGAGACCTATCACGCCTACCACATGGACGTGGTGCGTGAGACCGTCAGTCGCGTGGTTCCGTCGATCAACTATCCCGGAGCAACTGCATTTCACAATGCCCTCGACGAAAATCTGGTCGCAGCGCTGACGAAGAGCAAAACTGCTCAGGAGGCGATGGCGGACACGGAAAAGCAGTGGATGCGCATTGCCCGCCGTATCGGCGAGGACAAGCTGGTCGGGGCGATCAAGACCAACAAGGAAGCCTGGCCGACGACGCTGGACCCGCTTGAGGGTTGACGAAAAATTCCGACGTCCGGGCGGCCATGCCGCCCGGATATTTGTCAATCATTTTCGATCGTATCCTTCATGAACCGTTCGCTGCCCTTCGAAATCTTTCGCTACAGCGCCATTCTGGTTGCGCTCGCGGTCACGCTTGTCCCGACACTCTGGATGGCGTCGATGGCGTTCAAGCCGATATCAGAGTGGTCGGCGAGCGGCGCTGCGTTGACCTGGTGGCCCAAGCATCCGACGCTCGACAATTTCCGCTTCATTTTCGGGACCTCGACCAACGACCTGATTGTTGCTCTTGACCGCACCGCGGCCAAGCCGATCCTCGCCTCTTTGCTGTCGGCAGTGTTCGGAACGATCATCGCCATGGTGTGCGGCACGTCGGCCGCCTATGGCCTTTCCCGCTTCGGCTCGGGCCAGAACCTTCCGCTGGCGCTGATCCAGCTTCGGTTGTTTCCGCCGATGGCGGTGATGATCCCGGTGATGATCATGTGGGCCTTTTTCGGCATGATCGATAGCTGGTGGGGTCTGGCGCTGATTTACGGCATCGTGACGCTGCCTTTCGCGTTCTGGCTAATGAAGACATTCTTCGACGACATGCCGCGGGAGATCGAAGATGCGGCGCTGGTGGAAGGCTGTTCGCGCTTTCGCGTCTTCGTCAAGATAACTCTGCCGATGATGCGGCCGGCGCTTGCGAGTTCCGCGCTGTTCGTTTTCATCCTCAACTGGTCGGACTATCTGATCTCGCTGCTGCTGACGACGCGCGAGTGGGTGACAATACCGGTTTACATGGCTTCGCTGTCATCTTCGATGACCGGTCAGCTATATGGTGCCAAGGCAGCCCTCGGGCTGATCGCAGCGGTGCCGCCTGTCATCATGGGCATCGCCATCCAACGTCATCTCGTACGCGGATTGACCTTCGGAGCCCTGAAGCAATGAGCGTGCTTGCGACCGAGGAGAAGCTGCCTGTGGCCGTTGATGTCGAAAAATCTGGGGCGCGGCCGGAAGACGGAAGGCGACTTGGCTTGCTGCTGACGCTGCCGGCGCAGATTCTCGTGCTGTTCATCGCGCTGTTTCCGCTATTGATGCAACTTTATATCAGCATGACCGATTGGTCGCCGCTCGACGGCACCGGCTGGTGGCGCGCCTGGCAGGCATGGAATTACTTTGCCAACTACACTGATCTCGCCGTCGACAGCCGGTTCTGGAGCGCGCTCGGCCGCACGGCCCTGATCACGGTTGTTTGCGTACCTGCGGAGTTTCTGCTTGGCCTCGGGCTTGCCATCCTCTTCATTGACGATTTCCCTGGAAAGCGCTTGTTCTATTCCATCATGCTGATCCCGATGATGGTGGTGCCTGCCGTTGCCGGATATATGTTCTTTATGCTTTTCCAGTCGGGTGGCCCGGTCAACGACCTGCTCTCGGCCCTGACCGCAACTCCGATCACGCTCGCCTGGCTGTCTAGCCCCGGCACTGCCTTGATCGCAGTCATGGTGGCCGATATCTGGCAGTGGACGCCGCTGATGTTCCTGATCCTCCTGGCGGGTCTGGTCGGCGTGCCGGAAGACCAGATGAAAGCTGCGACGCTGCTCGGAGCCTCGTGGACGCAGCGCTTTCGAACGATCGTCATACCGAAGATGAAGACCATCATCATCATCGCGCTTGCCATCCGCGTCATTGAGAACTTCAAGATATTCGACACGCTCTACATCATGACCGGCGGCGGACCTGGTGTCGCAACCGAGACCATCTCTGTCTATATCTACAAGATCACGCAGCAGGACTTGATCTGGGGCTATGTCGCCGCCATCGCGCTCGTCATCCTGATCGTTCTTTCGGTGCTTGTCTCGCTGGCGATCAGCCGGATGAACGCTGCCAAGAAGGAGGCCGTCGCGTGACCACCATCCATCTCAACAACCTGGTCAAACGCTTCGGCGCCTTCACGGCACTGAAGACGATGGACCTCGAAATCCGCAACGGCGAATTCATGGCATTGCTTGGGCCGTCCGGCTGCGGAAAGTCGACGACAATGAATATGATCGCCGGAATGGAAAGCCCGTCAGAAGGACGCATTCTCTTCGACGGGCGGGACATGAACGGCGTCACGATGGGGCGGCGAGGCGTCGGCTTCGTCTTCCAGAACTATGCGATCTTCACCCATATGAGCGTCTACGACAACCTCGCCTACGGACTGAAAGTGCGCGGCACCGCGCAAACCGAGATCGACCGGCGCGTCAAGGCAATCGCCGAATTCCTGCAGTTGACGCCCTTGCTGAAGCAGCCCTCCGCGAAGCTTTCAGTCAATATCCTGCAACGGCTGGCGATCGGGCGATCCGCGATTGTTGAGCCGGCCATCTTTCTCCTCGATGAGCCGCTTTCCAACGTTGATGCAGCCTTTCGCGCTGTCATGCGCACCGAGCTCAAGCATCTGCAGCGCCAGTTCAAACAGACCATGGTCTACGTCACCCACGACCAGCTGGAAGCCATGACCATGGCCGATCGCATCGCCGTGATGGATCACGGCGTACTGCAGCAGGTCGGTACGCCGCTTGAAGTCTACAATGATCCGGTCAACCTGTTCGTCGCCGATTTCATCGGTTCCCCAGGAATGAACCGCCTGAACGGCAGACTGGCAGAGTCGGACCGCGGCTTGGTGGTCGATCTTGGCCGGTTGGGACGGACCGCACCGATCTCGTCAGATCTGGCCGCCGCGGCGCGGCACAATGGCGCGCGGGAGGTGGTCTACGGTTTCCGGCCCGAGCGCGTGTTGCTGAGTGGCTCGGGCGAAGGCATTCCGCTGCCGGTCACCTTCGTCGAGCGCATTGGCGCGCGAACCATCGTTCATCTCGGCGACGGCGAGCAGCGGGTCAAGGCGGTGTTCGACAACAATGTCGGCCTGCAATCAGGCAAGACGGCGCATGTCGCGATCGAGCCCGGCGCTATCCGGCTGTTCGATGCGAAATCAGGCATCGCGATCCGGGAGGCACGATGATGGCCGGTATTTCATTCCGCAATGTCACCAAGGCCTATGGCAAGAATGTTGCCGTCGACAATGCCTCGTTCGACATCAAATCCGGCGAGTTCTTCTGCTTCTTCGGCCCGCCGCTTTCCGGCAAATCCACCATACTGAAGCTCATTCTCGGACTGGAAACGCCGGATGAAGGGGAAGTGCTGATCGGCGGCAAACCGGTCAATCATGTCTCGCCGGCCGCTCGCAATGTGGCGATGGTGTTTCAGAACCTTGCGCTCTTCCCCCACATGAGTGCCGGCGACAACGTCCGGTTTCCGCTCGTCGAACGAAAGGTGCCAGAGGCTAAAATCCGCGAACGTGTGGATGCCGTGGCGGCGAAGCTGCATATCGGCCACCTGTTGCACAAGCCGCCGGCCCAGCTTTCGGGCGGCGAGCGTCAACGCGTGGCGATCGCTCGTGCTCTCGTCCGCGATCCCGTTGCCTATCTGATGGATGATCCGATCTCGGCGCTCGACGCGCGCCTTCGCGAAGAGACCCGCGTCGAACTGAAGCGCATCCAGCGGGAGCTTGGCCAGACGCTGATCTATGTCACCCACGACCAGGAAGAGGCAATGTCCGTTGCCGACCGGATGGCGATCATGCAACACGGCAAAATCCGACAGGTGGGCACGCCTGTCGAGATTTACGACAAGCCGGCCAACCAATATGTCGCGCGGCTGCTCGGCGCGCCGATGATGAATATCATGGCTGCCGTCAGAGGCGCCGGGCTGGAAATTGCCGAAGGTACGATCGTCTTGCCGTTCGACCTGACGCCGAACGCGGTTACGGGCGTCGGCATTCGGCCGGAAGACCTGAGGGTCGAACCCTGGCGCGAAGGCAGCGTCTGCCGGCCGGCCCGTGTGTTCGAGGTCGAGCCGCTCGGCGGCTATACCGTCGTGACGCTGGATACGGGCAGCGAAAAGTTGCGGGCGCTGATGCGCGGACAGCCCGAGGTTCAGCTCGACAGCGCCGTTGCGCTCAGCTGTGATGCGGCAAAAGTACATTTCTTCGGATCCGCGGGCGAGGCGCTGGTTCGATAAGACGAAACGAGTATTGGGAGGAACATATGTCAGACAACAAGGGATTCATTCCCGATCCGCGGGTTCGTGTCCGCGAATTCCGGATCGGCTGCATTGGCGCCGGCATGATCATGGCCGAATGTCATCTCGCAGCCTACAAGGAGGCGGGCTTCCCGGTTGTCGCCATCGCCTCGCGCACGCAATCGAAGGCCGAGCAAGTTGCCAAGCGCTGGGGCATCCCGAAAATGCATGCGACGCCGGAAGAACTAATCGCAGACCGGAATGTCGAGATCGTCGATCTGGCCTATCCGCCGGACCAGCAGCCTGACCTTATACGCATGGCTCTCGCCGCGCCGCACATTAAGGCGATTCTGGCACAGAAGCCGCTTGCGCTGTCGCTCGGGGAGGCGATTGCGCTGCGCGACGAAGCGGCCAAGGCCGGCAAGATCCTCTCCGTCAACCAGAACATGCGCTACGACCAGTCGATGCGCGTGCTGAAGCAGATCCTCGATCGCGGCGAACTCGGCGACGTCGTTCTGGCGACGATCGAGATGCGGGCCATACCGCACTGGCAGGGTTTCCTTCAGGGCTATGACCGCCTGACGCTCGCCAACATGAGCGTGCATCACCTTGATGTCTTGCGTTTCCTGTTCGGCGATGCGGAAGAGATAACGACGATCTCCCGCACCGATCCACGCACCGCCTTCGAGCACAAGGACGGCATCACGGTATCGACGCTGCGGTTCCCGAACAACGTTCTCGCAGTGTCGATGGAGGACGTCTGGGCCGGGCCTCGCGAAGAGGGCTTTGACGCCGACAATTATATCAAGTGGCGGGTGGAGGGCACGTCAGGCGTTGCCCAGGGGACGATCGGCTGGCCGGACGGCACGCCTTCGACACTCACCTATGCATCGAGGAAAACGACCGACGGCAAGTGGGTGACGCCGACATGGGAGACCATGTGGTTCCCGCATGCCTTCATCGGCGTGATGGAGCAGCTGCAATACGCCGTCAAATCAGGCGAGGCCCCGGCGCTTTCGGTCGCTGACAACGTAAAGACCATGGCGCTGGTGGAGGCCGGGTACCGGTCGATGGACAGCGGCCGGGCGATAAAACTTAACGAAATTTCGATCAATTCATGAATTCCAAGGGAGGAACCACACCATGATGCAGACAGGTATTTTCACCGGCTACTTTCCGTATGGCCTTGAGGAAACGGCCACGAAGATCCGGGCTCTCGATTTCAATACGGTGCAGCTCGACATGCATTTCAAGGATGTCGATGTTTCGGCGGGGCAGATCACCAAGGACAAGTGCGTTCGCATCCGCAACACCTTTCGCGACCATAATCTGCCGATCTCGTGTATCTCCGGATACACGAACATCATTCATCCTGACAAAGAGGAGCGCGGTCGTCGCGTCGCTTATCTCAAGGAAATCATCGGGCACGCCCAACATCTCGGCACGCCCTACGTGATCTCCGAAACCGGCACCTACAACACCGAATCCGATTGGGTGCATCATCCGAAGAACAAGACGGAGGAAGGGTTCGAGGAGTGCCGGAAGGTGGTTGCCGATCTTGCCCAGCATGCCTACGATCACGGTGCCGTCTTCCTGCTCGAGACCTACGTGAACAATGTCGTCGGATCGGTCGAGGAGACCGTCAGGATGTTCGCACAGGTCGATCATCCCGGCCTCGGGCTTCTGATGGACCCGACCAACTATTTCGAGACCCACAACATCGACCGGATGGATGCGATCCTCAACCAGGTCTTCGACACGCTGTCCGACAAGATCAAGATCGGCCACGCCAAGGACGTCAAGCGTTCCGGTTCCGACAAAAGCGAAAAGCATGCCGACATCGGCGATGACGATGCGCTGGAGAGCCACACCTTCCGCGGCGTCGGCGAAATCGAACTGCCGGCACCGGGCCTTGGTTCGCTCAACTACGATCTCTATCTGAAGCGTCTGGCGCAGAAACATCCAAACATCCCGATGATCATCGAGCATCTGGATGAAACCGACGTTCCGCGCGCCAAGAAGTTCCTTGACGGAAAGCTTCGCGCCCAGGGTCTTTAAGCCAGGTGACTTCAGCACTTCCTGCGCCCGATCCGGCGCGCAGGGAGTGCTGCCTGTTCAGACCTCTGGAATGTTTTCCTTGAAGATTACCTGCAGTCGCGGGGGATGCCCCTCATAGGGTGTCCCCAGGACCGCGTGTGCGAGAATATTGAGCGATTCACGCGCTTCGACCCGTGGATTTTGATCGATGACTGCGTCCATGGTGCCGTCGAGCAGCAGAGATTTCGTGTCTTCGGTCGCGTCGTGGCCGACGAATACGATCGAGGACTGGAGGTTACGCATCTTCAGCGCTCTCGCTATGCCCATGCTGCCGGCGCCGACGTTGTAGATTGCCGCAAGATCGGGATGCTTTTCGAGTAGCGCTGATGCCTCGGAATAAGCTCGCTCCTGATCGTCCAGCATTTCGCGGATCTCGACGATCTCGATATAGGGAAATTCCTCCGCCAGGATATGTCGGAAGCCCATTTCCCGCTCTTCGTGTCCCCGATAGGAAAGCGATCCTGCAAGCAATGCCACCTTGGCGTGGGGCCTCGCACCAATGAACCGACTGAGGAGGTAACCCGCCAGCCGCCCCGCCGCCCTGTTATCGATGCCGACATAGGCGATGCGCGGTACATGCGAGATGTCCGAAACCACTGTGGCGACTTTCACCCCGCTTGCGGCAAGCGAGCGGATGGCTTCTCTCACCGTCGGATGATCGAGCGCGATAACGCCGACGCCATCCGTGCGTCCCTCCAGCTCGCGAAGGGTGCGGGCGAGGGAATCCGGACTGAACCCTTCGATCATCAGCACGCTGACATCCAGCTCCGGGCGAGCGGACGCTAGAATTTCGATCTGGCGGCGAAACGTCGAGATGAAGGCATTGGCACCGGCGGGTAGCGCGAAATGCAGCTTGATCCTGGTCGGGTTGAGGGCCACCGTGCCGCCCTCTGTTTCAGCCGAATAATCGAGCTTTTGCGCCGCTGCGAGAACCACCTGCTTGGTTCGCAACTTCACGCCCGGGCGATTGTTCAGCACACGATCGACTGTTGCCGGAGAAACGCCGGCCTCGCGCGCAATATCTAAAATGGTGGACCGCAATTTCAGACCTTCTGTTCGCTGCAGCCTCTCGGCAAAGGCGTTGCTGATGCAATTTGATGTAACGGTCTCATTCAATTGGCCACAATCGACCTTCTGTCAATAGTTCGCCGGTTTCGATGGCTTGCCCATGACGTGTTTTGATATCTTTTGATGTTGACATGGATATGTCGCATCTTTATTCATCATTTCAGTCGGATGGCGAGGAGGCTGTCCACCCACAGTTCGCAATCAACCACTACTGCTAGCGGTGCGAACAGGCTTGCGACGGAGATCTGCCCGGCGCGGTATCGGCAACTGGCAGGTCGGTGGAGGAGACAACATGAAGATCTTTGCACGACTTGCGGCCGCTGCCGGCTTTGTCCTGGCAATATCGACCAGCTATGCGGCCCACGCCGAAGACACCCAGAAGACCTTCTACCTGCTCTCGCACGGCGGCCCGTCCGATGCCTTCTGGCTGGACTGGAATTCCGGCGCGACCAAGGCTTGCGCGCAGTTGAAAGTCACCTGCAAGATTTCGTTCAGCGGTGGCGACATGGCCTCGCAGAAAGAAGCGTTCAACTCGGCAATCGCTGCGAAGGCGGATGGCATTGCGACGACCTCGGCCCAGCCCGGATTGTGGACTGGCGAAGTCAAGGCAGCCAGAGCCGGCGGCATCCCCGTCGTCTTCTTCAATACCGACGACGTTTCGACGGACAGGCAGGCCTATGTCGGCGCCGATCTAACGGACGCCGGGGTGACGTGGGCGAAATATCTCGTCGACAAAAAGCTCGTCAAATCAGGCGACAAGGTCTTCCTCCCCGTCGAGGTTCCCGGCGCAAGCTACCAGCAGCTCGAAACGCAAGGCATTGCCAGTGTGTTCGATCCGCTTGGCATCAAATATGATGTCGTCGATTGCGGCACGGATCCGGCCGGAATTATCGCGAAAATGAGCGACTACATGGTCGCGAACAATCCGCCGGCGATCATTGCGCTCGGTGACTCAGTGGCTGCCAGCGTAAAGCGGGTATTCGATTCAGCCGGTGTCGCGCCGGGGAAGATCCCCGTTGTCGGCTGGGGCAATTCGAAAGAAACGGCCGAAGCCGTCAAGGCCGGCTATGTCAATGCGGCGGCCTGGCAGTACCCATCGGCTCAGGGTTTCATGCCCGTGGCTCTTCTGGCGCTTGCAGCGTCGGGCGAGCCGATCGGTTATGACATCCACACGTTCGGCCTTTACGACGCCACCAGCGTTGAGCCGATCCTGAAGCTTTACAGCAAGTGACGGCTCGGCGTCCGATCTGCCTGCGCTCGGGCGCCGTAACCACAACGGTTGGTGCAACATGACCATGACAACATCGGCGACAACAACTTGGAGCAGGGGCTGGCCGGCAATCGGCCGCTCACCGCAAATCGCGTCGCTCATAATCCTGATAGTGGTCCTTGCCGCGTTCTCTGTCGCGAACGGAAACTTCCTCTCTCCGCTCAACATATCGAACATGCTCGCGTTTCTACCGGAGCTTGGCATTATTGCGCTCGGGATGACCCTTCTGCTGACCGCCGGCGAATTCGACCTTTCGGTTGGTGCGGTGTTCGGCCTAGCGCCCGTGGTCGTTACGCTGCTGGTGCAGACAGCGCATATGAACATCGGGATTTCACTGTTGGCGGGACTTGTCCTGTGTGTCGTCATCGGCGCGATCAACGGGCTGGTGGTCACCAAGGTCAAGATTTCCTCGTTCTTGGTGACGTTGTCGATGCTGCTGATCATCAGGGGGGTGGCGCTTTACATAACGCAGGGCTTTCCGCTGAAATCCTGGGATCAGCCCGGATTATTCGTGACCCTCCTGGCCGGCACCATGGAAATCGGACAATTCAAGCTCTACGTCTCGCTCTTGTGGTTCGTCGGCCTGTCGTTGCTGGCCACCTACATCCTGCAATACGCCAAGCTCGGCAACTGGGTTTCCGCCATCGGATCGAACCGAAATGCGGCTGTTGCTCGTGGCGTGCCTGCCGACAAGGTTAAGATCTGGCTGTTCATCCTGACCTCCGTATTGGCGGGATTGGCGGGGATGATCAGTGCGTTTCGGATATCCGCTGCCTCGCCTGTCGCCGGAACGGGTTACGAGCTGGAAGTCATCGCAATGGTTGTCGTCGGGGGCACGGCGTTGACCGGTGGTCGCGGTACCATATTAGGCACCGTCGTCGGCGCCCTCATGCTTCGCGCCATACGCAACGGCATCGTGCTGATCGGCGTGCCGGGCCTCGCCTACAACATTTTCGTCGGCGGCATCATCCTTGTCATGCTGATCCTGCACGCTCTGCTGCAGAAGAATACGGCAAGGAGCTGAGATCATGGAAGAGGTTCTTCGGCTCGAAAACCTGCAGAAATTCTTCGGCAATGTTCGGGCGCTAAAGGATGCCACGTTCACGCTGAACGAAGGCGAAGTCGTCGCGTTGCTGGGAGATAACGGCGCTGGCAAGTCGACCCTGATCAAGGCCATCTCCGGCATCCATCCAGCCGACCAGGGCAATATTTTTGTGCGTGGAGCCAAGGTCTCGATAAAGTCGCCACGCGAAGCGATGGCACTTGGTATCGAGACGATCCATCAGGATACCTCCCTTGCGCCGGATTTAAGTATCGCCCGCAACCTGTTCCTTGGTCGTGAGCCCACCAAGCTGTCGTGGCTTGGCGTCTTTGCGCCAATGGATCTTGTCACTCTCCGCGCGGCGGCATCGACGCTCCTGAAGCGCGTCGGGATTTCCAAGAAGCTGAATGCGGATGCGCCCGTCAGCACGCTTTCGGGCGGCGAGAGGCAGTCGATCGCCATTTCCCGGGCTATGCAATTTGCCGCCAAAGTCATCATCCTGGACGAGCCGACCAACAATCTCGGGGTCGAGGAAACGCACGGGGTTCTGCGGTTCGTCAAGGAGGTTCGCCAGGCCGGGCATTCCGTGTTGTTCATCACGCACAATATTCACCACGTCTTCCAGGTGGCCGACCGTATCGTCGTCATGCGCCGTGGCGAGGTCGTCGCCGAATTGATCGTCGCGGAGACCGATTTGCTGACAGTCGAAAGCATCATCATGGGGGTGGACAAGGCCACGCTCGTGGGCGATGCGATGGCGCATTGAAGGCGGAATGCGCGATGGTTAAACTTTATGGTCAGACGCTCAACCGCCGCCAGCTTACGGAGCGTACCGGTCTGCTGTCGCAGGTCGCAGGCGTCCGGCTTTCGACGCTGTCCGACGGCGTCGAACGAGGAATTCGAATGCTCGAGTTCCGCACCGGGAGTGGGCTGCGATTTACCGTTCTGGTCGATCGGGCAATGGATATTGCAGACTGCGACTACAAGGGACTTGGGATCGCGTGGAATTCCCCGACCGGATTTCGCAATCCCGCCCTCCACGAGTATGAAGGCGAAAATGGTCTCGCGTGGGCGCGCTCCTTTTCAGGGCTGCTTGTGACGTGCGGTCTGGACCATATCCTTGGTCCTGAAAAGGTGCCCGCCTCCAACTACAACTATCCCGGAAAGACGACGATCCGCCACTCTTTGCACGGCAGGGTCGGCAATATTCCGGCCCGTCTCACAGGCTATGGAGAAACCTGGGAGGGTCACCGCTGTGTCCTCTGGGCCGAGGGCATCATCCAGCAGGCGGCTGTTTTTGGCGAGAACCTGCATCTCGTTCGCCGGATCGAAGCCGATGTCGGCGGCAACGAAGTTCGGGTCAGCGACCGCGTGATCAATCAGGGTTTCATGCCGACGCCACACATGATCTTCTACCACGTCAACGTCAGTTATCCACTCTTGGATGAGGGGTCGCGGTACGTCGCGCCGATCACCGATGTGATCTGGGCGTCCCACGCGGGCGCCGAGTACGCCAGTCAGAATGCCGGCTACAAGGTGGCCCTCGGACCTCAACAGAGCTTTCGCGAACAGGTCTGGCAGCACGAGTTGGCGGCAGATGGAAACGGCGACGTTCCCGTTGCCATTATCAATGATCGTCTCGGTCTTGGCTTCGAAGTCGTGACGTCCAAGGCGCAGCTTCCCTGCGCCTACGTCTGGCAGAATTATCAGGCGGGCCAGTATGCCTTGGGGATTGAACCTTCGACCAATCATGCGCTCGGAGAAACCTTTGCCCGTGAGCGCGACGAGCTGATCTGGCTTGAGCATGGCGATGCGAGGTCCTACGATGTCAAGTTGCGGGTGTTGGACGATCGCGAGCAAATTGACGCGACTGAGCGTAGGATCGAGGCGATTTCGGCGGCACCCGCGGCCGACTTCCCGGCGATGTCAAATCGATTTCCCCCTTTGCGGGGCAGAGAGGCTCGACCGAATGGAGCTGTGGCGTCGCAATGACAGGTCAAAAACAGGAAACAATCGTGATGAAGCGCGACTACAGCCTCGTCGGTGAAAGTACCAGAAAGGCAATCGAGACCGGATTGGCTTCCGCCGAATGGTATCACACCGATGTCCCCCGCAAGGTGATGAAAGATCTGATGCAACGCTCGGATCTTCCCGCCATTCGTGACACGCTGATCTGGATTTTGTCATTCGTCATCTCTGCAGCCGGGGCGATATATTTTTGGCCGACCTGGTTCTGCATACCCTTCCTGTTTGTCTATGGAGTGCTTTACGGCTCCTCCTCGGACTCGCGATGGCATGAATGCGGCCACGGTACGGCGTTCAAGACCCGCTGGATGAACAACGTCGTCTATCAGATTGCCAGCTTCATGCTGATGCGCAATCCCGTCACCTGGCGCTGGAGCCACGCGCGCCATCATACCGATACGATCATCGTCGGTCGCGACGCCGAAATTGCCGTGATGCGACCACCTGATCTCCTGAGAGTCGTTGTGAATTTCTTCGGAATTCTCGACGCCTGGTATTCGATGATCGCACTTCTGCGCAACTGCTTCGGTACGGTGAGCGCGGAGGAGAAGACCTTCATACCCGAGATGGAGTGGTCGAAAGTCATCTTCGCGGCGCGGATCCATATTGCGATCTACGTGTTGACCATCGGGCTGTCCATCGCCACTCGCTCGTTTCTTCCACTGATGCTGGTCGGCCTGCCACGCCTTTATGGTTGCTGGCACATGGTTCTCACCGGTCTGCTGCAACATATCGGACTTGCCGACAACGTCATCGATCATCGACTGAATAGTCGCACCGTGTACATGAACCCGATCAGCCGGTTCATATACTGGAACATGAACTACCACGTCGAGCATCACATGTTTCCGATGGTGCCCTATCACTCGCTTCCGAGATTGCATGCCCTGATCAAGCACGATCTGCCCGTGCCCAATCCTTCGATGTGGCACGCCTATAGGGAGGTCTTTCCCGTCCTTATCCGGCAGCTCAGGAACGAGGACTATTTTCTGAAGCGCGAACTCCCACCGACCGCGCGGCCCTACAAGGATGAATTCCACCATCTAGATGAACTTTCAGGCGCTGCCGAGTAACGGCTGAGCGCTTGGGAACAAACCATTGGAGAGCGCCAGATAATGTGGATCGAAGTGTGCAAGGTCGGTGATATCGATCAGGAAGACCTCATTCGGTTCGATCACGGCGACCGGACCTTCGCGGTCTACCGGTCGGATGAGGACGAGTATTTCGCGACCGACGGTCTGTGCACCCACGAGAAGGTTCACCTGTCCGACGGTCTCGTCATGGGCGACATCATCGAATGCCCAAAGCATAACGGCCGCTTCAACTACAAGACAGGAGAGGCAAGGGGGGCACCGGTTTGCGTCAACCTCCAGACCTATCCCGTCAGTATCGAAGCCGATAAGGTTCGGATCATGATAGGCTGATCGGCCTCGTATGACCTGTCAAACAACAAAGGATGTCCACATGCGCCAAGCAAGGCCCACCGTCGCCGATCTGAGAGCGATGCGCGGAAAGCGCCAGCTGACGATGCTGAGAGTTCTCACACTGGACGAAGCCGAAGCTGCCGAGAGGGCAGGCGTGGACATCGTCTCCGTCCCGCCGGAACTGGTCTGCGACCCGCGCTACCGCGAAGTCGCGCCCAGCCTTTTCACGATGCCGGGAGATAACTTCTACGAAGTCGGCACAGCGGACGATTTCGTTCGTTGGGCCTTCAGGCTCTACAAGGCCGGTGCCGACGCCGTTTATTGCAGCGCCAGCTATGCCACGATAAAGCGTATGGCAGACGAAGCTATCCCGGTTATCGGCCATGTCGGCCTCATCCCATCGCGGGCGACGTGGACAGGCGGCTTCAAGGCCGTCGGGAAAACGGCCGAAACAGCGATGCAGGTCTTCGAGGCGGTCAAGAACCTGGAGGCTGCAGGCGCGATCGGCGCCGAAATCGAGGTTGTGCCCGTCGAAGTGGCCAGGGCAATTTCGGAACGAACTTCGCTGATCATGTTGTCGATGGGCGCGGGGGACGGTTGCGATGCGCAGTACCTGTTCGCTGACGACATATTGGGCCAGACCCGTGGCCACGTCCCGCGTCATTCGAAGGTCTATCGCAACTTTGCCGCGGAGTACGAGCGTCTGCAGGCGGAGAGGATTGAGGCCTTTAGTGAGTTTGTAAACGACGTTACATCAGCGCGTTATCCGGAAGACCGCCACGTCGTCAACATGAGCAGCTCGGAGCTTGAGCGTTTCGAGCAAATGCTCCCGAAATAAATTGAGTCGAGATTTGATCCGTGTCGTATCGTCGCTGCTGCGACAATACGAGGTGTGACGAGATCAAAGGCGACCCTGGCATAGCCAATTTTGAATCATGCGAGTAAAATGCTTATCCCTTGATCAGCCACTTCTTGGCAACACGACAGGCGATCGTATAGGCGGGATCGAAGACATTGGCGACATCGTAGCGTACGACCTGGCCGAGTAGGTGGCTTGCGGCCTTCTTGTCCAGGCCGTAATCCGATGTCAGCCAGTTCAGCATTTCGGTGGTGGCGTGCTGGAGCGCCTGATCGAGAGGTCGGGCGTTGCCGATGGTCAGGATGTCTTCGGCGGTTTCGCCGCGCGGCCAGACCAGCGTCGCCATTTTTTCGACGGTGAGCCGAACCGTCACTTCAAACGTGGTTTCGACGCCGGTCCCGACAATCTCGCCATCTCCCTGGACTGCGTGACAGTCACCCAGAAAGAACAAGGCGCCGGGGGCCGACACCGGCAACCAAACCGTCGTGCCGGGACCAAACAGGCGGTAGTCCATGTTGCCGCCATATTCACCGCTGGTCGCTGTCGATATCGCCTGGCCAAGGGCTGGCGCGACCCCGAAGCACCCGATCATCGGGGCGAGGGGCAGAACGAAACTCTCGAGGCCGGTGACTGGCTCGGAAAGCCGCACGGTCGATGCTTCGCGATCGATGGTCCACAGCGTCATGTCGCGCGGTGGGAGGTCCCGAATCGTCTCGGGATCGACCACATTGGCGGCCACTGCACCGCGGGTAAAACCACTGTCTCTCGTCGGCGTCATACTGATGATCTCGACCTTCAGTGCATCCCCGGCCTCCGCGCCCTCCACAAAGATCGGACCATTCATCGGATTAGGCCCATGCGCCTGCCTGCCGCCGTCGCTATCGTATCCGGCTGCATCGAGTGTCTGCGTGATGACGGTATCGCCATCGGCGATCCGCAGCGCTGATGGAAAAGAACCGATGACATTGTGAAAGGTCGTCGGAATAAAGTGGTGCGTGGTCATATAGTTACCCTTGCTCGTGTGCACTAGCCTCCGGAGGCCAGATAATCCATGCCTGCCTTCAGTGCCGTTGCCGGTTGTGCCAGAGCGTGAACATCGGGGCAAAGGGCTGGAAGGAGAACGGACCGATATATCCCGCTTCCCGCATAACCTTCATCTGCCCGAGGTTGTCAATGCGGTCATCCTCGTCGACCAGCACGCGGTGGGGGGTCGCGAATCGGCAACCACAACGTCGGGATCGCTAACGCCCGAAATATGCACCAGACCCGTCATACCGGGAAAGATCGCCTTCTCGCCAGCGAGATGATGATGAAAGGTGTCATGGACAAGCTTAAAAGTCGATTGCGCCCGGAGATCTTCGATCGCGGCGGCCGCTTGGTTGCAGCGCCGTTCGAAGATTGGCCTGACGGATGCCATCTTGCTTGCCGCTGCCGTCATTGACCGGAACCAGCACGAGCGCCTTGGCGCCGCAATCCCTGGCATAGTCGATCGAGCTCCAGGCCTCGGCTGCGCGGGTATCGTTCCATTCGTTGAAACGCTGCAGGGCGTTGATCGAGATGATCGTCAGACCATGACGGGCGGCTGCGTTCTTGATCACGGACGCGGTGTTCCGTCAAGAATGGCGTTGCCCGAGAGGTCGTTGCGAATTTCGACCGAATGGACGTCCAGCGATTTCGCCATCGCAAAGAAATCGTCGATCGGCATCGACGGAGCGCACATATGGTTCAGCGCAAATCGAATGGAATTCAGGGTCTTTCCTCCTCAGCCGGTCCCGATCACAGAAGGACATTCGGTCGACACGGCTCTTCGCCAAGGCCTGTCGAAAATAACGGTGCAATCCATGCAGCAATTTGTCTCTCACCCGTCATCGATGATAGAAATCGGATCTGGCTGATGGGATTCTTTCATTCTCTGACGACCTGCTCTCAAATATTCTCGGAGATGAATATCTCGAACGGCAGGAAGGATTGCCCCGGCACGGCGGCATCGCCTCGCTCCACCGCGTCGATCATCAGGGCCATCAGTTCCTTGCAGAGTGCGGGCAACGGCGTTCCGATGACCATCGTCACAATATCGTCCGCAAGAGCCGCCTTTGATTCCGGCGTCAGTTCGCTGACGATGGCGATGAGTTTGCCGGCCAATCCCTCCTCGCGGATTGCCGAGATAGCGCCTTCCATTCCGCCGCCGCAGATGTAGAGGCCGACAAGGTCCGGATGCTTCTGCAGCAGGTTTAATGTCGCCTCATGGGTGATCTCGGCGGTCTCGAGATTGATCAGCGTGTCCAGAACCTCGAATTCGGGAGCATTCTCACGAAAATAGGATCGAAAGCCAATCTCGCGAAGCTCGTGCCCATGGAAGCGATGGCTGCCGACAAAACATGCGACTTTGCCTGGCTTGTCTGCTGATTTGGCAATCATCCATGCGGCGGTTCGCCCGGCCTTGCGGTTGTTCAGCCCGACATAGGCGTTACGGACACCCGACGCCAGATCGGATAATAGCGAAAACACAGGCACGCCACTCTCTTTCAGTTCCTCGACGACCGTGGACAGTGCGGGATAATCCGGCCCGACCAGAGCGACTGCCTGGCTACGAGAGGAAACAGCCCTCAGTTTCTCGATGATAGCCGTCGGCGTCGAAGCTGCCGAGAACTCGATCCGGATATCAATGCGGGCACTTGTCACCGCAAGGGCGGCGACTTCCAGTTCTCTAGCGAAGGCCTGGTAGAAGGACTGGTTCGGCTTCTGCAGAACGATGCCGAACCTGTACTGCGACAGATCCTCGAAGACACGTTGCCGCAACAGGCCGACGGCATGATAGCCGATCGACTGCGCCGCATCGTAGACCCGTCGAGCGGTCTCTTCACGCACCCGGTGGCGGCCGTTCAACACCCGATCGACCGTTGCAACGCTCACGCCTGACGCCTTGGCAAGGTCTGTAATGGTAGGACGGCGCATGCGGGCTCCTGATGTCTTCCACCATCGATGATACACGAACGTGATAGTTTATGATAGATTCCATCATTACGGCATTGAGGCAAGCGGAAAGTCGACTTATCCTGATGCCTATAGACTTTGACAGACTTTGCAGGAGCGCGAACCCCGGAGGCGACAATGACGATGCATACCCCGAAGCGTGACTACGACCTGACAGGCGCCAGCGCCAGCGCCGCCGTAGAGACGGGGCTGGCTGCTGCGGAATGGTATCACACCGACGTCCCGCGCAAGGAGATGAAGGCGCTGATGCAGCGATCCGACGGAGCCGCCATTCGCGACACGGCCATCTGGATCGGCTCTATGCTGGTGCTTGCCGGGCTCGGCATCTATTTTTGGGGAAGCTGGCTGTGCGTGCCGTTCTTCCTGGCATATGGCGTGCTATACGGCTCTGCTTCGGACAGCCGCTGGCACGAATGTGGCCATGGTACTGCCTTCAAGACCCGCTGGATGAATGACGTCGTCTACCAGATCGCCTGCTTCATGATCGTGCGAAATCCGGTTAGAACGAAAAGAAAATGCCCGAGGAGGAAAACCATATGAGCGGAAACTGGCTTGAAGTCTGCGCGGCGGAAGAGATCGACGAGGAAGATGTCATCCGTTTCGATCACGCCGGCCGGACCTTCGCCATCTATCGCAGCCCCGACGATGAATACTTCGCGACGGATGGCCTTTACACACACGAAAAGGTCTATCTCGCCGATGGGCTCGTCATGGACGAGATCATCGAATGTCCGAAGCACGGCGAAGCAAAAGGCGCTCCGGTCTGCGTCAATCTCGCGACTTATCCGGTAAAGGTTGAAGGCGGCGCCGTCTTCATTTCCATCTAGGTGCCCGCCATGTCTCATTTCGTCATCGTCGGGGCAGGGGAATGCGGTGCACGCGCTGCGTTCGCGCTTCGCGAAAAAGGCTTCGCTGGCGCGATCGCGCTGATTGGCACGGAAACGATCGCTCCCTACGAGCGGCCGCCGCTGTCCAAGGAAACGCTGGCAGAATTGCACCTGCCGAAATTCGTGGCCACGCTGGAACGTTACGCCGAGGCCGGCATCGAGCTGCTGACTGGGGTGACGGTTTCGCACATTGATACGGCAGGCAAGTCGGTCACCATGTCAGACGGTCGGCGCATCCTGTTTAACAAGCTGCTACTGGCGACCGGTGCCCATGCGCGACCCTTTCCCGGCATTTCAAGCACGGGCGGCCGGATCCGGTCGTTGAGGACGCATGCGGATGCCTTGGCGCTGCGCGAGGTAATCGTGCTCGGCCGACATATCGCCGTTATCGGCGGCGGCTTCATCGGTCTTGAACTGGCCGCAACCGCCCGCAAGCTCGGTGCCCAGGTCACGGTCGTCGAAGGCCTGCCGCGCGTGTTGAAACGCGGCGTGCCAGAGGAGATTGCCGAGGTAATCGCGGGACGACACCGGCAAGAAGGCGTCACTATCCGTTGTGGCGTGGCTATCGCTGCGCTCGAGGAAGATAACAAGGAGGCCCGGATCCGCCTTGCAAGCGGCGAGACCATAACCGCTGACGTGATCTGCGTCGGCATCGGCGCGCTGCCGAACATTACCCTTGCGGCGGATGCCGGGCTGACGATCGACAACGGCATCGCCGTCGACGATCGGCTCCAAACCTCGGCGCCCGATGTCTACGCCGCCGGTGATTGTTGCTCGTTTCCGCTGACGCTATACGGCGGCCGACGGGTCAGGCTCGAATCCTGGCGTAACGCGCAGGAGCAGGGAACGTTGGCTGCCGCCAACATGATGGGAGCAAACGAACCGATCTCGGCGGTGCCCTGGTTCTGGTCAGACCAGTATGACCTGACGCTACAGATTGCCGGATTGGCCGATGGCGCTACCTCGGTGCTGCGTCGCGATCTCGGCGACGGCGCCTTTCTGCTCTTCCATCTCGACGATGCCGGGCGGTTGCTCGCCGCCAGCGGGATCGGCCGAGGCAATGTCGTTGCCCGCGATATTCGTCTGGCGGAAATGTTGATCGCCGCTCGCGCCCATCCCGAACCGATGGCTCTGACGTCAAGCAATATAAAACTGAAATCGCTGCTGGCTGCCTGACGCCGTGCCAGAAGGCGTTGTTGCGCGGATCATCCGTCGACTGATATTGAGCGGTGGTTTTCAGTCTCCTGATCGGGATTTCGCCGATGCCGCACAAGTTCAATGCCGACCGGCGGGACAAGATAGCCAAGCAGAAATTTCAGGTGACGAAATGGGCGCGGTATAATGAAAGCCTGCGTCAACGTGGTGATTTGAACGTGTGGGTGAGTGATGAGGTGCTTTGCTTGTGGTCTGCGTCGCGCCGGATATCTCGGGGCGGCCAGCCGAAATACTCGGATCTGGCGATTACGCTTGCTTGGCCCCAGTACATTATTGGGACCCAGATATACGGTAGACGATCTTCGGTTCAGGATGGTGCCAACCTGATTGGCAGAAAGCCTTCCTGATCGACCTCCAGGGCGTCAGACCACACATAATCGCCAGTAATATTGATATGGTCCCAGCCCAACGGCGACAGTTTTGAGATCATCTTCTCATCGAATGGCCTGCCTTGGCGGCGCATGGCCTCCGTGATCCGTCCGAGATAGCGGCAATTGAAGAGAACGATAGCGGCCGTGACAAGATTGAGGGCAGCGGCCCGGCTCGCCTGATTTTCATGGCTACGGTCCCTAAAGCGGCCCAGGCGATGGAAGGCGACGGCGCGGGCAAGGGTGTTTCGTGCTTCGCCCTTATTGAGTTCTGCAGTGACGAGTTGCCGGAGAGCGGGATCTTCAAACCACCGTAGGGTGAAGAGGGTGCGTTCGATGCGCCCGATTTCGCGCAAGGCCGCCGCCAGACTGTTCTGCTGCCGGTAAGGCTGACAGCTTCTTCAGGATAAGGGAAGGCGTGACCACCTTGTCGGCGAGTGCCCGGATCACCGGGTTCTGTCGCAAATTTTTGCAAAGGGCGCAGAAATGGCTTTCGCTGGACACAGTTATGCAGCGAGCGCGGCGAATTGCTGAAATGCGGATTGGCCGCTGGTTGAAAATTGCTGCTTGCGGATCATGTGGGCGACTTCGATACCATCCAGTGTCGCTGATGCAGACTGGCAAGATTTGAAGCCCTTCATGGGACGGGTCAGTTTCTTGATGAAACGATGATCTTGCTCAATCATGTTATTGAGATATTTAACCTGCAAGATCTCGATCAGCCAGAACCATCCCTGCAACAGCAACAGCCAGTTCATGTTTTGCAAGCCTGCGAAGCTCGCACCGCTCTTGTCGATGACGACCTTTTCGGGCCAACCATTGTTCTCGATCGTGCGGGCGAAGAAGGCGCTGGCGGCAGCCTCATCGCCGTTCGGTGTCGTTGTAGTAACTCGCGCCCGCGCTACCGACTTGTGCAACGACTGCTGCATGGCTTCCTGGAGCGGGATGCCGCGGTCGGCCGCTTCGGTCAGATAGCCGGAACGCAAGCCATCGCCAAAAGCATCACCGGATCGAGACCGGCTTGTCTGACGCGTGCCTTCAGGATCAGATTGACCGACTGCGGCGTCAAGGCGCGGCAATCGATGTTGCCCCACTGGTCGATACGACGGAAGATTGGCCCTGCGTCAATTTTTGCCTCCTCGATCCATTGCTTCAAAGCCTCGACCGGACGGCCGATCAGGACGGCATGGGCCTTGTCTTCTACATTCGTCGTCTTGGTGCGGCCAAGGTGGAGTGTCAGGCAGAGAAGGAGATGGGAGGCGGCATTGCGCGGATCGGCATGCACGGGTTCCTCGTCGACAAGATCCTCAATCCTCATTCCTGCAATTTCTGAGCGCCGGCGTTCGCCGGAAGCGAAGGCCGTCAGAAGAAGCGCGTAGTCACGGCTATCGACCAGGCGGTCGCCGGCGCAGGTGCCCAATAGCTTTGCCAGGATTTCACCAGTGACCGCGTTTTTTGCTCTTGCGTTGCCTCGGCGGCCCACTGCTCTTACAGCCAGCCTCAGCGCAGACTTTAACGATGGTGCGGTGAAGGACCCCGTCAGGCCGCGCCGACGGGTCAGGATCGACCAGGAGGTCAGGCGCCGGCGCACCGTATCGGGCGCATGTGGCCCTCCGCGCGCAGCAGCCCTTTGGCGCGCAACCCTGCCAAGACGCTCGTTTTACCTCGCGAAGATTGTCCAGGAGCATCTCCTAGCGGGACATGTGATTCCGATTTGCATGTTGGCGAAAGGCGGGCGGAGGCTTTGTTCACCTTTTCGCCATGGCCGGGTTGACGCATGGCGGTAGAACATATAGTGAACATGGATGAAGAAGTCGCTGAATGAACGCCTCGCCATTCTTTCCGATGCTGCCAAGTATGACGCATCCTGTGCCTCGAGCGGAACGGCTTCCCGGAATTCGTCGAAGTCCGGAGGATTGGGTTCGACGGAAGGATCCGGCATCTGCCATGCCTACGCACCGGATGGACGTTGCATTTCGCTGCTGAAGATACTGCTGACGAACTTCTGCATCTACGACTGCGCCTATTGCATCAACCGCTCCTCCAGCAATGTCGAGAGGGCGCGCTTCACAGTCGAGGAAGTGATCTGGCTGACGCTTGAATTCTACCGTCGCAACTATATCGAGGGGCTATTCCTGTCCTCGGGGATTATCCGCTCTTCCGATCACACCATGGAAGAGATGGTGCGCATCGCCCGCGAGCTTCGGACGACGCATAATTTCCGAGGCTACATCCACCTGAAGTCCATTCCCGAGGCTTCCGCCCGACTGGTCGAGGAGGCGGGTCTCTATGCCGACCGGCTGTCGCTCAACATCGAACTGCCGACCGACCAGGGTATCAACCGGTTCGCGCCTGAAAAGAAGCCCGCTGGCATCCGTCGCTCGATGGGAGAACTCCGGCTGAAGATCGAGGAGGCAAGTGAGCCGACGCTGCAGAGCAAGAAGCGCAAGCGCTTCGCTCCCGCCGGCCAGAGCACTCAAATGATCGTCGGCGCGGATGGCACAAGCGATGCGACGATCCTCGGGACAAGTGCCCGGCTCTACGGAAGTTATGGTCTTCGCCGTGTCTATTATTCTGCCTTCAGCCCCATTCCCGATTCCTCGAAAAACCTGCCGCTCATCAAACCACCTCTTATGCGCGAGCACCGGCTCTATCAGGCGGATTGGCTCTATCGTTTCTACGGCTTCGGCGTCGATGAAATCACCTCGACCCAGCAGAACGGAATGCTCGACCTCAATCTCGATCCGAAACTTGCCTGGGCGCTTGGGAACCGACAGGCATTTCCGGTCGATATCAACAGAGCCGAGCGCGAGACGCTGCTGCGGGTGCCGGGGCTCGGCACCAAGACCGTGAAGGCGATCCTGTCGGCGCGGCGCTTTCACATGCTGCACCTCGAGGATCTGGCGCGGCTCGGCGTTTCGGTGAAGAAGGTGCAGGCCTTCATCGTCGCTGACGGTTGGACGCCTCGAAAGCTGGCTGATCGCCAGGATTTGCGCTCGATGTTCGAGCCAAAACCCGAACAGCTGTCGTTGCTCTGATGGTTGCGGTCATCCTCAATGGCAGGGGGGAACTGACAGAGTGGCGCGACGCGGCACGAAAGCTGATCGCTGCCGGAATTCCCCCGGGGCAAATCGACTGGCACATCGGGAAGGAAGGCGACGACCTATTCGCAGCATCGGACAGTCCGCTGCCCGATCTTGCGCCGACCGGTCCTGCACCGATCAACGTGACGCACTCGTTTATTTCATTGGCTGAGGCGGTCGTTTGTCACTCTGATCTCAGCCGCTTCGCCCTGCTTTATCGTCTCCTGTGGCGGCTGAAAACTGATCGGCGGTTGCTCGAGGTGATGTCCGATGAGAATGTGCATGCGGCTCTGATGATGCAGAAATCGGTGCGCCGGGATTGCCACAAGATGACGGCCTTCGTTCGCTTCAAGGAGGTTGATACGGATATCACCACCAAGGGACATCGCCGACGTTTCGTCGCCTGGTTCGAGCCAGATCATTTCATCGTTGCGCGAACCGCCTCGTTTTTCCAGCGACGGTTTACCGATATGGATTGGCTGATCGCGACGCCGAAGGGGTCTGCCGCGTGGGATGGCAAGACCGTCTCGCTGTCCGATTTGCCCCAGCAGAAACTCGACATACACGACGACGCCGAGGATCTTTGGCGCACCTATTTCTCCAATATTTTCAATCCGGCGAGGCTGAAGGTCAAGGCGATGGTGGCGGAGATGCCGAAGAAATACTGGAAGAACCTGCCCGAGGCATCACTGATCCCGGGAATGATCGCCGGAGCGGAAGCAAGCGTTCGGGCGATGGCCGAGCGGGCGGCAACCGAACCCCAGCTGTTTCACCAGCGCCTGCAGCAGGCGGCCGCCAAACTTCCCGATGTTCCCGCGGCGCCTGCTGGCTCGCTAGACGAGTTGCGCGACCAGGCTCGGGGCTGCACCCGTTGCGATCTCTATTGTCACGCGACGCAAACCGTATTCGGCGAGGGGCCTCCTGATGCTAGGGTCATGTTCGTCGGGGAACAGCCTGGCGATCAGGAGGATCTCGCCGGACGTCCGTTCGTGGGGCCTGCGGGCAAGGTGTTCGACCAGGTCATCGGCGAAGTCAGTATCGACCGCGGCTCGCTGTATGTCACCAACGCCGTCAAGCACTTCAAATACGAGCCGCGTGGCAAACGCCGAATTCACCAGAAGCCCAACATGGGCGAAGTTCGTCAGTGTCGGTGGTGGCTCGACCTTGAACTGGCATCGATAAAACCGAAGTTGGTCGTTGCCATGGGCGCAACCGCGCTGTTGGCATTGACCAAAAAAAAGCAACGGCTGGAAGACGTGCGCGGAAAGCCGATTGCTCTTTTCGAAGATCGGCAGCTGTTCGTGACTGTCCATCCTTCCTACCTGCTGCGCATACCCGACGAGGTGCGCCAGCGAGAGGAGCGGGCCAGGTTCAGCGAGGATATGGCGAATGTCCGCCGGCTGATTGGCTAGCGGTAGCAATTCCGCCTGGTGTCGCGCCGTCGCTGGACCATGGCTCTGTCTCGAACGTGGTTGGAAGGTTCGGCGGTGCTTGTGGCGCGTTCGGTGTCTTGCGATCCTCTCGATCGAGCACGGACTGGTGGACCGACGCTCCGTCGGAGGTCGGCCAGGCAGATAGATGCCCTTGGCTGTTGATTTCCACGCGGAACTGAGCCGGGTTTTCCATCGAGAAGTGAGCCACCTCTGAGTATGATTTTCTGATCAGGTTTTGGTCAAGGGATTGCTTGTTTCCCTCCCGGCCTTCGACCGGCGCTATGCTGATTTCTCCGATACTCTCCATCTTTTTTCGGATCGCGCCTTGCTCGTTTCACGTCACGTCGGCACGATCGGCGGCCGTGACTACTTCTTGCAATTCCAGCTTCGGTGAATTAAATGTGGTTACGTAACCACAAATGTCGGGGTCACGAACGTTGGAGTTTGCCATGACCGTCACCACGCTTTCAGGCCGTGAACTCAATCACGATCTAGGGCGCGCGAAACGCGCCGCTAAGGACGGCCCTGTCATCATCACTGACAGGGGCCGGCCGGCGCATGTCCTCATGTCATTTGATGAATACAAGCGGCTTACCGGTAAAATGCGGACGCTCGGTGATATGCTGGCCGCGCCGGGAGCAGAAGACGTTGACTTGCCTCTCCCACAACGCACTGAACATGCCAAGCCGGTTGACCTGTCCTGATGCTATTACTTGATACCAATGTCGTGTCTGAGCTGCGCAAAGTGGCGAGCGGCAGGGCTGATCCCAGTGTCGCGGTCTGGAACGAGACCATCGATCCGGCCGAAACCTTCATTTCGTCCGTGGTTCTGCACGAGCTGGAGATTGGCGTTCGGCTGATGGAGCACAATGACCCCGTCGCCGGGAAGGTACTGCGCAACTGGCTGGAAAACACGGTCCTCGGGGCATTTTCCGGCCGTATCCTGCCGCTGGACGAGGCGGCAGCCATTCAGGCGGCGAAATGGCATGTACCCAATCCCAGGCCGATCAATGACGCTTATATCGCGGCAGTAGCCTTCACCCTACGTATGACACTGGTCACACGAAACGTCAAAGATTTCGAGGGCATGGGAGTGAACCTCGTGAATCCGTGGGATTTGCCGGCGTAACAGTTTTAGATTCCAACTGAATCGTCTCTCTCGGTTCCCACCTGGACCCGACGGAGTCACCCTGACTTTCCGGCGTGATCGTTTCTCGTTTGACACTTAAACGTAAGAATGCGGCTGTTTCGAATCTGTTTGGCAGATAATTGGGTCTTCCTCACTTTGTGTGGTTAACAGACCGTTAGCGCTGGCGCCGGTATGAGCAGGCATGCGAACGAATCGAAATGGTCACCCGGTCCGGGTATTAGAGTGCAGAGCGTCGTGTTTAGCGATGAAGGCAAATGGGTTGTGTCTACCTGCGGGCCAACGTCAGGCATATGCCCTGATTGCCGACACCAGAGCAGAAAGCGGCGGCTGGTCGTACCGCAGTCTTCAAGACCTGCCGATCCAAGGCAATGCCGTGACGGTGAAGCTCCAGTTGAGCCGCTGGCGTTGCACATATCGGCAGTGTACACGGCAACCGTTCACTGACCGGGTCCCAGCGGTTGCCTCCCCCTATTCTCGGCGGACAACGAGGGTCGCGGAAATAGTCGGCCTGCTGGGCCACAGTACGGGCGGCCGCCCCGGAGAGCGCTTGATGCAGCGGCTGGGATGTCGATCAGCGACGACACCATCCTTCGACACTTGAAGCGGAATGCCGCACCAACCGACGACGAAGCCCCGGCTCGGATCGTTGGTATAGATGACTGGAGTTGGAGGAAATCGTGGCGCTATCGCACGATCATCGTCGATCTTGAGCGACGAAAGGTCTTGGACGTTCTCGACGACCGGAGTGTGGTGAACGTTGCACAGTGGTTGAAGCGGCACCCCTCTATCGAGGTCGTGAGCCGAGATCGATGCGGGCTTTATGCGCAGGCTGCCCGTGATGGGGCGCCGCAAGCATCGCAGGTCGCGGATCGCTTCCATCTCATCCAAAATTTGCGACTCGCTATCGAGGAACAGATGAGTCTTTCCGGCCGTGCTACCGGCAGAGCATTACTGCCTGACGGCGACATCGAGATTGATAATGACGATCGAGCTACGCGTAACCAACTCCCTGAAACGCTGAGGCGCGATCAGCTTCGCCAGGCACATCGGCAGTCTCGGCAGGATGTGTTCGAGACGGTACACGCCTTGAGCAAAGGGGCCTGTCGAGCTCGGAAATTGCACGCCGCACCGGATATGGACGACGCAGCATCGCGAAATGGCTGACTTTCGCGGCGCCACCCGATCGACGCAGGGCCGCGTTGCAGCCGACATCTCCTCTATATTTCGAAGCGTTTCTCACCCAGTGTTGGAGGGATGGCAATCGCTGCGGGCGGCATCTGTTTCACGATATCTAGCACCGCGGATACACCGGCAGCGTCTCCAATCTCGAACGCCTCCTGGCAAATTGGCGCCGCGCCGAGAAGCCGGGAAAGGATGACGATGATGCGGTACGGCTCGGATCGAGATCGCCGACGAAACACATGACAATACGCCTGTGCGGGATCCGCAAACCGGCCATTTGATCTCACCGGTTATTGCCGCAACTCTCTGTATAAAGCCGCGCGGTGCGTTGACCATCAATCGGGCGCGGAAAGTCGATGCCCTCAAGCAGGGATCACAAACGTTTGCTGTCCTGCGCAGCTTCTCCATGCGATTTCGCGGTATATTCGTAGCCGAACTTCCAGGAGACTTGAAGAATGGATCGATGATGCCATTCATTCCGGGTTCGCCTCCTTGGCCCGCTTTGCTCGCGTTCTTCGCCGTGATATCGACGCCGTCTGCAACGCCATTGACCTGCCCTGGAGCAATGGTCAGGCGGAAGGTCAGATCAAGCGCCTGAAAACGATTAAACGCGCGATGTATGGCAGAGCAGGCCCAGAGCTTCTCGAGCGCGGATGATGCCCATCAAAATGGCCGATCTCCACACAAAGTGAGGAAGACCCCGATTAAATGCAAAACGACACACGCAGTGGGTTTCAAAGCGGTGCTGTTTCATCGTTTTCTCGTCTTGGTTCGGGTTGCAGTCGTGCAACCTTGCCCATCGGCTAGATCGGGGTGTTCAAGCTGTCAAAGCCTCGGCCGTGCTGATTGTCCTTGCGGGGCGCTGAGGGCCGGCCCCTAAGGTCACGGACTACTTATAAGGTGTGATGCCCGGAAGAACGGCGTTCTTGGTGTGAACGAAAGTCACGCTGTAGCGCGCATTGACGCTCCTAACGCTGTGCTTCCACATCGAACATTCTCTCACTCGCGGTAATGTTGCAAGATCAATCGCGATGCACTCGCGGATTTCATCGGACCTTCAACAATTCTTTCGAGCCGCGCCGGCTTGTCCGAATAGGCAGAAAAAGCACACGACAGTGTCGTGTCATGTGGTATAAGAGGGAGACAAAGGACATCGACCCATGCGCAGCAGATCTATCACCCTGACCCTCGGCAAACAGCAGAGCAGCATTGATGCACGGCTGGAATCCGGCGAATTCGAATCCGCCAGTGAAGTGGTGCGGGCCGCACTACGCGCCCTCGATCGCGAGAAAGAGATCCTGGACGATGCCATGCGGGCGAAGCTCCGCGAGGCCATGGATGATCCCCGCCCGAGCATTCCGGCAGCCAAGGTGTTCGCCCAGCTTCGCGCCTTCCACGAAGACCAGGTGAAAGCCGACAAGCGTGGCGCATAACGTCGAATTCCGGCCGGCCGCCCAGGACGACCTGATAACCCTCTACCTTTATATCGCCGAACAGAGCGGCCGCGCGCGGGCCAGCGCCTACATCGACCGCATCGAAGCGGCCTGCATGGGCGACCTTCCCTGAACGCGGAACCGTCCGGAGCGACCTCGTGCCGAACCTACGGATCATCGGGTTCGAGCGGCGGGTGTCAATCGCGTTCATCGTCAAAGGCGACATCGTCGAGATCCAGCGCATCTTCTACGGCGGGCAGGATTACCCCGAGGAGTGGCCGGCCTAACGGCCGCTTGCCCTTTCTTGAACTGCCAAAGGCAGGGGTGCACCCCATGCACTCCTGCCTGACCGGCGAGGGCCGGGGATAGCAGCTGCGAGAGGCGCGATGTCACGTTGTCTGTGGCTTAACGGTTCCCGGATAATGGGGCGGGATGAGCGAACCCACCGTCAGCTATAAGAACCACCGCTTTCCGCCGCAGATCATCGCCCGCGCAATCTGGCTCTATTCTCGGTTCCCCCTGAGCTTGCGGCTGGTCGAGAAAATGCTGTTGGAGCGTAGGATTGTTGTGTCGTATGAAACGATCCGGCGATGGGCCCGCAAATTCGGCCCGGCTTACGCAAGGCAGTTACGCAGAAAGAAGCCGTCGCGAAGGGACATCTGGCGTCGGGACGAGATCGTGATTTCCATAGGCGGCCGAAAATACTGGCTGTGGCGCGCTGTCGATCAGGACGGTTATGTTCTCGACGAGATCGTCCAGAACCGCCGCGATACCAAGGCTGCCAAACGATTGCTGGTCAGATTGCTGAAGAAGCAAGGCGTGATGCCGAAGCGCATTATTACCGACAAGTTGCGCTCATACGCCGCGGCAAAGCGGGTAGTCACGCCAGGTGTCGCGCACCGCATCAAAAACGCTCAGCGCTGGCCACCCACATCTATCGAATCCACGCCATGGCGCACTGGAAAACCGTGACCGGCGCGCGTGCCTGATTTCGCAGATCCACACCCTCTTCGATTAGAGAGGAAACAACGTGACATCGCGCTAGGCAGGCATGGTCGACTGGAAGGATTCTACCTACTCAAAATCGTTCAGACGCTCGCGGACAATCTCCCGCATCTCTGCCGCCCGTTTAGCGCTGTCTGACCCGTCTGTCAGCGGGTCCGGCAGAGCTAGATTGTCCAGGCCGCGCGCGAGCGCCGCTGCCAGTTCATCCATGGCCGTATCCGCCGCCGCCGCCGGAATACCCGCCGTCGCTGCAAAACGCCTGAAATCCGCTCTCTTTAGCCGTTCATCCTTGCCGCTGATTTTGAGCGCCATACGGTCACTCTGCAGGTTCGGGAACACCCGCGTCGTCACCGCATCGTAGAGTGGCGCCATACGGACGGAGCTAAAATCCCTCCTCCGTGGCTCTGCGATTTTCAGGACGGCCATGTTCTTCAGATGCATATCGCCGTCCGCGATCAGCCAGGCGAAGAGTGCCCGCCGCAGGACCAACAGCAGGTCCGCATCCGGGTTAGTAGAGAGCGGGCGCAGGGCGGCCGCGATCCGTTCCATGGTGCCCGTGTATTTATCTTCCGCGGGCACTCCCAGAACGGACGTCATGTCCTCGAGCGCCAGACGTCGCATGTCGTCAAGGCTGGTGCGGATGTCGAACCGTTCAACGGCAAGGGCATGGGGCATGCCATCCGGCATAGCGACGAGCGCAATGGCGGGCACGATGAATCCGGCCGCCCGGCCGAGTTCCATGGATTGCCATTCGATTGCAGGCAGCGCCTCGAATCCCGACGTGCCGGCGGGCTTGAGAATATGCGTGAACGGCTTGTTCGTGCTGGGCATGAGGGTGCCGTCCGCATCGAGGAACATAGGCGCCTTGATTTGCACGCCCGAAAGGCGCGGTGTCGCGCCCGACGCGAAGATTTTTGCAAGGTTCTGTTCGAACGGACCCTGTATGTCGCCGCGGCCGGGGCCGGCATAGACCCCTGTGAACAGGTGATCTGCCGTGAAGCTGTTCAGCCTCGTCAGCAGAATATCGGCCGGGAGGGCCGCCAGCTCGCTTAGCCGCTCCACAATGGTGATGTTCGACATGTAGCGCTTGCCGGTCCGCAGTTCCGCCCGCTCGTCCGGACTGTTCAGCACACGATTCAGCCAGCCTTCCGGCAGCAGCGATTCAATGAACGGCGGCAATCTGCCGGGCGTGGTCTGGCGCACAAGCGGCGGGCCGTCCGGATTGGAGGCCGTCCAGCGCCATTCGAAGCCATCGTGCACCAGTTTGCCAATCGGCGCCCTGTGCCATGCGACGATCAGTTCGAGCGCAGCCTGATTGGGAACGGCAACGGCCGCAGCCGGTTGTCGTTTGAGGAAACGCTCGGCAGCACCGCCTTCCGCAAGCCAGTCATTGTCCCGGGCAAGCTTGAACACTGCATCGGCGGCGTTGTCCGGATTCCCATATTCTTCAATCAGCCGCGCTGCGATTCCTTCTTTCATCGCTTCGTCGAACGAGGCCGCGTGTTCACTACGGATAC
The DNA here is from genome assembly GCF_003240585.1 of Arminella tubonensis. Classification (GTDB taxonomy): domain Bacteria; phylum Pseudomonadota; class Alphaproteobacteria; order Rhizobiales; family Rhizobiaceae; genus Rhizobium; species Rhizobium tubonense. The sequence goes on from NZ_PCDP01000034.1 coordinate 48,251, forward strand.
GGAAGGCTTCCAGAAAGCGCTGACGCAGCGAAGATACATCCACGCGAAACTCGCCCATGTCGTCGCCAACCGCCGCCTGCGCGACGGAAGGGCGGTCCGGCGCTTTATTCTGGATGATTTCGAGCGTTCTGATACGTTGCCGCTGCACGCGGCGGCCGGTCAGGAACAGGCGGCCATCGCGCATCGGGCCAAGCAGTACCGCGCTGGCGGCCGACAGATAGGCGTTCGGATAGAGATATTTGGCGATGCGTACTGCGTGGGTCCGTATGGTCTGATCTATATCATTGTTGGCATCGACATATATGCCGCGCATAAGATGGACCAGCTTGCCAGCCTCCGCCTGACGGTGGGCACGCATTTTATCGATGTTGTCGCCGACGAGATGGAGAGCCATGTTGTGCAACTTTCGCGTATTTCAGATACGGAAAAGTTACATCATTTATTGGGGACCTTCAAGAAAAAATGAAACTATCTCGTATCTGAAATACGCGATAGTTTCACAAATCGACATCGCGAAATTCATTCAAAATATGTTAACATACTGATATATAATCATATTATTCGAGCGGTTTTCGATCGTATCGGGATATTGCGCGCGATCCGGCTGCCTGCCTACTGTGGACGCCGGCATCGCGCTTGCCCGTCTCGACGCATCACGATCGCGAAACCCGGCTGCTGGCGATTGCGCACGGGCTGATCTCGGCGGGGATGTGCGAAGACGCTCGATGTCACGCGGCAGGCGGCGCGGCGGCTTGTTTTGGAGTTGGGCTTAAGGGAGATGACGGGGAGGGGGAGGTTTCGCGCGTGGAGGATTACATGGTTGGTGCGTTATCTACCTTGTTAATCTGTTCAGTGTTGTTGCCGGTAGCTGGCTATGCCTAGGGGGCCAAACTTCGGTTGGCGCCCTTGCAGGCTACGCATGGATCTTGCTGACCCTTGCTGCCTCTTCGGCATAGGCTGACAAGGTCCGGTTTGCCGTGAGATGCAGGTCCCGTTCGACCTTCAGCCCGAACGGACCGGCTACGCTGGTCAGCTCGGTCATGCTGACCGATCCCAGCTCGGGAAAGCCCATGCCGAAGTCGCACAGGCCGAAGGTCAGGTCAGGCTCATCCGGATCGATTTCGGTCAACAGCCAGGTGGCGTTGCCCCAAGGCGTGAAGAGTTTGACCACCGCTCGAAGTCGATCTCGTCTTCGGTGCACCGGACAGGTTGCTGCTGGCGACCATTCGCACCAGCTGTGAAATAATCTCTTTGGCGAAGAGCTTCATGTCAGCCCCCTACGCGTCTGCTTTAGGAGCGCGAAGGGCGATGCGGCCGGTCCAGCGGCACGGCCTCGAGGACCAGCGCTCCACCGTCGCCCATCTTCATGGGCGAAGAAGGCACCGACCTTGGTCCAGCAGCTTTCTTGCCTTCGCCTTTCGCCTCACTGACCACGTAGGCGTTGAAGGAACGTGTTTTTCGGCTCCTGCATGCTAGGGGTTTGTTTTTTGAAGTTCATGGTTCATCTCCTTAGTTGGTGGGTTGTTGTCCTGATGGACGGTTCCCCAAGAACACCGCGATGAAGGCGGTTTGTCCCCCAACGCGGAGGCGCTGCAGGCGGCGAATGGAGCGGGCAGGCGGACAGGACAAGCGTCCGTGCTATGTAGGAATCCGATTCACGCGTAGGGCCACGACTCCCTGCGCACTGGATTTCTGCTTTACCCCCGCATGCCGGTGACGTACCCCTGATACAGGGGATAATCAGGTCGTGCGAAAGCTCGGCCGGAATGCGATGGGACCGCTACAGGCGCTCTGCGTAGGACGCGAAACGCGCGAGGATCTCTTTCAGGCTGGGCCTGCCGTGGTAATAGAGCGCCGCAGTCCGCTCATACGCACGTTCGTAAAGTGCGAACGTATCGGGGTCGGAGAGGCTGAACGCCGGATTGCTGCTGATATCGGGATTGTCGAGTTTCGGGAAGCGCCGGTCCTTGTGGGCGCGATACGCTTCCGTGCCGATGAAGGCTTGCACGGCCGGTTGCTCCAGCAGGCAATAGACGTCGTAATAATGCCGGAGGAAATTGGCAGGGAATTGTCCGGTTTCCTGCTGCTTGCGATATTTCGTGGAGATGGTCTGGAGCTTCTCCACCAGCGTGTAGCCGGGTTCGTAGCAGGGTACGGCCAGCGCGCGATTGTCGATCAGCTCGACGCGCGATGACGCATAATCGTAGGCCCAGGAGCTAATATCCTTGTCTATGTTGGGTGCCACCGTATCGAAACCGGCTTCGAGCAGCACGCCGTCCTTGAGCACCGACGTCGTTCCGGCCGTCTCGGGATAATGAAGGCGGATGCCGCCGCTGCGATAGCTCTCGTTGTCGAATTCGGTATCGCGCTCGATGCTTTTGATGCCGTCGATCTTGATCGTCTTGGCCAGCCAGAAGGCCTTGCGGCTTTCGCGGTGTGCAGGCTTGTCGTGATTGGGGCCGGTCTTGACCCCCATCTCCTCGGGAGGCTCGATGCGGATATCGATATCCTCCGAGAAGCGGTTGATGATGCGGTACCCTTTGGAAAGCGAGGTGCCGCCCTTCAGCTCGAACGCCATCCCCAGCTGCTGCAGGCCGTACAGGCAGTGCATGATCCAGTAGTCTTTTTCAACCAGCACCGGCTGCACCTTCATTTCCTCGGCGACGATGCGCAGCAGGGCCCCGAAATCCTTATGGTGATGCAGGAATTCAGCTGGCATGCGCGTCCGCTACGAGGCCGTTGAAGAATTTGCGAGTGCGCACCATGCCGTATTCCTTGGCGGCACGGGTGAGGGCGCTGCGATTGCCCTGCAGCGCACGTTCTTTCACTCGGGCTAGCAGCTGTTCACGGTCCTCGGCCAGATGGTCGAGATTATTGACCAGGTCGACCAGCAGGAACTCTTTGGTCAGGGTTTTGGGGAAGGCCGGTTTCCTGCGAAACTCGAATTCCCGACCGCCCAGCGTGAAGTTGCCGTGACGCTTATGGTTGTAGACGACGGTCTTGTTATAGAGCTGCGTCGCTCCGACACCCAGGCTGTTATAGGCATTGGGCGAGGTGACGAGATAACGGTCATCCTTCAGGAAGGCCTCGACGAGAGCATCATCTTCAGCGGGAGCCTTCCCGAACGCCGTCTGCTTCGGCCGGTGATAGACACCGGTCGATAGTTTGGTCAGATACCCTTCCGCCAGCAGCAGCTGCAGGTGCCGATCGACAGAGGACGACCATTGGGCGAGGTCCTCCCGACGGTAGACCTTGCCGGACCGCAGATGCTTTTTCAGTTCCTGTAACTTCGTCATCGGATAGCTCCTGCACTCACCATAGCAAAATATGGGTGTGAATGCAATTTTTTCCAAATTTCATGCAAAAATATGCATGTTATGGAGATCTAAAGCGCTGATAGCGTTAAGTTTTATGGGGTCGATTTTTCGCAAGCTTCTCTACTCGAACAATGTAAATCCGGGAACCACCTTACCATACTCACCCTTCCGTATCACAAATCGTTCTCGTCGCAACTTTCCGAGCTGCAGGCCTACGCGATCGACTGCGTCATCGTTGCCGAAAAAATGCCGCCTGATATATTATCCTGTATAAAACGTACTCATGATGTCCAATTAATGCAATTTGTCGGTGCCCGTAGCTTCGCAGGTGTTCACACTTGGTTACTTCGTCGGCTCGCTCAGCTTCCCCTATGTCGCCGGCCGGTGATCGGTTGCACCTGCGCTTATGGATCACCACATAGACAGCAAGGCAAGCAGCGCCCCCAAACGGGCCGGCTACTGCGCTGGCCGTAACCCAACATGATGGAGAGTTCAGATGGCTGACACCATGGAAGCAAACGCGTCCGACAAAGCATACGAAGCGGTGTATCTGGCAAAGAAGCACCGAATTTCACTGGAAGACGCAAAGAAGATAGTCGAGGAACACGGCGCTGATCGCAAGGCGTCCGACAAGGCAGCACGTCGCATTGCTGCGTGACGCCATCGAAGCGGCCCGCTGATACGGGCCGCTTTGCTTATTTGATCATAAATGCACCAGCCAATCCGACTAGCACGACGCACTGCAGTATCCACATGGGCCATTCTTCGGCCATTGTTGTTTCCTCCCGCGCCTATGGCGCCAGGAGATTGTATTATTCCTTCAATGTGGCTGGAAGAGATCTAACGAGCTACTCCCAGCGGTATTGGCAACCGCAACGGTTCGGGATTTCTTGCATGCCGAGTCTTGCGATTAAATGCAAAACGACAAAGGCGTTCACGTTTCGCTTGGCACGGGCCGCCCGCGATCACCCGCGCTACGCAGGCGTAATAACCATATATGACGAGTTATCGAACGATCTTGTGCATATATGGAATTAAATGGCGAGCGCTTTCTCAGTCTGGTCATTTACGCAGGCGGCTTCATATTCGCGCGCCAGCGTGCCGGAGACGCCCACCTGTCGAAGCGCCTCACGCCATTCATCGGAAATAAGCAGCGCCGCGTCGCGGATTATTCGACGAGCGTCCGCTTCGTCGATCTCGAAGAATTCGCAGGCTTCCAGTGCCAAGCTGATTGACCGGTCGTGCACGCCACCTTCCAGAATGGCCGTTTCGAGATGCGGATTGCGGTCAGGCGCGGGGTTCACGTCAAAAACCGGAGATAATCGCCAGCGGCCCGCTCCTGCGCCAACCCACGCGACCCCGCGCGCACGCTCGACCTGGTTTGCTCCCATATTGATGCCCACCATCCACTGATCGCTTTATGTCCACCGTTTGAAGAGTGCGCTGGCATTGACCCCGCCAAAGCCGAAACCGTTAGATATTGCGTATTCGGCGTCCAACTGACGCGCCTTGTTTGCAACGAAATCGATGCCATCGGCTTGCGGATCGGGAGCATTCAGGTTCAAGGTCGGTGGCGCAATCTGGTTGCTGAGCGCCAAAATCGTGAAGATGGCCTCAAGCCCTCCGGCCGCGCCGAGCAGATGTCCCGTTGCTGATTTTGTCCCGCTGACCGCGACTGTCTTGTCAGAACCGAAGACAGTCTTGATGGCCCTGATTTCACCGAGATCTCCAACCGGTGTGGAGGTGGCGTGCGCGTTCAGATGACCAATCTCACGCGGGGCTATTCCAGCCTGCGCGATAGCGATCTCCATGGCTCTGCGCGCCCCGTCCCCGTCTTCGGGACCGGAGGTGATGTGATGGGCATCGGCTGTCGTACCGTATCCGACCAGTTCGGCTAGCGGCGTGGCGCCGCGAGCAAGCGCATGGCTCAACGCTTCGATGACCAGCATGCCCGCTCCCTCGCCCATGACGAAGCCGTCGCGCGACATATCGAAGGGACGCGATGCCCGGCTCGGCGTTTCGTTAAAGCCGGTCGACAGCGATCTGGCGGCGGCAAAACCGCCTAGACTGACAATATTCATGCAGGCTTCTGTTCCGCCGCAGATAGCAATGTCGGCTTCATTGGATCGGATGAGCCTGGCGGCATCGCCGATCGCCTGAACGCCGGCAGCGCACGCGGTTACCGGTGCGCCGAGGGGACCTTTGAAGCCATGGCGGATCGAGACTTGTCCCGCTGCGAGGTTGACGAGAAACGATGGTATGGTGAAGGGCGAAAGACGACGAACACCGCGTTGATCGACGGTGCGAACCGCGTCAGTTATTGCAGGAAAGCCGCCGATGCCCGAAGCGATGATCGTCGCGGTTCGCAGCCGGTCATCGTTCGAAACCGGCTTCCACTTCGCCTGCGCGAGCGCCTCTTCAGCGGCCGCCAGTGCGAAGATGATGAACCGGTCGACCTTGCGTTGGTCCTTTGGTGCCAGGACCGTATCCGGATCGAAGCCACCTTCAGGATCTTCAGTGAACGAGGGGACCACTCCCCCTATTTTCGAGGGGAGATCTCCGACGACATGGTCCGCGAGACGCCGAATACCGCTCTGACCCGCAAGCAGGCGCGACCAGGAGATGCCGACATTCGCTCCAAGGGGGCTTACCGCTCCCATTCCTGTTACAACGATACGACGCATATGTTTTCCGCCTGTTTCTTTGAATTTTGGCATGCTTCCAGTCTGCCGGCCGTCGAAGCGGCCGGTGTGAGGTCTCAAAACCTGCAGTTTTCGTTGGAAAGCGTTATTCGCCTCGCATCCGGTCTGGAAAGTCACTTCGACCGATGATTGGATGGGATAATCGAGACCGCTCTCAAGCATGGAGGCGACCTTGAAATCGTCAGGTATCACCATCACCGTGTGCAATGCGCCTGACTTCTCCAGCCGCCGTATCGAGGATGTTCTGCGACAAGTTCTCATCCTCAACGAGGCGTGACATCGTGACAGCACCTACCATAATGGACAAAATCGCCATTGCCTTGCCGCTAGGGTTTGACCTGTTGGTCTCGTGCATCAGCTCGTCTAGGACCTCGAAGTGAGCTCGGATCCCGTCCTCGAATGGTCGTCGAACCTCTTTACTTTGCCGCGCCGCATCCGCTCCCAAGGCCACCAAAGGGCAACCGTCAGCCTTCTCGCCACGATGTCCGGCCGAGAGATAGAACTCGATGACTGCTTCAAGTGGATCTGAGCTTTCGGCCGCAGCTGTCGACCATCTGCGTGTGGCGCTTTCCATCGCACGCCTGGAGGCGTGTGCCGCAAGATCATCCTTTGACGAGAACTGCTTGTAGAAGGCGCCTTGCGTTAAGCCGGCACCCTTCATTAGATCCTTGAGGCCAATGCCATCGAAGCCGTGCTCTCGAAACAGACGGCTGGCGACGTTGATCACGACCTCCCGATTTTCCTCGGCCTGTGCTCGGCTCACTCTCATATCGATCTCCGATTAGATTTCATTTGACATCTATATCTCAAATAGAGTTAGATCGCAATCTAAATCATCCACGTCGCTGGTCAAGAAGAGAACTTGAAATGAAACGCAAACATATCCTGACTTTTGTAGGTTTCATGGCGGCGGCGGGGGCCGGTGCCTTTTTCCTGATTTCCGAATCCCCTAAACGGGAAGCCGAGGCTGCAGACCCAAGGACTGCTTCACCACTGGTAAGGGTGACGGAGACGAAAAAGACCGGCACAGCGGAACGGTCGTTTACCGGCGCCGTCGCTTCAAGAATACAGAGCAATCTCGGGTTCCGCGTTCCGGGCAAGATCGTCCAGCGGTTGGTCGATGTGGGTCAGCAGGTGAAACAAGGCCAGCCGCTGATGCGCATTGATGAAACGGATCTTCAGCTCGCCCTGACGGCCAAACGCAATACGGTCGTTGCAGCGCAGGCTGTTCTCCTCCAGGCACAAGCCGACGAGAAACGCTATGCGGCACTGGTAAAGAATGGGTTGGCCGCCACGCCGCAACGCTACGAACAGGCGAAAGCGACACTCGACACGGCCACAGCCCAGCTTGCCGCGGCTGAAGCCGACGCCAAGGTCGCAGAAAATGCAGCGACCTACTCCGTCCTGTTTGCAGACTCGGACGGAACGGTCGTCAATACGCTTGGAGATCCCGGACAAGTCGTGGCGGCGGGCCAGACGGTGGTTCAGCTCGCCCAAGCTGGACCGCGTGAAGCTGTCGTCTGGCTACCTGAGACTTTGCGGCCCCAAGTAGGATCCGAAGTAGAAGCCAGTGTCTACGGAGGCGACGGTCTTAGCGGAAAAGCTCAGCTACGACAGATCTCGGATGCTGCCGATCCCCAGACCCGGACTTACGAGGCACGCTACGTTCTCGATGGTGCTGCCGCCTCTGCCCCGCTCGGCTCGACGGTCACGATTAAGATTCTGGACGCGGGCAGACAGTCGGAGGTTGCTGTTCCCGTCGGCTCCATTCTGGACGACGGCAGCCGGACAGGTGTGTGGGTTGTCGACAGCGGCACCTCCACCGTGAAGTTCACCCCGGTCGAAATCAAGCAGATCGGTGAGGAGACGGCGTTTGTCACCGGCATTGGTATTGGTGAGCAGGTTGTCGCGCTGGGGGCGCATCTTCTGGAAAATGGCGCGGCTGTCAGGATCGCCTCTCAGCAAGAGGTGAAAAAATGAGTTTCAATCTTTCCGCCATTGCCGTTCGCGAACGCGCCATCACGTTATTCTTTATCGTTCTGTTGGCCGCCGCAGGGGCCTATGCCTTCGTCAAGCTTGGACGCGCCGAAGATCCCTCCTTTACCATCAAGACCCTGACGGTCACCTCGGTCTGGCCAGGCGCTACCGCGCGTGAAATGCAGGATCTTGTCGCCGAGCCACTTGAGAAACGCATTCAGGAACTCACCTGGTATGACCGGGTCGAAACGACAACACGGCCAGGCTACGCCTATCTCACGGTAACACTCAAGGATAATACTCCCGCGAGCGCCGTTGCTGAAGAGTTCTATCAAGCTCGCAAAAAGCTTGGCGACGAAGCCCGAAATCTTCCTCCCGGCGTTATCGGACCCTTTGTCAACGATGAATATTCCGATGTCAGCTTTGGCCTTTATGCACTGAAGGCGAAGGGGCTGCCGATGCGCGACCTGGTTCGGCAGGCGGAGGTGATCCGTCAGGATCTCCTGCATGTCCCTGGCGTCAAGAAAATCAACATTCTGGGGGAGCGCCCCGAACAGATCTTCGTCGAATTCTCCTATGTCAAGCTCGCAACACTCGGAATATCGGCGAGCGACATCGCCGCAGCTTTGCAGAGACAGAACACGGTCACGCCGGCCGGCTCGATCGACACGCGTGGCCCACAGGTTTTCATCCGTTTCGACGGAGCCTACAACAGCGTGCAGGCGATTGCCGACACGCCGATCGCAGCAGCCGGACGGACGCTGAAGCTTTCCGATCTGGCCGATGTGCGGCGCGGCTATGAGGATCCCGCGACCTACGTCATCCGCCATGAGGGTGAGCCGACAGTCATGCTGGGTGCCGTGATGCAGCAGGGCTATAACGGTCTTGAACTCGGAAAGGCGCTTGAAGCGCGATCCGCCGAGATCGCGCAGACACTACCGCTGGGGATGACGCTCACGAAAGTCAGCGATCAGGCCGTCAACATCCAAGAAGCGGTCGGTGAATTCATGCTCAAGTTTGCCATGGCGCTTGGCGTCGTTCTGTTCGTCAGTCTGGTGGCACTCGGCTGGCGCGTCGGCATCGTTGTCGCGCTTGCGGTCCCGCTGACGCTCGCCGTCGTCTTCCTCATCATGCTGGAAACCGGCCGGTTCTTCGATCGCATCACCCTTGGCGCGTTGATCCTAGCGCTAGGGCTTCTCGTGGACGACGCCATCATCGCCATTGAGGTGATGGTGGTGAAGATGGAGGAAGGCATGGACCGCATCAAGGCGGCCGCATATGCCTGGAGCCATACGGCGGCGCCGATGCTGTCCGGCACCCTCGTCACAATCATCGGACTGATGCCCGTGGGCTTCGCGAGATCGACGGCAGGTGAATATGCCGGCAACATCTTCTGGGTCGTGGGTTTTGCCCTGATCGTTTCCTGGATCGTCGCGGTGACCTTTACGCCCTATCTCGGAGTAAAGATGCTGCCTGATATCAAGCCGGTCGAGGGCGGTCATCACGCCATCTATGATACGCCGAACTACCGTCGCCTGCGCTCCCTCATCGAATTCGCCGTTCGCCATAAATTCATGGTGTGCGCCGTGGTCGGCATCACGATGGCAGTCTCGGTCGTCGGCATGGGAAGCGTCAAACAGCAGTTCTTCCCAACCTCCGATCGGCCCGAGGTGCTCGTCGAAGTTCGTATGCCTGAGGGTACGAGTATCGAATCCACGACAGCGGCGGTGGAAAAGGTCGAAGGCTGGCTGAAGACGCAACCGGAAGTGAAAATCGTCACCAGCTATGTGGGGCAGGGTGCACCTCGCTTCTTCTTCGCCATGGCCCCGGAGCTTCCCGATCCCGCCTTCGCCAAGGTGGTCGTGCTCACGCCTGACGCCCAATCCCGTGAGGACTTGAAGCATCGCCTGCGCGCCGCGATTTCAGAAGGGCTGATTCCTGAGGCATCCGTGCGCGTAACGCAGCTTGTCTTTGGACCCTACACGCCATTTCCGGTCGAGTTCCGGATTATGGGACCGGATCCGGATGAGCTCTACAAGATTTCCGAACAGGCTCTAGCCATTATGAAAACTGTCCCTGATGTCCGTCAGGCCAACCGGGATTGGGGCAACCGAACCCCCGTGCTGCGGTTTATCCCCGATCAGGATCGGCTCAATCTGATTGGTCTTTCACCCTCAGAAGCTGCCCAGCAGATGCAGTTGCTGCTCAGCGGTATCCCGGTCACCCAGGTGCGCGACAATATCCGCAACGTTCCCGTCGTCGCGCGTAGCGCAGGTGACAACCGACTTGATCCTTCAAGGCTTGGTGATTTCTCGCTGATGAGCAGGGATGGCCGGCAGGTTCCACTCGATCAGATCGGGCACTCGGAGATCCGGTTCGAGGAGCCGATCCTGAAACGCCGTGACCGCACGCCGGTGATCACGATCAGATCCGATATCAACGAGGCGACGCAGCCCCCGGAAGTTTCTCAGCAAGTCATGAAGGCGCTTCAGCCGCTGATCGCATCGCTCCCCGTCGGATATCGCATCGAGATGGGCGGCAACATCGAGGAATCGCTTAAGGCCAATGTCGCACTGGTCCAGGTCTTCCCCCTTATGATCGCTGCCATGTTGATCGTCATCATCCTCCAGGTGCGCAGTCTATCGACGATGACGATGGTCATGTTGACCGCACCCCTTGGACTTGCAGGCGTAGTCCCGACCTTGCTTCTGTTCAATCAACCCTTCGGCTTCAACGCCATTCTTGGGTTGATCGGACTGGCGGGTATCCTGATGCGCAACACGTTGATCCTGACGGAGCAAATCAAGGAAAATCAGGCCGCCGGGCTCGATGACTACCACGCTGTCATCGAAGCGACCGTGCAGCGGACACGTCCTGTCATCCTGACTGCGCTTGCAGCGATCCTGGCCTTCATCCCTTTGACCCATTCAGTATTCTGGGGATCGATGGCTTACACACTGATTGGCGGGACGGCGGCAGGCACTGTGATGATCCTTCTCTTCCTTCCGGCACTGTACGCTGTGTGGTTCCGGATCAAGCCAACGAAAGAAGACAACCCCGTGGAAGCGATCAAAGAATTGGAACCGCCGAGGGCAATGGCCGCCGAGTAGGGCGCCCTGTCGTGCAAGCATCTTTCCGGTGTTTCAGGTGGCCGCTTCCGCGCCGGCGGGCACCCATCAATTGACGCGGGCCGCCGGCAAAATCGGAAGCGTCCAGGAACGCCAGCTGGTCAGAAATTCGTGCTGGAGACGTCATGAGGCGCCGTATCCCTATAGAGATTGACGTCAACGTCTCGCGGGAGCGCATTCTGGATGTGGCGGAAGAGCACTTTCGCCGCATCGGTTACCAAAAGACGTCGGTGGCGGACATTGCATCCTACCTCGGAATGAGCAGCGCCAATATCTATCGCTTTTTCCCCTCAAGGGCGGCAATCAACAGGTCGATCTGTGGCCGCTTCTTAGCGGAAACGTCTCGGTGCGCAGATGCGAATGCACGAATGAAGGCGCCAGCCTACGAGAAGCTCGTAAATCTTTTGAATATCCTCCACCTGAAAAGAAAAATGACGTTCATCCAAGAGAAGCCTGTTCACGATCTGATCGTTGCCGCAACGGAGCAGGACTGGTCGCTGATCGGTGCCCATAGCGACCAAATCGTGGCGATCATTGAGGCGATCGTACGCGAGGGGATGGAAGCAGGCGAGTTTAGGGTTGAAGATGCCGCCCAATCCGCCCGAGGTGTGATGAACGCCTTCATTCCTTTCTATCACCCCGTTCTCGTCGAGCAGCGGGTCCGGAACGGTGAAGATACCGAAACGGGCCTGCGCGAGCAGCTGGGCTTTATCCGCAAAGCTCTGGGCGCACGAACCGTCTTGTCGCGACTGTAGGGGCAGGCCCTCTGGCCGCCGTAGCGCGAGTGGAGGTGGGGTCGGATCCCATCAAGGCGTTCACATTTAATGGCCCAAAAGCGCCACTGCGGCGGTCGCTGGCTTTAGAGCGGACCCGCGCGCCGGGGCTGTGGTCCCGGTTTCCGGCTTTTTGCCGGCGAATGCTAGATCTCCTGCGGCAACCCCTTTACCGGTCTTGCGGGAGGCGAACGGCTTTCGCAGTTCCCGCGCCAGCTTGCATGCCCTTTTCCTGTGTTGGACCGCTTCCGGTCAAAGAACCAAGAGCCGTTACTGCGTGGAACTGCGGTTGTAAACCTTGTTCGCCGGGTTGGCTGAAATCGTACCCCACCAACAGGGTTGATCTGCCGATCGTGCCGTGTTTTGAAGTAGGAAAATTTGCGGCGGGCTTTGACAACAGGAATGGCAGAACAGTTTGACATGTTTTCGAAGCTCGCTCCGCGGGACCAGGTAGTCCCGCGTGGCTCCTCCAAATCCGCCGAACCCGGCAGGCATGCCATCTCCATGAGTGAAGAGGACATGGTCCGACATCTGTCGGAGACGGGTCGATATCGGATCCTGCAGAAGCTCATGCCGCGTGCAGTCGCACCATTCCCACGTCCGGAGTACCCGCTCAGGGGTATCATTCTCGACACTGAGACCACGGGCCTTGATGCTCGCAGGCACGAGATAATCGAGATTGGCGTGATCGCTTTCACCTTCGATGCGACAGGAAGCATCGGTGAGGTGACCGGCATCTACGGTGGACTTCAGCAGCCAAGCGCTACCATCCCCACCGAGATCACCAGGCTTACCGGGATTACAGATGATATGGTGGCCGGGCAGTCGATCGATATGGCTGCGTTGCAGGCGCTGATTGAACCGGCTGATCTGCTGATCGCCCACAATGCCGGTTTCGACCGGCCATTCTGCGAGGCATTTTCTCACCTGTTTTCCGGCAAGGCCTGGGCTTGCTCCAACTCTGAGATCGACTGGTCGTCGCGGGGATATGAGGGCACCAAGCTCGGATATCTGCTCTGGCAAGCGGGGTATTTTCATGAGGGTCATCGTGCGGTCGACGATTGCTTTGCACTTCTGGAGGTGCTGGCTCGAGAAATGGACGGACCGGCTTCCATCGCTTTCGCCGAGCTCTATGAAGCAAGCCAAGCTTCGCGTGTGCGGATCTTTGCGGAGAACAGCCCCTTCGACATGAAGGACCACCTGAAGGCGCGAGGCTATCGCTGGTCCGACGGAAGCGACGGCCGTCCCAAATCCTGGTGGATCGAGGTTGGCGAAGAAGCGCTCGATGATGAGCTGCGCTATCTCAGGGCCGAAATCTACCGCTATCCGGACGCCGATCCACCAATCAAACGCCTCACGGCCTTTGACCGGTTCCGGGCCTGATAGCCCCCTTCAGCCCACCCCTGATTGGACCCTTGCTTTGAGCGCATGGCCGACCTGAGACCTTGTGCCTTATCGACAGGCGTTCAGGAGCCTATATCCCAATCATCGAAACGACGTTGGAACCAAAGCATGGTATGTGGTGTCAAGAGACCTGACGAAAGGGGATCATCATGAACGTAGCAAGCTCTTTCAACACGTGGCGCAAGTATCGTCAGACCGTTACCGAACTCGGCCGCATGAGCTCGCGTAAGCTGCAAGACCTCGGCATTGATCGCGCCGACATTCACAGCGTTGCCCGCGCATCGGTTGCTCGCTAAGCGACTATTTCCAAGCCAATCTGAATGACAATACGCCCGCTGATGCTGCGGGCGTGTCTGTATCTGGTCTACAGCGACGCGCTAAAGCCGGAGATTTTTCCTTCAGATGTGGCCATGCACGTTTCGCATGGCTGCACTGCAGCAATGTCTATTTAATGTGCGGCGAGAATGGATATTCTGGTGCTCATCGAAGCGATGCACCTCCTCCCGCAGAGCTTCGATTTCAGACGGCCCACTCCTCCTCCCAAGGGGCGTCTGTCGGAACAGCGGCACTCCTCCTCCCAGCCGTTGTTCGGTTCTTTTCGAAAAGCCTGCCGCACCTCCTCCCGCGGCAGGCTTTTTCGTTTTGCGGACTGGCCGATCAGAGCCCGAGAGCTAGCTGCGGTTCTTGCACGCTTTCTTCCGTGTTTTAGCGACGAAAGACTAATCCCCAAGAGCCGCACTGGACGTTTGAACGGGAACACCGAGGCAAGCAGGAACTCCGCATTCCCCAGCATCTGGTCGACGTCCGAGACGACGCCCGAGACTGTCTGGCTGCGTGCTCGACTATTATCTCAAAGCCTTTCGTCCGTCGCCCGTATCGATCCAGAACGTCGGCGCTAAATCGTTCGCAGGAGATGCGACGTCCGCACAGCACGGCATCACACCAGAACCGTCGCACGAAAATGTTCAGTTCGACCCATCGACCAGCGAGCGGCAGGTCTGTTGGCCGACGCGAATACCGGCTCTGGACTCGCCGGCTTTGCCGACCGCAATCTGAGCAAAGACCGAACGGCTGACCTGACCGCAACTGGATCCTGAAGTGACCTTCCTCAACCTCGACCGCATCTACACTGCAAAGCCGTCCGGAGCCTGGCTCGCGCGCTGAAACCCGTGCACGTCCGGTGAGCCTCCCATGAATCAGCATCAAACTCGTCTCAAACAACAGCAATTTTGAGTCTGAGCCGCTTCCGTACCCATGTTCGCGGCTCCGCCCATCGGGCGGGGCCTCCTCTTAAGCCTTTAATTCCGATATCCACTATCGGATGAAAATGGATGGAAAAATGGATCTCGCCGTATCGTACCATTGCGGATGGAAACGGATGGGATAGTGGATGACAGCTCTCGACCTGTCGCCTCTCGACATTGCGGATTACGCCTGAGATCCTGTCACTGATCGCGGAGATTGACGAGTTCAAGGGCGCATGGCGTCCCCTTGGCCGCATTGCGCCCGACGCTGCTGCCGCCCGAATATAGGGTTACGCCTATAACCGACGGCCGCAAAAGTTTCCCCTGGCTTTCGAATGCAACGATGTCTCCAGGCGCGACTCCAAGGATTGAACGGGCAAGCGCCGATCGTTCCGCTTCAAGCTAGGTGTCGGCGGGGAGATCTCGTTCTTGACCCATTTTGCGGATCAGGAAGTACATTGTTGGCGGCACGTCGCTGCGGGCGCCATTTCCTTGGCATTGAGCTTGAGGGCCATCACCATCTGACCCCCAGCTTGCAGGTTTATGCCACACTCCCATAAGGGAGTGTGGTGATGAATATTGACAATATGTGCCACGATACCCCACAATAAAGGGAGAACGAAAAGGATATGCCAATGGCCTCGGGAAGTATTCATGTGAAGGTAGGCGGCCAATTGCAGGCGCATATTCAGCAGCAGATTGGTGAGGACGGCCTCTACGAGAACGCCAGCGAGTATATTCGGGCGTTGATCCGCCGCGACTTGCAAACCCGTGACGAGGCATGGGATGAGCTGCAAAAGGAACTCGCAACTGCGATGCGGGCGGGTGATAGCGAGTTTGTCGCGGTTTCCGCTGAAGACGTCATCCGTCGCAATACGCGTCGCTGATCGTGGCAACCTATCGTTTTTATCCGCACGCGGATGCTGCGCAGGACAAGATTTGGCGCGACACCGTTGAGAAATGGGGCGAGAGACAGGCCGTGACCTACATCACGGGGCTTCACTCGCACTTGAAGCGTCTTTGCGAAAGCAATGCGCTTTGGCGCCAGCTTCCGCAAAAGCTTGCGGTTCCCGCCGATGTCAAACGCGAGGCGTATCTCAGCCGCTATGAACATCATTATTTGTTCTTCCGCGAACTTGATAACGGCGATCTCGGCGTGATCAGCATTTTGCATGAGCGCATGGATGTGCCAGTGCGCCTTGCGGAGGATTTGGCCGCCTTGATTGCAAAACAGGAAAAGACCGACGAGATCTAATCGTCTGTCGCCGCAAGGGGGTTAGAGCATTCGAAGTCCGGCCGATTCACACGCTCATGCGCGAGGCAATGCGTTCCTTGAAGTCACGCCTGAATATCTCAAGGTACCACCTCAAGCGATGTTTCGCGAAATTCAGATTTTCAGGCAGACCACCGAGGGACGCGATGACGCTCAAGGGCATCAAATACGCCGACTTGAAAACCGCGCTCATTCCGGACCGGCAACTGAAAGAAATGGCGCTTGTTTTCGACAGAAACGCCATCCAGAACAACTGGTACGGCTTGCCGGTATTTCGCAAGGTCATCCCCCTTTTTGACAGGAACAGCACTCATTCCGTCATGGTGGGGACCAAATTGTGGAGCGGATCCGAAAGTTGACCCCCTTGGGAACGGAACCCAATTTATTGATCTGGTTACGCAATTCGCGCCAAAGTGGGGTTACGATCGGCGCGGGAATAACCCCACTTAATTTCTTAAATTTTAGCTGCACTTCCAAATGGTTGTCGCGGATATCAACGGGGCGAACCTTTGGAGCCGATTCACACACGCCAATGGCAAGGTTGAAAGTTTTGGTTTTGCCGCTGGCAGAACTCAGCCCCTTCGATATGAAAGATCATTTGAAGGCGCCGGGCTATCGCTGGTCGGACGGCAGCGACGGTCGTCCGAAGTGCTGGCGGATCGAGCTTGCGGAAGATGCACTCGAAGAGGAACTTAGCTATCTGCGCTCGGGATCAAAGCGGTGTTGCGTACAAAGTTGAAAGAGCGTTTTTCATCGTTTTTACTGATGGTTATGCGCCGATTACATCCTCGCGCGGCCTGATGCCAAAGCAATTCGAGAGGGTCGACGGGCCACTCGAAAGACAGCGGAACGGCAAGCTTACAACTGGCTTACGTCAACTCGAAAGTTATCCAACTGGCGACGAGCTTGTCGCTCGAGCCGATCAAGGACCTGCCGAGTAGGGAACGTCACATAGGCGGAGGCTGATTTGATCAATGGCGACCAGCGCCCCGACGTTTCCATCCGCGCTGTTCAGCGCGGCGCGAGGAGGGCATCAATCCGACCCCGTGCCTTTCGTTGGTTGTTTGTGACAATCGCATAGCGTTAGGGTGCGCCATCATCAACAATGAAGAGCATTTGGAATGAGTGATAAGAAGCGCAAGAAGGTCTATGACGCCTTGATAGAGGGTGCGAGCCAGGGTCTGAGCGACAGATCGCTTTATGATTTCGTGCTTGAGAAATGCCCGAAGACGACAAGCAAGCGCATCGTGCGCGCTTCGTTGCTAGCCCTCAGCGACCCCGACGTCAAGGATGCGAAGGTCCTTCAGGTCGTCTATGCACTGGCGATCAAGCACAGGCTCGATGGTGGCCCGGAAGCGGCACCAGATGATATCGAGGCTACACCAGAGGTCGTCGAGGAGCCGCCGATCAAGCGTACGAAGGCACCGAAGAAGATTGCCTCACAGAGCGATCCGGCCTCGGTTAGCCTTCCTTTCACGCCATTGTCAGGCAACTGACATGGAAGTGTTACGCGGACACGTTAAATATCCTCCTTGAGTCCCAAGGAGGATACTCTCATGCACACCAATGAAATGACGATGTCCGAAGTCCTCAGGGACCCGATGATCCGTCAAATGCTGCGCGCCGACAGGGTGCCGCTCGGCGAGTTCGCAAAGCTGCTGGAAAGAACGGCGCGCGCCAGAAACGAGGCCTATGCGGTCGAAGCGCAGGCAGCGAGCACAGCTCGCCCGCATTAATCTCTCCGCCGGATCGCAAGCGGTAGTCGTCCGCGCAGACGACATCGTAGCCCTCCAAGCGAAAGACAACCCAACGGAGCCATTTTTGTTGAAAGAGTCGGTTTGGTCGAGCGAACTAAAGAGGCGCTCCGGTGAATCGCTGTCCGCTGTCGAGATCGATCAAGCCGGGGCCCTCTGCTACCGCCAACGAGGCAAGGATGGTCTTGTTGAGGTGCTGCTTGTCGGAAGTCTGAGGAGCGGACGCTGGGGTCTTCCAAAGGGGCACATTGAGCAAGGCGAAACGACCAGCGTTGCCGCCGAGCGGGAAGCGTTTGAGGAAGCCGGGGTGCAGGGGAAAGTGAACCCTGCTATCTTCGGTACATTCACCTACGCCAAGGACAGCAATGCGCGCCGTTTGAATGTGAGTGTGCACCTCCTGGGGGTCGAGCGTATCGCAGCGGAGTATCCGGAAAAACGCATTCGCAAATCGAAATGGTTTCCGATCGAGACTGCCATTAAAGAAGTGGGACAACCTGGACTGAGCGAGACGCTTCGGAAGTTTAGGCGCTTGGGTCGAATGCAAAATGGAACCGCCTAGGGTCGAGATGGTCATGAACGCATGCGCCCCTTCGCAAAGGGGGACGAGATCCCTGCCTCAGCCTAGCCTTACTGCGTCTGCAGACATCCTGCGGTAATTCTTGAGCCAACGCCTTTGCCGATACCGGGCTGTGTTCGGGGCTGCGGCGCATCAGCGAGGTTGGCCCCTTTCCACGCCAAGGCTTGGGCGGCAAGGGGCCGTCTCCGGGTCGCCAGACGCTGAGTGTCGGTTGCACCCCCACAGCATAGGCAAGGCCGAGCACCGACAGGCCGGTGCGGAATGCGCCGTCCGCGCCATAGCCGGCGTCGGCCAACACCACGCCGGGTGCAACTCCGGACGCTTGGGCGGCTCGGATCTGGTCGAGCGCAATTGCGGGCTTGGTCTGGAATACAACGTTGTCAGGGTTCTTCGCCTTGCGTCGCCGCTCCGGATCGTTGGCCAGATCTCCGGCAGATACAGCCGGTACGCTATCGGCAAGCTCGCCGCGACGTTGGCGATCGAGAGGCTGACCGCGACCTGGCAGTTGTCCTGCTTGCCGAGTTGGCCGCAATATTGCCGCGCGACGCCGACCGAATGCGTGCCCTTCTTGGGAAATCCGGTGTCATCTACGATCCATGCCTCAATCGGCCGATTCTGCTCGATCAGCGGCAGCAGCAAGTTGCGAACCCGCGCCAGAAGCGCTTCGTCCGACCACGGCGCTTGGCCAACGAAATGCAGGAGCGACTGATGCTTGGACGATACTCGCGCTGGCGCCGTCATCGCCGCGAGTGGTTCGACACTCTTGCGGTCCATCGGAGCCGCTCCGCCACGGGTTGGTGAGCCGGATGGCGAGCTTTCGGCGAAGACGAGATGCTCAACGCGGACGCATTTTCCGAGCTTCTTGGCGTTTCGCGGGTAACGGTCAACACGAAGCGTCAAAACGGTCAAGTGCTCGGCCTCGACGGCGGCAAACGAGGGTTCCGTTTCTCGGCATGGCAACTGGATCAGGACGGGCGCCCGTATGCGGCACTCCCAAAACTGCATGAGACCTGGCGAGTGCCTGAGCGGTTTACCGCTTCCTTGTTTCGCCACACGGCGCTCTTGACGGTCGAACCGCGCTTGACGCCTTGAAGCGTCGCCAGGACGGCGATGTAATCGCCGCTGCTGAGGGCATTGCCCACGGTGACTTTCGCTAAATGGCTGGTAACAAGCCGTCTGCCGATATCGAGCGTTTTCCGCGATATTGAAACTAGTCCTCCAGGGCTAACTCCGGCTCCGAGGTTTTGCCGCGGTTGGCCCGCTGACCGATGGCCAGCTCGAATCCTTTTGTAAGCGTGGGACTTTACAAGTGAGCCGCCGGTTCCGATCCCTTAAGACCGAAAGCATCACCTCGTGGCAGTATTATTTCAGGATTTAATTGGGCGCGTTGACCGGTATGTGCAGTGACGCCCGCACCTTTTCGGCCGCTGTCCGCAGGCGCTTGTCTCTCGTCCATAACGCCGCTCGCTGGTCAAGGAGGACCGATGCCAGCAAGTGAGCATCCGTGTAGCCAATGCCCATGCTGAAAATACCGTGGCGATCGATCATTGTCATGACTTCGTCATGCGTGGCGACCACCGCCTCGTGCTGAGCCGCCAAGAAAGCCATCACGCCGCGGCGATCCTGAAGGCTGCCAAGCGCCAGTTCGCCGATCACGCATGGGTGGCAAAGTAGGCGATCATCCTCAATAATCCTGCGCAGCTCGGTATCGACATGACGGAAATGATCAATCCAGATCGAGGTGTCTGCCAGTATCACTTAGCCACCACGCTCCGGCGCCGCGGCGCCGCCGCGGCATCGGGCATCGTTCCTCCGAGCGCAATGAGGCGCTTTCCTGACTCCACACGCACGAGCGTCTCCAACGCTTGGCGGACGAGCGCCGCGGTTTCCTTGGTACCGGTTAAAGATCTGGCCCTTTCCACAAGCGCGTCGTCGAGATTGATAGTCGATCGCATGATCTTGCTCTTTTGTTAAAGCAGTAAATTAGCACCATTTGGTGAGAAAAACTACGCCTAGCTTCTGCTCTATGTACCAGAGCAGTTCTCTAACTAAGGGACGACGACACAATAATCTCTTGGACAGCTGGGGCACTCCCCCAAGGTCGGAGCAAGCGCAGTTTTGCGCCTGCCATATGCGTACACATCGTAAACGCTCATTTCCAGGTGCGATGCAGCAAGACAGCAATTTTGCGAGCAACAGCGACGATGGCGCGCCGCCCTTTGTCTTCATCAGGCGCACACCCCATGCTTTCAAGCTACTCCAGCAATCGATCGGACAAGCATCGCATTGGCAGCAGCGTAGAGCGTCGCCTGTACATCGGCGTCACCAGCATGTGAGATGCGGCCGGGATTGTCTTTTTCGCCAGATTGGAAGCGTCGCGGCGTCAGTCCGAAGTGGGCTCCGACAGTTCGCGAGCTTTTGAAACGGGCTGGGTCGTCGGCTGCGGCCTTAAAGCCTCTTATGGCACATACAGTGGTTTCTGGCTTTGTCGATAGCCTGCAGGAGCCGCGCACACCCTACATTTCTCCAAGCCGTCTGTCGAAAGCGCTCGGCGTGCCGGTAAACGGCCTAGCGGAACTGACGGGCGTCCATCGCAACACTCTGCGCAATCCTTCTTCCGAGCGCCTGCAAGGACGTATGCGGGAAATGATCAAGGTTATCTCGGCGGCGGCGGAACTAACCGGGGCGCTCGATAAGGCGATCTACTGGTATCGCAACGAACCTATTGGGGACTACGGTCACAAGACGGCGGCGGAACTCGTCGCTGAAGGACATGTCGAAGCGGTTCTGGCCTATATCCGTGATCTTGGTAATGGCGCGCGCGGGTGAAGTCTACGCGTTTGGCTCGAAAGGCAAGCGGATCATGGACGAAGCGAGAGATTTTGGCCTGGCCGAGGGCCTGACTATCCCGCCCCATTCCAAAACTGGGCTGGACACTATCTGAATTGAAATCGGCTACGCTAAGGTAACTTGCGTGAATACTTCACAAGGCGCGTGAGAACAGTCCGTTTTTTCTTGAACGGAACCAGATCGATATCACTTACAAGCCTCGCCCCACCCTCGCGCCGTTCCAGAGTGATTTTGCGGCTGTGGAAGGCCTCGAGTTCAGCGCGATGACCCACGCTCAAGATGGTGGCTTTCGGTAGTTCACGGATCATCATCTCCATGATCTCGGTTTGAGTTTTTTCATCGAGTGCTGACGTTGCTTCATCCAACACTATGATATCGGGGTGGTGTAGCAGAAGACGCGCAAACGCCAGCCGCTGCTTTTCGCCACCCGACAGCGTGTGATCCCATGGTGCCTCATCCTCGATCTTGTCGTTGAGGTGACCCAGTCCGACCATGTCGACTGCCGCCTTGATCTCATCCAGCGTCCAGGTGTCAGCCGGCCCAGGATAGGCGACCGCCCGTCGAAGCGTCCCCGACGGGATATAAGGCCGTTGCGGCAACATGAACAGTTTACTGTCGGGGCGGAAATTAACGCTGCCGTCACCCCACGGCCAGAGACCAGCGATGGCCCGCACCAAAGTGCTCTTGCCTGAACCCGATTCGCCAGCCACGAGCACCCGCTCGCCCGGCTCTATTGCAACCTGGGTTTCCTTCACAACGGCGGTACCGTCGCCAAGCGACACCGAGAGATCCTCAAGGCTGAGTATTGCATCGCCATCAGTTTCACCACGCCTGATGCGTCCGAGGGAGTCGCTCTGCTCTGCTCGCTCCAGCCCATCAAGCGACATCATTAGCGACGCGACGCGCCGCGCACAGGCGTTCCAGTCTGCCAGCCGCGGATAGTTGTCGACCAGCCATCCGAACGCGCTTTGGACGATGGTGAAGGCAGATGCCGCCTGCATCACCTGGCCAAGTGTCATGCTCCCGTCGAGAAATTTTGGCGCGCAGAGGAGGACCGGTACGACAGGCGCAATCAGCATCGATGCATGCGAAACAAGGGTGGTGCGCATATACTGGTGCGCAAGTAGCCGCCACTGCTGCCTCACACTGGCGAACGTCTTGTCCAGGTCACTACGCTCCTCTTCTTCGCCGCCGAGCAAAGCAATACTCTCACCATTTTCTCGCACCCGGGTGAGCGTATAGCGAAATTCGGCTTCCACTTGGTTCTTGGCTTCGGAGACATGAACGAACTTGCGGCCGATGAATGCAATGGAACCGGAAGTGATAGTGGCATAGAGGACGGCCGTGACAACGAGGAAGCCGGGGACGGTAACGAACGAGCCCGCGATCGGTAGCGTCAAAGCCCCGCCAATCGCCCAAAGGACCACGATAAAAGTCGAAGCAGACACAAATGCCGCAATGACGCCGGCGATAAAATCGACCGGTGACTCGGTGGCTATCCGCATGTCCTCGGAGATGCGCGCTTCGGGGTTCTGGTGATCGCCGTCGATGAGATTCAGCTGGTAGTAGCGGCCGTTTGCGAGCCAGCGCGCGATCAGCGCCTTCGTGAGCCAGGAACGCCAGCGGCGCTGGATTAGCATACGAACGTACACCTGAATGGTAACAATTCCGACGCTTCCCAGCACAAGCGGCAGAAACACCGCTGCCAAGAAATAAACGGTGGGAGCATTGCGTTGCTCTATGGCGTCAAATATCCCACGATTCCAAACGTTGATTCCATATTGGAAGCCGACGTTGATCCCGATCAAGACAAGCAGCCCGATCGACGAAGGCCAAGCGAACCTGTCACCCTCGCGTCCCCAGTAACCGCGAGCGCTGATCCAGAAGCGCGTAAGCAAATACGCTCTGCGCGCGTCCTCAGCTTGCTCAGGGGTCAACTCGGGACCGACGTCTATCATATCTGGTGGCGGCGCTGCCTCTGAGTTCAATTTATTCTCCCGATGAGGTTTCTAGACGTCCAGCTTTAACTATCCGATATCGCTTCGAGATTGGAAATAGGTCTGACATTGGCGCGACAACACTTGTCGTTGCTTGGGATATCGAGGGAAGCGCATCGTGAGGTGTTGTCAGCTCACAAGCCGGAAGGGTCTGTCCGTTTTGATTTTGAAGAAGAATTTGAGGAAAACCTTCATCTAGGTTCATGAACTAGTCGAGTTGCATTCGTTTGTCACTGTCGCTTTCGCCAGCTTGTCGCGGCAGCAATCGAAAATGGCGATGCGGCCGTCCTGGCAACTTCCTGAGAGTATTAGCGAGGCAGAGGTAATGCGCCGCTGGCAGCCTTGTCATCTGGAGGACGAGAATCGTGAACAGCTCGCCGTGTGACATCGGCGGGCAATTTTGTGGGCGACGTAGACCGTTGGCCAGCCTGTTGCCGGTTAACATGATCTTTCCGTCACTGCCGAATATTGCTGCTTCCAAGCCGATTTCGCCCTCGTCGCCCTTGCGGTTGCCGGATAGAGGCTTGGAACTTCCATTAGCATAATGTCAGGTTCCAAGTGCGACTTTGCCCCGCCATTGCTGACGGGGCCTGTTTCATCAATGTCTAGGTTTAAGCGGCAGCGAGGGCCTTTTCGATGTCTTGGAGGGAGTGGCCTGTTAGATCCTTATCGAGTTCGCCAATGAGGACGGCCGACAAGGATTTGTGATAGCCTTTGCGCATTTCCCCAAGCGTACGCGGCGCGGCGACAATAACCAGACCCTTAATCTTGCCGTCGAGCACCTGCTTATTGAGCATATCAGTGACGCCGGAGCCGAAGCCATCCTCGTCCTGTTGGCTGTCGTCCGGGTTTGCCGAGCTACTCGAATGACGGCCGCCGGAAGAAATTTTTGAACTATCGATTTCTGCGGAAGGCAGTGCGGTCAGCTTCAGGTTCGCCGCGTCGCCATCGTTCTGAAACAAGCTAAGCTTTTCGCCATCTGCAACCGCGATGATGGTATTCTGTGGTAAATTCATTTGTCTGTCCTTGGTGAGGGCAATGCCAATTCCACCAAGCGGGTGGGCCAATGCCGGTTTCTGATACCGAGTTAACCCTGCTGTGCGGCATCCGTTCCAGAGCAGCGATGCGGGCATACCACATAAGCATGGTAGATCGGTCGAAACCTCCCGACCTTCCGACCTTCACCCATCGGCGCTAAACACCTACCGCCGCTTCGATATTTTCCCGGAGCGCGCCAAACTTAGCCCCTACTTCTGTGGGGTTTTTCTTTGGCTTGAAACGGAGCGGCCGTTTCGCATTTGCGGCTTCATCCAGTCCGCATGGGACGATCCGGCCAGGATCGGATTTTTGGGGCCCTTGTCTCTTCATGCTGCGGCCTCCAATCCGAATGAGACCTCTATGTCGTCGGGCCCCATGCAATGAAGCACGACAGCGATCTTGCGGGCGACAGCGACGATGGCTCACCGACGCCCTGCGCACTTGGTTTGCTGACCATCGGCCCGCGGACGGACCGAATTCCAGAAACGGATTTTGCCGTTGCGAGCGGGGTGTCAGAGCCTCTTGCCAGCGCCAATGGCGATTTCACTTCGCGTCGAACTTCTAGTTTATCGTTTCATCATATTCATAGAAACCTAACCTTACCGTAGGAGGATAACGGGCACCCACCGCTGGCGAAAACTCATGTCTGAAAGCTCTCCCGTGAAGCCCACGCTTCTGACCCTGCACACCGATCCTGCCTTTGTGGATCCAACCAATTTGCAAGGCGTCGCGCAGGAGCTAGGCGCTGCAGCAGCTTTGGCCGAGCGTGAAGGCTGGCTCGAGGGGATGGTCAATCAACTTCCTGATTACATCTACGCAAAGGACTTGGAGGGGCGCTTCCTATTTGCGAACCACGCCATCGTTGTCAACAATGGCCTAGACCATCTGAGCCAGTTGGTGGGACGTACGGACTTTGATTTCCTTCCTCATGAAGCCGCTCAAATGGCGACGGAAGTGGAGCGTCGGGTGGCTGAAACGGGAATTCCCGATTTCGGCTGCGAGGAGTTGGCATTTCGTGGTGAGGGGGAGCGATGGTTGATGATCACCCGCGTACCTCTGAGGGACGAGTCCGGCACAGTTGTGGGCATTATCGGAGCCTCGCGGGATATCACCGCGCAGAAATCTGCCGAACGACTGGCGCACTTTCTCGCCGACCACGATCCGCTGACGGGCATGGCAAACCGTTCGTTGCTTGATCGAAAGCTTAAGTTGACAGTAAAGGCGGCCGAAGTCGGGGGTGGTGGTTTGACGTTGGCATTCCTCGACCTCGACAACTTCAAGCTAATCAACGATAGCCTTGGCCACTCGGTCGGCGACCAGTTTCTGAAGGTCGTCGCCACCAGGATATCGGAGTTGACCAGCGATCAGGGGTCGATTGCCAGAATCGGTGGAGACGAGTTCGTAATTGTCCTGGAGAATATGGATCCCGAAAGCTGTTCGATCCGATTGTCTGAAATCAAAAAAGCGATTTCCGATTCAGTGATGCTTGGCGGAGTTGAGGTTAGGGCGACGTGCAGTATCGGGGTTGCCAGCTATCCGGTCGACGGCAAGACGGCGGAGGATCTCCTAGCCTCGGCAGACATGGCGATGTACCGGGCGAAGGAACTTGGAAGGGATGGTATCGTCCAATTCAGTTCGGACATGGCCGCAAGTGCTCGAAGGAAGCTTTCGCGAACTGACGAGCTTCGCCAGGCACTTCTCCGACAGGAACTCGTGCTGCACTTCCAGCCGCAGGTGGACGTCAAAAAGGGCAGAATCGTAGGGGCCGAAGCCTTGGTGCGCTGGAACCATCCGAAGGAGGGGCTCGTCTTACCAGGAGATTTCATTTCTCTCGCTGAGGAGACGGGATTAATCGTCCCCATTGGGGACTGGGTTTTGCGGACTGCATGTCTAAGTGCGAAAGCGTGGCAGGACCAAGCCATTGGACCAATCCGCATCAGTGTCAACGTTTCGGCGAGGCAGTTCCAAGAAACGGGACTAACTGAAACGGTTGCAACGGCGCTCAAAGAAAGCGGTCTGCATCCGATGTGGCTCGAATTGGAGCTAACGGAGAGCCTGATAATGAAAGATCTCGTCGGCTCCGTTGCCAAAATGCATGAGCTTGAAAAGCTTGGGGTAAAACTTGCTGTCGATGATTTTGGCACTGGTTATTCCAGCCTTGGAGCACTGAGACGATTTCCGTTGTCGCGCCTTAAGATCGATCGGTCATTCGTCGAGAACATTCCCCATGACACCGACGATATGGCAATAACCTCCGCAATCATCTCACTTGCCCACAAGCTTGGACTAGAGGTCATCGCTGAAGGGGTGGAAACGGAGGAGCAGGCGCGGTTCCTTATCGAAAGCGGCTGTGACGAGATCCAAGGATATTTGTTCGGACGACCTGAGCCAGATACCATTTTTCTGGCGGCGATCACAAACTGTGGGCGTTGAGACAAGCGGATCCGAGACGCGACCGGCAGATTCATCTTACTGGAGCAGGAAAATGGGACTGACGCAGCCCAGCTGAATGCTTTTTTACGGAGTCGCTTGCTGCGTTCGAAGGAGTGATGTGTCTTAAAACGCACGCTCCCTCCAGGTTGTATACCTCTAGGCAATTCGGACTGAAAAGCCGAGTTTTGACGGAGATTATTTTTCCCTCCCTGTTGCCACCGCATCTCGGCTTAGGAAGGCAACCTCTATGTCGCAGAGTGTACGCCCGGCGCTGGCCACAGGAAATCTCAACCATTCCGCCCGCCAGGAGCGCGGGTTCCGGAACCAGGGCAGAGGTTGGACGTTCCCCTGAAAACAGGAGGTTCACATGCCAGCCAAATCGAAAGCTCAACAGAAAGCCGCGGGTGCAGCCCTTTCCGCAAAACGCGGTGAGACCCCAAAGGCGGAACTCAAGGGCGCTTCCAAGCAGATGGTGGAATCGATGAGCGAGACGCAACTCGAAGAGTTCGCGGCCACGAAGACCAAAGGGAAGCCGGAACATGTCCGAAAATAGTTGAAGGCTTTTGTTGCCACATAGGAAACAAGCTCTACGGTCATGAGAACCCGGCTCCAAGGCCTGGACGACACGATCTGACCACGCGACGCTGGGAAGCTGATACGCGCAAAGCCGATGCACTTTGGAAACGGGCCATTTTCTCACTTTCGGAGAGGCGGCGAACCGAAGTGCTGGCTAACTTCCCTCGATAAACGCGACATAGTGATGCTTACGAACGATTGGTGATGTTCTTGCAAGGAGGACCAAATGGACCAGCCGGGGAATCCAACTCAGGAGCAGACGAAAGCTTATGACGCGGGTGCAGAGGCATTTCAGGCTGAGGGCGAGGTGGCAAAGAACCCTCATGCAGAGGGCAGCGATGCTGGCAAATATTGGGAATGCGGATTTCTCGATGCCCAGAAGGCGTCTCGCCACGGGCGATGAAATCCGTTCCGTCGCAAAATTCCTGGAAGGCCACACCGCCCCGTGCAGCTCAACGTAATACTGACGTTTCTCGATTTGTCTACCGAAAAACCAGCCCCTTCCGCGATGTCCTTTGCCAGACGACTTGGCAATGGGATTGGCCCTTGGCTCAATCTCACATTCGTGTGATGTGAGCGATAGCGTATCTGGATTCCCCACCTAACCGGATATGCCGAGCGTTTCTCTGCAGAGGCGGCGCGGATCCCCCGGGGCGGCGCCGCCAGCCTCTCCTTTGAACGCGTGGCAAGAATAGTCCAATTTCGATCTTTCCCGATAGTGACGCAGTTCGTGCGCATCAGGAACGGTCCTCGATGCCTTCAGCGATGACATGGAGCCGGACGAGGGTCACCTCGTCAACGGCGCCAAGCGCCAAGCGCCGAACCAGGCGTGGCCGAGCTGCTGCGAGCCACGGCTGGCTGCCCTTGCTCGGGGGAGGGGAGACACCCAACTGTCAAGTCGTTCAGGGGTTCCAAGTCGGGAAAGTGGCACCTCGCCGCCGCCCGTCCAGCGTGAGAATGCTCTCATTGTAGGCCTGAGCTTCCGTCAAAGCTCAGAAGATTTGCCCCATGCCTTCAACACCGCTTGATTCCGCGATTGGACCGCACTGCCTAGGTGCTTCCTGGAAATGCTGCCTATTCTGACAATCTGTCCCATACAGAGACGAATGACGAACCATTACTTTACCGCGATGCTCATGCCACTGAGATCGGCGTTAATTTGCAGGCCTACCTGCCTACCTGAGAGTTCGAGCTGGGCGCCCTTGTCATTGGTCATGACGATCACCTGGGCTCCTCTGCCGACGGCGCCGCCACCGCCCACCGCCCCGTAGACCCCCGTCACATCCCCGGCGCGACGAATGTGGCGAACTGTACCTTGGAAATAGGTCTTAGAAGCGCCGAAGGCGAGGCCGCCCGAGAGGCCGCCGACCGAGACGGGATAGTGGTGGCCATGGAAGGTTAGAGTGCCCTGACCGCCGGCGCCACCGACGAAGAAGGCCGCCTTGTAGATGGCGAAGCGGATCGTGCCGCTATCGGCATGCGCGGCGCTGGCAAGGCTGACCCCCGCGGTGGCGATGACGGCAAACGCGGCTGAGCGAAATCGTGGCGAAATTTGCATTCTATCAACTCCTCAAGATCGCCGCTGACCCAGCCCGTTGGGCACATCAGCGCAGCAAATTTATAGCTGAACACTCTCGCCCGCCATAGGTTCCAACCGTGGAGGCTCATCTGGCAGCGAGAGGGCCCGCCCGCTTCTTTCTGGACAGAGGAACGGGCGCAGTTCGCAACTGCTTAGCGGGGCCTCTGCCATGATCACCTTGTCCGAGGTTCGCCAACGCATTACGCTTGCTGAACGTTTTCATCGCTTCCAGGCTTCGAGATCGATTCAACAACGGCTCAGTGCACAGCGGAGCACTATCCTACAAAAATATCCAGCAATCGGGCAAACAGGCCCCGATATGCCCCCATGGAGATAGCACGGATATGGTGAGCTGCATTGGCTGCGCTGAGCGTTCCGCCAAAATGGCAGTGGCAGACGAGCCTATGCAACTGATTGTCCGTCAGTTCGAAGAATCGCTTCGCTTCGCCGTAGCTATCGCCTTCCAATCCTGCTGCCCGCAAAACCGGATCGTCAAACGCCACCGACATCGGCGAGCCCTCGACGCGCATGGCCTCACGCTCCAGGGCCGGTCGGTACTCTGTCTCATACAGTGTTGAAAGGGGTCGGTGGGGATTGCGATCGAGCAGCTCCGCCCAGCGTTCAAGACGTTCGCGCCGCGACATAGCAGCGTGCGGATAGTCGTGATTGACCTTGGCGACGGTCTGCAATTGCTCAAGTGCATGGTGCTTCATGTCGGCCTCCTGTTCAAACGATAGCTGATCCATCTATATGGGGCTTATCCCAAATCGAGCGTGACTCCGATTCATCGTGGAGTCCAATCACGATGATCTGGGGCGCTAGTGTCCGTCTATAGCCTGTGATTCGAGCGCAAAAGATCAGGCTAGAATGTTGCCAAAACCGTGGAGTTACGACGTTCCATTGGAGCCGCTCGCCATCCGCCGGATCATCGGTCTCGTCAGCGAGGAGACGAGCAAGAGCCGATCAGATTTGCGACAATAAAGTCTGCCAGCGGCCGGATGACCTGGCCCCTGATACCAAGTCGGTCGTCGAGATAATGCCAGAAGGAGAGCCCGAGCTTTTGCAAGTCTTCATCAACTCGAGCATGCTGTCGCGCGCAATCCGGCCATCGCGGCTCAGGGTGCGCCTGTATTTCCTTCGCAAAAAAAGTTGTCGCAAGCTCACTAGATTTTGCCGCTCGCCACGTATCGAGTCTTGGTGATTGTGACGCGAGCGCTTAAATCCCTGAGCCGTCGAGTTGCTGGGCGTCGTCGCCTTCCCAGGGAGAAGGCATGGAGGTGCGATTGAGATTGGCCGACGGCATCGGCATCCAGCACTTCAATTCCGGCTCGGCATATTCGACCAAGCGGCCGGGTGAGGAATCAGAGGCGCGCCAGCCTTCTGCACCGAACCGATCGCCATTCGACCAATAGGCGAGGTCAACTTCTGCCGGTCCTTGTTCGGACGGGCGGATCGTAACGAGGATCCGGCTGCCGTCTCTCGGTGCGCTTGCCATCTGGCGCCAGCGGTCTGGCTCGTCCATCGTTTTTCCTCCTGCCTTGCTGCTGCGTGAAAGTGTCGCCTCGCCATCGAAAACGGTCAACTTAAACTTTGCACACCGATCCTGCATATTTCGCTGGAAACTGCCGCTTGACAACGAATGCCTCCTGGTCGCTCGAGGAATGGTGTGCCGCGCTGCGGCAGGCAGGAAAATCTGCCGCCGATGCCGCTGGCGATCATCGCCCGAGGCGCCGGGAACGTGAGTGTCCTGCCCCCGACGCCCCGCTCCGCCGCCCGCTGGTAGCCCCGATCCTGCGCAACACCGCATCACCACGGCGACCCGTCTCGTCGCCTTCAATCTCGGGCCTGGAGTCCATCCCGTCGCCGCCGGCATCGCAGCCGAGAGACCAGTTTGCTAGCGCTTCTCGCGGCTACATTGTCGCGACCGAGCTTCGCTTAAAGGAACACGACCGTTTCGTTTTGGCCCGGGGATGATGGAACGCCGGCTGATCGGCCGGCGGACCTCGTCAAACTGCCGGTGCTGATCGAGCTCGTTATGGCAAAGCCGCTCCTGTCGGCCGGTATGGTCGTGAAAACGCTCACCACCTTCCGGACCAGTGATGCTTTCTCTCACGTTTCTAGAACGCCTTGGCTCACCTCGGATCGTGAAAGATGCTTGATCCGAAACCAGGCAACATAGAGCGGGCAGGAACCACGATGCCGCCCATCGTGGCATAGGACATCGTCCCCCAGAACACCTCCCTTGATATGAGGATTAGAGCATCATTGAGCTGTCGCTTGTCACTTGATCCTGGGGCTGCGGCTGTTCATCAAGGGGCGGAATTTATAGCACACACCCTTGAAAATCGGTTGCTTTTCGTCGATTACTCCTTCGATGAATCCCGCCAGGCGCGCTCGAACGGCAGCCGCCAGGCGTGCGGGGCGATCAGCTGGTGGATCGACTTCGGACCCCAGCCGCCTTGGTCGTAGAGCCGCACCGGTGGCGGATTGTCGAGGAGGGGCTGGGAGACTTCCCAAAGCCGCTCGATGCCCTCGGCGGTGGTGAACAGCGTGTGGTCGCCGCGCATTGCGTCGAGGATCAGGCGTTCATAAGCCTCCAGTACTTCGCCGATCAAACCGGTTTCACTCATGGCGAATTGCAGCGAAAGCTTGTCGAGTCTAAAGCCAGGTCCGGGTCGCTTGCCATAGAAGGAGAGAGAGACCTTGGAGGCGTCGGCGAGATCGAAGGTCAGATGGTCGGGACCCTGTGCGCCGACACCCGAGCCGGCTGGGAACATCGATTTCGGGGGTTCGCGGAATGCGATCGAGATTATACGCTGCCCCTCGGCCAGGCGTTTGCCCGTGCGTAGAAAGAAGGGCACGCCGGCCCAGCGCCAATTGTCGATGGCGCATTTGAGCGCGATGAAGGTGTCGGTGTCGCTCTCGGTATCGACCCCCGGCTCTTTGCGATAACCGATGTATTGACCGCGTACCACATCGCGCGGCTCGATTGGCAGCATGGATCGGAACACCTTGTTCTTCTCCTCCGAGATCGGCACCGGCTCCAGGGCAGTTGGCGGCTCCATCGCCATGAATGCCAGGATCTGGAAGAGGTGGGTCACGACCATGTCGCGATAGGCGCCCGTGGTTTCGTAGAAGGCGGCGCGGTTCGAAAGCCCAAGTGTCTCCGGGACGTCAATCTGCACATGATCGATAAAATTGCGGTTCCAGATCGGCTCAAACAGGCCGTTGCCGAAGCGAAAAGCCAGGATGTTCTGCGCCGGTTCCTTTCCGAGGAAATGGTCTATGCGGAAAATCTGTCTTTCGTCGAATACCTCGTGTAGCTTTGTGTTGAGTTCCACTGCGCTGGCGAGGTCCGTGCCGAACGGTTTTTCCATGATTATGCGGCAATTTTCTACCAACCCAGCGTCTGCGAGAAGCTGCACGGCAGGAAGTGCAGCTTTCGGCGGTACGGAAAGGTAGTGCACACGCCGGGTCTCGGGCCCCAGCGCTTCCTCCGCCGTCTCGACGGCTTCCTTCAGCATCCTTGCTCCGCCAGCAAGTGGCACATAATCGAGCGATGCGGCGAACGCCTCCCATTCGGCCTGCGTAAACTTGCGGGTAAGGAAATTGTCCAGCGATTCCCGGGCAATCGACCTGAAACCATCGGCATCGATATCATCAAGCGAGACACCAACGATGCGGCAGCCCGGAATGAAGCCAGCGTTGATAAGATGGAACAGTCCCGGAAGCAGCTTGCGCCGGGATAAATCGCCCGTTGCACCGAAGAGCACGACGACCTGTGGATAGCCGGGGCCAACCCGTGTGGAATTCCTGCGCAAAGTACTCATTCTAGACCCTTCCGTTATACTACCCTAACCTGACCTGTCCTTATCAGGCTTGATGAAGCGCTTGCCCTTGTGCTTGAGGCCGCGAAAACAAATGCCACCGATTTCAGGTGAGTAGGGGCATGGATAACAAAGCCGATCAAGGGGGCTGCATTTGCTATGCGGCCTCCCAGACCTGATTCAGCATTTTCGCAGCAAGTTCCGCCTTTGTCCTGCGGCAGGAAGCGACCGTGGTGATGCTGCTGTCATTTGGCAGATATATCGGCATCCGGGAGCCGCGTTTTCCGCCGGATGGCCGTCAAACAATTGACCTCTGTCTTCTGCTCTTCGCAGGCGATCAGCATGCAGTCATAATCGCACCGCTTCTTTCCCTATCGGCGGAACGGCCGCCGAGATAGCCCTTCTCAAGGGCTTCGCCGTTGCGCGGGGAGAAGTTCAAGAATACATCCTGCCATCAGGCTGCGGCCTCGTAACCCCTTGAAGCCGGGCTCTCGCGGCCTTCAAGGCGAAAGCGAGCGATCATATCGGTGAGCGCAAGTGCCTCGGATGACAGCTGTCGGGTCGCAGCATTCGTCTCTTCCACCATCGCCGCATTCTGCTGCGTCATACGGTCAATATCGTTCACCGACGCGTTGATCGAATGGAGTGTCGTTGCCTGTTCACGGCTTGACGAGGCGATGAGTTCAATATGTCCGACGATGTGAACGATCTCGCTGGAAATCTCCATCAGCGCGTTGCCGGTACGGCCGACGAATTCGGAGCCGGACGCAACCTCTCGGACGGAATTGTTGATGAGTTCGCCAATTTCCTTGGCTGCGCGCGCCGAACGGTGTGCCAGTTCCCGCACCTCCTGTGCCACGACAGCGAAGCCCTTGCCGGCCTCACCCGCTCTTGCCGCTTCGACCCCAGCATTGAGGGCCAAGAGATTGGTCTGGAAGGCGATGGCGTCGATGGCGCTGACAATCTGGACGATCTTGCCCGACGCGTCTTCAATCCGCCCCATTGCCGAAACCGCGTTTTGGACTACGGAGGCGGAGGCGTCGGCGCCCTGTTTAGCACGTTGGACAAGGGCAAGCGCTGCTGCCGCCCTTCCTGAAGAGGTATTGACAGCGGAGGAAATCTCCTCGACCGCCGCTGCGGTTTCCTCAAGTGCGGCCGCCTGTTTTTCCGTTCGACTGGCCAGGTCATCCACGGCTTCCGCCATCTGCCGGCCATTGTCGTTGATGAGGGTGGACGTCTCGCGGATATCGCAGAGCGTTTCCCTGAGACCCGCGACCGACATGTTGAAATCGGTGCGGATC
Source organism: Arminella tubonensis (assembly GCF_003240585.1). Classification (GTDB taxonomy): domain Bacteria; phylum Pseudomonadota; class Alphaproteobacteria; order Rhizobiales; family Rhizobiaceae; genus Rhizobium; species Rhizobium tubonense. Next base: position 82,001 of record NZ_PCDP01000034.1, read on the forward strand.
CGGTCAAGCTCGGCGGCAAAGGGCGTATCGATTGAGAAACTCAACTCCCCGCGTGACAGCCGCGTAAGCCCTTCTGCAAGTGCCTCGATTACAACGTCGACCTGCGCCTTAGCGCTACGTCGCTCAAGTTCGTTGCGGGCGCGCTCAGATTCCGCATCGCTGCGAGCGATCTCGGCCTGCTGCTCCATTTCGACATTCGACAGCGCATTTTGTCTGAAGACGGAAAGCGCGCGGGCCATTTCGCCGATCTCGTCGCCGCGTGCCTCGCCGGTGATTGCGGTGTCGAGCCTTCCCTCCGCAATCTTGCGCATCGCTGCGGTAATCTGGGTGATCGGTCCTTTCAGGGTGACCACCAGCGCGGCGCCTGCGGTCATAGCGATCAGAATGCCGAAGACAATTGCGCCGCCGGATATCCTATTGGCCTGCTGACGGTCCTGACCGGCATTTTGCCTCTGCGTTTCGGCAAATTGAGCAAGTAGGTTCCAGGTGTTGTCGATCTGCCCGGCAGCGCTGTCGAATTCAGCCAGTTTATGCGCAGCACCTGCGGAGAGCGCTGCTGCGTTCGCCTCAAGCAGGTCGAGGACGGGCTGGGCCTTCTTCGGAATTTCGGCAAAGACGGGATCGTCGTTCACCACGCCGGCAAGACGGCCGAGCTCGGTCTGGTACATGTAGATTGACTGCTGGACTTTCTTCACGCGCGTCTCGTCCGGATTGCCGACGAGCTCGGCGAAGCCGACGCGGATCTCGTTGTTGCTGTTGACGATGGCGCGCAGTTCGTTGCCGACGTTGGTGGCCTGCGAGATATCCTTGTCCGACGCGGCAAGCGCAAGCACGGAGGCCCGCATCAGATCGTCGCCAATCATCTTGAGACTGTCGCCAGCTGCAGCAAGATTGGCAATGGCAGTATCCGTCGCTGGGACATCCAATGTGTCAGTTGACGCTTTCGAAGCCTTGGTGATGGCATCCACAGCGGCGGCAAACTGCTCGGCGAGGGCTTGTTTGTCCGTCGCTACAGCAGACGAAAGCTGCTCCCTCGCCCCTTGCAAATCGGGCGCATATTTGGCCAGCAGGCCAACTTTGTCAGCCGGCGTCGTCGCGTTCGTATAGTCATTGCGAAGTTTTGTCGCGACGGTGGCTGCGCCGCTGATGGAGACGGAATTGTTTAGGCCGCCCTTGTTGGCATTTTCCATCTTTTTGGCGCTAGCCATCAGCATGAACGAGCGCTTGCCGACCTGCCCCTGCAGGTCAAGAAGCGCAGTGGAAGCAGCGCCCACGTCACTGAGAATTTGCTGCTGTCCCGCTTCGATTTGCCAGATCGCTTCGATCTTTTGCGGGATGATTTGCGACTGACCAAGAGCTCGGTCAAGAAGCACCACATCGGTCGTTGGTCTTAGGCTCTCGATCGTCTGCTTCAGGTTTGCAAGTTGCTCCCGGGCGTCCGTGAGTGCGGTATCGCGGGCTTCCTGCGACGGCTTCATCAGAAAGCCGGTCATACTGGAAGAAACATGTTTGAAGCCGTTGAGGGACTGCAAGACATGATTGGAAATCTCCATCCGTCCTTCAAGAAGGCTGGACGCGTAGTACCCCGTCAATCCCACTGCGCACAGGCTAACGACGAATGGCGCCAAAAGTACGAGTACCTTCGTCTGAATGCGGACCCGCGACATCAAACCATTTACCACGAATGCACCCTCACTACCGATTTCAGCCAAGCTGTCATCCTTTGTTTAAGAACCTGTGAATGGGTTGATCCGAGGTTTCAGGGATGACCAAAATTCAATCGACGAGAGTGTTTATCACGGTGTGCGAAACGCCGTTCAAGCGGAGATGGCCTTGCCCCCATCCAATTTTGAGTTTGCTTCAGCCGTTTTGGTTGCTGCATTCGAGGCGCCGCGGCGGGTTGCGGTGCGAAGCCGTTTCGGCCGTGCAACATCACGATAGTCTGAGCGAACCCGGCCGGTGTCAGCCACCAGAGGCTCGATTTGCGTCGCTGATCGTCTTAATCGTCGCGCCAGTTCGAAAGTGCTACTCGCCGCTTGCGTAGTTGGACGCGTGCCCCGAACTCGAGCGTATCGTGACGATCTCCGTCCGCTAACCTCATCTAAGCCTTCTGCCGCAGAAATTCCGGATTAAGCAAAGTGCGACGCGGACGACACAAGATTGTCTGAGCGAACGGTCCTGCCTGGAAAAGATCTGTTGCGTTTGCCGAAGCCGTTCACGCCGGCGCAGTTTGAAGCGGCAATGACCATTGCAATCGTCGTCCTACAGACGAGCAGCAAGTTTTTTGCGTTCATACGCATCTTTTCTCTTCTGACCGCGTTTGATCCATCAGGTGCCAACCTGGAAACCTGTAGGAGAAGACAATGCACTGGGGCGAGAAGCGCGGCCGGAAAAACTTCACCAGACAAAGCGTTGAAGATCGAGACGATCGCGTTGAGGTGGGCGATCTGCCCTTCCCGGATGCACCTCCGACGGTCTCTGAGATCGCCGTGCGGGAGTTGGCCGAGGAGAAGGAGAAGCTTCGAAGGGAAGTTGCCCTGCTTCGTTATCGGCTTGCCTCTGTCGCAGAAGACAAGGCAGCATCGATCAAGGCGAGGGCTGTAGATCTCAACACCTCAGCGCACCGACAGCTCGGGGCACTCCCATGGCTGAAGCTTGCAACGGTCTTTGGCGCGGTTTTTGTAGTCAACCGTTTGCTCTCGCAAGGATTTTTCGAGGCGACATTTGTCGCGGATAAGAAGGGCCGCCGCAGATTGTAGAGCGGGTACTGCCAACAGTCACATCCGACTACGCTGCAAGAGTAAGATCGACTTTGCCGGACGGGCGAGCCACAGCAACACTGAAGCTATCTGCCGCCAGTTTGGGTTGCCTGTCATCAGCATTGCGACGTAGTTCTCAGTCTCAAGCCCAATGGCCACGAGAGGAACAACTGTTGTTCCTATGTGTTTTTCCCGTGTTTAGCGTGGGAGAGGATCATGGAAGAAAACGACGACACCGAACGCGTATGGAACCTCGTCGACAAGATCGGATTCTGTATGCTTGCGACCCGCTCGGGAGAGCATATCAAGGCGAGGCCGATGTCCGCCTACGCCGAGCCGCTTGAGAACTCGATCTATTTTCTCACGGATGTGGCAAGCGACAAGGATGAGGAGATAACTCGGTGGCCAAACGTCTGCCTGGCATTTGCCGACACTCGGGGGCAGAAATACGTTTCGCTATCGGGCGTCGCCGTCGTCATCAATGATCGCGAGCTCATCAAGGAGCTTTGGGCGACACCGGCCAAGGCTTGGTGGGAAGACGAAGACGATCAGTCGATACGTGTGCTGAAAGTGACGCCGACGTCAGCCGAGTACTGGGACAGTCCGGGCACGGTGATTAGCTACATCATGATGGCGGCGGCTGCGATATCGCACACAAAGCCCGACATAGGCGATAATGCCGAGGTGGACCTCTGAGGCGAATTTGGAGCAGTTTGAAGCGCTCGAATAGGAGGTTCGGAGTCGAATCGAAGCACCACCGGTGGAAAGAAAGTGCAACAATTCTGTAGCGGAGGTTGAGGGCCATTCCCGACTGATGCATGCTGACGAGGAACAAACGCTTGCGATCTTGACGTCGCATCGCGCGATTGTCGACGTTCGGATTGAAAAAGCGCACGGGTAGATTTTCGGAACCGCCCGCGACAGCGTCTTGGCAGGAATCCCATCCATCCTTCGTGCGTTCGACGAGGCCGTTCAGCAATCCATGTGGCAGGCCAACCACAAGAGCTTGCGGAGGTCCGACGGATGAATTCCGCGTCGGGATAATCTAGGCGATGCGCTGGTTAAAACGGTGACATATTCGGCGATGGCGTCAACATCGCCGCCCGGCTAGAAGGGCTTGCCGACGTCCTCGCATTTGTGTGATGAGGCGGTCGAGGAGGAGGAATCTTCTTCGCTGCCGTCCCAAGACGATGGTGCGAGGATGGTAACTGCCCGGTCAACGCCTTGTTCGGCGCAGTTCGAGGGTGCCGAGCGTGCCGGCTGGCTTTGTTAGAGGGCGACACCCGTTATGGGGTCAACGATCGGTCGTTCGCTTTCGTCGCGGGAGCCCGGTGGCAAAACGGCGGGCGAAGCCATCGATTCCCTGTCGGCGGCCACGGGCTTCTCGGGCACGGATTGGACATCGTTCGGACGGCGCTGTTCCGGTGTGGCGTTGGTGTCGTTGGTGGTCATGGCTGGATCTCCTCTTGAGAAGATAAACGCCGCAAATGGTCCGGCGGTTCCAATGCGGTTCCGTTCCGGCAGCAGACCAACCGCCGGAGCTAGCGATCATGCACTAAAGACCAGGATTTTGGCGGGGAACATGGTAAGAGCTGCAGCTGTCTCACCGGCGTTTAACTCGCTTGCGGCGGATAAAGGTAATGCCGGACGCGCCGTTGCCAGAACTGGCATTTCCTTTTCCCGCGTTGGTGCCTCAGCCAGAGTTGCTGTTCAAGCCGAATTGCCGTCACCACCCTCAAAACGAGGTGGTTTCACTGGGCCGCGTTACCGCGCACGATCTGGAGTTCACAATCGGCGTCAGTTTCGGCTCTTCGCCTTGCCCCGTAAAATTGCTCGGCTACAAGGTCGCTTAAGGCACCATGTGAGCGAGCCCGTGCGGCCCACGCCGGGATTCCCGTCGCGTTCATGCTCGAAGTTCCACGTCGGACAAGGTCCGCCGCATTCTCGAGCTGAGGACGCTTCTGGATCAGATCAAAATGTGCTAAAGATAGTGCCACGTCGGGGGACGCAACATGTCTAGTTTGCTACTGAGGGAACTGTCTTCGCCGGATGCTCACCGTCATCGGCGTCACGCCGCCAGAAGAAGTCCTTGATTTTCCTCGCGGTTCAGTGCGGCGGCCAACTCCTCGGCCTCCTCGGCTGTGAGCATGTCCATGACAAATCCGTTAATCAGGGCTTTCTGCCCGGTGACTTCGTCGAAGATGGCCCAATAGATGTTGAGATTCTTGTGAACGCTATATCTGTGGGCTTCCATGGGAAATTCCTTCTTCTTGAAGCACCTGTAGAATTGCACTTCGCCCCCAGGAAATGAATCGTGCACGCGTATATCGAGCCTATCCATTTGGATAGTCGACAGCCACCATCAAGGCTCGAGAGGGGCGACCACCAATCGCGTCAAGATTTTCCGCGACCTCTCTTGGTGACCACTGTCTTCTGCCGATGGTCACTTGCGGTCATTTGTGGGCCCCGAATTGCATCTGCCATAACGGGCTAATCCGGAGGTCGCCAACCTCGCATGCAGTTAGGTGCATAGAAGTAGCCGCCAGTAGTGAGGTAATGACCGCCGTCAAGCCAAGGCAAGTGGTACTCAACCAGAGTTGCGGCGCGACCCCTGACCTTGTCTAAAAAAGAGGACGGCTGGTAGTGATCGCCCAGCACAGCCCATACATTAGGCAGCGAATATTCTGCGCGGACACCTGCGTTGACCGATCCCCTTTCTTGCAGGACGGCTAAGAGTTCGTGGGCTTCGGCACGGTGCCATTTCCAAACAACCGGTCCCTCGGTGCAAAACCCGCTATAGTTGAGGCCTACTTTAGTCGTTACAAAAGCCGCAAATATTGTCGCCATTCCCAACGAGATTGGAACTAATCTCCGTCTGTGGCTGCCGCGCCTGTTTCGCATGTCAAAGCTTTCTATTTGCTTTCGAGCAATGTCGGACATGACAGGGTGGCAGCTTTCGTTAAGCCAATCCACGCCTGATCACCGCTAATGGCGCGATCCGGCCAAGGCAAATCTTCCGCAGTCGGCCCAAAGCAGTCACTGGATTGCCGCCGAGGCAAGCGACAGTAAGGCGAACGGCACGCCAAAAGCACGTTCTCGGTCACCAGAGGATGCATGTGGAGTCGCAACCGCGCCGCGATTGCCCGCTGATACGGTTGGAAAGCGAGTCGCGGTTTGACGCAGAATTCGAGTTGACGATGTCGGGGCGGCAGGCGTCGATGTCCAGCGCACGGGCGCTTGAACGCACTACCCGCGCCCCTCCTCAGGAGCGCGGGTACCGACCGTCCAAAGCCATTCATGCTGCCTCGATCTTTCATGCGAAGGTTCAGTGGGCGCGTTTTTTCACTTACTCATTTCGATAATGATTTCGTCGCGGCCCAGACTGAGTGTTACGCCCGAACTCGTTCCTTTCAGATGCATGACGACCCCGGCTTTGTTCTGTAACCAAAGGTTACTGGTATAGCCGGTTTCGAGACCGATTGGGCCAGTGCCCTGCGCGTAGGGACCTGCGAAGTCTGCAACATTGTTGAGTTTGTAGACGTCACCAGCGACCACGACTCTAGACAGGCTGCCCGGGCCGATGACGGTTCCAAGAAGCTTGAATGGAAGTTGTTGCCCCTTGAAGGCCAGAACACCTTGTCCAACTCCCGCTCCCCCAACGAACGTCTCCGTCAGACTGACCGTGCCGGATGGCACAAGTCCGGCGATACTCTGTGCAGTGGGGATCGTGGTTGGTACGGGGGAGGATGTGCAGCCCGCCACCGAAAGCAAACTGGCCGCCGCAAAGGCGGCTGAAACGTTCCTCATGGATTTCCTCTTGTAGCGGCTTTCAGTCTTCGTCATTTCCTGTATCCGTTTGATCTCCGGGAGGGTCTCGTCCCCCAACATCATTCAACAGCGTTTGGCAAAGCTTGTTAACTTCAGGGTCTGGACCTCCCGGTACTCAACTCCACGCGACAGGCCCTGCCGAAATCCAGTAAAAAATCCATCGCGCCCGAGCCCGCGAGATCACGAATCTCATGAAGGGAGCGATTAGGTGCAAGGTAGCTTTCAATGATCCGCTCCATGGCGGCCTCCGCTGTTGCGATCACCCGGTCGGAAGCAACCAGGCGCATCTGGGCGGCCAATGCGTATAACAGTACCAGGTCAGACACATCATCCTTTTGATGGCTAAGCGCATCGCCGTAAAGCCGCGTGGCTTCGGTGATGAAGTCGGTGAACAGCTTCTCACGCCTGGCAATTTCAGCCTCGCGACGCCGGTCTTTCAACTGCGAACTCTGCGTCAGCCACGTGGTGGCAAACGAGGTCAGGCTGCCGATAGCTACTCCGGCGAGACCCATCAGAGCTGACATATATTGCTCCAAGATATCTCCTCACGACCTTCGCTAGACTATCGCGGGCAAACATCCCAAAAGCCGGATGTCTTTGCGGGAGAGGTGTAGTACCAGCACTGTCCCGATGATGGTGGTTGACCCGCGACCGACACTGCGGCGGCACCAGCGATGAAGCCGATAGCGGCACCGGCAGCGATTGCGCCACCTGGACGCCAGTATCGACGGGGATTGACCACGACGACGCCACGCGGGCGAGCATAGCCTCGGCTCCCTCCGGCGACACATCCACGAGACCCGCAGGCAGCGCCACCACGCCTGTAGCCGCCGCGTCCGACTGCTCCTGCCGCACATCCCCGAGGACCGCATCCGGCCGCAGCACATCCGCGAGGACCGCAGGCGGCGGCTCCCCGCCGGTCGTAGGCGTCCGCAGGTGACGCCGCGAGCATCGGAGCTGCCACCAGCATGAAGAGAGCCAGGATCGTCGCGGCGTTTCGAATGAAGGTGACGAAGGTGATGTGTCCAGCTCTCAACATAATGCCGCTCCTCGGGATACATGAGGAGATCAACCTGGCCATAGCTAAGCGGGCGGTCAACGTATGCTACGAGGTTGTTACGGTAACATGCAGGGGGGAGCGACAGCGAGACCGTCAGCCGAACCTACGGAAGGGCTAGCGTTTAGGTGTAGGCTTTCCGAAAGGGATCACCGACGCGCCATCAAGCAGAACCACAATTTCCTGCGCCAACTCATCGGCGAGCAGGGAGAGTTCGTTATAGCGTTTCTGGGCATCAGGAGCGTCTGAGGCCTTCCATTTCCGCATGATTGTCTCAGCGCTTTCAAAGTCGAAACATAGATCGCGAAAACTCTCACTTCGAGATGCCAGCTCATCAATCGCCTTGGCGTGTTCGGGAAAGCGAAGTTTCACATAGCCCACGTCGTAAGGCATCTCGTCCGACCCCTCCAAAGGCTCCATCGGAACGGATCATGTCCCTAGTGCAACCGCTGGTTCATTATGATGGACGCACTGTTGCTTGTGCAGTATGTTACCGTAACAGACTGTAATTCACCTACGATTGGCAAGTACCTCAGGGGGCGGAGGGGACAGGCAATGGAAACAGGTGTGCCAGGCGGGGAAGACGGCTCGACTCTATCGAGGCCGCCACCGAGTCCCGAGGAAATTCGAAACCAGCTTGCGCGTATTCTAGCCAGCCCGCAATTTCCGGGCAGCGTCGGTCGCAGCGCGATTTTCCTCAGCTACGTGGTGAAGGAATTTCTCGCGGGCCGCGCCCAACGCATCAAAGGCTACACCGTTGGAATCGAGGTGTTCGGCCGGGCGGAAGGCAACACACAGGATGATCCGGTGGTGCGAATAGAAGCGGGACGCCTTCGGCGCTCGCTGGAACACTACTATCTCACCGATGGTCAGCGCGATCCGATCCGGATCGATATTCCTAAGGGAGGCTATGTCCCGACCTTTACCTGGGCTTGCTCGGCTGCCGAACCTGTGACTGGTGCGAATTCTGCAGCGAAGATGCCTGATGCGACGCCATTCTCAACTCGTCCAGCAAAGGTCCGCTTCCTAATTCTTGCTACGATATGCTGCGGCGTGTTTCTAGCAGGCTGGCTGGCCCTGAGACCTGCCAGCTCCCCAAGGCCCTCAGCGACTGCCGCCGCTGATGTTTCTCCATCTCCTCGCGTACCGACGTTAACAATCGCTTCATTCGCCGATCTTGGCGAAGGAACGCAGGCAAAGCCCTATGCTGTCGGGCTAACTGAGGAATTGCTGACGACCCTGCCGCGCTTCAAGGAGTTGAGAGTTCTCGGCCGTGAAGCCTCGCAGAACTTACCGAATGTTCCAAACCTGGCTCAGGCGCGGCGCGAGCTTGGTGCGCAGTATCTGCTGGCCGGGGGTGTCCGAATTGTTTCCGACAAGGCTCACGTGACGGCGCGGTTGCTCGATACCACCACGGGGACCATCCTTTGGTCACAGATCTACGATGACGATCTGCAATCGCGAAGCTTGCTGGCGATCCAGACCGATGTTGCAAATAGAGTGTCGACGGCTGTTGCGCAGCCCTATGGCATCATCTCGCAGGCCGACAGCGCCGCGCTGACGCCCAACGACCTTGACGCCTACGCCTGCACGCTTCGCTTTTACGGTTACCGCGCCGCACCGAGCATCGAAAGCCACACCCAAGTCAGGGAGTGTCTGGAGACGGCAGTGGCGAGGTTCCCGTCCTATTCCACGGCCTTTGCCATGCTCTCGATGACCTATCTCGATGAAAGCCGTTTCTGGTTCAACCATGCAGCCAGCACCGACACCAAACCAGCTCTGGAGAGAGCATTGCTGGCTGCGCGACGGGCAGTTCTGCTCGATCCTGAGAACACCCGTGCCCAGCAGTCGCTCATGGGAGCATTATTCCTTAGCCGACAGGTGGCTGACGCTCTACGAGTGGGCGAGCAAGCGATGACGATCAATCCCAACGACACGGAGTTGATGGGTGAATACGGCTCCTTCCTTGGCCAAAGTGGCAACTGGGAGCGCGGCGCTGAGGTGCTTCGTATCGTTCTATCCCTCAACCCCGGTGGTGGCGGCTACTATCGCGGCGACCTTGGCCTTTCCGAATACATGCAGGGAAACTATGCCGACGCGGCCGACGAGATCAGACAGGCCGATCTGCAAAAATTTCCGCTATTCCACGGTGTCGCTGCCATCATCTTTGCTGAGAACGGCAATGCGGAGGACGCCGCCCGCGAAGCTGCCAAATTCAGCGAGATGGGCGCTGCCTTCCTCGCCAATCTGGATTTCGAGCTGGCTCAGCGCATCGACAGGCCTGAAGATCGCGCACGCATCCGCAAGAGCTTGATCAAGGCAGGCGTTCGAATTCCCGACGCCGTAGCCGAAAAGTAAACAAGCACCCAGCCACCTGCCTCCACCTGGTTCGCGCCCGTAACCTACGCGGGTGTTACGGTAACACGCTTGAAATTACGCCAGTTGCAGGTCACCGATGTCTGAATGCCGGACGGGGGTGTCACATGGTGTCCTATTCAAAGTTGATCGCGGCCGGGCTTGCGATATTTGTCATCTGCAATTCAGTCAGCGCCCAGGAGTCCTCGGAAGACCTTGCCAAGAAGCTGTCCAATCCGATAGCCTCGCTGGTCAGCGTGCCGTTCCAGTTCAACTATGACCACGGCTACGGACCGAACAACGGCAACAAAGAGACCCTCAATATTCAGCCGGTCATTCCGTTCTCGTTGAACGACGACTGGAACCTCATATCCCGCACAATTGTGCCGCTGACCTGGCAGAACGATATCGCCGGACCGTCGGGATCGCAGTTCGGCCTTGGCGACATCACCCAGAGCCTGTTCTTCTCACCATCAAAACCGGGCCCCGGCGGCATCATCTGGGGTATCGGACCAGCCTTCCTGATCCCGACGGCAACCGATTCCCTGCTCGGCAGCGGCAAGTGGGGTGCGGGTCCGACGGCCGTGGTCCTCAAACAGGACGGACCTTGGACCTATGGTGCACTTGGCAACCACATCTGGTCGTTCGCCGGACAGAGCAATCGCGCCGACGTCAGCTCGACCTTCCTGCAGCCATTCCTCTCCTACACCACCAAGGACGCCTGGACATTCGGGCTTAACACGGAGTCCACGTACAACTGGGAGACCCATGACTGGTCGGTGCCGATCAATCTGACGGTCTCCAAGCTGGTGAAGATCAACAAGCAGCCGATCAGTCTTCTCGCGGGGCTGCGCTACTGGGCAACCGCGCCAGACAACGGTCCGAGCGGTCTTGGCGTGCGAGTAGCCGTGACCTTCTTGTTTCCGAAATGACCAGAACCGAATCCAACGAACAATGATCAAGGACGGGGAAGCATCATGATCTCGATCAAAGGCAAAGTTTCACTGTTGGCCATTCTTGCTACGGCAGCCAGCCTGAACGGCGGCGGCGCGGTGTTCGCCCAGAGCGCCACCGACGTTCCGAAAGAGATCACCACTCCAGACAAAGTCGAGTCGCGGATCGGCACGCTGGAGTTCAAGGACGGCGCTCCGAGCGCCGATACAGCCAGCAAGGTCTTCGACACGCTCGATTTCACCCGAGGCCTGGATGCCTTCCTCAACAGCTACGGCGGCGCTTCGGCCTATGGCTTGCAAAAAGGGTTCAAGAGCATCGGCGCGGACGACAATACGGTCGTCATCTTCCCCGAGCTGATGGATTCGAAGTCGCTGTTTCTGACCGCCAACGCCGACACCATCTACTACCTCTCGGTCGTCGACCTGACCAAGGGTCCTATGGTGATCGAACAGCCGCCGAAGGGGCTGGGGACCATCAACGACATGTGGTTCCAATGGATCATCGACATTGGATTTCCCGGTCCTGATCGAGGCGAAGGGGGCAAATATCTGATCCTGCCTCCGGGATATGACGGCCCGGTTCCGGACGGCGGTTTCTTCGTCGCCAAATCGAAGACAAACAGAGTCCTTTATGCCTCACGGGCTTATCTGACCGAGAATGATCCGAAGCCAACGGAAAAGCTGATCGAGGATAACCTGAAGATTTATCCCTACACGCCGGGTGGCGTCGGAACCAGCATCGCCACGGCGCTCGAAGGCAAGGTCAAGCTGGAGGTTAATCCTCCCATCCCGGAGACGAAGTTCGTCGAAGCGAGCGGAAAAGCCTTCAACACCATCCCTCCGAATGACTACACGTTCTTCGAGACGATCAACGAAAACGTGCAGCAGGAGCCCGCCGATTCCTACAATCCGGAGCTGGCCGGGCAGCTTGCCGCCATCGGCATCGTCAAGGGGAAGGACTTCAAGCCAGACGAGCGGATGAAGAAGATTCTCACCGACGCTGTCGGCGTGGGAAATGCCGCCGGACGTGTGTTCAACTGGCGTGCCAGCGAGCAGCCGGGTTGGGCTTATTATCCCGGCTCGTCGTGGTCGAGCATGCTGTGGGAGGGCGGTGCCAATTTCGAAACACCGCCGCCGATGATCACCAAGGAAGGTCTTTTTGACCCGTTGCCGCCGACAGGGGCGCGAACGCTGAATTCCAAGACGGCGTTCTACTACGCCTACACCCTTGATTCTCCGGCGATGATCATGCGTCTCCCGCGCGTAGGTTCGCAATACCTGATGGGCTTCATGGACGGCAACAAGAACTATTTTGACGGAGCCAAGACCTACAAGGTGACGCTACCGAAGGGCATTCCGGCCGAAGCGTTCTGGTCCTTCACCGTCTATGACAACCAGACGCGGTCGATGCTCGACACCCCACAGCGCTACCCTCGCGCAGGGAGCCAGACCTACCCGTCGCCCGCCGCCGAAGCTGCTGCCGATGGATCGACCACTGTCTATTTCGGACCGACGCAGCCGTCCAGCGTCAAACGCGGCAACTGGATTCAAACCATTCCCGATAAGGGATGGTTCACACTCCTCCGCCTCTACAGCCCGCTGCAGCCGTTCTTCACGAAGGAGTGGCGGCCAAGCGAGATCGAACTGGTTCCCTGAGGGAAAGCGAAACGGGTAGGCGACACGCGTAGTCGCATTCTAGCCTGGAAAAAAGGGACACAAATGACGATGAGAATCTTCCTACTCACGGCCGCTCTTTTCACATTCGCCAGCACCTCCCACGCGGCGGACCCCATCATCGGCAATTGGAAAACGGAGGTTGGCACGACGGCCGCCATCGAGCCCTGCGGTGGCGGCTACTGCATCGTCCTAAGGACGGGTAAGCACAAGGGCGAGCAGATCGGCACCTTCAAAGGCAGCGGCAGTAGCTATTCGGGCAAAATTACCGACCCGGACGCCAAGAAGACTTACGACGGCAAAATGACTGTCTCGGGTAACTCGATCAAGATGAGCGGCTGCGTCATGAGGGTGTTCTGCCAGTCGCAAACCTGGTCGCGCCTATGATGATTCATCGAAAGAGGATCGCCATTGCCATTGTTATCAGCCTAGCAAGTTCGGCTCCGGTGCTAGCCGCAGACTTGGTCGCGCCATCGCAACAGGCTCCGCTTATCGACGGCTGGAAATATCAGGCATCGATTTATGCATGGGCGACTGCGCTCAACGGCGACGTCGGCATACGCGGTCTGCCGCCCGCCCACGTCAATCTCAGCGCCTGGGACGCCATCGAGCATCTGGACGGTGCCTTTGCCGGTTCGCTGATGGCCAATGACGGCACATGGTTGCTGTTTGCCGACTTCCTGTACGCCAAGGTCAAGGCCGACTACGACTTCAAGCGCTCCTCCGGAACTGCCGACTTCGACCAGGAACAGATACTGTTCACGGCTCTCGTCGGACGACGTATTCCGCTGCCTGACCAGAACCTGCAGCTCTACGGCACCATCGGCTTGCGCTACCAGCACTACAGGGCAACGCTTGACGTCGATCCTCAGCGTTTCCGCTCAAGAAGCCGCAGCGGCTCACAGGACTGGGTCGATCCGGTCATCGGCCTTTCCTTGCACTACGACTTCAGTCCGAAATGGTTCCTCGACGCGATGATCGACATCGGCGGCTTCGGGGTCAGCTCGCACTTCACGACACAAGACACCGTCGCCGTCGGCTATAACTGGAACGACCATATCTCCTCGTCGCTCGGCTATCGCGTGCTCTACACCAACTACGACAAAGGCGGGTTCAGCTATGACGCGACCCAGCACGGGGTCATCGTGAGCACAATTATTAAATTCTAAATTCAAGCACCAGCACTACTTCAGGGAGGATATCGACATGCGCCGGGCAACCACGAAAGCAGTCTTACTCTCGTCAACGATCCTCATCCTCGCCGCGTCGGCGGCATTGGCGCAGGAACGACATCCTTTCTTCGGTCAGACGCACCAGCACACCAGCTGGTCGCTTGACGCCTATATCATCGGCAACACGGTGACCGGCCCCGAGGAAGCCTACCAGTATTCGATGGGCCAGGTGATCAAGCATCCCGCCGGTTACGACGTCCAGATCAAGACGCCGCTCGATTTCCAGGGTGTCACCGATCACGCCGAATATGTCGGCGTCGTCCGGCTGGCGAACGATCCGAACTCTGCGGTCAGCAAGCTGCCCATCGCCGAAAAGCTGAAGGTGACCAAGGATAATCCAGCCGTCAAAATTTTTCAGTTCCTGGCTGGCAGTATCGCCAACCACAAACCCATTCCGGAACTGCTTGATCCGAAGTTGGCTGACTCCGTCTGGTCGCAGAACGTCGCCATCGCCGACAAATACAACAAGCCAGGCCAGTTTACGGCGTTCTGTTCCTACGAATGGACGTCAATGCCGAACAGCCAGAACATGCACCGCAACGTGTTCTTCAAGGACTGTGCCAAGGTTCCGCCGCAACCGTTCAGCGCCATCGATTCGGACCACCCGGAAGACCTGTGGAACTGGATGGACAAGCAGAGGCAAGCCGGAAACGAGGTGCTCGCCATCTCCCACAATGCCAATCTATCAAACGGCATGATGTTTCCGACAGACGTCGACAGCAAGGGCAATCCGCTTGATGCGGCCTGGGCGCAGCAACGCATGACGAATGAGCCGCTGAACGAAATCAAACAGGTAAAAGGAGCCTCCGAGACACATCCGGACCTGTCGCCGAACGACGAGTTCGCCAACTACGAGATCATGAACTATCTGATCGGCATTGATAACAGCACTTCGAAATTACACGGGAGCTACGCCCGCGAAGCCTATGAGAACGGTTTGGCGATGCAGGCGACACGCGGCTACAATCCCTACAAGTTCGGCGTGGTCGGCGCTGGCGACTCGCACAACACGGTCACCGCCTACTCGCAGTCGAACTTCTTCGGCGATCACGGGCTGGTCGATGCCACGCCCGAGGCGCGGCTGGCCGGAAAAGTCGAGGCGGGCATGAACATTCTGCAGACGGGAACCTCCGGCCTGACCGTTGTCTGGGCCGAAGAGAATACGCGTGCCTCGATCTTCGACGCGATGCAGCGCAAGGAAGTCTATGGCACCAGCGGTGTGCGCATCCAGGCACGGATGTTCGGGGGATGGGACTACGACAAGGGCCTGCTTTCCAACAAAGATTGGGCAAAGACTGCCTATGCCAGCGGCGTGCCGATGGGCGGCGATCTTCCTCCGGCCGACGGCAAGGTTCCTTCGTTCGTGGTCGACGCCGTCAAGGACCCCGATGACGGCAACCTCGACCGCATCCAGATCATCAAGGGTTGGACCAAGGAAGGCCAGATATTCGAGAAGGTCTTCGACGTCGCCTGGTCCGGCGCTCGGCAGATCGATCCGGTCACCGGCAAATTGCCCCCGGTCGGCAGCACTGTCGACATTTCCAAGGCAACCTACACCAACGACATCGGTTCCGTGGAACTGAAAGCGGTCTGGACTGACCCCGAATTCGATCCGAACCTGCACGCGTTCTACTACACGCGTGTGCTGCAAATCCCGACGCCGCGCTGGAGCACCTATGATGCTGCCAAGCTCGGCAGGCTCCCACCGGACGGCGTATCGGCCACCGTGCAGGAACGCGCCTGGACAACGCCCATCTGGTACACGCCGTCGCCAGCCGCCGTCGCCAAGGGCGAGCGCGGTCTCACGGTCGCCGACCTGGCTAGCGCCGGTTCGAAGGAACTGACGGACGACCAGCTCAAGCAACTGGTCGTCGGCAAGACGTTGAAGGTCCGCAACAGCGTGACTGGACAGACCTTCGACGTCCTGTTTGGTACCGACGGCAAGCGCATCGTCACCGAGTCGAACGGCGGCGCACCGAAGGCCGACGACATCTTGCAGATCATGCACCCAAGCACATCCGGATCGGCGGCCGCCTACGTCATCCGCGAGGGCCATATCGTCACGACCATCGATGGCACCGACTTCGAACTCACCGTTTATAACTCCGGCAACAGATACATCGCCGCCCGCAGCAACGAGTTTGGCTACGCCAACTACGAAGTCGAGGACGTGCAATGAAAGCGGCGGCGGAAGGTAGAGGGAAGATGAAACTGTTCCTTATTGCGCCCGAAGCGGCAGTCGCGCCGACGGGGACCGGCCAATCGGCTGGCGATAGACAGTGGCGTCGGATTCTCAAGGAACCACTGCTGCACTTCCTGATGGTCGGTGCCGGGCTGTTCGGCACCTATCACCTCCTGAACCCAGAACAGCCAAACAGCGTCGGATCGCGGACCATCGTTCTAACCAAAGACGATGTCAGGCAGCTGGCGATTTCCTGGCTGGCGCAGGGGCGGTCGACGCCGACGGCCGATCAGGTCAAAGGACTGGTCGACCAAAAGGTCACGCAGGAAATCCTTTTTCGGGAAGCGGTCTCCCTTGGGCTTGACCGTGACGACGAAGTGGTCAAACGCAGGCTTGCCCAGAAGATGGACTTTCTGGCGGCCGATGTTGCCAACATGCAGGAGCCGACCACCGAGCAGTTGCAGACCTGGTACGCTCAGAACTCCCAGAGCTTTGCACTTCCGGCGCACGCGACCTTCCGGCATCTTTACTTCTCGGCCGACAAGCACGGTGGCGACGCGCAAGCTACCGCAGCCGTTGCTTTGAAGCTGATCGCGGACAAGTCGCCAGACGCATCTGAGGTGTCTGCGCTCGGCGATCAGTTCATGTTCCAGGACCACTATGGCGACGCCACTCCCGATCAGATGTCGAAGGAGTTTGGCGTGGATTTCTCAAAAGCGCTGTTCAAACTTTCACCGGGACAATGGGAGGGCCCGATCCAATCCGGCTATGGGTGGCATCTCGTTTGGGTCGACGCCATCGATCCCGGCCGCGTTCCGACATTTGCAGAGGTCCAGCCAAACGTCAGAGCAGGATGGATCGAAGACCAATATCGCGCGATCAAGCTTACCGCGCTGAACGAGATGCGGTCGCATTATTCGGTCGTCGTGCCTCCTATCGAAGTCAGCGACTTCGAAGACCTGAAGATACCTCCGGGCACCAGCAACGAGTTTGAGGTGTCGGCGCAATGAACAACCCGAGGACCCTCGCATCGCTGTTGATATTGGCTTGCTGCGCGGTGATCGCAACGTTCGCACTGACGGCAAATGCGGTCGCCCACGAAATACGGCCCGCCTACCTGCAGATCGATCAGACCGGTCCAAGCCGATACTCAGTCATCTGGCGCACGCCATTGCTTTCGGGGATGCGGCTTCCGATAGCCCTTCGGTTTCCCGACGAGGTCCGCGACGTGACGCCACCCGCCGAGCATGAGCTTTCGGACTCGTTAGTGCAGACCCGGATCGTCGAGACGACGGACAGAGGCCTCGCTGGGCAGCGCGTCGAGTTCGTCGGGCTGCAGGCGACCATTACGGACGTTCTGGTCCGCGTGCATCTTCTTGGGAGTCCTGTTTCGACGACCATGATCCACCCGTCTCATCCATGGTTCGAGATTGCCGCGAAGGTTGATCGCCTGGACGTTGCGAAGACCTTTGTGATGCACGGGATCGACCACATCCTGACCGGCTACGATCATCTGCTGTTTGTACTCGCTTTGATGTTCATCGCCCGCCGCTGGCGGGCATTGCTGGCGACCGTCACGGCGTTCACGGCGGCCCATTCCATTACGCTAACGCTTGCGACGCTCGGCTTCGTGCATGTGCCGGGACCGCCGGTCGAAGCTGCTATCGCCTTCAGCATCCTGCTACTCGCCTGTGAGATCATTCGCATCCGGCGCGGACAATCGAGCCTGACCGCTGAGAGACCTTGGCTGATGGCCTTCGCTTTCGGTCTTCTCCACGGGCTTGGCTTTGCCAGCGCTCTTGCAAACCTGGCACTTCCTTCGGGTGACATCCCGCTGGCTTTGCTGTTCTTCAATATTGGGGTCGAGCTTGGGCAGCTGATGTTTATCGCGGCGATCATTGCTTTTGTACGGCTGCTAAAAATGGTTCGTTACCCGCCCTACGTCGGGCGTAACTCAGTGATCGTGACGTCCTATGTCATCGGTGCCTTGGCTGCGTTCTGGTTCGTCGAGCGACTGGCAGCATTTTGAGGCAAGCGAGGTACGAATGACCACTCCAACCGACCGTATGCTACGGTAACACACGGTCCTCCCACTTCCCTTCCTGCGCCGTGCTTGCAAGGGATACATCCACGGTTTGATATAAGAGGGGAACCAAGCATGAAAAGCAGACTAGCCATCATCGGGGCGGGAGCGCTTGTCGCCTTTCTCGGCCTCTCCGTGGTCGCCCGCGCCGACACCATCAGCTATGCCGACGCCGTGACCACGCTTGCCAAAAGCTGCGGCGAGGACATCAAGAAGGTCTGCAGCGGCCTCAACCTCGGCAACAACGCCATCGCCGACTGCCTGCAGAAGAATACGGCCAAGGTCTCGCCGACCTGCACTTCGACGCTTGCCACCGTCATCACCTCCATCAAGCAGCGGCAGGCCGCACAGATTGCCTACTACACGGTCTGCAGGCGCAACATGGCCACCACCTGCAAGGGCGTGAAAGGCGACGGCAACATGCTGTCCTGCCTCATCAAGGCCGAGCGCATGACTGGACCAAAATGCACCCAGGCGATCACCGACGCCGGTTGGCGTTAAGAGGGAGGAACGAACATGTCTATTCGTAAGATCAGTGCTGCGCTCATTGGCGGCATCATGCTTCTGCCCATCACTGTTTCGGCCCAGGAAGTATCGCAACAGCGGATCATCACCAGCCTCGACAATGCCGGGAAAGTTGCACCACAGATCGATGTCATGTTGCTGAAGCAGCAGGCGGCGCAAAATCCTTCTGGAAGTGCGGCAGGCCTTCCGGACTGGAGCAAGCTCGCCCAGCTCTCGCAACTGGTCGTCGAACTCAACTTCGTCAACAATTCCGTCGCCATGGAGCCGGAGTCCTATCGCACCCTCGGCCTGATCGCCGATGCGCTGCATCATCCCAATCTGGCGCGGTATTCGTTCCTGATCGTCGGGCACACGAGTTCCACAGGCGACGCCAAGCATAACCTGCAGCTGAGCGAGGACCGCGCCAATGCGATCAAACTCGCGCTGTCGACGACCTTCGCCATCAAGCCGGGACGCCTGTTCGCCGTTGGTGCTGGCCAGGAATATCCGATTGATGCGACCGATCCAAAATCGGCGGTCAATCGACGGGTTCAGCTCTTCAACCTCGGTCTGTTGAAGCTATGACGATCATCGGGAACTTCGCGCCCCGCAGGTTTCCGAGCCATGCAGCTATCCATTGGCCGCAAAACAGCAATTATGGGAGTAAGACATTGGCCAGAATTCACAGGACATTTGGCATCGCGCTGGTAGCGGGCTTCATGGCGTCACCGATGGCAGTTCATGCCGAAGACGCTATGTCCGCGCCCGGACAGAAGACCATCGGTGCGCCCTCAGCAGCTCTTGCCGCAAAAGTCATTCCGTCGCTTGCTGTCCTCAATTCCGCAGGAGCGACACTCGTTGACGGCAAGCTGGCGATGACGGGCATCTCCCCCACCTCGATTGTGTTCGCCGACCGCCCGTTCCGCACCGCCGGGCACACGTTGACGTCGGAGTTCGTCAAGCAGTGGGGTGACGGAACGGATAGCTTCGCCAAGGACCCGCCCAACGCAACGATCTCGGTTCTCAGCAATGACGGCACTTCGGTAAAGGACGCTGTCGTCACCCTGAAAATGCCGAAACTCGAAGGCGGAACTCTGACCTTCGACGTCGCGGTGCTTGAGGGCGACCTCAACGCCGCCAACGGCCCAGCCTCCTTGTTCATAGACTGGTTTGCCGCGCGTGGCGGTTTTGGTGGCGGAGTTGTCGTCGGTGGTGGTGGTTTCTATCACGCTCCCGTCTGGCGCGGTGCCTATTACGGTCATCCTGCCTATGGTGGGGCGCTTGCCGCTGGCGCTGTCATCGGTGCTGCGGCCGTCGCCTCGGAATATCACCCGTATTACGGATATGCACGGCCCGCCTGCGGCTACTATCCCTATCCGCCGTGCTACTGACGATTGTCATCGATCGCCGGTCCGAGGATCGGCGACACTAGAAGGCTGCGAACGCCTTCCGACTTCCGCATAGGGGCTTGAACGCATTGGGCAACACAATATCGAGGACGCACTCCCTCTGTGCAATGATTCAGATGGCTGCGCTCACCGCAATGCTCTCTGCGTGCGGCGGCAGGGCTGTCAACGTGCTCGGCCCAGTAGCTGAAACATCGCCGAATGCCAGCAAGGTAGAAATGCTGGTGACGACGACACGGGCACCGTCACTCGTTCCCGGCGAAATGTACAGCGGCGAGCGGGCGCTGACGAACTCGTTTGCCCAGATGACCGTCTCGATCCCGCCGCCCGGCATCCACAAGGTCGGGGATGTCGAGTGGCCGCGCAAGCTGCCGTCCAACCCGAAGACCGACTTCGCCACGCTCGAAGCCGACCAGATCAACAAGGACAAGGCCATCCAGTGGCTGAACGTATCGGTGAAGAAGAGCCCGGACCATAGCGTATTGGTGTTCGTCCACGGCTTCAATAATCGCTTCGAGGACGCGGTCTACCGATTTGCTCAGATCACCCATGACTCTGGCGCTCACAGCGTGCCGATCCTTGCCACCTGGCCATCGCGCGGCAGCCTGCTTGCCTACGGTTACGACCGAGAAAGCACCAACTACTCTCGCAACGCGCTGGAAACGCTGTTTCAGTTTCTAGCGAAGGACCCTCAGGTGCACGAGGTCAACATCCTCGCGCATTCGATGGGCAACTGGCTGGCGATGGAATCCCTGCGGCAGATGGCGATCCGCAACGGCAGGCTCCCCACCAAGTTCAAGAACGTCATGCTCGCCGATGCCGACGTCGACGTCGATGTCTTCCGCCAGCAGCTCGCCGATCTAGGACAACCGCGCCCGAACTTTACCCTGTTTGTCTCGCGTGACGACCGGGCGCTTGCGGTCTCCAAGCGCGTTTGGGGTGATGTCGGCAGGCTTGGAGCCATCGACCCATCCATCTCGCCGTACAAGGAAGAGATCGCTGACAATCATATGACGGTTGTCGACCTGACGAAAATCAAGACCAATGACGGACTGCGCCACAGCAAGTTCGCGGAATCGCCGGAGATCGTCCAGTTGATCGGCAAGAGGCTGGCAGATGGACAGCCGCTTAGCGACAGCCGGGTCGGGCTGGGGGATAATATCGTGGCCGCAACGGCCGGTGCGGCTTCGGCCGTAGGCACAGGCGTTGCGCTGGCTGTCGCTGCTCCAGTGGCAATTGTCGACCAGAACACCAGGGAAAATTTCGGCAAGCAGGTGGCGGCGATCTCGGGGGCTTCGCCGTCAGCCAAGAGCCCAGGTTCCGTGCCCGCTAATTGCAAGGTCAAGGACGCAGTTCCGGGTGCGTGCAAGTGATGCACCAGTGATGGAGCCTCTTATGCAATGGTCCGGTGACTGGGCGTAGGGTCTTCCAGCTCTCGTCCTGACAGTCGTCTTTCATGTCTCGGTCTTTATGCTGATCACCAACGTGTTCGCGCCACGTCCGAACGGAAGTCGCCGCCGTCCACTACGCTTCATTCTGCTGGTCGCGGCGATAGCGTTGCTGGCTGCCATAATGCATGGTCTGGAAGCCGCTGCCTGGGCGATACTCTACGTCTGGCTTAGCGCACTACCCGACCTGTCCGAAGGAATTCTCTATTCGCTTGGAGCCATCACCAGTTATGGACACGCATCGATCTTTCTCGAAAATCGTTGGCGGTTGCTTGGCTCCATCGAGGCAGTGAATGGGTTGATCCTGTTCGGTCTGACCACTGCATTTCTGTTCGCGGCGGTCCAGAAGGTCTGGCCGGATGAGAACTAGAGGACCGGACCGATCCTGTGAGCCTCAGCTCGTCGTACCAGGTCAATGAGTTTTCGAGCTGGCGTGGTCGGATTTGGCTGCGCACGGCCGCTAGACAGAGTGGGTGCTGCCAGTCGAGCCAACCGCTGCATTGACCCATCCAACTCGCCATATCAGGAAGAGGTTGCTGACAATACATGACGGTTATCGACTGACGAAGATCAAGACCGATAACAGGCTGCGCCACAGAGCCAATGGCCGCTGTTGGCGCGATCCGGAAGCTTTACCGGCTTCGGGAGTTGACCCAAAGCCGACATAGTGGCTGCTCGCGCAGCGTTGCAACCATTTGTGTCATCGCGCCAGACCCTCGGCGACAGCGCTCGCCGGTACCGGGGCGATCAGCGGCTCTCGCGTTGCACAGGGCCGTTCTATGGCTGCCCGAGAGGTTTCGCCTTCCCCGCCTCGCATTCCGGCAGTCGCACAGGTTTGGCGATTTTCGCAAGCGCCTCGGCCTTGGCGCACGCCGGGAAGCCAGCCAGCGGCATTGTCTCTATGAACCGACCGCGCTCCATTGTGCTTAGGCCGGGTTCATTGATCATGCTCTCGACAGTCAGGTCCGGGTGCTGCTTGAGAGCTTCTGTAACCGAAGCAGTCGCCTCATCGGTTCGACCCAGTGCCGCGAGCGAGCTGCTACGGACCACCCAGGTCCACTTTTGGTAGTTGTTAGGCGTCATGCGCTCCAGCATCTTCACCGCGTCCTCATACCGGCCCGCCATAAAATAGGCAGGTGCGAAGAAGTTGGACGCCCACATCGGATAGTTCGGGTCCAGCCGCATTACCTGATCGACCATTTGAGCGCCGCGTTCGGGTTCACCGAAGCGTGCTGCGAAGCCGGTATAGAAAGTCAGGATTTCGGACGAACCTGGCGCTAGGCGAAGGGCCGTGTCCAGCTCGGCCTTGGCGCGGCCCATGTCGCCCTTATTAGCAAGGCTCATGCCGAAAACCGCATGTGCCTCGGCGTCGCTCGGATCAAGCCGCACCGCGTGTTCGGCCACATCGTCGGCCGCCTTGCGGTTGCTCTCTGGATCGACGCCAAACAACTCCAATAGTTCATGAGCATGGTAAAGTTCTACCCAGGCACGGGCCAGCCCCGGGTCCAGCTCTTTGGCGCGGTTGAGAAACGTGATGGCCTCCTCCTCATCGGCTTTGGTGAGTTTTTCAATCTTCTCGCTCCCGAGCAGATAGTAGTCATAGGCATTGAGGTTTTCAGGCCGTTTACGTTTGGCTGCAGCGCGCCCGGCCTCTTGAATTAGTCCCACTCCGCCGCCGAGGCGGTTGGTGACCTGCTCTGCGATTTCGGTCTGAACGGCGAACACGTCCTCGGCGGGCCTGTCCCATTTCTCCGACCAAAGATGGTGGCCGGTTTTTGCATCGATCAACTGTGCTGTGATCCGTACCCGGTCCCCCTGCCGCTGGATCGAGCCTTCCAGTACAAAGCCGACATGGAGCGCACTAGCAACCTGGCGGGCATCCACCGGCTTGTCTTTATAGGCTTCCGTCGAGTTCCGCGCCATCACTTCGAATTCGGGAAACCGCGCGAGGTCGGTGATGATGTCCTCGGTCAGGCCGTCGGCCAGACGCCCGCTAGCCTCGTCGCCGCCATAATTGTCGAAGGGCAGCACCGCCACCGACGGCTTGGCGCTCAAAGGTTCAGGCTGCAAGAACCACCATACCCCGCCGCCGGCCAGAGCCAGCGCCACGATCGCCGCCGCAGCCGTCTTGGCCCAGCGCGGCATCATTCCGAGAAGCGGGCGACGTGCTCGTTTGCCGTCGAGTCTCAGCCGATACATCCGCACCGGGCGGCTGATGTTCTTGACCTGGTGCTCGCCGGCGAAATCGAGCGGCCAGTCGAGTTTGCCCTGGAGATGATCGTAGGCCGTGCCCGACACCATGACGCCGCCCGGCTCGGCCAACTGCTCCAGCCGCGCGGCGACATTCACGCCATCACCATAGAGATCGCCATCCACCAAAGCCACATCGCCCAGATTGATCCCGATGCGGAATACGAAGCGCTCAAGCTCCGGTAGGCCGGCGTTGCACGCCGCCACGGTATTCTGAATCTCCGCGGCGCAGGCAACCGCATCAACCACACTGTCGAAGGCGACGAGCGCGCCGTCGCCCATCAGCTTGACGACGCTGCCATGGCGCTGGGAGATGGCGGGATTGATCAGGTCGGAGCGGATGGCCTTCAGTCGCTTGATG
Organism: Arminella tubonensis; assembly: GCF_003240585.1. Lineage (GTDB taxonomy): Bacteria > Pseudomonadota > Alphaproteobacteria > Rhizobiales > Rhizobiaceae > Rhizobium > Rhizobium tubonense. The sequence goes on from NZ_PCDP01000034.1 coordinate 106,093, forward strand.
GTGCCGGCCTCATCGGCCTCCATCGCCTTCGAGTAGCCTACCATATCCGCCGCTAGGATCGCCAGCAGCTTCCGGTCGAGCGCGGGGATACTCATCATCGTGCCCCTGCATGAAAATGCACTATGCCGGGAATCCTACACCCATCAAAGCACCGCAGCTAGCACACCGTGAAAACGGCATATCTGCTTGGGCGCAAAGCGGCCAAGACCGCCGTCGGCCCCTTCACCTTTGTTGCCGTTCGAGGTCGATCCGAGGAACGTGCGGTATGTGCTAGAATGCGGCCCGAAGACGGAATGCGACAGACGCACTGCGAGGGGCGGTGTGATCGTACCGGAATTCGCGCGACCGAGAGCCGACGTTGTGCTCTTGAAAGGGGAGACGAGGACGATGCCGACACCACAGCAACCCAGTCTAATAGTTCGACAGAAGTCCCCACAGAACATCGAGTTTCCGTTTGCGTCGCTCTCCAATTGGCTAATCCCAACCGACCTGTTCTTCGTGCGAAACCATTTCCCGTCGCCGGACCTCGATGCGCGAGACTGGAGATTGCGCGTTGGCGGGGCGGTGGAGCGGCCGATCGAACTTGACCTGGACAGCATCAAGGCGATGTGGAGCACGACTTTCACCGCCGTCGTCGAGTGTGCAGGGAACGGGCGCGTCTACTATGTGCCGCCGAAGGAGGGGTTGCAGTGGCAGAACGGAGCCGTCGGCAATGCCGCGTGGACAGGTGTTCTTTTGCGCGAGATTTTGGAAATGGCGGGCGTTAAGCGAACCGCACGTGAGGTTCTGCTCGCAGGCGCCGACAGCGGCGTCGTCGACACGAACAAGAAAACGGCTTCTCCCGGCCCCATCGCTTTTGCGCGCAGTTTACCGCTTGAGAAGGCCATCGCTGACAGCACGATCCTTGCCTATTCGATGAACGAGGAGCCGTTGACGCGCGATCACGGCTACCCGCTACGCGCGGTCGTGGGTGGCTGGTTCGGCATGGCTTGGGTAAAGTGGATCACGCATATCACGGTTGTGGAGGAACCGTTCCTTGGCTACTGGCAGGCGCGCGACTATTTCCGTTGGGAGCGCAGCCTCGGGGAACCCAGGCTGGTCCCCCTTGCGGAGATGGAGGTCAAAGCGCAGATCGCGCGTCCCGTACAGGGGGCGCATCTCATCGCCGGCCAACCGTACCGGATTTTCGGAGCCGCCTGGAGTGGAGAGGCTGTTATCCGGCAGGTGCAGGTCTGCACCGGAGACGGCAGGGGCTGGCGCGAGGGAAGGCTCCTCGAGACAGAACGTCCCTTTGCATGGCGCTTGTGGGAGTACATGTGGACCCCTGAAGAAGTGGGGCGATATATACTGCGATGTCGCGCGATCGATGGGGCGGGGTGCGTGCAGCCCGACCTCCAGGGTTCCGACTGCGAGAGCTACGCGGCCAATTGGATCGTTCCGGTGGAGGTTACGGTCGTTCCCGAGCCACAGACGTACGAGGAGGAATTCGTGATCTAATCCCCGCATGGGGCGGAATGGCGCCTTTTGGCGGCGCATTTGAGACCCACGCTTACACGGTCGATCTGGTGGAGTAAGGGGTCAAACCCCAGTCGATAAGCTTGCTGAGCTACAAAATTAATCCACCCCACAATGCAGAATGCTTCTCTTCCAGCAACGATGGCATCTAATGGATGACGATCTCTCCGGTGACTGTTGTTGGCACGAGGCAGGAGACCCGAGCTTCCGGGTGAGCCAATTGCGCTCACTCTGCTTCATTGCCTGAACATTGGACGAGCAGCTGACCTAGGAAGGTTTGACAGCTATCCCTACCTCTTGCAATTGTCGCGTTACCACGGCAACTCTTCGGCACACTTTGCCACCTTGCTAAACGTGCAGCGCGGAACTAAATTCGGGACTGCTATGAGGAAGTTAGCCGGTTTCGACGGCAGTCGAGGTGCCAGTTTGCGCTTCAGAGTCCCATGGAATCTAAGCTCGATTTCTTTCATTGAAGGCAATGGTTTCGTGATGTCCGATCACCTCCTCGATAATGACGGTCAGAAATTTTTCCGCAAAGTCGGGGTCAAGGCCCGATGATAGTGCGAGCAAACGCAGTCGGTTAACCTGCTCCTTTTCGCGGTCAGGGTCCGTTGAAGGGAGGCGGGCCGTGGCTTTGAGAGCGCCAACCGCCTTGGTGCACCGAAAGCGCTCGGCCAAAATGTGAACCAGCACTGCATCGATGTTGTCGATCGAAGCGCGCAAATCGAGCAGCTCCTGAGATAAAGCCGATGTCATGATAGATACCTTTACTGATGTGGGTTCTTTGAACGCGGATGAGGAAGCCACATGCGTTCTACGCAGTTCCTGCATCTAGCGTTCCGGCCGTTCGCCGGGTCGGTGCGTCAGCAATCGTTCGGATGTTCGGTGCTGCGAACCACTGTCAGCCCCTGTCGTCGGTCATTGGTTGAAATGTCGTTCTTCCTCAATTTCCAGAGACGAGCTTCAGTCCGATGACGCCTGCCAAAATGAGAGCGATGCAGAGTATCCTCAAGGGGTCGGCTGAGTCGCCTAGCACCACTATTCCGAGAATCGCGGTGCCTGCTGCGCCGATACCGGTCCAGACCGCGTAGCCTGTTCCCACAGGCAGTGTCCGCAGCGAGAGTGAGTGTTGGTTTCCACGCGGAACTGAGCCGGTTTTGGCTTTCATTTTGACAGGTGAAATCTTGCCAGGATCGTATTGGCGTGTCGTGAAAAGGACTCCACTTCGAGCAAGCCGCCGAGGCCCGGGCATGCATCGCAGAACCTCCCGACGCCACAAGCTGATGCAAGAATTATGGTCGCCGAGAAAACGTCACAAGGTCAAAAGTTGTAAAGCGGCCTACCTTTGGAAGGAGATTGAGAAATCGAGACGAGCAAAGATCTCGCCTGTAAATTCGCTCGTTCGGTCGATGCACTCGCTTACTCGGGGTCGAATAGCTCTTTGAAACGACTAGGCTGGGACCGGAGGTATTGGTTCGGCGCGCGGACCTTTGCGCCAAAATGGGCCGCAGCATGCCAAGGCCAGTTCGGGTCGAACAGGATCGTACGAGCGAGGGCGACCATGTCGGCGTCACCCGTTCCGACGATAGCTTCAGCCTGCTCGTAACCGGAGATCATTCCGACCGCGACAACGGGGACTTTCACTTCCCGCTTTACTTCACGGGCAAGTGGCACTTGGTAACTCGGGCCTACCGGAATCTTTTGAGCTGGATCGAGGCCCCCGGTCGTGACGTGAATGACGTCACAACCCCGTTTTTCAAGTTCCCTCGCGAATGTGATTGTCTGTTCTAGATCGAACCCGCGATCGACCCAGTCGGTTGCCGAGATTCTGACGGACACCGGCTTCTCCGCTCGGAACGAAGCCCGCACCGATTCGAAGACTTCAAGTGGAAACCGCATACGATTTTCGAGCGATCCGCCATACTCGTCGCTTCTTTTATTGGAAAGCGGCGAAAGGAATTGATGTAGCAGATATCCATGAGCGGCATGAACCTGGATCAGGTCGATGCCGGCTTTGTCTGCACGAGCCGCCGCCGTCCCGAATGCATCTCGTATCCGATTTAGCCCGTCTTTATCCAGGGACAACGGTGCGGACTGGTTCTCAGCATATGGCACCGATGACGGTCCGTAGGTCTGCCATCCAAGCCCATGTGTCGGCGCGAATTGTCTGCCGCCCTTCCACGGTACTTCAGTCGAGGCCTTGCGGCCCGCATGACTGAGTTGCAGGGCTATGGGCATGTCCGACCAGCGCCGAATGCTATCGAGTGTTAGGCTCATCGCGGCATAGTTCTGATCGCAATAGAGCCCTAAGTCCCCATGGGTTATGCGGCCATCTGGGGTTACTGCCGTTGCTTCGATCGTTAGCAGCGCCGCACCTGAAAGGGCAAGCTTCCCCAAGTGAATCAGGTGCCACTCGTTCATGCAACCTTCTTCGGCCGAATATTGACACATCGGAGCTATGACGATGCGGTTTGCTAGATGGAGGCTTTTGATCTGTATAGGATGAAAAAGCTTAGACATCTGATGCTCCAACTCGGGTTCCTGCCGCCGACGGATCGTGCGCGTAAACTACGCCGACGCGGGTTGTACCTGGCGGCGTAGCGTGACGGCGAACACGATGAGCCCGGTCAACGTGAGGAAAAAACCTGCCCATACAGCCGGAAGCAGTCCGAGCCCGCCAACTATCGAACGCTACACTTGTTAAGTCTATGGATTAAATCGTGCCGCATCTGGAGACCTTTTGGAAGGTCCATGATCGATCTTTGGCTCTGGGACATAAATTGTTCCAGTGTTGAGTTGTGCCTACTTCGTACCGCAATTTCATGACGTTGTGGTTCAACGGTCGTGATCGCTACCCACCGGAGGGTCGTGGCTCCAGAGCCTCGGGGATACTTGGCCATGACAGTTGCTGACCGTGCTGCAAACTCAACCCGCTGCAGGCGACTTTTGACCTCGTCCGGTGTCAATCAACCCAACGACCTCATCTCCCGACAGGAATTTTCTCGACAACAGTTCGGCAACAACTCTGTGCAGTGCGGGCTCGTTGTCCGCAATCAACTGCTTTGCCCTGGAGTGCTGTTCCCGGAGAATCGCATCAATGCGGTTCCAGAGGATCGGATTCCGCACCCGGATCTCCTCCAGCCGGACATCGCTATCGCCTGCTTCGGAGACGAGCGACCGTCCCATCCCCAGCTGGCACTCGAGTTGCGTGGCGAGATTGGTCGCTGAATGGAGGTCGCTGCTCTCGTTGCCTCCCGCTCCATCCGAAAAGGAACCGTAGACGATCTCCTCCGCGGCGATTCCTCCCATCAGCATGGCGATCCTGTCGAAATAGTTTGACCGCGTTCTGCGCGAGACGGGTTCAACGTCGAAGTGGGCGCCTCCAAGAGTCCGCCTGCCGCCTTCCGCGAGGAATGTCTCCTCGATCGAAAGTGCGACCAGGGGAAGGCGGCCAATGAGAACGCCGACCAGCGCATGCGCGGCTTCGTGGACGGCGACGCTTTGCTGGAACTCCGGCGACAATGTCGTCCTCTCGGGCATGGCTGCAAGGAGGTCCGGCATGGACATAGACCGTCCAGCCCTCCGTGCCGTCCTCCTCGCGTCGCGCGCCACCTTTTCGATGTCCGCGCCTGTGAATCCCATCGAGAATTTCACGAACTCGCTGAAGTCGGAGCAGGCAAGTTCGCCGCCGAGATGATGCCGAAGGATGGAGCGGCGCGCACTTGCATCGGGGAGGGGGATCCGGAGATGGCGGTCCAGACGCCCTGGCCGAAGCAATGCGGGCTCGACTGAGCGATGATGGGATTTCAGCTAGTTCAGGCGCAGGAGTACATCTCAAGTACCAGCGCAGCCAGTATATAAGGCGGCAGTACTTTTATGATGTCCGATCACTTCATCGATAACGAAGAACAGAAATTTTTCCGCAAAGTCGGGGTCGAGTCCGGATGACTACGCGAGTGAGCGCAAGCGGTTCACTTGCTGCTTTTCGCGGTCAAGGTCGGTAGCGGGCAGACGCACCTTGGCCTTGAGGGCGCCCCACTGCCTTGGTGCAGCGTAAGCGTTCAGCGAGCATATGGATCAGCACAGCATCGATGTTATCAATCGAAGCTCGCAGGTCGACCAGTTCCTGAGGTGAATTTGATGTCATGATAAATACCTATACTGTTCTTGATGCTTGGGCTGGGACCTGGAAACCCCATAGGGAGCCGTGGCCTTCCCTGCATCAGGAAGATTTCAGCTGTTCGGGTTGGTGACGTTCATATCCGTTGAATGATTGTTTCCGCGAACCATCGTCAGCGCTTTTCACAGTCCTCTTTAGAAATACTGCGCCTCCTAACTTCCCGAGACGAGCTTCAGTCCGATAACTCCTGCCAAAATGATAGCGATGCAGAGTATCCTCAGGGGGTCGGCTGAGTCGCCTAGCACCGCTATTCCGAGAATCGCGGTGCCTGCCGCGCCGATACCGGTCCAGACCGCGTAGCCTGTTCCCACCGGCAGTGTCCGCAGCGAGAGTGAGAGAAGAAAGACACTCGACAAGCCGGCGGCGACCGTCAACAGCGCTGGTATGGGTCGCGTGAAACCTTCGGACCACTTCATGCAGAAGGCGAAAGCAATTTCGATTATACCAGCGATGCTAAGGAGTATCCATGCCATGGTAACAGATCCATTGATTAGTTCGCCAAGCGTTGCGCCCGGTCGAGGTTGGCGAGAGCCTTGTGACGCAAGGCAACCATGGCTGGGGGTCGATTCCCCGACGCTGTGGCCGAGAGACATTCACCAGCCACTCACGGAAAAGTGGGCGCCAAGGGATAGACGCGCCTGTGCGCCAAGCGCCCGCGTGTGGCCGATCTCAGCTTCTGGCGACAGCGGCCGGGGTCGAGCGGAAGGTAATTCCGAACCGATTGAAGGCGTTCATCAAGCCGATCGCGTAGGTTAGATCGGCGAGTTCCGTATCGTTGAATTCGCCAGCAGCGGCTTCATAATCTGCATCGGGAACACCGGTTTCGGCGACGCGAGTTACGGTCTCCGCCCAGGCGAGCGCGACGCGTTCGCGGTGGGTGAATAGTCCACCTGCATCGCGCCACACCGGTACGAGAACGAGTTTTTCGACCGTAAGGCCGGACTTGAGCAGAGCGCGGGAATGCATATCGATGCAAAACGCACAGCCATTGATCTGCGAAACCCTAAGATAGACAAGATCCACCAGTTCTTTTGGCAGGCTGCTTTTTTGAAGGGTGAGGTATACCGCGCCGAAAGCCTTGTAACCATCGGGCGAAGCCTTGGCGTAGTCGATACGACTGGTCATGACGAATCCTCTTATTGCTGGTTGAGGACTCTATCGTGCCGCATCTTGGCATAGCTGAGGAGGGGCAAGATTTGTCTTGTCTATTGGGCCATAGTTTTCTCTTGCGAGCGAGTATCAATCGCGCTCGGCTGCCCGTCCCAAGGCCTTCTCCAAGATCACAAGCGCAAGATCGTTTCGAAGTGGTGTGCCGACCGACGGGTCTTCGTAAGGGAATGGGACGGTCTGCCCCGTGCGATTATAGCCCCTGCGCTCGTACCATGCGATAAGGGACGCACGTTGAGCGATGACAGAAAGTTGGATCAACTTCGCTCCGTGCTCGCGAGCGAATGCCTCAGCATTCAGCATGATCTTCTTGCCGAGATTCCCCAACTGGTTCGACGGATCAACGGCAAGCATTGAGAGATACCATAGTCCGCTGGCCCTTTTCTCAAGAGCAACGTTTCCGATCGGGCGTCCGCTTTCTCTCGTCACCAACAGCACGGTTTCCGAGCTGGCTGCCATTTGCGTCAAGGCTGCCAGATTGGTCCGCTGTCCCGAAAGCAGTTCGGCTTCGTTCGTCCAGCCGGATGGCTTTGCCACTCCGCGGTAGGCATTGTTCACGATTTCGACCACGCGGGGATAATCTTGCGGCCGAGCAACTTCGAGGTTCATAGCGACCATCCTTTCTCAATGCATAATGCTATCGTGAAGCACTCGCCAATTACGCCTTTGGACCCTGTCGGCAGCAGAGCAACAGATACCGTGGCTCGGGAATACTGAAGCTTTGCAAATGGCTTAGACATCCCCACAACCCTGCTGACCTGTTGGACGAGCGACTGGGACGCCAGGTCGAATTCTCGTAGAGATCTAGCTCCATGGTGGCCTGAATAGACAGGTCCATGTTCTATTTTCTGAACTGAACCATTCCGTCGCTAGCCTCGACTGAAACGATGTGCCGCCGTAGCCTGCCCGCCACCGAGCCTTCTCCGGAAGCGGACCGCCAGCGAAGTTGTAGGAATCATGGCGTAGGTGAAACCTCATTTCATGGCCCTTCTTCACAAAAAATTGGGTTTGTAGAGTGATCTCGCATGCCTCAAGCAGGCAGCGCGACACTGGAAACAACATGGAAGATGGTAAGATGACAAAGATCCTGCATGTCAGTTGCAGCCCCCGTGGGCAGGCCTCTGAGAGCTACAGGCTCTCTCAAAAGATCATTGGGTTTTTGCTAAAGAAAGAGCCGACGGCCATTTTGGTGACCCGGGTCCTTGGTGGGAGCGTGATTGCGAACGTAGATAAGAATTACGCGATTTCCCAGTCGTCGTCGGCAGATGTATCTGAGGATGGCTCCATGGCCCGATCCGAAGAGCTGATTCGGGAACTGGAAAGTTCGGACTTCGTGGTCATTGGGACCCCGATGCATAACCTGACCGTTCCCGCAGCTCTAAAGGCTTGGATAGATCACGTCGTTCGAGCCCGTCGGACGTTCAACATGACCGCGGCGGGAAAGGTAGGCACGCTCCGTGACCGCCCGGTCTTTATCGCGATATCCTCGGGCGGAAGATTTTCCGGAGAGCCGGTGCATCAACCAGATTTTCTCACCCCATATCTAACGACAATCCTGGGCATGATCGGGCTACACGATCTCACTTTCTTTTCTGTTCAGGGAACAGGCTCTGCTCCGGACAAAGTCGCTGAGACCAGGTCCAACACAGATCAAGCACTACAGGATTATTTTTCTTCGTTCTCGGCTGAACTCCGCGAACCGATTGATGCGCGACAATCAATTCACGCCTCTCTGACCAGCTGAGAGCGTGCCCGACGGAGGAAATCGTCCGGTCTCAATGCGAAGCGACGGTCACGGTTGCAACGCAAGTTGCGCAGCCATTTCATCACCGGTGTGCTATTCCGCCTTGGGGCCGACAAGCATTTCGGAGAAGCCCATAGCATGGGCGAGCATTCCTTGGCGGAAGTAGAAGCGCTGGGCTAGCGGTTTGTGCAGGCCCGTATCGAGCACGAAATGGCGACAACCGAGTTCCTGCGCATATGTGCGTGCGACAGAAAGCAGTTGTGCCCCAATGCCATCATGGCGAAACTCCTCCAAAACCACCAGGTCGTCGACATAGACGAACCGACGATACAAGAGATTCTCCTGCAAACGATAGCCAACAGCCCCCACGACTCGACCGTCACAGTAGGCCGCCGATAGACGATATCCATGTTCGCGTTGACGCATTATTTGTTGAATGAACGAAGCGACATCCATCAAGTGAGGGCGTAATTCCAGCAGAACCGAGTGGCACGCGCCGATATCCGCAGGCCGCTCGACATTTTTGACGGCAATATCTCTTGGCATGTCGTTTTCTGACTTTCTTCACAGGACCGGGCGATCGGAACGCAGTCCCCATCAAATATAGGTGGTCATCAAGCGGGTTCCGGCTCCTTGTGAAAAGGTGCATAACCTAGCTCATGTACTAGGCCATGAAGCTTGGGGCGACCCTCAACCAGCAACTGAGAAGGTCATATCAGCTTCAATATACGCTTTCCGAAAGTCTCAGCGGTGCGCTGGCTGTCAATATTCGTGAAATTGAGAAGCAGCGCCGAGGTACCCTCACTGCCCACCGACCAATCCGTCAACGCTTCCGAATACATTCCATCTTCCCGCATGCGCTCGACAAGCCAACGATCCTCCAGTTGGCCTTTCAGCCGCAGGATCAAGTGCATACCGCCGGGTTGTCCATCAATCCGCATGTGTGTCCCCAGCACGCTTTCCAGGCCCGCCGCGGTGAGTTCCCGGCGCTCGGCATAGAGTTTGCGCATCCGTTGGATATGACGTGCGAAGTGCCCTTCCATCATGAAGGCCGTGACAATAGCTTGAATAAGCTCCGGACTGCCACCTGCGAGGGCTTGGCTGATATGCTCAAACCGCTCGACCTCTGTCTCCGGGACGACAAGATATGCAAGCCGAATGCCCGGAAAGAGCACCTTGCTGAACGTGCCTGAATAAAGCACGCGCCCGTCACGATCCAGGCTCTTCAACGCGGGCAGGGGACGGCTGACATAGCGATACTCGCCATCATAGTCGTCCTCGATAATCCATGCGTTGTTCTGTGCAGCCCATTCCAACAGCGCGAGGCGTCGGGGCAGGGATAGTGACACGCACAGGGGACTCTGATGTGCTGGCGTGACCAGAGCCGCGCGCGCACGTTGGTGCAGCTTGATACCCTCGGAAACAATCATGCCATCCCGATCAACCGGTACCGAGACACCTGCAATGTGCATATGCCTCAGCAGTTCGCGGGTGGGTGGGTAACCCGGGTCTTCAAGCCAGACGCGGTCTCCTGCATTCAACAATGCATGCGCGATCAACTCGATCGTGTGACGATATCCGGACGTCACGAATATCTGAGATGGCGAGCAACTGATCCCACGCGAAACCTGGAGATATGCGGCGATCTGGACACGCAGTTCGGGCAAGCCGTACACGGAAGGATGAACCATGCCAGACGGTTGCATCGCACGCACACACCGCGCGCCGATACGTGCCCATATCTTGCGGGGAAACATGTCCAGGGCTGGCAACCCCATCTGGAACGGCAAAATCGAATCCGGCCGAAAGCCAGCCGCACCAATATCGTTATTGGCCTCTGGTTTCGGGGTTGCCAAAGTGAGGCGCGGTTTAAGGCCCGGCGTCACGATGGTCCCTGCCTGGCCGCGGGCGTGAATATATCCTTCAGCGGCCAGCAGGGAATAAGCCGTCTCGATGGTCCCCCTTGCCAAGCCTAATTCCTTGGTCAGCGCCCGCGCAGACGGTATCCGGTCGCCAGGCTTCAACACCCCACTCTCGATAGCGACGCGAAACCGATCATAGATCTGTCGGTAAAACGGCGTAGCCGCCGTTGGATCCAACGCCGAGATGTTGCTGGTCTTCGCGATGGTCATGGACAAGCCATTGCTGCATTTGAGCCCCAAGTGATTGTACCACTCTGACCGCCAGCCAGTAACCGATCTTTTTCAGACAGTCTGCGCTTTCCGAGATGTGCCCATACCGTTGGCAGGTTCAGGCTTGCGTTCTCAGCGCCTCCCCTCCCAGACCGCGACTTGGCCAATTGGAGTCGGATCAGGCGATTTGACATGGACGAGCGCGGACCATCAGGCGGCGAACATGGACCAGTTCCAATGTAGATTCTTGGTTCTTGTGTAAAGACCCGCGGCTTCTACGATCAAGTGCATGGTGTCGTGTCCAGATGTGCGTGTTTTGCGTCCGGATCTAAAGTATTGTCGATGCCATTACGTAATAAATTCCCACTTTAGAGTGCGTATCTTCTCTAGCGGAATTTAAGTTCCTTTAATAATCAAACATAAGGATTCGCGTTATGTGGAAGTATATCGACTACCCTGAAAAATCGTCCGCACATTGTCAGGATTTTGGAGGAACATACCTCCGCCAGGAAAAATGCGGCCTCACGCAAAAATCGCACGACCGCGCGGATGCGCGCACGCGCCGACCCAAGTCCGACCGTGTACAGTCGGGTCTTTGGAAACACCCAGTGGCATCCAAAATTGTTTGGACAGTCCCTCTGGCTGCCTTGTGCCTTGTCGGCAACTGGAGCGCCGCTTTCGCTGATACAAGCGACGTCAAAGGCCCCGCCACCCTGATCGTGGCAAAGTCGGGCGAGCACTGCAAAGATGATCCGAACTGCTTCAACCGCATCCACTACGCCGTCAAGCCAGTCGCCCATGCAATGCCTGGGCAGCTATTCGTGCTCGAGACCCGTGACGGCTTGGATTCTGACCTGAACTTCGAGTCGACAGCCGCGGATGTGGCTGCCGTCGACCTGAACCGCTGCCATCCGCTGACAGGCCCTGTCTACATCGAAGGCGCAAAACGTGGGGACTCTATTGCTGTAACGGTAGTCGACATCGCGCCCGATGATTTTGGCACTACGACGGTTGTTCCAGGATTCGGATTTTTGCGAGATGTGTTCCCCGATCCCTACATCGTCCATTGGCAGCTGAACCGCCTTGACGCACGTTCGAAGGACATGCCGGGGATAGCGGTGCCAAACAACGCGTTCATGGGCACCGTTGGCGTCCTCCCCGACAAGCCGGAACTCGACAAGTGGCTGAAGCGCGAGAAGGCGTTGGCTGAAGCGGGGGGCCAGGTTTTGACACCACAACCGGTCGAGGCTCTACCCGCGGATCTCTGCGGCGTCGATGGCACAGCGAAGGACGAATGCGTGCGGACCGTCCCACCGCGCGAAAATGGCGGCAACATTGACACAAATCAGACGGTCGTCGGCACGACGTTGCACTTTCCTTGCTTCATCGACGGCTGTGGGCTGTTCGCGGGCGATGTCCACTTCGCCATGGGCGGCGGCGAGGTGGCCGGCACCGCCATCGAGATGGGCGCCAAAGTGACGCTTCAAGCCAAAGTGATCCCAGGCGGTGCTTCGCGGCTGTCGACCGTGCATTTCGAAGGCGGCTCGCAGCTCAAGAAACTTGCTCCGTCGAGTTTCTACGCGGTCACGGGGCTTTCGCTCAAGCCCGAAGGCGAGCTGCCGATATTCGATACCTACCTCGGCGGCCAGAAGATTGCTCCACTCGCGAACCTCTCCGAGGACCTAACCCTTGCAGCGCGCAACGCCACGCTCAATATGGTCGATTTTCTGGTCAAGACGAAAGGGCTAACGCGCGAGCAGGCCTACGTATTGACGAGCGTGGCCGTCGATCTTGACATCGCTCAAGTCGTCGATGTGCCGAACATGGGTGTTACGGCCATCCTGAACCGCGATGTGTTCGTGGGGCAACAGCCATGAAACGGCGCGGCTTTCTGAGATTGGGGGCGGCCTTGGCGGCGTTTGTACTTGCAGGGCGCGGACCAAACGTTATGGCCGCCGACAACAGCGGGAGCCCTGCGGGGCTCCTGCTTGTCGATTTGGAACCGGACGGCATGGAACCCATTTTCCGACGATACCGTCTTTTGGTCGTCGGGCAGCGGGACAGCAAGACAGCCAGCGCTTTCGCAGAGGCCACAGTTGATGTGCTGGCCCACTTTCTGCCTGCCTCACGTCCCCGCGTGGCCCGAGCAGCGGACACCCGCCGCGTCGGCATCCTCATTGGCACCCGTCAACAGGACGTCGCAATCATGACGGCGGAGAGCGCTGAGGCGCTTTTCCTCGCCAAGGCACCTTTCGACGATATCCGCGAAGTTCCGTTGCGGCTCATTGTCTCATTCGGGAGTCACGTCCTGGTGTGCAGGACGGATTTCGTGGACCATCACGCCTATCTCCTGGCGCAGGCGTTGGTAGAGCATTGTGACCTACTCCCCGCACCCGCCGTAGCGCCAAGCGGAGTTGTGCCTGCGCACAATGGTTCGCTCGCCTATTTCGCGGGACAAGAGATGCCTGGAGATTGAAGACTTCACGACAGCGAATTGACCCGGGATCCATGAATCGCGGGCCACCGCCAAGTGCCGAAGAAGCATCGTCTATGACTTGTTTTCGCAGTGACAAATCCAATTCGACTGCCCGCTCGTGGCGTGAAACGGGAGATCATGAGCTTCCACTTTGAGACCCATGCTTACGCGGTCGATCTGGTGGAGTAGGCGTCAAAACCCGGTCGATAAGCTTGCTGAGCTACAAAATTAATCCACCCCGCAATGCAGAATATTTGCTCACCAGAAATAATCGTTCCTGATGCATATGAGATTCTATTGGCGCGAAGGGAAGCTCCTATGGGGCGGCTGGTCTGAGTTAAGTTGCTCATGGCCGCAACGAAGGAAGCCAATCGTCGCCAGACCTTGTTGCTCTCCAATTGGGTGCCTTTGCGGTCCTGCCATTGGTCCGCCCTCAAATGCTTGCCACTCCCTGTAGGATCCGCTTACCAAACGAACGTGGCCGCCGAAGACATTTGCATTTTAATGGTCTGCTTTAATATCGGTTCAACGATAGGATGTATAACGGTCATATTCACCGTTGGGAGTTGGATGATGACCGAAGTCAATTTCGGACGCCGTGGGAATGAAGATCGACGGCCGAAACGTTCAGGACGACCAACTGCAGCAGCGGTTTCTAGGGGGTCGATTGCCAAAGAGACAAACCGCAGTCCGCTGCGGATCATTGGTGCAATCTTGGCCGGTGCCGTCGTTGTCGTGGCTATTGGCCTCTTCATCTCTTACTTTTGGTCGGGAGATCAGCCGATTGCCTCAACTCGGTCTGCTTCGATGTTGCAAAGTGCCTCATTGTCAAATTCCGCTTCAACAGTCCAGCCGGTGAAGGTGGCAGCCTTCGAACCGAACCATGTCGCCAACCTTCCCGTAGCGAAAGCGCGTGACATCCAAGATGCCATTAGGAGGGGAGATTATCCCTCGGCCAACGCCATCTCTTCTGAGATGCTGGCGGCCAGCCATTCCGAAGTATGGAGCGTCTACCCCTTCACCGATTTTGCGATCGCGATTTCTGATCTCACGGATCCTGATTTCGAATCCCGCCTGACGGCGTGGGTCGAACAGGATCGATCGAAGCCTTTGCCTAGCCTCATCCGCGCACAATATTACTACGACATGGCGTGGTTTCGACGCGGCCACGCTTATTCGCGCAATGTCGGCCAAGACGCGATGAAGGATTTTGGCCGCGATCTAGCCAAAGCCTACGACGACATCAATCGTGTCCTTTCTATCGATCATAGCAACGCCTACGCACTGTATCTTCGCGTTCTCATTCTGCGCGGTTACGGCGTGACCCCCGCCATGGAGGATGCGCTCCAGGAGGCAGCGGCCGCTTATCCCGACTTCATTCAACCTTCGGATATCGTTCTGTCCACACTGCAGCCCAAGTGGGGCGGCAGCATCGAAGCGATGTATGCATTCGTTGACGCAATGACCAAGAAAGCGTCGGCGGATTCGCCTCTGAAGCTGCTCGATCTCGACCTTTACAGATACCTGCTCCAGGTCGCATACGACGAGTGCTCTGAAGACAGCAAGACAACTGACGCGCTTGCCGTCTGCGTCCAAAAGAACATGAAGCAGATCGTGACGGCCGATCTTGAAGGCAGGGCGGTGAGATCTCTCGATCTTTTCGGCCTTAAGAACGATTACCAGACGAATGTCGCGGTCGAGTACATCTTATCTGAAATCACAGACGTACCGGGAGCCGACGTTTACACCGGTCCAATCCTTTTGGCAGCGGCGAACGGCTACAGCAGCGACACACGTCTTCAGGAAGACCCGACCGCAGGTCATAATTTCTTGATCGATAAGCTAGTTGGCCGATCGTGGCTTCAAAAGGGCTCTCCCGAGAACGCACTGACAAAATATAAGGAAGCCCTTCAACACCTGAATTCCGCGACGTTTCCCAGCGAGGGGCAAAAGTACAGCGCCGTCGCAAATATCCAAGAGACGCTAGTGCGCATTTATAGTGCGCAAAAGCAGTACGACGACATGATCGCTTCGGCAAAGGCAGCGCTCGACGCCGGTGGAAATGATTTCAATCGGGTCCAGCTATGCTTTGCCTATTATCAGCTGAAGAAATACGACGCAGCGATTGCTGAATGCACCCGGGCAATCCCCGATCCTAGCAGCAGCGTTTCTGCCCGCTATTGGCGTGCGCAGTCTAATCGGGAACTGCATAAGGACGATGAAGCGATCAAGGACTTCACGGTTGTTGCAGATTCGCAGGATTCCCGACGAGCTGGCTCCGTAATCGAAATGTCGATCATCTACGACAATCGCAACGACATCAAAGGCTCGCTGGATGTGCTCAACAAGTATCCCTATCTCTACGACGTGAACCTGACAGCCAAGAGTGATGTTGCGATCGGTTATAACAATCGATGCTACGCGTACATGGAGTTGGGTGAACTCAAAAAAGCGCTGGACGACTGCAGAGCATCTCTCGCTAACGGCAGCATTCCCGACGCCTACAAGAAGCAGCAGGAGCTGACCAAACGACTGGAAAGTCCAAAATAGTTACCACGATATTTACCAAAGGACGAGATAGGCGTCTGTGGATCCAAAAAGGCTCGACGGGCCAGCAGTGCCCGGGGGTCCCTGGAGACGGCCTAGTCAGCCCAACTGCCTGCAGGTGGCGTGCGGCAAACTAGCATTTTCGCGATGACTAGAGCAGTCTTTTTCGAATCCCGCACGTTCAACTCCTTCGCACTCGACTTTCAGGCGCATTTTGATACTGGAGAGCCTCGGACGGAGGATGTCATGCTCTATGCGCTGCTTATTTTGGTTGTGCTGGTAACCATGGTCCCGGGAACCATCCGCTTCGTCATCGCAGTGAAGAAACATAATCTCGAAGTTCGCACGAGTGCCGCCGCAGGTGGTGAACCGTCCGGCGACCAATTGAATCGAACAGATAGTGCATTGCCTGAATCAAAAAAATACAGAGGACGGCCTTATGTATCGACGGCAGAAAAGATAAGGCGCTTCATCTACTTAGTTATACTTTTCACTTTCAGCATTTGTATTACCGGTATATTTGACACAGATTGGGTGGCAGTCCCATTGCTCTTGCTCAATGTTGGCCTCGGTATCGGCGAACTTAACGGAATGAGTATCTTTCCTATCATCTCGCGATGCGTTAATGGGCAAGGAGATGGCGGCATCTCCTCCTAAGCTGCCAAGTTTTGCAAGGCGGAATTATCCGTTTCTGAAATTCATCTCTGATAACGATGAACCTCTTCTTAGGTTTCGCTCATTGCCTTCAGGCTTGTGCCTTAAGGTCGACTGCCAATCGGCGCCATCAGTCATTCAGTCTTTACTAAAAACTGCTTCTGACATGTGCGGAATGATTATCGCTTTGGGCCTATTCTTGCGACACCTCGTTCAACGAAGCCGCTCACATGACCCGGATTCCTGGCAAGTATAGTCGACGCGACGCAGAACAGCGGTTTTCACGCGTCTAGAGACCGTCTCAGGCGACCAGTGCATTTACTGCGGGATGCCGAACAATGGTAAATTCGATCACCAACCGCCGGTCTAGAAAGCTATCGGTTGGTCCCGTCAGCCCGCAGTGATCCACGTGGTCAGTTTTCGTCAAGCATAGATGCCAACTGATCCTCGTGACGTCGAGCATCAACGTGAAAAAGAGGCAGCTAGCGTCCCCATTTGGCCCAAAGCAGCCCTTGCGCCCCTTTCATAGCCACTTATAATCCAACGCATGGCTGACCGAACTTGTCCTGTTTATGTATTCCGAAGTGACGGCTTTTCCCGGTCGGGCAACACGGTCGTGGCAGTTGCGCCATTAGCTTTGGTGGCAGCGGTGTATGGCGGCGGCGGCGTAGTAGGTGAAGGTCTAAAGCGAGAACTCGATCCGACCAGAATTGTAATGATCCGGCAGGAACGACAGCCATATCGGGATTGACTACATAGCCGATTTCGGGGCGTGGGGCGGGCATCTGCGCGACGCCAAAGCCAATTGCGAAATCAGTGCAGATTGCTATTCTTTGTGCCCTATCAATTTTGACATGAGATACGCATGGTTTACGCCGACATGCCAGGTGGTAAGAATTTGCTGGCGTGGTTCGGCCAAGAGCCGACGTTTCACGACGCGGAAATCATTAGCCTTTTACTCAATCGAACCGGCGAAAGTGAATTGAAAATTCACGGCTGGATCGTTACTGGCGATGTCGGCTCTGATGGTTATACCGTCCTTGATAAGCACGCTATCGTCACATTCAGTTTGGAAGGGATTATGGACCTGCAACTGGACGGCTTTAGCAGGCAAAATGTCATAGGAGGCCTAGCTCTTCGCTACGCGACCGACAAAGGTCGATCAAACTATTATGCGGTGCCCGAAGACCCCAGCGACATAGAGATCGAGCTTATACCGTGCTACGGATTGGACGGGTACATTAGAGCTAAAAAGGTCTCACTGTCATTCATTCCGGGTCGTCCAAGCAAAACGAGGTAGCGTATTTTGGAAGTCGGAGATGCCATTGTCTGCCGGACGCAAAAGGGGGACCTGCCGTCTTCCGCGCCTGGCCCAATAAGATCATGTTGTACTGCCTCATTCGAACGCCTCGACTACGTGGCCTGCTACAACTGATATCGAGGAAACTTTTCCGTCATCGCGTGAATTGCGGAATATCGTCCACGCGGGTTGTCCCTCGGCGGTCATGAAGGAGGTAAAATACCTCCCCTTTTCGAGTGTAATCGACAGCTCTGGGAGCCGAGCGAAAAGTACAACGTCTTCGATCCTACGACCGACCAGCGGCTCAAAAATTTCATCCCAGTTCTGTTCGTCGGTCCAGCTGCCAGCAAGAATGGCGGCCTCGCTTTCAATTCGCCAACTCCACTCAATCATGACGGTATATTCACCCTTCGGATTTCCGTCTGAACCGTCTCGCCGCTGCTGAGTGGATAACTCGCCAATTTCCAAAAAGATTGCCGACCCATATCCGTGCCAGACCAAAGATAGGTGGCGCGATTTAATGGCCTGTCTATAGCTCTCAAAGGCAGAGGCCAGCATCGGAGACAACTCCCTTAGAGCGATGTTACGAGAGCTTCAGACAGGTTGTTGGTCGATGTCAACATCACTAGATCGATTCCCCGATTGGCGCATTGCGGGCTGACGATTACAGCATCGCCACGCTGGCGGACCCCCGCGTTTAATAGAAATGAACCCTCGACAGATCGGCTTCATACGGGTCGATAAGTATCGGCGTTCCGTTCTCCTTATAGATTTCAAGCTCGGAAAGTCTCCCGTCCGTCACATGTATCGCGAGTCTGACAAGGCTCGCGATGCGAATAATGCCCTTACGATCATCAATGACGTCGTCATAAAATCCTTCGACGGGGATGTGATCGTTCGGCCGCGAAGATGGAGAGTCATTATCTTCTACGACAGCCAATGGCCCACGGCTACGAAGCATCAGGCTCCCTTCAGGACTAATCCGCATCACCTCCACCGATTTCATTTGTTCAAGGATTTCAGCTCGCCCCTTAAACTCCCGCCGGAGCAGATGCATGAGAAGCGCATGCTCGGCGACACCGATTCCCCTCCAGTTCCTGGATGGTGCGCCGACATCCGCATATCGGTTGCATTGCTCGCTGGATGGATGCCTCATCCACCCTATAACCTGCTTGGCCTCCGCCATCGCATCTTTGGCACTGGGAAAGATGCCTGACGCCTGTTGCCCAGCCCAAGAGGCTGGAGCGTCGTCCCATTCAGAAAGCCGCTCTTCTACATATTCGTATGTTGCATCTGGGCGTAAGTAGACGCTCAAACGCCTTGCTTGGTCGTCTCGCACAACCCTCATGGTCAGCTTTCCGGCCATGGTTCAACACCCCTTTTCCAGACACACCTCGTGACGGGTTCCGCTGCGAAAGCTGAGTTGAATCTGGAGGACTGTCAACGTCCGGTGTTGGCGCGATCCGGAAGCTAACCAGCTTCGGGAGTTGGCCCATTGCTGCCATTCGGGAACAGTCATGGTTGCGGTTCGAACTCTACCGCGATTTGCCCTGAAGCATCCTGTTTTCGTAGTTTGACGGAAGCGGGCACGATCACCGCCTCCGATATCGAG
>NZ_PCDP01000033.1 GCF_003240585.1 Arminella tubonensis
TCGGTATCCATGGCACACCAGACCCGAGCCGGATCGACAAGACCGGTTCGCACGGTTGCGTGCGGTTGACCAACTGGGACGCCGAAGAGCTCGCCAAGCTCGTCAGCAAGGATGTGCCTGTCAAGTTTATGTAGGGAGGAATGTTTGACGACCAGGGGTCTGAATTGGGTGTTCGCTGATCGTCCTGCGCAGAAGCTCCGCCACTACTGCCGCGGCTTCGGCAGTGGTGTGTGGGAGCAAGACGACGAACTCCTCGCCTCCAAATCGCGCCAGGACATCGCTCTGCCGCATCCTCTCCCGACAGCGCCGGCTGGTCGACCTGAGCACCTCGTCCCCACCAGCATGACCGTGCGTGTCGTTGACAGCCTTGAAGGCGTCGACGTCGATCATGATGATCGATGCCTGCGAATCGAACCGGCGGACCTTCTCGAACTCGACATTGGCTATGTTGAAGAAATAACGGCGGTTCGGCAGGCCCGTGAGCGGGTCGGTTGCAGCGAGCCTTTCCAATTCGTTCTCGAGAAGCCGGCGTGCGGTGATATTCTCATGCGAGATCACCGCACCGCCTTCAGGTTCAGTTTCATCGGATCGATCCTTTCCATTCAACGACGGCTGCCGGCGGGGGCATCGGCCTAAATGCTCTTGCGCAGGGTGTCCTTGACGTTGACGCGATACCCATGCTTGGGACGGGGTCGGCTGCCCTTGGCTGCGACCTTGCGGGCTTCTTCAATGCCTTCTTCTTCAGGGCAATGATCTCCAGCAACCGAACGCCAAATGCAAGGCGTCCGACGCGGCATGGACGATCTGCGATCGCGGCCGAGAGCGGAAGGATGCTTAGGGTTCCGGCGACGACAGCGGTGGCGAGAGGGTTTCGACGAGTGAATGCCTGGCATTGCACGGGGCTGCCTTTGGCTGGCCTTACGGGACGAACTCGTCCAAGGCCCGGAAAGCTTTGATTTGAGGGGTTGCAAGAACTATCGGTGTCGCCCGTGGAGGAGCAGGGGGATCGGCCGAGGCAGCTATTTTAGCCGCATTAGATTCCTGTCGCCAAGCTGCACCACGGCATCGATTTCCTCGGATGTCCGCGTCGAATCCCATCCCCGCACCGTGGCCGCTATCGTCGCGATCTGCCTCAGATCGCCCGTGGTCAGGGAGCCCCGTATTGCAAGCGTCGTTCGGCGCATGACGATATCAGACAGATGCTCGACACATTCGTTGCGGAGGATGTAGTCGATCTCCGAGAGGCTGTAATCGGTCGAGCCGGGCAGGCGATCTTGGTCGCTCCAGGGACTGTTGTGACACGCGATCTGCAGCGCTTTGGTTCCATAGCGAGACAGGAGCTGGTCCAGACGGTCCTTCTGCAAATCCGATGCCGCATTGGCTTGGGTCAGCCAGCTTTCGCGAGCTGCGGCGTTGGGCGGGAAGTTCTTACCGCCACCGATTTGCATCGTTTGCGTCGTCGCCTTTCTGCTGTGTCCGAGGCGCGTCAGGATCGTATCGGCGACTTCCTCGGCGAAACCGCGAAAGGTTGTCCACTTGCCGCCAACCAGCGAGATGATCGGGAAGGGACGCGTCGGCTCCGGTTCGGCGACCGGGCTGGAATGGTCGCGGCTGATAAGCCCTGGGACAGAGGCGTTCGAGGCTGGCAAGGGCCTGATGCCGCTATAGGCATAGACGATCTGGTCGTGATTGAAAGTCATGCCCGGCAACAGGCTGCGCACACTCTCGAGCAGATACTCGATCTCTTGAGGGTCGCAGCGGACGGTGTCGGGATTGTCGGCCGGAATGTCGGTCGAGCCGACGAGAACAAGGCCGAGATAGTCGTAGACAAGGCAGATGCGTCCGTCGTCGGCTTCGAAGTAGATCATGCGCCCAGCGAGGCTTTGCACCAGTTCGTCATGCTTGAGAAGAATGTGCGAGCCCTTAGTGCCGCCAATCATTTTCGAGGGGGCGCCGAGCAGGGCATTGACATGGTCGATCCACGGGCCGGCGGCGTTGACGACCAGCTTCGGCCGTACGGAAAACGTGGTGCCGTTCTCTGGCTGGAAGGTCAAGGCGCCATTCGAGACGGAGGCGAGCGCGGTGTAGTTGGCGGCGGCCGAAAGTGAATCTTCTTCCAGCCCGTCGGCAATCAGTTCGAGGACCAGCCGTTCGGGATGGCTGATCTTGGCATCATAGTAAGTGCCGGTCGCGACGATCGACTTTGTCAGCGCCGGCATGTCGCGCAGCGCGCGGGCGCGGCCGAAAAGCTTGTGGCGCGGCATGACCCGGTTGCGCGAGCCGTAATAATCATAGATCGACAGGCCTATCTTGATGAGGATGGCGCCGCGGCTGCGCGGTGCGCTGGTCGAGCCGAAGAGGGTGCGAAGTGCTGCCCAGATGCCCTTGCTCCAGGAAAAGATCGGGATGATCGTCGGAAGCGGGCTGACGCAATGCGGCGCGTTCTTCAAAAGGAGATTGCGCTCCAGCGTCGATTGCGCGACCAGTCCGAATTCGCCGGTTTCAAGATATTTCAGCCCGCCATGGATCAATCGCGACGGAGCCGCGCTGGTGCCTGAGCCGAAATCGCCCTTGTCAACTATCAGACAGCTGACGCCTTGTGCGCAGAGATCGCGGAAGAGGCCGGCCCCGTTGATCCCGCCGCCGAGAATGACGACATCCACAGTGCCCGCCGTGGCAACTGCCGCAAGGCGGCCGGCGGGATCGATTGCCGTCTGGTTCGGTGAGGTCATGGTGCTGTCCTTACAATCCGCAGCCGCACGCCGGCCTGCTCCAGCTGTTGCGCCATTGCATCGCCGATGCCCTCGGTGACCAGAACCGTGTCAAAGGACGTGAGCTCTTCGAACACGTGCAGGGCCACCTTGTTGAATTTGACATGGTCGACCAGAAGAACGCGTGTGCTGGCGGCCGCCATCATCGCCTGCTTTACCCGGACGACCTGTTGGTCCTGGATGAAGCCGGTCGTGCCGGTAATCGCGGAGGCGGAGCAGATGAGGACATCGGCGCGCAGCCGCGAAATCGCGTTTTCACAGAGGATGCCGATATAGGCGTTGTAGGTGCGATGGTACTGCCCGCCGAGGCAGATGAAGTCGATGTCGTCGATATTGATCAGGTGCTCGGCGGTCGACATGCTGTTGGTGATGACGGTCAGTGGCTTGACCTCGAGCAGCAGCGGCGCGACGGCGTTGGCGGTGGTTGAATCGTCCAGCATCACCACCTGGCCCGCTGCGACATAGTCCATTGCGGCGCGTGCAAGCGCGTCCTTCTCGACCCGACCAACGGTCATGCGGTAGCGAAAAGTGCTCTCGTAGATGCCGGACGGCTGCACGGTGACGGCGCCGTGCAGTTTGCGCAGCACACCCTGGTGCGCAAGCTGGTCGATGTGACGATGGATCGTCATCCGCGAGACGCCGAAATGTTCGACCAGATCATCGATGCGAACCTGGCCGAATTTGATCACATAGTTGGCAATGTCCTCGCGTCGTTCGTCGGCCTTGATCACGCGGTGCCTCTGATGGTTTGCGATGCGAGGCGTTCTATCTCCGGCCATTGCGGCTTGAGCGCCTCGGCGATGCGGGAATAGAGGGCGAAGCGCTCGTCGAAGAGGGCGCTGCGTTCAGCGTCGGGCAGGTATCGGCGGCTTGTCGTCCCTTTAGGGTGTAGTGGTTGTTGCGACATCGGGAAGAGGCCGATTGCCGCACCTGCGCAGAGGGCTGCGCCGAAGGCGGCGGCCTCGTCGGTCGAGGTGACGGTTACCGGCATGTTCAGAATGTCGGCGAACATCTGGGCAAAGGCCGGGTTGCGGGAGCCACCGCCGGTCAACCGAGCCTCGCGGAAGGCAAAGCCGTCACGCAACGCCTCGACATGCGTGCGGTGATTGAAGGCAATGCCTTCCAGCACGGCTTTCAGCATATCGCCGCGATCGTGCCAGCCATGCAGACCGAGGAAGCTGCCGCTGGCGAGGTTTCCGTAGGGCGATCCAAAGAGGTAGGGGTGGAAGAGGATCGTGGAGGGTCTTTTCAGTGCTGCATCGATTTCGCCTGCCAGCATCGAGTGGATCGACCCGCCGGTCGCCGTGGCTTCATCCTGGTCCTTGCGGCAGAATGCATCGAGGAACCAGTCATAGTTCGCTGTGGACGCGGGCGAGATCGACATGTTGTTCCAGAAGCCGGGAGCTATGGCATTGCGGCAAAACCAGCGAGGGTCGGTGCGCGGCTCGGCCGACACCACTTCGTTGATCGAGTAAGTGCCGGCGACGATACCGACCACGCCCTCCGCGTGGCCGCCGATGCCGAGCGCCGAAGCGGTGACATCGTGCAGGCCGCTCGCGACCGGCGTGCCCTTTGCAAGGCCGGTCAGCGCGGCGGCCTTAGCAGTGACGCTGCCGACAATTTCGGCGGAATGGGCGACCGGAGGCAGGGCGTCAAAGAGCTGTTCAAGCCCGTAGATGCGCAGAGCTTCCGGCGAATAGGATTGGCTGCGAACATCGGTAAACGAGGTGCTGGCTTCGGTCCGGTCGGTGCCGATAATGCCTGTCAGGCAAAACCGCAGCCAGTCCTTGCAGGAGAGGATATGGGCAATACGGCTGAAGCGAACAGGATCGTTCTCCTTCAACCAGGCGAGCAATGCCGAAGGGGCAGAGGCGTGGGGGACCTGTCCCGTCAGGCGGAGTGCCTCGGCAAAGACCTGACTTGCCGACCATCGATCGACGATCGCGCCCGCGCGGCTATCGAGAGATAGGATGCCGGCGCCGAGAGGCCGGTGGTTCTCGTCAAGGAGATAGAGCCCGTCGCCGTGCGCGGTTGCGGCAAGTGCCTTGATGTCGCTGGCCGGCCTGCCGCTTTGCGAGATGGCCTCGCCGATCGCTTCGGCGGTCGCTTGCCAAAGGCCTGCCATGTCGCGTTCGACCCAGCGGGCATGCGGCATCGACTGCGGCACCCGCCGCCTCGCCACCGAAAGCTGCGTGCCGTCGACATCGAAGATTACCGCCTTGGTGACTGTCAGGCCGTTATCGATCCCTAGCAGACTGGGCATGATCTATCCGCTCTGTTCATTTGGCTATAAATAAACATACAAAGACGATAAGTTAACGTCAATAGATGTGATATTGCGCAGGTCGACGTGCGCGAAATCGTCGCGACGAGAAGCCCGCGGCGGCGGCGGTCACCCGATCCCAGGATGTCACCTGGCCTCTGGATCATAGCGTTGGATGGCCGATGCGTGGCCAAGGCCGCGGGTCGGGGCGACGACGACATTGATGCCCTTGTCGCGCATCCGGGCGATGTGCACGGCCGGTGTTCCATCATCGACGATGACGATGTCGAAACTGGTCAGCGGCGAAAAGGCATGAAGCGCTCGGCGGTCGAACTTGGTGTGGTCGGCAAGCAGGATGCGGGTCGAGGCCGAATCGAACATCGCCCTTTTTGTGTCGACCATCTCCAGGAACTGATGGAAGACGATGTCGTCTGTTATGGCCGACATCGACATAAACAAGGTGTCGGCGCGCAGCTGCGAGATTTCGTGTGTCGTCATGCGGCCGAGAAATGCGTTACACCAGTTGTAGTACTGGCCGCCGAGGCCGAGAAGCGTCACGTCGCGAACGCCCTTCAGTTCATTCATGAGCGTCAGCGAGTTTGTAATGACGGTCAGCGGCACGATCGACGGAAGGAAGCGGGCCATCTGCAAAACGGTTGTCGAGTCGTCGAAAAAGACCGCCTGTCCCGGTTCGACGAAGCGCATGGCCGCGAGCGCCAACGCCTTCTTCTCGGCAGACTGGCGACTGGAGCGATAGACATCGCTAGATTCGATCAGACTGGTTGGCGCTGCCGAGGCGATGCCGCGTGACTTGCGCAGGATTCCGCGACTGACCAGTTCGTCAAGGTCGCGATGTGCGGTCATCAGGCTTATGCCGAAGCGGTCGGTCAGATCCTCGATCCGCACCGATCCCTCGGCCATCACGGTCTCGGTGATCGACTGCCGGCGCGCGAGCTGGCGCGCGAGCCTGGTATCGCTGGGCACCTGCTCTGGGGTCAATCGCTTGTCGGCCGGTTCGCCGGCATCCTTGGACGCCGTCATCGTGCGCTCACGTCGGAAATACAAGTCGAAACTGTAACCTTAGGGAAAGCATTGGTCATTTCCGCCGCGTCGACTGCGGTGGTCGAGTGTGACATGTAGCTGTTCACGTTGCGCCCGAGCTCCTTGATGAGTTTGACATTGATGTCGGGTTTCAAACCTCGCCTTCAGTGTCTTCTTGTACTCGAAGCCGGCGTCGTCACAACCGGAAATACGTCGAACATCGCAGTCAATAGCGACAACCGTTCGGTTTTCCAAACGAAACAAATGGGGAGCGCCCAACGGCCGCTCCCCTGCGCCGTTACTGCGAGAGCGTGAACGGAGCTGTGTAGTTTGCCACGTTGTCTTTGGTGATCAGAAGGCAATCGAAGAGCTGTTTTTCGGCCGGCGCACCGATCTTGCCGGTTTTCAAAAACGAGTCTGCCTCATCCACGGCCTTCGCTGAGAAGACGGCAACCGGCTGGAGCACGGTATACTGCAGTTCGCCGGCCTTAATCGCAGCAACGGCATCTGGAGAGCCGTCGAAACCGCCAACCTTGATGTTAGCCAGCTTTCCAGCTTCCTTCAGTGCCGCAATCGCGCCAAGCGCCATTTCGTCGTTGCCGCTGATGACGCCAGTGATATCGGGATGCGCCTGCAGAAGGCTCTGCATCTTGTCGTGGCCCTGGGTACGATCCCAGTTGGCGACGTCCGAGCCAGCCTTTTCAAGGTCTGAATACTGGCTGAGCACGGTTGTGTATCCGTTCGACCGCGTTGCGGCATTGTTGTCGGAGGGAGCCCCCAGCAGTTCGACATATTTGCCCTTTTCTCCAACATCCTTCACCCATTGCTGGGCACCGAGCGCTGCACCTTGCGCGTTGTTGGAGACAAGCTGTGCCTTGGCCAGGCCAGCCTGGTTGATTTCCGCGTTGACGAGGAAGACCGGGATGTTTGCAGCAATGGCTTTCTTGACGGCGCCGATGGAGCCGCTGGCATTGGCCGGGTCGAGGATGATTGCCACGGATTTATTGGTGATTGCGGTGTCGATCAGGTTGCTTTCGGTGTTGGTGTCTGCCTTGTGGGCGCCGACATTGGCTTCATAGCCGAGCTTTTTTGCCTGGGCGGCGGCAACGTTACCCTCTGTCAGCCAGTAGGGGTTGGCCGGATCGTTGACGATGATCGAAATAAGGCCGCCGGCGGCAGATGCCGTGGTTGCTGACATGGCCAGGACCGAAGCCGACAGCGCAAAGGCTGCAGCCAGGATTTTAGTTTTGCTAAACATTATAACTTTCCTCCATTTGTTGACTGTAGTGCCGGTTGCCCGGATTTCTTCTCTCGAGCGGATTGAGCCTTTTCACGCTTTACCTCCCAGTTGCGGAGAAGTGGATTGGCCGTCGGTCGTGGTGGGCTTCTTGACGCGGCGGCGATACTGAACGGCATTGAGCAACACCGCGAGCACGATGACCGCGCCGGTGAAGACCGTCTGCCAGTAGGACGAGATGCCGATGATCACGAGACCGTCGGACAGAAAACCGATGACGAAAGCCCCAAGGAGCGTTCCGCGTATGTTGCCGCGACCGCCGGTGAGGGCCGCGCCGCCGATGACGACCGCTGCGATTGCGGTCAGTTCGTAAGAGGTGCCGGCGGTCGGACCGGCCGAGGTCAGCTGGGAGGACAGGATGAGCCCTGCGATGGAGGCGCAAATACCCGAAAGTACATAGACCCAGATCTGTACCGTCTTCACCGGGACGCCTGACAGTTCCGCCGCGCGCTCGTTACCGCCTGAGGCATAGAGCCATCGGCCAAAGGCCGAGCGGTTCAACATCAGGCTCACAAGGAACGCTATAACAACGAGCACGAGAACGCCGAGCGGAACGCCAAACAGGCGGTTGAAGCCGAGCCAGTCGAAGCCGGTATTGCCCAATTCAGGCTTGCCGCCGAGGTTGTTGTAGGTCAGCCCGTTCGTCATCAAAAGGGCGACGCCCCGCACCATGTACATGACGCCGAGGGTGGCAACGAAAGCCGGCACCTTGAAACGCGCGATAAGGACGCCGTTGACAAGTCCCACCAGCGCGCCAAGGCCACAGGACAGGACCGCAACGACCCACACCGGGGGAAACAGCACGACGCCGAACAGCTTCAACGTCACGCCCTGCATCATGAACCCGGCGATGCAGCCGGAAAGCCCGAGCGTCGATCCCACCGAAAGATCAATGCCGCCGTTCAGGATGACCAGCAGCATCCCGACCGCGAGAATCCCGAAGATGGCGACGTGCGACGACATGGTCAAAAAGTTGGCGGTCGAGAAGTAGTATGGCGACAGGATCGAAAAGACCACGATGATCGCTATCAGCGCGAAAAACGCGCGGCCCTCGAGCAGAAGCCTGCCCAGGTCGACGCCACCGCCAAACAAACCCGGGCGGGCGGCTTTGAGGGATGGACCAGCTTCGGTCATGGTCAAGGCTCCGTTCTTCTTATTCATAGGTCGATCACCGCTTCGCCCGAGGCGGCCATGATCTGCTCTTTCGTGGCATCAGATCCGAACTGCGCAGATATCCGGCCTTTGCGCATCACGACGATCCGGTGGGCGATGCTCAGGCATTCGGCGACCTCCGAGGTGGAAAACAGGACGGCGAGGCCCTGTGAGGCACGCTCCGCAAGCAGGCGGAACACCTCCGCCTTGGCACCGATGTCGATGCCGCGGCTGGGCTCATCGAGAAGAATGACCCGGGGGCTGGTTGCCAGGATCTTGCCTATAACGACTTTCTGCTGATTTCCACCGGACAGAGAGCCAATGGCGGCATCGCCGCCGGAGGTTTTGATGCGCACGTTTTGGATCGACTGTTTGATCAGTGCGCTTTCGCGTGAACGCGAGAGCAACATTCGCTTGATGAAGGTGCCGATGCTGGCGAGCGAAAGATTTGCGCCCACGGACATTGTCTGGACGAGCCCGTCGCGCTGGCGGTCCTCGGGAACCAGGGCAAGTCCACGCTCGATCCTCTCGGCGATGCTGAGCCGGGAGACCTCCTGACCCTCGAGAACGACCTTTCCGCCGGTCGGCTGCAGGCGGCCTGCGACGCATTCGAGCAGCTCGGTGCGTCCAGCCCCCATCAGGCCGTAGATGCAGACGATCTCTCCGGCCCGGATATCGAGGGACAGGCGGTCGACGACCGAGTAGCCGGATCCAGACGCATCAGCGACGCTCAAGCCGCCGATCGACAGGGCGACCTCGCCGAATTCGTGACCGGTTGGTGGCGAGCCAAGGTCGAAGTTCTCGCCCACCATGTTGCGCACGATCCACTCGAGATCGATATCCTTCGCCTCGGCTGTTGCGGTAATCGACCCATCACGCAGGACGACGGCAAAGTCCGTGATCTGCAGCGCCTCTTCGAGGTGGTGGGAAATATAGACAATCGAGACCCCGCGTGCGGTGAGGTCGCGGATTACCTTGAACAGCACCTCTACCTCGGTGGCGCTCAGCGCCGATGTCGGCTCGTCCATGATGAGGATACGCGAATCGACCGATAGCGCGCGTGCGATTTCGACGATCTGCTGCTGCCCCAGACGCAGCTCCTCCACGCGGGTCAGCGGGTCGATGTCTTCATTGAGATCGGCCATCAGCTTGCGCGTTTGACGGGCTTCCTCGGCGAAGTCGATTCCTGTCGGCGTTTGAAGCTCGCGTCCCATGAAGATGTTGTCGCGGACGCTGAGGTTGGGTGCAAGGCTCAGTTCCTGGTGAATGATCGAGATGCCGCGATCACGGGCATCGGTCGACGAATGGAAGATGACGCGCTCGCCATCAAGCTCGATATCGCCCGAACTCGGAGTGACGACACCAGATAGAATCTTCATGAGCGTGGATTTGCCCGCTCCATTCTCGCCGAACAGGGTCGTGACCTTGCCGCGGTGAATATCGAAGTTCACGCCCCTCAGCGCATGAATATTGCCATAGGACTTTGCGATGTTGCGCGCCGCCAGCACGGTGTCGTCGCGCGATCGGTCAAGATTGGATACGGCGCTCATTGGACATCCAGCTTCACGGGCGTAACAAGCCAGCTGTTGGGATTGATCAGTTGGAATACGCCGACGACCGACAAGGTCTTTCCGGTGAGGTTGCCGTTGTCGATCTTCGACAGAACCTGGGCCTTCATTTCCTTATTCAGGGCCGACCCGGCATTCTGATAGTCGATCTGGTTGGTGAACTGATCGAAAGTGATGGTGCCGGTCGAATCGCGTAAATCCGTCCCATTGATCGCCGGTCCCGTTTGGACGCGGATCGACACGGTGCTCGGAACGCCGGGGACAGTCACGCTGTAAACCCCTGATTTTGCGGCACCGGCAACACCAGTGAATTTGACTGACATCTCCGGGCCGATGCCGCCGGGAACGCCATACTGCTTCGCCGCCGCATCCTTGTTTGCCGCGATCGCTGTAGCCAATTGATCGGCGCTGGCGGCGCGTGCTTCGACGGCTGCTTGTACCTTCGGAAACTGTGCTGCGCCGAATGCCTCGGACGAGAAGACGTCGGGCGGCGCATCAGCTTCGGAGCCGATCTTCACGACCTTCGTATCGATCGCCATCGCGGCGAGCAGGACCAGGACCGCGGCAGAAACAATCGTTACCCGAAGGCGGCGTTTGGGACGGATGTTCATCGTGGCACCAGCGGGATTACTCATGGTGCGACCACCTTTGACTTAAAAACGGAGGGACGAGAGAGGCACGCCACGATGATGGCGCGTCGAGATGGCTCCCCGCACGAATGCGGCCGGGCGAGCAACTGAGCCAAGCTTCCAGCTGTCGAAGTCGAGCAGCATCAATTTTGCACATTGGTCGCCCCTCCTCCAAGTGGCCGGTTGTCTGGGGCAATGCCTGAACGGCATCGCCTCGATGGATATTGCCTACAAGTGATCTCCTCGCCTCAAATGTAGTAGCTGTGGTATATTTATGTTATCAGCCACATTCAATATGTGATATAGAAGATGTCTTGTCAATCGGCGCGACGAGGCCGCTATGACAGAGATTGACAAATTCCGGTAGAAATATGGAGGGCCTTGGACACTGCTGCGGCTCTGGGAATGACGGCAGCGTTGACCCATCCCCGGTACGGACGGCAAGTGATGGTCGTGGAAGTTGCAAAATTGGCGCTTTTTAAGTCAAAAATTGCCAAATCGTAGGGATCTAGGCGAGAATGTCCGATCGAGCGCGAGCCTGGCGCTGACGACGAGCGGGGTTGTGGTCTCCCGGTTGGAGCCTCGACCAATGCCCACTGGAACGTCATCTCATGTCACGCAACAAAGAGTGATATTGTTGACATATGTTATGAAACTGTGCAAAAAAATACACCAACTAATAATAATTTCACCAGCCGCAATCGACTTTGGGAGGCGAGATGGCGCGATTTTCCGAGAAACGCGACAGTGAAGACAGCCTCGCAGTGCGCGCGGCCTGGCTTCACTATGCTGCGGGAATGACGCAGGCCGAGGTTGCGAGCCGGCTGGGGGTCACGAGTGTCAAGGCGCACCGGCTGATCGCGCGCGCCAACCAGAATGGCGCTGTGAAGGTCACGATCGACGGCGAGGTGGCCGAGTGCGCAATGCTCGAGAGGGCGTTGGAGGTTCGTTACGGGCTTGAATATTCGGAAGTGGTACCGGATCTGCATGAGCAGGGTTTGCCGCTGAAGGCACTGGGCATGGCGGGCGCGGGATTCCTGCAGCGCGAGATCGAGAGTTTTCATGGAGGCGTTATCGGGATTGGTCACGGCCGCACCCTGGCTGCGGCGGTGACGGAGATGGCCCGCATGGATGCCGGGCGGGTACGGTTTGTATCTTTGTTGGGAGGAGTGACGCGGAACTACGCGGCCAATCCGCACGATGTGATGCACCGCCTGACCGAGAAAACCGGG
Source organism: Arminella tubonensis (assembly GCF_003240585.1). GTDB lineage: Bacteria > Pseudomonadota > Alphaproteobacteria > Rhizobiales > Rhizobiaceae > Rhizobium > Rhizobium tubonense. The sequence goes on from NZ_PCDP01000033.1 coordinate 11,954, forward strand.
GCGGCGGCGTTTGTCATGCCGGTTCCGTTCTTCGCCAATACGGTCGAAGATCGGGAGGTGCTGTTGGCGCAGCGCGGCGTGCGCGAGATTTTCGAGCTGGCGGCAAGGGCTGATCTGATGTTCGTCGGCGTTGGCACGGCAGCGCTGGATGCCCAGCTTGTCGCATCGCAGATGATTGAGGCGGCCGAAATTCGCGACGTGCGTGAACTGGGCGGCGTCGGAGAGATGCTAGGTCATTTCTTTGATCGCGTGGGCAAGCCGATCGAAACGTCGCTGTCGGCACGCACATTGTCGCCTGGTCTCGACGCGATGCGGGGAAGAAGGATTGTCGCCATCGCGGGCGGACATGAAAAGATCGGCGCGATCAGGGCTGTGTTGAAGAGTGGCTTTCTGCGCGGGCTGATCACCGATGAGCGCACAGCGCAAGCCCTCGCGAATGAGGATCCGGCATGGGTGCGCGGATGAAGTGGAAATCTTGGTGGACGATATGAATGCGGGGGCCAACGGACATGCCGCCGGGGTGGCATGCCAGCAGTTCATCTGCCAATGGAGTTGGAGCGATGGAGAATAGAGCTGATGCATGATGCCGGACAGGACATCCTGATCGGCATCGATGCCGGAACCTCCCTCATCAAGGCGGTAGCCTTCGATCTGGCGGGGCGGCAGATTGCCGCGGCGTCAGTGCCGAACCGCTATGTGACACAGGCAGATGGAGCCGCGTTCCAATCGCTAAGCCAGACCTGGGTGGACTGTGCCCGGACGTTGCGGGATCTGGGCACCAAGGTCGAGGGGCTTGCGCGCCGCACGGCGGCGGTGGCGGTGACGGGGCAGGGCGACGGTACATGGCTTGTGGGCGCGCGCAATGCGCCGGTCACCGACGGTTGGCTATGGCTGGACGCGCGGGCCGCCGAAACGGTGCGGCGGTTGCGGGCCTCGCCTTCAGAACGCGCTCGGTTCGAGGCGACCGGGACCGGGCTTACTGCTTGCCAACAGGGAACGCAGATCGCGCATATGGCAGCGGCAGCGCCCGAAATGCTCGACCAAGCCGAAGTCGCGCTGCACTGCAAGGACTGGCTTTACCTCAATCTCACCGGGGTTCGCGCGACTGATCCGTCGGAGGCGAGCTTTACCTTTGGCAACTTCCGCACCCGCCAATATGACGAGACGGTCATCGACGCCCTGGGCCTGACGGCGCAGCGCGGATTGCTGCCGCAGATCCTCGACGGTACGCAGGTCACGCATTCGCTCTCGCCGGACGCGGCAACGGCGACAGGCCTGCTTGCGGGAACGCCGGTCAGCCTTGGCTATGTCGATTTTGTCTGCACGGCGCTCGGAGCCGGTATCCATACCGGCGGGGCACCGGCCGCCTGCTCGATCATCGGCTCCACGGGCATGCATATGCGTGCGAGCGACATTGCGGGCGTCCACCTGAACCAGGAGGGCACGGGCTATGTGATTGCACTGCCTATCCCCGGCATGGTCGCGCAGGTGCAGTCGAACATGGCGGCAACGCTGAATATCGACTGGGCGCTGCGATTGGCCGGTGATTTGATGGAAGAGATGGGCCACGAGGCGACGCATGCCGAGCTGGTGGCGCGGATAGAGGGTTGGCTTGCGGTCAGCAGTCCCGGCACCCTGATCTATCACCCCTATATCTCGGAAGCGGGAGAGCGGGGACCGTTCGTCAACGCCAATGCGCGTGCCGGTTTTGTCGGGTTGACCAGCGGGCACCGTTTCCCCGATCTACTACGTGCTGTGGTCGAGGGGCTCGGGATGGCCACGCGCGATTGCTATGCGGCGATGGGTGATATGCCATTGGAGTTGCGACTGACCGGTGGAGCGGCACGGTCGCAGGCGCTTCGCGAAATTGTTGCAGCTGCAGTTGGCTCGCCTGTCCGGATTTCCGCACGAGAAGAGGCGGGCGCCGCGGGTGCGGCAATGATGGCTGCGGTCGCAATCGGGGTCTATCCGGAGATGGAAGCCTGCATTGCAAAATGGGTCACGCCGTTGCTTGGGCCGGTCGAAGCGCCGGATGCAGCGCTGGTGCAGACCTATGATCGCACGTTCCCGGCCTATTGCAGTGCGCGGCGCGCGCTGGAACCGGTTTGGGACCTGTTGGCGCTTTCGCAGGGGCGAACCGAATGAACGGGGATATGAATATGATCGACAATTGCTTCCAAAAGCCCCGCAAACACGCAGAGGCTTGCCTCGGAGGAGAGTGGAGATGAACGATACGCAAACGGTAGATCTGTTCATCATCGGCGGCGGCATCAACGGTGCGGGCATCGCGCGCGATGCCGCGGGCCGAGGTCTGTCGGTCATCCTGTGCGAGAAGGATGATCTGGCGCAGGGCACCTCGTCCCGCTCGGGCAAGCTGGTGCACGGCGGGCTACGCTATCTCGAATATTACGAATTCAGGCTTGTGCGCGAGGCGTTGATCGAGCGCGAGGTGCTGCTGAATTCGGCAAGCCACATCATCTGGCCGATGCGTTTCGTGCTGCCGCACAGTCCTGATGATCGGCCGGCGTGGCTGGTCAGGCTCGGACTGTTTCTCTATGACCATCTCGGCGGGCGCAAGACGCTGCCTCCGACGCGCATGCTGGATCTGCAGCGCGACCCGGAAGGCGCACCGATCAAGGATCAGTACACCAGAGGGTTCGAGTACTCCGACTGTTGGGTTGACGACGCGCGGCTCGTGGTGCTGAACGCGATGGACGCGGCTGAACGGGGGGCGGAAATCCTGACGCGGACGGCCTGTACCTCGGCGCGGCGCGAGGGCGCGCTGTGGCGGGTCGAGATGACAGATGCGCGCAATGGCACCAAGCGGGTCGTCATGGCGCGTGCGCTGGTCAATGCGGGCGGGCCCTGGGTCAATGACATTATCGGGCGGGTGGCTGGCACCAATTCCACTCGGAATGTCCGTCTGGTGAAGGGCAGCCACATCATCACACCGAAGTTCTGGGACGGACCGCAGGCCTATCTGGTGCAGAACCACGACAAGCGGGTGATCTTCATCAACCCCTACGAGGGCGATAAGGCGCTGATCGGAACGACCGATATTCCTTATGAGGGGGCGCCGGAGGCGGTGTCGATCGACGAGAGCGAGATCGAATATCTGTTGGCGGCGGTCAATCGCTATTTCAAGCAGACATTGCGGCGCCAGGATGTGATCCAGACCTTCTCGGGGGTGCGGCCGCTCTACGACGACGGCAAAGGCAATCCCTCGGCCGTGACGCGGGACTATGTCTTCGACCTCGACGTTGCAGGCGGCGCGCCGCTGCTCAACGTTTTCGGCGGAAAAATCACCACCTTCCGCAAGCTGGCCGAGCATGCGATGCAGCGGTTCCGGGCGACGTTCCCGAAGATGGGCCTGGATTGGACCGCCAAAGGCATTTTGCCCGGCGGCGAGATCGAGGGGGCTGACGTGCCGCGTTTCCTCCACACGTTGCAGCGCGAGTATCCGTGGCTGCCGCGCGCTCTGGCGGGACACTATGCCCGTGTCTATGGCGCGCGGACGGCGAAAGTGATCGGCGGTGCCGCATCGCTTTCGGGCTTGGGGCAGTGTTTTGGCCCGAATTTCTACGAGGCCGAGGTGCGGTATCTGATGACACAGGAATGGGCGGAGACAGCAGAGGACATTTTGACCCGCCGCACCAAGCATGGGCTGCACATAAGTGCCGAGGAGAAGGCCACCTTTGATGTGTGGCTCAACGGGCAGATGGCGCGTTCCGCCTGAGCGGCATTGGGGGAAGTGCTCGATTTCACCCCGGCGCGTTTCGATTTTCAACAGGAGGTCCCGATGGGGCTCACGCTATCGCTCAACACCAATCCGCTGGTCAACCGCTTCGCCGAGCCGGGCGACCTGATAGACGCCATCGCGCACAGCGTGAAGATCCGTGATGTCCAGCTGACGCATGAGTTCATCAACCCTTCGTGGCCAGGCGCGGTCACCCGGCGGCTGACGCGCGAAATGAGCGCGGCGATGGCACGCACGGGAGTGCGCGTGACCTCCGGCATGACCGGCCCCTATGGGCGGCTCAACCATTTCGGGCACCCCGACGCAGATGTCCGGCGCTACTATGTCGACTGGTTCAAGACCTTTGCCAATATCACCGCCGATCTGGGCGGCAGTTCGGTCGGCACGCAGTTCGCGATCTTCACCTATCGCGATTTCGACGATCCCGCGCGCCGCGAGGCGCTGATCCGGATCGCTATCGATTGCTGGGCCGAAGTCGCGGAGCACGCCAAGGCGGCAGGCCTGAGCTCTGTATTCTGGGAGCCGATGTCGGTGGGTCGGGAATTCGGCGAGACAATTGCCGCCTGTATGGCGCTTCAGGACCGGCTGACGGCCGCGAACATGGCGGTGCCGATGTGGATGATGGCGGACATCGACCATGGTGACGTCACCAGCCCCAACCTCGACGACTTCGACCCCTATGCCTGGGCGAAGGCGGTGCCCCGTGTTTCGCCGATCATTCACATCAAGCAGTCGTTGATGGACAAGGGCGGTCATCGCCCCTTCACCGCCGAATACAACGCCAAGGGGCGCATCCAGCCCAAGCCGCTGCTTGCCGCCTTCCACGAAGGTGGCGCGCGTGAAAACGAAATCTGCCTTGAACTATCCTTCAAGGAACGCGAGCCGAACGACCGGCAGGTGATCGGCCAGATCGCCGAGTCGGTGGCCTTCTGGGCCCCTCATATCGACACCGGCATCGCCGACCTCAATCTTTGACCTGCTCAACAGGAATAGACACATGACTGATATGCCTTTCTGGATCGGTACCAGCTGGAAGATGAACAAGACGCTGGCCGAGGCGCGCGTCTTTGCGGACGGCCTCCTCGCGGCTGAGGCAGACGCCGATCCGCGCTTCCAGCGCTTTGTGATCCCGCCATTCACCGCGATCCGCGAGGTAAAGGCGATGCTTGCCGGCTGTTCGGTCAAGGTGGGCGCGCAGAACATGCACTGGGCCGATCGCGGGGCGTGGACTGGCGAAATCTCGCCGCTCATGCTGGTCGATTGCGGGATGGATATGGTCGAGCTCGGCCATTCCGAGCGGCGCGAATATTTTGGCGAAACGGATGCGACCGTAGGACTGAAGGTCGAGGCGGCCGTGCGCCATGGGCTGATACCGCTGATCTGCATCGGCGAGACGTTGGCGGACCGCCAAAGCGGACGTGCGGATGATGTCTTGGCCGACGAGGTGCGCGGTGCGTTGCAGGCGTTGTCGCCGGCGCAACGGGCAGCACCGATACTGCTGGCCTATGAGCCGGTCTGGGCGATCGGGGAGCACGGCATTCCGGCGACCGCGGAATATGCCGACGCGCGGCAACAACGGATCATCGCGGTGGCCGAAGAGGTTCTGGGCCGACGGATACCGTGCCTTTACGGTGGCTCGGTCAATCCGGGAAATTGTGCCGAGCTCGCCGCATGCCCACATATCAACGGACTCTTCATCGGACGATCCGCCTGGGACGTCGGGGGCTACCTCGACATCATCGCGCGGGTCGCCGCTATCATCTGATCCAGGGATCACAACCCATCACATTGCAAAAAAGGAGAAAGACTATGAAACTTGCAATCGCCGGCGACAGTGCCGGGTCTGGCCTCGCCCATGTGCTCGCCGAGTATCTGAAAGACCGGCACGATGTTGCCGAAGTCTCCAAGCCTGCCGAGGGCTCTGAGGAATTTTATGCAAACCTTTCGGACCGTGTAGCCTCCCGTGTGTTGAGCGGTGAGTATGATCGAGCAATTCTGATCTGCGGCACCGGCATCGGTGTCAGCATCTCGGCCAACAAGGTTCCTGGCATCCGGGCGGCGCTGTGCCACGACACCTATTCCGCCGAGCGGGCCGCATTGTCGAACAACGCGCAGATCATCACCATGGGGGCCCGCGTGATCGGGACAGAGGTGGCGAAATCGATCGCTGACGCGTTCCTGGCGCAGACCTTCGACGAAAAGGGCCGCAGCGCGTCGAACGTCGCGGCGATCAACGAGGTTGATGCGAAATATCATCGTTGAAGTCGATGGCTGGACGGCTCCGAACTGCTGGCTTCGAAGATCGGCTGGCGAAAGGAGCCGTTCAAGAGGCGCTTGTCGTCAAACAAACATTCCAAAAGTGGGATAAAATGCGTATCGGCCGCCAGCATTGGCATGGTGCGGGTCGGGGAGCGGAAATATAGGAAATCCCGTGTCGAAAGTGGAAACGTCACGCGGCCATTGATTTTTCGGGCAGTCGGACTAGACGTTTTCAGCGAATGGTCTGCGTCCACTGGACCGGATGCTGAAGCACGGGAACGAATACGACCGCACATGGACAACGACATCGAGGCGGTGAATCCGACCGAACGAATTCGATTTCAGCGGTCTGCAATTCACGCGCGGCAGCTCTCTACCGATGCGTCTCGGGTGGGCATAGTCGCCGCGGCATTCCTGCTGGCGGCTTGCCTGGTCGGATCATTCGCCTCTTCAACGATGTGGCTGCCGTTCTTTTGCAGCAACGCTGCGGCGTTGATTGTTCTCGGATCAGGCTTGCGATCGGGCTGTGAGGTTGCAAGCTGGCGACGGGAAAGAGCCGGTCTTCCGAGCCTGCCAAGACCGGCTTGGTTGCGTTGGATGATCGATGCGGCCACGTCGCCGTGGCGCTCGCCGTCCGAGGAACCTCTGCGAACCGATACCATTGAGCGGCTTTCTGGAAGGGCCGCGACTTCTGCCAGAGCCGCTGTCCAGCGTGTCGGATCACGAGCCGTGTTGCAAGCATGCCTGTCACTGCTGGCGCTCTTGACGGTCTATGCGGGTGTGTCCTGGGATTTTGAACAATCGACACCCGGTCGGGCTGCCTACATTGCGGGCGGATTCTGTCTTGCGCTTGCATTCGCGCTGCTCGTGATCGAGAGGCGCTTTGCCTCAAGCAATTTGGAGGAATTGCCTGAGGCGGGTTCGCTGATGCTTCTGACCCGCCTGCCGATCGTCACCCTCGTTGCATCGGCCTTCTGCCTGCTTATGGTCGGAGCAGGCCAAGAATGGCTTACCCGGCTTATGGTGCTCTCGGGTTGTTTCGCGGCATTGGTGGCGCTTGAGCTGCTCATTCGCGCCCTCCTTGCAATGTTCAGTCCTCAAAACAGCGATATTGAACCGCAATTGATCGCGGACAGCTTTGTGGCAGGTACACTTCGCTGGCCGCCGAGGCCATTTTCGGTCCTTCGCAACGAGATCAAAGCCAGGTACGGCATAGATCTTCGCCAGATCTGGGCGATTTCCTTCATCCGCAGGGCCGCACCTGCTGTCATCTGCCTGATCCTTTTCATCGGCTGGTTGCTGAGCGGCGTCAGCGAGGTGCCGATGACGGGGCGCGGCATCTATGAGCGCTTCGGAAAGCCGGAAAGCGTTGTCCATTCCGGCCTTCATGCCGGCCTTCCCTGGCCCTTCGGGCGGGTCGTCCCGGTCGAAAACGGCGTGGTTCATGAACTGGCAACGTCACTGTCCGACAAAAAAGACGGTGAGCCCTTGGCTGACGCGGAGGGGCCGGCGCCGGAGATTACAAATAGGCTGTGGGACGGCTCTCATATCAGCGAGAAATCGCAGATCATAGCGAGCCGAACGGACGGAAAGCAGAGCTTTCAGATCGTCAACATGGACATCCGCTTTGTCTATCGCATCGGCCTCTCGGATCAGGCGGCACTGAACGCCGCCTATCAGACCTCCGACCCCGCTGCCCTGATCGAAAGCACGGCTAGTCGCGTCCTGGTTCACGATTTCGCGGCGCGAACACTCGATGATGTCCTTGGCGAGACGCGCGCACAGCTTGCTGTCGATATCTCTTCGGCGATACGAAAGGATCTCGACCGCTTGAACAGTGGCGTGGAAATCCTCGCGGTGGTGGTCGAGGCAATTCACCCGCCGGCTGGGGCCGCCAATGCGTATCACGCGGTTCAGGCCTCGCAGATCACTGCCGAGGCTCTGGTTGCTCGCGAGCGCGGCCACGCGGCCGAGCGAGCCAACGATGCTCAACTCAACGCCAGTATCGAACGTGACAAGGCCGTGGCGAGTGCGCGCGAGAGCATTGCTGCCTCCGAGGTGGCGAAGTTGCGGTTTGCAGCAGAGCAGACGGCCTATGACAAAGCTGGGCAGGTCTTCCTGACGGAGACCTATTTTGCTCGGCTCACCGCGGGGCTGGCGCATTCGAAGGCATTGATCCTCGATCATCGGATCGGCGGAAACCTTGCTCCTACTTTCGACCTCAGAACGACCATGCCTCCGATAGATCCAGATGCCGCCGGTGAGACGAGTGCGCCAGCGCCAAGTGAAGAGGTCAATCCATGACCCACGTGCATTCCCATGATGAAGCAGACGATCACCATCATTTTCATCATGACGAGGACGCTGAAACGATGCCGTTTCGGTGGTACCGCGTCGTCATCGCCGTCCTGATTGCAATGATCATCATCACGGCTGCCTGCCTCGTCCAGGTCAGATCGGGTGCGGCCACCATTGTCACGCGCTTCGGCAATCCGACGCGCGTCCTTACCGAGCCTGGCCTTGCCTTCCGGTTTCCCATGCCGTTCGAGACAACCATAGATGTCGATCTGCGCGCCAAATCGACATCGAGCGGTTTGCAGGATGTCGGCACGAGGGACGGCCTGCGCGTCATTGCTCAGGCCTATGCGATCTGGCAGGTCCCAGGGGACCCGGAGGCGATAAAACGGTTCGTCCGATCGGTGCAGAACCAGCCGGATCAGGCGGCGGAGCAGATACGCACCTTTCTGGGATCGTCGCTGGAAACGGTGGCCAGCAACTATGATCTGGCATCGCTGATCAATCCCGATCCTGCCAAGTTGCAGATAGACGCGCTCGAAGCCCGCTTGCAGGCGCAGATTGGTCAGCCTTTGCTCGATACCTATGGCATTCGCGTTGTCGAGGTCGGGATCGAACGTCTGACGTTGCCGTCCGTCACCCTTGATGCGACCGTCGATCGCATGCGGGCGGAGCGCGAAACCATTGCGACGGAGCGGGCGGCTGTTGGGAAAAGACAGGCGGCGGAAATCCGTTCGGCGGCCGAGCGCGATGCACGGGTGCTGCAGGCGGATGCCGCCGTCAAAGCGGCCAATATCGAGGCCCAGTCCCGCGTCGAAGCAGCGCAGATCTACGGGGCGGCTTACAACAGCGCGCCACAGCTCTATGACCTGCTTCGATCCCTCGACACGCTGGGGACGATCGTCAATTCGAACACACGGCTTATTTTGCGAACGGATGCAGCACCATTCCGCGCTCTGGTCGATGGTCCTCCTGTTGCGCCATCAAGTGCACCGCCGGCGATTGGGGGCAAGTGAGCATGTCCAGGCCAGATCAGAACGATGCCTCGCCTCAAGTTCAGGCTGTTCGGCTGGCATTTCTCGCGTTGTTTGCAATCATGGCGATGGCAGCTGTCGGCTGGATGATTTCCAACATCCGCCAGATCGCTCCTGAAAGCAGGGCGGTTGTCTTGCGGATGGGTGCGTTGAACCGGATACAGAATTCCGGCCTTCTGCTCGCCTGGCCGCAACCCTTTGAACAGGTCTTGCTCGTGCCGGCTTCCGCAAATGTTCTGGAGCGCAAAGTTCAAGGCTTGTTGCGCTCGATCGATGCAAAGACTGATGAAACCGATACGGCACCGGAAAGCGACGCGCTGGCGGGTTCCGGATATTTGCTGACTGCGGACGCGAGTGTCGTGCATCTCGACATTCAGGTGTTTTATCGCGTCACAGATCCCTTCGACTATGTCATTCAGGGGGCGCACCTTATTCCGGCCCTGGATCGCCTGGCGACACGAAGCGCCATTCTGGTCTGTGCATCCAGAGACCTCGACGGAATCTTGGTGGCGCGGCCGGAGCTGATGGCTTCCAACAATGGTACCGCCGAGCGACGGGAACGCTTGAGGGCGGATCTGGTCAAGAGCATCAACGACAGTCTGAATGTCCTCAGCGCCAAGGGCGCCGGGCTCGGGATCGAAGTCGAACGCGCCGATGTGCAATCGTCGCTTCCCCTGCAGGCGGTCGCGGCGTTCGACGGCGTTCTCACGGCGAGCCAGCAGGCGGAGCAGGCGGTCGCGGCGGCTCGAAACGATGCCGCTAAACAGGGGCAAGCGGCGGCGCAGGCTGCTGACCTCGCGGTGCAGATTGCCACGGCGCAAGCCACCGAACGGATCGGAAAGGCTCGCACGGATACGGCCACGATTACAGGCCTCGCGGCTACGCAAGGCAATGACGGCGATCCGGGTCTCCTGCTGCGCCTATACCGGGACCGGATCGCGACGATCCTGTCGCAGGCGGGGTCTGTGATCACCGTCGACCCCCGCGACGACAGCCATCTGATCCTTCAGGGAATGGATAAATGAGCCAGCCACCTGGACACGGGCATAGCCATGCGCACCTTCATGGTCATGTGCTCAGCAGCGGCATGCTGACCGCCAACGAAAAGCAAAATGCGGCCTTCCAGCTGACGTTGGCGATGATCGCCGTAGGCCTTCTGATACTCGGTATCGGCTGGCGTTGGGTTTCTGGCGATGAAACAGGGATAGGCCAGCTGCTCTTCGCCTCGGCATCGATCATTGTTGCGGTGCCGGTGCTGCGCTCCGGATGGCACAGCCTTCGTCACCCGAGCCTCCACGGCATTACCGACCAGTTGATCGCTCTCGCGATGCTCGCTGCCTGGGCGACGGGTGACCTTTTGACCGCGGCCTTACTGCCGATCATCATGATCTTCGGCCATGTGCTTGAGGAGCGCAGCGTCATCGGATCGAAGGAAGCGATGGACGCACTGGCACGCCTGACGCGCAGCCACGCACGATTGTTCAATACTGATGGGCAAATCGAGGAAGTGGACAATGCAACCCTCAAGCCTGGAGATCAGGTTGAGGTGAGGGCTGGGGACCGCGTGCCGGCCGATGGCCGTATCCTGGCAGGGAGAGCCAGCCTCGATACCGCGCCGATCACCGGAGAATCGGTTCCTGTGGAGGTTGGCGCCGGCACCGAGGTCTTTGGCGGCTCGATCAACCTCGATGGTTTGCTGCGGATCGAGGTCACCAGAATTGGCGAGCAGTCGACACTCGGTAAGGTCATAGCGCTCATGCAGCGGGCGGAACGCTCGAAGCCGCCGATTACCCGCCTGCTTGAGCGATATGCCAATCAATATCTGGCCCTTGTGCTCATGATCGCTGTTGTTGCTTGGTTCGTCACATATGACGATCAGATCATGCTGGCCGTGCTGGTGGCGGCATGTCCCTGCGCGCTCGTTCTATCAGCGCCTGCGACGGCGATCGCGGGCATTGCGGTGGCGGCGCGCCACGGCATCCTTATCCGCAGTTCCGCCTTCCTTGAGGAGTTGGCCGACCTCACGTCCGTCGTCATCGACAAGACCGGAACGCTGACTTACGGCAAATTGCGTTTGCAGGAAATTCGATCGGCGGGGAACGTCGATCAATCGGACATCCTGGCACTGGCAGCGTCTCTTGGGGCCGCAAGCAGTCATCCGGTCAGTCAGGCTTTGGTCTCGCTGGCGCCTCATGACACATTTCGTTCGTTGAAAAACCTGCGGGAACTTCAAGGTCTTGGCGTCGTCGCCGACACAGCGGAAGGCGAGGCGGCTCTTGGTCGCCCGGAATTGTTCGAGCGTCTGCGGATCGAACTCCCGGCCGTCCCGGTTCACGACGGGCCGATCGCCGGTGTTTCGCTCGGCGGGCGGTTTGCGGCATGGCTGCTGCTATCTGACACGATGAAGCCGGAAGCCGCTGCCGCCATGGCCGGTCTTCGTGACCTCGGGCTCAACCGGCAACTGCTCCTGACCGGTGATCGGCAGTCCGTTGCAATGGCCTTGGCGGAAAAAATCGGCATGACCGATCTCATTGCAGAGGCACTGCCGGAAGATAAATTGAGATGGGTATCCCGCGAAATCAAAAGCGGTTACCGGCCCATGGTGGTCGGTGATGGAATTAACGATTCTCTTGCTCTCAAAGCTGGCGTCGTTGGCGTTGCAATGGGGGCGGGCGGATCTGATATCGCGTTGGCGTCGGCCGATATCATCCTGATCGGCAGTGATCTCCGGCGGCTTGGCACATGCGTACGCCTCAGCCGACGCTGCCGAGACACCTTGAAGGGGAATGTCGTCATCGGGCTCGGTTGGACGTTGGCGATCGTCGTCCTTGCGGCATTCGGGCTGCTGGGTGCCACGGGCGCCCTGGTGGCCGCAATTCTCCACAACGTCAGCACGCTACTGGTACTCGGAAATGCCGGGCGACTGATGAGATATGACGAACTGTTGCCGCCGGTGACGCCAGCTGAACCCACCGTTTCAAAGACCGCGCCCATGCTCGATTTTGGGTGACCCGGGCGAGTGTTTATCAAGGGCGATGGTGGGAGCTGACTGCGAGGGAAGATGGGCGAAAGCTTGTGAGGGCTTTGATCGACCTTGCGAATCTTGGATTTGAACCTAAATGCAATCTCTCGCGTTTGTCTTTTTACCGCCTTTGTCTCAAGCTACCCGGTTGGGATCGTTCTGCAATAATATGCGTTCCAGTTGCGGAATTTGTCGATTGGAGGACAGTGCATATGCATCGCCCACGATATTGGAAGGAAACGACTATGAATAAATCTGTACTGGCAATTGCCACAGCAATTTCGACTCTGTCTGCCGCAACGGTGGCCAGCTCTGCCGACATGGTCACCAGCTATCAGGAGCAAGACGCGCGCAATGGCGTGAAGATCGGCTATCTCACTTGCGATATCAGCGGGGGTGTCGGCTATGTCCTCGGGTCGGCCAAGGAAGTCGACTGCGCATTCCATTCGAGCGCATCCGGTGAGCTTTCCGACCATTACACCGGAGCCATCAGGAAGTTCGGGGTCGATCTCGGCTTTACCACGCGCAGTCGGCTCGTTTGGGCGGTATTTGCGCCGACGGCCGGCTATCACCGCGGCTCGTTGAGCGGTCTCTATCAAGGCGCCACCGCCGAAGCGACGGTTGGCGCCGGCATCGGTACCAACATCTTGTTCGGCGGCACCTCAGGCTCAATTCATCTTCAGACGATCAGTGTCACGGGCCAGCTCGGTCTTAACGTCGCCGCCAGCGGGACGTCACTGACGCTAAACTCCATAAATTGAGTAGGCAGACCTGCGCCCTTTCGGGTGGTCGCCGATCTGTCTGTTGAACTCGACGGATAACTCCTCGCGGAGTTATCCGTCGAATTTGAACACGGTTTTCTCCGTATCGCCGTATACGCTGCGCAATCGCTGGCGGCACTGATGGCGCCAGTCATGGCTTGGCGCGCGCCGTCTCAAAGAGGCAATGGTCGTGGCATTCATTCTGGCAGTCAGCGCGAAATAGCCCGCCGCAGTGCGGTTCGGTGCTCATAGGGACCGTGATCCTGTCGAACAGGTGTTCGACAGCAAGGCGGCGGCATTGCCGCAGGTTGCGACAGAATTCGTCTGCGGAATTCCCCAGCGTGGTGGCAGCAAAGCCTTGCTCGCTTCGGTTGCAGAGCGCTGATCAACGCCGATCTCCGGCACGGAGTTTGGGAGGTTCTGTCGGACGTGGCGGCATTCAGGTCACTGTCAGTGTCGTTGTCCATAATTGCACGCTAGCTAAGAAAGAAAGTCATTTAATATGAAGCGCGCGCAGACTGCCGGTTATCCAAGCGTTCAGATATCATCGCACTGGCTCGTAACCACTCTGAGGTCCTCGCCGGCCAAGCTGTCGTGAGGTCTCTCCACGACATTTCAGATCGGCCACGAAAGTCGACCGACCTAGAACCTTTGCAGCGAAACGCGGTAGATCTCGTTCCTCGAGTAGAACATCGGCAATCCGTTTCGGTTGTCGTTCCGACGCTCAACGAGGTCGAGAATATCGACGTTCTTCTGTCGTCATTGCTGTTGCAATCCAGTGCCGACATAGCGCTTGAGATCCTGGTAGCTGATGGCGGATCGACCGATGGAACCGTTGAGCGCGTCCGGGTGTGGGAAGCCAAGGCTCCCGTGAGGCTCATCAGCGGTAGCGGGGCACGCGGGTTGGCTGGAGACGTACTCGCAGCTGCAAGATCTGCCACCGGCGACATCGTCGTCGTCATGGATGCCGATCTGAGCCATCCCCCTGACGAAATCGGCAATCTCGTCGGACCCATTGTTGACGGCACGAGCGATATGGTCGTCGGAAGCCGCTATGTGCCGGGCGGCTCCACGCCGGATTGGCCGCTGGCTCGTCGCTTGCTGTCTCGGCTCGGCGGCGCTCTGGCATGGCCGCTGACCGATCTGCAGGATCCCATGTCCGGGTTCTTCGCCGTGCGCAAAGAGCGACTTCTGGCCGTTGACCCGGAGGCAGCCGGCTTCAAGATCGGTCTGGAAGTCATAGCCGACGGCGGTGATGCCCTTCGGGTCAGCGAGGTTCCGATTGTCTTCCACGACCGAGTGCGCGGAGAATCGAAGATCGGCTGGGGACAGATGATAGCCTATGCCCGCCGCCTTCTGGTCTTGGCCGGAGGCGCCGTTTCACTTGGAAACGCTGCGCGTTTCGCAGCGGTCGGCCTCATTGGCTTGGCACTCGACATCCTGATCTTTCAGATATTGTTCGCGATGGGAGCAAAATTGGTTACGGCGCATGTCGTAAGCTTCGTTGTCGCCACCGTTTCCAACTATATTTTAAATTCGAGATGGGCTTTCGCAAGCGACGAGCTGGCTCGGCGGGAGCGGGACTGGAGACGATACATACGCTTCCTGACGATCTGCCTTCTTGCTTTCGCACTGCGGGGCGGCGTCCTTGCCGGGGCCGTGGAGCTGCTGGGATGGCATCCCCAGGCCGCGATCCTCCTTGGCGTCGGGGCGGCCGCAGTTGTCAACTACTTTGGAAACGCCTTCTTCGTATTCCCCTCTGTCAACCCGCGCATGCCGCCCGATGTGCGGTGGCGTGTGGCGGCGATCGGCGTTCTGGTCTATGTTCTTGCCTTGAGATTGGTGTTCCTGGGCCTTGTCGACCTCGTGCCGGAGGAGACTTACTACTGGAACTATTCGCAGCATCTCGACATCGGATATCTTGATCATCCTCCGATGGTCGCCTGGCTGATATGGCTCGGAACGAGCCTTTTTGGGGACACGGAGTTTGGTGTCCGTATCGGTGCCTATCTGGCATGGATTCCGACGGCCTTTTTTGTCTTTTGGTTCTCACGCAATCTGTTCGGCAAATCGCCGGCGTTTGTCGGCGTTCTCCTGCTGGCAACCCTGCCATTTTTCTTCTCTTCCGGTTTCATGATGATGCCGGATGTCCCCCTGACCGCCGCGTGGGCGGCAGCGCTTTATTTTCTGGAGCGGGCGCTTGTAGGCAATAGCCGCCGGGCCTGGTGGGGGGTAGGCATATGTGCCGGTCTTGGCATGCTTTCCAAATATACAATCGCGCTCCTGGGACCAGCCGCACTGATTTTCATCCTGTTGGACCCCAGGGCACGACGCTGGCTGCTGCGACCAGAACCCTATCTCGCCATCATAGTGGCTGCCGTCCTCTTTTCCCCTGTGATCTACTGGAATGCGACGCATGGCTGGGCATCATTCTCCTTTCAAACGTCGCAACGGCTGCAAAGCTCGGTCAACTTCTCACTTCCATCCTTGGTCGGAAGTGCCGCGATCCTGATGACGCCGATCGGATTAATCGCAGCAATCGCGGCCCTGGCGTCGAGGAGCGGCCTGACGCTGGGGACGAAGCCGGACGCGAACGCTGCGCGTCAGTCCCTGTTCATCAAGATCTTTACAATTGTCCCCCTGTCGGTCTTTGTTGCGTTCAGCCTGTTTCATGAGATCAAGCCGAACTGGACGGGGCCGGTCTGGCTCGCGGTTCTTCCGGCTATCGCCGCAACGATCGTTGCAGCCGTCGGCAACCTGTCGCGGTTCAACGGTTTCCTGCAGCGACTATGGGTCCCGACCGTGATGACCACGCTGGTGATCTATGGTCTCAGTCTGCACTATCTCGTTCTCGGATTTCCGATGGTCGGGTACTTCGGCTCCGTTCGGACCCTTCCTGTCGCTTGGGAAGAGTTTGGCGCAGAGGCAGGAAGGATCGAGCGCTCTGTCGAGCAGGCAACGGGCAAGCAAGTGCTGCTGGCCGGAATGGATCGGTATTTCGTCGCCAGCGAGATCGCCTTTTATGATCGCGAGGACCGGGATGCGGTTCGTACTTCCGTGGGGCGCGGCCCCTTCGGGGGAGATGGCCTGATGTATGACTACTGGTTTAAACCTGCCGACATGCAAGGACGAACCGTCATCCTCTACGGACTGAAGAGGAATGACCTCGATCAGGATTCCATTGGCGGGCACTTTTCTCGCCTGACCGAGATTCTCGAGCAGAAGGTCACCAAGAACGGCACCGCCGTGGGCAGCTTCTTCTACAGGATCGGATATGATTTTCGTAGCTGAGCTTCCTTCGCGTCAGCGGGGCTAGACGCTGCCGAAGCCGGCTTCGGTCAAGGTTGCCGCTTGGACTGGCCGCTTCCTATGGGCCCAATATTGGGGCCGCGACGACGACTGCCTTTGCAAGAGTGAGGCTGGACGCGAAACCCGCATGCGTCATTTCTGTTGCACCTTGGCCCGCCCTTAGAGGCGGGTCTTTTTCGTCTGCCGTCACACGAAGACTGAGGGTGCCACCGGCGCATTCATCGCCCAGACAATACCGAAGGGATCACGGAGCTGGCCGTAGCGGTCGCCCCAAAACATCACATCGACGGGCATGACGACCTTGGCGCCGGCTTCAACGGCACGGCGCCACCAGGCATCGATATCGTCGACGATCAGTTGCAGCGAGAAGCCCTGTGGCTTCTCGAGTAGGCACCCGTGCTCCGGATAGGCGTCACCCAGCATGACCGAGCTGCCGTTGATGTGCAGATGGATATGCATAGTGCGACCGCTATCGTCGATCGGATAGCGGAATACTTCGGTCGCCCCGAATGCACGCTTGTAAAATTCCGCTGCCTTAGAAGCGCCGTCGACCGTCATATAGGTGACCACGCCGCCGAGCACCTGTGGCCGCGGCTCGGTTTCGGTTGAAACTTCTGCTGTCATGTCGTCCTCCAATGAGCGTTGGTTGCCCCGTGTGGGCTGTTCCTAGGACGAAGGACAGTGCTGGTCTGCGACATCGACGGGTCAAGATTTTTACAGAAAGTCGCCTAAACGGTATCAGCGCCAATGGCGGCCAGTGCGGCGCGCCCTACCTCGAAATCCTGCTCGCCGCTGCCGGAGCCAACTCCAATTGCTCCGCAGAGCCTGTTGGAAAAGCGAATGGGCAAACCGCCTGGAAGGTGGGTGACGCCACCTTGCGAGGCGATCCCGGCGGCCGCGCCAAACTCGAACGGCATAGCACCGGTCGGCGCATTGATGGATGCGGCGGTTCGTGCCTTGGCACGAGCTGTGTGCATGCTGAGATATTTTGCCCCATCCATGCGCAGGCTGGCGATCGTTTCGCCGCTCGCGTCAACAATGAAAATGCATTGCGGAACGCCCATGGCGCTTGCCTTGGTAATGGCGGCGTTGAGCGCCTGTAGCGCGCCGGCGTGGCTCAGCGTCAGGGTCTCTCGTATGACGGTCATCAATTTGATACCTTTGTTCTCGTTGTGGCTGTCACGGCAAACGGCCGGCGCAGCCGTCAATTCAGTCTGGTCAACTTGGCGAGCGATTTGCCGTCGACGTCGAAAAGGTAGCAGTTGGCCGGGTTGATCTGAAGGGAAATCCGTGTGTGAAGCGGCGTCGGGTCAGCGCCATCGGTCTGGACGACGAGGGACGTCTCCGATGCCGTGTCGACGTGAAAGATGGTCAAGCCACCAAGCCGCTCGGCGATAATTGCCTCTCCTTCAAACTGGCCGCTTTGCCCAATACGGATGTGCTCTGGCCGAATTCCCAGCGTGACGTTCGCGCCACGCTGCGCCGTTCCCGCAGCAACCGGCACGGTGACCGTCGCCCCGCTTGGAAGGACCACGGAAACGCCTGACGGACCGACTGAATCGACGACGACTGGCAGCATGTTCATCTTTGGTGAGCCGATAAAGCCCGCAACGAAGATGTTTGCCGGATGATTGTAGAGATCGAGCGGCGAACCGACCTGTTCGATACGCCCGCCGCTGAGAACCACGATCTTGTCGGCCATGGTCATCGCTTCAATCTGATCGTGGGTAACGTAGATCATCGTTGCCGCCAACTTTTCGTGCAGGCGCATGAGTTCGAGGCGCATATTGACCCGGAGCGCTGCATCGAGATTGGAAAGAGGCTCGTCGAACAGGAAGATCTTCGGATTTCTGACGATCGCCCGCCCGATGGCCACACGCTGGCGCTGGCCGCCCGAAAGATCTTTCGGGCGGCGTTCGAGCAGATGCGACAGCTCGAGCACCCGGGCCGCATCGCCGACCTTCCGCTCGCGCTCGCTGGGGGACACGCCGGCAATCTTGAGCGCGAAGCCCATATTTTCCGCGACTGTCATATGCGGATAGAGAGCATAGGATTGAAACACCATCGCCAGACCGCGTTCCGATGGGTCCACATCGTTTGCACGCGTGCCGTCGATGATCAGATCGCCGCCGGTTATCTTTTCCAGGCCGGCGATCATCCGCAGCAAGGTGGATTTTCCGCAGCCGGAGGGGCCGACGAAAACAACGAATTCGCGATCCTCGACATCCAGGTCGATGCCCTTGATGACTTCGGCTGCGCCATAGGACTTGCGGGCGTCGCGTAGCTTGAGATTAGCCATGACTGGCCTCCATTGTGTCGGTGGGTGCGCCTGCGTTGTCCGAGCCTTCGAGGCTGGCGGCTCCAGAGCCGGCTTTCTCCCCGTCCCAAAGGATGAGGCTGGCCGCGCCGATCAGACCGGCGTGATGACCGAGTTGGGCGGGAACAATCGGCACGTCGCGATAGGCTCGCATGGCCCGGTCGCGAACCGTCGCCTTCACCGCCTCATGCAGAAGATCAAAGCCGTTGGAAATGCCGCCGCCCATCACGATGATGTCGGGAGAGTAGAGATGGAGCAGGTTGGTAAAGCCGATCCCGAGCCACCGTGCCTCCGCGTCCAGCAATTCCAGCGCTAGACCATCACCCTTTCGAGCGGCATCGACGACATGCCGCCCGGTCACCTCCGCATTGCCGGAGAGCGCACGTAGCACAGACCCATCTGGCTGTCTGGCGCGCGCCGTCGCCCTTCTTCCAAGCGCGGTTCCGGACGCCACCGCTTCGAAGCAACCGATCGCGCCACAAAAGCAGCGTTCTCCCTCGTTGGTGATCGTCATGTGGCCGATTTCTGCGGCCAGACCCCGCCTGCCATGCAGGATTCGTCCGTCAGCGATCACCCCGCCGCCGATCCCCGTCGACACGGTGACGAACACCATCGATTTTGCACCGCGGCCGGCGCCATATCGCCACTCGCCGAAGGCTGCGGCGTTTGCGTCGTTTTCAAGTTTCACCGGCAGTTTGAAATGATCGGAGAGGATATCGACCAGCGGCACTTCCTGCCATCCGGCCAGCGTGGGTGCCCCCATCACGACGCCGGCGTCCGGATCGAGCGGACCCGGTGCGCCGATCCCGATGCCGACAGGAATATGGTCGGGCGTTTCTGAAAGGAGTTGGCTCGCCAGCGTTTCGATCTGTTGGATGACGGCGTCCGGGCCTGCAGCGGCGTGGGTCGGTACCGCCAGAAATGACAAAAGGTCGCCGGTGCCGTTGACCAGCGCGGCGCGAAGCTCCGTTCCACCCAGATCGAAGGAGAGCGCGACCTTTGTCACTGGATTTGGCGCTCCAATCCATGCAGCCAGGCCATTCGATCTCCCAGGTTCTTCTCGCCAAAGGCGAGCGAGCCGAGAACGACCGTCTGCGCACCCGCAGCGCGCAGAAGCGGCACGGTCTGCTCGCGAATGCCTCCGTCGGCTGCCAGGATCACCTGGTCTTCTCGGCCCGCCTGTTTCAACAAAGAACGGGCCTCGATGAGCCGATCGCAAGCCTTCTCCGACAGGCTTTGCCCTTTGACGCCGATGGACGTGCCCAGCAGCGTGACGAAGGCGACATGGTCGATAAACGCCTTGACGGCGGCAACAGGTGTTTCCAGCCGCAACACGACGCCGGCTTCCGCCCCCAGTTCCTTCGCCAGTGCAACCGCACGCAGGCCGGCTTCGCCGTTTTCGGCATGAACGCTGATGAGATCGGCGCCGGCCTCGATGAATTGGCGCGTCTGCTCCTCGACGATTTCAGCCTCCACCATGAGATGAACGTGGATCGGTTTGGCCGTCAATTTAGCGATGCGGGCGACAAAATCCGGGAAGAACAGAAAGCCCGGCGTAAAGCGCGCGTCGGCGACATCGATGTGATGCAGGTCGACATGCTGTTCAATGCGTTTGAGATCGGCTTCCATATTGGCAAGATCGGCCGACCAGAGCGAGAATTCGCCGAGCAGCCGGTTGCGGGGCAGGGCTGCCACGGCGGAAGGGCCTGAAAGGGTTTTGGGCGTCATGATGTGACGGAGCTCCGGATTTTTTTGGATGCGAGAAATCGTGATAGCGCGTGTTGGGTCTCGGCGAAATGCTGCACCTTGTCGGCGGCCTTGGCCGCGACTTCGACAAAAGTTGCGTCGGGTATGGTTTCAGCGACGGTCTTGGCTGACACCAGCGGGTGAATGGCGTCCTGCCTGTTGCCGATGACGAGGGTTGGGATTGTCAGCGCCGCAGCGGCAGCCTGCGAAACGCCTGGCCCGTCGGCTGCAATGTCGGCGAGCACCGATGCAAATGGAACCACATCCGGCCGGTCGAAGTAGCCGAGCAGTGAGGCGAGATTGTCGGGGGCGTTGGCCTTCAGACCTGCGGCAATTTCCGAGGCCATGAAGAGCTGTCTAGCTTCGCCAAGCGGATGCCTCTGGATCAGGGCTGCGATGGCGCGCACCGGTGCCATGTTGACCGGAGCCGACGCAAAGGTCCAGGCGGGACGTACCAGTACCAGCGCGGCAACGCGCTCTGCGTGGTGGTGGGCGAGATGCAGCGCGATTGCAGCCCCCATTGAGATCCCCCCAACCACCAGCCGGTCGATGCCGCGATCCTTAAAAGCAGCGAGAACGTCTTCGGCGAACATCCTGATCGAAAACGGCCTGATATGGCCGAGCGATGACGCCCCGTGTCCCCGGCACTCGACCGTCATGCGCCGAAATCCCGATACGTCGGGAAAAGTCTGCGCGACCTGTGCCTGATCTCCGCCCAGCCCATGCTGAAACAGGATCGGAAAGCCTTCGCCGCTGTCGTAGATGGCAAGTCTCGCATGGTCGGAGGTGAGATAGGTCGATCCGGCCATCAGATCAGTCCCTTGAGGAAAAGCGCAACGCCGGGCGCTTCGGCGGCGGAGAGGCCATGGGTAACGAGCGGGCCATTGAAGCCCGCGGCCTTCAATCGTGCGACGAAATCGGGGAAGTCGACAATACCCTGGCCGGCGGTGGCAAAGCACCCATCGGCATGTCGATCCTTGGCATGCGCCATGGCAATGTGTCCCGCCGCCGTCTCGACCGCGCGCGCGATGATGTCGCGCGCCTCGGGCGGGGTCGCCTTTTCGAACAGGTTGGCCGGATCAAGAACGATGTGCAGCCGCCTGGAGCCCATCTCAGCGATCAGTCGCTTGGCATCGATTGCGGAGGTCACGATGTTTGCCTGTTCAGGTTCGATGCCGAGATCGACCCCGTGCTCGTCGGCGAGGATCAGGGCCTTGCCCATTTCGCTCGCCATATCCGCCCAGGACGCTGGATCGGTATTGTCAGGATGATAGGCCCATTGGTCGAGAGGATTGCGTGTTCCCGTGCAAAGGGTGACGAGCGGAACGGAAAGGGCTGCTGCCGTCTTGATGATCACCGAAAGCTGACGGAGCCCCGTTTCCCGCACCCCTTTTTCCGGATGGGCCATATTGTAGGTGCCGGATAAGGCGGCGAGAGAAATACCAGTAGTCTCCCCAGCTGCGCGGATAGAATCGACGATGGCGTCCGGCACATCGTCGGGCATCGACGGCAGTCCGCAGCACGCAAGATTGAACTGCGTGCCTGAATAGCCGCTGTCGCGGACCGCCGACAGCACTGGAACCGGATCGGTTCCCGGAAAGGTCTTTGCGAATATCCCGATCTGCATCAGACCGCTCCCGTGACGGATGCGATCTCGACACGTTCACCTGTCTCCACCGACCGGGCGATTGCTACCATCGCGCGGATCGAAGCAATGCCGTCCTCGACATCAGCACCGCGCATCGGCGCACCGTTGAGCACCGTGTCGGCAAGTCCCTCGACCTGCCTGCGGAAAAAATGACCGTCGGCGCCCAGCGGCTTGCGGCTGGTTGCGTCCTTCTCATGAAAGATCTCGACCTCGCTGGAGCGGAAATACCAGGGGTTGAAGGTCTTTGCGACAACGGAGCCGTTTTCGCCATAGAGCTGGAAGCCCTCGTGCCAATCCATCCGAACGGCAACCGTGAGATCGAGATGGCCGAGCGCGCCATTGGCAAATTCGGTGTCGACAAACCAGCAATAGGCGCCGGCGCGCTTAAGGAGGCGCGCACGCACCGCTGTGATCTCGCCGCAGAAAAAGCGTGCAGTGTCGACCAGATGCGAGCCATGCGCGAGCATGAAATATTGCCTGAGATCGGCTTTTGGATTGCCCAACGGTTTGCGCGCCAGCTTGCTGGTGACGGGCAGCGGCTGCACCGCATCGGTGTTGGTGTATCGATGCGTGGAATCGCAATACCAGGCTTTCAACGCAAAGATCTGGCCGATGTCGTCGCGAACGAAGTCGCGCGCGGCCTCGAGCGCTGGATCGAAGCGCTTCATATGGCCGACCTGCAGAATCTTGCCGGATCGCTTTACCGCATCCGCAAGCTGCTGGCCTTCCTCGACCGAAACCCCGATCGGCTTTTCGCACAAGACATGTTTGCCAGCCTCGAGAGCCTTGATCGACATGGGCACGTGGTATGCATCGGAGGTGGCAACGATCACGGCTTCCAGCTCGGGGTCATCAAGCATCGCGTCGTAGTCGCTGAACATCTTTTGCGGTTCGTACGTTGCGCCCATGCGCGCCAACAGATCGGGGGCTGCGTCGCAGATGGCGTAAAGTTCAGCATTCCTGGCTTTTACGCAGGATTCCAGATGCGCAAACTGGGCGATCGGCCCGCAGCCGAGAACTCCGACACGCAACCGGCGATTTTCCTTCTGAATCATGGTCTTCTTCCTTAGGCGCCGTAGGCACGCATCGTTTCGCGGTTGGTCTTGACTGCTGCGGCGGGATCGCCTGCGGCGGTCTTTGATTCCTCTTCCAGCACCAGCCACCCGGTAAAGCGCGGCGCTTGTGCGACGAGCTTAATCACTGCAGGCGTATCGAGTATGCCCGTTCCAAGCATCGCCCATTCGTCCATCGCGTCGACATCCTTGAGATGCAGATAGCGGATGCGATCCTGATAGCTGCGCAACGTGTCGTTGATATCATCGTGGCCGCGCAGGATATGCCCGGTATCGGGAACCCAGCCGACGAGCGACGGGTCGAGGAGGGCGAAGATCCGATCATAGTCTGCGCGGTTAAATAGCAATGTGTTGTGGTGCGAACTCGGATGGACTGCGACGTCGACGCCGGACGCCCTGCCAAGCGCCCCGGCGCGATTGTAGAACTCGGCGGCAATTGCGAACTTGTCGTCACGCGGCCCTTCAGAGACGACGGTCGCCGAGCCGATAGAGACCAGCGCACCCGGGAACGGAGCGGCGAAATCGATCCAGCGCTGCGCCACATTGAGGTCGTTGGGGATCTGGTCGGCCAACGTGAAGCCGCTCTTGGAGCCAAATGCGAAGGAGACCAATTGCAGGCCGCTATCCTTGAGAGCCCTTGCGAAGTCGGCCGGCTTGTCGGCGTAGCGGCCGATCATCGTATCGGTGATTTCGATGCCCGAATAGCCACCGGCGGAAATCGCCGAAAGGAGATCGTCTGGCGAACCGGTCCAGCCGTCCCCCAGCATTTCCCATGTAAAGGTCTGGCAGCCGACCTTCAGATCCTTGGTCATGTCATTATTCCTTGATTCCGCCCTGCGTGAGGCCTTCGATGATGTGTCGTTGAAAGAAGAGAACCAAGACAATAAGCGGCACTGTCACGACTGCCGAGGCCGCGGCGATGTCTCCCCAAGGCACGTAATATTGGTTGGTGAAATTGGCGATCCCGACCGGGATCGTCTGGCTGTCGCTGTCCGAGGTGAAGGCGAGCGCGAACAGGAACTCGTTCCAGGCAGTGATGAAGGCAAGCAAGCCCGTGGTGACGAGGCTTGGAAGCGACATCGGCAAGATGATGTGCCACAACAGGCCGACAACGCCGACGCCATCCATGCGCGCAGCTTCATCGATTTCGCGCGGCAGGGTCTCAAAATAGCCGAACAGCACCCAGGTGACGAGTGGAAGGCCAAGCGCCAGATAGGTGATGATCAACGCGGTATGTGTGTCGAGCAGGCCGAGGTCCGACGCGAGCAGGTATAGCGGCCCGACTAGCGCGATCTGTGGGAACATCGAAACCGACAAAATCACCATCAGAATGCCGAACCGGCCTCTGACATCCAGCCGCGAGAGCGAAAAGGCCGCAAGCGAGCCGACGATCAGGCAGAGCGCCGTGGTTGCGAGCGAGACGATCAGCGAGTTTACGACGTAGTGATGCAGGCCCTTCTCCACGAAGGCATTGTAGTAATGCTCCAGCGTGAAGGGGTGCGGAATGAGCGACGGCGTTCCCTCGGTGAGCGCCTTGTCGAGCTGGAACGACGTCGAAAACTGCCACAGGAACGGGCCGGCAGACCAGACCAGTATGAGAAGTGCGCCGAGGTAGATGACGACGCTTTGAAGGGCGGAGCGCGTATCGTTCATGTTGTCTTCCCTATCTGCCTGACGAGGAAAAGACAGAACACCAGGGCAATCAGTCCCTCGGTGATGAACATCGCGGTCGAGACCGCAGAGCCGTAGCCGAACTGCAGTGTCGAGAACAGAACCTTGTAGGATAGCGTCGAAAGCGTTTCGGTGGAATCGGCAGGGCCGCCGCCAGTGAGCACATAGACCAGATCGAAAATGCGGAACGCGTCCAGCGCCCTGAAGAGACCGGCGATCAGCAATGTCGGAAGCAGCAGGGGTAACCGGATGTTCCAAAAGATCGTCCAGGCCTTGGCGCCGTCCATTCGCGCGGCTTCGATGAGCGACTTCGGGACGGTCTGAAGGCCTGTCAGCAACAAGAGTGCCATGAACGGCGTCGTCTTCCAGACATCGGCAAGGATGATGGTGATCAACGCGGTGTCGGGTGAGCCGTACCAGTTCACGTTCTGATCGATCAGTCCAAGGTGGAGAAGGATGAAATTGACGATGCCGTGTTGGCCGTCGAACAGCCAACCGAACATTTTCGATGTGACGACGGTCGGCATCGCCCAGGGAACCAGCATCGCCGCGCGGATCATGCCCCGGCCGCTGAATGTCTCGCAAAGGATCAACGCCATTGCGAGCCCGATCAGGGTTTCAAGTCCAGTCGAGGCCACGGTGAACCAGATCGTGTGCCACCAGGCATTCCAGAACGGCGGGTCGGCCAGCAACTGTACATAGTTGGCAATGCCGACGAAATCATTGTCCTGGGTAATCAGGGAGCGATTGGTGAAGGAAAGATAGAGGCCGTTGATAATCGGGTAGAAGGAAACCGATGCCAGCGATATGAATGCCGGCAACAGCAACAGCCAGGGCCAGAGGGCGCTTGGAAGCGCCCTCCCTATCCCGCCGGTTCCGCCATCGACCCGGGCCGTGACTGCGGCTGCCATATCAGGCGACGATCTTGTTGATCTGAACCGCGGCTGCCTCGAGCTCTTGCTTGACCTTGCCGCTGACAAGGGCCTTGGAAATTCCCGACTGCAGGGCGAGCGTCACCTTGGCATACTGGGGCGTGATCGGCCGCGGGGTCGCACCGGTAAACACGCTCTGCAGGCTCGCCATGAACGGCTGCTCGGCCTTGAGCTTTGCATCCTGGAAAATGGCCGGGCGCGACGGCGCGAGACCGAAATTGAGGGCAAGGCGCGTCTGCGTTTCCGGGGACGACATCCATGTCAGGAACTCGATGGCGGCTTCCCGTTTCTTGGAGTTGGCGTTGACGCCAAGCTGGTATCCGCCAAGGCATGCGGCACTCTTGCCGCCTGAAAAATGCGGCAGGGGCGCGACTGCGACCTTATCGACGACCTGCGAGGCCTTCGGATCCTGCGAGATCGGATAAACATAGGACCAGTTGCGCATGAACATGGCCTCGCCTGAAGTAAAGGGTTGGCGGGAAGGCTCCTCGTCCCAGGAGAGCACGTTCTGGGGACTGATCTTCGTCTTGTTGATCGTGTCGTAAAGGAACTGGATCGCCTCGACTGCCGCCTTCTCGCCGACGACGGAAGACTTGCCGCCAGCCGCAAGAATGGAGCCGCCGTTCGACGTGATGACTTCGACGGCGTCGCAGATCAGGACTTCAGCCTGCTTGCCCTGCCAGAGATAACCGAATTTGGCATCGCCCGCCTTTTGAGCCGCAGCCGCCATGGTGGCCATGTCCTCCCAAGTCTCCGGCACCTTGCCGCCATGCTTCTCCACGAGGTCCTTGCGGTAATAGAACATGCCGGAATCAACGAACCACGGAAGCGCGGTCAGTTTTTTGTCGTAGGTACAGGCGGCGACCGTTCCGGGGAAATAATCGGCGCGCTTTTCCTTGGGGAAATATTCGTCGAGCGGCAGCGCCCATCCTGCCGCGGCAAAACCGGCGATCCAGACCACGTCCTGGCTGAAGACGTCAGGCGTACCGTTGCGGCGTGCCAACTGCTGGATAAGGCCCTGATAAACTTCCGTCGACGAACTCGGCGGCGGAAGTTCGATGAATTTGACCATAATGCGGTCTTGCGTTTCATTGAAGGCCTTGACGAGGTCGCCGAGACCTTCCTTGCCGAAGAAACTGGCGCTGGCAAAGCTGATTTCGGTGCGATCTGCGGCGCGCGCGGTGCGGATGCCCAGTCCCGATGTAACGCCTATCGTTGCCGCACTGAGTGCCGCGCCTGCAGCGCCGAGGAGCAATTGCCGCCGGTCCACCATCATCGATGAAATGGCAATATTTGAGCCTGTCGGCTCTTTTTTGAAATCCGTCATGTTTCCCTCCCAGGAAAGACTGGCGACCTCCAAATTCCCGCGCCAGTATTGCCGTATGTTTCATAAAAATTTATCGCGCGTCAAGAAATAAAATGCTTTAACTCACCTTCGCCCATGTCGGGAAGCGTTGGCGATTGGTGATGCAAAAGCCTTGTTATCTAGGGAGGACTGAGAAATATGGACGTGAAAACAAAGGATAAGATCGGTCTAGGCGTGATCGGCTGTGGCAATATCTCGATGACATATTTGCGGAATGCGGCGATGTTTGCCGGCATCGAATTGCGGGCTTGCGCAGACATCTCGGCCGATATGGCAGCTCATCGTGCCCGCGAATACAATATTCGCGCTAAGAGCGTTGACCAGCTTCTTGCCGATCCGGAGATCGACCTCATCCTCAACCTGACTATTCCCGCCGTACATTTTGACGTGACCATGTCGGCGCTGTCGGCAGGCAAGCATGTCTTCACGGAAAAGCCGCTGGCGACGTCTGCTACCGATGGCCGGACCCTAGTCGCGGACGCAAAGGCGCGCGGCCTGCTCCTCGGCTCGGCACCGGACACGTTCCTCGGCGCTGCCGGCAGGCGGGCTCGGCGCCTGATGGAAGACGGTGCGATCGGACGTCCGGTTGGCGGCACCGCCTTCATGATGGGCCGCGGCATGGAACATTGGCATCCCAATCCGCAGTTCTATTATCAACCCGGCGGTGGTCCGGTTTTCGATATGGGGCCATATTATCTGACCATGATGGTGAACCTGCTCGGCCCGGTCGTGCGGGTCATGGCCATGGCGTCGAAAGGTGAGGACGAGCGCCTGATCACTGCGGCCGGCCCGTTTCAAAACACCACGTTCAAGGTTGGCACCCCGACCAATGTCTTGTCGCTGCTGGAGTTCCAGTCGGGCGCGACGGTGAATTTCGGGGCGTCCTGGGATGTCTTCCGCCATTCCAACCACCCGATCGAATTGCATGGTACGGAGGGCTCCATTCGTCTGCCGGATCCTGATACATTTGGTGGAACGGTTTCGCTCTCCGAAGGTGGCGCCGACTGGCGAGATTTTGAGAGCGAAGGCGAGCTTTACGGCGAACGAAACTGGCCGTTCGATGCGCCCGATCGGGCAAACTATCGCATGCTCGGCGTGGCCGACCTCGTGCGGTCGCTGGGGGAGGGTAGGGCGCCGCGCGCATCCGGCGACCTCGCGCTGCATGTGCTCGAAATCATGGAGGCTATTCTTGCCTCAGGTGAAAGCCATCAGTCGGTGAGCGTGGGCCTGACCGTAGCGCAGCCGCCTTTGCTCGGCGAAGACGAAGCCCGAAGTTTTTTGGCTTGAGCGGGATTGGGAAGGCTGGCATGCTGGGAGAGATCGACAATGGCGCGCGGCGTGTTCTGGATATGGGCGTAAAGGAGAGGCCGCGCCGCTTTGAAACCGGCACGCCGGAAGAAGCTCGCATCGACTATGATGCGGGTTGCCCGTTGCTTCAGGGCGAGAGGGAGGTCGTTGCCTGCGTCGAAGATCGCAGGATCGTCGGGCCGAACGGTCCGATCGCCGTGCGCATCTATCGCGGCATCGGCGCGCCTGCTGAACGCGGCCCGGGCCTTCTCTATCTTCACGGGGGCGGCTGGGTGGTTGGCAATCTCGAGTCTCACGACGAGATTTGCCGATGGTTCGCCAATCTCGGCGCATGTAGCGTGGTTTGCCCGGACTACCGCCTGGCACCGGAGCACAAGTTTCCCGCCGGATTGATGGATTGTGCCGCAACGCTCGCCTTCATGGCGTCGTCCGCCGGCGAGCTCGGTATTGATCCGCGCCGGATCGCCGTGGCAGGAGACAGCGCCGGCGGCAATCTTGCAGCCGTGGTGGCGCTTTTGTCGCGCTCAGACGATGGCCCGCCGATTGCTGCGCAATTGCTTCTCTATCCGAATACGGATGCTGCACAAACCGCCGACAGTTACCGCCGTTTTTCCGAAGGCTTCGGTTTGACGGCGGCAACGATGAGGTGGTTTCGCGATCACTATGTCAGGGACGCGGACGACATCGCCGACTGGAAGGTCTCTCCCCTGCGGGCGGAAAGTCTAAGGGAAGCGGCGCCGGCCTTCGTTGCCATTGCCAGCTATGACATTCTCGCCGACGAGGGCACTGCCTACGCCAGACGATTGGATGATGATGGCGTTCGTGTCGTCATGCGCCTTTGGACGGGGCAAATTCATGGCTTTGTCTCCATGGGAAAATACATTCGCGATGCGCGGCAGGCCGTCGAGGAAGCCGTCGCTGCCTGGCGCAGTTTTGAAGAGGCTGCCGACTGAGCGACCGGCCGCGCGCTACGCCGATTGCCGCATGACCAGCGTTCCATCAAGCCTGACCTTGCGCGGGATCGCCTGGACCGGTGCGCTCGTATCGCCGAGAAGCGCCAGCAGCGTATCGACGCTGTCGGCGGTCATGGATGCGAAATCCTGTGCCATTGTCGTCAGCGGCGGACAGGTGTAACGGCTCAAAGGATGATCGTCATGGGCGGCAATGCGAAGGTTGTCGCCCTTCTTGCGTCCAATCTTCAGCCGGTGCGCAAACGCGGCTGCCATGACACCGAAAGCCAGACGATCGTTGGCGCAAAGGATTGTCTTGCTCGGAAGTTTGCTCGATCCCAGCATCCCGTCCATCTGTTCGTAGCCGATGCGCTCGAAATCCCAAGTGTAGTCGGCATTCGTCTTGATGACCATCGGCTCGTAGCCTTGAGCCTCCATCGTGGCGATGTAGCTTGCAAGCCTCTCCGGCGAATTGTGGTTGACGTGCGGAATATCGAGATAGGCTGGTGCGTCTCCGGACCGGCAGAGATAATCGACGATCATCGCGACGCTTTGATAATTGTTGTTGCCGATGAACGGCGTATTTCCCTCGATATAGGTATCGAAGTAGACGATGGGCAGATTTTGCACCAGCTTTTCAAAAACGCGCGGGTCGGACTTCAGACCGAGGGGAGCAACCACTGCTCCGGCGACCTTCAGAGATAGCATCGTTTTGACGGCCTCGGCTTCGAGCTCCGGCAAGCCATGTGAGGAAATTACGATAGGCCAATAACCCTCATCGCGAAGGCGCAGCTCCAGCCGGTTGACCATTTCGGCGTAGAAGGGGTCGGTCAGGGCTGGAACCAGAATGCCCACGTTGCGTGTCCGCTTCCGGTTGAGGTTCCGCGCGTAAAGGTTCGGCTGATAGTCCGTCGATCGAAGTGCGGCCTCGATCAGCGCTCGCGTTGCCGGCTTTACGCTCGTCGGATCGTCAAAGAATTTCGACAATGTTGGGCGGGAGACCCCGCAGGACTTCGCGAAATCCTCCATCGTCTTATGAGTCAATTTTTCCATCAATATTCGACCGTTTTTGACGGACCGGTCAGCCGGTCCCGAATGAGTTATGCGTCCGCCTTCAAACATGCGCAACCGAAGCCGTAAATTCCAGGCAAGTTATCTCGACATCCATGTCGCCGAAAAATATTGCACGTGACAATATATTAATTGACGCATTTTAGCATCCTGAGGTGCGAGTATGCCGCTCGGGCGCCCGCAGCGCGCCGCCGCCAAACAGATGTTGAGCATATCGCCGACATCGAAGCTTTCTCATCTGTGGCCCCGAGAAACCATGCGATAGATAAAAGATATGTGGCATCGATAATCTAATCTTTTACTTCTTCTGCCAATCTTTACCGGACAATCCGATGCCGCCCTCCGCTGCAGGTGTTTTTGGAGGGACCCGGGAGGTGGATATGGTGGATTTCAAGGGAATTGACGCGTTCAGCTTTCTGAATGCCTGCTCCTTTGCTGTCTTATGCACGAACGAAGAGGGCTTTATCCTCTTCAGGAATCCAGCCGCAGATGAACTTTTGGGTGCTCGTGCTCCCTTGCGCAGCTCGATATCCGAGCTGTTCTTAGAATGGCCGCTTCCATCCTCCCAGACAATGATACGCGCGGCAGATGGCGACGAGGTGGCCTGCGAGGTCTCATCCACGGTTTGCCAAGCCGAAGCGGGCTTGCTTACCGTCATCATGATCGCGTCTGCAGGCGGTCGCACGCGGGCATCGATCGCTTTGAGGGAAGCAAATCTACGCTTGCGCTTCGTCATCGAAATGCTGCCACAGGCTGTCTGCGTTTTCGACGCTGAGGACCGCTACGTACTCTGGAACGAGAAATACACGGACCTCTACACTGACATCGCCGCGCATCTGCGCCCCGGCATTCCCTTTGAAGATATCCTGAAGATCAGTCTTGCTAGCGGTGAGATGCAGGAACTCGTCGATGATCAGGAGGCCTGGCTTCGGCAGCGTTTGGAAAAACACCGCATGGCGTTGTCGCACGAAGAACAGCAGCTGCGAGACGGCCGCTGGCTCCGGCATGACGATCGGCGCACACCGGACGGCGCCATCGGAATGCGAATCGATATCACCGAATTGAAACAGCGCGAAGAATGGCTTCGGCAGTTGTTCGATGCCAATCCGATGCCGATGCTCTTATGCGATCCCGACACATTGTTGATACTGGAGGCAAACGTAGCCGCCGTCTCCTTTTACGGACATAGCAAGCCTGCCCTCCTCTCGATGAGGGCGAGCGATATGCATATCGGCGAGCAGGAAGTGAAATTCGGCGCCCTCCTTCACGATCTGACTGGCGATTGCGAGGCGAACACAGTCTGGACCCAGCTGACGGCCGGGGGCGACCATCGTCATGTCTTGATCTATGTGCGGTTCCTGCGCGAGGGCGGGGAGCACCGACTGCTGCTGACCGTCGCAGACGTGAGCAAGCGTGTACATGCGGAGACGCAGGCAAATCATCTTGCCCATCACGACGCGCTCACGGGTCTTCCCAACCGGATGCAGTTTCACAAGGTCTTGGAAGACGCACTGCAGGATGCGGCTAAGACGGGCACTTCCGTCACCATCCATTATCTCGATCTGGACGCATTCAAGCCCGTCAATGACACGTTTGGCCATGCCGTGGGCGACGAGGTGCTGAAGGTCGTGGCTGAGCGCCTGCGGACCGTGGCTGGCGCGGGCAATATCGTGGCTAGACTGGGAGGCGACGAGTTTGCCATCATTCAAACGACGCAGGACGAAGATCCCCGCCGCCTGGCGGAGCAGTGCATCCTCGTTCTGGAGGAGCCGATGATGTTGAAGGGACTGCCGATCAAGATTGGTGCGAGCGTCGGGGTCGCGATGTCACCCCAGAACGGAACCCAGGCTGACGATCTGCTGAATGCCGCCGATCGAGCCTTGTATCGTGCAAAGGCCGACGGGAAAAACACGTGGTGCATTGCAGCAGATATCGCGGCGTAGCCGGAGTTTTCGATTCTCGGATGCAACGCACCTATTGGCAATCGGCGGATCAACCTTCTTTGAGCAGCGTTCCGTTGTCCCGCCGCCGCCCGAACGGGAAGGTTGTATCCAACTGCGCGCTTAAGAGCGCCGGTCAGCCGGCGACTGTGCGCATCGCTGCACCTCATATTGCCAAGATCGGCCGCCTCGCCGCGCAACAAGCGGTCTCTTGGTGCGATGATCCGCGAACGAAAATTGCAAACCGCGGTCATGGGGCGATTTAGCCTTGAATGCAACCTTTGCGGTGATCATGTTGGGTGGACGAGCCGCCCGGTGGAGGAGCGCTGGGCGGTCAGGTAAAATGTCTCGATGGCGCGGTGCGTAAGGCCAGCTGACGATCCGAAAGTTTTAGTTGCCTGGGGAGGCGAAAATGGCATTGGACGATCCGGTTGTCATCGTGGGATCCGCCCGCACCGCCATCGGCGGTTTTCAAGGAGATCTCAAGGCTGCCAGCGCCCCCGAACTCGGAGCGGCGGCAATCAGAGCGGCCCTGGAACGGACCGGGGTTCGGCCTGAGGCGGTGGACGAAGTCCTATTCGGTTGCGTCCTGACTGCGGGGCAAGGCCAGGCGCCGGCGCGGCAGGCGGCGATCGGTGCGGGCCTTCCTTATGAAACCGGCGCCACGACCGTGAACAAGATGTGCGGCTCCGGAATGAAAGCCGTCATGCTCGCCCATGATCTGCTCGCCGCCGGCAGCGCCTCGGTGGCTGTGGCAGGCGGCATGGAAAGCATGACGAACGCCCCCTATCTGCTTGATCGTGCTCGGGGTGGCTATCGTCTTGGCCACGGCCGCGTTGTCGACCACATGTTCCTCGATGGGCTGGAAGACGCCTATGACAAGGGGCGCCTGATGGGCAGTTTCGCCGAGGAATGTGCCACCGCCTACCAGTTCACCCGTAAGGCACAGGACGACTATGCGATCGTGTCGTTGAGACGGGCGCAGAAGGCGATCGCTGACGGTTTCTTCGAGGCAGAAATTGCGCCTTTCAAGGTCGCAAGCGGCCACCTAGAACAGATCGTCGCGCTTGATGAGCAGCCCGGTAAAGCCAAATTCGAAAAGATCCCGACGCTTAAACCCGCATTCCAGGAGGGCGGGACTGTGACGGCTGCAAATTCGAGCTCGATTTCCGACGGCGCGGCCGCGCTTGTCTTGATGCGCCGTTCTCAAGCCGATCGATTGGGCCTGAAGCCGCTTGCAACGATCAGGGGCCATGCCACCCATGCACAGGCTCCCAATCTCTTTGCCACCGCGCCGATTGGTGCGCTCACCAAGCTCAGCGAGCGTACGGGCTGGTCATTGAAAGACACGGATCTGTTCGAGATCAATGAAGCTTTTGCCGTTGTCGCCATGGCCGCGATGCGCGATCTGGACCTGCCCCATGACAAGGTGAATGTGCATGGCGGGGCCTGCGCACTCGGCCACCCGATCGGCGCGTCAGGTGCCCGCATCATGGTCACCTTGCTTTCGGCACTCGCACAATATGGGCTGAAGCGTGGCATGGCAGCAATCTGCATCGGCGGCGGCGAGGCAACCGCCATCGCCATAGAGCGGCATTGATACGTTTCGGGAGGAGGTTTCAATGATCCTGACGGAAGCACAACAGCAGATACGCGACGTCGCCCGCGATTTTGCGCGCGAGCGTCTTGCGCCGGGTGCTGCCGAGCGAGACGTCTCGCAGCGGTTTCCTCGGGAACAGCTGAAAGAGATGGGCGAGATCGGTTTTCTCGGGATGCTACTGCCGGAAGTCTATGGCGGTTCGGATGCAGGCGCGGTCGCCTATTCCATCGCCATCGAGGAGATTGCCGCCGGCGACGGCTCGTGCTCCACGATCATGAGCGTCCATAGCTCGGTCGGCTGCGTGCCCATCCTGAAATTTGGCACTGAGGTGCAGAAGGAAAGATTCCTGCCGAAACTCGCAAGCGGGGAGTGGCTCGGCGGCTTTGCGCTTACCGAGCCGCAGGCGGGCTCTGATGCCTCCAACCTGCGGACGCGTGCCCGTCGCGACGGTGATCACTACATTCTCAACGGCGCCAAGCAGTTCATCACCTCGGGCAAGAACGGACAGGTGATCATCGTTTTCGCGGTCACCGACCCGGATGCCGGCAAGAAGGGGATTTCTGCCTTCATCGTTCCAACCGATACGCCGGGTTACGAGGTTGTGCGCGTCGAGCATAAGCTAGGCCTGCATTCCTCCGACACCTGCCAGCTTGCCTTCAACGACATGCGGCTGGCGGCGGATCTGAGGCTCGGAGAAGAAGGCGAAGGCTACCGGATCGCCCTTGCCAATCTCGAAGGCGGTCGTATCGGCATCGCCGCGCAGGCCGTCGGCATGGCGCGCGCGGCTTTCGAGGCGGCGCGCGATTATGCGAAGGATCGGGTGGCTTTCGGCAAATCCATTATCGAACATCAGGCGGTCGCTTTTCGGCTCGCCGATATGGCGACGAAGATCGAGGCGGCGCGTCATCTGGTGCTGCATGCGGCCGAGTTGAAGGAAACCGGGCAGCCTTGTCTCACGCAAGCGTCGATGGCCAAGCTCTATGCATCCGAGATGGCGGAGGCCGTCTGCTCCGATGCCATCCAGATCCACGGCGGTTATGGGTACATGGCCGATTATCCGGTCGAGCGCATCTACCGGGATGTTCGCATCTGCCAGATTTACGAGGGTACAAGCGATGTCCAGCGCATTGTCATTGCGCGGAGCCTGTGAACGACAGACGCTGGATTCGGGGCAACCGAGGAGGAATGAAAAGGCATGGCCGAGTTCACGCAATTGAGTCTGCATGTCCCCGAGCCGGCGGTACGTCCCGGCGGCCAACCGGATTTTTCCACCGTCAAGATACCGAAGGCCGGATCGGTGCCGCGTCCTGATGTGGATGCCGCGCCCGAGACGATCCGTGATCTGGCCTATTCCATCATCCGTGTTCTTAACCGCGAGGGTGAAGCTGTGGGTCCCTGGGCCGGTCTCCTTTCGGACGATGATTTGCTGACCGGATTGCGCAATATGATGAAGCTGCGGGCCTTCGATGCGCGCATGCTGATGGCACAGCGGCAAGGCAAGACATCGTTTTATATGCAGCATCTGGGCGAAGAAGCTGTCGCCTGCGCCTTCCGCAAGGCGCTTGCAAAGGGTGACATGAACTTCCCCACCTACCGTCAGGCCGGCCTCTTGATTGCCGACGACTATCCGATGGTCGAGATGATGAACCAGATATTCTCCAACGAGAGCGATCCGCTTCGCGGCCGGCAATTGCCGGTGATGTATTCCTCCAAGGAGCACGGCTTCTTCACCATTTCCGGCAATCTCGCGACGCAGTATGTGCAGGCGGTCGGTTGGGCCATGGCATCGGCGATCAAAAATGACACGAGGATCGCGGCAGCCTGGATCGGCGATGGGTCGACGGCGGAATCCGACTTTCATTCCGCGCTGGTCTTCGCCTCGACCTACAAGGCACCTGTCGTTCTCAATATCGTCAACAATCAATGGGCAATCTCCACCTTCCAAGGCATCGCCCGCGGCGGCTCCGGCACCTTTGCGGCCCGCGGCCTTGGCTTCGGCATCCCGGCGCTGCGCGTCGACGGTAATGATTATCTCGCCGTCTATGCCGTTGCCCGTTGGGCCGTGGAGCGCGCCCGGTTAAATCTTGGTCCCACGCTGATCGAATATGTCACCTATAGGGTCGGCGCGCATTCCACCTCGGACGATCCGAGCGCATACCGCCCAAAGACCGAGTCCGAGGCCTGGCCGCTCGGCGACCCCGTTCTTCGCTTGAAGAAGCACCTGATCGTGCAGGGGGCGTGGTCGGAAGAGCGGCACGCGCAGGCGGAAGCCGAAATCATGGACGAGGTGATCCAGGCCCAAAAGCAGGCGGAAGCCCACGGTACGCTTCAAGCCGGTGGCAAGCCCTCGGTGCGCGACATCTTCGAGGGGGTCTATGCCGAGATGCCCGCGCATATCCTCCGTCAACGTCAGAAGGCAGGATACTGAGATGGCCAGAATGACAATGATCGAAGCAGTGCGCAGCGCCATGGATGTCTCGATGGCGCTTGACGACAACGTCGTCGTCTTCGGCGAGGACGTCGGCTATTTTGGCGGCGTGTTTCGGTGCACGCAGGGACTTCAGGCGAAATACGGCAAGACCCGCTGTTTCGATGCGCCGATCAACGAATCCGGCATCGTCGGCACGGCAATCGGGATGGCGGCCTATGGCCTCAAGCCCTGCGTCGAGATCCAGTTTGCCGATTACATGTACCCGGCCTATGACCAGATAACCCAGGAAGCAGCCCGCATCCGCTATCGATCGCACGGCGATTTCACCTGCCCTATCGTTCTGCGCATGCCGACGGGGGGCGGCATATTCGGCGGCCAGACACATAGCCAGAGCCCCGAAGCACTCTTCACCCACGTCAGTGGCCTGAAGGTTATCGTCCCCTCCAATCCCTATGACGCCAAAGGATTGCTGATCGCCGCCATCGAAGACCCGGACCCGGTGATGTTCCTCGAACCGAAACGCCTCTACAATGGGCCGTTCGACGGTCATTATGAACGACCGGTCATTCCGTGGTCGAAACACGATCTCGGTGAGGTTCCGGACGGACACTATACCATCCCGATCGGCAAGGCCGAAGTTCGGCGCCAGGGCGCATCGGCAACCGTAATCGCCTACGGCACGATGGTGCATGTGGCACTCGCGGCTGCAGCGGAAACGGGGATCGATGCCGAAGTGATCGACCTCAGGAGCCTGCTACCCCTCGATCTTGAAACGATCGTGCAATCCGTGAACAAGACCGGCCGTTGCGTCATCGTGCATGAGGCGACGCTGACCTCCGGTTTTGGCGGCGAGGTGGCTGCACTGGTTCAGGAACATTGCTTCTACCATCTTGAAGCACCGATTGTCCGAGTGACGGGTTGGGACACGCCCTATCCGCATGCGCAGGAGTGGGACTATTTCCCTGGACCCGGCCGCGTCGGCCGCGCGCTCATTGAAGTCATGGAGGCCTGAACATGGGCGAATTTGTCATCAAGATGCCGGATATCGGCGAAGGCGTGGCCGAGGCCGAGCTTGTGGATTGGTTCGTCAAGCCGGGCGACCCAGTCGTGGAAGACATGGTGCTTGCCGCAGTCATGACGGACAAGGCAACCGTCGAGATTCCGTCTTCGGTCATCGGCACCGTCCTTTGGCTCGGTGCGGAGGTCGGCGACACCGTAGCCGTCGGAGCACCGTTGCTGCGGATCGAGGTCGGAGGTGAGGCGGCCGAGGCCGAAGAGACGACGGAAGCCGAAAGCGAGACACTGGCAGCTTCGCCAGCCGTGGCGCTAGCTGCCGCTCACGAACAGGCGCCAAAGCCTCTCGCTTCGCCTGCGGTCCGGCTTCGCGCCAAGGAGGCTGGCATCGATCTGCACCTGGTGCGGGGCACGGGGCCGTCCGGGGCGATCACCCATGAGGATATCGACCTCTTCGTCGGTCGCGGCGTGCAGCCGACATCCAAAGCAACGGATCTGGTGGGAAAAACAAACGTCGAGGAAATCAGGCTCACGGGCCTGCGCCGCCGCATTGCCGAGAAGATGACGCTTGCCACCTCGCGCATTCCGCATATCACCTATGTGGAGGAAATCGACGTGTCAGACCTGGAGGACTTGCGGGCGACGATGAATGGCGACCGCAGATCCGACCAGCCGAAGCTGACGATCCTGCCCTTCCTGATACAGGCGCTGGTTAAGGCCATTGAGGAGCACCCTGTCGTCAATGCCACCTTCGATGACGAGGGCGGCGTCATCACCCGCCATGGAGCGGTCCATATCGGCATTGCCGCACAGACGCCGGCGGGCCTGATGGTTCCCGTCTTGCGCAACGCGGAAGCGCGGGACATCTGGGCATGCGCCACCGAACTGAACCGGCTGGTGGAGGCTGCCCGCACCGGAACGGCGCAACGCGAGGAATTGACCGGCTCGACGATCACTGTCACGTCGCTGGGCGCGCTCGGCGGCGTCGTGACGACACCGATCATCAATCACCCTGAGGTGGCGATCATTGGCGTCAACAAGATCATGATGCGCCCTGTCTGGGACGGCAACCGGTTCATTCCCCGCAAGATGATGAACCTGTCGTCGAGCTTCGATCACCGGGTGGTGGATGGATGGGATGCGGCGAGCTTCATCCAGCGAGTGAAGGCCCTGCTTGAAACGCCTTCGCTGATTTCGATCGAATGACGAGGCGCATACGAAGGCGCGCAGCAATCAGGCGGCTGATCGCCCAGCCCTGTTGGCCCCGGTTGCGCTGACGTCGACACGGAAGTCCGTTGTCAGCGCCACGCCGAATTCGGCATCTGCTTCCGTCACCGAATAGCGACCGAGGCGGACGTCCTCGGCGACGGCCTGGGGGTCACGTTCCAAAGGGTTGCCATAGCCGCCGCCGCCTGGGGTCTGAACACGGACTCGGTCTCCGGGCCGCAAGGCGATGTCCTGCGCCTTCGAGAGATGTTCCGGCGTCATCGGAACGCCGCTTCTCCACACCGTCACGACATTGGGACGCCCGTCGCTACCGCCGAGCGCACCTTGCGGGCCGAAGCGGCCGTGATCCATCACGAAGCTTGCGGTCGCATTGCCTCGGCGGATCTCGATTTCATAGTCGAGCCCGAATCCGCCCCGATGCAGGCCGGCCCCACCGGAGCCTTCTCGCAACGCGTAGCGGTGATAAAGGACCGGGAATTGCTGCTCCATGATTTCGACAGGGGGCGCCTTGGATATTCCGATGGTCGAGCAACCATTGGCAAGTCCGTCATGATCGATGTTGCCCCCATAGCCGCCGCCTGAAATCTGATACATGACATAATCGCGGCTGCGGTCCGGATCATGACCGCCGAGTGCGAAATTGCCGGAGCTGCCGGCGGGAGCGGCGGTGACCCGATCGGGAAGTGCTTCGACCAGTGCCGCGAACACCGCCTCCGCAATGCGCTGGGAGACCTCTGCGGCGCATCCGGACACGGGTCGTGGATAGTGCGCATCGAGGAAAGTGCCGACGGGCGTCTTTACCTTCAGGGGTTCGAATGCGCCGGCGCTGATCGGCACGTCGGGGAAAATATGCCGCATCGCGAGGTAGACGGAAGAGAGCGTGGTGGCGAGAACCGAATTCATCGGGCCGGCGCAGGGCTTGGAGGAGCCGGTGAAATCGAACTCGAGTTCGTCGCCCTTCGCCGTGATCGCCAGCCTGATCTCAAGCGGCTCGTTCACCACGCCATCGCTGTCGATATAGGCAACGGAGTGGTAGACGCCCTCGGGGATGAGCCGGACGTTCGCGCGCATCTGTTCGGCCGATCGTCTGCGCAGCTCGCCGATCGCTGCCTTCACAATGTCGTCGCCATATCGGTCCAAAATCCGTGTCAGCCGTTTTTCTCCGACCAGCAGGGCGGCCGCCTGCGCCTTGACGTCGCCGATGCGCTGTTCGGAAACCCGGATGTTCGAGCAGATGATCGCGTAGATTTCTGCGTCGAGCTTGCCTTCCTTGAAAAGGCGGACCGGCGGCAACCGCAAGCCTTCCTGCTCGACAGATGTGGCAGAGGCCGAAAAGCCGCCAGGTACCGCGCCGCCCGTATCGGGCCAATGCCCGGTGTTTGAAAGCCAGCAGTAGATTTCGCCATCCCGGTAGAAGGGCATGGCAAAGCGCACGTCCATCAGATGCGTGCCGCCGAGATAGGGATCGTTGACGATGTAGATGTCGCCGGGCTTCGGCGCGGCAGCCTTTCCAGATGCGATCATCTCGATTAGCGTTCGCGTCGAATACTGCATCGTGCCAACGAAGACCGGCAGGCCGCCGGCGCCCTGGGCGATGAGCGAGCCGTCTTCGGCCGAATAGATACCGTCCGAGCGGTCGTTGGCCTCGGCAATCACAGGAGAGAACGCGGCGCGGGAGAAGGAGAGGTCCATTTCGTCGCAGACCTGCTGCAGGCCGGACTGGATGACGCTCAAGGTAATGGGATCGATGCTCATTGCTCGCCTCCGATCGTGATGATGATATTTCCGTCCGCATCCTGGACGGCCTTGTCGCCGGGCTCGATCAGGATCGTCGTGTCCATCTGTTCGACGATCGCGGGACCGGAGATGGTGGCATCTGCTGGAAGGTGGTCGCGCCAGTAGATTGGCGTCTCAACCCAGCGGTCGAACCACACCTGCCTGCTTCCCGTCTGGGCTTCCATAAGCGATGCCCTGCGGCCATCCTTGTCGATCAGCATGGACAGATCGATTTCCGTGCGACGGCCGATCACCGAAGTGTTGACGTTGACGAGGCTCGCCCGGATTTCGGGAAGCTCGACATGGAATCTGCCGAAATACATCTCCTCGAAGCGGGCCTGCAACTCGGCGTGCGTCGGTAGCGGTCCGGGGAGCGGAACGCGCAAAAGATGCGTCTGGCCGATGAATTGCATGTCGACCGAGTGCATTTCCCGGATTTCCCGGATCGCGACCCGCTCCTTGGCGATCAGGCGTCGACCCTCTTCGGATTGCTTGGCGAAGAGGTGATGGACGGCGTCGATGTCGGCGACATCGAGCGGCCGGTTGACCGTGTTGACGAAGTCATGGCGGAGGTCGGCGACCACGCATCCCAGCGCATTCGTTATGCCTGGCCGCGGCGGCGTCAATACCCTTGGAATGCCGAGCTCTCTGGCGATGGATGTCGCATGCAGGGGCCCCGCGCCACCGAACGAGAACAGTGCGAAATCGCGTGGGTCCTCGCCGAGGCTGACCGAGACCATTCGTACGGCATCCGCCATTCGGGCGTTGGCGACCCGTAAGACTGCCGCAGCTGAGGCAACGGCGTCCAGACCGAGCGGCTTGCCGAGTTCGGCTTCGAAGATCTCCTTGATGTCGTCGACCGACATGCCGCCCGGCACCGAATTCAGCTTGGCGGGATTGAGGCGACCGAGAATGAGGTTGGCGTCGGAAATCGTCGGACGTGTTCCACCGCGCCCGTAGCAGATCGGCCCCGGCGAAGCTCCGGCGCTTTCCGGTCCAACCTGCAGGAGGCCGGCTGCCGTTACCCGGGCGATCGACCCGCCACCCGCGCCGACGGTTCTGACGTCGACCATCGGCACATGGATCGGCATCGCATACTCGATCTCGATCTCGTTGGAGACAGCAGGTTCGGCGTTGCGGATGAGAGCGACGTCGGTAGAGGTTCCACCCATGTCGTAGGTGATGAGATCCGGGATTCCGGCGCGGCGCCCGGTATAGGCCGCAGCCATGACGCCGGACGCAGGGCCGGACATAACAGTCTTTGCGGCCTCCTTGGCAACATGGCGAGCAGATACCATGCCGCCATTGCCGTTCATCACGAGCACGTCATGCTTGTAGCCGCGCTCCGCGAGCCGGTCGGCCAGGCGGGAGACATAGCGGGCAAGCAGCGGTTGGACGGAGGCATTGACCGCAGCGGTCACGCCGCGTTCGTATTCGCGGCTCTCCGAGAGCAAAGCGTGGCCGAGCGTGATGTTTTCAT
Source organism: Arminella tubonensis (assembly GCF_003240585.1). GTDB lineage: Bacteria > Pseudomonadota > Alphaproteobacteria > Rhizobiales > Rhizobiaceae > Rhizobium > Rhizobium tubonense. The sequence goes on from NZ_PCDP01000033.1 coordinate 53,941, forward strand.
TCGGCCAGACCTCCGCGGCGATCTCGCCCGCCCTCAATTCGTGGGCGGGATTGGCGTAGGCGTGAAGAAAATGGATGACGAGCGCTTCGCAACTCCTGGCGATCAGCTCCTGGAGCGCTGCACGTAGTGCGTCTTCGTCAAGTATTTTGAGCACGTTTCCGGCGGCGTCCATCCGCTCGGGCACTTCGAGACGCAGGTCCCTCGGGATGATCGGTTTGAATTCACCCTTCATGCCATAGGCGTTGGGGCGCGTGCGTCTGCCAAGTTCGAGGACATCGCGAAATCCCTGTGTGGTGATGAGCCCCGTGCGGCACAGGTTGCGTTCAAGCACCGCGTTGGTCGTGGTCGTCGTGCCATGCACGATCAGATCGAGCGAGGCGATATCGGCTTCTGCCGCATCGAGCGCGTTGAGCACGCCGGTTGCCTGGTTGTCCAGCGTGGTCGGTGTCTTGGCCAGCCGTACCTTGCCGGAGACCGTGTCGAAGAGAACGAGATCGGTGAATGTTCCGCCAACATCGATGCCAGCGACTTGCGACTGCTCGGCGACCGGTTCGGCCCCTTCGTTCGATGAAGACTGTTGCACGGCTCGTTCCCATTATTGTTTGTATACGAATGAATTAAGTCGATCGATCAAGCGCTTGTCAAGCGACGCGCTTGCTTATCCGACGTCACCGAAGACCGTCTTTTCCCTCGATGCCGGAAACCGTCAGGCCGCCGATGCGAGGCAGAGGCCGACCGCCGACAGCCATTGCTATTGCGACGACGATCTCGTCGGGTTTCGGGGCATCGCTGACCGACACCTCCATGCCGTCGAAATGGGAGCGCACGAACGCTGCATCCTTGTGTCCAAGGGGAATGTCGAACGGGCGGCCGGGGCCACCGCGCTTCTTGGATGACGGGATCAGCGCAGCACCGCCTCCGATCGTGTCGCGGAGCGGCTTTCCGAGGGAGGGATGGAGTAGGGCAGCTGCGTGCTCGAGCTCTCCGTCCTCTCCGACTAGCGCTGCCTTGCCATAGCTTTCCACGACTGTTGGAGAGACGCCGAGGGCAGTCAGACATTTGTGTCCCAGCAGGTCGCCGAGCTCAGCTCCGAGATCGACCAGAACGGTCAGATCCTCCACATAGCGTCCGGCGAAGGGATTGGCGATGACTGCCACCGCTGCCGCCTTTCGGACCGGCTTGTCGAGCTTCACGCCGATCTCGGCGTGGGTTTCTTCGACAATGACGGATATGCGCCTGATGGAAGCGTTCAACGAAGTCCGTCCTCGCCCTTGATGTCGGAAGCTCTCAGCCCGCCGGCGCGATTGTGAATGCGGGCGCCGGTGGTCATGACGAGAACGACGGCCATTTCGTTGCCGCGCGGGCCGTCAGGCACTCCGACCTCCATCGAGTCGAAATGGCTGCGGACATAAGATGCGTTGATGTGGGTGATCGGGACATCGAGCCGGGTTCCCGGCCCGCCGACCTTCTTTGAGGACGGAACGATCGCTTTTGCGCCGCCGAGAACCTCGCGCATGGCGTACCCTCCAGGAGCGTGCCAGAGCGCGCCGTGCTCGAGCTCGCCGTTCTGGCCGACGATGATGCCCTTGCCATAGCCCTCGACCGCGGCTGGGTCTCCACCGAGTGCTGCAATCAGACGTGTCGCCATGTCCAGCCCGAGCGGCTCCAGGTCCTTCATGAAGCCCGTGATCTCTTCATGGTAGGAGCCGGCAAAGGGATTCTCAATCACGGCAACAATCGCCCCCCGCATGAGGGGCTTCTGCGCCGCCTTGCCGCCCTCATGATAGATCTCCTCGATCATCGTCAGGAATTTGCGAATATTTACCTCAGGCATCGAAGGTCGCTCCGGTTTGTGCATTGTGAAGAATGACTTGATGATGCGGGCCTTCGCCTGGCACGACAAGCCGGCCGCGATTTTTCAGGAACAGGGCTGCACGATGGATCAGATCGGCATCGAGAAGGCGTTTCGCCTGTGCCGCGCCCGCAGAAAGTGCCCGATCGATCTCGTCTTCATCCAGGGGGCCGCAATCCACGACGACCATCCGCTCGCCCAGATCGCTGTCGTCGACAACGTCGGTCGCCCGGGCACGACGGACTTGGCGGTGATCCGGCAGGTCGACGGCGTTGGCCACGATGGTGGCGGCCGCGTCGGCGGCGGCAGCAGTCGCGGCAATGATGGTGACGCTGTCGGCGATTCCCATCGACAGGCTGCGTCCTCCCCGTCCGCTTGTCGCAATCCCGCGCGAGGGGCTCGTTCCGGCGATCGCGAAATCGCCGAGCGATACCCCGCTTTCTGAGGCCATGCGGATACGAAATTCGGAAGACTGGTCGATATGCAGCGAGATGTCCCCGCCATTGTTGACGTAGATTCGTGAGGGACCTTCGCCGGCATCGAAAGCCAAGAGCATCGCAGATATAATCTCATCGGCCACCGCTCCGGCGACCGCTGCCATTGGCGTGATGAAGTGGCTCTCGGCAAACGGGCTGACGGCCTGCATCATTCGCATCGCGACCGCCCCGGACGGACGCTTGGCATGCTTGTTGGCGGGAGCCCTCAGCAAGGCGAGTTCGCCGACAAGCTCTTCGAGAACGGTCTTAAAACGCGTCCGCGCAGCGTCGAAGGCCTTTTTGCGCAGCAACGAACCGTCCAGCCCGGTACGCACAGCGTCGTCGACGCCGATGATGAGGTCGACAGGGCCGTGCTGCAGATGCAGTCGTCCGTCGGGATTGCCGTCGTCAAGAAACCGTGAAATTGGCCGGAGCATCCGAACCTCCGCTCAACCGCCCCAGCGGAAGTTTCGACCTTCGGTCGGCCATGGAGAGCCGCCCATCGGGCTGACGCGACGTTCCGCGACCGCAAGCGCCTCTTCGATCGGGACCACGGCCTCCATGTGGCCGCCCAGGGCCCGGTAGTCCTCCAGGCGCATGGTGAATTCGATCGGCGCAACGAGCGCGGGCGTCGGCACGTAGCCGAAAGAGTTGGCCGGCATTTGAGTAACGTCCGCCATGACGGTGATGCCGCCGCCCGGCCAGACATAGGCTGGCGCGCCGCCGCATGAGACATAGGTCAGCGCTTCCTTCACCGAACGGGTGAGGCGGACCGGGTTCGTCGTCACGCCGGCCCGCAAGCTTCCGCCGGCCCCGCCGATGAACATGACCGATGACAGCGCCGGTTCGCAGTTCTCCGCGATGATCTCGACCGATTCCTGAATGGCAGCGGGCAGCACGGTCTGAATCTCCGGCCGCAGGTTCTCGTCGAGCACGTAGTAGGCATATTGCTCGCCCGTGGTGGATACCATCAGCATCCGCATGCCGGGCCATGCGGTCTTCGGGTCGAACTCGGAGAGGATGGTCAGAGGATCGGCGATGTTGGTGCCGCCCCAGCCGATGCCGGGTTCGGCCACCTGGAAGTAACGGCCCGGCGTGGAGCGACGTCCCTTGATGCGGATTCCGGTCGGCGGTACGTCGAGCAGCTTGCCTGCCTGATGTTCGGACAGGACGCCTGTGATATGGTCGTCGACGACGACGACCTCGTCGACATGGCCCATCCACTGTTTCGCAAACATGCCGATCGTCGCCGAGCCACACCCGACGCGCATCCGGCTCTCCGCGGCGCCGTTGATGACCGGCGCCGCGCCCGCCTTGACGGTAAGACTGACGCCGCCGTCGACCTGCATGTCGACCGCCTCGCCGTTGCAAAGCTTGAGAAGCGTGTCGCAGGTGACCCGGCCTTCCTTCTTCGATCCGCCGGTCAGGTGATGCACACCGCCGAGCGAAAGCATCTGGGATCCGTACTCACCTGTTGTTACATGTCCGACAGTCTCGCCGTCGACGCGGATGGCGGATGTTTCCGGCCCAAGAAAGCGATCGGTGTCGATCTTAACCTTCGCGCCGCAGTAGCTGAAGATGCCTTCGGTGACGACCGTCACCATGTCGACACCGTTTTCCTTCTGCGAGACGATAAAGGGGGCAGGCTTGTAATCGGGATATGTTGTTCCGGCTCCAACTGCAGTGACGAAGCGCTTCGTCGATTGGACGAGATCGCCGTCCCATTCCGCCTCGTCGGGTCTGGCGAGGAATGGAACAATGTTGCCGCCCTCAGATATTGTGTTCTCGATGATTGTGAGTGGATCGACGCGGATGAGGTCTCCACCGACGTTGGCGTACCTGTCGCAGGCGCCTGCCCGTCCGTCGGCAATGTAGCACATCACGGGACAGGCGTCGCAACGGATCTTGCCGTTGGCGGTGCTCTCGACCTGCTGTTTCACCATGCCGCTCTCCTGTTCGTTTAAGCCTGATCTCAGGGCCGTTCAGGTCGGGGCGGTGTTCCGTCCTCGTTCCCCATTCTTGTTTGTATGCGAATGACTATCATCTCTCGAGGAGATGCTGTCAAGTTCTCTGGCGGCTGTGGCCGTTGTCCGGGATATAGGCAGGCTGCGGTCCTGCGCCTTGCAATGGACCACAGGACGTTGAACAATCGCGTCGACAGGGTTAAAGCCTGAACATACGCATGCATACAATTCCTGCACGAGGACGTTTTAATGCAGATTTCCGCTGAAACCGGGCATATTGAGGAGACACCTTACCAGGTCGAAAGACAGGTCGGTTTCCTGCTGCGCCAGGCAAACCAGCGGCACGTAGCCATCTTTTCCAATATAATCGGCGACAAATTGACGACAACCCAGTGGTCTGCTCTTTCGAAGCTGCAGCAAAACCAGCCGTGCTCGCAGAATCAGTTGGGACGCGAAACGGCGATGGACGTCGCGACCATCAAGGGTGTCGTGGATCGTCTGGTAAAGCGCGGGCTGGTGGCGACTGTTCCCGACATGTCCGATGCCAGAAGGGTTGTCCTGTCGCTGACGCAGCAGGGGGAAGAGGTGGTCACAGAAAATAGGCAGGCCGCAAGAGCCGCGACGGAAGAGACCCTCTCGCCTTTGACCTCAGGCGAAAGAATGATCTTCCTCGAACTGCTGCAAAAGCTTTGCTAGCTGTCGGCCCGGGCAGGCGCGACGGAAGGCGAACATTCCCGATAAAACGCTTTGACTTTTCTCGCCGACACTGGAATATTCGTTTGTATACGAATGAATATTGTTGGCGAGGGATTTGGTATGAACATGGAAGTGAAGAATTCCACCGTCGAGCATCTGCCCCTTGGGGCCGGCCTTGCCACAGTCCGCTTTCCCATTCCCGAGAACGTCTTTGCACAGACGGTGACCGAGGTGCGCCATTTTACGGATCGGCTATTCAAGTTCCGGATCACGCGGCCACCAGAATTCAGGTTCAGGTCGGGCGAGTTCATCATGATCGGTCTTCCCAACGCGGAGAAGCCGGTCTACCGCGCCTATTCCATCGCCAGTCCTTTCTGGGATGAAGAAATCGAATTCTACTCGATCAAGGTGCCGGGCGGACCGCTGACCGAGGAGCTTCAGAAAATTGTCCGTGGCGATACGGTGCTTATGCGCAAGAAGCCGACGGGTACGCTGGTGCTTGATGCGCTCATTCCCGGCAAGCGGCTTTATATGCTGTCTACCGGAACCGGCGTCGCGCCGTTCGCCAGCCTTATCCGCGATCCGGAAACCTACGAGAAGTTCGAGGAGATCGTTCTCGTCCAGACTTGCCGCGACGTCGACGAATTGACCTATATATCGGACATTGTTGACGGATTGCGCGAGGATCCCCTGATCGGAGAACTGGTCGGAGATCGCCTTCGGCTTCATACCACGACGACGCGCGAACCCTTCGCACGGATGGGTCGCATCACCGATCTGCTTTCGAGCGGGCGGTTCTTCGCCGACACGGGTCTTCCTCCTATCGATCCCGAGATGGATCGCGCCATGATCTGCGGTTCGATGGAGATGCTGAAGGATACGAAGGCGGTCCTCCAGTCCTTCGGTCTTGTGGAAGGTGCGAACAACGCGCCGGCGACATTCGTGGTCGAGCGCGCCTTCGTCGGCTAATGCTGAGGCTCGGCTTCAGCGCATTCTTGCTGTCAAAGTGGCAGTCGTTGCCAGTTCGATCTGATCCGGCATGCGTGGCAGAACATGTGCAAGGATCTGATCGTGCGACATGGTCGACGAACTGCCGACCGCGTCGGTCGCGACCACCACATGAAAACCAGCGTCGACGGCATCGAACACGCTTGCCAGCACGCAAACATCAGTCTCGACGCCGCTGAAAATCAGCGTGTCGACGTTCTCCTGGCGCAGTCTATCGGCAAAGCCCGGAGCACCGAAGATCGAATAGGTGGTTTTCTCAACCAGGGCACCTTCGGGCGCGATCGCTGCAAGAGGCTCCATCAGATCCTGCATAGCCGGGTCCATCTGATCGGTCGTGAGCATCGACCACCGGCGATAATAGGTCTCCCAGCTTCCAGGCGCATGCTCGGGCGCGGAAGGCACCATGAACTTCGCAAACAGCGTCTTTCCCGCGTAGAAGTCGCAGAGCTCGAGAATATTGGGCAATATCGCTGCCATGACTGGCGTATGCCAGGCGGTCTCTTCGGCAAATAGCCGCTGCATGTCGATCACGATGTGGCGAATGGTCGGGGCTGACGGCACCATCTCAGGTCTCGACGGCTATGGTGTGGGAGGGAGACCAGGAGAGTGTGACTTCAGACCTGCCGGGCAGGATGGTGCCGTCGGTGTTCTGGGCAAACAGCTTCAATTCGTTCCCGTCCGCTGTCGTCAGAACATAGGTCAGCGCAGCTCCCGCATAGATCACGGTCTGCACGGTCGCCTTCAGGCTGTTGCGCTCCGGATCGGTAGCCGTGCCTTGCCTGACGACCGCCATCTTTTCAGGCCGCACCGCAAGGGTGGCAGCCGTGCCGATGGTGCCGGTTGGGCCGCTGGAGCGGACCAAAGTCCCGTCCCCTAGCTTCACCCCACCAGCGACAACCGTTCCGGTCAGGAAATTCGCGTCTCCAAGGAACTGTGCGGCGAACCTCGTCCTCGGCCGCTCGTAGATCTCGGATGGTGCTCCGATCTGGACAATCCTGCCGCGGTCGAGAATTGCGACGCGGTCGGAAAGCGTCAGGGCCTCTTCCTGGTCGTGGGTCACGAAAATGGTCGTCAGCCCGGTTTCTCGCTGGATGCGAAGAAGCTCCACCTGCATTTCCTGCCTCAGACGGCGATCAAGCGCCGATAGGGGTTCGTCGAGCAGAAGAACGCTTGGCTTGATGACCATAGCGCGCGCCAGTGCCACCCGTTGCTGCTGGCCACCTGAAAGTTGCTTGGGTCTGCGGCTGCCGTATCCTGGTAGCCTCACCATCTCCAGCGCCTCCTCCACCTGACGCCGTGCGTCCTCGCCCTTTATGCCGCGGCGGGCAAGGCCGAACCCGACATTCTCAGCAACAGTCATGTGCGGAAACAAGGCATAGTTCTGGAACACCATTCCGATGTTGCGTGCCCAGACAGGCGTGTCGGTCACGTCGCTGCCGCCGATCGATACCGTTCCCATATCCGGGGCTATGAAGCCAGCGACGATCCGCAGCAGGGTTGTCTTTCCAGAGCCGGAAGGGCCGAGCAGGCTTGTGAACGAGCCCTCAGCAAAGCTTGTGCTGATGTCAGACAGCACCGGGGTCTGGCCGTAGGACTTCGCGACCGAAGATACTTCAACGTTTGTCACTGATGCCTCCCGGGCGGGCGAAGAGAACGAAGACAAGGATCGAAGCCATGGAGCCAAGCAGCAGAATGGTCGAGATTGCGTTTATCTCCGGAGTGAAACCTTTGCGGATCGCCGAGTAGATCTGGACGGGCAGGGTCGTGTAGCCCGGCGTTGCCAGAAAATACGAGATCACGAATTGGTCGAGCGAAACGGCGAAGGCGAACAATGCGGCCCCGACGATGCTTGGCGCGAGCAGCGGCAGCGTCACGGAGAAGAAGGCGTGTAGGGGCGTGGAGCCGAGGCTGATGGCGGCTTCCTCGAGATCTGCCCGGATCGTCTGAAATCCGGTTCCGACGACCAGCACCACATAGGGGATTGCCAATGCGACGTGACCGATGATGAGCGCATGCATGCCGCGGCCGATGCCGGTCCAGAAGAAGAAGACGAGCATCGCCGTGCCGGTTATAAGCCATGGTATCGCAATTGGTGGCAGAAGCAGGAGTTGAAGCAGCGTCTTGCCCTTGAACGTGCGACGGGCAAGGGCGACTGACGCCATCGTGCCGAGAACCGTAGCCACAACCGCGGTGATGACCGCGATCACGACGCTGTTTATGCCGGAGGTGATCAACTGGTCATTGCCCGCAAGTTCCGAATACCATTTCGTCGAGAAGTGAAACGGCAACTCGTAGAGCGAGGATTCGTTGAACCCCATCGCCATCATCACGACGATCGGAAGGTACAGGAAGACCAGGATCAACAGCAGGTAGATGCGGGCGAGGGCAGTCATGCTGGTGCCCCCGTGCCGCGCCGAAGCACACCGGAGAAAGTGGCGAAGATCGCAAGGACCACAGCCAGCATGGTGAAGGAAAGGGCGGCGCCGAGCGGCCAGTTGAAGGCCTGGGTGAACTGGTCTTCGATGACAGTGCCCATCGTGACCCCGACCCGGCCGCCGAGAATTCGCGGCTCCATGAACGACCCGATGACGGGTACGAAGGTCAGCACCGATCCGGACACGATGCCTGGCATGGCCATGGGCACAAGTATCCTGAAGAGGATCGTCCACCAGCGTGCACCAAGGCTCGCGGCCGCTTCGACAATCGCATCGTCGATCGTCACCAGCGCGATGTAGCAGGTCAGGATCATGTAGGGCAGGTAGCCATGGACAAGTCCGACGACTATGGCGGGGCGCGTGTAGAGGAATCCGACCGAGCCGGCCTCAGGCGCAAGCCAGTGAACGACGCTGTCGAGGAAACCGCCTTCGCGCAGGACCATCGTCCAGGAAAAGATGCGGACAAGTCCGTTTGTCCAGAACGGAAGAAGGATCAGTATGAGCAACGTTTCGCGCATGCGATTGGCAGTCGCGCGAGCAAGCGCAAGGGCGGCGAAGAAGCCGAGAATGGCGCAGGAGATGGTGGTCGCGAACCCGATCAGGAGCGAAGTCCAGGCGATCCCGACGAGATAGGGCTGGGTGACAAACGACTTATATTGCTTCAGCGTAAAGACGATCGGCGCGCGTCCCATCGGCGTCGCGTTCATGAAGCTGAACACCAGCATCGTCAGGAGCGGCAGAAAGACGGCCACGAAAAGCCAGCCGTAGGTCGGCAGCAGAAGGGCGACGGTCGGGAACCAGCCGGGCAGGCGGCCCCGGCCGCGCGCGCCTTGCAACGCGCTCGCGGCCGTCTGGTTTGCCTCAAGCGGCATAGAAGGCTTTCACTTCCTGCCAGAGGTTGTTGAAAGATTCACGACGATCGTCAGGCAATGCAGACTGGATTGTCATCGTCTTGAGGTATTCCGGCTTATGGATTGCCCGGTTCAGGTCGTCGGCCGGAAGCTTCTCCATGGCCGCCGCGTTCGCCGAAGCGGGAGCGCCGACTTTAGTCGCCCATTCTACATAGAAATCAGGGTCGATCATGTAGTTGATGAAGGACAGCCCAGCCTCGGCATTGGCAGCGCCGGCCGGCACGCAGAGGCTATCGAGCCAGCCAATGCCGCCTTCTTTCGGAACGACGAACTCGACGGGCAGCTTGCTGTTGCGCTTCGAGCGCACCGCCGCTCCCGACCAATAGACGGAAAGGTCGAATTCCTTGGCAGCGAACGACTTGTTCCACTGGTCTTCGCTGGACCAAAGCAGCTTGACGTTGTCCTTGAAGCCCTTCAGCTTCTCAGTAACCGCGGCCAGATCCTTTGGATTGTTCATGTCCTGACCGGAAAGAAGGGCGCCGATGGCAACGCCTGTGACAGCGTCGTCAAACAAGGCAACACGGCCCTTATGGGAGGGATCCCCGAGTGCGGCATAGCTGTCGGGTTTCGGCGCTCCCTCGACGATTGCAAGCGAGGTGATACCCCAGACCCAGGAGACGCCGTAGGTCTTGCCATCCAGCTGCAGATTAGGGTGGCCCTTCAATTCCGGCGACAGTCCCGCCGAATTCTTGACGGCGGACAGATCGATCGCAGTGATAAGGCCTTCGCCGGCCGCCTGCTGCGTGCGGGCGCTGTTGATTAGGACGACGTCATAGGCGCCTGGATTGGTGCGCAGTTTCGTCAGCATTTCCGGTTCGGAGCTGAAGTAGTCGTGCACCACTTCGATACCGGTCTTGTCGGTAAATGCCTTGACGGCCCATTTCTCGTCCGTGCCGTATCCTTGCCAGTTGAGGACGGTAATCTTCGTGGCAGCACGCAACTGGCGGGGCATGATGGTAGAAGCGGCGGCGGCAAGCGCCCCGGTTCCGATGAGCGCAAGTGTCTGACGTCGTGTGGTGTTAAACATGCTGGTTTGCCCCTCTCTCTTGTTGTCGGCGTGCAATCAACGTCGCCGGCCTTGTTGGCCGTGACAGCAACCTACCTGGCCCGATCGCACCCCTTTTCCTCTTGGGCAACCATCGAGCATGCAACTTGAAACAGAAATCTTCTAGGCGGGCGTGCAACGGCCGCCCCGGTCCTTTCTGATCTGGATCCCGGCTTGCGCTCTTCTTGGCGGCTCGGTCCAATCTGTTTGTATACAAATGATTATGTTCATCCCTTTGCATTGTCAAGCCAGGCATTACTGGAAGCCACATCGGCATTATCGACCGGCATGAACCACAGTTGAAGCGCCTTGCCGTCGAGCGCGCCGGGCACGACGAATTCTACGCCGCCGTCGACGGCATATGCGGTCAATGTCGTGTCCCCGAGCCGGGCGCCGATGATTGAATCCACGTCAAGGCCGGGCAAAGAGAGACGCGCGTCCTGTTGGGACCCGCCTTCGAGAATGCAGGCAAAGTAACCTCTGCCAAAATTTATCTGAGCAATCCGACCGATGAAATCCGTGGTCAGAAGGTGGCCCGCCTCGTTGAAGAGAGAGGTGACGCCAGCGATGGTTCGCAGCGTGACCCGACCGACCGGCGTTAGCAACGGACCGAGGATCACGTCAGCACCATCACTGGTGATCGTCCATCCGGTCCAGGGGTCGAAGCCGCAAATCTCCTCGACCGCCATCAGGGGCAGCAGCGCCGACCAGATGTAAAAGGGATCGGTGTCGCCCTGGTCCATGGCCTCACCGTTGTCCGAATTGTAGTTCTCGGCGGCGATGCGATGTTCTTTCCAGTTCTGCATGAAGAGTTCGTAGCTTTTCCCGGCAAGTTCGAGGGCGTGCCGATTGAAGCCGTACCGCCTGAGGCCGAGCCAGACCATATAGTTTACGTTCGGCCAGATGCGGCCTCGCCAATAGACGTTCTCGGCGTGGGAGGGGTCGTCCCGGGTGGAATTCGGCAGGACGAAAGCACCGCCGAACGTTTCGGGATCCGCCAGATGCTCGAGCAACCGTGACGCCTGTTCGGGGTTCGCCGCGCCGCAAAGCAGGGGATAGAAGGTGGTGGGCGAAAGCGATCGCACGAAGCCCCCCGCGCGTTGCCGATTGGCGAACAGACCCCGGCTCTCATCCCATAATTCGCTGCCTATGAGGTTGCGGCTGATGTCAGCCAGTGACGCGAACTCCAACGCGTCTTCCCGGTAGCCAAGGACGCTCGCGATCTTCGACAGCATCTCTGCGTCAAGAGCCAGGGCGCAGTTAAGACCGAGATCGTAGGTTGAAAGCGTACGGGTGGCGGGATCGTAAGTCGCTTCGTCATGCGTGGCGGAGTTGTCCATGCCAGTCTCGTTCCGCGCGCCGAAGACCGTCCCCTTGTATAGTCCTTCGCCGACATCGCTTGTGCCGCAGGAGATCAATCCCGATCGATCCGGATCCCGGTTTTCCCGCCACCAGCGCTGGTTGCGCGCAAGAGCCTGATAGCTCGCCTGAAGCAGCGACTTCTCACCGGTCCGCTGATAGAGCAGCCAGGCGACGAGCCCGCCATGGGGAGGCTGGCTACGGTCGACCCAGGCGTCGTTCGACGTCACGATGCAGGCGATATTGCCCTGCGGCGTCGCGCCGGCAAGAGCAACGGACATGTTCTCGCGGGCGACATCGGCATCGAACAGGCCCGCCAGCAGCCCGGCGAAGGTCTGGTCGTTGTACCAGACCGCGAACTCGCCGAGATTCCATATTCGCGTCACCGCGGTATAGGGCCGGTGGTTGACCCGGTCCCAGATCGTGTTCCAGCCGACGACATCGCGAACAGCATCGAGTGATCCGGCAAACCGGCCCTGGTGGACCGAAGGCAGCGTCGCGTCGCTCGCGGCCAGGCAAGCGCGCGCCTTGGCGATCGCAAGAGCCTCGGTATCGGCGACGGCCGCCGCATAGCCTCCCTCGCGCATCATCTCCATGTTGAAGCGCAAACCGAGAACGGGATCGGCGTTGCTGCGCGTGGCGGTGTAGAAATAGCCGTTCGCCTCGAAGTCGGCCGCAAGCGCGTCGACACTGTCGTGGCCGGTGACCTGGATCGGCGCGTCTCGGGTGACGATCGCAACATGGCGACGGTCGACGCAAACAAGCGCTGCTTTCTCGACCGGGTCGTATTTGACGGCTTCCCCACCGTCTGCCGAGACTGCCAGCGTCAGCCAGAAGCGCGTGCCCCATTCGCCAAGGGCAGTCGCCTGCCAGTCGCCGCGTATCGCAAACGGGTCGCCGGACTGTGCACGCAAGCCGATCACCGTGCCGGACAGTTCGGTCTCCAGTTCGATGAGGCGGTTGTCGATCGTATGCCGGCCGAAGCGGACCTTGTCGCTCCTTGGCTCGATGAGGCTCGCGCGCCTTGACCGGCTGGAATAGAGCACAGGTGTCACCCTGATGCCGAGGGGAAGAAAAGTGAGCTCGGCAGGGCGTAGCGACCAGCTGTTCCAGGCTCTATTGAGGGGAATCGTCGAGTGACCGCACATATCTGTCTCTACTCCACGTTGTCCGGATAGAAGAAAAGCAATCGAGGCGGCTGCGTCAAGCCGCTTTCGTCGGGCCACGTCGCTCCGGCGTAGGGCGTGCCGGCGTAGTAGCGGTTGGCCGCGGTATTGGAGACGTCCAGCAGCAGCTGGTGCGCACCAGTCGAAAGCACACCGAAGTCGATGCGAAATGGGGAATGATGGCACGCTCCGACAAGCCGTCCATCCAGATAGGCCGTCACTGCCACCGAAACGCCCGGAAGGTCAAGAATGACACGGGCAGCCTCGCGCACATTGATCTGGGTGATATAGGAACCCGTGCCTGAGAAGGACGGAAAGCCCTGCGAATGCCAGCCGGCGTTGACCTGAATAGGTTCAGGCCTGCCCGTCTCGGAAATTTGCAGCGTCCAGTCGTCTTTCAAGATATCGACGCGATGGGGCAAGGGCAGGGAGGCTGGAATTGACACCGGTTGCGAGGGCTTTGTAGTATCGGCGCGAACCCGCAGGCAGACGAATTGCTGCGGGTCAAGTGTGATGCTGAGCGACGAGGCGGTGGCAGCAGTCGTCCGCGTAGCTCCAGCTGCGTCCCAGATCTCGAATTCCAGCTTGGAAATGCCGGCGACCTTGGCGTTGCTGACGGCGCCGCCATCATTGAACAGGACCACACGCGTCCAGCCGTCGGCGTCGGTACCGATAACGTTTGCAACCGTGCCATCGGACGTCACCGCAAATTGCGGACGAGGCAGCGAGGCCACGAGGTCGCGCACGGTTTCAGGTGACGGCGCACCGAGGACGATCTCGACATTTTCGACGACGTCATTTGAACCCGGCTCGCGCGAAAGCCAAACCTTTACCCCCGCGGCCCGAAGGGCGCCTAACGTTTCGGTCAATTCACCGAGTTCGAGGCTGGACAGGGCAGGCATGACGAGCGCTGCGAAGGTCAGGCCGTTCACGGTGAACGTTCCGCAGCCGAGCTCGGCTTTCGACAGGCTCTTGGCGTCCACGATCATGTGGCCACAGGACAGCGCCGACAGGTTCCCGCACCAGGCGCCGAAATGGCGGGCGTGCTCATGTCGCGGGCCTTTTTCCCAAGCCGTCCCCAAGGGGTAGAGCACTGCGACGGTCGTTTGCGGGACGAAGTCCTCGAGAAACGCCGAGAGACGCGAGGTCTCCAGGGACATATGCTGGTGATGCCGCCACCAGGGCTCGAAGTTCAAGCCTGGCGCGAAGTCGAAACGCGGATTGGAGAAAAGGCGTGAATCGTTGTCGAAGCCATCGGTCTGGTAGAGCCCGTGCATGACAACCTGTCGCGCTCCCGCCATGTGGAGCCTTACCGATTGCGAGCGCAATGTCGCCGGCGTCAGCTCCCACTGCCCGGCGGCTCGACGTTCGGTGCGAAGGGCGGTGGCATATATTTCGACCATCGTTCTCGAGCGTCCGTTGGCCCGGGCGACGGAATCTCCGAGCTTCGGCGAAAGCTGGGCGAAGAAATTGTTCGCATCGACGGCAGTTTCGTCGCGCAGGGCATCCAGACCGAAGAAGTCGACGGCGGGAGCCACGCGCGGATCGATGGAGGTAAATCCGGCGTTGAGATCGAAGCTGCCAACGTGCGGCAGGATTTCATGGCCCGTGAGGCGCAGATCGTGGTTGCTGCAGAACACCTTTATCGGCCGGAAGAACGACTGGTAGATCAGGTTGATGTAGGTTTCGTAGAACTTGGTTCTGAGCACACCCGTATCGGGGCCGACGTCGTAGAGAAGCGAGAGCAGGACGATCGAGATCGGGCAGTCACTTGCGACCTCGGCCTTCTGCATCAGATCCGGAGAATGCAGCAGGCTGTTTGCGAGGTTTCCTTCAATTTCGGCCCATTTGTAGAAGCCGGGCGCCGGCTGGTCAAAGAACAGGAACTGTAATGTTTCAGGGATCAGCTGCCCAAGCGCGCTCGCATAAGGCTCCAGGCCGACTTCGACGAAACGTGCCCCGACCTCCGGGAGCAGATAGTTGGGAAGCCGCGATGTCAGGCAGGTTGCCGACAGGAAAACCGTGAGGCGATAGCCGTCCTCGACCTCGCAGGCTGCGGAAAACTCGCACCCGTTTTCGACCCCGGCGATCGTCACCAAGGAGGTCACGTCGCAGATATTGTCGGGGCTCGTCGTTCCGTCCGGATGAAGGGTGGCCGCGACAATTTCCCAATTTCCGAACCGAGCTTCGCCGCCCTCGTAGAGCCAATCGGCAATATCTGGCCCCATCGCCGCGATGATCGGAGCGACGACAGAGGTTATGGCCCCGGTCCTGCTATCGCTCGTCGCCCAGAAGAGATGTCTCTCCCGCAGACGATCGGCATTTTCTACCGTGAGGCCCGCAGCCTGGCCACTTGCCCAGTTGTAATCGTCGTATAGTCCTGCGACCAAGCCGAGCTCGGCCATGATCGACACAGCCTCGGCGTAGCGTTTGAGAAATGCCGGCGACATATAGAGCGAGCGCGGGAAGGCGAGGCGGGTCTGGATGAGGATGGTGCCATAACCCTTCTCTGCGAAATCCGCGAGTTGGGTGGTCATCTCTTCCGTGGACGGCAGCGAATGCCAGAACCAGTAGGCCGCGGGGCGGAACCGGGCGCATGGATTGGCAAACCACCCGTCGGCAGGCACAGTTCTCTCAACGCGCGCTTCGCCCTTCATGGTCCGGCCCACTCCGGATGGGAAATGTCGCGAGCCGCGGCCGCCGCCCGGGCAAGGTCCTCCCAGGCCGGTTTGTCGGGCGCAAAGCGCGCGCGCAAATAGGCCGCCAGATCCGCAAGCTGTTTGTCATTATAGCTTGCCGCATAGGAGGGCATGGACATGACTTCCGCATTTTCCTTCGAGAGCAGTGCCGGGGCGTTGGCGCCTTGGAGGATGGCCTGCAGGACGTTGTCGGGCCGCGTGGCGTGGATCGCCGAGTTGAGCGCCAGCTGTGAGATCGTCGACTGCGTCTCATGGCAAGCAGTGCAGGCGGCCTTAAACATTCTCGCTCCCCGCGGCGCGATCCTTGCCGCCGTTTCCCGCGCCGCATCGGAAGACGCAAGCGCCGCCGATCGCTGCCGCGCCGCGTCCGCCTCCGACGTTGGATTGAGATCGGCGAGATAGGTTGCCATTGCTCTTATGTCGTCGTCCGGAAGCGCTGCCATCGACTTTACGACGGCCGCCATCGGTCCGCCGGCACCCCCATGTCCGTCGACCGCACCCCGGCGCAAATAGGAGAAAAGCGCATCTTCGCTCCATCCGACCGGCGTCATGCTACTGCCGTTGAGCGCCGGAGCATGCCAACCGTCTGCGAAGCCGCCGGCAAAATGGGAGAGACCGCCAATCTCTGCGCCCAGCGCATTTCGCGGACTATGGCAGGCAGAACAATGTCCCAGCGTCTCGACCAGATAGGCCCCGCGGTTCCAGGCCGTGCTTTTCTCTGCGTTGGGCTTCAGGGGATTTGCGCCCGCAAACAACGAGTTCCAAACGGACATCAGCGAGCGGAAGTTGAAAGGAAACCGGAGCCGGGACGGCGGCGCGGGTTTTGCCACTGGGGCCTGTGCCATCAGAAAAGCGTAGAGAGCCTGCAGATCGGCATCATGTGCGCCTGAAAAGGACGGGTAAGGATGGACTGGATAAAGATGATGCCCGTCGCGGCTCACGCCGTTGCGCATTGCGCGTTCGAAAGCCGGGTAGGACCATGCTCCGATACCGCTTGCCTCGTCCGAGGAGATATTTGTGGCATAGACGGTGCCGAAAGGTGTTTCAAATGGTCTGCCACCGGCAAACGGCGTTCCGTCTTCGCCCGTATGGCAGACGTTGCAGGCGCCCGCAGCTGCGGCCAGCCGACCCTTTTCGATGGTTGCCGGGCTGAAAGTGTCAAAAGTCGGTCGGGTGATTTCGGGGTAGGCGCCGCGCCATGGCGATGCCGTCAATATGCCCCCGGCAACGATGCTCGCGCAAATCCCGCCGATGCCGGCAAGGACCGAGCCACGGCGCCAAACCGATGGACGTTCGGGCTTTGCGGCCGGCAATGTCGGCTGGATTCGGCGCTCTCCCAGTGCTGCGAGAACCCGTTCGGGCGTCAGAGGCAGTTCCCGGAAGCGGATTCCGGTCGCGTCGAAGACTGCATTGACAATGGCTGCGGCGCTCGGGACCGACGCGGATTCGCCGGCGCCGCGCGGCTCCTCGTTTTGCCGCGGCATCATCAGGACGTCGATCTCAGGGAGTTCCTGGAACGTCAGAATGGGATAGCTTCCCCACTCCGAACTCTCGACGGCGATATCCGTGAAGGAGACCTGTTCCTTGAGGACGCGGCTCGTCGACTGGATGACGTTGCCATGGATCTGATGCCTGACCCCGTCCGGATTGATCATCAGGCCGGAGTCCTGACCAACCGTCACGCGCGTCACGGTAATCTCGCCGGTCCTCCGGTTGACGGCGACGTCGGCAACCCAGGCCGACCACGCTGCCGGCGTTCCGGGAAATTTGCCGTGGACATAAAGCGCATAGGCAAAGCCGCGGCCATAGAGCAGGTCGCCTTCGCTTCCCATCGTCCCCGTCGTTGTACGAGGCGCCCATCCTGCCCGCTCCGTGACGGCCCGAACAAGGTCCACGGCGCGCGGATCCTTCAAATAGCGAAGACGGTATTCGACCGGATCGACACCGGCGGCAAAGGCCAGTTCGTCGATATAGCTCTCGTGGGCAAAACTGTTCGGCAGGGCCGAGACGCCCCGGAACCACGATGCCCGCGCAATCGGCGGCATGTCGTGGACGGTGATGCGCATGTTGCTGAAGGCATAGGGCGGGATCGCCGTCCGGTCGCCCATGTCAAGGGCCGCGCCCTTGTTCGACACCTTGCCGGTCAGGATGAGCGCGAGCGTCGGCGCGAGGTTGGACGGGTAGCTGCTCTCGAAATCATAGGCTGCGGGTCCGCCTTCGAGGTCGAGCCCACCCCTGACGTCGACCACCTGGCCGGCCCCTTTCGGCTCCCACCCGTTTTCCTGCTCTCTCGTGAGCTGGACACGGACGGGTCGTCCCACCGCGCGCGAAAGCAGGGCTGCGTCCGCTGTCACGTCATCGGCGCAGTTGCGTCCGTAGCAGCCGGCGGCCTCGAGACGTTCGACGGTCACTGCGTCTTCGGGCATGTCCATCAGCAAAGCGAGGTCGCGTCGCATGGAAAAGGGGTTTTGTGTTCCCGACCAGACGACGAGCCTTTCCGCGCTCCAATCGGCAACCGCGCATGAAGGTCCGATCGAGGCATGCATCTGAAAAGGCCAGACGTAGCTTCGATCGAAACGTGGCGCCGCACCTTCCAGGGCGAGTTCAACGTTGCCCTGGTCGGCCAGCACGCGTGCCGTCGCGGGATTGTCGCGGATTGCCTGCTCGGGATTGTTAAGGTCCGCAAGCAGCGGCGGATCACGCCACATCACCTTGAGCCGCTCGGCCGCGGCCGCGGCGTTCTCTTCCCGTGTCGCCACGATCCCGATGAAATCGCCGATCGCCACCAGAGCGACAATTCCGTCTATTCCCTCGATCGACCGTTCGTCGATGCTGATCAGGCTGTGGCCGACATGGTCTCCGCTGTCGAAGCCGATGTAGGGAGGGCGCACGACCCGGCCATGAAGCATCTCCGCGAGGCGCACGTCGTGGACATAGTTCCACGTGCCTGTCGCCTTTGCTGCAATGTCGTTGCGGGGTTGCGGCTTGCCGACAATGCGGTAGGTATCCACGGTCTTGACCGTGACGGATGGGTCGATTTCGATGCGGACGTGTCGACCGGCAATCAGCTCCCCCATACCGATCGACCAATTTGCCGGCGATTGCGGCCGGATCACGCCATCCTCGATCGTAAGCAAAGCCGGATCGATCGCATGCAGGCGGGCCGCCTGTTCAAGCAGATATCGCCGTGCGGTCGCGGCGGCCTGGCGCAGCGGCACAGCACTCACCTGTATCGTCTCACTGGCGATCGTGGCCCCTTGGTCCGGCGCGATGGTGGTTGTTCCAAGAACCACGCGCACCTGGTCGAAACCGACATCCAGCTCCTCGGCGACAATCTGCGCCAGCGATGTCCTGATACCGGTTCCAAGATCGACATGGCCGTTCAGCGCGGTGGCGGTGCCATCGGGAAAAACCGCAAGAAATATGTCCGGATCGCCCCCGCCGCGGGATCTGACGACGAGCAGAATTTCTTTTGATGAGAGGTATTGCGAGCGCGGAATGTCCTGAGTGGTGGTCATGCGCTTCCTCCGCCGGCAGATGGACCCTTGGAGAGTGTATCGCGAGCTCTCCTTACAGCGGCAAGAATTTCCACGTGGGTTCCGCATCGACAGAGATGATGACCAAGCGCTCTTCGTATATCGGCCTCGCTTGCATCGGGCTTTTCAGTCAGGAGAGCGGTCGCCGCGACGATCATGCCGTTCAGGCAGTATCCGCACTGGGCGGCCTGTTCTTTCACGAAGGCGTCCTGAACGAAATGCATGCGCTCGACCGTCCCCAGGCCCTCGAGGGTCACAATTCGTTTTCCTTCGACGGCGCCTATCTCGACAGTGCACGAACGCACGGAGCGTCCGTCAACAAGAATGGCACAGGCGCCGCATTCGCCAAGGCCACAGCCGTATTTGGGACCGTTAAGACCGAGATCGTTTCGAAGAACGAAGAGGAGAAGGGTTTTCGGAGAAAGTTCAATGAGGTGCTTGGCGCCGTTTACGTCGAGAGTAATCGCCTGAGGTCGCATCAGAAGCTCCCGCAAGGCGCGGCGTCAGGCATCGACGATGTGCCGCTGCAGGTTGAATCCTCAGCTGGCCGGTCCCCCACGCGTTCACGCCCCTCGAAGGCATACATTCATCTATCCCCTGGAGGCGTTGGCGCCTCTTCATTTGTGTACGAATGATTGCCGGGCGGCATCGATCTGTCAACTATGAAACAGCATCCAAGCGCGCGCCTTAAGGCGGGTCGATGATCGACTGAAACCCCTCTCTGTCTCCATGATTAAGGATGAATGATGGCCGACACCGATCGTGACACCAGCACATTTTCAGAAATGATGCGAAAACAAGGCGATGGGATTGTTCGCTGCAGAGCGCCCCTTGTACACTGTTGCGCCGTGGACGTTGAATCGCCAGGATAATTGGTGGAGCCTTTATTGGCTCATCTCTTCAGGAAGAATTAAATCTATTAGTTAATAGATGGTCGTTGGATGCCGACAAGATTAATAGAATTTTAATTCTTATACGCACCCTGCGAAGTCAAAATTGTCAAACGGACACCTAGTAATTCCTGTATCAAATCCACGAGGAAGACATGCGCGTTAAGATTGGTTTGTTGCTAGGCTTGCTCTTTGGACTGATTGTCGTCGTTTCGGCCGGTCAGAGTCTCTACGCGGTTGTCGCGCTGAACTCGATTGATGCAGCAAACAGCCAGCTTATCGATAAGCGTGTGCCGTCCTTCATTCAGCTTGGGCAACTGAATTCCGATGTCGGACATGTCCGTATAGCGCAAAGTGGCCTCCTGATGGCTGGAACCGCCGGCGCTGACGACTTCAAACAAATGCTGAAGAAGGCCCAAAGCGCCGTGGCCGACGATCGCGCCAAATACGAGCCATTGATGGTCGACCAGGGCGATCGGGATCTCTACGCTGAATTTTCAAAGGATTGGGCGTCAGCCGATGCTGAATGGGCAAAAGTGCTCGCTGCCTTGGAATCGGGACAGCAGGATAAGGCGATGACGCTATTTGCCGGCGAATCCCGCAGCGCATATGAAAAAGCTGGAAAGGCGATACAGGCGGCCGTCGACGATCTCAAACAGAACGCCATGGACGAAGGGATCACCACGCGGAATACCGTTTCCATGGCGGAGGCTGCAACCTATGTTGCGCTGGTCGTCTCGGTCATCATCGGCCTTGGCGCCATGGCTATAAGCTTCCTGCGAGTTGTCCGGCCTGTCGTGCGAATGACCAACTTCATGGGTATGCTGGCCAAGGGCGACACCGTCTCGGAGGTGCCCGATTCCCATCGTCGCGATGAGATCGGCGCGATGGCTGCCGCCGTCAAGGTGTTCAGGGACGGCATGATCCACAACAAACAGCTTGAGACGGCGGCCGAAGCCAACCGGGCAAAATCCGATGCCGATCGTGCAGCCGCCCAGACCAAGGCCGAAGCTGACGCGACCGAGCGTCTGCAGCAGGCAACATCCGGTCTGGCGTCCGGTTTGAAGCGGTTGGCGGCTGGTGACCTCTCGTTCGAATTGACGGAACCGTTCGCTCCCGAATTCGAGACCCTGCGCCACGATCTCAATACTGCGGTCGCTCAACTCGGCGAGACGCTGCGCTCGGTTGCACAATCGACCGGCGGGATCGACACCGGAACGCGAGAGATCAGCCGGAGCTCCGACGATCTGTCGAAGCGAACCGAGCAGCAGGCAGCTTCGCTCGAGGAGACGGCGGCAGCGCTCGATCAGATCACCGTCAATGTCGCGAACTCCTCCAAGCGGGCCGATGAAGCACGGACCGTGGCCGTTCAGGCAAACACAGGTGCTGCGCAGTCCGGCAAGGTCGTTGCCAATGCCGTGGAGGCCATGCATCGTATCGAGCAGTCCTCCAGCCAAATTTCCAACATCATCGGCGTCATTGACGAGATCGCCTTTCAGACCAATCTTCTGGCGCTCAACGCAGGCGTCGAGGCCGCGCGTGCCGGGGAAGCGGGCAGGGGGTTCGCCGTCGTCGCTCAGGAAGTACGCGAACTGGCCCAGCGTTCTGCAAAGGCTGCCAAGGAGATCAAGGACCTGATCAGCACCTCCAGCAACGAGGTGGAAAGCGGCGTCAAACTGGTACGGGATACCGGTGAGGCATTAAGGACGATCGAGCAATATATCGTCACGATCAACTATCATATGGAGGCGATAGCGACTTCCGCCCGGGAGCAATCGACCGGACTTGCCGAGGTCAACACGGCCGTCAATCAGATGGACCAGGTCACTCAGCAGAACGCTGCCATGGTGGAAGAGACCAACGCGGCCAGCGCATCCCTTGCCGAGGAAGCGGGACGCTTGCGCCAGTTGATCTCCCAGTTCAGCCTTGGTGGAGATGGCAATAGGGTCCCGACAACAGCAATTCGCCGCCAGGCCACTCCTGTCAAGGGCTCTCCCGTCCAGGCGCTGCGCGATCATAGGCCGGTAAGCTCGCCCGCCCGTAAAATGGTCGCAGATGTCGCCAGGGCTTATGGCGGCAATACAGCCGCGGCGAAGGATAGCTGGGAGGAGTTTTGATGAATGCGGTTCAACAGAATAGCCAGCGTAGCGGCGAGACCCTGGAAATCCTCGCCTTCCGGCTCAACGATCAGGAGTTTTGCGTCCCGACGATTGCTATCCGCGAGATCCGCGGATGGGGTGCTGCAACACCGATACCCCACGCACCGGCCGATGTGGTCGGCGTGATGAACCTGCGCGGTGCCGTAATCCCGATCATCGATCTTGCCTTGAAGCTCGGTATGAATAGCACCACGCCAACCGAGCGCAGTGCCATCGTCGTTGCCGAGATCAACCGGGTGGCGATGGGGCTGGTCGTCGATAGCGTGTCCGACATTCTGACAATCGATGCAGCGTTGCTCCAACCCGTACCCAACATGAACGTACCCGGCGGCACCACCTATTCCGACGGCATCATCGCCCACCAAAACAGCATGATCTGTTTCTTGAACCTCGAACGCATGTTCGAGCGGGAAGGTGAACCGGGTCTCACCGCTTAGGCGAGGCCGATTTAAGTCCTGTCGGGCAGTTCAGTTCTGCCAGCCCGTTGCGGTCTCGGCTGCAAAGTCGCGATAGGAGCGCGGCGGGCGGCCGAGGAGCGCGGTCAGCGGGTCTATTTCAGCAGTCGTGGCCGCGGCACCCTCGTCCTGATGGTAACGAACATCTGGCGCATGTCGTAGGCCTGCCGGCTCGGGGTAAACGCGGCCTTCCTCTCAAACCACTATTCTGGAGTGGAATGCTGTAGACTGCACCCGCCGACAAAGGTTTGACTCATGTCGATTGATGATGAGATTGGTGCAGTCCGCAACAGAGGCGGGCGAAGGATCGACGGGCAATGGCATCAATCTTCGAGACACTGGTGATTGCAGAGAGGTGGCAGCGGTCCGGACGCGACCTTGCGATTGCCACCGTGATCGAAACCTGGGGCTCGGCCCCGTGTCCGGTAGGTAGCCACCTGGTGATAGACGCCAACGGAAACTTCGAGGGCTCGGTCTCCGGCGGATGCGTGGAGGGCGCTGTTATCGTCGAGGCGATGGATGTCATTGAAAGTGGAGAGCCAAGGATGCTTGCGTTCGGAGTTGCCGACGAAACGGCGTGGAAGGTGGGTTTGTCCTGCGGCGGGCAAATCCGCGTCTACCTCGAAAAGCTTGTCCCATGAGGATCTCGAGCCTCTACGCGCTCAACGAGGCGCGAGGCAAACGCCTGGCCGCCGTTCACGTCACCAACCTGTCTCGCGGCGAGGACTGGGTTCTCGTCCAAGGACAGCAGTTTCAACACCCTATCGCGACGCAGATCGAGAAAGCACTTCATTCGGGCCGGTCTGCCATCGTCGAAACCGGCGATGGCGAGATATTTCTGAATGCGCAACGACCGCCGCCTGTGATCGTCGTCATTGGTGCTGTTCACATCAGCCAGTCACTGGCAAAGATCGCCAAGCTGACTGACTTCGATGTCCGGATCATTGATCCGAGAACGGCTTTTGCCACCGCCGAGCGCTTCAAGGACATCGACCTTGTGGCCGACTGGCCGCTCGACGCGCTGCGCGACAGGCCGCTTGACCGCTACACCGCCCTGGTCGCAGTCACGCATGACCCGAAAATCGACGACCGGCCGATCATGCAGGCTCTCGCCGCAGGGTGTTTTTACGTGGGTGCCCTCGGTAGTCGGAAGACTCATGCTACGCGCCTGGAGAGGTTGCGGGCGCAGGGCCTCGACGATGTCGATCTTTCGCGGATACATGCCCCGATAGGGCTCGATATCGGCGCCGTGAGTCCGGCGGAGATAGCGGTCGCGATCCTGGCGGAGATCATTCAGGCAGCACGTATGCCGAGATGGGCTGCTGGCGAAGCATCATGACCGTAGCCAATGACATCACCGTTGCTGTCGTGCTGCTGGCGGCAGGCAGGTCGACCCGGATGGGTGAAGCGGGGCAGCACAAGCTTCTCGCCGAATTTGACGGCATGCCGTTGGTGCGACGATCGGCACAGGTGGCAATCGCGAGCAGCGCCACGTCGACGACAGTGGTGACCGGGTATCGGAGCGATGAGATCGAGCGCGTGCTCTCATCGTTGCCGCTGCATCTCGTGGAGAACCCGGAATATGCCTCCGGCATGGCCAGCTCGTTGATCGCAGGCGTGTCGACCAAAGCCGCCGGCGAGGCGGATGGCGTCATGATCATGCTTGCCGACATGCCCGCCATCACCGTCGACAATCTTGCAGCACTGATCGTCGCGTTTCAAGGAGCACAAGGGCAAGCGATTGTGCGGGCCGTGTCGCATGGTCAGCGCGGCAACCCGGTGATACTGCCGCGGACAATTCTGCCCAAGATTCTGGAGCTTAACGGCGATGTCGGCGCCCGGAGCATCATTGAGGCCTCGGGCCTTCCTGTCATAGACGTAGAGATCGGGCAAGCCGCCCTCATTGATGTTGATACGCCGGAACAGGTCATAACAGCGGGCGGCCGGTTAGACGGCTGATCGCGCTCACTGGGCAATCTTGGCGAAGTCGCCCCGGACTATGCCATGGCGTTGAAGCTTGTCGTAGAAGGTCTTGCGCGGAATGCCGAGCGCTTCGATCGTTCGGCGGATATCACCATCGTTGAGGGTGAGCGTTTCGCGGATGATATCGGCTTCATATCGCTCGACGCGTGCGGGCAGCGGCAAGGCGCCATCGGACGCCGGGTTCTGGTCTGGCCTTGCTGCTGCGGCCGGTTCCAGTCCTAGCACGAAACGTTCGGCGAAATGCGACAGCTCGCGCACATTACCCGGCCATTCATGGCTCTGGAGATGGCGATGCAGATCAGCGGAGATCATCGGTATCGAACGTTTGAAGCGTGTGGCGGCGCGTTCGGTGAAATAGCCGAACAGGAGAGGAATATCGTCGCGCCGATCGCGCAGCGGCGGGATGCTGATGGTCACGACGTTGAGGCGGTAATAAAGGTCCTCGCGGAAATCGCCGCGCTGGCGCGGGTCGCCGAGGTCCACCTTGGCGGCGGCGACCACTCTCAGGTCCACCGGCCTGACCTCGTTGGTGCCGAGTGGCGTGACTTCGCGCATTTCCAGCACCCGCAGCATCTGCACCTGTGTCGAAGGTGGCATGCTCTCGATCTCGTCCAGGAAAAGCGTGCCGCCGCTGGCGTGTTCGATGCGACCGATCCGCTTCTTCTGCGCACCGGTAAAGGCGCCCGGCTCGTGACCGAAGAGCTCGCTCTCGATGACGGTTTCCGGCAAAGCGCCGCAATTCAGCGCGACGAAATTGCCGCTGGCCCGGCGGCTCCAGCGATGAAGGAGGCTGGCAACCACCTCCTTGCCGCTGCCGGTTTCGCCGGTCACGAGTACATCCACGTCGGTGTCAGCTATCTGCCGCAGCGTGTGGCGCAGCCGCTCCATGGCGGCCGTCTGGCCGATCAACGGCAGGCTGTCCTGCGCCTGTTCGGCGGCGTCCCTGAGGGCACGGTTCTCCAGCACGAGATGGCGCTTTTCCACCGCGCGTCTGACGCTCTGCACGAGGCGATCGGTGGCGAAAGGCTTCGTGATGAAGTCATAGGCGCCATCCTGGATCGCCTTGACCGCCATCGGAATATCGCCATGCCCGGTCATGAGTATGACCGGCAAGTCCGCGTCGAGCCGTCGCACCCGGTCAAAGAGTTGCAGGCCGTCGATCTGTGGCATGCGGATGTCGGACACGACGACGCCGACAAGATTTGCATCCAGTGCACCGAGCGCATCGGCAGCCGCGGAAAAGGCCGAGACCGAAAAGCCGGCAAGTTCCAGCGTCTGTGTCGTCGCTTTCAGCAAATCCCTGTCGTCATCGATGAGAAAGATCCCTGATGTGGCGCTCATGGTAGTACCCTGCGCAGATGGATGGTGAAACGGGTTCCGCCTTCGCCGCTGTCGACATCGATGCGGCCGCCATAGTCGGCGACAATGTCTTTCGAGATGACGAGACCAAGGCCCAGACCCTTTTCCTTCGAGGTGTTAAAGGGAGTGAATAGCGAGTGCAGGATGGCCGGTGAAATGCCCGGGCCGTTGTCGGAAACGATGACCTCGACGCTGTCAGGCATCTCGAGCACCGAAACCTCGACCCTAGCCTCGTCGCGACCCTCCAGCGCCTCCAGCGCGTTCTGGAAGAGATTGATCAGCACCTGTTCAAGCCGAACGCGCGTGCCGATCACCGTAAGACCCGCCGGCGGCAGATCGATCGCCAGCGCGTCGAGCCGGCCGGCGAAGCGGCTTCTGAGCAAGACCACAGCGCCTTCGATGGCACTGCGAAGTTCGACCGGTTCCGGCCCCGTCCGCCCCTTGCGGGCAAACGCCTTCAGCTCCTCGGTGATGGTGCCGATCCGCTCGGTCAGCGCGGCGATGGAATGGAGATTTTCCTTCACCGGCTCGATCTGACGTCGCTCGAGAAAGACATTTGCATTGTCGGCATAGGCACGGATGGTCGCGACCGGCTGGTTGATCTCGTGGGCGACTCCGGCGGCGACCTGGCCGAGGATTGCCAGTCTATTGGCCTGTACCAGCTCCTGCTGCACGACCTGAAGCTTCGCCTCGGTTGTCCGATGATCGGAAATTTCGGCCTCGAGACGGTCCCGGGCGCGGCTGAGATCCTCGGTGCGCTCCAGCACGCGCCTCTCCAGTTCCTCCCGTGCGATCCGGCCGAGAGCAATCTGCATTGCAGATACTTGGCGCCGCCTGAGCAGGAAGGCCGCGATTGCAAGGATCGGCACAAGGGTTGTCAGCACCAGGAATCGGGTCTCGCGGACGGCAGAGGCAATCGCCGGTTCCATCGGGATCAGATAGTCCAATTGCCAGGGCGTGGAGGGTACGGCCGTCGTTAGCCGCAGATATTCTTCGGAATCGCTTCCCGGCAGAACCGCGCGCACGATCGAGGCATCCGGACCGATGGCTTCGGGACGAGCGATCGGCAGGGGCGTCAGCGGAGCATCACCGAATTGCAGGCTCTTGCGGATGGCGGCGAGATTATCCGTCGAAAGCGGCGACGCTGTCATGAAACGCCAGGAGGGGATGCTGGTGATGAGCACCACGCCATGCTCGTCGGTAACATAGGCCGGGCGTGCCGCTTCGCGCCAGTCTGCCTCCAGCTGGTCGAATTCCATCTTGACGACCACGACCCCGAGCGGTGCTTGCGCGTCGCCTACGCGGCGCGAAATATAGAGGCCGGGACGATTGCTGACATTGCCGAGGGCAAAATGCTCTGCCGTTCCCGTCTCCATCGCCCGGCGAAAATAGTCGCGGAAGGAATAGTCATTGCCGACGAAACTTAGCGGTTCGCGCCAATTGCTGGAGGCGATCGCGACGCCGTCCGCGCCGGTGACGTAGAGCACGGAGGCCTTGGTGCCGGCGACGAGGCTCTCGAGCTTTTGGTCGAGCGTGGTGACCGCATCGCTCTTGGCGGCTGCGAGCGCATCGCGGACCTGTCGGTCATCTGCCAGCAGAAGCGGCAAGGCGCGGGGGCGCTCCAGAACGGCTCTGAGCAGCGCAACCTTTAGATTCGCGTCCGTGCGACCTTGGCTTTGCAGCGCCTGGATCGCGGTGATGCGGCCGTAAAAGGCCGCGCCATAGAGTCCGGCCGCAAGGATGACCGCACAGAAAACTGCAAAAACAAACCAGGCACGGTGGGAGCGCCGGCCCAGCTGCTCAGGCGTCGAAGATCGTTCCAGGGTGGGTCGCTGCAGCATGGCCGCATTGTGCATGATTTCGCCAGAACTGCAATTCATCTTGTGCGGATTATCGCACAGGGCTTGGAAAGCCGCCTGCATCCCCTCAGGTAAATGCTTTCAGTTCAACCTGTTAGACGCAACCGCGCAGTTTGGCACGCTTGTTGCTCCGTATGACCAAACAGTCGGAGGCTGTTGAGGATTGGTCATTGCCCGGAGGGCCGAGAGATCGGTTGGGCGAAACGGAGGACATCATGATTGCACCCATTGCCACCACTGCCGAACCGCACGGCAAGCTTCCCTTTTACCGGCATCTCTATGCCCAGGTTCTCGCCGCCATCGCGGCGGGTATACTGCTCGGCCATTTCTACCCGCAGATCGGCGCCTCGATGCAGCCGCTTGGCGACGCGTTCATCAAGCTTGTGCGCATGGTCATTGCGCCGGTGATCTTCCTGACGGTGACAACAGGTATTGCCGGCATGTCGGACCTGAAGAAATTCGGACGTGTCGTCGGCAAGGCTCTTATCTATTTCTTCGTCTTCTCGACGCTGGCGCTGGTTGTCGGTCTTATCGTCTCGAATGTTCTGCAGCCGGGCGCCGGCATGCACATCAATCCGGCAACGCTGGACACGAAGGCGGTCAACACCTACGCGGCTCAAGCGCATGATGCCTCTGTCGTCGGTTTCCTGATGAACATCATTCCCGACACGATCGTCGGCGCTTTCGCCAAGGGTGATATTCTTCAGGTGCTGTTCTTCTCGGTCGTTTTCGGCATCGCGCTTGGCGCGGTCGGTGAACGCGGCCGGCCGGTGCAGGATTTCCTTCAGGCGCTGGTGGCGCCGATCTTCCGTCTTGTGGCGATCCTGATGAAGTTCGCACCGATCGGTGCTTTCGGCGCCATGGCTTTCACCATCGGGAAATATGGCATCGGCGCGATCGCCAACCTGGCATTCCTGATCGGCACCTTCTATCTCACATCGCTTCTGTTCGTGATCGTCGTCCTCGGCGCCGTGGCCCGCTATAACGGCTTTTCGATCCTGGCGCTGCTGCGCTACATCAAGGAAGAACTGCTTCTGGTGCTCGGTACGTCGTCTTCGGAAGCTGCATTGCCCGGTCTGATGAACAAGATGGAGCGTGCGGGTTGCAAGCGCTCCGTTGTCGGCCTTGTCATCCCGACCGGCTATTCCTTCAATCTCGACGGCACCAACATCTACATGACGCTGGCGGCGCTCTTCATCGCCCAGGCGACCGATACCCCGCTGACGCTAGGCGATCAGGTCCTCTTGCTGTTGGTGGCGATGCTGAGCTCGAAGGGTGCGGCCGGCATTACCGGTGCCGGCTTCATCACGTTGGCAGCCACGCTCTCCGTCGTGCCCTCGGTTCCGATTGCCGGCATGGCGCTGATCCTCGGCATCGACCGCTTCATGTCGGAATGCCGTGCACTCACCAACCTCGTCGGCAATGCAGTCGCCACGGTGGTCGTCGCACGCTGGGAGAACGAGCTGGATCAGACAAAATTCGCCGCAGCCATGGCGGGCGAACTGTCCGGAGATCCCGAAGCGATCGAGCCCGCGCTACAAGCCGCTGAGTGAGCGTCTTCCGGGGCGGTCCGTAGACAGCAAACGAATGGGCGTGATTGTCTGCTCATCGCCGGATAAAGCTGGCGATGAGGCCAAGATTGCGATGGCATCGCCCTTCGGGGCGGGTCACATGCCCCTTTTGAGGTCGGCTGCTTTCTCGCCGATCATGATGGTTGTGGCATTGGTATTTGAGGAAATTGGCTGCGGCATGATCGAGCTGTCGCAGACACGCGGGCCCTCGATGCCGCGAACCTTGAGATCCGGGTCGACGACGCTGCCTTCGCCGCCGCCCGTGCGGCAGGTTCCGACTGGATGGTATGCCGAGCGGGCATGCCGGCGGGCAAAGCCCCTGTAGTCGTCGCGGATCCTGATATCGTCGCCGGGCATGTGGATTCTGCTTACGAACGGCTTGAACGCCGGCTGACAGAATTTCCCCGCTGATCATGATGCCGTCGACCGCCAATAGCCATTCCTGTGGATGTCAAGCTCAATATGGCGTGGTCGCGTCTCGCGGTTCCCGAGGGACTGTGGAGCGCCGTGGACGCCGTTCTTTGAGGGGTGCCGACAGCAAATCTTCTGGAGGGAAGCGCCGAGTGGTATAGATCTGCGTTGCCAAGCAGTCTCTGCCACTTGGAAAGGATGCCGTTCATGCGAAAATATCTTCCGCTTGTCTTTGTCCTCATCGCCACCAGCCTGTCGGCCCAGGAACTTTCTATTCCCCAAAAACTCCAGCTCGAATCGGCTTGTAAAGCCGACATAGCTCGGCTGTGCCCCGGTATCGAACCCGGCGGCGGCAGGCTGATCGCCTGTATCCAAGGCAAAAAAGATCAGCTTTCCAAACCTTGCGCGACGGCGATCGCGAACATCAAGGCAAGCCGACAACCATAGGCTAAAGGCCTCGCCCATGTGCTGTTGAGGATGACGCAGATGGCGTGGGTTTTGGCGACAAATCGTCGAGCCCGATAAATCGGAGTGTTAGCAAAGCCGAACTGTTCCGAGAGTTCGCGGCCCGCGGGATCATCCGCGTCCGGCGATTGAGGTTTTTCCGCATTTTTTCTGGCAGTTCGACATGGCGTCATCAGTCATAGCGGAAGCTCCTGAAACGCATGCCGCATGGTGCGGTGCTCTTCCAGGAAAAGGCAAATCCCGCCCGCCGGCCGCAACGTCCGTTCAATTTATCCCGCTGTGCTTTCCCGGGGAACAAGGGCGAAACCCAGGTCAAATGTCTCGACCCCCGACTTCGTCGACGCGTTCAACGAAGCAAGGACTTTTTCGGCGGCGAGCTTGCCGGTTTCGTAGCGTCGTGTGGCAATCGACGACAGCGACGGCGAGGCGCAGGCTGCGAATTCGAGATCGTGAAAGCCGATGATCGAAATGTCGTCTGGCATTCGGATGCCGTGCTTGCGGCATTCCTGCATCGCGCCGAGCGCCAGGTTGTCGTCGGTGCAGAATATGGCCTCAGGCAAATCTCCGCGCAGACGCATTTCTGAAAACAGGTCGGATCCGAGGGCAACCGAGCTGTGTCGAGGTATTCGCGCGATCACGTTCATTCCCGCCAACCCGGCCTCTTCCATGGCGATGCCATAGCCATCAAGGCGAGATTGGGCGCGACGGTCGAGATTGCCGGTCAGAAAGGCGATGCGGCGAAGGCCCCGATCGAGAAGATGCCGCGTGGCTGCATGGCCGGCGAGCTCCTGAGACATGCCGATGTTGATGTTGATCGGGTCGGCCGAGAGTTCGAACGTCTCGACAACGGGGACATGCGCCTGGATGAGAAGCTGCCTCGAAAGCGTCGTGTGGTTGACGCCGGCGATGATAATGGCTTCGACCCTCTGGCCAAGCAAAGCCTTGATGGCATTCTCTTCCTCAATCTCGGAATAGCGACTGTTGACGACAATGAGCTGAAAGCCGTGCTCAATGAGCACCTCGTGAAGGGCGAACAAATATTCCGCGAAGATGACGTTGTAGAGCGTCGGGACGATAACGCCGATGGCATGCGAGCGCGACGAGGCCAATCGGCTCGCCGCAACATTCGTGACGTAGCCAAGTTCCGTGACGGCGGCCTCGACGCGCAGCCGCAATCCTTGTGAAACCGCGTCGGGTTTCCGCAAGACGCGCGAGACGGTGATCGGGCTCACCCCCGCTAAGTTTGCCACATCGTCAAGTGTAACTCGGCGCATACAACGTCCTCAGTCAATTCAATCGAAATAATCATTCCGGAAATCAAAGCATATTACGCACCATGACATAGTTGACAGCGCTAGCAAATACGATTTGACAGCGCTGTCAACTATGTTAGGTTTTGAGGGTTCCGGATCAGGATGGGATGGAGCCTTCCGGACCTAGCGTGCCAAATCAACAAAGGTGGGGCGGCTCGGTCCGCCCGAGGAGGAGAACACCCATGCCCGACGTGAAATCAAAAAGGATAGCGAGCGTCGCTGCCTTCTCGGTGCCGATGCTCGCATTGCTCTGTGGCGCGGCCTATGCGGCGCCGCAAGTTGTTGCAGGTCCGGCGACAGACGCAAAATGCATGGCGCCCTGGGCTTCGGACACCCAATTTCTCCAATATAAGAAGAAGGACGGTCCGTACCGGATTGCGTTTGCCAATGGCTATATCGCCAATACCTGGCGCATTCAGATGGTCCAGACCGCGAAGGCCTACGTCGCCCAGCCCGATGTTGCTGCCAAGTTGAAAGAGTTCAAGGTCGTGTCCACGGGCGAGGATGTTCCCGCGCAGATTTCCGCGATCAACAATTTCATCGACGCGGGGTATGACGCGATCGTTGTCGATGCGCAGAACCCCACGGCTTTCGGCCCGGTCATCAAGCGGGCAAAGGAAGCTGGCGTCGTTCTGGTCGCGTTCGATAATGTTCTCGACACGAAGGACGCCATCAATGTCAATGTCGACCAGAAGGGACTTGGTGTCATCTGGGGGGATTGGCTTGTCAAACATATGCCGAACGGCGGCAAGGTGCTCGAAGTGCGCGGCGTTGCCGGTACATCGGTCGATACCGATCGTCATGAGGGAATAAAGGAGACGCTGGCGGCATCCGGCAAGAAGTTCAACGTTACCGAGGTCGTCGGCAAATGGGACGACGGGGTGGCGCAAAAGGCGACTGCCGACGCGATTGCGACCAATGGCCCATTTGACGGCTTTACCGCCCAAGGTGGCGACACCGGCGTTGTACAGGCAATGATGGACGCCAAGCATCCCTTTGTGCCGTTTGGCGGCGAGACCGAGAACGGATTTCGCAAGCTCTGCGCGGCCCATGCGGCTGACGGCCTGAAATGCGCCTCTGCCGGTACCGGTCCAGCTCAGGTCGCCGTGGCCATCAAGACGGCGATCGCCGCGCTCGAGGGCGATATCGTCCCGCAGGCGGTAAAGCTGCCAACGGCTCTCGTGATGGATCCGGATTTCAAGAAGGGCCAGGACTTCTATCCCGATCAGTCCGACAACTTCTTCGTTGGCAATTCCTTCCCGACCTGCGGCATCAATTTTACGGCGCAGGAAATTATGGGGCAGACAAAAGAAAACCAGTAGCCCACTTTGACCGAGAGGCAGCCTGCGGGCGTTGGCGCCCGCGGCACGTCGTCTGTTACAACCCTCTGGGAGGTGGGACTTGACCTTATCCGAGCCGCTTTTCGTCATGGAAGGCATATCGAAACGCTATGGCGGCGTTGTCGCGCTGAAGGATGCCGATATTGCCGTCAGGTCAGGGGCCATCCATGCTGTTCTCGGTGAGAACGGTGCCGGCAAATCGACCCTTATCAAGATCATGGCCGGGGTTGTCGCGCCCGATGAAGGGCGGATGCTGCTGGATGGAAAGGAAATCTCCTTTTCGTCGCCGGCGGCTGCCAATGTGGCGGGCATCGTCTGCGTCTTTCAGGAGCTTTCGCTGATCCCCGACCTGTCGGTCGCCGATAACATTGCCATCAGCAAGCCTCCGCTGCGTTTCGGCATGATCGACCGTCGAAAGCAGCGTCAGATCGCAGAGGAAGCGCTTGCGCGGGCGGGGGCCTCGGACATTCATCCGTCCTCGCTGGTCAAGGACTTGCCGCTCTCCCGTCGCCAGATCGTCGAGATTGCCAAGGCACTGGCGCGCAAACCGCGGCTGATGATCCTCGACGAGGCCACGTCGGCGCTGAGCCAGGCGGACGTCGAGAGGATTTTCGGGGTGCTGAAACGACTTCGCGCCGAAGGATTGGCGCTAATCTACATTTCCCATCGCATGCACGAGATCTCAGAACTTGCCGATGATTGCACCGTGTTTCGAAACGGACGCAGCATCGAATCCTACAAAGCGGGCACCAAGACCGACCAGCAGGTGATCGAGCTGATGATCGGACGGGAATACACCAGCGTATTTCCGCCGAAACCGGAGCAGCGCAAGGACCGACCGCCGATCCTGTCCTGTCGGGATCTTTCCTGGGACGGCAGGCTTTCGGGGATTAGCTTCGATCTGAAGCCGGGAGAAATCGTCGGCATCGGCGGATTGGACGGACAGGGCCAGCGCGAGTTGCTTCTGGCGCTGTTCGGGGTCCTGCGCGATGTCAAAGGCGGGATCGAAGTTGACGGCAGGCGGGTGACGCTCCGCAGCCCTCGCGACGCGAAATCGGATGCGATCGCGATGGCGCTCATTCCGGAGGATCGCAAGACCGAGGGTCTGCTGCTGCCGATGACCGTGCGGGAAAATCTGTCGATTGCAGCGCTCGATCGCGTTTCCAGTAGAGGCGTCATCGACCGGGCCTTGGAGGAGCGCCAGATAGACGATCTTCTCAAGCTGCTGGCCATCAAGGCGGCAACGATAGACATGCCTGCCGCGGCGCTTTCCGGAGGCAATCAGCAGAAGGTGGTCATCGCCAAATGGTTGATGAACCAACCACGGATCATCCTGCTCAACGATCCGACACGCGGCATCGACGTCGGAACCAAGCAGGAAATCTACGTGCTTTTACAAAGACTTGCAGACGCAGGCGCGGCGATCATTTTCTATTCCACCGACTACGCCGAACTGATCGGCTGCTGCGACCGGGCACTTGTCATGTATGACGGTCGCATCGTTCGCGAGCTCGCAGGCGCCGAGATCACCGAGCAGGAACTCGTCGGCGGTGCGCTCAACATTGGTGCGCATCAGGCCCAGCAAAGGATTGCCCGATGAGCCAGGGAAAGTCCAGCGAATGGCGGTTCTGGTACGCACAGCACAAGGGAACGCTCTTGGCGGCTGGCCTCTTCGTCGTCATGTTTGCGATCTACGTCTCCAACCATCCGGCCGGCTTTACGCCCAATGTGGTTCAGACGGCTTCGAACAAGGCGACGCTTCTCGCATTCGTGGCGATGGCGCAATGTTTCGTGGTCATCACCGGCGGGATCGATCTTTCCGCCGGGATGATTCTGATCCTCAGCAATTGTCTTGCCTCCTGGCTGGTGGTGGGAACGCCGTTTCAGACCGGTATCGGGATTGCTGCCGTTCTGCTGGCCGGACTCGGTTGCGGCGCGCTGAACGGGTTGATCATCATTTTCGGTCGGCTGCAGCCAATCGTCACCACCATCGCGACAAGTGCGATCTTCTTCGGTCTTGCCCTGCTGCTGCGGCCAACGCCTGGCGGCGCGGTCAACGAGACGCTTGCTGATGTCTTTACGTCCAAGCTCTTCGGCATCTTTCCGACAAGCCTGATCGTGCTTGCCGCAACCATCCTATTGATCTGGATTCCCTTCAGCCGCTCGACCCTTGGCAGGGCAGCCTACGCAGCCGGCTCTGCCGAAAACGCCGCTTACATGTCCGGAATGCCGCTGAAATCGGCAAAGTTTACGGCCTACGCGCTCGGAGGGCTGCTTTCTTCCATCGGGGGGCTATACCTGACTTTCTTTTCCTATACGGGGGAGGCGGCCTATGCGAGCGGTAACGCCTATACGCTTTATTCGATCGCGGCGGTCGTGCTCGGTGGAGTGGCGCTGTCCGGCGGCAGGGGAAGCGCTATCGGCGCGGTATTCGGCGCGCTCGCATTTCGCACCATCGGCGATCTCCTATTCGTCTTCGACTTCGATCCGCTTTGGCAGCCGCTGTTTCAGGGCGTCGTCCTTATGCTGGCGATCAGCATCGGCTGCTTCGGCCTTGCCCGCGTTCGCAACCGGCTGGAGTGGTTTCAATGAGCGAGGAAGCATCTCCCATGCGGCAATCCATGGTGCCTGCGCGGCTGCGGGGCATTGATCCCGCGGTCGCGATTGCTTTCGGCTGCATCCTCCTGCTTCTGATTGGCGGCTCCTTTTATTCCACCAACTTCCTTTCGCCCGATTATCTGCTGCAGCAATTGAAGGTCGCATCGTTCCTCGGCGTCATCGCAACCGGCATGATGATGGTCATCCTTCTTGGACAGATCGATCTTTCGGTCCCCTGGGTCGTAACGACAGGGGCGATGATGGCGTGCGCGGCAACAGTCCATGGCACAAGCGGATCGATCCTCGCCATTCCGTTCGGGATCTTCTGCGGTGCAATGATCGGCCTGGTGAATGGCATTGCCGTCGCCTATCTCAGGATTCCCTCGATGATCATCACGCTCGCCACGAACGCGGTCGCGCAGGGGCTGATGGTCGTCTACACCGGCGGCTTCTCCCCCCAGGATACGGCTTCCCCGGCGATGCGGTTCCTGGCAACTGGTTTCGCAATTCCCAGCATCCCAAATGGTGTCCTGGTGTGGCTGATCGTCGGGGTCTTGGCCGTCTTCCTGTTGACGCGTACGACGCTCGGCCGCTCGCTTTATGCCATCGGCAATCGTGAGAGAGCGGCCTACATGTCGGGCATAAATACGCGCCGCATCACCATGATAGCGTTTGTCATCTCAGGTGGCTTGAGTGCGCTCGGCGGCGTCCTTTTGGCCGGTTATGCCTCCAAGGCCTCGCAGTCGATGGGAGACGCCTACCTGCTTCCCTCGATTGCGGCAGTCGTACTCGGCGGAACCCATGTTCTGGGTGGCAAAGGTTCATATCTTGGGACCGTCGCCGGCGTCATACTGATCACGCTGCTGCAATCCATCCTGTCCGTCATGCAGATAGAAGAAGCCGGAAGACAGCTGATCTATGGTACGGTGATCATCTGCATGCTCCTGCTGTACGGCCGCCAGAAAGCCCTCTGAACCGATCAGCCGCCAGCGGTTTTTCCGCCGAAATTGAATGATCCAGCTAATATTTACGCGTGGAAATTTTATGTTGCATTGCGACAGGATTCATTTCTGTCGAGATAATTAGCATCTTCAAAAATAATCTAGTAATTTCAAGCAATTGCCAGCTGCAGGGCGACCTGAACCCCAAATGTCGCCCGCGGCAAGCTTGACAGCCTCTGGAAAAATGAAGGATATAAACTTTACGCATGTAATGTTGTGCGTGAACGTCCGTAAGGGAGGGACGGAAACCATGAGCAAAATTATTCGCATTCTATCTGCGTCCGCAGCCGGATTTGGGCTAATGGCAGGATTGGCCCATGCCGAGGAACTGACGATCGCCACCGTCAACAACGGCGATATGATCATCATGCAAAAGCTCTCGTCGGAATGGGAAAAGGAAACCGGCAACAAGCTGAACTGGGTGGTACTGGAAGAGAACGTCCTGCGGCAGAAGGTCACGACCGACATTGCGACCAAGAGCGGTCAGTTCGACATTCTGACGATCGGCGGCTACGAAGCGCCGATCTGGGGGAAGGCTGGATGGCTCGAGCCGGTCGGCGATCTCGGGGACGACTACGACTACGACGATCTGCTTGCGCCGATCAAGACCGGATTGACCGTCGATGGCAAGCTCTATGCGGTTCCCTTCTACACGGAAAGCTCGTTCACGCTTTATCGCAAGGACTTGTTCGACGCGGCAGGCATCAAGATGCCGGATCAGCCCACCTATGACCAGATCAAGGAATACGCGGCCAAGCTGACCGACAAGTCGAAGGAACAGTATGGCATTTGCCTTCGCGGCAAGCCGGGCTGGGGCGAGAACATGGCGTTTCTCGGCACCATGATCAACACCTATGGCGGCCGCTGGTTCGATATGGACTGGAAGCCGCAGATCAATTCCAAGCCGTGGAAGCAAGCCATCACCGACTACGTCGCTCTCATGACGAAATATGGCCCTCCGGGCGCCACGTCGAATGGCTTCAATGAAAACCAGGCACTGTTCTCGACCGGGCATTGCGCGATGTGGATCGACGCAACGTCGGCTGCTGGCCGCGTCTACGATCCCAAGCAGAGCAAAGTTGCCGACATGATCGCCTTCACGCGCGCACCGGTCAACGTGACGCCCAACGGTTCGAGCTGGTCATGGTCCTGGAACCTCGCAATCCCGGCAACGTCGACGAAGACCGAAGCAGCGAAGTCATTCCTCAAGTGGGCGACTTCCAAAGAATACGTCAAGCTGGTCGGCGAGAAGGAAGGCTGGGTAGCGGTGCCGCCGGGTACGCGGAGATCGACCTATGACCTGCCGGAATACCAGAAGGCTGCGCCATTTGCGGCAACTGTGGAGAAGGCAATTCTTTCGGCCGATCCGTCCAAGCCGACCAAGGATCCGGTGCCTTACACTGGCGTCCAGTTCGTCGCGATTCCTGAATTCCAGGGAGTAGGCACCGTTGTCGGTCAACAGATCGCGGCGGCCCTTGCCGGCCAGCAGACCGTCGATGCTGCCCTCGACAATGCCCAGAAGCAGGTCGAGCGCGACATGAAAAAAGCCGGTTATCCAAAGTAAGAACTTTGGCTTTCGCGGCGATGCCGCTAGCTCCACCCAGAAGAGTTCCGGCAGAAGGTCTGCCGGAATTTCCACGTCAGACCTTTTACGATCCCGCCCAGGCGGCACAGAGCCAAATGGCAAGAAAACCTTTCCTTCAACGAAGCCGGCTGGCATCTTTTTGCTGCCGGGGGCAAGGTGCCGCCGGGCCTCGACTAGAGCCGGTGCAGGGACCAGACAAGCCCGCTCATTTCCCGCCTAACGATTGCTGCAAGAACTGGAGAGCGACATGAGACTGAAAGACAAGATCGCGCTGATCACGGGCGGCGCACGCGGCATCGGCTTTGGCTTTGCCGAAGCCTTCGTCAAGGAAGGCGCCAAGGTCGTGATTGCCGATATCGACATTGAACGCGCGACCAGGGCCGCAGCTTCGATCGGTCCGGCGGTCAAGGCCGTCAAACTCGATGTGACAGACCTTGCCGCGATAGACGCTGTCGTTAGGGCTGTCGATGAAGAGTTCGGCGGTATCGATATCCTCGTCAACAACGCGGCCATATTCGATATGGCGCCGATCAACGAAATTTCCGAGGCAAGCTACGACAGGGTCTTCGCGATCAATCTCAAGGCGCCTCTGTTTATGATGAAGGCCGTGTCGAACGTCATGATCGCGCGGGGCAGGGGCGGCAAGATCATCAATATGGCAAGCCAGGCCGGCCGCCGCGGCGAAGCGCTTGTCACGCTGTATTGTGCTTCCAAGGCAGCGATCATCTCGGCGACGCAGTCGGCGGCTTTGGCGCTGGTCAAGCACGGCATCAACGTCAATGCCATTGCCCCCGGCGTCGTCGACGGCGAACATTGGGACGTGGTCGATGCGCAGTTCGCGAAATGGGAAGGCTTGAAGCCAGGCGAAAAGAAAGCAGCCGTCGCGAAGTCTGTTCCGATCGGCCGCTTCGCCACGCCAGACGATATCAAGGGCCTGGCGGTCTTTCTCGCCTCCGCCGATAGCGACTACATCCTTGCCCAGACCTACAACGTCGACGGCGGAAACTGGATGAGCTGATCCCGCAAGCGGCATTGCGGTCAAAGGAAAAGAGGAAGAAATGCAGGCTATTTGCTTCACGGAAAAAGGCGTTGCAACGTGTGAGGACGTGCCGCGGCCGGAACTCGTGCCGGGTCATGTCCTTGTGCGCGTGCGCGCCGCCGGCTTGTGCCATACCGATATCGACGTGCTGCATGGTCGCTACGGCGAGGGGCGGTTTCCACTGGTTCCGGGCCATGAATATGCGGGTGTCGTGGAGGCTGTTGCCGCTGATGTAAGCGGGATCAGCGTTGGGGCGCGCATCGCCGTCGATCCCAATCTCCCCTGCGGCTCCTGCAGCGCATGTCGCAAGGGACTGACCAATCTATGCCGCAACCTCAAGGCCTATGGCGTCACCGACAATGGCGGTTTCGCCGAATATAGTCTCGTCAAGGCTGATCACCTTCATGATATCGGCGATCTTGCCTTTGACGTCGCAGCTCTGGCGGAACCGCTTGCCTGCGTACTCAATGGTCTGGGCAGCGCCGGATTGAAGGCGGGTCCAGGCGCTACCGAAACCGCGCTCGTCTTCGGCGCGGGACCCATCGGCCTCCTGCTGGCCTTGTCGCTGAAGGCGGAAGGGGTTCAATCGGTCACCGTTGCCGACATCAACGAAAGCCGGCTCGCATTTGCTGAAGAGCTTGGGCTGGAGACGGCGGTTTCAGGTTCTCAGGCATTGCTGGCGCGCAAGCGGAGTTTTGATTTTGTCGCGGACGCAACGGGGATTGCAAGCGTGGTGGAGGGGATGATCGATTTTGCGACGGATGGCGGCACCGTTCTGATATTCGGTGTTTGCGCCCCGGAGACGCGCATCTCGCTTGCGCCGTTCGAGATATTCCGCCGACAGATCAAGCTTGCAGGCTCCCACTCTCTGAACCGCAACATCCCCGAGGCGCTGGCGATCCTGCGCCGAGACGGGGGCCGGATGGCGAGACTGGTTTCGCATCGCCTGCCCTTGGCAGAGATCTCGCCCTATTTCTCCAGGAAGCCATCTGATCCGGCAAGCATGAAGGTTCAATTCGTGGCCGAATAGCACTTGTCCGGGGGATCGCCGGCTGCCGCTTGCGTTCCGCCTTTTCGTCAGACAGTGACTCATCTATTACCTAACGGGTGGCGTTGCAGGAGATCAGATGGTGGGCAAGACGATCAAAACGATGGAGGATTTCTCGGAGCTCGTCGGCTTGTCGCGCCCCACCGTCTCGAAATACTTCAACGACCCGACCTCGGTGCGCAAGAAGACGCGGGACACGATCGAGATCGCGCTCAAGAAATCCGGCTTCAGGCCGAATATCTTTGCCGTCAACCTCAACCGGCGCCGCAGCAACATCCTCGGTGTCATCATTCCGAATTCCACCGATCCGTTTTACATGGCCCTCACCCGCCGCATCGAATTGATAGCAAACGAGGCGGGATTTCTGGCGTTCGTGCTGTCCTCCGATGGTAAAGCCGAAATGGAAGACCGGGCGATCAAGACATTGAAGTCCATGAATGTCGCAGGCGCGATCATCGCTCCGCTGGGCGTTGAATCTCACCACAGGACCCTGGAGGAATTGGGCCAGAGCGTTCCGTTGATTTACGTCGACTCTCCCCTGAACGAGACATCGTCTTTTGTCGGCACCAACAACCGGCAGAGCTTCGGCCTCATTGTCGACTATCTCTGCCGGTCCGGCGCGCCTCCCTGCTATCTCGGCATGCCGCACGTCAATACCAATGCGCTGACGCGGCAAATTGCCTATGTCGAAGCGATGGAGCAATTTCGAATGACAGCCGAGATCGTCGCCGTCGCCGACCTGAAGACCTGGGACTTCGAAAGATTCGGATTTGAGGAAGCGACCAGAATACTGCAATCGAAGTCGGGATTTCCAACGAGGACTGTCCTTTGCGCGAACGACCGAATTGCATTTGGCGTTATCGCGGCCGCCTACCAGCAAGGGCTGCGGGTGGGGCATGGTGCCGACTGCGATCTGAGGGTTGCAGGCCACGACGATCACCCGTTGTCAAAATATGCATGTCCCCCGCTCACAACGGTCGCGCAGAATTATAATGAGATAGGCAGGCTGGCAATCGAGTTGCTTTTTCACAAGCTCGACGAAATGCCGAGCGGAACGGCAACATCTCAGGCGGATGAACGCATTCTTCTGACCGCAGAGATCATGCTTCGAAGTTCAGCTTGAACAGATTGCCACATCCTTCAGCCTCGCCCTGCCGCGTGTTTTTCAGCCGGATATCTTCGAAACCTGCGTTGCTGTTGCGGGCGGGCCAACTGAGCCTCTTTCGATAATGACCGTTGGTAAAATAAGCCTTTCCGGCGCTCGTACTTCGCCCTTCAGACGGCGGATGAGCAGTTCAGCGACGCTTTTGCCGAGCGCGTAGACCGGCTGGTCGACGACGGTGATCGGCGGGGTGGTGACGCTCGTCCAGTCAGCATCGTGGAACGTGATCAGCGAAATGTCCTCGGGAACACGCAGGCCGTGTTGACGAATAGCCTTGAAAATCTCTAGCGCAATGAGGCTGTCGGACGCGAGGATGGCGGTTGGTCGATCGAGGCTCGACAGGAGCTTGGTTGCAACCTTTCGCGTCTCCTCAGGGCTCGTTGCGCCGAGCCGCACATAACGCTCCGGTCGATCGATGCCGGCATCCCTACAGACGGCGAGAAAGCCCTCGATACGCTCTCGCACCGACGATGTGTAGATCTGCCCGAGATCTTGATATTCGCTCCCTTCGGCATCGACGGCCGTCACATAGGTGATATGGCGATGGCCGGCATCCACCAGGATCCGGGTCGCCCGCATGGCGACGTCGAGGTCGTCGACGGTGACCGTATCGACATCCAGATCAGGCAGGGCCCGGTCGAGCAGGGCGAGCGGCCGGCCCGAACGGTTGATGTCGCGCAGGTGCGAGACGTCGCGCGATTCCGATGGCGTCACGATCAGCCCGTCGACGCGCTTGCTGATAAGCAGCCGCACGGCCGCCTTTTCTACCTCTATCTGTTCGCCGGAATTGGCGAGAATGACATTGAAGCCGGCGGCCCTTGCCGCATCGGTGATGCCGCGCACCGCCAGGCTGAAGAACGGATTCTCGATATCGCCGACGACCACGCCAATGATCCCGGATTTACCGGTCGTCATACTGCGGGCCAGCTCGTTCGGTCGATAATCCAGCGTCTTCGCCGCCGTCATGACGTCCGTGCGCACTTTATCGCTAACGACGCCGTAGCCGCCCAGGAC
Source organism: Arminella tubonensis (assembly GCF_003240585.1). Taxonomy (GTDB): domain Bacteria; phylum Pseudomonadota; class Alphaproteobacteria; order Rhizobiales; family Rhizobiaceae; genus Rhizobium; species Rhizobium tubonense. The sequence goes on from NZ_PCDP01000033.1 coordinate 96,340, forward strand.
GCGCGCGGCGGTGGCTTTTGAGACCTTGGCCTCCCGGGCAACGTCGCTAACGGTCACTGAGCGGGTTTTTTGCGTCGAATTTTTCATGTCTGAAGGACTACAAGAGTTGTTGACGGAAGGTCAACGTGGAACTAACTATTATCGAATGAGACCGGTCTCAATCACTAAGATACCGGTCTCTTAACAAAATCGCGTTGGCGAATGAGAGGAAAAGTTCGCTGACTGACGGAAATCAAAAAAGAACAACTTCAGAGTGGAGAACCAGATATGACCAACATTGGAATTCTCGAGTCGCTGATGTCGCCGGTCCGCGCCGTCGCAATGGCTCTCATGATGGCATGTGCCGGCGCAGGCTTTGCTTCGCAAGCCCTTGCGGCAGACGACAACCCCTACGGGCTGATAGATGCGAAGGTCATTAGCGTCGGCACAATGGGCGATGCCAAGCCCTACGCCTTCACCCAGGCGGATGGCACGTTTACGGGGTTCGACATCGAGTTCTTCCGGAACGTCGCGGGCCGTCTCGGCTTCAAGCCGGAGCAAGTGATCTTCACTGGACAGGAGTTCTCGGCGCTGATGCCTTCAGTTGCCAATCAACGGTTCGACGTGGCGGTGGCGGCCATCGGTACGACGGAAGCACGCAAGAAGACGGTCGATTTTTCAGACGGTTACCTCGCTGGCTATCTCTCGGTACTGACTGCCGACAAGGCGATAACCTCCGCCGACGGCCTCAAGGGCAAGCGCCTCGGGGTCGTGCAGGGCACGCTGCAGGAAATCTATGCGGCAAAGAATTTCAACAGCACGGATCTCGTAAAATTCCCCGACAATAACTCCGCCGTCGCCGCGCTCAACAACGGATCGGTCGATGCGCATTTCCTCGACTACGAGGCGGCCAAGCAATATGGCGAGCGTTACCCGGAGCTGAAGATCGCCGTCAACATTCCCTCTTTCGATGCGCCGGCAGGCTTCGTCGTCCGCAAGGGCAACGACAAGTTCCGAGACGCGCTGAACACGGCGCTGCATGCCGCCATGCAAGACGGCACCTGGAAGACGCTTTATGAGAAGTGGTTTCCAGGATCGCCGATGCCTGACGAATATCTCCCCAAGAAATGACCGCACTGGCCGCCGGCGGTGAAAACCGGCGGCCGCAGGAGATGCTGCTGCGCCCGAGTTTCGCGCAGGTGTCGAGAGCCTAATGAAAAGGGGACAGAATGAACTGGCTTGAAAACCTGCGCCGCAGCTTCCTCGACTGGCAGGCAATGGCCGATGTTCTGCCGAGCATGATCACCATCGGATTGAAGAACACCCTGATCCTGGCTGCGGCTTCGACGGTGCTCGGTGTGATCCTGGGGATGCTGCTCGCGGTCATGAGCATTTCGCAATCGCGCTGGCTGCGCATTCCAGCGCGTGTCTATACCGATATCTTCCGTGGCCTGCCGGCCATTGTGACCATTCTTCTGATCGGCCAGGGTTTCGCCCGCATCGGCCGCGAGATTTTCGGCCCATCACCCTATCCGCTGGGTATTCTCGCACTCAGTCTTATCGCCGGCGCCTATATCGGTGAAATCTTCCGCTCGGGCATCCAAAGCGTAGAGCGTGGACAGATGGAGGCCTGCCGTGCGCTGAGCATGAGCTACGGGCAGGGGATGCGGTTGATCGTGATCCCACAGGGTATACGCCGCGTCCTGCCGGCGCTCGTCAACCAATTCATCGGCAACGTCAAGGATTCGAGCCTCGTCTATTTCCTCGGACTGCTGGCGTCCGAGCGCGAGATCTTCCGGGTCGGGCAGGACCAAGCCGTCGTGACCGGCAATCTTTCGCCGTTGCTTCTCGCCGGTGCGTTTTATCTCGTCATCACCGTCCCGCTCACACACATGGTCAACTACATCGACAACACCTTGCGGCTCGGCAAACAGAAGGGCGGCGCCGTCACCAGCGGTCTGGCAGAAGTGAGCGAGCTTGCAGGCGCGGTCAAAGCTTCGGCCGATCAAACACCGGCTTCTCAAAGCGTCGCAACCGGAAAATCCCGTTTCAAGGGCGGCAGTCTCGCCATCACCAATCTCGACATGGCTTATGGCAACCTCGATGTTCTCAAGGGTGTCAACCTCACTGTCAAGCCGGGCACGGTCACCTGCGTCATCGGTCCATCGGGCTCGGGCAAATCGACGCTGCTGCGCTGCCTCAACCGTCTGGTCGAGCCGAAGGGTGGTGACGTCCTTCTCGATGGCGAGAGCATTCTGGCGATGAAGCCAGAAAAGCTGCGCCGCCGTGTCGGCATGGTTTTCCAGCATTTCAACCTGTTCCCCGATCACTCCGCGCTTGAAAACGTCATGCTCTCGCTCACAAAGATCAAGGGGCTGCCGCGACAGGACGCCGAGCGGATCGCCGAGGCGCGCCTTGCCGATGTCGGGCTCGCCGCTCGCAAACATCACCGGCCAGGTGGCCTCTCGGGCGGCCAGCAGCAACGCGTGGCGATTGCTCGCGCTCTTGCGATGGATCCGGAAGTCATCCTCTTCGACGAGGTGACGAGTGCGCTTGATCCCGAACTGGTGAAGGGCGTCCTCAACCTGATGGCCGATCTCGGTTTGCGCGGCATGACCATGGTGATCGTCACCCATGAAATGGGCTTTGCCCGCAAGGTCGCCGATCAGGTCGTCTTCATGGACGAAGGCCGCGTCATCGAAGCGGGTACGCCCACGGCGATCTTCGACAATCCTCAAAGCGCGCGCTTGAAACACTTCCTTGCCGAGGTGTTGTGACCCTCCGGTCACCCGAACCGCGCAACCCACCCCTCCATCCAGAAAGAACTCATCATGACTACATCTTCTCCTGTCTCCAAGGTCGTCGTGGTCGGCGGCGGCATTTTCGGCGTCTCCTCGGCGGTTCATCTTTCAAGGCTCGGCATCAGCACCATCCTCGTCAACGATGGGCCGCTGGCCATGGGCGCATCGGGCCGCTCGCTCGCCTGGCTCAATTCCTCGCGCAAGCGTTCGCCGGCGTACCAGAGCCTGCGTATGATCGGCATCGATCGGTACAGGACGCTGTCGGCGAAATATCCCGACGCCAACTGGTTGCGTTTCGACGGTGGTTTGACCTGGGATGCGGACGATGCTTCGAACGAGATTGCCGAGGTCTTTGCCCATGAGAGAGACCTCGGATATGACGCGCAGCTGCTGTCAGCCGGCTCTATTGCAGCCGTGACGTCGGGGATCGACGCGCGCGCCGTGACACCGCAGGGAGCGATTTTCAATCCAGGCGAGGGCTGGGTCGATCTGCCATCGCTGATCGACGTGCTGATTGCCGAGTTCATCGAGCGCGGCGGCAGACTTGTTACCGACGCCGGCCGTGCTGCCGTCACGGTGTTCAATGGCCGGGCGACCGGTATCACGACAACGAGCGGCGTGAGCTTCGATTCCGATGCGGTGCTGCTGGCGACCGGTGCCGACGTGCCGCGCATGGCGGCCGATAACCATCAGAATATTGCCGATGGAACACCGATCGCTCTGTTGGTCAGGACGAAGCCCGTCAATCTGCCGCTGCGGGCCGTGCTGAACACGCCGCGGGTCGCTATCCGCCCGACGCCGGTCGGCGGGCTTGCTCTAGATTCAGCCTGGTCAGAGGAAGAGGTCGCGGTCCGCAAGGATGGCACCTACGAGGTGAAGGACACGACAATTAGGGGATTGCTCAAGGAAGCCTCTGCTGTTCTTGAGGGCAATCCAGTGCTGGAACTGGAAAGCTACGGCGTCGGCCCGAAGCCTATCCCCGGAGACGGCGAACCGGTGTTCGGCCAGTTGAAGGCCATCAAGGGCTATTATGTCGCTTTCAGCCACAGCGGCGCGACGCTCGGCCTGATTGCAGGCGAATTGCTGGCCGGCGAGATCGTCACAGGAAAAGAACATCCGCTGCTCGCAAACTTCCGCCCCGAGCGGTTCGGCTGAGCACCCGGCCGACAGGGATGCGCCAAACATTTCCAGGCCTCTCGCCTGTCGGCGTTTCAGACGATGTGGTTTCCGCCGACCCATGTTGAGGCAATGTTTGCCGCGGAAGCCGTGTAAATGATCTTCTGGAGAATCTGGTCGCCGCGATCAAGCTCGTCCCAAAGGCGGATCGTGCCATTGCTGGCCTTGGTGTCGATCATTATGGCATCGAACTGGTAACCCGGTGTGAATTGCCCAATCGGTAGATCCAGCGCAATACCGCCGCCTGCCGTAGCCAAATGGAAGGCATCTCGGAAATCGATTTGCGCGGGAGCTGCCGCTCCGCGGTTTTCCCGTGTTACAGCTGGATCGACACCGCTTTCGAGCATTCGTGAAACAAGCACGGCGGCGCGGCAATTTTCAAGAATGGAGGCACTGGGGCCGCCGGAAATATCAGTTCCGAGTCCGACCTGCAGGCCTTTCTCCAGCGCTGCACGAAGAGGGAAGACAGCATCGGCGAAATAGGCGTTCGAAAGCGGGCAGTGGGCGATTGCCGCCTGCCGTGTGAAAATGAGTTCCATGTCATCTACCGTGATGAAATTGGCGTGTGCCAACACGGTCCGGCGTCCGAGCAAACCGAAACGATCGAGCATCTGCGTATCGGTGGCGCCGTGGCGAGAGAGAACATAACCGTGGGCCCAGTCGCTCTCCGAGCAATGGGTCTGGACGTGGCAGCCGCATTGCGCCGCGATTGCGCCAAGCCCCTTAAGCGTCGCATCGGTGCAGGAGGGTATGAAGCGCGGGGTTACGACCGGAAGGACGCGGTCCTCGCCGTTGTCCGGATGCCCCCTGACATAGTCGATCAGTGCCCGCGTTCCCTGGAGAGCGGCATCGGTGGATGCGTCGCGATAGTAGTCCGGGCATTCCGCGACATTGTCCATTGCCACCTTGCCGATCAGCGCCCGCTGGCCCTTTTCGAGGCAAATGTCCACGAGCGCGCGCGTGGCCTCCTGATGGACGGTGGCGAAATACAGTGCCGTGGTCGTGCCGCTCGCCAACAGGTCCTCGACAAGAAGCCCGTAACTTCGCCGCGCAAAAGCGAGGTCCTGATAACGGGCTTCCAACGGAAACGTATATGTCTGCAGCCAGTCCTCCAGCGGAACGTCGAGCGCGTTTCCGAGTTGGGGATATTGCGGGGCATGGACATGAAGATCGACGAAACCCGGTAGCAAATAACAGCCCGCGGGAAGGCTCACGAGCTCGCCGGTCTCGTCGCGGGCGTCCCGGATGGAGCGGTAGTTCGGTTCGCCGGGCCGGTGGATCGCCCCGATGCGGCCGTCGGCGCCGATTTCGATGAGCACGTCTTCCAATATGTCGATGGTGCCGCGTTCCGGGGAATGAAAGCCGGAGGCGAAGAGCGTCTTGCCACGCAAATCCATCAGATTGCCGCCCCTATGCCGCCATCGTCGTCGTGCCGTAGGTGATGCCTTTTTCCTTCAGCCAGCGGCGATAGGCGATCGAACTTGCGTCGGCACGTGTCGGAATTTCTGCGCGCGCCTCCATCGGCAACAACACAGGACGCTGGTTTTCGAGGATAATGCGATCCTGCAGGAAGATGAGCTGCTGGAAATTCACCAGCTCGGTCGTCGTCGACACGTCGTCGATCAGGAACATGACCGGGTGGGCGCGGCACCGGTCGGGATCGAGCGGTTGGACGAACAGACAGATGACGTCCCAGCGGTTCGCGGAATTCGGGCAAGTCTTGTAGAGCAGCGTCGTAAACGGCGTCATGACGCGATAGATGTAGTCGGTCATGATACCTCCCGTCGCCGAGAGGGCCGCCTGCGGCTGGAAAAACTGGCAGTTTGTCGCCCAGACCTCGTCCACGTCGCGACGTATCTCGGCATTGTAGTGTCTGACTTCCGTGTGGGGCTCGGCGCCAAGAATATCGGTATGGACGAATGGGAAATGCGCCATGTCGAGGAAGTTCTCGACGATGCGCAATCCCGAGGCGCGCACAGATACCGAGCCGCAATTGACGATACGCCTGTCCTCTTCGTCGGCTTCGGGTAGGGCAAAAAGGCCGCCGGCGGGTTCGCCGAGCGTCGCCCAGACAAGGCCGAAGCGCTTGATGAGCGGCAAAGGCTGCTCGCAGTCCTGCGCCATGACGGTGATCGTGCCGTCTCGTTTGCGGTTCACCGTCAGATTGGTGCCAAGCAAGCGGTTGGCGGATCTGCCAAAGGGAATCTCGCTCTCGGTGTCGAGAGCGTACCATTGATTAAGGGCAGCCTTGTCTGAACACCGGCTCATGAAACGCTCCTCTTTATGGTCCTAAATCCGGTTGATCACAGTTTGATGGCTCGTAGACAATCCGTCCACATCCAAAATTCTAATTTGTCAGCGTACGTCGCGATAGTAGGGCACGCCGATCGCGGCGGGGGCTGCCATGACGAGACGCATGCGTTGCCACGCAAGCACCGGCACGATGATGAAGGCCATGGTGCCGAGATAGGGCAGCATCGAGAGGAAGGCAGGGGCGATCGGCCATCCTCGAGCCTGACCGACAAAGCCGAGAGCGGTGATGAACCCGAAGAGCAGCCCGGAAAGGACGGCGGGGATCGGCCGGTAGCCGGCAAAGATCACCAAGGCAACGGCAATCCAGCCGCGCCCTGCCACCACGCCATCGGACCAGGAGGGAACGAAGGCGAGCGTCAAGTAGGCACCGGCGCCGGCCGCCAGCGCCGAGCCTGCGGTGACATAGACAAAGCGTATGAGGTTAACCGGTATGCCTGCGGCATCCGCCGCAGCCGGATTTTCGCCGACGGCCCGCAGGTTGAGGCCATGCCGGGTCCGGAACATGAGATAACTTAGCGCCACCGGCAGGATGATATAGATGAGGTAGACGAGGATGTTCTGGGAAAAGAAGGCTTTGCCGAGTATGGGAATACTGCTCAATAGGGGGATATCGATCCCCGGAAAAGTTGCCCTCGCCGGCATGCCGGAATAGGCGCGACCGATTGTCGAGGCGATGCCGTTGCCCATCAGGGTGAGTGCCAGCCCGCAGAGAACCTGATTGGCTCGCAGGATCACCGTTGCGAAGGCGAACAGCGCGCCAAACAGCGCGCCGACTGCGAGCGCCGCCAGGAAGCCGACTGTCGGAGACGGGAAGGCCGAGACCGTCGCGATCGCGGTCAGCGCCCCAATCGCCATCAGCCCCTCGACGCCGAGATTGACGACGCCGACGCGTTCGGCCAGCACTTCGCCGAGTGCCGCGAGCGCAAGGACGCCACCCGCCAGGAAGGCTGTGGTGAAGAGGCCGGTCAGAAGGTCCATGGTCGTTCTCCTTCAAGCCCTGTCGCGCGCTATGCGATAATGGGCAAGTTCGTCGCCGATCGCCGTGAGAAAGAGGATGAGACCAGTCATCGCCAGCACGGCGGACGTGGTCAGGCCCTGTGTTTGCAGGATGATGCCGGAGTTGAGGATGAAGGCCATCAGGGCAGCGGAGAATATCACACCGATCGCGGAATTGCGCGCAAGGACGGCGACCATGATGCCGAGGTAGCCGTAATTGTTGGAGATTCCGCCCTGCAGGCGGTGAACGGTGCCGGCCAGTTCCAGCATTCCGGCAAGGCCGGCGATGGCGCCGGACAAGAGCATCACGGTGATAAGATGGCGGCGAGCGGGTATGCCGGCATATTGCGCAGCCGAAGGGTTGGAGCCGGCAAGCCGGACTTCGTAGCCCCAACGCGAGAATGCCAGCACGCCGGCAACGATCAACGCGAGGACAACGGCGATCGGTAGGCCCCAGTGGATAGAGCCCCAGAATTCCGGAATTTCGGCAGACAACCGCGCCGTCGCCGAATTTGCTGTGCGATCCCGCCAAGCGCTGGTCGAGACATAGTAGACCAACAGGATCGCCACGAAGTTCAGCAGCAGCGTGGTGATGAGCTCGTTGACATTGGCGTAGGCCCGCGCCAGCGTCGGGATAAGAATCCAGACGGCGCCGCCGAATAGACCTGCAAGGAACATCACCGGCAGGATCACTACGGGCGGCCCCGGCAGGAACAGGCCGACTGCGGCGGTACAGAAGGCGCCGGCGTAGAACTGACCTTCAGCTCCGATGTTCCAGGCGCCAATCTGCTGCCCGACGGCGACGGAGAGCCCGGTCAATATCAGTGGGATCAACAGAACGCCCAGGTCCTGAAGGCCGAAGCTCGAGCCGAAGCTTGCGTCGACCACCTCGGAGGCAAGTTCAAGCGGATTGGCGCCGCCGATTGCCAGAACGATGCCGGCAAACGCCAAGGCCACGAGGATCGCAGCGATGCGCGCCGCAACGGCTATGGCGGGAGATGCGGACGGCAAACGGTGGAGGCGCCATGTCGGGGCCATGTCAGGCGACCTCGTGGGCTTGGCGGCGCCCGCCCATCAGCAGACCGATCTCATCAATGTCGGCTCTGTCGTTGTCGACGACACCCATGATCTTCCCTTCGTAGAGGACGGCGATGCGGTCGGAGAGGTTGAGAAGCTCGTCAAGCTCCTCGGAAATGAGAACGATACCGGCGCCCGCGTCGCGTAGCTCGACGATATAGCGCAGCATGGTGTTGATGGCGCCAACATCGAGACCGCGGCTCGGATAGGCGGCGATCAGGACGTTGTGCGCGATGCGCATTTCCCGTCGGGCGACTAGCCTCTGCTGGTTGCCGCCGGAGAGATTGCGGATCGGCATGCCGAAATCCGGGATTGCAACATCCGCCGCAGCGGCGATTTCCCTGGCAAGCGCCGTTGCCGCGGTTGGCCGGTAGCTTCCGCCCGAGCAGACCGGTGGTTTCCGGTATTCGCGCATGACCGCATTGACGGTGACGCTGAGTGCCGGCGCCAGCCCGCTGTGCAGGCGATCTTCGGGGATGTGGCCTATGCCACGCTTGGCAAAAGCTTCGGCATTGCTGTTCCTGACTGGTGTGCCGTCGATCAGGAGGTGCCCGGCGCTTGGCGGCCGCATTCCGCTCAGAACCTGGCTGAGTTCGCGCTGGCCGTTCCCCGCGACACCCGCAATACCGACGATTTCTCCGGCATGGACGTCGAGGGAGATGCCATGCAGGGCCTCGTCGCCGGCATCGCTCAGCGCGGAGACGTTGGCAAGGGTCAGCACAGGCCGCTGTGAGATCGGTGCTGCGCCAGTCCTGCGCTGACGCATGTCGGCAAGGACGATGTCGCGGCCGACCATCAGCTTGGCGAGCATGCGCGGATTGCAGTCCGCGGCATTTTCCGTCGCGATCTTGCGGCCGCCGCGCAGGATGCTGATGCGATCCGATATCTCGAGCACCTCATCGAGTTTGTGGCTGATGAAGATGACGGCGTTGCCCTGCGAGGCGAAATCGCGCAGCGCCTTGAACAATTCACGGGCCTCGGCCGGCGTCAGGACCGCAGTCGGCTCGTCGAGGATCAGGACGCGCGCCTGGCGCGCGAGCACGCGCAGGATTTCGACGCGCTGCTGTTCGCCGGTGGAAAGATCGCTGACGCGGGCAGCAGGGCGGGTTTGAAGATTGAATTTGGTTGCAAGCGCCGCCGTCCGTGCTTCGAGCACCTGCCCCGAGGCGCGACGCGGCGTTTCAGACCAGCCGAGATGGATGTTTTCCGCAACGGTGAAGGCCTGAACCAGCTTGAAGTGCTGGTGGACCATACCAATACCGGAACCAATCGCCTGCACTGGGGTTGCAAACGTCTTGGCGTAACCGTCGATGATGATCTGGCCCGCATCCGGCTGATAGATGCCGGTCAATATGTTCATCAGCGTCGATTTGCCCGCTCCATTCTCGCCCAGCAGCGCATGAATTTCACCGGGCAATACATCGAGATCGACGTCTTCATTGGCGATAACGCCCGGAAAAAACTTGGCGATGCCCTTTAGCTGAACAAGAGGTGGAGCGCCCGGAGGGGCCGTGAAGCGTGTCGAGTTTTCACTCATCAAATGGACACCGAAATTTCAACGAGGCTGGACCCGACCAGGGGCGGCGGTCGGGTCCCTGTTTGGTGGCAAAATCGATCAGGTGCTGAGACCTGTGACGCCTTCGACCGACCAGTCCCAATTGTACAGCTCCAAGTCGGTCATCTTCTGCCCAGCTGCCACACGGACCTTGCCGGTCGAATCCTTGATCTCGCCTGCAAAGGGCGACCAGCCGCCGAGGATCTTGTCGCGCACGGCGTCTGCCGCTGCAGTGACGTCCGAAGGCACCTTCTCACCCCATTTGTCGCGATCGACGCCGGAGCCCATCGCGAGCAGGGTATCGGTCGGCGTCCAGGTGCCAGCCAGACGCTTGCCCACCTGATCGACATAGTACTTGCTGAAATCGATCAGGACGGAGGAGACATATGAATTCGGGCCATAGCGCCGGATATCCGTGTTCCACATTGCGGCCCAGACGCCGCGCTTTTCGGCGACCTGCAGGTAGCCCGCTTCATCCATGATGCCGAACAGGAAGTCGCAGCCGTTGTCGATCAGCGCCGTGCCAGCCTGCGTCGCTGCCTGCGGATCGAACCAGGAGTTGATCGCGATGGTCTGCAGCGTCGCATTCGGGTTCACCGAGCGGGCGCCCATCAGAAAGGCGTTGGTCGAGGCGAATACCGATGCGACCGGGAACGAGGCGACGTAGCCGAGCTTGCCGGTTTTGGAGAGATGGCCGGCGGCAACGCCGATGACGTAGGTCGGATACCAGTGGGCCAGATAGTACCAGCCGAGATTATCCATGTCGACGCGGCCATCGCATTCGAGGAAGGCGACGTCGGTGGCCTGCTTGACGACGGCGTGCAGGAAATCGCCGTTCGACGAGGTGTCGAAGATGATGTTGGCGCCTCCGCTGACGAACTGGCGGTAGGTGCGTGTTGCATCGGCGGAATAGGGGATGTTTTCGACTTCGAGAATCTTCTTGAGCTTCGGATAGGCTTGCTTGACCGCAAGCAGCCCCTGATGGTGCGCCCATGTCCAGCCCTCGTCCGAGATCGGGCCGACATGGCCGAAGCCGACGACCGCATCCTCTTCCTTGATCGCTGCAAGCGCGGTGGCGGCACGTGCCTTGGTGGCGAGGCCGGCGGGCAGCATCAAGGACGCAGCACCCGCAGCGCTCATGTTCAGAAATCCGCGGCGGGAAAGCATACGCAAGTCAATCATAGTGTCCCCTTTTTGGTTTGACGCGAAACCGCGCGTCCAGTTTTGTGGCCTCTACGGCTTGTTCAACCAACGCAACAATTATGCCAGTTGCGGCGCGCCGCTCGCCTCGTTGGCGCTCCCCCGTGCTGCAGCCAAGGAGCTGCCGCCCTTTCAAAATCCCTTGAACTTCGCGGCATAGAATGTCTAAAATGCACAAAACTAAAGCATGCATATAATTTATGCGCAATGGCTAATTTTTAGGATGTGGGGTGCAATGTGGAGGCGGTTGGCGGAACTTTCCCGGTATGATCGAAGCAGCGCAATTCGTCTTTCGGGGGCAAATTCAACAGGAGAGCTTCATTGAATTTGCCTTGCACCGGGCGCTCAGACTGGAGCTCGAAATTAACATCGGCGCATGTGATGAAGTCTCCGCCGCGCTCTCAGTCAAGGGGCAGGAAGATCTCGTCGATGCCTTCGAGATGGCCTGCAGCCTGGGGCCCTATGATTGCATCATCCTTGATATCGAGCGGAAGGCGCTAGCATGAACAGGAGAGGACTATGAGACTGGAAGAAGCCTGGGTGCCGGTCGCGCTGTCGTCGTCGATCGAAGCGGCGACCTCGGCGGGTGCTGTTTCGGACGGACGTGAACTGGTCGTCTGGCGCGACAACAGCGGCAATGCCCACGTCTGGGAGGATCGCTGCCCGCATCGGGGCATGCGGTTGAGCTTCGGCTTCGTGCGCGGCGATCACATCGCGTGCCTTTATCATGGCTGGCAGTATGATAGCGCCGGGCAATGCCGTTATATTCCCGCCCATCCGAGCCTCGATGTGCCGTCGACCATCAAGGTCCCGACTTATTTGACCGAGGAAAAATACGGAATCATTTGGGCGACGACTGCTGCGGACGCGGCGCTGCCGGAAGTCGAAGCCGCGCCTGAGGCCGCGCCGGTGCGCAGCCTTTATATTGATTGTCCCGTGGACGGCGTTCTGGCGGCGCTCAAGCAGGCCGGAACCGTGGTCCTTGCCGGAAATGCCGGCGTGCTTTCCTTGAACGGAGACAAGCTCCTGGTTGCCGTTCAGACGGTTTCTCCAGCGAAAACAGCCGTCCATCTGGTCATTCTCGGCGCACCCGCTGTCGATGGTGGCGTGAAGCAGAGGCACTATGCAGGCTGGGCGGAAAATCTCCGCCGCAGCCTTGAAAATATGGCCGAGGTCGCCTGATGTCGGAAATCACGCTCTACAGTTACGAACTGGATGAGAACAGCTACCGCGCTCGGCTGCTGCTTTCAATGCTTGGTCTGCAATGGAAGACGGTCGCGGTCGACATGTTTCCGGGCCGTGAAGAGACCCTGCCGCCGATGTTGGCGTTGAACCCGCGCGGCACGCTACCGGTGCTTGCCGACGGCGATCTGGTACTGGCCGGCACGGAGGCTATCCTCTCCTATCTCGCCAAGGGGTATGACCCGGCAGGCAAGTGGCTGCCGGAAGACGCGGCTGCTTTTGGAAAGGTCGCGATGTGGCTGCATTTCTCGGCAACAGCGCTGGCTCCGGCCTTCGCAGCGCGGCTGAAAGCGCTCTTCAACACCGGGGGTCACGAAACGCATCTTCGCGCCGGCGCCCGCAAGGCCTTGCGCATCATGGATGACCATATGACGCTTCGCCATTTCGGCGGCGCGGAATGGTTCGTGGGCGATGGACCGACCCTTGCCGATCTTACGCTGTTTCCGTCCTTTGCTCTTAGCCGCGACTACGGCATCGACCACGACGAGTTTCCGGCGCTGCGTCGCTGGATCCGCCGCTTCCGCGCACTGGATGGCTTCCGCACCATGCCCGGCATTCCCGATTACCACTGATTGAGGAGCTGGAGATCAGATGACATCGCGGCATTCACGAGGCTTTTCATGACGAGGATTTTCAATCCGCCATCCGTGCGTCGTCCGTTTGGAAATTACAATCACGGCCTGCTGGTGTCCCCCGGGGCTTCGTTGCTGGTTACCTCAGGGCAGCTCGGCATCGGCATCGACGACAGGATCCCGGAAGGTGTCAGCGAGCAGGCGGAGCTTTGCTTTCAGGCAATCGCGTCAATCCTCGAAGATGCGGGCATGAGCTTTGCCGACGTTGTCCGCATATCGGGCTTCGTGACCAGGCGCGAGGATTTCGGCTCCTACATGGCCGTGCGCGACCGCTATACGCTCGACCCCAAGCCGGTCTCGACGCTGATCATCGTCGGCGGCTTTACGCGGCCTGAATTCCTGGTCGAGGTTGAAGTGACGGCTGCAAAGGTGCTGTGAAGGGATGTCTGTTCGCTAGAACCGCTCCATCTGCGCTTTCACCTTCGCCAGAAACCGCACCCTCGTCTCGTCCGTCGAGCGGTTCATGTCGTAGTGGGCGAGGAAGACGACCGGGGCGAAGGGTTTGATCTGCGCACGGATGACCCGCTTGATGATCTTTTTTGGCGGATTGCCAGCGATAAAGGCGCGGAGGGGATCGGCACCGTAGGTCAGGACGGCACCGAGCTTGCCGATATGCTGCAGTCTTGAAGCGACCTTGCCGTTAACCAGTTCGAAGCTGACGCCGGGGAGCCAGACGCGGTCGAAATAGCCTTTCAGGATCGCCGGAAAGCCGAAATTCCACACGGGCGTGCAGATGACGAGAGCCTCCGCTTTCTGCAGGCGTTCCACATAGGGTTTTAGGATTTCCGTATTCTCCGGATAGTCATGGTAGATCACCCGGTCGTGGCGGGAAAGCACGGGATCGAAAGCTTCGGCATAGAGATTGCAATCGTCGACCTCATGCCCCGCAGTCTTCAGGCTGGTCACCGTCTGCCTGTGCAGGGCACCACCGAAACTTTCCTCGACCGGATGCGAATAGAGGACAAGAACCCTCATCATGCCTCCATCATCGCGGCGAGGCCGGGAAAAAGATAGTTCTTGCCGGCGCTGAAGTCGAAATCGGGGTTGTCCCAGGCGATCATCTTGCCGGGATTGAGCAGGCCCTTGGGGTCCGTCTCCTTCTTGAAGGCGAGCTGGACGGCGTCTGTTTGCTTCATGCCGCCTTCCTCAAGCGTATAGCGATGCGGATTGAAGATCGGGCAGCCGTGATCCTGGTGGATCTTGATGATGTCTTCCAGCCGCTCTTCCGTAGTGAAGCGCACCAAAGGCAGGCCGGAACACTGGATCTGGCCGTTGAACCTGATGAATTCGAGATGGCCAGGCACCTCGTCTCCGAAGATCTCGACCATCTTCGCGACCTTGGCGACATGGTCAGGTCCTGGATACTGCACTTGAAGATAGGTGATCGTCGGATCGACTTTCAGCGCGCGCAATGTCGTGTGGTTCCAGGCGAGTTCATAGGCATGTGGAATACCCTTCATGCTCGCGACCGTATCCGAGCGGAAGGTGATCTCGCCCTTCTGCTGGCGGGTGAAGGCGAGAAACGGGTCCATGGCATGCGGCGCGATCATCAGCGCGACCACGGACTGGCCCTCGCGGATAAATGGCTTGTGGCGGCTGAAATAGGCGTATGGGATCGGTGCCGCGATCGGCGCGATCTCCTTGACGAGAATGCCGTTGCAATGGGCAAGAGCATCCGAGTAGCGAACGGCATCCATGAAATCGTCGTAGCCGACCAGCACGTCCACCCAGTCATAGGCAGGCGCCAGCGGCATCTCGATTTCGGTGATGATGCCGTTGGTGCCATAGGCATGGCTCACCTTCGTCAGGTCCCAGCCGGTCAGGTCGAGGACACGCGGCTCGGCCTCCATGGTGACGACGCGGAGCCGCAGGATGTTGCCGAGGTCGCGCAGGCCGCCCCAGGTGATCGAACCGACGCCGCCGGAGCCGCCTGCAATGAAGCCGCCGATCGTCGCGGTCTGGGCGGTCGAAGGGTGAAAGCGCAGTTCCTGGCTGGAATGGGCCTTGGTTTGACGATCAAGTTCGGCAATCACGATACCGGGTTCGCAGATGACGCGGCCGGGATGGATCTCCCTGACCTTGTTCATGTTGGCAAGGTTGAGGACGATGCCGCGCGACAGCGGCATTGCCTGGCCGTAATTGCCGGTGCCCGCCCCGCGCGGAGTAACAGGCACATCATGGGCATAAGCGATCTTCAGCGTGCGGATCACCTCCTCCTCCGTCTTCGGGGTGACGACAAGGTCCGCTGTGACGCTATCGAGCTGGCGCTTGAGCACCGGCGAGTACCAGTAGAAGTCCCGGCTCTTCTGGCGAACCAGCGCCGGATTATCCTCGATGGCGATGCCCTCGAGTTCCTTTTTGATCATTTGGTAATCCGGCATGTCATGCTCCAACCACGGTATCGAGTTCACGGTAGTCCGGCAGGCTGCGGTCGATCATCTTGCCCTTGCGCAGGACGACACGGTCGGACTGCGGGCGAGACAGGAATTCGCTCCAGCGGCGGGCGCTGAAGAGAACCAGATCGGCAGGCCCGCCGGCCGCGATACGGCCGATATCGGGCCGGCCGAGGGTAGCTGCCGGCGAAGTGGTGACGACGCGCGCGGCGGTGTCGAGCGGGTGGTCGAGATGCAAGATACGCACTGCCTCGCGAAAAACCTCGACAGGGTCGAGATCGCCATAGGCATAGAAGGGATCGCGTGTATTGTCCGAGGCGACGGCGGTCGTGACGCCGGCCGCCGCGAGCTCATGGAACAGCGTCACGCCGCGCCAGCGGGGAGTACGGTTCGCTTCGCGATCCTGCAGATACATATTGCACATCGGCAGCGAGACGACAGAAATGCCGGCCTTGGCGACGAGATCGATGGTGGCGCGGGCGACGTCCTCGTCCTGGCGGGCGAGCGAGCAGCAATGGCCGACCGTGACCTTGCCCTCGAAGGTGTTGCGCAGAACGGCCTCGGCAATCGCTTTCAGGGTGAAGACTTCCTTCTGCTTGCTCTCGTCGACATGCAGGTCGATATCAAGGCCGTTTTCGGCAGAAGCGCGGATCAGCTTGTCGAGCTGCCGGTCAAGATCGGGGTTCATCTGGGTGACGCCGCCCATCAGGCCACCGGCGTCGCGTACGACCGCGAGGAGATCGGCAAAATAGACATCGTCCGCCATGAAATCGAGCGGGAATAGCGAGACGGCCTGCAGCGCTATCCTGTCTTTCCAGGCTTCGCGCAGTTCATTGAAGACCTCGAAGGAAATGCGGTGCTGCGGGTCGAGCGAGTCGAGATGGGTACGGATCAGGCTGGTGCCGTGAGCATAGGCCGAGCGGAGCGAGAACTCCATCCGCTTCTTCACGTCGGCGGCAGACCAATTGGCCTCGCGGTCGGCTTTGACTGCCTCAAGCGCACCGGGAAAACTGCCATCAGGATTGGAGCGGCGTTCCCAGATGTGGCCCTTGTCGAGGTGGGTATGCATGTCGACGAAGGTCGGCCACACCATGCCTTCCTTCATGTCGGCCTTGGCCAGCTCTGTCGGTGCCGAGCCAGCCGGCAGCACATCCTTGATAAGGCCGTCGGCGACGACGATGTCGGCCTTGGCGAGCCCCTCGCTCGTAGCACCCTGAAATCCGTCGAGCGTGACGGCCGGAACTGTTGCATTGCTGAGGACGAAGCGCGCCGCATTCGGAGGCGACATGAAAGGATAGGTCATCAGTTTTCCCGTTTGATGCTGCTTTCGTGCCAGCGATGCAGGCTCAGCCACGAAATGAAGGAGGTAAGGGCGAAGATGGCGACGCCGAGGAGCGAAAGCAGCAGCAGGGCCGCAAACAGACGCGGCATGTTCAGCCGGTATTGAGCTTCGAGCAGGCGGAAGGCGAGACCGGAGCCGGCGCCGGCGGAGCCTGCCGCGAATTCGGCGACGACGGCGGCGATCAGTGCCAGACCGCCGCCGATCCGCAGGCCGGTCATGAAATAGGGTTGGGCGGCTGGCAGCTTCAGATGGACCAGCGTCTGCCAGCGCGAGGCACCATAAAGATCGAAGAGGTTGAGTAGGTTGTGATCGACGCTTTTCAGACCCTGCACCATGTTCGACAGGATCGGGAAGAATGCGACCAGAAAGGCGCAGATGAGCAACGCGGCCTGCGTCGATGGCGCATAGACCAGGATGAGCGGCGAGATCGCCACGATCGGCGTCACCTGCAGGATGACGGCGAGAGGATAGAAGGCAATCTCGATCCAGCGTGACTGCACCAGGAAGACTGCAAAGCCGACGCCGCCGATCAGGGCCAGGATCAGCGACACCAGGGTAATCTTGGTGGTG
Organism: Arminella tubonensis; assembly: GCF_003240585.1. Lineage (GTDB taxonomy): Bacteria > Pseudomonadota > Alphaproteobacteria > Rhizobiales > Rhizobiaceae > Rhizobium > Rhizobium tubonense. Next base: position 113,616 of record NZ_PCDP01000033.1, read on the forward strand.
ACCCAGAGGGCAGGGGCAAGCGTCCCCCAGTCGGCAAACAATGCCTTGGCGACGGCCAGCGGGCTGGGCAGGATATAGGGCGGGACGCCAGAGACGACGACGCCGATATACCAGGCAAGAGTGAGGACGACGATGACCAGGACGGGCACGCAGATGCGCAGGGCAAGGTCGGCATGTTCGCCGCGGCCAACGGGGAGGTGAGGGGTTTGCGGGTCGGTCGTGCGCATCAATGATCCTCCGAGCCGCCCATCGCCTCAATCAGGGAATATGAGACCTTTTCGCAGGCCTTCCGGTATTCTTCCGAGGTCCGGTAGTGCGAGTCGCGTTCCAGACTTGTGGCCAACGGAAAGTCCGCATGAACGCGGCCTGGCCTCGCCTTCATCACCACGATACGGTTCGACAGGTAGGCGGATTCGAAAACGGAATGAGTGACGAAGACAACGGTGATGCCTGTGGTCTTCCAGAGCTTCAGCACATCGTCGTTGAGTTTCTGACGAGTGATTTCGTCAAGCGCCGCAAAAGGCTCGTCCATCAACAGAAGCTTCGGTTTGGTCACGAGCGCGCGGGCAATGGACACCCGCATCTTCATGCCGCCGGACAGTTCGCGGGGATAGGCATCGGAGAAATCCTGCAGGCCGACGGTCGCGAGCCCGTCCATAATCTGGCTACGGGCAGCGGTTTTTGAAACGCCCCGCAGCTTCAGCGGCAGATGGACGTTGCCGAAGACATTCTTCCAGGGCAGCAATGTGGGTTCCTGGAAGACGAAGCTGATATCGCCTTCCGGCAGCCCCCTCGAATTGATCCGAGAACTCGGCCAGTCGATCTCTCCCGAGGACACGTCGCCGAGCCCGGCGATGATCCTCAGTGCGGTCGACTTGCCACAGCCGGAAGGGCCGAGCAGGCTGATGAACTCGCCGCTCTCGACGGTCAGCGACATGTCGGAAAGCGCCACAGTGCCGCTGGAAAAGACTTTCGAAATCCGCGCCATCGTCACCAGCGCCCGCTTGCGCGGTTCGTTCGCTCTGGTCGTGGTTCGCGGTTCGGATAGGGTCATTGTGGGGATTCTCTGTTGGCAGCATGCGGGATTGCCCTCACCCTGACCCTCTCGCCGCGTTAGAGGGAGAGGGACAAGCATCGCCCTATTTCTTCAACGCCATCCCGACGCTCTTGCAGGCGAACTGCGAGACGTAGGCCTTCTTGTAGTCCGTATCCGGCTTAAAGACTTTGATCTGGACCATTTCATCAAAGAACTTCTTGTAGTGCTCGTCGGTGATGCAGCCTATGCCCTTTTCGCTGGCGTCCCCGGATTCGAGGATGCCGTATTCCTTCATCTTGGCAATGGAATAGGCGATCTGGCCATCCGTCATGTCGGGATTGTCCTTCTTGATCAGCTCGTTGGCCGCCTTGTTGTCACCGTAGAGATAATTGTACCATCCTTCGATCGAGGCGCTGACGAAGCGTTGTACGAGGTCCGGCTTGTCGGCAACCGTCGAGGACTGGGTGGTGATCATCGTCGAATAGGGCGAGTAGCCGGCGTCGGCGAGCAGGAAGACCTTCGGCTCCCAGCCTGTCTGCTTCTGGATCTCGTAGGGTTCCGAAGTCAGATAGCCCTGCTGTGCGGACTGCTTGTCGGCGATGAAGGGCACGGGGCTGAAATTATAAGGCTTGTACTGTTCATCCTTGAAGCCCTGAAAATTTGCCTTCATCCATTCAAAATAGGTGATGTAGCCGTCCTTGCCCATGAAGATCGTCGGCAATTTGGCAAGGTCCGCGAATTTCTCGATACCGGCATCCGGATGGGCGATCAGCACCTGCGGGTCCTTCTGGAAGATGGCGGCGACGTCGACGATCGGGATGCCCTGCTCGACGGCGGCAACCTCTTCCTGTGGGCTGCCCATGTAGAAGTCGATCTTGCCGGCGATCAGCAGCGAGCTGTTGGCTGCGTTCGGGCCACCCTGGACGATGGTGACGTCCAGGCCGTATTTCTTGTAAGTGCCGTCGACAACGGCCTGGTAGAAACCGCCATGCTCGGCCTCGGCCAGCCAGTTCGTGCCGTAGGTGACCTTGTCGAGCGCTGCGGCAGGCTGGGCAATGGCAACAGTCGCCGCCAGGCCCGCGATCGTCAAAAATGCTTTGGTCTTCAATGCATTGGACATGGCCAGCCGTTCCCCTTGAATGTCACGGAACGTCGCCATTGACGCTCCATTTTCTTCATTTGAGCGATTGCCTTGCGCTTTGAAAAGCATCAAAATTCGTGCACAACGATGCCTTTTAGGCATCTGTCTTTCAGTTGTGCCTAAAATGTGCTGACTGCATAAGTTTTACGCAATGAGGTAATGCATGCTGCACTCGCGCAGACTTCTCTATATCAACGAGATTGCTCGTGCCGGTTCGATCCGCAAGGCCGCTGCCCGCCTCAACGTTGCCTCGTCGGCGATCAATCGCCAGATATTGGCGCTGGAAGAGGAGATGGGAGCACCGCTGTTCGAGCGCCTGCCGCGCGGGCTGCGGCTGACGGCCGCCGGCGAGCTCTGCATCGAGCACATCCGCGACGTCTTGAAGAACTACGAGCGCCTGGAGGGACGGATCCGCAGTCTCAAGATGCAGCAGGCCGGCAAGATCAGGATCGTGACAACAGTTGGTCTTGCCTCGGGGCCGTTGCCGGAGATTATCGCCCGCTTCCTGTCCGAGCATCCGCGCGTCTTCGTGCAGCTTCGCAGCGATTCCGGGTCGACGACGATCAGCCCGGTCCTGAGCGGCGAGGTCGATATAGGCCTCGGGTTCAACATCCCGGCGACCCCCGGCATTCGTTCGCTTGGAAATTTCGACATTCCGATCGGCGTCGTGCTGCCGCCGGGACATCGGTTGATCGGCCCCGGCCCGATCAATCTTGCAGACGTCGTGCAGGAAAACCTGGTGCTGGCGCAGCCGGGCACCAGCCTGCGCGACGTCATCAATCTGGCGCTGGCGCGCCTGCCGGTACAGGTTGAGCCTGTGCTGGAAACCAATGCCTCGGAGATGCTGAAACAGCTGGTGAGGTGTGGCACGGGTCTGACATTGCTCAATCCGCTGGATGTCATCACCGAATGCCGGCGCGGTGAGCTCGTCTTTCGACCGATCGCCGAGCCGCATACGCGGCATCAGCCGATGAAGCTCTTTGCCCGCGCGCGGGCGCCGCTCGATGCCGCGACGAGCCTGTTCGTGGAATATCTGCTCGCCGAGCTTGTCGGCCTCGTGCAGGAGCTGCAGGAAAAAGGGCACATCCAGATGACGGCGGAGCGCCCGTTCGCCTGAGGACTACTTCGAATAGAGGTTCGACAGCGGGTAGCGCTTCAGATCCTGCAGTAGTTCAACGAAGCTTGAAACCTGATAACGGCAGATCAGATCGCCCTTTTCCGCCGTGCCGATCGCCGCATTGCCCACGACGCCGTTCGGGTTGAGGTCATGGGCAATCCAGGCCAGCGAGTGTGGCGGCAGCGGCTGCAGGAAACGCGAATTTTCCTTCATCCATTCGGCCTTGGAGCCAAAGTTCTGCGCCTTGTCCATGCGAACGAGGTCGGGCCGGAAATGTAACATCAGTGATGTTTCGACCTCGCCGCCATGGATGCCGTAGCGGCTTTCGTGGTCGCTGATCAAACCGTCCGGCGTGCCGAAGCGCGCCCATTGCGTGCCGACCACCGCCATCTCGTGGCGGACGCGCAGCTCGCGCGCGACGACGCTCATGATGTCGACGTTGCCACCATGGGAATTGACGATGACCATCTTGCGGACGCCTGCTTCGGCCACCTTGGCGCCGATCGCAGTCCAGACCGGAATCAGCAGCTCGGCGGTCAAGGAAAGTGTGCCCGGACCGAAGGCATGCTCGTTGGCCTTGCCGATTTCCTGGGTCGGCAGGACAAGGATGTCGAGATCGTCCGGGCGCTGCCGTCTCAACTCTGCAAGCATGCCGTTGGCGATCGTCACATCTGTCGAGATCGGAAGATGCGGACCGTGCTGCTCGGTGGATGCGATTGGCAGGATGGCTATGGTGGTGTTGGGCGAAAGGTCGGCGAAATCGCCTGTGTTCAACTCGTTCCAATAGAATGGCGTCGCCATGGCCGCGTCCCTTCATGTCTCTGAAGCTATTGACTAGGGAAACTTGAAGCTCGCGAAAAGCATCAATTTGCGCCGGCACCGTTGCCTTTTTGAGGGCGGCCAATTTTGGTGGGCGTGATCAGGACCAGTGCCGTTCATAGTATTTCGGAAAAATATAATGGCATCGCATTTCGAAGATGTGGAATTCAGGTTATAAATCAAAATGTGATCAAGTATATGAAGAATATCTGATAAAATCAAAGTATGTGTCATATTTTTACTTCGATGCGGTCACCAAGCTATCAAGCCTCAGCTATGCAATTGAAGAGGGTCTGTCTGGCAGCGCCGACTCAACACATGCGAGTGAATTTCTCCGCAACTAACGAGGTAATCTAGATATTTCAATGACATCAGCCACTTGCGTGATAAATTCGCAACACAAGTCGGGCCTCGTGATGTCACAATTCGTGTTGGCATATTAAATGTTACAAATCTGTAATGAGCCATTTATAGGGTCCGCCGGGACAGAGGCATGGTGCTTCGCGTCCCCTTCTTAAAGAGGCTAAGCAACCGTTATTATCAGGTTGCTTGGTTTCAATCAGATATCGAACAGGAGTTACTATGACGATCAAGAGCCTTCTCCTCGGCTCCGCTGCTGCCCTGGCAGTAGCATCCGGTGCTCACGCGGCTGACGCTATTGTTGCTGCAGAGCCGGAACCGCTTGAATATGTCCGTATTTGTGACGCTTATGGCGCTGGCTACTTCTACATTCCGGGCACGGAAACCTGCCTCAAGGTCGGCGGCATGGTTCGTACCGAAGGCAAGTGGTATGACGCCTACAACCCGAACAGCCGCGTCGGCACCCTGTGGCATACCCGTGCTCAGCTTTCCATCGATACGGCCTCCGACACCGAATATGGTGCATTGAAGACCAACACGGTTTATCGTTTCGATTGGCAGGAAGGCGCCGCCACGACGTCGAAGCTTCTCTGGGCCAACATCAGCCTTGGCGGTTTCCTGGTCGGCAAGCAGGATTCGCAGTACAACCTTTACATGGGCTATGCCGGCAACGTCATCAACGACGACGTGATCTATGATGGCCCGTACGAACTTAACCAGCTGACCTACAGCTACGATGCCGGCAACGGTTTCACGGCCGTAGCTTCGATCGAAGACACCAATTCCGCTGCTGACGCTTCGAGCTTCGGTGGTGCCTGGCAGACTGCAAAGGGCGATCATTACGCTCCGAACGGCGTGCTCGGCGTCGGCTACAAGGCTGGTATGTTCGCCTTCAAGGTTGTCGGCGGCTACGACTCGATCGTCGAAGAAGGCGCTATCAAGGCTCGTATCGATGCCGACTTCGGCTCGTTCAAGGCTTTCTTGATGGGCGGCTGGAACACGGACGGCGACAAGCTCAACCAGTATGCCGGTTCGAACCTGAACCCATCTGCTTGCCCGGTCGGCCGTGGCGATCTTTGCGGTTGGGGCGACTGGGCTGTCTGGGGCGGCGTAACCGTTCCGTTCAACGACAAGCTGACCGCCAACCTGCAGCTTGCCTACACCGACTCGAAGATCTTCGAAGCGACCGGCAACGTGCAGTTCAAGCCGGTCAAGGGCTTGGTCGTCACGCCTGAAGTGACCTACACCAACTTCGATTCCGTCAACGAAGACCAGTGGGCTGGTATCCTTCGCTTCCAGCGCAGCTTCTAATCTTACCTGGAACTCGTACCTCCGAGTTCGAACGGAAAGGCCCGGTATCCCAGCCGGGCCTTTTCAGTCTGGGAAGTTGCGAGCAGCTTTGGGTTTGCGGGGATTGTCCATTGGGCTGTGGGACCTGTCGCGGTCGCTGCACCATCGGGGGCGGGATCTCGTATCATCGAAGCCTCTGACGCATTCATTGAGCAGGGTCGAGCTAGCCTCTTGCACGCTCGTTACTGCAATCAAGGGAAATGATTGCGCGCCGGAAAAGTCCGAAAGGCACAGGCCGAAATATAAGGCGGTTAACAATACCTTTTTCATCGCCACGATCTCCGTCTCGACGGAGATATAATGCGCTTTTTCAGTACGCGGTTAAAATGTGCATTGGGGTTACAGGCTAATCACTTGAGCCTAGCACCGTTTGACGCCTTGTTTATGCGCCTTTCCAAGGCAAGAGCCCCAATGCTTGTCATCAACCGCATCAATAGTCGTCGTCTTCGTCGTCGTAACGGTCGTCATATTCACGCCTTTGCGGCGCCAATGCCCCGCCGATCAGAGCGCCGGCTGCAGCGCCACCGATGATTTCACCGAGGTGATTGTGGTGGTGATGATCGTTATGATGGTCGTTGCGACTGCTGTCATGGTGGCGATCGTCATGATGGCGATTGTCGTGGCGGCGGTTCGGAATGGGATCGTCTTGAAGATTACCCTTCCAGTCGTGGCCGTGGTCGACGACCTCTATGACAAGTCCGCCGCTCGACCCATTTGCTGACATGGTTGGATATGCATAGGCTGGGCTGACCCCTGAAATCGCTGTGGCGAGGGACAGCGCGGCAATTGCGAAGTTTCTCATAATTCCGTTCTTTCAGTCGTTTCGTAAAGGGGAAACGCTTCGCGCGGACTTTAGTGCCGTGAGCATCGAAATATTGCCTTTTGACAGCGATCACCCGACAAAAGGCCCCGCAGCGGTGCTGCGAGGCCCTTGAAGCCGGCGTAACCGGGAGAGGTGGCGACGCCAGCCTTGTTCGGGGGTCTTATCTGGCCCAGGCGGGCAGCCAGTCGCCATGGGCG
>NZ_PCDP01000039.1 GCF_003240585.1 Arminella tubonensis
AAGATTACGAGGACATCGTCGCCCATTGCTGCGACGCATGGAATAAGCTGGTCGCTCAGCCGTGGAAGATCATGTCGATTGGAATGCGTGACTGGGCGCACCGGTTTTGATTAGCGCTCGTTGGTATTAGGTATGACCTTTCCGTGTCGTCCGGATCCCCCGGCGTCGTTGCAGGTATAAAAGATGATAATCAAACTCAAGCGGACATACGATGAGAAAGGTGCCGAAGACGGCTACCGGATCCTTGTCGACAGGCTGTGGCCCCGCGGTCTTCGCAAGTCGGAGGCGAACTTCGATGTGTGGATCAAGGACGCTGCCCCGAGCACGTAGCTTCGCAAGTGGTTTGATCACGACCCTCAAAAGTGGGACGAATTCAGGCAAAGGTACAATGCCGAACTGGCCGGAAGCGAAGGCTTTTCGAAGTTGTCGGCCCTGGCCGATCGCTATCCAGTCTTGACGCTCTTGTCGGCCAGTAGAGCGACCGAATACACGCATTCGATCGTTCTCAAAGATGCGCTGCTCGCAGCGAAGACTGCTGACTAGGCAGCCTTTGGCCATCCTCTATTCAGAATTCCGGCGTTCAAGGAATGCGGCCATGGCCCATCTCCTGCCTGTTCGTGCAGCACGATAGGACCGCTTGCCTTGATGCCGAAACTGGCTGCAATTGCGGTATCTTTGTCCGTTTTTTCAATAACATTCCAATTTCGGACGAGCAAGGCCCCCACTATATATTGGCCAAGACCTGAACGAGCCCGGTGGCTCGAGCCGCAACAGCTGGAGAGATCCATGGAATCCCGTCACATACCTTCGACCGCTTCCCCGACAACATTCGAGGAGATGACCGGCGCGGAAATGGTCGTCCGTGCATTGGTCGATCAAGGTGTCGATACTCTCTTCGGGTATCCCGGCGGCGCTGTTCTGCCTATTTACGATGCTTTGATCGAGGAACCTCGCTTGCGCCATATTCTCGTTCGCCACGAACAAGGAGGTGCTCATGCGGCTGAAGGATATGCACGCTCCAGCGGCAAGCCCGGTGTCGTTCTCGTTACGAGTGGGCCGGGGGCAACCAATACTGTAACCGGGATCGTCGACGCACTGATGGATTCAATTCCGATGATCGTTATCACCGGTCAGGTGCCCACGCATCTGATTGGCACGGATGCATTTCAAGAAGCCGACACCATCGGCATCACTCGGTCCTGCACCAAGCATAGTTACCTCGTCAAGACAATCGAGGACCTCCCTCGTGTCATGCATGAAGCCTTTCGAATAGCGACAACCGGCAGACCGGGGCCGGTCGTTATCGATATCCCGAAGGATATACAAGTTGCACGTGGTCACTATACCGGTCTGCAGAATTCTCCCCCTTTTCACGTCTACGAACCACAGATCAAGGGCGACCCGTCCAGCATCGCAGAAGCGGTCAGGTTGTTGTCAGAAGCGCGCCGCCCCATCCTTTATACGGGCGGAGGCATCATCAACTCCGGCCTCAGGGCGAGCGCCCTACTGAGAGATTTCGCAGCGCTGGTTGGGGCACCCGTCACGTCCACGCTCATGGGTCTTGGAGCTTTTCCCGCCTCCGATCCCAAATGGCTGGGAATGCCTGGAATGCACGGCGCGTACGAAGCCAACCATGCGATGCACGACTGCGACGTCATGCTCTGCATAGGCGCTCGCTTCGACGATCGGGTCACCGGTCGCCTCGATGCGTTTTCGCCGGGTTCCAAGAAGATCCATATTGATATTGATCCATCTTCGATCGGCAAGACAATCGCGGTCGATGTCGGAATCATTGGAGATGCCGCTTCCGTCTTGGAGGATCTGATCGCTGCATGGCCTCATCAGGCGCAGAACGGCGAGAATGGAATGCTTGCGCCTTGGTGGCACCAGATCAACATCTGGAGATCGCGCAAAGGTTTTGGGTACAAGAATTCTTCTACGGTCATCAAACCGCAATACGCTCTGGAAAGATTGCGAGCCCTCACGAGTGAACGGGATGTCTATGTGACCACGGAGGTAGGCCAGCATCAGATGTGGGCGGCCCAGTTCTTTCATCTGAACGAACCGAACCGCTGGATGACATCCGGAGGACTGGGCACGATGGGGTATGGGTTGCCAGCAGCGATTGGCGTTCAATTGGCACATCCAAACAGTCTCGTCATTGACATTGCCGGCGAGGCCTCCGTCCTGATGAACATGCAGGAGATGTCGACCGCGGCGCAATACAAACTGCCGATCAAGATCTTCATCCTCAACAACGAATACATGGGGATGATCCGGCAATGGCAGGAGCTGTTGCACGACGAGCGGTACAGTCACTCCTATTCGGAAAGCCTGCCGGATTTCGTTATGCTTGCAAAGGCTTACGGGGCAGTCGGCATTCGTGCCGAGACCCCCGACGAGTTGGATGAAAAGATCCTGGAAATGATCAATACGCCCGGGCCAGTCATCTTTGATTGCCGTGTCGAGAAGAGTGAAAATTGCTTCCCGATGATCCCCTCAGGAAAGCCCCATAATGAGATGATCCTGTCCGATGATGCGGAGAATATCGGCTCGGTGATTACCGGTGCGGGGCGTGCCCTCGTATGACGGAACGTTCTTTAGCATTGCCAGTCACCACGCGACTTATTTTGAGGTTTCCTTGTGAATAGTGCTGTCGAGACTGGGATCAAGTCGACAGGCGACGCCGCGGCTCCTGGTGGAGTGCGGCGTGCCAGTTTTGCTGTCATCGTCGATAACGAGCCCGGCGTATTGCATCGAGTAGTCGGGCTGTTCTCGGCGCGTGGCTACAACATTGAAAGCTTAGCCGTCGCGGCAACGGATCGCGGCGCGCTGACGAGCCGCATAACGATCGTGACGTCGGGGTCGCCGCAAGTTCTTGCCCAAATCAGAGCTCAGCTCGCAAAGATGATTTCGGCACGCGAAGTCTTCGTCGTCAGCGACGATCCCCATAGCGCAGAAGGCCAACCTCCGCCGGTTATTGCCATGAGCAAGGGTGACGCTCTTTGAACGGAAGTTAGATCACGGCTCTATTGAGCTGTTCTCGATCGATCAGGTTCGTGGCTTGCGGCACGCGTGAATGTGGCAACGGTCGTCTCCGCAGGACGAAAGCGTTGGCGATACTCGACTGGCGTAACGTTGATACGGCGCATGAACGCACGGCGGAGACCACTTTGATCTGAAAACCCGCACATGCTCGCAACCCTCTTTAGAGGCGTATCACTTTCCTCAAGCATTCTGCGGGCTGCTTCAACCCTTGTCGTCTCCACATAGTCGCCAGGCGTCATTCCCGTTTCCCGCTTGAATTGCCGCGCAAAATTCCGGCTACTCATGCCGAGGCGCGCCGCGAGTGTCTCGACAGACAAATCCTCAGAAATATTGTCAATGATCCACTCGTTGATATCGCGGATCGGACCAATCTCCGCCACCTGGGCTTCAAGATGCACGCTGAACTGAGATTGGCCACCGGGCCGCTTCAGGAACAGGATAAGTTCCTTCGCGACCCGTAACGCGACGCTGCGTCCGAAGTCTTCCTCGACAAGGGCAAGGGCCAGATCCATGCTCGCAGTAACGCCAGCGCTTGTATAAACGGGTCCGTCTTTGACGAATATGGTATTTGGCTCCAGCTTCACCTTTGGAAACATTTCCGCAAGCCGGGAGGTGGAGTTCCAGTGCGTTGTTGCGCGCCGGCCGTTTAACAATCCGGCTTTCCCAAGGAGAAACGCACCCGTGCAAATCGAGCCCAGGCGTCGCACGTGATGCGACTCCCGAACTATCCATTGGACCAATTCGCGATGATCCTCGAACTTCCTTATGCCGGGGCTACCTGCAATCAGAAGCGTATCGAAACCTTCAAGAGATTCCTCAATCGACATATCCGGGAGAAACCGCGTGCCGTTGAGAGCCGTCACTGGTCCCATGGATAGTCCGACGATCTTGAGAGAATAGGCGGATTCATCCCGCATCAACGTGGCGGCCTCAGAAAACACATCCATCGGGCCAGCCAAATCCAGCATTTGCACTCCGGGAATGGCAAGAATGGCTATACGCATCACTGCACCTCTTGTTTTTGAAGGCGCCGAGATTCTGCACTGATCGCGCCAAGCCTAGGCAAAACACAACAATCTCAGCCACTCGAACGAGCCAGTATAGACCATACTGGATTGGCCGTAATCTAAATAGAAGTTAAAAAACAGACATTCAAAGGGCAATGCCGGACAAGATTCTGACGCCATTTTGGCGATCACGATGACGGCCTGGGCGCTCCAGCCCAACTCAGCAAACGGCAGCAATTGGGTCAAATATGTCCGTTTTTTATGCGTGATAATAATTGCCACTGACGATAACCCAGTTACTGTCACGTTGATGCCAATGGATGCCCAAACGGCGAGTTCGATTTGATGGATCGAGCATTTGCCGACTGACAGAGAAGCCGCAAAGGGCCAAATGCAACCAGCTCTGCCGATTTCAGATTCGGACCGCTTGCTCGCCGATATTCTTTCGCCCGGCCTGTCGGTGTTGTTTTGCGGCCTGAACCCTGGCATGCGAGCTGTTAAAGTGGGTCATCACTTCGATGGTCAGAATAATCGGTTTTGGCAGACGCTGTATCTCTCCGGCTTTACGCCTAAACAACTTCGACCTGATGAGGATCGCAGCCTGCTTTCGTATGGATGCGGGCTGACCACTCTGGTCGAACGTGCCACTCCCGGAGCAACGGATATAGCCATCAAGGAATTTTCTGACTCCTCGCATCTACTTGAGGAAAAGATACAGGAATTCTCTCCGAAGTGGGTAGCTTTTCTCGGCAAGGATGGGTTTGCCGCTATTTCGCGGCAGAGACATCCGCACTGGGGTGAACAGCAAGAGACTTTCGCCGGCGCAAAAGTCTGGCTATTGCCGAACCCGAGTGGGCGGAACCGAGCCTTCACGCTTGGCTCCTTGGTGGCTTCCTATCGGGAGCTGCGCGCGGCGTCGATTTCGAGCGGTGCCTGAACTCACCAATCACTGGGCGCGTGACGGATCGTCTTCGAAGATGACTTCACTCGCCTGATCAAGAGAAATCCCGTGCGCTTGTCGCGATCAGCGGTCACAATTTTGTTCTTGACCTTCTAGTCGCTGGAAGGTTGATAAGCGTTGGATGGGGGCCTTGATGCCCCGTGGAGTTCCAATGACACTGCATGACGAACACGCCCATCACCATGAACGAACGCCTCGCCTTGCAGCCGTGGTGCGCGATCCCGTTTGCGGCATGACTGTCGATCCCAACGCAGGCAAGTCGCTGAACTATGACGGGCGCGTCTATCACTTCTGCTCGAAGAGCTGCCATGCCAAGTTCGAGGCGAAACCAGGCGACTATCTGACCGCCAAAGACCCCGTCTGCGGCATGGACGTAGACCGGTCGTCCACGGCTCATTTTCTGCGTGTTGAAGGCGAGAAATTCTATTTCTGCTCGGCCGGCTGCCAGGCCGAATTCGAAGCAGATCCAGCGGCCTATCGCGCTGGCGACCAGCCGGTTCCCATCGCCTTGCCGAAGGGCACGCAATATACCTGCCCGATGCACCCCGAAATTATAAGCGACCACCCTGGCGATTGCCCGAAATGCGGCATGGCGTTGGAGCCGATGGGCATTCCCGCCGCCGACGAAGGGCCAAACCCCGAACTCGTCGACTTCACACGCCGGCTCTGGGTCAGTGCGGGTCTTGCCGTTTGCCTGTTGATCCTCAGCATGGGACCGATGCTGGGCATGCCGCTGCGCTCCTGGATCGGCGAACCTCTCGCCACCTGGATCGAACTCCTCTTGGCAACGCCGGTGGTACTTTGGGCGGCACGACCGTTTTTCCGCCGGGCCTGGAATTCGGTCGTCAACCGAAGCCCGAACATGTGGACGCTGATAGGCGTCGGCGTCGGCGTTGCCTATCTCTACAGCCTCATTGCGACCCTGCTTCCCGGATTGTTCCCCATGGGTTTTCGCGCCCATGGCGACGCCGTACCCGTCTATTTCGAAGCCGCGGCAGTGATCGTCGCGCTGATCTTTGTCGGCCAGGTGCTTGAACTCAAGGCACGCGAGCGTACAGGATCGGCAATCCGCGCGCTGCTCGACCTTGTTCCTAAGACCACGCGTCGTATCGAGGCGAATGGCAATGAGATCGACGTGCCGGTCGATGCGGTCATGGTCGGCGATCGATTGAGGGTGCGGCCCGGAGAGCGGGTCCCGGTCGACGGTTCGGTTATCGAGGGTCTGTCGGCCGTCGATGAATCGATGATTTCGGGCGAACCCCTGCCGGTCGACAAGGCGCCGGGTGCTGCACTCATCGGCGGCACGATCAACCGCAACGGCGCGATGATCATGGTCGCTGAAAAAGTCGGGGCCGATACGATGCTGTCGCGGATCGTCGACATGGTCGCCAAGGCACAGCGCTCCCGCGCGCCGATCCAGGGCATGGCGGATCGCGTCTCGGCCGTTTTCGTGCCCGCGGTTATCGCAATCGCGATTGCCACTTTCGCCCTATGGGCCTTGGTCGGACCGCAGCCGCAGCTTGCAAATGGGCTGCTTGCCGCCGTCGCGGTGCTTATTATTGCCTGCCCATGTGCTCTTGGGCTTGCCACGCCGATGTCCATCATGATCGCGACCGGTCGTGGGGCGCAGGAAGGCGTACTGATCCGGGAGGCCCGGGCGCTGGAGCGCTTTGCCAACGTCGATACGCTGGTGGTCGACAAGACCGGGACGCTGACCGAGGGCAAGCCGGCCTTGACGGATGTACTGCCGGCAGCAGGCGTCGATGAGGGCCAGATGCTGTCGCTTGCCGCCAGTCTGGAGCGGGGCTCCGAGCATCCGCTTGCCGAGGCGATCGTTACCGGCGCCAAGGTTCGCGGCATCGATTTCCAAGATATCTCGGGCTTCGAGGCCAAAACCGGCAAGGGCGTTCTCGGTCAGACCCGAGATGCCGCGGTTGCGCTTGGCAATGCTGCCATGATGGCTGATCTCGGGATCGACATCGATCCGATGAAGGAAGATATCGCGCGGCTTCGCGGCGACGGCAAAACGGTGATGTTTGTCGGCATCGACGGAAAGCTCGCCGGTATCGTCGCCGTCGCGGATCGGATCAAGCCGACGACGAAGGCGGTGATCGCGGCACTACGCCGAAGCGGCATCAGGATCATCATGGCAACAGGCGACAATGCCGTGACGGCGCAGGCCGTTGCAAGGAGCCTCGGCATCGATGAGGTTCGCGCCGACGTGCTGCCGGAAGGCAAGAAGACGCTGATCGAGGAACTGCGGCAGGCAGGCGCCATCGTCGCTATGACCGGTGACGGCGTCAATGATGCGCCTGCCCTTGCGGCCGCCGATGTCGGCATTGCCATGGGAACGGGCGCGGACGTTGCGATGGAAAGTGCCGGTATCACCTTGGTCAAGGGCGATCTCAACGGCATTCTGCGCGCGCGTCGTCTGTCCGAAGCGACGATCCGCAACATCAAGCAGAACCTCGGCTTCGCATTTGGCTATAATGCGCTGGGCATTCCGCTTGCGGCGGGCCTCCTCTACCCGGTATTCGGCTTGTTGCTTTCACCGATGATTGCAGCGGCTGCAATGAGCCTTTCCTCAGTCTCCGTCATTGCCAACGCGTTGCGACTGCGGTTTGAGAAGCTATAGGAGAAGACGATGAATATCGGCGAAGCCTCTGATCGGTCCGGCCTGCCCGCCAAAACCATCCGCTATTATGAGGAGATCGGCCTGATACGTACCGATCGTGGAGGCAACGGCTATCGTGACTACGGAGCCAAGGATGTGCACAAGCTGCGCTTTCTCCAGCGCTCGCGGGGTCTAGGCTTTTCGGTCGAGGAATGCCGGCAATTGCTGGCGCTCTACGAGGACAAGCGCCGGGCCAGCGCAGATGTGAGGGAGATTGCCTCCTCCAAGCTCACGGAGATCGACCGCAAGATCCGTGAGTTGACAGAACTCAAGCACACGCTTGAGCATCTGGTCCATGCCTGCCACGGCAACGACCGTCCCGACTGTCCCATCCTCGAGGAACTGGCGGAAGGGACGGCCGCCTAGCCGCCTTACCAGACCCCGACGTGCAGGGCTGCCGCTTCTTCGGAAAGCACCGGACCAATGACCTCGACCTTGCGCTGACCTGCTTCGAAAACGACGCGGCAGGCCAGGTCCAGCGTTGGGTTTTCCGGATGGTTGCCGGTGATGTCCTTCAACTGGCTTTCGCTCATCGCATAGACGACGCGACCGACGCCGGCCCAGTAGATTGCACCGGCGCACATGGCGCATGGTTCGGCGGAAATATAGATCGTGCAGTCCTTCAGGAAACCCGGCTCGTATTGCTGCGAGGCCCGCGTCATCAGCACGCGCTCTGCGTGACCGGTCATGTCATGCAGCGGATTATAGGCATTTTCTTGTTCCATCAGCACCGTTCCATCGGGGCCGACAAGGATGGCTCCAAACGGATGATTGCCGTTGCGATGGGCCCGGGCAGCGACCTCGAAGGATTGCCGGAGTAGCGTTTCCTCGCCGGGCGTCAGATTGGTGCTGTTCGTCATTGCGTCTCTTCCGTGGTTGACTGAGACGCAAATTGGCGCATCGCAACGCAGCTGACAAGCGTGGAAACCGTCTGGGAAGAGAAGGTTGAGGGGTTCACCAGCCCTTGGCTTCGGCTCGCCCGGTTCCCGGAGCCTGAGCCGCGACCTCGTTCAGAAAATCCAGCCCGATATCGAGGATTGGCGCGCTATGGGTGATCCAGCCGATAGAGATGAGATCGACGCCGGTTGCCGCGATCGCGGCCACTGTCGAAGGCGTGATCCCGCCCGAAGCTTCCGTTATTGCGCGGCCCGCGACGATGCCGACGGCTTCTCTAAGCATATCGGGTGTCATATTGTCCAGAAGCACCGCATCGATGCCCATTGCCATTGCTTCGCCAAGCTGCTCGAGCGTGTCCACCTCGACCTCGATCTTGACCATATGGCCGCTGCCCTCGCGTGCGCGGCGGATCGCCTCCCTGACCCCGCCGGCGATGGCAATATGATTGTCCTTGATGAGCACTGCGTCGTAGAGCGCGAAGCGGTGATTGACCCCACCTCCGGCACGAACGGCGTATTTCTCCAATGCGCGCATCCCCGGTGTGGTCTTTCGCGTGCAGGCAATCGCAGCACCCGTCCCCTTTACAGCGTCGACGATGCCGGCCGTCGCGGATGCTATCCCTGATAAATGGCTGAGGAAATTCAATGCTGTACGCTCGGCGGTGATTACGCCACGCGAAGGTCCCCGAGCGGTGGCGATGACATCGCCGGGACGGACGGCTGATCCATCCCGGACATGCCGATCCACGACGATTGTCGGATCAACGAGCTCAAAGGCCAGTTGCGCCGCATCGAGACCGGCAACGACGCCAGCCTGCCGGGCGGCTAGGACGACGACCGACCGATGATCCCTCGGAATAAGCGCTGCTGAGGTTATGTCTCCGGCAAGCCCGAGATCTTCCAGAAGTGCCGCGCGGACGATCGGCTCGACGATCAGGCGATTGAGAGGGGTGAGTGTCATGTCAGGCGCTCCTGGCAAGAGTATGTGGCGAGAGGGACCGGGCGATGTCCACCACCGCGCGCGCGGTCAGTATTTGCCGTCGGGCTACGGCGAGTTTCTCAGTAAAATCGGTTCTGGCATGCGCTCCACGCGATTCCTGACGGAGCTTGGCAAACGTCGCGACCAGCAGGCCTACGAGCGCCGGATCGGATGCGGCGCCCTTGCCTTCCGCCATCGGCAGCAGCAAGGAAATCGCGTCATCGAGGCCGTCCCCATTGCGCAGGACGCCGAGATATCGGGACATGATCGGCCGAACGACAGAAGCGTCTCCGGCTGGCGGCAACGGCTTACTTTCCGGGCATGATTGCGGATCGAGCGAAGAACGGCCGATATCCCCCGCGACGCGCAAGCCCATCACGGCCGCTTCAAGAAGGGAATTGCTGGCAAGGCGATTTGCACCATGCAGCCCCGTCGAACCGGCCTCGCCGGCAACCCAGAGACCGCGAACCGAGCTCCGCCCCACGCTATCGGTTGCGATGCCGCCCATATGGTAGTGTGCGGCTGGCCGCACGGGAATGAGCTCTACCGCGGCATCTACCCCCACTTTCCTGCAAAGTGCTTCGATCCCCGGAAAACGCGAGGCGAAGCGGGCTCCGATGGCTGTCCGTGCATCGAGATAGACACGCCCGCCGCGGGCGATCTCGGCGCTGATCGCCCGCGCCACCACGTCTCGCGGCGCAAGCTCGGCGCCCGGAACGCCGGCCATGAACCGCTCGTTTCGCCCGTTCAGCAGTGTCGCTCCCTCGCCTCTCACCGCCTCGCTGACGAGCGCGAGCGGCCGCTGCCTTGAATCGAGGGCGGTCGGATGGAACTGGACGAATTCCATATCCGCAAGCTTGGCGCCGGCTCGAGCCGCAAGCGCTATCCCTTGCCCGTAATTCGCAGTGGGATTGGTCGTCGCGTCATACAGTCCGCCGATGCCACCGGTTGCAAGAACGACTCTGGTCGTCGGAAGGATCGCCGCGCCTCTCGGCGTCGCGCAGAGCAAACCCGCAATCGTGCCGCCCCGCGTCAGGAGCCGGCGAACATCGAAACCTTCCAACACGGTAACGGACGGAGTTGATGTTACGGTTTCGCTGAGCGCGCGGACGATTTCGGCACCCGAGCCGTCGCCTCCTGCATGAACGATGCGGTGGCGCCGGTGGGCCGCCTCCAGTCCAAGCGCCAGTTTCCCGTCCGCACGTCTGTCGAACAGCACACCCATGGTTTCAAGCTTAGCGATGGCGCGCACCGCTTCCCCGACAATCCCGGCTGCAACATCGGCGTCGCAGAGACCGTCACCTGCCGCGAGCGTATCGGCGAGATGAAGGTCGGCACTGTCATCAGCGCCAAGGCTTGCTGCAATGCCGCCTTGCGCCCAGGCAGTCGAGGTGCCGGCCCCTATTCCCGATCGGGTGAGGAGAACAACCGGTTCGGGTGCCAGCGCGAGCGCCGTCATCAAGCCGGCGAGACCGCTGCCGACGACGGCCACCCGGCCGGAAAGTGCGTGGAGGATTTCTGTCATACCGCCAGCATCCTTTCGACCGCACGACGGGCGGCAACCGCGATGGCCGGATCGATGGTGACCTCGTGCCGGTTTTCTTCCAGCGCCGTGCGAATATTGGACAGACTGATGCGCTTCATGTGCGGGCAGAGATTGCAGGGCCGTACGAATTCGATGTCGGGGTAGTGCACTGCTACATTGTCGCTCATCGAGCATTCGGTAAGCAGCACGACGCGCGCCGGGCGCTTCGTCGCCACATAGTCCGACATGACCGCAGTCGACCCGGCAAAATCGGCCTCCGCCACAACGTCGGGCGGACATTCCGGATGCGCCAGGATCGTCACGCCAGGGTAATTCTCCCGCAGCTGGCGCACGTCTTCGGCCGTAAACAGTTCGTGCACCTCGCAGTGGCCATGCCAGGCTATGACCTCGACCTCGGTCTCGCGCGCGACATTGCGCGCCAGATATTCATCGGGGATCATCAGGACGCGCGGAACGCCAAGCGACTCCACCACTTGTTTGGCGTTGCCGGACGTGCAGCAAATGTCGGATGCGGCCTTCACTGCCGCCGAGGTGTTGACATAGGTGATGACGGGCACGCCCGGATGCGCCTGGCGCAACAGCGCGATGTCATCCGGCGTGATGGAATCGGCGAGCGAACAACCTGCCCTCATATCCGGAATAAGGACGGTCTTTGCCGGGTTAAGGAGCTTGGCGGTTTCGGCCATGAAATGCACGCCGGCCAGAACGATAACCTCGGCATCGACCTCCACCGCCTTGCGGGCGAGCGCCAGACTGTCGCCGACGATGTCGGCGACGCAATGAAATATCTCCGGTGTCTGATAGTTGTGCGCGAGGACGACGGCGTTGCGTCGGCGCTTGAGATCGATGATGGCCTCGACGTCGTCCTCGAACGTCAACCATTCTGCCTTCGGAACGACCCGGCTCACGCGCTCGTAGAGAGAAGACGCAGACAGCATGACCATATCTCCATTCACTTATACTCACATTGAGTATATCATAGCGGCGAAGATATTCTCAATTTGAGCATATTGTCAATCGCGTGAAAGAGGCAATTTTGTGCCGACGAGCGCGCGTTCTTCCAGAACCGCATGCCGGAAGCGGAAAAGCTTGGCTGGACGGCCACCGGTTTCGCTTTCCACGCCCCCGGTCTCCTCGACCAGCTCCTGCTGTTCAATCAGCCGGCGGAAATTCTGCTTGTGGAGCTTCAATCCAGCGAGAGCCTCGACCGTGCGTTGCAGGGCCAGCAAGGTGAAAAACTCCGGCATGAGCTCGAAAACAACCGGTCGATATTTGATCTTGGCGCGCAGCCTGGCGATGCCGGTTGCGAGAATACGGCGATGATCGGCGAACATCTGCCGCCCGAGATTGATATCCTTCGAACCTCCGGCCTCGACAACCTGCTCGGCCTCGTACAGCAACTCGTAGCGCTGCAGGACTAGGTCCTCATTCCAGGGATTCCCATCCAGCCCAAAGGCAAGTGCTGCCCTGCGAAGGCGGGATTCGCGCCGCGCGGCATCCTGTTCCGCCCAGACCTTTAGCCGATTGGCGATGATGGCTATGGCGTCGGGAACGCCCTGGCGATGATCCTCCCAGGGCAAATACTCATACCAGTCGTGCCAGCCGGAACCAGGGCCGCCCTGTTCGCGGACCAGTCCCAGATAACTGATTGAGATCGTCCTGCCGCCGAGAATCTCGTTGTTGCGGTCGCGATCCGCGAAGGTATAAAGCTGCTCCAGATAGCCCACGGGATGCGCGGTCTGCTCCCGAACCCACTCCCTAAGGCCTGCCTGCAGCGTCCGGTGGCCCATCTCGAAGGGGCCTGAGGGCAGAGCTTCGCCGTGACGGACCGTCATGACGCGCGGTCGATCTCCCGTCACCGCGATGAGCACCCCAATCAATTCTGCATGTGCCAGGCCGATCGTCACAGGAGCCGCAAATCCCTTTTTCACGATTGAAGTCGTGAGACCTTCTGACATAGCCGGGGTGCAAAGCCAATGAAAAGACGGAGGAAAGTTCATCGCACCAGCGTAGGGCCGTCCGCCTCAAGGTACATTCGCATCGTCTGTTGCGCTGTTCGATCTCAACACAATTTAATATTGAGATGAGCCATTGTGACGCCCATTAGTTGCATCTAATCTCAACCAAGGGAGCAACGCGAAACGCGACGGCGACGGTGATGGCGCCTGCAACGCAATCCCTTCGATGGGAGCTATCGAGGGACGGATAAGAGTTCTTGAGGTTGTCGCCATGACATCGCTCGGAGTGGTTCCCACGGATGGAGACAAGCATCTGGCTCAACATGTCCTGTCTTTAACCCGCGGTGCCATGAGGGAGAAATGCAATGAGATGAAGCCGTGCCAAGGACACGAAGTCCCATCAGACATGCACAGGAACTCATCGATGCCTCATTCGAATGCATGGACTGTTCCCCGACGGTTATCATTGAAGAGGCGCCAGCCTGACGTGGGCGACTGAAGGCGGCGCGCCACGGATGAAACTGCGATTGAGTTCACAGAACCCCAATCACGAACGCGAACACAAAACCGAAGGCAAAAACCACCGACGCGACCTCAACAAAGCTCCGCAGCAGCGGCAGCAGGGCCGGGCGAGCATCTTGTTGGCTAACGGACAGGAAGGTTAAATAGGCCATAGAAACCTCCTAATACCAGGACAGCGGCGTCGGCTGCCAATAGAAGGCCTCGTCTTCGATCAGGGAACGGAACCGCTCTTCGTCGCGGCCATTTGATCGACCCATACTGTCGGAGTAGTCGTGCGACCGTGGAAAGGGTTCCGCCACAGCCGAGAAACGAAAGAGCACCGAGTTCGTGATTAACTGTCTGAGCTCATTGACCATTGGCAGGCTCCTTCTTCGGGAGGTCCATTTTGACAGAGAGATTAAAATACTCAATATAGTCTACAAAATTAGTATTCTATCAGGGGCGGCGTTGGGAGCAGGCTGTGCTCGTTGGAGCCTATTCCGGCGGAAGTTTTTCCCGCGCCGAATATGCCAGCTCGCCACTATGCGGGAAGATATCTTTTGGTGCGGCTTCCGACCTTGGCCTTGAGCCTGTCGAGAAGCGCGTAACCACCCGCCCACCTGCCGTAGCCGCTTGCGATGTTGATATGCCCGGCGAGCCCGAGATTTTGAACCTCGCTTTTCCAGACGTGCCCATATGTCATCAACAGATCGAGCGGCATATAGGGATCGTTGAGGCTGCCGACCGTAAGCGTCGGGAACGGCAGCGGCTCTTGCGGCATTTCGTGGAAATCCATTACCCCGGGGTGCAGCTTTTCCGTTGCCCACAGATCGCACGGCGCGACAAGGAGTGCGCCCTTGACCCTTCTTGCAGCTGGACGGCCAGCGAGCTGGGCGGTAAGAAGACAACCGAGGCTGTGTGCGACCAGGAATGCCTCCCCCGCCTTCTCGAGTTCGATTTCCAGGTTGTTCAGCCAGTCTGCCTGGCGCGGATAGGTCCAGCTCTCCTGCTGCACGATATGGCTTGTCGGATCTTCGCGAGCCCAGAACCGCTGCCAATGGCCGTCATTCGATCCGTTCAAGCCTGGAATGATGAGCGTCGAAACCATCAGTCGATCCTGTCAGCAACACGGATGATCTGAGCAACCATGTCTCACCTCGCCGCCTGAGAGGAAAAGCCAGGCGATGATGACAGGTATAATCTAGTAAATCAGTAGATTAAAGAAAACGCAGTTTAACGAACAATCCGATTTTGAAAAAACCAACCGCAGGATGCTGAGAACCGCGATCTCCGCCCCAAACTCTGCCCCTGCCTCGGACCTCGGTCGTACCACTTCGGCCTCCCGCCGATGCAACTTGATCACTTTAACGCCGACCATATGATGACAAAACCAGTTGTGATAATTTGGCCTTGGACAATTTGCGCGCCGGTTGCAAAGGCCCCATTATGGCCCCGGGCCGCATCGACTACGCGGTTTGCGTGTACGAATTCTACATGGATGGATGGGAAGCCGAAGCTGAGGACGCCTATCGCGCCATGCTTCCCGCGGTTGCTTTCACGATGCAGGGTCTGGAGAATTTGCTTTGCCATGGCAAGAGGCTCTTTGGCGAGCGGGCTGGAATACCAATCTTTGACAGGGCTCCCGCACTTCGCCCAACCGAGGTCGGTATCGAAATGACCCTTCGTTATGCACGCCAACTGCGCACCTTGTGCCACTGAGCGAGCCGTCTACCGCCAGATTTATCTTTGGCAGTTGCAGACCCCTGGTATCTAAGGATATCAGCAAATGCTGGGATACTATTAGAAACGCTGGAAGGTGATAATTCTTGGAGATATTCGGTTTAAAGGGCGCAATGAACGCGTTTGCCATCGGCGACCGGGGATTGCCGGCGCAGATCGCCGCCGAGATCGGCCGTCGCATCACGCTCGGCGAGCTGAAGCCCGGCGATATTCTACCGAAGGAGTCCGACATGCTTTCCAACCTGCGCGTCAGTCGAACGACGTTGCGGGAAGCATTGAAGATTCTCGAGACCAAGGGTTTTATTGTCGCCAAGCCACGTGCCGGCACGAGAGTGCGGGCACCTGAGTTCTGGAATACGCTCGATCCGACAGTGCTCGCATGGCAGGGGGACGCGGACGACCAGGAGGCGTTGGCGCAGGAACTCTTTGAAATACGACTGGCAATTGAACCGCTGGCGGCAAGTCTTGCGGCGTTGCGAGGCTCCGACATCGAACATTGGCAAATTCGCGCGGCCTACGATGCGATGGCCGTCACGCATGCAAGCCAGTATGAGGCAATCGAGGCCGACATAGATTTTCATCTGAAGATCATTCACGCGGCTCGCAACAGGTTCCTGTTGCCTATTTCCTCTGTCATTCGGGCTGCCCTGACAATCAATATCCCCAAGACCTTCAAAGCCTTCGGCGGGCTCGAGCATTCACTCGCCTTGCACGAGGCGATAGCCATCGCGATCGGCAAGCGTGATGGACCCGCAGCCGCAAATGCCGCCGAGACGCTGCTCCTCGAAACATATAGGCAAAACCTCAGTTCCGTCGGGCAGTCGGGCGCTGGCAACTGAACGCCGATCCGCGGACGGCGCCGTGGACCGTCGATTATTCTGTTGTTTGCAACTAAACGTGCCGATGGTCCGCAGAACTACGCCGCCTTCGGAACTCGCGATACGAAAGTGGCACGGGTGATCGAGATAATGGTGCCCGCACGGTTGCTCGTCAGCTCGATCTGGGCGCCGAGCTGTTTCACCAGCGCCTGAATGATTGCAGTCCCCAAGCCTCCACCCGCTTCAGCAACTGGGCCTTCATTCTTTCCGATGCCATTGTCGGAGACGACAAGCTTCCAGTCGTTTTCATCAACTTCGTAACTGATAAGAACATTGGCGTCAGCCTTGAAGTTCGGGAACGCATATTTGATAGCGTTGATGGTGAGTTCCGTGACGATCAGTCCGAGGCTGACAGCGTGATCGGAACTGATCCTGGCATCCTCGCATATGACGCTGATCTCGATCGGCTGGGCGCTGCCGGTCATCGACGTACACAAGCTGGCGCAGAGCTTGGAAAGATAGGGACCGACGTCGATCTGGTCTATGCCATGCGTGACATGCAGATGTCGTTGCACCTCCGCAACCGACATCAGGCGCTGGTGCGCGTCCTGCAGGTCGCGACGGGTTTCCTCCGAGGTGACGATGCGGGCCTTTAATAGCAATATGCTGGCAATGATCTGCAGACTATTGGCGACACGATGCTGCATCTCCTGAAGCAGAATTTCCTTCTGTCGCAACAATTCCTCGGAGCGTTCCAGGAGTTTGTCCCTATCGCGCTGGGTGGTTCGGCGGGCGGTGACGTCAGTGAATGCAAGCAGGATAGTCGCGCTCATTTCGTTATCATATATGACCTGCCTTGCATTCAGCAGCATCGTCCGGCGGCCGATGAGCGGAAAATCATGCTCGACTTCAAGGCCGTCCATGGCGGCATGGGTGGGGATGATGGTCTCCAGCAGCAGACGCAAGGCTGGAATATCCCACTGTCCGTCACCGAGCGAAAATAGCAGCCGACCGCGTGTGAGTTCCGGATCGGCTTTGAATGTGTGGTAAAAGGAACGGCTGGCGGCCAGCACGAAAAAGTTGCCGTCGAGGACGAGAAGCGGATCATGGATCGTGTTGACGATCGCCTGCGCAAGTTTCCGCGCGTCGTCGATATTTGCAAAGTCCATCATATTTTGAAAGGTTTCCATCGGACAGGGCGCGATGCCAAGCACTCGTCTCCCGTCCAGGATGGAGCCTACGCGCTTTGGTGAGGAATGTCGCAAGTATTCACGCGACGTGCGCCGATTATTTCGGCGTTCACTGAACGGACACCTCGAAATGGGCAGAAACACGGTACGACATTTGCGACACGACCTGATATCTTCAGTAAATTCTGATGCTTATAGAGCACATCCAGACACGAGGAAGCGCACGCGAGAGCGCAGATCTCTTAACGCCGCTTTTGGGCGGCTGCTTGAATATTCAACTGCCCCATAGGAGAGAGAATTGCGCCGCTTCACATGGATTGCTCTGAGCATGACACTTGGGCTCGCCATTCTCCTTGTGTCTGCCTGGGCTTCACTTGCCCTGTGGTACCGCCTTCCCCTCCCGGAGCTCACCAGAGGCGTCGCCGCCGGCTTGTTCAGCCTTTTTGGCCTCTTCACCATTGGAGCGCTCTTCAGCCGCTGGCGTCTCCGGGCAATCCTCGCATTCCTGATCGCGCTTATCGCGCTACTTGGGTGGTGGGGAACGATCAAGCCGCTTGCCGAGGCCGATTGGGCGCCGGATGTCGCCAGACAGGTCACTGGCAAGCGCGACGCCGATATGCTGACACTGACCAACGTTCGTGATTTCGACTGGCGGAGCAACAGTGATTTTACCGAGCGCTGGGCCACGCGGACCTATGACCTCGGCAAGCTTCAGACCGTGGATCTGTTCATGTCTTATTGGGCAGGACCTGATATGGCACATATGATGCTGAGCTTCGGCTTTGATGGCGGCGACCAGCTCGCCTGGTCGGTCGAGGTCCGCCGCCGCAAGGGTGGCGAATTTTCGCCCGTTGCGGATCTCTTCAAGAGCAATCCCCTGGTCATCATCGCGGCTGACGAGCGAGACGTCGTCGGCGTTCGGTCGAATATTCGTGGCGAGGATGTCGAGATCTATCGCCTGAAAGCGTCTCCCGAAGCGGCTCGGCTATTGCTTCTTCAATATGTCACCGATGCGAATGCATTAGCAGACACGCCCGCCTTCTATAATTCGATCACCACGAACTGCACCACGACCGTCGCCAAGATGATCCGGGCGGTCGGCGATGCCATTCCGTTCGATTGGCGCCTGATCGTCAACGGATACCTTCCCGACTACGCCTATGACCGTGGCGCGCTCGACACGACGCGGCCCCTGTCGGAATTGAGAGCGCTGTCGCACATCGATGAACGCGCCAAGGCGGTTGGCCTGACGGAAGGGTATTCGCAGGCGATCCGCGTCGCCGTACCGTCTCCGGTGCAACTGAAAATGCCCTAAGGTCGCGTGGTGGGTTAAATTTAAGTAATAAAATGGCAAGTTTGGTTAAAGTTATTTAATTATACCTAGATCATAGGCATTTTCGTCTGAATTATGGCATCATAACTCGGATTAGATTATTAATATTTAACGTGACAAAGAACTGCTCGAGGATATTACTCAGATCGAAGCTTAACACCTCAGCGGCTCCCATCGGGTGAGCTGAAAGTCAAGACTCTCGATCTGATCCATCACGCGAGATAGATGGACGCTTGGTCGATCCGATCCATCTCGCCAGGGACCACTCTCATGTCATCAATTCTCCAAAGACATCGCACGGCCGCGCTTGTCGGCGCGGCATTTATCATCGGCGCGGCATCCTTGCCATTCGCTCTCGACACCTCTTCGGCCAATGCAGCCCCGGATGCCGTCGCAGGCGTCGTTGCGCCAAACGGCTCATTCGCGTCCGTCGTCAGCGCCGACAAGCCGGCCGTCGTCACCATTACCACAACGATGAAGGCATCGAGCGCGACCGCCGACGACGGCGACTCTCCGCTGGACGAACAGTTCCGCCAGTTCTTCCAGAACCAGGGACGCATGCCACAGCAAGCGCCCGAAGGCAGGTCTTCGCAGCACGCCAAGGCGCTCGGCTCCGGCTTTGTTATCAGCGCCGATGGCGTCATCGTCACGAACAACCATGTCATCGACGGCGCCAGCGAGATCAAGGTAACGCTCGACGATGGAACCGAGCTGCCTGCAAAACTGCTTGGAGCTGATGCGAAGTCGGATCTTGCGGTGATCAAGGTTCAGTCTCCAAAGCCGCTGGCAACAATCGCCTGGGGCGATTCCGACAAGCTGAAGCTTGGCGACCAGATTCTTGCAATCGGCAATCCATTCGGGATCGGCACCACGGTCACGGCCGGCATCGTCTCGGCCCGCGGCCGCGATCTGCACAGCGGCCCCTATGACGATTTCATCCAGATCGACGCACCGATCAATCACGGCAATTCGGGCGGGCCGCTTGTCGACAACAGCGGCAACGTCGTGGGCATCAACACCGCGATCTACTCGCCGAACGGCGGTAGCGTCGGCGTCGGCTTTGCCATCCCGTCCGATCAGGCAAAGGCGATCGTTGCAAAGCTCGAGAAGAACGGATCGATCGATCACGGCTATCTCGGCGTCCAGATACAGCCTGTGACGTCAGACATCGCCGATGCGGTTGGGTTAACCCGGCCAGAGGGTGCGCTCGTGGCTGAAGTCAGCGACGGAACTCCCGCGGCAAATGCGGGCGTGAAGTCCGGCGACATCATCACCGGACTGGGCGATCAGACGATCAAGGCGCCGAAGGACCTGTCTCGCGTCGTGGCCGATCTGTCGCCCGGCACCAAGGAGAGCCTGGCCGTTTGGCGTGACGGCAAGACGGTCGACCTGAGTGTGACCGTCGGCGGAAACGACACCGACCAGAAGCAGGCGGCTACCGAGGGCCAGGACGGCCAGTCCCACCAGGCAAACCAGCCATCGATCGGCATCGGCCTGGCGGATCTGACGCCCGACGCGAGACAATCGCTGAACCTGCCGAAGAGCGTGACGGGCGCGATCGTTGCGAGCGTCAACCCGGATAAGCCCGCTGCCTCCGCAGGCATCCAGGCCGGCGACATCATCGTCTCCGTGAACCAGCAGCCGACAAAGAGCGCCAAGGACGTCCAGACCGCTGTCGCGCAGGCTGGAAAGGCCGGCCGCAAGTCCGTTCTCCTGCTGGTCGAGCGGGCAGGCACGAAAACCTTCGTCGCCGTCCCATTTGCGACCGCCTGATGCGATGATCGGTCCTCTTCCGCCCGGCACCATTTAGGCCGGGCGGATTTAAGGCGCCGTGACCACTCAACATGCCATGAGGACGGTCTACTGCGGCGAAATCGCCTTCGCAAGGAACGCGATAATCATATCCGCAACCTGTCGGTGGATGGCCTCTCGACCTCGCGTTCCCCCGTCCTTGCAGACGATCCCGTCGCCGGGTGTGTCCTCTTCGATCAAGGCAGCAGCTCCCGGCTTGCAAAGCTGCATGAAGCTGAAATGTATTGCGTCGGGAATCTCGACATAGCTGGACGTTGCCGCGGGCAGATGGGCTGCGAGATACCCCGATTCGAGTTTTGCCGGCAGATCGCCGATATCGACGCCGGCGCTGATCACCAGCACAGGCAAATGAATTCCCTCCAGGCTCTGCACCGTAAAGCCACGTGCGAGCCCGAGATCGAGCGACACCACCGCCGCGATCCTCGCGTCACGCAGATCGCCGTCGAGCTTGGTGGCGCTACCCTGAACGATGCCCAGTTCGCCGGATAATCCGCAGGCGCGCGGGCTTGAGTGCGTCTTGCAGTCTTGCGTAAACTGCTCTGTGCTGAAGCGTGCACCGCCAAGCGCGGCAACTGTCCATCCCCCAAGCGAATGGCCGACTGCAGCAATGCGGGTTGGCTGGATGCTGCCCGCCAAGGACGGATCCGTCGTCAGAGCATCGATAACGCGGCTAAGATCGTGTGTTCGCTCCCAGAGCTTGGCCGCCTCGACGGGGCTTCTGTTGAATGTCGTCGTGCCGGGATGGTCGGGCGCGGCGACAACATAGCCTTGATGCACCAGTTCGCCCGCAAGCCAGCTGAGATTTCTCCAACTGCCACCATAGCCGTGGGACAGGACAACGAGCGGATGGGGCTTGCGCGTCGGTGGCGCCTCCTTGACAGCGGGCACGCCGTAAAAGACCCGGTTTTCACCGGCAGGTATCGTCGGGCCGCCGTCCTCGGTTGGGTACCACATGCTGACATGGAGTGGCCTGTCACCGACTTTATCCGGCAGCTCGATCTCCCTGAAGCCGACGGCATCCGCCGCCTGTGCAGCAGACGCCAAGAGAGCGGTCACCAAAAGCGTGGCAATGGAACGTACAGGCATGAAAATCTCCAGGAGCAGCTGACCATGCATTCATTGCCTGGCATCAGGACCTTCCGCGACCTATAACGCGATCGAGGACACGTTTTCCGATTATCGAAACCAGGGCTGCCCTATGGTTGACCAAGACGGGCAAGGGCGGAGCGCAGGGGATTGGCCGATATCTGGATAATTCCATGGTATGGATTGGCCATTTCCATGATCAGGAAGATCGCGCCGGCAACGGACAGCGCACACACCACCAGTATGCAGACGACCGTCGCGTTGGTTGGCGCCTGCAGCCCGAAAGTTGCAAACAGCAGGGCGAGCCAGAGCACGAGGACGGCGAGGAAAGCCCAGGGAAGCCCCTCATCTGCAGTCTCGACGAAAAGCCAATGGCCTTCCGCAACGACGCCGCTGACTTCAAGGGCCCGGGCTTGGATCTGCCGCTGGCTGTCCGTCTTTGGTTGCAGTGCCCGAAGTGTGGTCTGCACTGCTTCGATGTCCTGAAATTCGCCTTCGGAATTGTTCGACATTGCGTCGGCCGTCGCTGCGGTCCAGCCCTGTGTCAGCCGTTTCTCGACGAGTTTGCGAAGTTGGCTTCGCGCCTCGTCCGTTTCCGGGCCGTAGTGCGCCATGACCCTGTCCAGAAGCACCACGCGGGCGGCCGACGACCTGAGTTCACTATCGGCATTGTCATAGGATGTCTTTGCCGACGCAATCAACAGGCCAAGTGCAAGGGCCGAGAGCGTGCCGACGATAGCTGTGGCAAGCCTGATCACATCCTTGGAATCAGTATTTATGTGATGATCCGGCAAGTGGGCCTGCAACACCATGCCGATTGCAATCGCACCGCAGAGGCACAGAAAGACTAAAGTCGCCATGAGCATCGGGGTCAACGGACAGCCTCTTCAGGTTCCTTGTCGGGCAAGGCCACGAATATCAAGACGGCGATGATCGTCGTCGAAAACCGGAAGGCACTTTCTATGCCGTTCCACTCGGTCGACATCCACATGCCGAACCATTCCCCGCCGACCGACATGAACCCGACCTGCCAGGTCAGAAAGCCGAATGTCAGGCCGCCAATGGCCCAATTCTTGGCGCGGTTGAAGGAAGATGCCTTCGCCGCCAATTTTGTCAGCAGTGCATAGACGCCAGCCCAGCACAAAAGCGCGGTCAGGAGTTCGGCGCCGATGATCAGGCAATAGCCCAAGGTGTGTATCCATGGACTGGTCAGCGCGCGATATCGGATGGTCGACGTCGGGAAGATAGTGTCCATGTCGAGGACATGTTTGACGAACTCGAAATTTGAGCCGTAATCGGTGATATTCCCGAATGCCACCAGCGACGCGAAAAACGCAGTCGCGGCCACAAGTGCGATCTTTGCCAGCCGGAGCACAATCACGCCAAATTCCACCCTGCACGCAGGACCGGTCGCCCCCTCGCGACTATCGGCCCATGCGCCCATCAATATGCGTGATTTACGATATACGAGCCCTAAAAATTCACAACCCTGGCCGTCTCCAACAGCGACGGGCTGACGGGCTAGCGTGAGTGCACGCCATTGAGGGTCGCTTGTCAGCTTTGGCAGCCTGCCCTACATTCTTCTTGCTATAGTTGTCTTTATCGCTCTTTGGCATCTGCCGATGAAGGCCGTGCGCGTCCAATACAGCTTCGAAGGAGAAGGCAGTGTCCGTCTGGTTTTTCATGTTGATCCCCTGGGCTGCCCTGGTGCTTGGAGCAATCGCGGCGACGGTTCGAACCTTCAGTCCTTCTGTCACGAGTGGCATCCAGCACCTTGCGGCAGGGGTGGTTTTCGCGGCGGCCGCGACCGAGGTTCTCCCCGCGATCCGGCATTCGGGCGCGACAAGCGCAATCCTGATCGGTGGCTTCCTTGGTCTGGCCACAATGCTTGGCGTCAAGGCGATTGGAAGACGCCTCCCGGGAGCCTGGTCGCTGGTCGTTCTCGTCGCAATCGACTTCTTCATCGATGGCGTCGTCGTTGGAATTGGTTTCGCGGCCGGAGAAGAACAGGGCACCATTCTTCTGATCGCGCTCACCGCAGAGATCTTGTTTCTTGGCCTTAGCGCGACGGAGGAGCTCCGCGAGGTAGTGAAGTCCCGGCTGGCGGTGATTGCGACGGTGCTGGCAGGCGGAGCGCTTCTGCCACTCGGCGCGCTCCTGGGCGAGCCAGTCCATATGCTGCCGCCGTTCTACCTGACCGCGAGCTTTACGTTCGCTTTGATCGCACTTCTCTATCTCGTGACCGAGGAACTGCTGGTTGAGGCGCACCAAAAGCCGGATAGCTCTCTCGTAACCAGCATGTTCTTCGTCGGCTTTCTGGGCCTGCTGGCGCTGGAAACGCCGATTGGCTGACCGCTCTTATGTGTCGCGCGGAAGGTCGCGAGCCGCGCATCAAAATTGCGTGAAACCATGGCGCGCAGGGAACTTCAGCGGCGGCCATGTGTTCATCTGTCATTCATCCACTTGCTCAGGAGAAGGCAGATGTTCTTGAGAGCTTTCGCAGTCTCGGCGCTTGCAATCGGCATGGCCACGACAGCTATGGCTGAGGGATCCCACGCCACCCATTCCGTCAACACCTTCAAAGGTGGCCGCATCAATTCCGCCATAAACCAGAATAGAGACACATCGAAAGATGCGATCCTGCCCGACGGAACGATCAACGTCGATCCGACGGTAACAGGGAGCGTTTCGCCGAGCGCAGAGGGCAACAGCAATCGCGGCGCGGTCAGGATAATATGCGATTCCAGCCCGAATACGTCTGAGATGCGGTCGAATACCTTCGATGCCGCCTTGCCGGGAGCCTGTCCCTGAGGCGGGACAGGGCTCCCGGCGCTCGTCAGCCGTTCGCGCGGGTCTTTAGGATCGCTGAAAAGCGGGGATCGAAAGCACGGCTGATCGGCTCGGCCGCAGCGCCGAGCGCTACCGCCCATGGGTCCGTCATGCCGAGCTGTACGCGCGGCAGCCGGCGGGTGCGTCGCTCTGCGATTGATGGAAGTAGCGGATCCATCGCCTGCATCAGGCGTCGCGCCAGCGGTTCGGGAGCGCTGCCGCATATGATCACTGTCTCCGGATCGAAGATGGTCTCGATAATCTGCACGCTCCACCGCAGGTCTCCCGCGGCAAGTTCAATCCACCCGGCAAGGGACGGTTCGGAACTTAGGGCGGCGGCTGCAAGTTTCGTGTGCAAGGCAGGATCGGCAGGATCCAGTCCCATATGTTGATAGAGCGAAGCCAGAGATGCCCTGTGCTCCAGCGCCTGATGCCGCTCCCCGGCGTGGCGAGGCGGCGTCAGCACCATGCCGATTTCGCCGGCGTTGCCATTCGCGCCGTTATAGAGTTCTCCATTCAGAATGAGACCGGCGCCGATGCCGTAGCCGAGATAGAGGCAAACAGCGTGGTCCAGGCCGTTTGCAACGCCAACCATGCGCTCCGCGGTCGCAGACGCGGATGCGTCGTTTTGCAGGCCGACATCGAGGCCCGTGCCGGCCGCCAATGTCTCGAGCAGCGGAAAGTTCTGCCAGGCCGCCATCATCCATGGGTCGTCGTCGACAATATCCATGCCGAACGGACCCGGCATGGCCACGCCAAGACCAACCAGGCGCTTTTCAGATTGAACGCTGAGGGTAGCCAGTTCCTTTCGCACGCTCTCGATCAGATCGAGGATCACCTTTGCGCCACGCGAAGGACCGCCGGGCGGCAGGTTTGCTTCCGCGCGTACCAGTACATTTCCAATGAGATTAACGGCGGCGGCGCGGGTCACGTGACGGTCGATCTGCAGGCCGATCGCGAAAGCGCCGTCCGGGACAAGTTTGTAGGGCGTCGACGGCTGTCCCCTGCCCTTGCGCACGACGTCGAGCGACAGGACCAGCCCATCGCCTTCCAATTCCTCGATGATGTTGGAAACTGTCTGCTTGGTGAGCTTCGTCGCCCGCGAAAGATCTGCGCGTGAGAGAGATCCGTTCAGCCGCAGGGCGTCGATCATCACGCGGCGATTATGGGCGCTCGTGCCTTCGTGGTTGGTGCCGCTTTTGGCTCGGATCTCGCGTGCATCGTTCATGCAGATTCCCTCTTGACTTGATTAGAATATTGAAGAAGAAATAAGTCAAGACAATTGACTTAATAAGGAACCGTCAGAGTTCCGGGGAACGCAGACGGTCTTGGAGAGACGACTTCCAAAGCCGGATCAACGCTCCGACACATTTGCCGGCACCGCTCTTTTTCATGCGGCGTCTTCCAACTATCCGGCGCTGGCCAAACTGCCAGCGTCGAATGCAACCGCAACTGTCAGTCACTGGAGGCAAGAAATGTTGAAGTCCACGCGCATAGCGCTTCTCAGCGCCAATCTTATCGGAGCAGGTTTTCTCGGGATGTCCTTCGCGGCGCAGGCGCACGCGGAAACGACGCTCAACGCATTGTTCATGGCACAGGCGGCCTATAGCGAGGCCGACGTTCGCGCCATGACCGACGCCTTCACCAAGGCGAACCCCGACATTAAGGTCAATCTCGAATTCGTGCCCTACGAAGGCCTGCACGACAAGACCGTGCTGGCGCAGGGCTCCGGCGGCGGCTACGACGTCGCGCTGTTCGACGTTATCTGGCCGGCCGAATACGCAACGAACAAAGTGCTGGTCGATGTCTCAGGCCGTGTTACCGACGACATGAAAAAGGGCGTCATGCCCGGCGCCTGGACGACGGTGCAGTACGACAGCAAATATTATGGCATGCCTTGGATTCTCGACACCAAATATTTGTTCTATAACAAGGACATCCTTCAGAAGGCAGGCATCGCGACGCCTCCAAAGACCTGGGACGAGCTGGCGGCCGATGCCAAGATCATCAAGGACAAGGGCCTGCTCGCCACCCCGATCGCCTGGAGCTGGTCGCAGGCAGAAGCTGCGATCTGCGACTATGCCACGCTGGTCAGCGCCTATGGTGGCAAGTTCCTCGACAATGGCAAGCCGTCATTCCAGACCGGCGGCGGTCTCGATGCGCTGAAGTACATGGTTTCAAGCTATTCCTCGGGCCTCACCAACCCGAACTCCAAGGAATTCCTGGAAGAGGACGTCCGCAAGGTGTTTGAAAACGGCGATGCTGCTTTCGCGCTGAACTGGACCTACATGTACAATCTCGCCAACGACCCGAAGGAGAGCAAGGTCGCGGGCAAGGTTGGCGTCGTGCCTGCGCCCGGCGTTGCGGGCAAAAGCCAGCTTTCCGCTGTCAACGGGTCCATGGGCCTCGGCATTACCGCAACCAGCAAGCATCAGGACGAAGCCTGGAAGTACATCACCTTCATGACCTCGCAGGCGGTGCAGAACCAGTATGCCAAGCTAAGCCTGCCGATCTGGGCGACCTCCTACGACGACCCGGCGGTGACCAAGGATCAGGAAGAACTGATCGGGGCTGCCAAGCACTCGCTTGCCGCCATGTTCCCACGGCCGACAACGCCGAAGTACCAGGAGCTTTCGACAGCCCTGCAGCAGGCAATCCAGGAAGCGCTTCTTGGCCAGTCTTCTCCTGAAGACGCCCTGAAGACCGCCGCTCAGAACAGCGGCCTCTGATCGCCGGTCCCCGGGCGGCGAGCCTAACCGCCGCCCGATCCCTATCGCAATTCCGACGCTTGAAAAGGGCTGCCCCATGTCCGGCACCTGGATGACAACCCGCGCGTGGCTCCTGATGCTGCCGCTGCTTGCGGTTATGATCGCCGTCATAGGCTGGCCGCTCATCGACACAGTCGGCCTATCGTTCACCGATGCGAAATTGGTTGGCACCGCTGGCACCTTCGTCGGCATCGACAACTACGTGAAGATGATCTCAAGCGCCGCCTTCCAGCGAACGCTGGTGACGACGACCGAATTTGCGGTCGTCTCGGTCGCGGCCGAGATGGTGATCGGCGTGTTGGCGGCATTGCTTCTCAACCAGGAATTTCGCGGCCGAACCGTGCTGCGCGCGCTGATGATCCTGCCATGG
Organism: Arminella tubonensis; assembly: GCF_003240585.1. Taxonomy (GTDB): domain Bacteria; phylum Pseudomonadota; class Alphaproteobacteria; order Rhizobiales; family Rhizobiaceae; genus Rhizobium; species Rhizobium tubonense. The sequence continues at coordinate 27,517 of NZ_PCDP01000039.1, forward strand.
GCGCTGCCGACCGTCGTCAACGCCACGCTGTGGCGGCTGATCTACAATCCGGAATATGGAGCGCTAAACGCGGCGCTGACGCAACTCGGCCTGATCGACGCCTATCGCTCCTGGCTCGGCGAACCGGGTACCGCGCTCATATCGCTCATCGTTGCCGATTGCTGGAAGAACTTTCCGCTGGTTGCCCTGATTGCGCTGGCTGCGCTGCAGGCGGTTCCGCGCGATATTACTGCCGCTTCGCTGGTCGACGGCGCCGGACCGTTCAACCGCTTTCGCTTCGTCATCCTGCCCTATCTCGCCGGCCCGCTGATGGTGGCGCTGGTGCTGCGGACCATCGAGGCTTTCAAGGTCTTCGACATCATCTGGGTCATGACACGCGGTGGGCCGGCCAACAGCACGCGCTCGCTGTCGATCCTCGTCTATCAGGAGGCCTTCTCATTCCAGCGGGCGGGTTCCGGCGCGTCGCTGGCGCTGATGGTGACGCTGCTGGTCAGCGTGCTTGCGGCCGCCTATGCAGGCCTCGTGCGCAAGACAGCGGGGAGCGCCGCCTGATGGAACGCAAGAGCCCCGTTTTCTCCGCCTTCATCTATATCTCCGCCCTGCTGCTTGCGGCCGTCATCTTGGCACCGCTCCTCTGGTTGTTCGTCATGAGCATTTCGCCGCCGGCGGACCTTGCGGCCAAACCGCTGCACTGGTGGCCGCAGTCGATGGATTTCTCCCGCTACGGCGTGCTGCTCTCCATGGTAGAGAACAGCGCCGGCGCTGCATTTACCTCGTCGCTGGTCAACAGTATCGAGGTTGCCGGCATGGCCACGATCGTGGCGCTGGCCCTGGCTGTCCCCTCCGCCTGGGCCGTCTCCCGAACGCCGGCGGTCGGATGGTCGCTCTACATGGTGATCGCCACCTATATGCTGCCGCCGGTGGCGCTGGCCGTTCCGCTCTACATGGGGCTTGCCTATCTCGGCCTGCTCAACAACGTTTTCGGACTGGCGCTGGTCTACCTCACCATCCTCGCCCCGTTCACGACATGGCTCATGAAATCCGGGTTCGATTCCATTCCGCGCGAGATCGAACAGGCGGCGATGATGGACGGCGCCGGATTGTTCGCGACGCTCCGTATCATTACCCTGCCGCTCGCAGCACCCGTCATGGCGACATCGGCGCTCTTTGCCTTCCTGCTTGCCTGGGATGAATTCTTCTACGCGCTGCTTTTCACCTCCGACCAGCGCGCCAAGACCCTCACCGTCGCCATCGCCGATCTCGCCGGCGGCCGGGTTTCCGATTATGGACTGATCGCTGCCGCCGGCGTGCTCGCCGCCCTGCCGCCCGTGGTGATCGGTCTCCTCATGCAACGCGCCCTGATTTCAGGGCTGACCAGCGGCGGCGTCAAAGGATGACCATGAACTCGAGAGATAATCGCCCAGTCGGGCTACAGGCAATCGACCGCGAAATGGCCCGCCAGCATGCTGACGCCATCGCCTCCTACGAAGGTGCCGCAGATATGGCTGCAAAGGTTGCGGCCTCGCTCAGATCGACCGGCCGCCTGCTTTTGCTTGGAATGGGCGGATCGCATGCCGTCAGCCGCGCCGTCGAACCGTTGTACCGCGCGCTCGGCATAGAGACGATTGCCGTCACGCTCTCCGAGCAACTCGGCCAACCGCTGCCGCTAGGTGGGCGCACCGTCCTGGTGACCTCGCAATCGGGCGAAAGTGCCGAGGTTCTGCGCTGGTTTGCCGAAACGGCAGGAACCCCCGACACATTCGGCCTGACGCTCGAGGCTGGCTCGTCGCTCGCCAAGGCAGCCCCCTCGCTTATTGGCGCCGGCGGTACAGAGCTTGCGTTTGCAGCGACCCGAAGCCTGACCGTCTCCTTCGCCCTGCATCTCGCCATCCTCGCAGCGCTCGGAGAAGACCCGACCGCAGCGCTCGGCGCACTCAACGCACCGGAAGCCAATGACATCGATGAAGCGCTGGCGGCCTTCGCGAAGGTTGCAACGGTGGTCACCTCAGGCCGCCGTCTCCAGGGTCTTGCCGAAGCCCTTGCCCTTGGCCTGACCGAACTCTCGCGCCGGCCCTGTTTCTCGCTTGAAGGCGGACAACTGCGCCACGGGCCGATGGAAATGCTCGGGCCTGAGATCGGCGTCGTGCTGTTCCGTGCGCAGGACGCGACCGCCGCTCTCGTCACCGTCATGGCGGTCTCCGCTGTCGAAGCCGGCGCGCCGGTCGTGGTCTTCGATTCCTCGGGAGAGCAGCCGGTAGCGGGCACGACGACGATCCGCTTCAAGCCGGCGGCAGGTATGGCCGCGATCTTTGCGATGCTGCCGGTAGCCCAGCGTTTCATGATCGCCTTCGCCGATGCCCGCGTCGAGAATGCCGGGACGCCGGTTCGTTCGACCAAGATCACCCGGAGCGAATGATGCGTCCGCTTGCAGTCATCGGCAACGTCAATGTCGACCTGATCCTCGGGCCGGCGGAGCCCTGGCCCAAGGCCGGAACCGAAATTATCGTCGATCATGACGAGCTCAGGGTCGGCGGTGCCGCCGGCAACAGCGCGCTCGCCTGGGCAGCCCTCGGCGTCGACTTCGAAATCGCCGCCAATGTCGGCTCCGACGAATTCGGACGCTGGTTGCGTGAGACATTCGGCGAAAAGGCGCAGAAATGGCCGGTTCGTCCCGAAGGCACGACGCTCTCGGTCGGCATCACCCATCCGGACGGCGAGCGCACCTTCTTTACCACGCGCGGCCACCTGCCCCGCTATTCTCTCAGCGACGTCCTGTCGGTGCTCGACGGCGGGCGGCTGACTGGCGGTTACGTGCTGCTCTGCGGCTCGTTCCTGACAACCGATCTGACGGTGGATTACCCCGCGCTGTTCGATTGGGCAGACAGCCATGGCATCACCACCGTGCTCGACACCGGCTGGCCGCTGGACGGCTGGACCGAGGAAAATCGCCTGTCGACCCGCCGCTGGCTGACCCGCTGCGGCTGCGCGTTGATGAACGAGATCGAGACGACGACGCTTGCCGGCATGTCCGATTGCGCTGAGGCTGCCCGCGACCTGCGCACGCATATGCCTGACGGAGCCATCGTCGTCGTCAAGCGCGGACCCGACGGCGCAATCGCAATCGATGCCGACGGCACGCTCGTCTCAGTTTCCGCCCCTCTCGTCAACGTCGTCGACACTATTGGCGCCGGCGATGTCTTCAATGCCGCCTTCCTTGCGGCGCTCGCCGCCGGCAAGCCCCTGCGCGTCTGCCTCGAAGCAGGCACCACTGTCGCTTCGAAGGCGATCTCCACCCTGCCCCGTAGCTATGGCAGGCCCATGCAAACCGACGCCGAGGAGTCTATGCGATGAGCGCGCTCGAAATCCGCAACATCCACAAGAGCTATGGCGACGTCGTGACGTTGAAGGGCATCGATATCGCGCTGGAAAGCGGCGAGTTCCTCGTGCTGCTCGGGCCGTCCGGGTGCGGAAAATCCACGCTGCTGAACATCATTGCCGGCCTTGCCGAGGCTTCCGGCGGCGATATCCTGATCGCCGGAAAATCCGTGATCGGCGTTCATCCGAAGGATCGCGATATCGCCATGGTCTTTCAGTCCTATGCACTCTATCCAAACTTGACGGTGCACCGCAACATCGGCTTTGGCCTCGAGATGCGCAAGGTTCCGGCAGACGTGCGTGACAAGGCGGTGCTCGATGCGGCCAAGCTGTTGAAGATCGAGAACCTTCTGGACCGCAAGCCCGGCCAGCTCTCCGGCGGACAACGCCAGCGCGTCGCCATCGGCAGGGCGCTGGTGCGCAAACCGGAAGTGTTCCTCTTCGACGAGCCTCTCTCCAATCTCGACGCCAAATTGCGCATGGAAACGCGGACCGAGCTGAAACGGCTGCACCAGATGCTGAAGACGACGGTGGTCTACGTTACCCACGACCAGATCGAAGCGATGACGCTCGCCACCCGCATCGCCGTCATGCGCGATGGTCGGATCGAGCAGCTGGGCACGCCTGAGGAGATCTACGACCGCCCGGCTACCCTCTATGTCGCCGGCTTCGTCGGGGCTCCGCCGATGAACATGCTCAACGTGACCGTCCGCGGCGGAACGCTTGTCATAGCCGGCTCGGACGCAGTGGTGCCGCTTCCCTCCCGCTTTCGCGGCCTTGCCCAGGACGGGCAGCGCCTCATACTCGGGATTCGACCGGAGGCGCTCAATCTCTTCCGCGACGAGGTGAGCTTTTCGCTGCCAAGCCGCGCCGAAGTCGCTGAATTGACCGGTCCGGAGCTGGTGGTCACGGCGATGATCGGCGAGCAGCGGCTGATGGCCTGCCTGCCGCCACGCTCCAGCATATCAAGTGGCGAGGATCTTGCCTTGTTCTTCGACGAGGATGCCGCACATCTCTTCGATCCCGAGAGCGGCAAGGCAATCGGCTAGGCAACCTCGATATCCGTTTTGCCCAAGTTGCCGCCCTTGAACAACAATGGCTGGCGATAGTATCTGGCGCAGGCATAGGTCATGCAATCGTCGAGATCGAGGTCGGCGGCTTGGTAACCTTTGCCAAAGCGTTGGTGTGCATCCGCGGCAAGGAACGCAGCCCGTGGTGGTACTGCGAGAAGCTGGATGTTCATGATCTGTAGGAAAGCCTTGATCGCGGTCTCGACTTCGGTCATCGGCATGGCGAGAATCGAGCCGACCGAAACGGCTGCCTTGGCCACCGCCATGGGTGAGGTCATGCGAACGGTCGAGGCATGCATGCGGCGAGCGAAGATACGAGCCTCGCTCTCGCAGGTCATCATCGCAATGATCACTGAGGCATCGACGAACATCAGCTTTCCTCTCCCGCTCGCGTGCCACTTGCGCCAGATGCGCTAACCCGTTGCTCGGCCTTCTTTTTCAAGTCGCGGCAAAATGCGACTGCTATATCTTCGAGCACAGGCTTGGCGAGTTCTTTGTCGAGCGCCAGCTGCAATGCGCGGCGAACCGCTTCAGTCTTCGATGACGCCTGCGTCAGCATCTGGTAGCGACGCGCCAGGCGATCGATGGCATCGTCCTTGATATAGAGCGGCATCCGACATCCCTTTTTCCGAGTTGCCGAGATGGGTAACCACCGGGACGCCCGACTGCAACAAAAAACCCCGCTCCTGATGGAGCGAGGTTCTGGCAATGTCATGAATAGTGCTGGCGGCGCTACTCGGCCGGTTCCGGGGAGACTTGGCCCTGGCTCGCCTGCTCGCTTCCCGGCGCTGGTTTCGGCTCTCTCCAGGCGATCAGCCTGTAGAACATCGGAATGAAGAAGGTGGCGATGAAGGTTGCCGCCAGCATGCCACCGATGACGCCGGTGCCGATGGCATGTCTACTGGCCGAACCCGCGCCGGTGCTCGTCGCCAGCGGTACGACACCGAGGATGAAGGCAAGCGAGGTCATGACGATCGGGCGGAAGCGCAGCCGCGCCGCTTCAATTGCCGCCTGGCCCGCACTCATGCCCTCGTGGCGTTTGATCACCGCGAACTCGACGATCAGGATGGCGTTCTTCGCCGCAAGCCCGATCAGCGTCACCATGCCGATCTGGAAATAGACGTCATTGGTAAGGCCGCGCAGATGGGTGGCCAGCAGCGCGCCGAACAGCGCGAACGGGATCGCGGTGATGACGGCGAGCGGCAGGCTCCACTTCTCGTATTGGGCCGCCAGGATCAGGAAGACCATGATGATGCCGAAGATCATCGCCTGCGTGCCGGCGCCACTCGTCTCCAGTTCCTGGAAGGCCGAGCCGGTCCAGGCGACCTGGAATCCGTCGGGCAGGTTCTGCTGCGCGACTTCCTGCATCGCCTTGATCGCATCGCCCGAGGTATAGCCCGGTGCCGGATTTCCGGTGATCTTGGCCGCATTGAAAGCGTTGAAACGTTCGACCTGATCAGGTCCGATGATGCGGGTAACCTTCACAAGCGCGTCAAGCGGGATGAGGCTGCCGCCATCGGCACGCACGAACACCTGCCTGAGATCGTCTGGCGATTCCCGGAAAGGCGCCTCGGATTGCAGGTTGACCTGATAGTTGCGGCCATAAAGTGTGAAGTCGTTGACGTAGAGGCTGCCGAACGTCGCCTGCATCGCGTCGAACACCGAGTTGATCGGCACGCCGAGGGCCTTTGCCTTCTCGCGGTCGAGATCGGCGCGGAACTGCGGAACGTTGGTATCGAGCGTGGTGCGAACCGCCGTCAGTTCCGGCCGCTTGGCAGCCAGGGCCACCAGCTTGGCCGTCTGCTCGGCAAGGCCGGCCAGACCCTTGCCCGTGCGGTCCTGCACGTAGACTTCGAAGCCTCCTGTCGTGCTCAGACCCTGGATCGGCGGTGGATTGAAGGCGAGCACCATCGCGTCCTTGATCCCCATGTTCATGCCGATGATTGGCCCGGCGAGATTGCGGGCGTCGAGATCGGGCGTCTTGCGCTCGCTCCAGTCCTTCAGCGTCACGAAGGCTACGCCCGCGCTGCTCTTCAACCCGCCCGAGAGCAGGTCGAAGCCGGCGACGGCAAAGACGTTGTCGACTGCGGGAAGCTTTTTCGTGTTCACCAGCGCCTGGTCCATAACCGCTTGCGTGCGCGGCAGGGAAGCTGCCGGCGGCAGGATGGCGATCTCGAACAGCACGCCCTGGTCTTCGTCGGGAACGAGGGAGCCTGGGATGGTATAGAAGAGGTAGCCGGTGGCTCCGAGCAGGCAGGCAACGAGCACCAGCCCCAGCACGAAGCGCTTGACGAAGAAACTGACACCTGCCGAATAGCCCTGCGTCAGCCGTTCGAAGCCGCGGTTGAAAATGCGGAACGGCAGGATCGGCTCATGATGACCCGGCTTCAGGATCAGCGCGCAGAGCGCCGGCGTCAGCGTCAACGCGACGATGCCCGACAGGATCACCGACATGGCGATCGTCACGGCGAACTGCTTGTACATCTGGCCCGCGAGACCGCCCATGAAGGAGACGGGGATGAACACGGCGCAGAGCACGAGGACGATCGCGACCACCGGGCCGGTCACTTCGCTCATCGCTTTGATCGCCGCTTCGCGCGGTGGCAGTTTCTCCGTCGACATCAATCGCTCGACGTTTTCGAGCACGACGATTGCGTCGTCGACCACGATACCGATGGCAAGCACCAACCCGAACAGCGTCAGAAGATTGATGGAGAAGCCGAGCAGATACATGCCCGCAAACGTGCCGATGATCGAGATCGGAACGGCGATAACGGGGATCAGCGTTGCACGCCAGTTCTGCAGGAACAGGAAGACGACGAGCACGACGAGGAGGATCGCCTCGATGAAGGTGTGGATGACCTCATCGATCGAGACCTGGATGAACTTCGTGGTGTCGTAGGGGATCTGGTAGGCGACGCCTTCCGGGAAGGACTTCTGCAGTTCGTCCAGCCGTGAACGCAGCGCCTTCATCGTGTTCAGCGCATTGGCGCCGGGCTGCAGATAAACTGCAATCGGGATCGCCGCCGTGCCGTTGAGGCTGCTCTGGACGGCATAGCTCTTGGTGCCGAGCTCGATGCGCGCGACATCCTTCAGTCGCAACGTCGCCGCATTGGCATCGGCGCGAAGAATGATGTCTCCGAAGGCGTTGACGTCGGGCAATCGTCCCTGCGTTGTCACCGTATAGGTGAACGGCAGCGCCTTGCTATCGGGCTGATCGCCGAATTTTCCGGCGGCAAACTGGGAATTCTGCTCGCGGATGGCGGCGGCCACATCGCTCGGCGTGAGGTTGTATTGCGCCAGCTTGTCCGGACGCAGCCAGATGCGCATCGAATAGTCGATGTCGCCCAGAAGGTTGACATCTCCGACGCCGGGGATGCGCTTCAGATCATCGACGACGTTGAGCAGCGCGTAGTTGCCGACATAGGCGCGGTCGTAGCGGTTGTCGGCCGAATACATCGCGACGAAGCCAAGGATCGACGTCGATCTCTTGGTGACGACCACGCCGAGCCGGGTGACGTCTTCCGGGAGGGTCGAGGTGGCGCGCTGGACGCGATTGTTGACGTTGATCGCCGCCTGGTCCGGATCGGTGCCGAGCGCAAAGGTCACGGTGATCTGCATCGCGCCGCTGTTGGAGTTCGTCGACTGCATGTAGAGCATGTTTTCGACGCCGTTGATCTGCTGCTCAAGCGGCGAGGCAACGGTTTGCGCAACGGTTTCGGCACTGGCGCCGGGATAGGTGGCGGTGACAACCACTTGCGGCGGCGTCAGCTCCGGATATTGCGCGATCGGCAATATCCGCAGCGCCATGATGCCGGCAAGCATGATGATGATCGAGATCACCGCCGCAAAGACGGGGCGATCGATGAAGAATCTATTGCTCATCAGTTCTGCGCCACCTTGTTGGCTTCGCCCGTGGCGGTCGTCGCCTGGACAGGCGAGCCGGGACGGACCTTCATGATGCCTTCGGTGATCAATTTGTCGCCGGCCGCAAGGCCGCTCAGCACCAGCCACTGGTCGCCAACCTTCTGGCCGAGCGTCAGCGGGTTGACGTGCGCCTTGCTATCCTTGTCCACCGTATAGACGAACTGTCCCTGCGGGCTCTGCATCAGCGCCACCTCCGGGATGACGATGGCGTTGTCGAGCGACACGCCGGTGACCGTGGCGCGCACGAACTGCCCCGGCAGAAGCCGGCGGTCGGGATTGTCGACCACGGCGCGGGCCTGGAGCGTTCCTGTCGAGACGTCGATGGTCGACGAGGTGAAGTCGACGACGCCGTCGTGGCTATAGGTGGAGCCATCGCCGAACGAGATCTTCACGCCGAGCTTCGGAGCCTCGCCCTTGGCCTTCTTCAGGTCGACAAGCCGGCGAACCTCTGCCGCCTCGATATCGGAGAAGGAAAAGTTGACATAGACCGGGTCGAGCTGCGTGATGCTGGTCAGCAGGCCGGTATCGCCGCTGGTGCCGATCAGGCTGCCTTCCGAGACATGTTCTAGGCTGGTGATGCCGTCGACCGGCGCCGTCACTGAGGTGTAGTCGAGATTGAGCTGTGCGGTCTGCAAAGCCGCGCGGGCGGAGGCGACCTGGGCTTCTGCCAATTCGCGAGCGGAGATTGCGTCATCGCGGGCCTTTTCGCTGCCGACCTTCTGGTCGAACAGGCTGCCGGTGCGTTTCTCTTCGCGTTGCGTCTGGCTCAGCTGTGCTTCGGCCTGCTGAAGCTGGGCCTTCGATTGCGCCACGGCCGCCTGATAAGTCGCGGGGTCGAGCAGGAAGAGAACGTCGCCGGCCTTCACTTCCGCCCCTTCGATGAAGTTCCGCTTCAGCAGGATGCCACCAACGCGGGCCCGGACATCGACTTGTCGAAACGCTGTAATGCGAGCAGCATATTGATAGCTCAACGGAACCGTCTGCGCCTTGACGTCGACGACGGTGACGGGAGGCGGTGGAGGCGTCTGCCCGGCCTGTTGCGCAAACGCCGGCAAGCCGGAGAAGATTGTCACGGCAGCTGTGACAAGGCTGCTGCATAGGAAAGGGGTCAATCGCGCCGTCATGAAAAATCACCGCTGGTTATGGATTTTCTATTGCGCCGCAACATACAAACATGCATGAATGATTGTAAATATCAAATCGTCGTGACATCATAAAAAAGATGAGGAGCCGAATGCGCAGGACAAAGGAGGACGCCGCCAAGACCCGCGAGGAAGTGCTGAGCGCAGCCGCGGAAGTTTTCTATGAGCACGGCGTCAGCGGCTCGAGCCTGGACAAAATCGCCAAGCGCGCCGGTGTGACACGCGGCGCGATCTACTGGCATTTTAAGGACAAGGCCGAAGTGCTGACCGCCCTGCACAGGGAAATCAAGTTGCCACAGGAGGCCATCATCAGCGATGCCCTGGAACATGGCCACGACGATCCGCTCGGCCTTATTGAAACCGGCTCGATGTCCGTGCTGCGTCTTTTGGCTGAGGATGAGCATCAGCAGCGGATTTTCGCGATCATGACGCTGAGCTGCGAGTTTACCGAGGACATGTCCGAGGCGACGTCGCGCGTGGTGGCCGCCAATGCGGAAATGTACGGCAAGCTTCAAAATATCATCAGGCTGGCTGCCCGCCAGGACATGCTGGCAGTTGGATGGACCGTCGACACCGCAGCCCGTGCCTTCCAGTGCTCGGTCAACGGGCTTTTCGGCGAATGGCTGCGTTCCGGCAAGACATTCTCGCTCGTCGAGGTCGGCGAAAAGCTGGTGACCACGCTAATCGGCTCGATGCGTGCGGCGAAAGCTACGCACTAAAGGGCGCTCTAGCGGCCCGGCTATTGAAGCTGCCGCCTGATCCTCCGGCAACGCTTCGTGACCTCGTGAACGATCTCCGACATCATTTGATGCGGCCCGCCATTCATGGCATTGACGGAGGCAGCGGTGGCCTCAGCATGCTCTTCCACCGAGCCGGCCAACTGAGCCACGCGCCGCAAGGTCGATGCTCCGCTCAACCCAACCTCTCGTGCCAGGGATTCCCAGTCATCCGCATGAAGATCCGCTGCCGCATATCTACCGGCTATGTTCTGCGGCATTTGATGATCGACATTCTGGTAGACGTTTGCGCACATCAGATCATAGAGCGGCGCTAGCTTTGCAGACCCTCCAGATCCGATCAGCACCGAATAATTCTTCGCATGCGCGTCCGAATTGCAGATCAGGACATTGAAGATCACCGCATCGAGCAGTGGCACCCGTGCGGCGGGAGAGACATAGTTGCTGACGGCATCGAACATCTGCTTCAGGGAAACCCCGACGCCTGATTGTGACCGCTCGTATTTCTGATAGGGAAAATAGCCGAGAAGCTGGCAGAGGTCTTCCTGGTGGAGGCGCCGGACTTCTTGCCTGTCATCGACGAAGCGATCATAGCGGCTGAGGAGAAGATAAGTGCGGTCACCTGCGCGACCGGTCACTGCCGCCGCCGCATCCAGTCCGCAGGCACGCGCCAGCGCTAGACAGAACCCCTCATTCTGGACGCTTGCAGGCAGCCGACGGGCGTCGGGTTTTAAGATATGGGTCGACGGCGTTCCATCGAGCGGAATTGACATGCGGCCTTTGCCATCGACAAAGACGGGCAATTTCTCCTGAACCCCTGCAAGCGACATGGAAACGCCACGCTCCCCGACAAGGAACGGCTTGGAAGGGAGTTCGTCCAATATGCGGTTCAGGGCCTGGTCGTCCGGGATCGCTTTCAAGTGAAGGCCGGTCTTGCGGGGGACGCCGATGGAAAAGGCGCCCGCGGTATCCCGTCCGATGTGGCTCAGCATGCCGACGACATCCTGGGGCGAGACCTTCAGCCGTTGGCCAATTTCGGACAGGTGCGTTTCAGGCAGCAGATTTGCAAGCCACGGCATGATACGCGATGCATCGAAAGGCCCCGCCTTAAGCGGCATCGACAGGGAGACCGGAAAAGCCGCGGGGCGATTTTCCCATGCCGGATCATATTCCAACCTCAAATCGGTAGACGTTTGCAGATGCGCGACGGGAAACGTCTCGTAGTAGATCGTTGTCATTTGTCCCGCCTACGGAAATTTGGGGAGAAAGCCAAGATCGTCGTCGATCCGGTCGGCAGGGCCGACCCCGGCCTTCAGATCCCCAAGATCGATGCCGACGACACGGGCAGCAATCAGCGATTTTTCAAGGTGACAGGTCGGCTTGCCATTCTCTAGATCGACGATGAAACGCTCGCCCGTGCCGCAGCGGACAGCCAGCTCTGACTGTGTCCAGCCGAGCGCTTTGCGTCTCTGACGAATGAGCGACCCAAAATCAGCGGCGGACTTGATCATTTCAGCGCCTCCCGTGAACTTACCGTACAGGAAGAATCGGTTTAGTTCAAGAAACATCTTCCCGATCGGTAAGTTATAAGGATTTCCAGTGAAAACATACCGATCGGGAGGTCAAACCCTCATTGCGCAAGCCGCGCAACATCCCTCACCCCCCACCGACCCGCGCGTGCTTCGCCGCTTCAGCAAAGGAAATGTCCGACTTGATTTCACGTGTCGACATCGAGGTCGACGTTCTCTTGACGCCCGGCAGGCGGCAGAGTTCTTGACGCAGGATACGGTCGAGCGCGGCCATGTCGGCGGCGAGAATGTGGAGAAGATAGTCCGCCTCTCCTGTCGTTGCATGGCAGTGCCAGATCAACGGATGCCGGCGAACTGCGGCTTCGAATGCTTCGGAAAGCTCGAAGTCGATCGAGACCTGAACGAAGGCTTCCAGGCCGAAGCCAAGAAGGGCGGGATCAAGCATCGTCTTGTACCCGCGGATAATGCCGGCTTCTTCGAGCGCCTTCACCCGTTTCCAGCACGGCGTCTTGCTAAGGCCGACGAGTTCCGCCAGCGCCGCAAAGGACATACGCGCGTCCGCTTCCAGCGCAGAAACGATCTTCTGATCGAGCATACTTAAGGCCATCGTTCTCTCCGGCGAAGAAATTGCGTCCATTCGTGCTCCCAGCATGGCATTTGCCATGACAAATAGAAACAATGTTCAGCGAGAAATTTCGTATCCTCAGCAACAAGAAAACAGGCTTGCGCTCGAAGAGGCGCCGAAGGGGAACGACAAATGCGTAAGGAAGACTACTACGCTCGCATCGAAACGCCTGACATGCGCGACTATGGCGTCTACCTCCAATGCGACAAGCTGCTAGCCTGCCAGAAGCCCTTGGCCGAGATGGCCAATGCCGATGAGCTGCAGTTCCAGATCGTGCATCAGGTCGAGGAGCTCTGGATGAAGCTCATTGCCTATACGCTGGTGGATGTCATTGCCTACCTCGAACAGGCCGACACGCATCGCATCGTAACGCTGATGGGTCGCGTACACCGGCTGATGCGGATGATGACGACGCAGCTCGACCTGCTTGAAACCATGTCGCCGAAGGAATACCAGCAGATCCGCCTGCAACTTGGCAATGGCAGCGGCCAGGAGTCGCCCGGCTTTAAGTTCCTCCTGCGGCTTCCGCCGGATCTCTGGCAGGCCTTCAAGACAACCTATCTCGACGGACGCGACCTGACGGTCGACGATGTCTATGACGCCAAATATGACCACGGCGACAGCTATGTCGTTGCCGAAGCCTTGATCGAATTTGACGAACTGTTCCAGAAGTTTCGCGCCAATCACCTCTACCTGATCCACCGCTCGATCGGGCTCGGATCGAAATCGCTAAAGGGCCGTCCGGTCGATCTGCTGCAAGCAGGCGCTCGATACCGATTCTTCCCCGATCTCTGGGACGTCCGCTGTTCGATGACGGATCAGTGGGGAAGCCAGTACGGCGTCGTCAGAGACTCGATTTCAAAACAGGAAGAAGCCGGAAATAGCGAGACGGTCGCGACTATTCCGAGGTGAGTTTTCACCGAAATGCAAGCCGTGATGGTGTTGGCCACAGGAACAGCTGGAAAATTAAATTTGCGGTAACGTTTGCCCATATTTCGCCATGTTCTGCCTTAGCTTGGCCATCACCGTGATCTTCAAGGGTTCCCCGCATCGATGGCTGAAAGTCCGCTCTACGTTCAATTCCCGGCGGAAGCGGCAATACAGGCACATCCACACCACGAATTTCACATTCCCTTCTTGCCGCGCTCGGCACATCTGCGCCATCTCATTGCCATAGGCCTCGGCGGAGCGGCATCGGTCGGCCTGCTTGCGGCGGTGATCTATCCCCTGCTCGCCCGACACACGATTGCACAGGCGGTTCAAGTCGCGCATTCCGAGGTCACGCAATCTCTACCTTCGATGCCGAAGGCAAGCCGCCTTAGTGGTCGGAAGCGCTTCGACGGATCGCGGTTTGCCCAGGTTGCGGAGACGCTTTCCAGCGGTGAGACCAGGATATTCACCTATCACCGTCTGACACTGGTCTTCAAAGGCGATGCGAGCGAATATGGCGACGGCGCAGCCATGGCTGCGGCCTCCACGGATATCGATGAAAGCCAAGCCTATAGCGCCCGATTGTCCCAGCCCATACTGGCGGATCTGCGCAACGGCATCTATTCGCCGCCGGGCACGATGATCTCCGGCAAGCGGTCGCGTTTTCCGATCCGGGGCGTACCGCTCAATGTCAGCTACACCTCGGCCGAGGCGCCGCCCGCCCGCGAGATCAAGCGCCTGGTATCCATGCCAAAGAACCGGCAGGAATTGACCGACGTGCTCGAAACCGCCGGTCTCGGAGACGAAAACCGCGACGAGCTTGTGCAGGCGCTAGCAACCGACGCAATCGCACCGGGTGATAGCCTCGAGCTTTTGATGGAAAAGAACCCGGTCGACGGGCAGCCAAAACTGATCATGGCGAAGCTGAACGGCGACAAGGGTGGAGAACGCGTCGTGGCTCGCGATGATTCCGACGGCTTCGTCGCACTTTCGGACGACCATCTCTTCTCCACTCTCTATAGCGAAAGCCAGCCAGAGGCTCCGTCTTCGACCGAGGTCGCGGCAGTGGACCTCAAGGGTGTGCGGGACGGCGATGAGACAGGCCTTCGCTCCCGGCTTGAACGGGCGGGTCTTTCCGACGACGCCGCGACAGGGCTGATGAAACTCGCAGACTCGAAAGGAATTACGCTTGGCGTCGGCGACAATGCGCCTGACAGCGTCGATCTGCTTTTCCGCAAATCCGACGATCACAACCAGGAACTGATGTTCATCGAATTTCATTCCGGCGACGAGGCGCACCGCTTCTATCTGCATCGCAACGGGCCGGAAGCGCTCTCGGAATTTTACGACGAGGACGGCCATTCGGTGGCGAAATACCTCGCGCACCGCCCCGTCCCCGGCGGCAAGCTCGGCGACGGTTTCGCTTGGCGCATCCATCCGATACTTGGCGTGAAGAAATTCCACAACGGCGTCGACTTCCGAGCACCGATGGGAACTCCGATCCTCGCAGCCGGCGACGGCATCGTCGAAAAAATCGATTCCGAGACCGGGTACGGCAAATTTGTCCGCATTCGTCACGACGGCGGCTATGAGACGACATATGCCCATATTTCCTCGACGCCTCGTGACCTGAAGGTTGGCCAGCGCGTGACGCAAGGTGAAGTCATCGCCTTTGTCGGTTCAACAGGCTATTCGACAGGCCCTCATCTCTATTACGAGCTGCGCGTCAACGGCCAGTACGAGAACCCTTTGACGGCAAGCCTGCCTGCCGGCACCAATCTCACCGGTAAATCCCTGGACAACCTGCGCTCGCAGGTAACCCACGTCGACAGCATCATGAGCTATCTCGACGTATCGGCGCCGAACCAGCAGGCCAAGGCCTTCTCCTCCTTCGAACGCAAATAAACAACCGATACCGCCAAGGCCATCCCTTATGCCGGGCGTTCCAACGAGATCGGTGCGGTGGCCAGTGCGGTGGAAGTATTTCGCAAGGGGCAGCCAATAGGCGGCTCGAGCAGGCGGCCGAAGCCAATCGTATCGAGACCGAGGCCAGCCGCGTTCGGCCGACGGCGGAAGCGGAGGCAGCCGCTCAAAAACGCTTGCAAGAGGCAGCGGCAGGCCCGGCTTCCGGGTTGGGGCGGCTCGCGGTGGCTGATCTGGCGTTCGAACTCAGCGCGCCCTTCGCTACAGATTTCGAGGCATTGCGACACGATCTGAACGGTGCGCTCCAACAACTGGGCGAAACACTGCGTTCAGTTGCGCAGTCGACAGCGTCGATCGAAGAAACCGCCGCGGCACTCGATACGCGGCTTCCCCTGCACTGGATAGCTGGGAGGAATTATGAGGAGCCAATTGTGGTGCCGCGATCATCTTGCGGCACCACGCTCGACGCAATCTTGAAGAGACTTGGACGGGTGCGGGCTCACTGCGGACCGACCTTCGCCGCTTGCACCGGACCCAGACCGTGGCAGCCACCCATGCTTTCCAGATAAACAAAATTGGCTCAACCCTTTTCCATCAATGCTGAATGGCCCGGATGCCGCTTTCATTCCTCGCCACTGTCGAATATGACGCATTTGTGACAATGCATGGATGGTTTGTGATGCTCGGTTGGTTCAGGAAGCTTTTGCCCCGCGAAGATAAGTTTTTCGAGCTCTTCGAGAAACATTCGCGGACCGTGGTTGGCGCGGCGGAGGCGCTGGAAGTGTTGCTTTCGGGCCGTGAGACGGAGCGTCATTGCAGCCGCATTGTCGAGCTTGAGAACGATGCCGACGACATTACGCGAGAAGTGCTGCTCGCGGTGCGCCGGAGCTTCATCACGCCGTTCGATCGCGGCGACATCAAGGATCTCATCATGTCGATGGACGATGCCATCGACATGATGCACAAGACGGTCAAGACGATCCGCCTTTTCGAGCAGAGCAGTTTCGAGCCGGGAATGCAGGAGATGGGCGCCGTCATCGTCCAGGCGGCGAAGCTTGTTGCGGAAGCCATTCCGCTTCTCAATCGCATGGGGCCAAATTCCGCCCGGCTCAGCGCCATCGCGGAAGAAGTAGTGCGTGTGGAGGGGCGGGCCGACGAACTGCACGACCTAGGGCTGAAGGACCTGTTCCGGCGCTACGGGAAAAGCGATCCGATGGCCTATATCATCGGCAGTGAAATATATGGCGAGCTTGAAAAGGTGGTCGACCGGTTCGAAGACGTCGCCAATGAAATCAGCGGCATCGTGATCGAGAACGTCTGATGGAGGCCACCCTCGCCTTTCCGCTGCTGGCGGGCCTCGTTGCGATTGCGCTGTTCTTCGATTTTCTGAACGGGCTTCACGATGCGGCCAACTCCATCGCGACAATCGTCTCGACCCGGGTTCTTCGTCCGCAATATGCGGTTCTCTGGGCTGCCTTCTTCAATTTCATCGCGTTTCTGTTCTTTGGGCTACACGTCGCCGAAACACTCGGAACCGGGATCATCAATTCGGCGATCGTAACCCCTCAGGTCGTGTTCGCTGCGTTGATGGGGGCGATCGTCTGGAATATTGTCACCTGGGTGTTCGGTATCCCGTCCAGTTCATCGCACGCGCTCATCGGCGGATTGGTCGGCGCCGGGCTTGCCAAGACCGGCTTCAGCGCCATCGTCTGGTCCGGCCTGCTGAAGACGGTCGGAGCGATTGTGATGTCGCCGCTGCTGGGTTTCATCCTCGCCCTTTTCCTTGTGTTGCTGGTATCCTGGATCTTCGTGCGTCAGACGCCTTTTGCCGTCGACAGCACGTTCCGCATCCTGCAATTCGTCTCGGCCTCGCTATACTCTCTGGGTCACGGCGGCAACGACGCCCAAAAGACAATGGGCATCATCGCTGTCCTTCTCTATTCGCAGGGCAGGATCGGCCCCGAATTCCACGTTCCTCTGTGGGTGGTGTTGTCCTGCCAGTCCGCGATGGCGCTCGGAACCCTGTTCGGCGGCTGGCGGATCGTCCACACGATGGGATCGAAGATCACCCGGCTGAACCCGATGCAGGGCTTTTGCGCGGAGACAGGCGGAGCCCTGACGCTGTTTGCGGCAACCTGGCTCGGCATCCCCGTCTCGACCACCCACACCATTACCGGAGCGATAATCGGCGTCGGCGCCGCGCGCCGCGTTTCCGCGGTAAGGTGGGGCCTTGCCGGCAACATCGTCATAGCCTGGATCGTCACCCTACCGGCAGCGGCAGTGGTTTCCGCCCTGGTCTATTTTGCAGTGGGCCTTTTTGCCCACTAAACGCCTTATGTTTCCTTGCCCCGCGGTGTTATTTCATCCTCGCCTATCGAGGCGAAGACGGCGCTTGCGTCGCTGACGATTGCGACATGGGCGTAGGCGGCGCGGCCCGCCCCTTCGCCATCGGCGCGCATGATCGCGGTCACGATGCCGGCATGTTCGTCATAGGATTTTGCAAGGCGTCCGGGCAGCCTGAACTGGGCGCGCCGGAATGGCGCAAGCCGTGCGCGGGTCTGCGTTACGAGATCGCAAATATGGTCGTTGTGGGCGCCGCGATAGAGCCGGGTGTGGAATTCCATGTTGTATGCGGCATAGTTTTCTTCGTCGCCGGAATGCACCAGCTTCATCGAGGCTCGATGGCCGTTTTCCAGCGCGCGGCGCTCCTCGATCGTCATCCGCTCGGCGCAAAGCCGGGCGCAGATACCCTCAAGCTCTGCCATGGCCTCGAACATCGAAGAGAGATATTTGCCCGTCACATTGGTGACGACAGCGCTACGGTTCGGTTCGCGCCCGACCAACCCCATGGTGCAGAGCTGGCGGAGCGCTTCCCGCACGGGTGTTCTCGAAACCTCGAAGCGGACAGCGAGCGAGAGCTCGTCGAGGCGCTCGCCCGGCTGCATCTCTCCGGTAACGATAAGATCCGCGACCGCTCGTACGACCTGCTCGACGGTCGTTCCAGCCCGGATGATCTGTTTTCGCCTGACGTGTTTCACGCTCGAATCTAACGCTCTTATTATTGCATACACATGCATGCGGACATCGAAGATGTCAAATTCACGTCAGTAGAGACGATTTCTGCCTTCGAAGCCGCCAATTCAACCTCCTCGCCCAAAATTCAGATCGCGACATAGTGGCATAACTGCACATTATTTATTTGCTGCTTCTATTTTCAGCATTCTGGCCGAAAAAGTGCATGCACTTTTGCCGCCTAGCGAGTGATATATCACTAACTCTTTTATTCTCAGAGGCTTAAGAACTGGCACGGTCATTGCATACACTTTCTTGTAGGATTTCAAACCGGCTATCGCCACCTGAGGAGCATTCCGATGACCAAACTCCTTTCTATGACCCGCCGCTCTTTTCTGCAGACCTCTGCCGCTGGCGCTGCTGCAGGGCTCGCGCCCTCTTTCCTCTCTACGGGCGCATTTGCGCAGTCAGCGTTGACCGTCGGTTTCATCTATGTCGGCCCCAAGGACGACTACGGTTATAACCAGTCGCATGCCGAGGGCGCGGCGGTCGTCAAGGCGATGGCGGGCGTTACCGTCGTTGAGGAGGAGAAGGTCCCGGAAACTGTCGACGTTCAGAAGACCATGGAATCCATGATCAATCTCGACGGCGCCACGCTGATCTTCCCGACATCCTTCGGCTACTTCGACCCCCATATGCTGGCGATGGCCGCCAAATATCCCGACATCCAGTTCCGCCACTGCGGCGGCCTCTGGCAGAAGGACAAGAACCCGATGAATACCGGCTCCTATTTCGGCTACATCGGACAAGGACAATATCTGAACGGCGTCACTGCAGGCTATGCGAGCAAGAGCAAGAAGATCGGCTTCATTGCAGCCAAGCCCATTCCGCAGGTGCTGCAGAACATCAATTCCTTCCTGCTGGGCGCCAGCTCCGTCGACCCCGCCATCACATGCCAGGTGATCTTCACCGGCGAGTGGTCACTAGCCGTCAAGGAGGCGGAGGCCACCAACGCGCTGATCGATCAGGGCGCCGACGTCATTACCTGCCATGTCGACAGCCCGAAGGTCGTGGTCGAGACAGCCGCCGGACGCGGCGCCTTCATCTGCGGCTACCATGCCAATCAGAGCCCGCTTGCTCCGGAAAAATACCTGACCGGCGCCGAATGGGCGTGGGGCAACGTCTATTCGAACTTCATCAAACAGGCGCAAGCCGGCGAAAAGCTTCCGAATTTCGTGCGCGGCGGCCTTAAGGACGGCTTCGTCAAGATGAGCCCGCTCGGTCCTGGTGTCTCAGCGGAGGCGGCCAAGAAATTCGAGGCGACCAAGGCCGAGATGATGGCCGGCAGCTTCTCCGTCTTCAAAGGACCGATGAAGGACAACAAGGGCAAGCAGATCGTCGATGCGGGCAAGAGCTACGCCGAAGATGCGATCGAGCTGGAGAGCATGGATTATCTCGTCGAGGGTGTTGTCGGTTCGACGGCTTGAACAAGCGGGGAGAGCGTCATGACGATCGAGGCAGACAATTCCGCAGTATCGGCGATAGGCGAAACCAACTGGCAGACATCACTGCGACCGACGCTGGAGTGGGCGGCGCGGCGGGCGGAACCGGTTGCTATCGGTCTTGGTGCAATCCTGGTCGGACTGGCGCTCTTTTCCCTCTTCATCCTGGCGGTCGGCAAGTCCCCGGCCGACCTCTTCCGGTTCATGTACCAAGGTGGGTTCGGTAGCTGGTTCTCCATTCAGAACAGCCTCAGCCGGGCCGCGCCACTCCTGTTGACGGCGCTCTGCGTCGCCTTACCGGCACGCCTCGGCCTGGTGGTCATCGGCGGCGAAGGCGCCGTCGTGCTTGGCGGCGTGGCGGCGGCGGCAATCGCGTTGCCACTGGTGAACGGGGCGCCCCCTCTCCTGATGCTTCTCGCAATGGCGATCACTTCCATGGTTGTGGGCGCCGCTTGGATCGGCTTTGTCGGCTTCCTCCGGCATTATCGCGGCGTCAACGAAACCATTGCCTCGCTGCTAATGGCCTACATTGCCATCGCATTGATGAACCAGTTCATCGAAGGCGCGCTCCGTGACCCGGCAAGTCTCAACAAGCCCTCGACAATGCCGCTTCCCGCTGCGGACAGGCTGGGTAACATTCCGGGCATGGACGTGCACTGGGGCCTCGTCATCGGCATCGTCGCGTGCATTCTCTCCTGGGTCCTGATCGAGATCACCAGCTATGGCTTTGCTGCCCGCATCGCCGGCGGCAATGTCCGCGCCGCACAAATCCAGGGCCTCCCGGTTGGTCGACTGATCGTCGGATTCACCGGCATCGCCGGAAGCTTCGCAGGCCTTGCGGGCATGATCGAAGTGGCGGCAGTCCAGGGGAGCGCCAATGCCTCGCTCGCCGCCGGCTATGGCTACACCGGCATCCTCGTTGCCTTCCTCGCTCGCCACAATCCGCTGGCGATCATTCCCGTCGCCATTCTGCTCGGCGGCATCAACGCCTCCGGCGGTCTCATCCAGCGCCGCATGGGACTGCCCGACGCCACCGTGCTCGTGCTGCAGGGTACGCTCTTCGTGATCATCCTGTTTTCGGAAACGTTCTACGGCCGCTTCAAGATATTCAATCCCGATCTTTGGAAGAGGAGCGCCTGATGGAATCGACAGCAATAGGCCTCTGGGGCGTGCCGCTTGCCATTCTCGCCGGCGCTATCAGGGTCTCCACCCCCTTCATCTTCGTCAGTCTGGGCGAAACCATCACCGAACGCTCGGGCCGCATCAATCTCGGTCTCGAGGGGACCCTCGTCTTCGGCGCGATGACCGCTTATGCGGTCGCGGTCATGACCGGTTCGCCCTGGCTCGGCGTGCTTGCCGCTATGGCGACTGGCGCGGTATTCGGCACCATTCACGGCTGGATCTGCAAGTGGCCGAAGGTCAACGACATCGCGATCGGTATCGCCATGATGCAGTTTGGCCTTGGGCTGGCATTCTTCCTCGGCAAGGCCTTCATCAAGCCGGCAGCACCTCATCTTCCGTCCATCCCGTTCGGCGCATGGTCCAGCTACCCGCAGATACAGGCAGCGCTGAACATCAACGTCCTCTTCATCATCGGTGCTGTGCTGGCAGTCCTGCTTTGGTGGGCTTTCCGCAACACCAGAATGGGGCTGATCCTGCGCGTCGTCGGCGACAGCACGGATGCTGCCCGTGCCATAGGTATCAACCCGGATCGGATCAGGCTGCTGGCGACCGCGGTCGGCGGATCGCTTGCGGCGGTCGGCGGAGCCTATCTCTCACTTTATTATCCCGGCTCCTGGAATGAGGGCATCTCCTCCGGCCAGGGGCTGATGGCGGTGGCGCTTGTCATATTCGCGCGCTGGAACCCGATCGGCTGCTTTCTCGCCGCCTTGCTGTTCGGCGGCGCCGGCGCCCTTGGCCCGGCCCTGCAATCGGTAGGCGTCTCGGAAGGCTACTACCTGTTTTACGCTGCACCTTACGTGATGACGCTCGTCATCATGATCATCACCTCATCGCCGACGCGCTCGCTTTCCGGCGCGCCGGGCGCACTTTCGATCACCAAATAGGAGATGGACTCCATGGATGCGATGGCAACCACCAAGAGACATTATATCACCGCCGACCCCTATCCATGGCCCTATAATGGCGACCTCCGGCCGGACAACACGGCGCTGATTGTCATCGACATGCAAACCGATTTCTGCGGCCCCGGCGGATACGTGGATCACATGGGCTACGATCTGTCGCTGGTGCGTGCGCCGATCGAACCGATCAGGTCGGTGCTCGCGGCGATGCGTGCCAAGGGCTATCACATCATCCACACACGGGAAGGCCATCGCCCTGATCTGGCCGACCTGCCGGCGAACAAGCACTGGCGTTCGCAGCGGATCAATGCCGGCATCGGCGATCCCGGCCCATGCGGCCGCATCCTGATACGTGGAGAGCCCGGCTGGGACATCATCGACGAACTGAAGCCGCTGGAGGGCGAGACGATCATCGACAAGCCCGGCAAGGGTTCCTTCTGTGCGACGGATCTCGAGTTGATCCTCAACCAGAAGCGTATCGAGAATATCATTTTGACCGGCATCACGACGGACGTCTGCGTCCATACCACCATGCGCGAGGCCAACGATCGTGGCTTCGAATGCCTGCTGCTTGAGGATTGCTGCGGCGCGACCGATTACGGCAACCATTTGGCCGCCATCAAGATGGTGAAGATGCAGGGCGGCGTCTTCGGCTCCGTTTCGAACTCGACCTCGCTCGTGGGCCAATTGCCATGATGCTGGTCACCGACACACCCCTGCCCCAGCCGGGCGCTGCCGTCGGCGTCCAGACGCTCGACATGACCATGAAGTTCGGCAGCTTCACCGCACTCGATCATGTCTCGATCAATATTCCCGCCGGCTCGTTTCATGCGCTTCTGGGAGAAAACGGCGCCGGAAAGTCGACGCTGGTCAAATGCATCATGGGTTTCTATCACCAGACCTCCGGGTCGCTCTCGGTCGACGGTCGCGAGGTGTCCATCGCCTCGCCGAAGGACGCAGCCACCTATGGCCTGGGGATGGTCTATCAGCAATTCACCCTTGTGCCGTCGTTGACCGGCGCGGAGAACTTGGTCATCAGCCGAACGGAAGTGCCGGCCGTGATCAACTGGGCAAAGGAGCGCAAGGCGCTTGCCGCCTTCATGGAGCGCATGCCCTTCCAGATTCCGCTCGACCGCCCGGTCAGCCATCTTGCGGCCGGCGAAAAACAGAAGCTGGAAATCGTCAAGCAGCTCTATCTCGGACGCAGCTTCCTGGTGCTCGACGAACCGACGTCGGTGCTGACGCCCGCCGAGGCCGACGAGATGCTGGGCCTGGTGCGCGGCATGACTGAGCGCGGCGAACTTACCGTCTTGATGATCTCGCACAAATTCCACGAGGTGACCAAATTTGCCGATGCCGTGACCATCCTCAGACGTGGCAAGCTGGTCGGCGGCGGTAAGGTTGGCCAGCTTTCGACCAGCGAGATGGCGTCGATGATGATCGGCGATGTCAAACTTGCGGAGCTGGATACGAGGCTGCCGGTCGAGAGAGACGCCAAGCCGGTGCTCGCGCTTCGGCAGATCAAGGCGCCGGATCGCTCGGGCCTGAAAATGATCGATATCGAAGACCTGACGGTGCGGGCGGGAGAGATCGTCGGCATCGCCGGCATTTCCGGCAACGGCCAGAAGGAATTGATCGAGATTCTTGCCGGCCAGCGGCCTGCGAACTCGGGCACAATCAGCGTCAACGGCGCCGACTATCGCGCGACCCGCGAGGAGACAAGAAAGCACCATGTCCGCTTCATCCCGGAAGAGCCGTTGCAGAATGCCTGCGCGCCCAAGATGACGGTGACGGAGAACCTCTCCTTCCGCACCTTCGATCTCAAGGAGAGCGGGGCCGACGCGATCTGGTTGAACATGGGGGGCATGCGCAAACGCGCCTCGGCTCTGATCGCGGATTTCAAGGTGAAGACTGCCTCGCCCTCCTCGCCGATCGCGGCGCTCTCCGGCGGCAACGTGCAACGTGCCGTACTCGCACGCGAACTGACCGGCGAGGTCGATCTGCTGATCGTCTCCAATCCCTGTTTCGGGCTCGATTTCTCGGCAGTGGCTGAAATCCGCGCACGGATCATGCGGGCCCGCAATGCCGGCGCCGCCGTCCTTCTTCTATCCGAGGACCTCGACGAACTGCTCGAAATGTCGGACCGGATCATGGTGATCTCGGAGGGCCGGCTCGTCTACGAAACGCCGGCACTTGCGGCCGATATAGCCGTCATCGGCGCGCATATGGCGGGGCATCACTGATGGCGGAGATCAAGGCCCAACCCTTCGCATTTCCGCTGCGGCAAGACGCCATCGCGCTCATCGTCATCGACATGCAGCGCGATTTTGCCGAGCCCGGTGGCTTCGGGGCCAGCCTCGGCAACGACGTCAGCCGCATCACGCGCATCGTGCCGGAGGTGAAGCGGCTGCTCGACGGCTTTCGTGTCGCCGGATTGCCGGTCATCCACACGATGGAGTGCCACCGGCCCGATCTTTCCGACCTGCCGCCCGCCAAGCAAAACCGCGGCAGTCCGGCGCTGCGCATCGGCGACGTAGGGCCGATGGGTCGCGTGCTGATCGCGGGCGAACCGGGAACCGCGATCCTCCCGGAGCTTGCACCGATCGACGGCGAGGTCGTCATCGAGAAGCCCGGCAAGGGGGCATTCTACGCCACGCCGCTTAGCGATATACTGAAGAGCCACGGCATCACGCAGCTGGTATTTGCGGGCGTCACGACGGAAGTCTGCGTTCAGACGACCATGCGCGAGGCGAACGACCGGGGCTACGAATGCATCCTCGCAGAGGAAGCGACGGAGAGCTATTTCCCGGAGTTCAAAGAAGCCGCCATCGCGATGATCCGCGCCCAGGGCGCGATCGTCGGCTGGACGGCACATATTGATGATATTTTGAAAGGAATGGACCGTGCCTGAGACGACACGCGAACATCTGACCGCCGAGGGGTGGCGCCACCTCGAATTTGGGTCCTTCCGGCCGGGCGTGACAATCCACTGGATCCGCCAATTCGAAGGTGACCAGCCAGGTGTGGCGCTATTGAAATACGACGCTGGCGCTTCGGTCCCTCTTCATCTGCACCAGGGACTTGAGACCATCCTCGTCCTTGACGGCACGCAATCGGACGAGACGGGCGATTACGGCAAAGGCAGCTATCTGGTGAACGCGCCGGGCACCGAACATTCCGTCTGGAGCGACACCGGCTGCGTAGTACTCATCCAATGGGACAGGCCGGTGAAGATCCTCGAAGAGGAAGCAGCATGACCGACGGACAGGCTTTCGACATCGCATCCCTGCACGCCGCCTATGGCAATGGATGGACCCTGGTGGACATGATCGACACGGTGTTCGCCCGCATCGCCGCCGTCGACGACCCCGGCATTTTCCTGCATCTGGCGGAAAAGGCGAGCCTGATCGCCGAAACTGAAACGCTCGGGCCGTTCGATCCTCTGTCGAAGTCGCTCTGGGGCGTTCCCTTCGCGGTTAAAGACAACATCGATGTCGCGGGAATGCCGACCACGGCCGCCTGCCCCGACTTTTCCTATTTGCCGCAAGCGGATGCCACCGTGGTCCGACTATTGCGACAGGCCGGTGCGATCGTTATCGGCAAAACCAATCTCGACCAGTTCGCCACCGGCCTCGTCGGCGTCCGCACGCCTTATGCCGTTCCCCGCAATGCTGTCGACGCGACATTGGTCCCTGGCGGATCGAGCTCCGGCTCGGCAGTCGCAACCGCCCACGGGATCGTCAGCTTTGCACTTGGAACCGACACAGCGGGGTCCGGTCGCATTCCGGCTGGGTTGAACAACATCGTCGGCCTGAAACCCAGTCTCGGTGCGCTGTCGACGACCGGCGTCATTCCCGCCTGCCGCACACTCGATTGCGTCTCCATCTTCGCGCTGACGGTGGATGATGCATGGTCGGTCTTTTCAGTGGCGGCCAACGCCGACCCGACCGATAGCTATTCGAGAACCGTGGATGTGTCAGGCTCCGCTGCCGCGCCGCCAGCGCTGACCATCGGCATTCCGGCCAGAACCGATCTTGAATTCTTCGGCGACAACCAGATGGAGGCCGCCTACTCCGCAGCCTTAGAGACGTTGACAAAGCTTGGCCATAAGCTGGTCGAACTGCCGTTTGGCGATTTCTACAAGGTGGCAGACCTGCTCTATGAAGGCGCCTGGGTCGCCGAGCGCTATGCTGCGGTAAAGCCATTCTTCGACGAAAAGGAAGCAAGCTTCCATCTGGTCACCCGGAAGATCTACGGTGGGGCAAAAGCTCTGTCAGCGGCGGATGCCTTCAATGGGCTCTACGCCTTGCAGGCGCTGAAACGCAAGCTTGCCCCGCTGATCGCCTCGGTCGATCTCATCTGCGTTCCGACGGCCCCGACACACTATACTGTCGCCGACCTTGCGGCGGAGCCGATCCGGGAGAACTCGCGCCTCGGCACCTACACCAATTTCGTCAACCTTCTCGATATGTGCGGCATCGCTGTTCCGACCGGAATGCGCCAGGACGGCCTCCCGGCAAGCGTGACCCTGCTTGCGCCGTTCGGTTGCGATGAGCTGACGGCGGCGCTCGCACGTGATCTGCATCGAGCCACCCACCTTTCGCTCGGGGCTACCGGTTGGCCCCAGCCCGCGCCAGCAGCAATCCCTGCGCGGACGAAAGGCGATCGCATCAATCTCGTTGTCGTTGGCGCCCATCTGTCCGGGATGCCGCTGAACGGGCAGCTCAAGACACTCGGGGCCCAGTTCCTGAAAGCCATACGGACGACTGCTTCCTATCGCCTCTACGCCCTTGCCGGCCAAACCCCGGCCAAGCCGGGCCTTATCCGCGTCGACGACGGCAAGGGTGCGGAGATCGCCGTCGAGGTCTGGCAATTGACGCCGGCTGCCTTCGGTCAGTTCGTCGCAGCCATCCCTGCCCCGCTGGGTATCGGCACCATTACCCTTGCCGACGGAAGCGCCGCAAAGGGCTTCCTGGTGGAATCAGCGGGCTTGGAGGGCGCGCGTGATATCACAGGCTATGGAGGTTGGCGGGCCTATGTTGAAAGCCTCGTGGCGGCATAGGAACGACGCGTCTTTCGCCCGCACCACCTCAGCCCGCCTTTGTGGCTCTGCGTCGATTTTCGCTGTCCATAAACATCGACCGTCTCGTCAGTGCCAAGGCATTTTGCGGCATACCGCCAGCCACCAATCACTCGGCGGTCGTCGGGGCGCCGGACAATTCATCGAATATGAACTCCGGAATTTGCCGGTCCTGCTCACCCGCGTGACATCCTATGATCGGGCGCCCTCATATGCTCTAGTACCAGCCAACGTGAATCAACGGGGATGTCAGCCATGTCTTCCGAACCCAATCGCCACTTCCAGACCCCCCGCCGCGAAAATCTCGGCCTGCTTTCGATTGCCAATGATACCGGGCTATCGATAACAGTGTTGCCGAACGGCACGCTCTTTGCGATCGAGCATGGCGATCAGCACGGCACCGTCATGATCAACCAGGTATTGGGGTCGCCCGTCTACGGCGGGATAGGACGGCTCTATCTTAGGATCGGTGGCTCCGAGCCGCTTGTCAGCGAGATTGTCGGCCCGAGGGCGAAGGTGGATTTTGGCCATGGTGCGACCAGCTTCTCGTGGAGTGGAGAAACGCAGGGCGTTCGGCATAGCGTGCGGTTGCAACTGCATCCGACCGAGCCGATATGGTTCTGGCGAGTATCGCTGGAGAACAGAACGACGGAGGCTATTTCCGCCGACCTTGTGCTGCTTCAGGATATCGGTCTTGGCGACCAGGGTTTCCTGATGGGAAGCGAGGCCTATGCCTCGCAATATGTCGACCACCACATGGCCCTTCATCCGGCGTTCGGCCCCGTCGTCATGAACCGGCAAAACCTCAAACAGAGCGGCGCGCGAAACCCCTGGCTCGCGCAGGGTTGCATCGAAGGCGCGGCTGCCTATTCAACGGATGCCATCCAGCTTGTGAGCCTTGCAGCCAGCGATGGCCAGCTGGTGCCCGATTTTGGCTCCAGTCTGCCAAGTGCGCGGCGGCAGCATGAGTTGGCGTGCCCTACGATCCAGTCGATGCCGCTTTCCTTGCAACCGGGCGCACCCAGCAAGGTGACATTCTTCGGCCTGCCCGTCCTCGACCATCCCGAGGCATCGAGCGATGCCGACCTGTCTCGCCTCGATCTAGTGTCCCATTTCGCCGACGAACTGAACGATGCCGACATTGCCGAGAATACACCGGTTCGCGGTCTGCTGCAGGATGCGCCTCTCGCAGCGGCCCTATCGCCCGACGGGGCGACAATCGCCCGTCTCTACCCCGAGCGGGAACTGGAAGAGCGTGTCGACGGCCAGCTGCTTTCCTTCTTCGTGCGAGATGGTTTTCAAAACCGCCATGTCGTATTGCTTGAAAAGGAACGCGCCGTCGCGCGGCGTCATGGCGCGTTGGTGCGCAGCGGCGGTAACATGATGCCGGACAACCACACGCTGGCTGCGACCTGCTGGATGCAGGGAATATTCGCCGCGCAGCTGACGATCGGTAATACCTCGTTCCACAAACTGTTCTCGGTATCGCGCGATCCCTACAACCTGACGCGGTCAAGCGGCCTGCGCATTCTGGTCGACGCAGGTCAAGGCTGGCAGCTGCTGGGCGTTCCCTCTATTTTCGAAATGGGGCTCAGTGACTGCCGCTGGCTCTACCGGCTCGCCGATCGGACAATTGCCGTGACATCGGTCGCCTCGGGCGAGGACCCGGCAATGCAGTGGACCATCGCTGTCGATGGCGCTCCCTGCCACTTTCTGGTTTTCGGCCACATCGTACTCGGCGAGCGCGAGTTCGAGACGAGCGGCAGGATAGAGTTCGACGCCGCGCGTAAGCGCATCTCATTCCGGCCGGATCCCGGCTGGCTCTGGGGCGAACGCTTTCCCGACGCCGCCTATCATCTGGTCACCTCCACTCCTGATGCCATCGAGGCCATCGGCGGGGATGAACTTCTCTATGGCGATGGTATCGCGCGTAGCGGCGCGTTTGTCGCGTTCAAGTCCAACCCTGCAAACAGGCTTAGCTTCGCCGTCGTGGGTTCGATGACAGACGCGTCCGAGGGCGAGCGGCTCGCGGAGCGCTATGAAAGCGGCGTGAAGGAAGAGCTTATGATGGCGTCGGCAACACGCTTCTGGCGCCATGTCACGCGCAGTCTCGAGCTTGACGGCAAGGGCGCGGACATCGCCGCACAGGCGACCATTTTGCCTTGGTTTGCCCACGACGCAATCGTGCACCTCAGCGTACCGCACGGTCTCGAGCAATATACCGGTGCTGCATGGGGCACACGCGATGCTTGCCAGGGACCGGTCGAATTCCTGCTCGCCTATGAGCATGACGCCGAGGTGAAACAGCTTCTGGCGATTGTCTTTGCCGAGCAGTATCGGGACCGGGGCGACTGGCCGCAGTGGTTCATGCTGGAGCCCTATTCGAATATTCGGTCGAGCGAAAGCCATGGCGATATTGTCGTCTGGCCGCTGAAAGCGCTCTGCGACTATATCGAAGCAACGGGCGATTTCGCCTTCCTGGACGAGGCAGCATCGTGGCGTGACGACGAGACGACTGAGAAAACGCCGGAAACCGCGACGATTGCCGCACATGTCGAGAAGCTGCTGGAGACCGTGCGCGACCGGTTCATTCCCGGCACCAGCCTTATCCGTTACGGCGAAGGAGACTGGAACGACTCCCTTCAGCCCGCAGATCCTCATTTGCGCGACTGGATGGTTAGCAGCTGGACTGTCGCGCTGCTTTATGAGCAGATTGTCCGCTACTCCGCGATCATGGACCATCGGGGAGAGGCGGCCGAGGCAAAGGCGCTTGCCGAGAGCGCGGAGGCGATGCGGGCGGATTTCAACCGGTTCCTCGTTCGCGACGGGATCGTCGCCGGCTACGGTCTCTTCGATCCCGGCCATGACGACGTCGAACTCCTGCTTCACCCCGAGGATCACCGGACCGGCCTCCACTACTCGTTGATCTCGATGACGCAGGCGATGCTCGGCGGGCTTTTCACGCCCGAGCAGAGACGTGATCACATGAAGCTCATCAACGACAATCTGCTGTTTCCCGATGGCGTCAGGCTGATGGAAAGGCCGGCACGATATTCCGGCGGACCCGAGACGCTTTTCCGGCGGGCAGAATCGTCATCCTTCTTCGGTCGCGAAATCGGGCTGATGTATGTGCACGCGCATCTGCGTTATTGCGAGGCGCTGGCGATCGATGGCGACGCGGAAGCGGTCTGGAAGGCGCTGTCGCTGGCCAACCCGATCGCCGTGTCCGACCGGCTGCTTAACGCCTCGCTTCGCCAGCGCAACACTTATTTCAGCAGCAGCGACGCCGCCTTCCATGATCGTTATCAGGCGGCAGCCGAGTGGGGCCGCGTTAAATCGGGCGATGTCGCGGTCGACGGCGGCTGGCGCATTTATTCGAGCGGGCCGGGCCTTTACGCCAGGAGCTTTCTGCACAACGTCCTCGGTTTCAAGCGGAAGCTCGGCACACGTCTGCGCCAGCCGCTGCTGCCGGCGGGTCATAAGGCGACCGAGGTTACGCTCGACTTCGACGCGTAACCTCGGCTCGTTTCGAGTTCACAACAGCTCGTGAACTTCGTCGATCGACGTTTCGGCCGTGGGCCGATCGAAGACGATCTCTCCGCGCGCCATGGCGACGATCCGGTCGCAGGATTGGAAGACGTGCTGCATGTTGTGGGAGATGAAGATGCCCGTCAGTCCCTGCGCCTTCAGGCCCCGAACGAAGCCGATGACCTTGTTGGTTTCCTTGACGGAGAGATGATTGGTCGGCTCGTCGAGGATGAGGACCTTGGATTTGAAATGCATGGCGCGCGCAATCGCGACGCCCTGCTTCTGTCCGCCCGAGAGCTCGCCGACAAGCGCGTCCGGCGAGCGCAAATGCAGATCGACATCGGCGATTGCCTTGACGCTCTCTTCGCGCATGCGGCGCTGATCCATGATCCCGAAACCTCCGAAGGCCCATTTCAACGGCTCGCGGCCGATGAAAAGGTTTCGCGCGATGTCGGCACAGATTCCGTTCGTCACGACCCGAATGGAGCATTCGGCGTCGAAGAGGCCATCCGCTTTGCCAAAGGCATCGAGGATCTGAACAACGACTACTTCGAGGATCCAAACTGGGGATTGAACGGCATGCGGCGGGTGCGCGAGAACGCTTCGATGCCGTTGGCGACGAACACCGTCGTCATCAATTTCGAACAGTTGGCAACCAACGTACTCAATCCCGCATGCGACGTGATCCTGCTCGACACGACCTTTTGGGGCGGCATCCGCCCTTGCATCAAGGTGGCAGGCATCTGTGAAGCGTTTCAGCTTGGCATTGCCGTTCATTCCTCAGAAACTTGGCATCCAGCTCGCGACGATGCTCCATCTTGGCGCGGTGCTGCCAAACCTCGTCTTCACCGCCGACGCACATTACCATCAGCTCGTCGACGACATCATCATCGGCGGGCCGATGCAATACAAGAACGGGGCCATTGCCGTTCCGACGGGACCCGGTCTCGGCGTCGAGATCGACCGCGACAAGCTCGGCAAATATGCCGAGCTCTACAAATTCCTGGGTGGCTCCTCTATGACCGCGATCAGGCGCGACCTGGCTGGTTCTCCGTGGTGCCCAACACCCGCTGGGCCGATCCGGCTGACGGTCGCGTCGTCGATCATTGAGCTGAAGCCCTGCCGCCAAAATAGGCGCGCGGAGCGACGCCGAGCATGCGCTTGAACATGGTGGTGAAGGCGGCGATGCTTTCATAGCCGAGGTCAAGCGCGACCGATGTAACAGGCTCACCACCGGCAAGGCGCGGGAGGGCGGCGAAAAGGCATGCCTGCTGGCGCCAGATCGAGAGGCTGAGGCCGGTCTCGCGGTGGAAAGCCCGGGTGAAGGTGCGCCGGCTCATGGAGAGTTCCCTTGCCCAATCGTCGATGACGAGGTGTGGAGACGGCTTCGCCAGAAACCGGCTGCAAAGCGCAGCCAGCCGGGGCTCCTCGGGAAAGGGCAGCCCAAGCGAGCGATCCGGCAGCGTCGATATCACGTCGAGCAGCAAAGGCATTATCAGGTCGATCCGTCCGGTCGACGCACCGTCGGGCCGGGGCGCCGCGGCCTCGACGATCAGCGCACGGGCAAGATCGGTGATGGCGACGACACGCGCCACATTGGGAAAGGCCGGAAGCGCATCCTGCGCCACGTAAACCGACAGCATGTTGACCTCGCCCAGAATATCGACGGAGTGTTCAATTCCAGCCGGTATCCACAGCGCGTGCTCCGGCGGCACCATCCAGCGCCCCTGGGTCGAGGTGACCATCACAACGCCGGTGCGAGCATAGAGCAGCTGCGGTCGGCTATGGCTGTGCCACTCCACGAAATCACCGGCGGGATAGTGGCTCGGCATCGCATAGATCGGGCCGGTCGAAGCCTCGATCGCCCTCAGCCGCTTATTGTGACGTTCGGGTGTGTCGGCAGGAACACGTTTCGACCGATTGAGCATGGTTTGGCCCACTTGCGAAAGAAATGGACCAAAACACGAAAGCAAGGCGGAGACAAGCGGCCTATCGAGAGGCGTTGACAGACGGAGTATGAACGTGACCAACAGTGCAATGAGCCTGGAAAAGCAATCGGCCGAAGAGACTGTCTTCGCCATCATCATGGCGGTCAGCTTCTGCCATCTGCTCAACGACACGATGCAATCGCTAATTCCGGCGCTTTATCCCATGATCAAGCAGAGTTACGGGCTCGATTTCACGCAGATCGGATTTCTCGGCCTGGTCTTTCAGGTGACGGCATCGCTGCTTCAGCCGTTGATCGGAATTTACACCGATAAGCGGCCCCTGCCCTATTCGCTGACGGTGGGGATGGGCTTCACGCTCATCGGGCTGCTGCTGCTGGCATTCGCTCACGCCTATTGGGTCTTGCTGATCGGCGCCGGCGTGGTAGGCCTTGGATCCGCAGTCTTCCATCCCGAATCGTCCCGCGTTGCCCGGCTGGCCTCGGGCGGGCGGCATGGGCTGGCGCAATCTCTGTTTCAGGTCGGCGGCAATTTCGGATCGGCCATGGGGCCATTGCTTGCGGCATTCATCGTCCTGCCGCGCGGGCAGACCAGCGTCGCGTGGTTCTCGCTCGTGGCATTATTGGGGATGACGGTGCTGTGGCGCGTGGGCATGTGGTATGCGCGACACGGCGCAGCCAGAGGCAGGCGCAAATCGGTAGCGACGTCAGTCGCCCTCCCGCGCAAGACTGTCATGAAGGCCATCGCCGTGCTGGCGCTGCTGGTGTTCTCGAAATACGTCTACATGACAAGCCTGTCGAGCTATTACACCTTCTACATGATCGAGCGCTTCGGGGTGTCCGTCCAACACGCGCAAGTTCTGCTGTTCGTATTCCTGGGCGCAGTCGCCGTCGGAACCGTGGCCGGCGGTCCCGTCGTCGATTGGTTCGGAACCAAGTTCGTGATCTGGTTCTCGATCCTCGGCGCCCTGCCGTTCACCCTGGCGCTCCCCTATGCCGATTACACCTGGACGGTCGCGCTGACCTTCGTGATCGGCGTCATCCTCGCCTCGGCCTTCTCCGCCATCGTCGTCTTCGCGCAGGAGCTGGTTCCGGGGCGTGTGGGGATGATTGCCGGATTGTTCTTCGGCTTTGCATTCGGCATCGGTGGCATAGGTGCAGCCGGCCTCGGGGTTGTTGCCGACCATATGGGCATCGAGTTCGTCTATCGCCTCTGCTCCTACCTGCCGTTGCTCGGGCTGCTGACGGTATTCCTGCCCAATATCGGCAAGGGTCGGCGGCACAGAAGCCAAGAGCTCTAGGCTCTAGACTTTCACTGCTGTATTTTTAAAGTTGACACGCGCAAAGTTATTTGGTGTTTGGTGCCGTTGCTTGAATGTGGCGGCGTCATTGTTGCGCGCAAAACAAAAAAATCGGAAATAACGGGTCATGAGCAAGATACTTACGATCGGCGAAATCCTGGTTGAAATTATCGCTACCGAGCGAGGAAACGGGTTCCGCGCGCCGGTCTCGCTGATTGGTCCGTTCCCTTCGGGGGCGCCGGCGATTTTCATCGACCAGGTCGGCAAGCTCGGCCAGGACTGCGCCATCATCTCGCGTGTGGGCGATGATGATTTCGGCCACCTCAACGTCGACCGACTGAGGGCGGACAATGTCGACGTATCCGGTATCGACATCGTTCCGCAGGGCACGACTGGCAGCGCCTTCGTGCGCTATCGCGAGGATGGCAGCCGGGCGTTCGTTTTCAACATTCGCCACAGTGCCTGCGGCACGATCGAACTCACCGGCAATGCCGCCCGCCTCGCTGAGGAATGCACCCACCTTCACGTCATGGGCACGTCCCTCTACGCCCCAAGCGTCGTCGACAGTATTCTTGCGGCTATCCGGATCATCAAGTCGAAGGGCGGCACCGTTTCCTTCGATCCCAATCTGCGACCGGAGATATTGAATGCTCCGGGTATGCGAGAGGCGCTGAAGGCAGTCATTGCCCAGACAGACCTTTTCCTCCCAAGCGGCGCCGAACTCTATCTGTTCACCGAGGCGACCGACGAAAAAGATGCGGTCAAGGAATTGCTCGCTACTGGAATCAAGGCGGTCGTCGTCAAGCAAGGTTCTGTCGGCGCCACCTATTTCGATCAGACACGCACACTCACAAGTCCCGGTTTCGCGGTCGAAGAAGTTGATCCAACGGGTGCCGGCGACTGTTTCGGCGCCGCCTTCGTCACTTTCTGGCTGAACGGCGCGGAGCCGGAACAGGCTCTTCTCTACGCCAATGCCTGCGGCGCAAGAGCCGTCACCAAGGCAGGTCCGATGGAAGGCGCTTCCACGCGCGCTGAGCTCGACGCCTTCCTCGTTTCGCAGAAGGTATGACCCCGATGACGCACAACTACCTGCTCGACATCGCCTCCTGGCGCGGCCGCCCCGGGTTCCAAGGCATTCCTTCCATCTGCTCGGCCCATCCGATCGTCATCGAAGCGGCCATGCTCCATGCCCTTAAGGCCGACAGCCATCTTTTGATCGAAGCCACATGCAACCAGGTCAACCAGGATGGCGGCTATACCGGAATGACGCCAGCCGATTTCCGGGAATTCGTCGAGCGGCTGACTGACAAGACCGGCTTTCCAACATCGAAAATCATCCTCGGCGGCGATCATCTGGGCCCCAATCCCTGGAAACATCTGCCTGCAGAAGAGGCGATGGAACAGGCAGTGGTCATGATCGAAGCATTCGCGGCGGCAGGCTTCACGAAACTGCACCTCGACACCAGCATGGGCTGCCTGGGCGAGCCGGTGGCACTGTCGGATGCTGTTACCGCTTCCCGTGCGGCCCGACTGGCCGCCGCCGCCGAAACAGTGCTTCGCGGCCAGGGAAAAGTCATGCCGGCCTATATCGTCGGAACGGAAGTCCCGATCCCGGGTGGTGCGATGGAGGAACTGGGCGAGCTGGAAATCACCAGCCCCGAAGCCGCGCTTGAGACCATCCGTGTCCACCGCGACGCCTTTCGGCGCGCCGGTGTTTCAGATGCTTTTGACCGCGTGGTTGGGGCCGTGGTCCAGCCAGGCGTCGAATTCGGAAATCACAACGTTATCGCCTATATCCCGGCACGGGCCCGCGCACTGGGCGCAAGCCTTGCCAATCTGCGCGGCCTGGTGTTTGAGGCACACTCGACGGACTATCAGACACGGGATGCGCTACGCTCGCTGGTATCAGACGGATTCGCCATCTTGAAAGTCGGCCCCAGCTTGACGTTTTCTCTCAGGGAAGCTCTCTATGGCCTTGATCTAATTGCGGCATTTCTATTTCCAAACAAGCGTTCCGAGACACTCGCCTCCGTCATCGAGCGCGTGATGCTGGACGACCCCAAGAACTGGGAGAAATATTATCACGGGGTTCCTGAGGAACGGCATCTGCAGCGGCATTTCTCCTACAGTGACCGGATGCGGTACTATTGGCCGCACCCGGAAATTGCCGCCGCAGTGGAAACGCTGTTCGCCGTTCTCCAGAGCGTGACGATACCGGAGACGATGATCAGCCAGTATCTGCGGGGGCTGTACTCCGGCGTCCGAGCCGGCGCGGTAAAGCCTGAGGCAGAGGCATTGGCGATCGCCGCCGTCGATGTCGTGCTGGAGAACTATTTTCAGGCATGCCGTTCGTGATCGAGTGGGCCAAGGCTAGTCCTGCTTTGCCGCAGTCAGATGCGGCGACGTCGATTCATGCGCGATCGTCGGCTTCAAGTTGATCCGCATGTTGCACCAACACGCAAACGCAGAACTCAAGAGCGCAAGGCTCTCGCCGATCGCCAGGCGATTGTTGGAATTGCTCAGCAGCGTAAACGCGAAAAATAGCAGGCCGAGCGCATAAGTATGGAGTACCGCTCTCGGGATGAGCCCTGATCGAAAAGCGCGCCACACCGAAACCACCAGCGAAGCGAGAATCGTCGTCATGACGAATGCGCCGAATGCACCGAAGCGGACCAGCATTTCAAGATAACCGTTGTGGAGCAGCGTGTATTGAACATTCGCGTAGCGCGTCTGGTGCCATCGCTCCAGCCACTGATTTTCCCAGCCGAACCATGGCGCGGCGGAGATCAGCTCTCCGGCATTGTACCAGAGCTGCAAGCGCTCATCCATCGAGAAGGGCGTTGCGGTGGATGCGATTGCCCCGGCAACAACCCCGCTGACGTCCCGGCCGTCATCGATGCCCTCCAGCATCGTGATGGCAGCGGTAACGGTCGGGCCGGCGGTCTTGTTCAGATTATGCCGGACCGTATAGATCCCTGCTAACAATAGGGCGGCCGCACAGACGATGATGACAACGCCCATTTTCCGTCGGAGATAGGTCAGCGCGACGAGCCCCACGATCGGCAGGGTCACGATCAGCGCGAGCCACACGCCCTTGGATTTGGCGCCATAGATAGCGATAAAGCAGACAATGATGATCAGCGGCGCCGCAAAATAGGCAAACCGGGCAAAGGCCGGATTGCTCGACTTGTTCGTCATGTAGTGCAGCAGCCAGAAGGAGGCCGAAATGAGGATCAGTCCGCAGGCGACCGCGCCGTGAATCTGGTTGTTCATGATCAGCGGCTTGACGGTTTCGCCAGCAAAAATCAGTTGGAAATGCGTCGTTGTGACCAACATCACCACGGCCACGACGAAAAACGCGGCGACAATTCTTTCAAATTGCGCCTCATAGAGGCCAAACGCGACGCCAAGTATAGGGAAAAAGAAGGGGAAGGCGAAGAGCCAGTCGGATGCTCCAAGATCGTGACCTGGCGTCATGAAATATATGGCTGCGAACCGCACCACGACATAAAGACCCCAGCCCATGCATAGCCAACCGAGCAAATTGGTCCGCGGCCGATCTTCCATCTTCAGATAGTGGACGAGCGCAATGATGGCGAGGATCGCCGACGCGTAACGGTAAGTATCGCTTTCGACGAAAACCGGCGACGCGACAAGTAGCCATAGCACGCATCCGAGCAGCGTCAGCGGCAGGCCCATGGTCCTCATCGAAACGACCGGGGTTGTTTTCGGGGGCATATCTTCAGCATGCGGTTTGTTTGGCAACAATTGCTTCGGTCCTTTCGCTCCAGCCGCGCGTCATGCTTGGAAAGCGCCTGAGTATGATCCGGTGACGTTCCTAGTGGCAGCACATGAAGACGGGCTGAAGAAAAGTCCAACTCCCTCATGAACTTATGCGTCGCTGTTATAGCTGCCGTTAACACCAATAGCGGTCAATGGTCTACACCGTCACCGCGCACAACTTTTAACGCCGTCAGTAACAGTATGCGAAAATCGAACATGAAGGATCGTCGTGTCAGATATTCTTCATCCAGTTTCACTTTGACCGGAATGGGCAATTCGTCGCGGCCGTTGATCTGCGCCCAACCCGTCAGTCCGGGTAGCAGCGCCTCGACGCCGCGCGCCGTGCGCAGCTCGATCAGGTCCTGCTGATTGAAGAGGGCCGGCCGCGGACCGACCAGGCTCATGTCGCCCCTGAGGATGCACCAAAGCTGGGGCAATTCGTCCAAGCTGGACCGCCTCAGAAATGAGCCGATCGGCGTGAGGTAGGACCTGGGATCGCCGAGAAGA
Organism: Arminella tubonensis; assembly: GCF_003240585.1. Taxonomy (GTDB): domain Bacteria; phylum Pseudomonadota; class Alphaproteobacteria; order Rhizobiales; family Rhizobiaceae; genus Rhizobium; species Rhizobium tubonense. The sequence continues at coordinate 65,517 of NZ_PCDP01000039.1, forward strand.
TGGGTTGCGACCGCGGGCGTGTCTGTCCGCATGCTACGGAATTTCGGCATGCGGAAAATGCGATTGCTCCGGCCAACGCGATCGGACCAATAAAGAGCAGGCCCTGGAGACGTGACCTTGACCGCCGCCGCGATAAAAATGACGGGGATGAGAAGGACCACAGCGGCAACACCGACGACAAGAAGATCGAAAACGCGCTTGGCGATCGAATATGACATTTTCTCGGACATGTTTCTGTTGTCGCGCGCTACGGCTCTGCAGGTTAACTGACGTCTGGGTCAAATCTCACATTGCGCCGTCTTTCACAATCGCAAAGGATCGCTTTTCCTCAAGCATGGTCCGAGATTGCACTTGAGGTTGCGGCCACGTAAGAGCTGAAGCGCTACTCAATCGAATGGACGTCGCATGATATTGGTGACAGGGGCGACCGGCTTCGTCGGGCAGGCACTCTGCGAAGAGCTTGACCGCCGGCAGATCGCGTATCTGCCGACAAGCCGGGCGCCGCGAAAGGGTTTCCACATGTCGGGTGAGATCGACGGGACGACCGACTGGGCCTCAGGTCTCATCGGCGTGACGACCGTTGTCCATCTTGCCGCCCGCGTCCACGTCATGAACGACGTCGCGACGGATCCTCTTGCAGCTTTCCGCGCCGTCAACGTGGATGCGACGCTCAACCTGGCCCGTCAGGCCGCGGCCGCAGGAGCCAGGCGCTTCGTCTTCCTGAGCTCCATCAAGGTGAACGGCGAATCAACAAATCCCGGCAAACCGTTCACTTCACACGACATTCCGCAGCCGGGGGATCCCTATGGCCTATCGAAATGGGAGGCGGAGCGGGCTCTGGTTCAACTCGGAACCCAAACGGGAATGGAAATCGTCATCATCCGGCCGCCGCTCGTCTATGGGCCCGGCGTCAAAGCCAATTTTGCCAGCATGATGGCTTGGGTCCGGCGCGGCGTGCCCCTGCCGCTCGGACGGGTTGCCAACAAGCGCTCACTGGTGTTCGTCAAGAATCTCGCCGATTTGATTCTTGTCTGCGCTGAGAGCGACGGCGCCGCCAATCGCATATTCCTGGTGAGCGACGGGCGCGACCTCTCCATCGCAGAATTGTTGCGCAAGCTCGCGGAAGGCATGGGTCGTCCTGTCAGGATTTTTCCTATCTCACCGCGCCTGCTGGAAGCGGTGGCGCGGGCCGCCGGAAAGGGCGCAGCCGCGCGACGCCTGCTCGGCTCGCTGCAGGTTGATATCAGCGATACGCGCAGTGCTACCGGATGGACACCGCCTTACTCGGTGGACGAAGGCCTGAGGCAGACGGTACGGGCTTTCCTGAAAGACAATCCGAGGGCGTGATCAAAGGCTCCACACCGCGTGACCGGTGAGCCCCGGATTGCCGAGATCCAACGCCGCCTTCACATCCACGATCACGCCGCCGGGCTCTAGAAACCCCAGAATGCCCTGCGCATCTTCAACAAGGTACTGCTGATGCGGAACGGCCAGCACGATTGCATCCAGCGACGGAAAGTCGGCGAGCTCGGTAAAGTGCACGCCGTATTCTTCTTCCGCCTCGCATGGGTTGGCCATGGGGTCGTGAACCAGCGGGGTGAGCCCGAATTGATGCAGCTCGCGGATAATGTCCGGCACGCGACTGTTTCTGAGGTCCGGAACGTTTTCCTTGAACGTCAGCCCAAATATGCCGATGCGAGCGCCGTTGATCGGCCTGTTGGCTGCAACCAGCATCTTGATGAGCTTCTGCGCGATGAAGCTACCCATGCCGTCGTTGATCCGGCGACCGGAGAGGATGACCTCGGGATGGTATCCGAGCTCCTCGGCCTTTGCCGTCAGATAATAGGGATCGACACCGATGCAGTGGCCGCCGACGAGCCCAGGCGTGAACGGCAGGAAATTCCATTTGGTCCGAGCCGCCTTCAATACATCGGCCGTGCGGATATCCATCTTCTCGAAGATGATGGAAAGCTCGTTCATCAAGGCGATGTTGAGATCGCGCTGGGTATTTTCGATAACCTTGGCGGCTTCAGCCACCTTGATGGCCGGTGCCCGGTGAATTCCGGCAGGAACGACGGCGCCGTAAATTGCCGCGATCCTATCGAGCGTTTCCGGCGTATCTCCAGCAACGACCTTGACGATGCGCTCGAAGGTATGTTCGCGATCTCCAGGATTGATGCGCTCAGGCGAATAGCCGAGATTGAAATCGACGCCCTGCGTCAGGCCCGAGACCTCCGCAAGCACGGGCCCGCAGATGTCCTCGGTAACACCTGGAAAGACGGTCGATTCATAGACGACGACGCTGCCTTTTTTCATCACCGCGCCGACCGTACGCGAGGCCGCGATCATCGGGCGCAGATCCGGCTGGCGGTTCTTGTCGATCGGGGTCGGAACGGCGACGATGAAGACTGTGCAGTCTTCGAGGTCCTTCAGATCGCTCGTCAGCCGAAGGGTCGTCTCGCGAAGCCGCGAGGCAGGAACTTCGCGTGTCGCGTCCTCGCCCTTTGCAAGCGCTTTGACGCGCGCCTCCTTGATGTCGAAGCCGACCACGTCGGGGAATCTGGCGGCCAGCGCGATTGCAACGGGCAATCCGACATAGCCAAGGCCGATCACTGCTATTTTCTCGTTCACGCTCGTCTTCCCTAGGCAATGGCTGCAATTAGCGCATAGGCGATAGGGATGTCAGCTCAAATCTTTCGGAAGATCGCGTGAACCGCGGCCTTCCCATTCATTCGATCAGTCGAGCTTCACCAGATTGAGGGCCGGTAACGGCCTCCGGGAAACTTGATCTGGCCGGCGCCAATGCGCGATGCAGCCGGGGTGGAAATGGCCGCTGAACTGCGGGAGAGGATTCGTGAACGATCCCACCGCCATGGTAGATGCGGCTTTACTTGGGCTCGGCCTAATATGGACCGCGGTTCCCGACGCATTGAAGCATCTTGAAGACAGAACGCTTATAAGACGGGCCACGTCTTGGTATGTGGACGCCGGATCGATCTCGCTCTATTGTGCAAACCGCAAATTATGGCCGGCCAAGACACGCGCATTCATTGATTTCGTGGCGAAAAACCCTCGAAGCGAGCGCATGGCGGAGCGATTTTCGGGCAGCTTTGCGTCGCTTTCGGCATGTTCGAGAAGCAGCCCCTCCGGCGCGGCATTTATAAAATCTTTATATCTTTCCCCCTGGCGTCCTCTCGAACCTTAATGCGGTTCGGTCGCATATAAAGCCGCGAGACAATCGAGTGATCGTCTCCACGCCAGGAAGAAGAAAGGCGCCTTTCGGAGGCCGGCTCAGTTCTTTCGACGTTCCACAAAAACAACCAAGGATAACGATCGATGATGGACATTCTTCTTATCGGGATCGGTGCTTTATTTTTTGTGCTGTGCATCGCTTACACCAAAGCCTGCGACAGCCTTTGATCGGAGAGACACCCATGCTTCTGGATTATATTCTCGGTGGCGGCGTGACGATCTTCCTCACCGCCTACCTCATCTACGCACTCATTCGCCCTGAGCGCTTCTAGTCCCATGGCGCCGGATAGGGGAAAGTTAGACCCATGACAGTCAACGGATGGCTCCAGATCCTGCTCTATTGCGGGATCGTAATTTTGCTCGTCAAACCGCTCGGCGGTTACATGACGCGTGTCTTCAACGGCGAGCGCACTTGGCTCTCCTATGTCCTTGCTCCAGTAGAGCGGGGACTTTATCGTATTGCAGGAACAAGCGAACGCGAGGAGCAGCACTGGACGACCTACGCGATCTCGATGATCGTTTTCAGCCTTGCCGGCTTCTTCGTTCTCTATTTGCTGCAACGCCTGCAGGCCAGCCTGCCCTTCAATCCGGCCGGCATGGGCACCATCGGACCCGAGCTCTCGTTCAACAATGCCGCCAGTTTCGTGACCAATACCAACTGGCAGAACTATGGCGGCGAGAGCACGATGTCCTATCTCGTGCAGATGGCCGGATTTACCGTCCAGAACTTCACGTCTGCCGCAACCGGCATCGTGCTTGCGATCGCGCTGATCCGCGCCTTCGCTCGAGCTTCCGGCAAATCGATCGGCAACTTCTGGGTGGATCTGACCCGATGCACGCTCTATATCTTGCTCCCGGCCTGCATCGTCATGACGCTTGTCTTCGTCTATCTCGGCGTGCCGCAGACGCTTGGTCCTTACGTCAATGCGACAACGCTGGAAGGCGCGCAGCAGACCATCGCCGTCGGACCGGTTGCCTCGCAGCTGGCAATCAAGATGCTCGGCACCAATGGCGGCGGCTTCTTCAACGTCAACTCCGCCCATCCGTTTGAAAATCCGGATGCGATCTCCAACCTGATCCAGATGGTCGCGATCTTTGCGATCGGCGCAGCGCTGACCAACGTCTTCGGACGCATGGTCGGCAGTCAGCGCCAGGGCTGGGCGATCCTTGCAACCATGGGCGTCCTGTTCCTTTCCGGCGTCATCGTCACCTACTGGGCCGAAGCTGCTGGCAATCCGCTGGTCCACGCGCTCGGCATCGACGGCGGCAACATGGAAGGCAAGGAAGTCCGCTTCGGCATCACGCTCTCCTCGCTGTTTGCGGTCATCACAACGGCAGCGTCGTGCGGCGCGGTCAACGCCATGCACGGTAGCTTCACGGCGATCGGCGGCCTGATCCCGCTTATCAACCTGCAACTCGGCGAAGTGATCGTCGGCGGCGTCGGGGCAGGTTTCTACGGCATCCTGATGTTCATCATCATCGCCATCTTCGTCGCCGGCCTGATGGTCGGGCGCACGCCGGAATATCTCGGCAAGAAGATCGAGGCTAAGGAAGTGAAGATGGCGATGCTGGCAGTGTTGTGCCTGCCCGCCGGCATGCTGATCTTCACTGCGATCGCCGTCGTGTTGCCCACTGCGGTCGCGTCGATCGGCAACCCCGGCCCGCACGGCTTCTCGGAGATCCTCTATGCGTACTCGTCGGCTGCCGCCAACAACGGCTCCGCCTTCGGTGGCCTCTCCGGCAACACGACCTGGTACAACATCACGCTCGGCATCGTCATGCTGATCGGCCGTTTCCTGGTCATCATCCCGGCACTTGCCATTGCTGGATCACTGATTACCAAGAAGACCGTGCCAGCTTCCGCCGGAACGTTCCCGACGGACGGGCCGCTCTTCGTCGGCCTTCTCGTCGGCACGATCCTGATCGTCGGCGGACTGACCTTCTTCCCAGCCCTTGCCCTTGGACCTGTCGTCGAACATCTGGCGATGATCGCAGGACAGACCTTCTGAGGATGATGGTTATGTCGCAGCCGATGTTCAGAAGGCTTCGAAAGTGCATCGATCCACGCCCCGCCGATCGCGGGCGTGGACCAGGCCAAACGGCCTGCGCCTCCAACATCATCCTGGTGATGATGATCGCGCTGCTTCTAGGCCTTGCCGCTTTCAGATTTTTTCAGGGTTGACCGGGCGCTCCCGGTTTACCGTTCCCTCTTCTTGCTGGAGTTCATCCATGAGCCAGTTAAAATCCGCGAGTATCCTGGATAGTCGCATTCTCATCCCCGCCGTGGGTGACGCTTTCAAAAAGCTCAATCCGCGCCATCTTTCCAAGAACCCCGTCATGTTTGTCGTCGCCGTCGTCTCGACGCTGACCACTATCCTCTTCCTACGCGACCTATTGACCGGTGGTGCTAACCTCGGCTTCGCGCTGCAGATCAACATCTGGCTGTGGTTCACCGTGCTGTTTGCCAACTTCGCTGAAGCGGTGGCCGAAGGCCGCGGCAAGGCACAGGCCGAATCACTGCGCAAGTCGCGCACCGAAACCCAGGCGAAGCTTCTGACCGGCACCAGCAGAACCGAATTCAGGCTGGTGCCCGGCACCAGCCTCAAGGTCGGCGACGTCGTTATCGTCGATGCCGGCGACATCATTCCCTCGGACGGTGAAGTCATCGAGGGCGTCGCCTCGGTCAACGAAGCGGCCATCACGGGCGAATCGGCACCGGTCATCCGCGAATCCGGTGGTGACCGATCTGCCGTCACCGGTGGCACGCAGGTGTTGTCGGACTGGATCCGCGTCCGGATTACCGCGGCTGCCGGCTCCACCTTCATCGACCGGATGATCGCGCTTGTCGAAGGCGCTGAACGCCAGAAGACGCCGAACGAGATCGCCCTCAACATCCTTCTCGCCGGTATGACGCTGATCTTCGTGCTTGCCACGGTGACCATCCCAAGCTTTGCCGCCTATGCCGGCGGCGCGATCCCGATCGTCGTCCTGGTGGCCCTGTTCGTGACGCTGATCCCGACGACGATCGGAGCGCTGCTATCGGCCATCGGTATCGCCGGCATGGACCGCCTGGTGCGTTTCAATGTGCTCGCCATGTCCGGCCGCGCCGTCGAAGCTGCCGGCGACGTCGATACCCTGCTTCTCGACAAGACCGGCACGATCACGCTCGGCAACCGCCAGGCAACCTCGTTCCGCCCGGTGAAAGGCGTCACCGAGAAGGATCTTGCCGATGCCGCCCAGCTGGCCTCGCTCGCCGACGAAACCCCGGAAGGCCGCTCGATCGTCGTGCTTGCCAAGGAACAATATGCGATCCGCGGGCGCGACATGGCGAGCCTCAGGGCCACCTTCGTACCTTTTACCGCACAGACCCGCATGAGCGGCGTCGATCTGGAAGGTTCCAGTATTCGCAAGGGCGCCGTCGACGCGGTTCTGGCCTACGTCAATGGTGGCGTCGGCATCCCATCCGGCGTCGGCTCGACCGTGATGTCGCGCACCGGCAGCGATACCGTGCGCGAGCTGCAGGCGATCGCCGACGAAGTGGCCAAGGCAGGCGGCACGCCGCTGGCCGTTGCCCGCGACGGCCGCCTGCTCGGCATCATCCAGCTCAAGGATATCGTCAAGGGCGGCATCCGCGAGCGCTTCGCAGAACTGCGTCGCATGGGTATTCGCACCGTCATGATCACCGGCGACAATCCGTTGACGGCGGCGGCGATCGCGGCCGAAGCCGGCGTCGACGACTTTTTAGCCCAGGCGACGCCCGAGATGAAACTGGCGCTGATGCGCGAGGAACAGGCCAAGGGCAAGCTCGTCGCCATGTGCGGCGATGGCACCAACGATGCCCCGGCCCTTGCCCAGGCCGACGTCGGCGTGGCGATGAACACCGGTACGGTGGCTGCCCGCGAGGCCGGCAACATGGTCGACCTCGACAGCGACCCGACGAAGCTCATCGAGATCGTGGAGATCGGCAAGCAGTTGCTGATGACCCGCGGCGCGCTGACGACGTTCTCGATCGCCAACGACATCGCCAAGTACTTCGCGATCATCCCGGCGATGTTCATCGCCTTCTATCCGCAGCTGAAGACGCTGAATGTCATGGGGCTGGCGACGCCGCAGAGCGCCATCCTGTCCGCCATCATCTTTAATGCGCTCATCATCATCGCGCTGATCCCGCTGTCGCTGAAGGGCGTCAAATATCGCCCGATCGGCGCCGGCGCACTGCTCAGCCGCAATCTGCTGATCTATGGCCTCGGTGGCATCATCGTCCCGTTCGTCGGCATCAAGGCGATCGACATGGCCATATTGGCCCTCGGTCTCGTCTAACCATTGTTCGAGCCTGATCTTGTCCGAAAACCGCTTCACACTTTTCGGGATCAGGCTCTAAAGGAGCTAAACTCATGTTCAAACAAATCAGACCTGCCATCGTCATGATCGTTGCCATGACAGCCGTCACCGGCCTCATCTACCCGATCGGCATGACCAGCGTCGCACAGGCATTCTTTCCCCATCAGGCCAATGGCAGCCTGGTGGAAAAAGATGGCAAGGTCATCGGCTCCAGCCTGATCGGCCAGGCCTTCGCCAGCGACCGCTATTTCCACGGGCGCCCATCGGCCACGACCGCGGCGGACCCGAACGACGCGTCGAAATCCGTTGCCTCGCCCTACAATGCTGCCAGTTCCGTGGGCTCCAATCTCGGCCCGACCAGTTCGAGCCTGATCACCCGCATCAAGGCTGACGCTGCGGCATTGCAGTCGACCAATCCGAACGTCCCCGTGCCGATCGACCTGGTCACAACGTCTGGCAGCGGCCTTGATCCACATATCTCGCCCGACGACGCCTATTTCCAGATCCCGCGGGTGGCCAAGGCACGCGGCGTGGACGAGGCAAAGCTTCGGGGACTGATCGACGCTGCCGTCCAGCCGCGAGAACTCGGCATCCTCGGAGAACCCGTCGTCAACGTGCTGGCATTGAACCAGGCACTTGATGCTTCTATGACTCCGTGAGACTAGCACCGGAGGTCGCGCGAGACGACCTCCGGTTCGCATCTCCCAGGAAAGACAGACTGATGCCGGACGACAGCCGCGACATGCCCAACAGGCCTTCGCCAGATGCGCTTCTCGAAAAAGCACGGCAGGAAACGCGCGGCCGGTTGAAGATTTTCCTCGGCGCGGCTCCCGGTGTCGGCAAGACCTACGAGATGCTGATTTCCGGACGCGCCAAGATCGCCGATGGTGCGGATGTTGTCATCGGCATCGTCGAAACGCACGGTCGTCGGGAAACCGAGGCGCTCATCGCCGGGTTTGAGATCATTCCGCGCGTCATGGTCGACTACAAGGGCCGGAAGCTGGAGGAGATGGACCTCGATGCCATTCTCGCCCGTCGCCCGGAACTGGTGCTGGTCGACGAACTGGCACACAGCAACGCGGAGGGTAGCCGTCACTCCAAACGCTATCTCGATGTCAAGGAACTGCTCGATCGCGGCATCGACGTCTACACGACCCTCAATATCCAGCATGTCGAAAGCCTCAACGACGTCGTCTCGCAGATCACGCGTATTCGGGTTCGCGAGACGGTTCCGGACTCGATCATCGATATGGCCGATGATGTCGAGATCATCGACCTGACACCTGATGATCTGATCAAGCGGCTCCACGACGGCAAGGTCTATGTCTCAAAGACCGCCGAGCGCGCGCTTACCAACTATTTTACGCCTGGCAACCTGACGGCACTGCGCGAGCTGGCATTGCGGCGCACGGCGCAGCGGGTCGACGACCAGCTGCTGACCCATATGCAGGCTCATGCCATCCCGGGGCCTTGGGCGGCCAGCGAGCGCGTTGTGGTTTCGGTCGATCACCACATGCGCTGCGCGTCGCTAGTGCGCTATGCCTCGCGCATGGCATCGAGGCTGCGAGCGCCGTGGGCCGCCGTCTATGTCGAAACTCCCCGGTCGATCAATCTGACGGAGGCTCAGCGCGACGTGATTGCTGCAACCTTGCGGTTGGCCGAACAGCTCGGAGGCGAGGCGATCACCATTCCCGGCCGTGAGGTGGCCGAAGAGCTCATTCGTCACGCGGCGAGCAATAACGTCACCCACATTGTCATCGGCTCTCCGCGCGACACGAGCTGGCGGGGCCCTTTCCAACGCTCCATCACCGACGAGCTGATCCGTAAGGCCGGCGACATCAGCGTTCATGTCATCTCGGGGACTGCCAAGGAGCCGTCCCCGGACGCCCGCGGCGTCAAGACGGTGGCGGTGCCCGTTCCTTTCCAGCTTCGCGCCTATGTGCTCTCCACGCTTTACGTTGCTCTGGCTGTAGGCATCAGCGTGATCCTGGATCAGGTGCTCGATGTGCGCAATCTGGCGCTGGTCTTCCTGATGGCGGTGCTGGCTTCGGCCGTGACTCAGGGATTGCGCCCGGCTCTCTACGCCTGCCTTTTGAGCGCGCTCTCGTTCAATTTCTTCTTTCTGCCGCCGCGCTACACCCTGACGATCAGCGATCCGGAAAGCGTGCTGGCCTTTTTCTTCTTCCTCGGGGTCGCGATCGTCGCCTCCAATCTGACCGCGACGGTGCAACGCCAAGCTGCCGCAGCCAGCCGGCGTGTCCGTACGACCGAAGACCTCTATCTCTTCAGCAAGAAGCTTGCCGGCACCGGTACGCTCGACGACGTCCTCTGGGCGACCGCATTTCAGCTCGCCTCCATGCTCAAGGTGCGCGTGGTGCTGCTTCTGCCAGAGGATGGGACCATTGCCGTCAAGGCCGGCTATCCGCCCGACGATACGCTTGACGAAGCGGATATAGCTGCTGCGCGCTGGGCATGGGAGCACAATCATGCAGCAGGACGCGGTGCCGACACCCTGCCCGGCGCCAAGCGCCTCTATGTACCGCTGCGCACCGGGCGGACTGCCGTCGGCGTCATCGGCCTCGACAGTGATCGTCGCGACGGCCCCTTGCTGACCCCCGACCAGCAGCGCCTTCTCGATGCGCTGGCCGATCAGGCTGCACTTGCCATCGAGCGCGTCCAGCTCGTCGGCGACGTCGACCGAGCGAAACTGGCAGTCGAAGCGGACCGGTTGCGCTCGGCGCTGCTGACATCGATTTCCCACGATCTGAAGACGCCGCTTGCCGCCATCCTGGGCGCTGCCGGGACGCTCAGGGATTATCTCGATTCCATGCCGGCCGAGGATCGCGCCGATCTTCTGTCGACTGTCATCGACGAGTCGGAGCGGCTCAACCGCTTCATTGCCAATCTCCTCGACATGACGAAGATCGAATCCGGTGCGATGGAGCCGAACAAGGCATTGCACTATGCGGGAGATATCGTTGGTAGCACGCTTCGCCGCAGCGCCAAGATCCTGGCGCGCCACCGTGTGGAGGTTGATCTGCCGGTTGACCTGCCTGTGATCCGCGTCGATCCCGTCCTGTTCGAGCAGCTGCTGTTCAATCTGCTTGACAACGCCGCCAAATACGCGCCCGAGGGCTCCGCCATTCGCATCGAGGCATGGGCTGACACCTACAGCGTGGTATTTCAGATCATGGACGAAGGGCCGGGCATTCCGCCTGCCGATCTGGAACGCGTCTTCGATACCTTCTACCGCGTGCGTAAAGGCGACCAGGTGCGGGCCGGCACCGGCCTTGGCCTGTCGATATGCCGCGGCTTCATCGAGGCGATGGCGGGCACGATCACCGCAAGCAACCGGACCGGCGGATCCGGGGCCGTGTTCACCATACGCCTGCCGAGACCCACAGACATCCCGAAACTGTATGAGCTCAAATGACCAGTTCAACCGTCAAGATACTCGTCGTCGACGACGAGCCGCCGATCAGGAAGCTATTGCGCGTCGGACTGACTGCCGAGGGCTATCTTGTCAACGAAGCCTCCAACGCAGCGACCGCGCGGCAATCGGCCGAGGAAGATCAACCGGACCTGATCATTCTCGACCTCGGCCTTCCCGACAAGTCTGGTCACGAGCTATTGCGGGAATGGCGCGAAGCCGGCCTTCTCGTCCCCGTTGTCATCCTGTCCAGCCGTACTGACGAGGCCGGGATCGTCATGGCGCTCGAGAGTGGTGCAGATGATTACGTCACCAAGCCCTTCGGCATCCATGAGCTCGCCGCCCGTATTCGCGTCGCCCTGCGCCATCGGCTGCAGCAGCAGGGTGAGAAGGCGATCTTCCAGACCGGCGGCCTGTCGCTCGATCTCGTCAAGCGCATCGTCCGGCTGAACGGGGAGGAAGTGAAGCTTTCGCCGAAGGAATACGACATTCTGAGGGTGATGGCCCAGTATGCAGGCAAGGTGCTGACGCATCAGTTTCTGTTGAAGCAGGTCTGGGGACCGGCGGCGGATGTGCAATATCTCCGGGTCTACGTACGTCAGCTGCGGCAGAAGATCGAAGAGGTCCCTGACCAGCCACACTACATCACAACCGAGACCGGCGTCGGCTACCGCTTGCGGGAGCCGGACTGACCTTTCATCCCAATGTCGCCGATCTTTACCCCTTCCTGCGGGGCAACCCCTATGCCGCAGTCAGTTACCGAGTGAAAGTGTAACTATGGACCTCTCCACCATCATTCATCCCGAACATGTCTTCATCGGACTTTCCGCACCGACGAAATGGCGGGCCTTGCAGCTCGTGTCGCAAAAGGCCGCAACCTGTCTCGGCGTCGAGGAAGCCGTTGTCCTTCACGCCCTGGAAGCGCGGGAGAGGCTCGGCACGACCGGGATCGGCAATGGCATTGCTGTGCCGCATGCCGCGATCGCGGGCATGACAAAACCGCGCGGTCTCATTATCCGCTTTGCAAAGCCCGTCGACTTCGAGGCGATCGACAATGTCGGGACCGACCTCGTTTTCATGCTCCTGTTCGGCGAAAGTGGGCGAGGTGAGTATCTGAACGTGCTCGCAGCCATCGCACGGCGATTGCAGACTGAGGGCGTGTTGGCGGCTATCCGCCAAGCAAAAACCGGCGACGAGCTCTATGCCGATTTCATCGGCGACGCGCTGAGGTAGCACGCGAAATCGGTTAGCCACGGCCAACCGAAAGCAAGACGATTTCACTTTACGCGATTTTATGGGAATGCATTCTAAGCAGGCGCCGCCAGCGGGAACAATCGTCGTTACATTATACGACCAAGTTGATAGAGTTTGGCCATAATAAATGGAGGTGACGATGCAGACGGTACGACTTTCCCGGCTTCTCGCGGCAGCAGTTTTGATTGGCAGTTTTTCCCTGGCGGACCTTGCTCCGGCCTGGGCGGCGGATACGACGCTTCTTAATGTGTCCTACGATCCGACAAGAGAATTATACAAGGATTTCAATTCTCAATTTGCAGCCAAATGGAAAAAGGATACGGGCGAGGATCTGACGATCAAGTCATCCCATGGCGGCTCCGGCGCTCAGGCACGTTCGGTCATCGACGGTCTTGACGCTGATGTGGTCACGCTTGCAGTCGAGAGCGATATCGATGCGATCTCCAAAGCCACGAAGAAGATTCCGGCTGACTGGAAGACCAGACTTCCAAACGGCAGCGTCCCTTATACGTCCACGATCGTATTCCTGGTTCGCAAGGGCAACCCCAAGGGCATCAAGGATTGGGGTGATCTGGTCAAGGACGGCGTCCAGGTGATCACGCCGAACCCGAAGACCTCGGGCGGCGCGCGCTGGAACTTGCTGGCCGGCTGGGCTTGGGCCAAACAGGCAAACGGCGGCGACGATGCGAAGGCGAAAGACTATATAACCCAGCTTTACAAGCATGTTCCGGTGCTGGACAGCGGTGCGCGCGGCGCGACCACGACCTTCGTCCAGCGCGGCCTCGGCGACGTGCTGCTCGCCTGGGAAAACGAAGCCTATCTCTCGCTGGAAGAGCTCGGCCCCGACAAGTTCGAGATCGTGACGCCGTCCGTTTCGATCCGCGCCGACCCGCCGGTTGCCTTGGTCGACGGCAATGTCGACACAAAGGGCACGCGCAAGGCTGCCGAAGCATATCTTCAGTATCTTTATGCCGATGAAGGACAGAAGATCGCGGCCAAGCACTACTACCGGCCGATCAAGCCAGAGGCTGCCGATCCGAAGGATATCGCCCGGTTCCCGAGCGTCAAACTGGCGACGATCGACGATTTTGGTGGCTGGAAGGAAGCGCAGCCGAAATTTTTTGCAGATGGTGGTATATTCGACCAGATTTATAAGCCGGGGCAATAATTCTTAATGCATGCAGCAGTCCGCAAGCGGTGGCGGTTTAGGCAGCCGAGCGTCATTCCAGGGTTTGGATTGGCGCTCGGCTTTACCTTAATCTGGCTCACCCTCATCATACTCATCCCGCTTTCCGGTCTCGCCTGGCGTTCGAGTTCGCTCGGCTGGGCGCAGTTCTGGTCGATCGCCTCCGATCCACGAACGCTGAGCGCCTTGCGTATCAGTTTCGGCGGCGCCTTTATTGCAGCCACGATCAATGCAGTCTTCGGCGTCGTGCTCGCCTGGGTGCTGGTGCGTTATCGCTTTCCCGGAAAGCGCATCATCGATGCCATGGTCGACCTGCCATTCGCTCTACCGACGGCAGTTGCGGGCATCGCGCTGGCGACTCTCTATGCGCCAAACGGGTGGATTGGGCAGTTTCTGCTGCCGCTCGGCATCAAGATCGCCTATACGCCGGCCGGTGTTGTCGTGGCGCTGGTTTTCGTCGGCCTGCCTTTCGTTGTGAGGACCGTTCAGCCGATCATGGAAGAGATCGACAAGGAAGTCGAAGAGGCGGCGGCGACGCTCGGCGCCTATCGCTTCCAGACGATCTCGCGGGTGCTGCTGCCGGGGCTTGCTCCGGCTGTCCTTACCGGCTTTGCGCTCGCATTCGCGCGCGGCGTCGGTGAATATGGGTCCGTGATCTTTATCGCGGGCAATCTGCCATATGTCTCAGAAATAGCGCCGCTATTGATCATCATCAGGCTGGAAGAATTCAACTATCCTGCGGCGACAGCAATCGCCGCAGTGATGTTGGTCATCTCCTTCATCATGCTTCTTTTCATCAACCTTATCCAATCCTGGAGCAGACGGAGGTACGGTAATGGCGCTTGACGCTTCTGCTCCCCCTCGCCCACAGCATTCGGCAATTACCGAAAGTCGGATTGCGCGGTGGACGCTGGTCGCCATTTCGCTGGTGTTCCTGGCCCTCATCCTGGTGCTGCCACTTGCCGCCGTGTTCATCGAAGCGTTCAGCAAGGGTGCCGACGAGTTTTTTGCATCACTGCAGGACTCGGAGACCTATTCAGCGATCAAGCTGACGCTTCTCGTTGCCGCCATCAGCGTGCCGATGAATGTAATTTTTGGCGTTGCGGCCGCCTGGGCAATTGCGAAATTCGAGTTCAAGGGCAAGGCCTTTCTCACCACCCTGATCGATCTTCCCTTTTCGGTCTCCCCCGTCATCTCCGGCCTCGTTTTCGTGCTGCTGTTCAGCTCGAACAGCCTCATCGGCCCCTGGCTGCAAAGCCATGGGGTAAAGATACTCTTCGCCGTTCCCGGCCTTGTGCTGGCGACGATGTTCGTCACCTTTCCCTTCGTTGCGCGGGAGCTCATCCCCCTGATGCAGGAGCAGGGGACGGCCGACGAGGAGGCAGCCCTGTCGCTTGGCGCAAGCGGCTGGCAGACGTTCTGGCATGTCACGCTGCCCAACATCAAATGGGGCCTGCTCTATGGTGTCCTACTTTGCAATGCGCGCGCGATGGGCGAGTTCGGTGCGGTGTCGGTTGTGTCAGGCCATATCCGCGGCGAGACCAACACGATGCCACTACAGGTCGAGATTCTGTACAACGACTATAGTTTTGCCGCTGCTTTCGCAGTCGCGACATTGCTAGCACTCCTCGCGCTCGTTACGCTTGTTTTGAAGACGCTCCTGGAAATGCGATTCAGCGAAGAAATCGCTGCCAGCCGCCGTCACTGAAGGATTATGCATGGAAGTTCGCGTTCAAAACATACGCAAGGAATTCGGGCGCTTTCCCGCCCTGCACGACGTTTCCCTCGATATCAGGCCTAGCGAACTCATCGCGCTTCTTGGACCTTCCGGGTCAGGCAAGACAACGCTGCTGCGCCTGATTGCTGGGTTGGAGACGCCGACGGAGGGTCAGATTTTTTTCGGCAACGAAGATGCATCGAAAAGGACCGTCCAGCAGCGCAATATCGGCTTCGTCTTTCAGCACTACGCCCTGTTCCGCCATATGACGGTGCTAGATAACATTTCCTTTGGCCTCAAAGTGCGCCCGGCTGCCCGCCGTCCGACGCGCGCTGAGATTCGCAGGCGTGCCATGGAACTGCTGGACCTTGTTCAGCTCTCCGGCCTCGAGAAACGTTATCCGGCACAACTATCGGGGGGCCAGCGCCAGCGAGTAGCGCTCGCGCGCGCCATGGCGGTGGAACCGAACGTGCTTTTGCTCGACGAACCTTTCGGCGCGCTTGATGCTCAGGTCCGCAAGGATCTGCGCAAATGGCTGCGCGAAATCCATGACCAGACCAGCCACACGACGGTCTTCGTCACCCATGACCAGGAAGAGGCGCTGGAGCTTGCGGACCGCGTCGTCGTTTTGAACAAGGGTGCGATCGAACAGGTCGGCACGCCCGACGAAATCTACGATTCGCCGAACTCTCCCTTTGTCTTCGGTTTCATCGGCCAGTCGAACTGTCTGAACGTCCGGGTCACGGACGGCGAGATCTGGTTCGAGGACCGGCCGCTTGGCTTAAGTGCCCTCGGAGAACCGGACGGCGAGGCGCAGCTCTACTTTCGCCCGCACGACGTGGAGCTTCGTGATGGCTGTGGCGGCTGCATCGCCGGCCTGCTCACCACCAGTCGCCGCGTCGCCGGAACCCGCCATATCGAGATCGATATCGGCGCCGGCCATCCGCATATCGAAATCGAGCTGCCGCCGGACAAAGCGGGGGGGCTCGACCGCACGCGAATAGCGTTTAGGCCAACCCGCTGGAAGCTGTTTCGAAGCGGCGACTGATCGCCGGGACTGGTTCCGTTTTTGCACGATTTGCTTATGGTTGCGCCAAACGACGCCATCGGGAGGAAATCGCTCGTGCTCTATCTCTATGTGAAAGCCATTCATGTCATGGCGGTCATCACGCTTGTTGGCGGGATGCTTCTGCTTGCGTTTACGTTGTCACTTGTTTCAGGCGGAGACGGCCGTCTTCCAAGTGACCGCGAGGCAGCCTTCATCGCACGCGTTCGCCGATGGGACCGCATGGTGACGGCACCTTCGCTTGGCCTTGTCTGGATTGCCGGCATTTCGCTGATGACGATCGGCGGCTGGTATCAATCGCCCTGGCTGATGGTCAAGATCCTGCCGGTTCTTCTACTGAGCGCGCTTCACGGCATGGAATCAGCAGCGCTCCGCCGTCGCGTTGGGCTGCCTGCGTCCGCTCTATCGCCGATGCTTCGCTACGCCGTCCCGATCATCGCCGCCTGCGTGGTGTTGATCGCGCTGCTCGCGGTGGTCAAGCCGTTCTGAAGCTGGTTTAGTCATCGCTTCAGTCTTCGGGATGCCCTGCCGCAGCAAACCCGCCGCCATGGTAGAGCACGGCGGGATCGCTGATCGTTTCCGGCTCGGCATTGGCCAGGATCTCCGCTCGCCACTGCGATGAACTGTCCTGCGGTGTCCAGCCGAGGAAGCCGGCATTGCCGTTGTCCCACCACTGCTCATCATTGGCCGACGCACCGTAGACGATGGTGTGGCCAAGCCACTGGGCGTCGAACGCATGGCCACAGAGCGTTATGAGATCGCGAGCACTGAGCCAAGTCGCCAGCATCCGGCGATTGCGCGGCTTTGGAAAGCAGGAGCCGATGCGAACCGACAGGGTCTCCTGGCCGAACTTGTCGAAATACATGCTCGCGAGACCCTCC
The DNA here is from genome assembly GCF_003240585.1 of Arminella tubonensis. Lineage (GTDB taxonomy): Bacteria > Pseudomonadota > Alphaproteobacteria > Rhizobiales > Rhizobiaceae > Rhizobium > Rhizobium tubonense. Next base: position 82,644 of record NZ_PCDP01000039.1, read on the forward strand.
CCGAACACTTTGGAGACCCCGTAAAGCGAATCGGGTCGAGGCGGCACCTTGTTGTCGAGCCGCTCGTCGCGGCGATAATAGCCTATCGCGTGATTGGAGCTTGCAAAGATGATGCGCGGCTTGCCATTGTGGCGGGCCGCTTCATAAAGATTGTACAGTCCAAGGATGTTTCCCTGCAGGATCATGTCGAACGGCTTCTCGGTGGAAACCCCGCCGAGATGGATGATGCCGTCCACGCCTTTCATCAGTGCATCCAGCCCGTCTCTATCGGTGACGTCGCAGCGGACAAACCGCTCGTTCGGCCCCAGATCGTCGATGCCGACAATATCCGAGAGGATTACTGTCTCGGCGAGCTCCGATAGTAGTGGCCGCAACGCAGTCCCGACGCCACCCGCGGCGCCCGTCATCAACAAGGTCTTCAGCATCGACATCCTTTCAATCAATTCTCGGCCATGAGCTTATAATATAAGCTTTTGTTCGTCATCATATATCTGTAGAGTAGTCGATATCAAAACGGAGACTGATATGACGCAGCAGAGCGAAGCCGGAATCAAGGCGCCCGCCAGCCGGCGCAATCTGGTCGATGTCGTCGGCGGTCGGCTGCGGCAGGATATCATCAATGGCCTACTCAAGCCGGGAGAAAAACTACCGAGCGAAAGCGGGTTGACCGAGCAATTCAAGGTCAGCCGCACGGTCATCCGCGAAGCGATCGCCTCCATGCGGGCCGACGGATTGCTCGATGTCAGACACGGCATTGGCGTCTTTGTCGGCAATATCAAGGCGCATCCACTGCAGGGCTTGCTGGATACCGATGCCGGTCGGGTTTCGTCGATCATCGAGATGCTCGAGCTGCGCGCCGCGGTCGAAACGGAGGCTGCAGGCCTTGCCGCGCTGCGTCGCTCGCCTGCACAGGAGCAGGTGATCATCGAGAGGTTCGAGGAGATCGGCCGCGCCCTCGTCGAAGGCCTGGCAACGTCTGAAGCTGATTTCCGCTTTCATGTCGCGATCGCCGACGCCACAAATAATCCTCGTTTTCGCGAATTCCTGGAGCTGACGGGCCAGCAGATGATCCCGCGCTCGACGCTCCAGCAGGGCGGCAGGGAAGCGCCGGCGGATTATTTGGCACAAATCCAGAGCGAGCATCACCATATTGCCGATGCCATTTCCGAGCGGGACGAAAATGGCGCCCGGGAAGCGATGCGGCTGCATCTGAAAGGAAGCCAGCAGCGCTACCGCAGTCTCATCAGAAAGGCGTCGCCAATATAAGTCATATGATGAGTTATTGACACATATCATATGAGAGCTATGATAGCGGAAATTGGCTCGAGCATTCGGAGTAAGTCGTGACCCTGGACCCACTGGCATTGAAAGCGGCGCTCGGCGCCGGCCTCCTCTCCTTCCCCGTTACGCCTTTCGGCAAGGATGGCAATTTCAATCGTGCCGCCTACGCCGATCACGTCGGCTGGTTGGCAGGTTTCAAGGCCAGCGTTCTCTTTGCCGCGGGCGGCACGGGCGAGTTCTTTTCGCTGGCGCCGGAGGAAATTCCAGCGATCGTCAGCGCAGCAAAGGCTGCTGCACGCGATACGCCCATCGTTGCAGGCTGCGGCTATGGCACACGGATTGCCGTGCAGATTGCCCAATCGGCCGAAAAGGCCGGGGCGGACGGCATCCTCTTGCTGCCGCACTATCTCATCGACGCACCGCAGGCCGGTCTGTTCCAGCATATCAAGGAGGTCTGCGATTCAGTCTCGATTGGCGTCATGGTCTACAACAGAGACAATTCGATCCTGACGGCGGAAACCCTTGAAAGGCTTTGCGAGGCCTGTCCGAACCTCGTCGGTTTCAAGGATGGCTCCGGCGACATCGGACTGGTTCGCAAGATCACCGCGACGATGGGCGACCGCCTGACCTATCTCGGCGGCATGCCGACCGCTGAATTGTTCGCGGATGCCTATCTCGGTGCCGGCGTGACGACCTATTCTTCAGCCGTCTTTAATTTCGTGCCGGCTCTGGCGCAGAAATTCTACTCCGCCCTTCGAGCAGGAGAGACGGAGACCACCAACAAGATCCTCGTCGACTTCTTCTATCCATTCATGGAAATCCGCAATCGCCAGAAGGGCTACGCCGTGGCCGCGATCAAGGCGGGAGTGCGCCTGCTTGGCCACGATGTCGGGCCTGTTCGCCCGCCACTGACGGATCTCAATGAACAGGAGGTCGGCATGCTTGAAGACTTGATGAGGCCCTATCGCTGATGAAGATTGCTGCCGTCCATACGCATCTGCTGGACCACAAGCTCGACCATGCATTCGAAAGCGCGTCGATGCGCTTCGATCGCCGCCAGCATTGCCTCGTCGAGATCGTCTGCGACGATGGTACGATCGGCTGGGGCGAGGCACTGGGACCGGCCGCACCCAATGCGGCCGTGATCAAGGCCTACGCGCCTCGCCTCCTCGGACGCGACCCGCTTGATATCGAGGTCTTGTGGCTTGAACTCTACAACCTGCTGCGCGATCAGGGTCAGCGCGGCCTGGCGGTAACGGCGCTGAGCGGCATCGATATCGCGCTCTGGGACATCAAGGGCAAGCACTACGAAACATCGATCTCTCGTCTCCTCGGCGGTCGCTTCCGCGAAGATGTCAAGGCCTACGCCACCGGCTCGTTCCGCAAGGATGGTGTCGACGCGGTATCCGATGTCGCCGCCGAGACCGCCGCTTACGCCGCGCAAGGATTTCACGCGGTCAAGATCAAGATCGGTTTCGACGTCGATCAGGATATCGCCGTTATCCGCGCCGTGCGTCAGGCGATCGGCCCGGATGTCGGATTGATGATCGATGCCAACCATGGCTATGACGTTCTTGAAGCGTGCGCGGTCGGCAAGGCCGTGGCCGATCTCGACATAGGATGGTTCGAGGAGCCGGTCATTCCAGAGCAGTTGGGAGCCTACCGCGCTGTTCGGCAGGGCCAACCGATCCCAGTCGCCGGCGGTGAAACCTGGCATGGCCGTTTTGGCATGCGCGAGCCGCTGGAAACGCGCGCCGTCGATATCCTCCAGCCCGACATTTGCGGCTCCGGCGGCTTCAGCGAGATGCGGCGGATCGCCGACATGGCAGCCCTTCACGGCGTCCGCCTCGTGCCACATGTCTGGGGCACCGGGGTCGCCATTGCCGCCGGGCTGCAGTTCATCGCCTCCCTGCCCCCAGATCCCCCGCGCCGCAACGGCCGGCCGCCAATCCTTGAATTCGACCGGACAGTCAATCCGTTCCGGCAGGCAGTCCTGACAACGCCGCTGGATCATGCAGGCGGTATCGTCACCATTCCCGATGGCCCGGGGCTCGGGATAGAGATCAACCGCGATACGCTCGAGCGGTACAAATTGAGGGATTGATCCAGCCATCGCCCGCCGGCGATTTCGGCCTAGGATAGGCCGCCGACGGATTTCGGCTCGGGGGTGGCATCGGTTCGAGCGAGATCGAGGCTCAACGTCGCCTTGATCGGCAGATGGTCCGATGCGATGCGGGCGAGCGCCGACGCGTGCGCCTCCACCTTCGAAATCAAGCCACTGCGATTTGCGAAAATCCGGTCGAGCGCCAGCACAGGCAGGCCGGCAGGAAAACTCGGTACCGCAGCCGGCAATGGGCCGAAGGCGGATTGAAACGTGCTGAGCGACGAGCGATCTCCCAACCGCCATTCGTTGAGATCGCCGAGCAGGATCGTCGGCGTCTCGTCATCACCGGTCATCAGCTCGACGATCATCCGCGCCTGTTGCGCACGGGAGCGGCGCAGCAGACCGAGATGCGCGGCAATAATCCGCAGCACGCCACCGTGTGCAAGCTCGATTTCGGCAATCAGCGCCCCGCGAGGCTCGAGCCCTGGCAGACTGATCTGGTGAACGTCGCGCAGCTTTCCTCGCTTGAAAAGCACCACGTTCCCATGCCAGCCATGGGCCTTGGCAGCCCCCGAAACCGGGACCGGAACGAGACCGGTTTCCCGCTCCAGCCGGTGCAGGTCGAGCAGGCCGGTGCGCTCGCCGAAGCGGCTGTCGGCTTCCTGCAGCGCCATCACGTCGGCATCGATCTCATGGATTACCCGACTTATCCGCTCCGGATCGAAGCGACCGTCGGAACCGACGCATTTGTGGACATTATAGGAGGCGATCAGCGTTCCCGACGGCCGCATGTGGCCGCCAACGACATTCGCCGCCGCGTGCTTCTTCCTGTTCCTGATGGAATCGAAGATGCTTGCGCGCAGGCTTACGTTCTTTTTGTGCATCTAGTCGCCGACCGTTTCGTTGTCGAAGCATCCAAGGATTTCCTTGAGCAAGTATAGGGGCCATTGCAGAACTTGCCATTGGAAAAGCCGTTGTCACGGCGCCCAGATCAGAGATAAGGCGATCCCAGCCAAAGGATTTTCTCAAGTAGGCGAACGGCGAAAGGCCGCGATCTGAGCGCATGAAGCTCAACCTGCCTGGCGCTCTTGAGAATATCCGCGATATGCGCGTCGATTCGCCCCGCAAAACCCCTGTCGATAACCTCGAGGTCGACTTCGAAGTTCAGCCGCAACGAGCGAGGATCGAGGTTGGATGATCCGACATATGCCCAGACCCCGTCGATCGCCAATAGCTTCGAGTGATTGAAAGGGCCTTCGGCGCGCCAGATACGGCAGTAGTTCTTGAGCATCTGGTCGAACTGCGCCGTCATCGCGTGGTCTACCAGCTTCAGATTGTTGGCTGCGGGAACGACGATATCAACCTCGACACCGCGCCGCGCCGCCGTGACCAGAGCGCTGATCAGTTCGCGATCAGGCAGGAAATAGGGAGACATAATGCTGATCGAGGTGCGCGCGACGGAAAATGCCCCTATCAGCATCTTGTGATTGGTCTCGACGCTCCTGTCCGGTCCCGATGAAACGACGCGCATGAAGACCGGAGTGCCCGGCTCGTTTGACGGCGTCGCGATCCGCCAGTGGTCGCCTCGCAGGGCCTCTCGGGTGGCAAAGCGCCAATCTTCAGCGGCGGTGTGAAAGAGATCGGCCACAACAGGACCGGTCACGCAGAAATGCATGTCGCGCGCATGATTCGGACCCGCAAATTCCGTCGTAAACGCCTGTCGTATATTCATGCCGCCGGTCAAGGCGATGCGGCCGTCGACGATCAGTATCTTCCTGTGGGTCCTGAGGTTGGCATAGGGCAGACGCAGCCCCATGATGACGTTGCCGTTAAACACATCAACCTGAACGCCACCGTCGTGCAAGTATCCCATGATGCTGGGCACCGAGTAGCGGGCACCGACGGCGTCGATCAGAACACGGACGCTGATGTCGCGCTTGACCGCCGCGATGAGGGCATCAGCAATGCGCAGGCCAACCGGATCACGATCGAATATATAGGTCTCGAGCAGGATGCTGCGCTCGGCGCCATCGATAGCAGCCCTCATCGCGGCATAGGCTTCGTCGCCGCTGTCGAGCATCTCGATCGTATTGCCGGTCATCAGCGGACGACGCGCGACGCGGTCGCCGAGCGTCTTCATCGACTCGAAACGCCCGCCGAAGAGCTTGGCGACCGCGTCGCCGTTGGCATCGAAACTCGCCAGCTCTCCGAGTGCATCCACTTGAAACAGCATTCTGCGTTGCGAACTCAATGTTGCGCGGCGAATGCGATTGATGCCTGCAATTGCATATAGCAGCGCACCGACGATCGGCGATAGCAAAATGACTGCAACCCAACCCGTTGCCGCCCGGACTTCTTCCTTGGTCATGGCGGCATGAACAGCCGCCGCAGCCCCCATGGTGATGGACAGAAGCAACAGGATATGGGGCCAATAGGTGAAAATCAGACTGAACATGCGCGCAATATAACTTTGCCCGCAATCCGCGCAATGCGCTCGCTACGAAGATCTTTCCGTCGCGCGATGAACGCAAAGGAGGACCGAATGCGCCGCCAGTCTGTTCGACCCGATATCGTCCGACGTCTCCAACAAGAATACCGGATTGCCCGTCCAGGCCGGCACGACTTTCGGTTCCGTTGAAAGATTGGCCCGCAACTCGACTATTTCATCGCCGAACGTCCATGAGACCGCCACCACATCCTCCACCGTCGACAAGGTCGTGGCACGCACGTCCTTTGTATGGGCAAGGAGCGGCACGAGATATTCGCGGCGTATCTCCAGAAGCTCGCTGATGAAGCTGAGCCAACTGCGACCATGCTCGCTGTCCCTTGTCCCCCACTGAAGCTTCGACCCATCAAAGGTATTCCTTGCGTTCGGGTCCGGGAGGTCGGCAATCGACCTCCCCTTCTTCAAGCCGCCAAATCCCTCAGCCTCCTTGATCCGTCCCTTGCGGACGATCTCGCCGAGTTCGCCGGTATAGTCGCAGAAAAAATAAAACGGCTGTGTCTCGCCGAACTCCTCGCCCATGAAAAGGAACGGAATCTGCGGCGATAGCAGCATGATCGCAGTAAGCGCCTTCACCATGCTCTCGTCGGCCAGGCTGAGTAGCCGCTCGCCAAAGGCGCGGTTGCCGATCTGGTCGTGGTTCTGAAGGAAATCGATAAAGGAACTCGGAGGCAAAGAGGTGTCGCTCCTAGCATCCGTCGCCTTCATGTCACTCGACATATCGCGGTTGGTGTAGATGAATCCGTCGCACAATGCCTTCGCCAGCTTGGCCGATAGATTGGTTGAAAAATCCTTGTAGTGTCCAACCTTTTCGCCGGTCGCAATCACGTGGGCGACGTGGTGGAAGTCATCGTTCCACTCCGCGGTGTAGCCCCTGACCTCTCCGTTGGCATTGCGCTTCAACAGGTCCACATAGTTGCGTTGGTCCTCCACCACCAGATGCACTTGCCTGTCGGCGAAGACGCTGCGCACGGTCTCGGCGATCTCCGTCAGAACGTGCTTGGGCGATGCGTCGTGGATCTGCTCCACCGCATCGAGCCTCAACCCATCCAGTCGAAATTCACCGATCCAATAGAGGGCGTTATCTATGAAATAGCGACGGACGGCTTCCTGCCCGAAGTCGATCGCCGCACCCCAGGGCGTCTGCCGGTCAGCACGAAAGAAGCTTGGTGCGTAGCGATGAAGATAATTTCCCTCGGGGCCGAAGTGGTTGTAGACAACGTCCAGAAGCACCATCATCCCAAGCGCATGCGCCGCATCGATGAATGCCTTCATATCCTCAGGCGTTCCATAGGCCGAATGGGGCGCGTAATGAAGCACGCCGTCATAGCCCCACCCACGTTCGCCGGAAAAATGCGCGACTGGCATGACCTCAAGCACCGTTATGCCGATCTCGGCCAAAAGCGTGAGCTTGTCGATGGCTGCCTGAAACGTCCCCTCCCGTGTGAAAGTTCCGATATGCAGTTCATAGATGACGGCCTCCTCCCAAGGCCGCCCGCGCCAGTCGTGCTGCCTCCAACGATAGCTGTTCGGCCCGGCAACACGGGACGGCCCGTGGACGTCTTTTGATTGGGCGCGCGAAGCGGGATCCGGAATAGCCAGCCCGTCTGAAAGCACGAACAGATAGTCCTCACCGATTGCATCGGTCGATATCCACAGCTCGAACCACCCGTCCGCGCGGGCGGCCATCGGATGATCAGCTCCGGCCAGCCGCAGCTTTACGGCGTCCTCGTCCGGCGCCCATAGGCGAAATACAGTTCCCTCGCCGCCGACGTGGGCGCCCCAGCTTGGCTGAACCGCCTGATTATGCTTGGCTTTCGACAATTGGTCCGTCATTGATCCCTGCCCTATTTGAACGGGGAGAACTTTCCGACGGTCGAATGGTTCCTCGCGACGGCTAAAATGAAGTCATCGGAATATTCTGCGACGACGGCTGAAGGTAATGAGATTTTCAATTGAACGCCAGCCGATCTAAGGTCATACTCTGCCTCTGCCAGCTCGCGTCCAAAAATCACTCAACTACAGTCTAGGGCATTCGACCACGCGAGGGCTGAGCATACTGTCAATGAGCGTGTTGTTCTGTGAAATATTGCCTTAAGTGATGAGAGCCCGATCTCTCGCCACGCTCCACGACACGCAAGCCCGCACCTCAGAACGGGTGTCTCTCAACGTCGAAATGCACAAGGTGCCGCAGGTTTGGAACTTTCGATACCTTGCGAAGTTAGCGAATTCCAATGGTGCGAATGGAGATACGCGATGACAGAATCCAGGGACGAATGGATCAAGAAACGTGCATATTCCCTTTGGGAAGAAGAAGGATATCCGACCGGCAAGGACGCTGCTCACTGGGAACAAGCGACCAAAGAGCGTAGCGAGATGGAAAAGACTGCGCCCGACGGCCTCAAGGTCAAACCGAAGGCCAAGAGCGCGGCAGCTTCGAAAAAGTCGACCGCCAACGGGGCAATACCGCCAGCCGCAGTCGTCAAGCGTACTACGAAAAAGGCCGTTTCGGCCAAAGCTTAAATCCACGCATTTCGTTCGCCTTGGCAGCGGTTTGCTTATCGACCGGCCCGGTGCTTCTGCATCGGGCCTTTGCAATTTCCGGCGGGCACCGAATCTCCACCGAAAACGCGCAAAATTAAGCAGCCACCCGCTTCGCGCCGGAACAACGTTCACACAAGCGTGTTAACGCACGAAATGTGGAGCCCGCGATGAAAAGCTTATGCGAAAGATTTGGAATCTATCGTCCTGACCGCGGCGGCCATTTGCTGCACGTCGACCTCATCGATGGGAGGTCGTGATGGCGCTTTTCATTCTCGCTTCGGCCTACCTTGTGACAGCTTTGGGGCTGGTCTTGATCATCGACCGCATCGTCGGGGTCATGTTCCGCGCGCCGGATGAGAATGTGCGGGCGTCCCCCGATGCCATTGCCGCAAAATTGCTTCGCCGGGTCAAGTGAGCGCAGCCAGTCAGTCGTGAGCGTCATGGATGCGCGCCGCATGTTCAATTCATGCTCAGTCCCGCTATCTGCGATCGGCCGAGCGGCCTGTTGCGCAGCAGGGGTCGGGAACCTTTAACCGGGAAATCGGTTTGAAGGACGAAGGTTTCGGATCGGAGAGGCATCATGCCCCCAGATGACAAATCCAGTTATACGGACAAGCGGAAGCGGAAGGCAGAACACGTCAAGGAGGGCTACTTAAGGCGTGGCGTTTCCGAAGGGAAGGCCGAACGCCGCGCTTGGGCCACAGTGAATAAAGAAAGCCGCGGTGGAAAAAATTCCGGCTCCAGTCGCGGTCATGCCGAAAGCCACGCGTCGTCAGAAAAAGGCGGCAGGATCGCAGGCAAGGCCGCGGCCCCACGCAGCGCGCCCACCGTTCGGCCTCGGCAAAGAAGGCAGCTGCAACCCGCAAACGCAATGCTGAGCACGCCCGTCATTGAGTGAAGGCGCAGCCGGGATAAATGTCCGGGATATCGAGAGCAAGGGCCATTGAATGCCATATGAACTTTACTATTGGGACGGCATTCAGGGCCGAGGAGAATTCGTCCGGTTGGCACTCGAGGAGGCCGGTGCGGCCTATGTCGACGCAAGCCGTGGCTCCGAGAAGTATGGCCTGGGAACGGCGGCGATGGTCAGGATATTGAGGAGCAAGGCAGAGGTGCATATCCCGTTCGCACCGCCCTTTCTGCGAGACGGCGACCTATTGATATCGCATGTCGCCAATATCCTCATGTATCTTGGCCCCAAACTTGGATTGGCGCCTGAAGACGAGGCTGAGCGCTACGTTGCCAACGGCCTGCAATTGACGATTACGGATTTTGTCGCGGAGGTGCACGACACGCATCATCCGATCGCGACGTCGCACGATTACGAGGACCAGAAGCGGGAGGCAAAAGCCCGCTCGATGGATTTCATTGAGAATCGGATGCCAAGGTTTCTCGGCTATTTCGAGCGCGTCATGCAGCAGAATCCTAAGGGCCCGAAGCACGTCATCGGCGAAGGGCTGAGCTATGTCGACCTCTCTCTGTTCCAGGTCGTCGAGGGCCTGAGATACGCTTTTCCCAACGCCATGGCCCGCTTCGCGATGATCTATCCCTCACTGGCGGCGCTGCACGAACTGGTCGCCAAACGACCCAACATTGCTGCCTATCTCCTTTCGGAGCGTCGGCTTGCCTTTAACGAGGACGACATCTTTCGCCACTATCCGGAACTCGACAAGGATGCCTCGTAGGCGCCCGCGAGGTATAGGGACGATGAGACAACCGCTGAAACTACATTTTCATGCCGCGTCGCATGCGACCACGCGATGGGTCGGTAGCGCGGTCTCGCTTGCGATTTTGATGGCCGCGACCGCAGCATGGCTGGGTTTCGGCTATATCAGAGGCTTTCCAGAAAGCTGGTTTCTGTTGACCAACATCCCTGCCACAATCACGATATTTCTCGTTCTGCTGCTGCTGCGCCATGCCAGGACGCAGAACATCCGGGCCATACACACCAAGATCGACGAACTGATCCGCTCAAGCGACGCCGGCAATCATCTCATCGCGTCGAACATCTGGCCGAGGAATCGCTTGAAGCCTTTCGCGCCGTGCACCAGCACCTGGCGAAGGATGGAGGCGACTAGGCCGGTTTCGGCAGCGAGCGAGCTTTAGCTTTCGGTCGCTTGGCATTGTCGTCCATTGGATCGACTGCAGCTCTCGCTTCGGCGATGCAATCCTTGCTCATCTCCAGCAGTTGCTGCTCGTCGAGTTTCTCAACGCCGACGAACCGGTTGGATGCCTTGCTCGTCAGGATCAGTTCGTCAAGTTTCGCCTGTAGCGCCTTGCCGTCCCGATTTTGAGAATGCTGCAGGACGAATACCATCAGGAACGTCACGATCGTCGTGCTCGTGTTGATGACGAGCTGCCAGGTCTCAGAATAACTGAAGATCGGACCGGTGACTGCCCAGGCAAGCACCAGCAAGAAAGCGGCCGCAAACGTCAACGGCCTTCCGGACCAGTCCGACACAATGCTTGCGAACCGCGAGAACAGACTTCTGTTTTGGGTCAACTGCGCTCACCGCCTATTTAGTTTCCGAACCGGGCTTGCAAGAACGCGGTCTGAACGGAAGTCTGCTGCAAACGAGCGGTCTTTTGCGCCGCAACGGGGGTGACAGGATACCAGTTGTAACCAACGATCAGAATGACCGCGACGACAAAGCCGAAGGCGATAGAGGAAAAACGCGCGAGCATGGCTGCAACTCCTTGTGTCACATAAACTCGCGCAACGGTTCGAAAGTTCCAGAGCTTGAAACTAAATCGTGGAAGCCGTCGCCAGGCTTAAGGTGAAATAGCGCACTCATTAGTGCGCTAGCATTTCGGCCATCGTCGCAATACCTGAAACAATTGGCATCACCGACCGCCCGGCGATATTGCCGCCAGAGATTATTTCCTGATTTGTAATCAGACAGATACGCTTCAGCAATGACGGAAATACCTGCAAAATCCGCCGAATTAAGCAGTTTTTAAGCAGCATATACTATGAGGAAATCTGCGGCGAAGCATCCGCCGCCCAGCGCCCGGGCCAACGATAGTTCGGGCGACAACCAAGACTGATCGATCCAGCGACTTGCATCGATGATCAACCGTCAAAGGTATTGATCGAATTCATCGATGTCGTATTCAGAGCGAATGGATGGACGAATCGTTTGAAGCATAAAGAACCAATACCTGGCAGTGACAGCACTGCCGCTCAGCGGCGCACTGCCGCAGCCAACGCGTTCGAGCAGGCACGCCAACGCGGCACGCCCGTGGAGGACGACCCGCGCTTTCTGTCCTGGATCGATCAATGGGTTGCCGGCGACATGACGATGGTGGAGGTCAGGCAACGCTACGGCCAGCTGCAGTCGGCCCGACGGATGGCCCGCAAAATGCACATGCCCGGGGTCACTCCCCTGCCCGACGTGGCGTCGGAACCCCAAGGTATTTCGGACAGTCACTTCACGTTCGACGAGGCAGAGCTCAACCGCATACTGCAATCGGAAATCGACGACGAGACACCGGCGCGAAACGGCTAGACCATTGGGGATTTCGTGTCGTTGGCAGTTGAGCGCCTAAACTCAGCTATGCCGCAAGTGCCGTCTCCACCCGGTTGCGGCCATTCCTTTTGGCGATATAAAGTGCCGCGTCCGCTGCCTTCAACGCGTGCTCGACACCGGTCGTGCTGATATTGGCCCCGGCGGCGCCCAGGCTGACCGTCACCCGCATATTGGGATTTGTGCCGGCAAATTCGTGCGCCTCGATCCGCCGACGGATTTTTTCAGCAACAATGACTGCCCTGGTATGATCCACTCCGGGTAGCAGGACGGCGATTTCCTCGCCACCGAACCGCGCAACAACATCGGATTTCCGAACGCAATTGCTGACGATCGAGGCGACATCGGCAAGGACACCATCGCCAGTATCGTGACCATATGTATCGTTGACCGATTTGAAATGATCGATGTCGATCATAATCACCGAATAGTTTCCGTCGGGATTTTGCGCGGGCGCCAGAACGTTTGCCGCCTTGGCATCAAAGGACCGCCTGTTGGCCAGCTTGGTCAACGGATCGACTGCTGCGTCGCGCTCAAGGGTTCTGAAAAGCCGCAGGCCTTTCCGCTCGTGGGAAAGGAAGTCGTGGAGGATCAGGACGCCGACGATGTTTACGGCGTTCACGGATAGCAGAACCCTCCAGCTCAACATCGCCAGGGCAGCGTGCGGCAGCGCAACGATCGAGATCGTCGACAGCGAAGAAGCGAGCCCAAGGCTGGCGGCCTTGGAAAGGCGCAACTTAAAGAAGCGGTTCGGGATCCGGCCCACCAATATTCCAGCCGCTGCGACGATCAAAATGCCTATCGTGCCCGACGTCGCACCCGCGCCGCCGAGCCAAAGCCGATAGCCTCCAATCACCGCCGTCGTGATGATAGCTCCGGGGAGGCCCGAGAACGTGTAGGCCAGCGCCAGCACCGGAACGCGCCCATCGTAAAATATCCCCGGCGCGAACGTGATCGGGTCGCTCATCGAGACGAAGCCCGCAGCAGCAAACAACAGACCGACGCAGATGTCGGTCGAAAGGCCGCCTGACGTCACTCGGATCACTTTGGAAAATGCAAGTATGATCAGCGCCGAAAAGGCCAGACCTCGGAAGAGACCGATAAAAAGCCAACTGTCATCCATTCAGTCACTCACATTATTGGATTGAACACGTGGCTAACGTAAGGGCCGTCAATCATCGTAAAACTAAATGTCGCTTGGGATCAATCAACGCTGATAGAGCATATTCGCATATCAGGGTAAAGAAACCGCGCAGTGCCTCTCCCGTTTCGACAGCGCTCCTGCCACTGCGCGCGAACCACCGAATTGGCTTTGTGATCTGGACACGGGGCATGCTAGTCCCATAATCTTCTAGCCAAATCCAAACCAGAATGTGTTCCGGCTTCACTGATGAACAAGATCGACCTCCAGGCAAATGCGGAAGACAACGACGAGCGAGCGTTTGTCCCCGCTCGTCTTGGAACGCGTCTGCGCCTCGCTCGACAGACGCTGGGCATGACTCTCAAGGCACTGGCCAAAGCCGCCGACTGCTCCGAAAGCCTGCTGTCGAAGATCGAGAACGGCAAGGCATCGCCGTCGTTGCCCATGCTTCATAGGCTGGTTGAGGTCCTCGGCACCAACATCGGCTGGATGTTTGAGGAAACCGACGGCGACGAGGGCATTATCTTTCGCGCCGGCACGCGCCCGCTCATCGCTCTCGATCCGCTGCGCCGCGGCGAAGGCATATCGCTCGAACGTATCATTCCCTACTCGGCGGGACATTTGCTACAATGCAATATCCATCACATCGAAGCGGGTGGTGAGAGCGCAGGTCCTATCCAGCATTCCGGCGAAGAGGTCGGATATGTGCTTACGGGTTCGATCGAATTGATGGTGGCCGAGCGAACCTTCAAGCTTTCAGCGGGTGACGCGTTTGTGTTCAAGTCGGAGCTGCCGCACTGGTATCGCAACGTCGGAGGGGATCGCGCCAGCATTTTTTGGGTGAATACGCCCGCGACATTCTGAGACGACTAGGCGGTTCGTAGGACTGGCTAAAGATATATTCTCGCACTCCCCGTTTCGTGTTTTCAAGTAACTTGACAACCATTCAAGTCTCTTGAATTATGCCGATGCTTGATGCCAATGAGCCCGGTCACGGGCCTTTCCGAAAAGGGGAACTACAATGCGATTTTCCAGATATCTCACGGCCTGCACGATATCCGCGTCCCTGATGCTCGCCTTCGGCTCTGCATCGGCAATGGCGGAAACCTTCGCGCTGGTAACGATCAACCAGCAGGCACTATTCTTCAACCAGATCAACGATGGGGCAAAGGCCGCAGCGAAAACTGCCGGCGCCGACCTCGTCATCTTCAATGCCAACAACGTCCCGAGCGCGCAGAACGACGCCATCGAGACCTACATCACGCAGAAGGTCGACGGTATCATTCTTGTCGCGATCGATGTCAACGGTGTGAAGCCCGCCGTCACCGCGGCTAAAAAGGCCGGCATTCCTGTTATCGCAATCGACGCACAGATCCCTGATGGCGACAACATCGCCTTCGTCGGCGTCGACAACACCAAGGCCGGCGGCGATATCGGCAAATTCTATGCCGATTATGTCAAGGCCAATATGGGCGGCTCGGCCAAGATCGGCGTTGTCGGCGCGCTCAATTCCTTCATCCAGAACCAGCGTCTCGACGGCTTCAAGAAAGCAGTTGCCGACAGCGGCGAGAAGGTGACCTTCCTCGATACGGTCGACGGCCAGAACGTCCAGGACGTCGCGCTCAGCGCCGCCGAAAACCTGATGACGGCCAATCCCGATATGACGACGCTCTATGCGACCGGCGAACCGGCATTGCTCGGCGCTGTCTCCGCTGTCACCAGCCAGGGTCGTACCGGCGACGTCAAAGTTTTCGGCTGGGATCTGACGAAACAGGCGATCGAGGGTATCGACCAGGGTTGGGTCACCGCTGTCATCCAGCAGGACCCTGCCGGCGAAGGCAAGGCAGCCGTAGAGGCGCTCGTCAAGGTCAAGAAGGGCGGCACGATCGACAAGATCATCAATGTCCCCGTCACCATCGTCACCAAGGAAAATGTCGCCGATTTCAAAGGCATGTTCAAGTAGGCGAATGCGAGCCGCACGACCGCGGCCGGAATGGTCGCGGTCGTTTCCCAAGCCGCAGGCACAGTGCCCAATGCCAGGTGAGACCAACATGAACGATCGTCAAAGCTACCGGGTCAGGATGACCGGTATCTCCAAACGCTATAACACCATTCAAACGCTTGACGACGTATCCCTGACGCTGAAGCCGGGGGAAGTTCTCGGTCTTGTCGGGGACAACGGCGCCGGCAAGTCGACGCTGAGTAAAGTCCTGTCAGGCGCGGTGATCCCCGATTCCGGATCGATCGAAATCGATGGCAAGGCGGTCGCCTTTGCGTCGCCGGCAGATTCCCGCGCGGCGCGGGTGGAGATGGTCTACCAGGACCTATCACTTTGCGACAGCGTCGATGTCGCCGGCAATCTGTTTCTCGGGCGAGAGCCGCGGCGCAAAATGCTCGGCATGCCCTTTCTCGACAAACCGAGGATGCATGGGCAAGCCCGCGAAATGCTCGACCGACTGGGCATCGTCATCGCCGACACCCGCCTGAAGGTCGAAAACCTGTCCGGAGGTCAGCGTCAGTCGATCGCAATCGGACGCGCGGCCTCCTTCGACCCATCGGTCCTCATCATGGACGAGCCGACAGCCGCCCTTGCCGTTGCCGAGGTCGAAGCCGTGCTGGACCTGATCCGAACGGTCAGCGCCCGCGGCGTCAGCGTCATCCTCATTACCCATCGCCTTCAGGACCTGTTCCTTGTCTGCGATCGAATCCAGGTGATGTACGAGGGGCGAAACGTCGCCGAACGCCAGATCGAGGACACCAGCATCGAGGAAGTCGTCAACCTCATCGTCGGGCGAAAGTTCTCCGCCCGCTCCGCCGGTCGCGGCCAGGACAATGGAGTGCAGGCATGAACGTCTCCTCCCCCGCGGGCCAGGCCGATGCTGCGACGAGTGCTCGACCTCGCGTCCACAAGACGCGGCGACGGGACTTCATCATGGCCAACGGCAGCATCGTGTCCATCGCGTTGTTCTTCATCGTCGTCTGCATCGTTTTCTCAGTCCTCACCGGCGCGTTCCTGACAGCGCCGAACCTGCTCAACATCGTTCGCCAGTCTGCACCGCTTCTGATCGTCGCCGCGGCCATGACATTCGTCATCACCACAGGGGGTATCGACCTGTCCGTTGGCTCGGTTTTGGCGCTGACCTCGACGCTGTCGGCTGCCTCGCTTCAAGCGGGTATCCCGTGGCCGTTGGTCGTTGTGCTGATGCTGGCGCTTGGCGGCATCATTGGTGCATTGCAGGGTTTCTTCATCGCCTATGAGCGTATCCCCGCCTTCATCGTCACGCTTGCCGGCCTCTCGGTCATCCGCGGTTTTGCGCTGTTGATCACAGGCGGCTATTCGATACCCGTCGACGCAGAGAACCCGTTCACCGCGCTCGGCCGTGCCTGGTTCCTCGGCGTGCCGGTGCCGGCGTTGATCGCACTCGCTGTGCTCATCGTCGCCTATATCACCTTTAACGAAACGCCGTTCGGCCGCTATGTCACTGGCGTTGGCGCCAATGCCGAGGCCGTTCGTCGCGCGGGCATCAACACGCGCTTCACCATCATGCTGGTTTACGTACTATCGGGAACGGCCGCCGCCGCGGCCGGCATCATCCTCGCAGCCCGCCTCGGTTCCGGCTCGTCCAATGCCGGACAAGGGTTCGAACTTGATGTAATCGCCGCGGTCGTGCTGGGTGGAACCAGCCTTTTCGGCGGACGGGGGACGGTGATCGGCACGGTGCTGGGCGCATTGACCGTTGCCGTCATCGGCAATGGACTGATCCTCGCTCACATGTCGCCCTTCCTGACCCCTATCGTCACTGGTGCTATTATCCTCGTCGCCATCTGGCTGAATTTCCGCATCTTCAAGGGCGCGGTGAGGAGCCGATGACCATGGATCATCTGTTCGAAACCAAGGCCGGCGAACGAGCCGCGATCGGCGTAAAGTCAGGAAGCGCGATGACGGTTCTGGGGCCGGTTCCGGTCGATGATCTCGGCATAACGCTGATGCACGAACATATCATTTTGGACGGCGCACGGACCTGGAAATGCCCGTGCCATCCGGACGAGCGGCTCATTGCCGAACAGCCCGTGAATATGGAGATTATCGGCGAGCTGCGGATGAACCCCTATATGAACCGCGACAACGTCTCGCTCGACGACAGTGACCTCGCGCTGACGGAACTGAAGAAGTTTCAGGCGCTCGGTGGCCACACAGTCATCGAGGCAACGAATATCGGCATAGGCCGCGATCCGGAAAAACTCGCCCGGATCTCCCGCATGTCCGGCATGAAGATCATCATGGGAACGGGCTTCTACCTGCAGCATACCCATCCGGAATGGCTGAAGGGCATGGACCTCGCGGAGGTGACCGAGTTCATCGTCAATGATGTCGGTGGCGGGACGACGCAGCCGGAGATCATGGGCGGCATTATCGGCGAAGTCGGTGTCAGCAAGGATTTCACGCCTGAGGAGCTCAAATCGCTTCGGGCCTCGGCGCGCGCGGCACGAATAACCGGTCTGCCGCTGACGATCCATCTTCCAGGCTGGGAGCGGCTGGCTCACCGCGTGCTCGACGTGGTCGAAGCCGAGGGTGCCGACCTTCGCCACACCGTTCTCTGCCACATGAACCCCAGCCACAACGATCTCGCCTATCAAAAGAGCCTGGCCGAGCGCGGCGCCTTTCTGGAATATGACATGATCGGCATGGACTACTACTACGCCGACCAGGACGCCCAGTCGCCTTCCGACGAGGAGAATGCGCGGGCGATCCGCTCGCTGATCGATATGGGGCTTGTCGACCGGCTGCTTCTGTCGCAGGACGTCTTTCTCAAGATCATGCTGACCCGATATGGCGGGTTCGGCTACGGCTTCATCCTCAAGCATTTCGTGCCGCGCCTGAAGCGCCACGGTGTCAGTCAGGCGTCGATCGACCGAATGCTGATCGACAACCCGAAATCCGTCTTTTCTGCCGCCGCCCAGGCGCGCCCCAAACCTTTCAAGGAGTGAACATGTCCAAATCCAAGGTCCTTCTCGCGGGCGAATCCTGGGTGTCGAGCGCAACGCACATCAAGGGCTTCGACCAGTTTCCGACCGTCACCTACCACACTGGTGCCGATGAGCTGCTCGCCGCATTGAAGGGCAGTAACTTCGACGTCCGGTTCATGCCGGCGCACGAGGCGCAGCGCGATTTCCCCCAGACGATCGAGGCGCTGTCGGAATATGACGCGGTCGTGCTTTCGGATATCGGGGCAAATACGCTACTGTTGCATCCCGACACCTGGATCCATTCGAAGACAACGCCGAACCGGCTGCGACTGCTGCGCGACTATGTCGGTAATGGCGGAGCGCTGCTGATGTTTGGCGGCTACTACAGTTTCCAGGGCATCAACGGCGGCGCGCGGTATCGAAAGACGCCAGTCGAGGACGTCCTTCCCGTCACCTGCCTTTCCGTCGATGACCGCGTCGAGGTGCCGGAAGGTTTCGTCCCTGTGGTGACCGGCGATGGCAATCACCCCATTCTGCAGGGCCTCGGCAAGGATTGGCCTGTCTTGCTCGGTTTCAACGAGGTTGTCGTCAAGGTCGATGCCGAGATCTTGGCGACTGTTTCGACGGACTATGGCTCGCTGCCTCTGCTCGTCGCCGGAAAATACGGCAAGGGCCGCACGATTGCCTGGACCTCCGACGTTGGCCCGCATTGGCTACCGCCTGAGTTCATCGCCTGGCACGGCTACAAGACCCTGTTCGAGCAAATGCTTGCCTGGGCGACAGGCAAGGACTGAGCGATGCAGAGCCATTTTACCGGAACGAAACGATGAGTGCCGAGGCAAGGATCCACGGCCGACGCCTGCTTGACCGACTGAACGCCTTCGCACAGATCGGCGCCACGGCGGCCGGCGGCGTTAATCGACAGGCCCTGACCGCTGAAGATCGGGAAGCCCGGGCGCTGCTTGCGCGGCTTGCACGGGATCGCGGCTTTGCGGTCTTCCAGGACGACATGGCAAATCTCTTCGTACGACGGCAAGGCCGCCGCGCCGAGCTGCCACCCTTCCTGATCGGCAGCCATCTCGACAGCCAACCGACGGGCGGCAGGTTTGACGGTGCGCTTGGGACCCTTTCGGCGTTCGAAGTCCTTGAAGCGATCGAGGATGCGGCGGTCGAAACGGAGAGTGCGATCGAGGTCGTTGCCTGGACGAACGAGGAGGGAAGTCGCTTTTCTCCAGGCGCCATGGGTTCGATGGCTTTCGTCGGGGCGGCCGATCCGTCCGCGTGGAGAGATCTTAGGGGAAGCGACGGTGCATCCTTGAGCGAAGAGCTTGCTGCTACGCTTGTCGCCCTGCCGGAGGCCGAGCAACGGCCGGTCGGGATGCCGATTTCCGGCTACCTCGAGCTTCACCTCGAGCAGGGACCGTCACTCGAGAAAGAGAGGATACCAATCGGTATTGTCACAGGTGTCCAGGGCACCCGATGGCTCGAAGTGACAGTGCGCGGCCAAGCCGGGCATGCCGGCACGACCGAACTCGCCTATCGCCGCGATCCCATGGTAGCGACCACGGTCGCCCTCGAAAAACTTTTCGCCGCCGTGATGCCGGGCGACGCTGCCGCACGCTTGACGGTTGGGCGGCTGTGCACATTTCCAGGCTCTATCAATGCCATCCCGGAACAGGTCGTTTTCAGCGTCGACCTGCGACATCCAGATAGCGACCGTCTCGATGAGATGGAGGAACAGGTCAGCGCCGTCTGCGCGAAAGCCGCAACGGCCAGTGGATGCACCGTCGATATCCGCAGGACGTTCGACATGCCATCGGCCGAATTTCCAGCGACCATGATTGTCACCCTCGAGGACGCCGCACGGCGGCTGTCCATTCCGTTCAAGAAGATGATATCCGGCGCCTTCCACGACGCACTCTTCCTGGCACGGGTTGCGCCGACGGGTATGATCTTTGTTCCCTGTCGCGATGGGCTCAGCCACAATGAGGCGGAATTTGTCGAACCAGAGGATGCGATTCTCGGGGCACAATTGCTCCTGGAAGCGACTTTGGCAGTGACGCAATCGACCTGATTACCAAAACACGGCCGCATAGCGCAACGCAGCGGCACTACAAAAGAACAGCAAATTTTCCCAAGAGGCCGACCCATGAGCGATACACCCAGGAAGAACACCGTCTACCGCCAGAAGCAGAATGCAATCGAGGAGATTTTCGGCAGGCGGAAGGCCGTGATCGGCGTGATCCACTCGCTGCCGCTTCCCGGTTCGCCGGAGTATGACGGTCAGCCGATGGCGGATATCATCGATTTTGCCGTTGCCGAAGCAGGACGCTACAAGAACGGCGGCGTCGACGGATTGATCGTCGAAAATCACGGCGACATCCCCTTCTCCAAGCCCGACAAGCTTGGTCCGGAGACGGCCGCCTCGATGGCTGTTATGAGCGACGCGGTGCGTCGTCACTGTGGCCTGCCGATCGGCGTCAATGTTCTCGCCAACGGAGCGATCCAGGCACTCGCCGTGGCAAAAGCTGCAGGCGCTGCTTTTGTACGCGTCAACCAGTGGTCGAACGCCTATGTCGCCAATGAAGGCCTGATCGATGGTCCAGCCGGCGAGGCGACACGCTACCGGGCCTGGCTTCACGCAAGATCGGTGCGCATCTTTGCCGATGTCCATGTCAAACACGGAGCTCACGCCATCACCGGCGACCGCACGATACAGGAACTGGCCCGCGACAACGAATTCTTCGATGCCGATGTGGCAATCGCCACCGGCCAGCGAACGGGGGATTCGGCGACCATGGAAGAACTGCAGGCGATCGGGGCTGGAACGGCGCTGCCCGTCGCAGTCGGCTCTGGTGTCACGCCCGACAATGTCGGCGATATCTTTATCGTCGCCGACGCCGTCATTGTCGCGAGCTACCTCAAGCGCGACGGTGTCTGGTGGAACCCGGTAGACCCGGAGCGGCTGCAGGTTTTCATGCGCGCCGTTGCCAAGGCAAGGAGCTGATCGGATCATGGGTCGCGTGATTGTCCTCGGCAATGCCGGGCTCGACATCAGCCTGAGCGTGCAGCGCTTGCCGGACCTGGGCGAGACATTGCTCGGCCACGACGTCAGGCGGGCGCCGGGGGGCAAGGGGCTCAATCAGGCGGTCACGGCTGCGCGCGCCGGCGCCGAGGTGCTGTTCCGCGCGCCCCTCGGCCGCGACGCTCAGGGGTCCGAGATAGCAAGCGTGATTGCCGCTGAAGCCTGCCTGATGTTCCACCCCCACCATTTTGCCCATCCGACCGATTTCTCGCTGCTGATGGTATTGCCTGACGGTGAAAACAGCATCGTCAGCGCTGGGCCGTGCGCCGCTGCCTTCCGCATCGAGGCGGCGGGTGCATTCGCTGCAAAGGCCGAATCTGGAGATGTCTTCGTCATGCAGGGAAATCTCCGAGCGGACAGCACACAGCAGGCAATGGAGATCGCATCTCGGCGCGGCGCGACCACGGTTTTCAACCCGGCGCCGCTCTGGTGGGACGCGAAGTCGCTTCTGCCCTTCTGCGACATCGTCGTCACCAACCGCGGCGAGGCGGCATCGATCACCGGCATGTCCGATCCAACCGAGGGCTCTTCAGCGCTGTGTACACTCGGCGCCAAGGTTTCGATTATTACTCTTGGCGCGGATGGGTGCGTCGTTCATCAAGAGGGCAAGACCAGACATTTCGCAGCAGATCCCGTCGAAGCCGTCGACACGACCGGATGTGGAGATACATTCTGCGGCGTGCTCGCCGCGCTGCTGGCTCAAGGGCAGACGTTGGATGACGCGATTATACGTGCTCAAACCGCAGCGGCCATCACCGCCACCCGGCGTGGCGCCTTCGCGGCGTTACCAAGCCGCTCGGAACTCTTGGCATGATCGGCGGGGCTGGCGGAACGGCCTAGGTGCCCGGGCGAAAAGCTACTTTCCAGCGTGCGATTCCGCGAGGATTCTCTCGACCACCTTATCTGTCGACTGTTGCCACTGCGGCATTTTCCAGCCGAAGACACCCTCGAATTTCTGCGTCGACAGTCGCGAATTCGATGGTCGGATTGCCCTTGTCGGATATTCCGATGTCGGAATGTCTTTTACTTCTGCGCATGGTCCCCGCAGTCTCTTGCTGGCTTCAAAGATCGCTCGGGCAAAGGAGCTCCAGTTCGTGCTTCCCGACCCGACGAGATGATAGGTGCCGAAGTCAGCAAACTGGCGATCGGCCCCGAGCGTCTCGCAGATGTGGAGTATCGCATCGGCTATGTCGATTGCCGACGTCGGATTGCCCCACTGGTCGCAGACCACGGAAACGGTGTCGCGACTTTCGGCAAGACGCAGCATGGTCTTGACGAAATTCTTGCCGAACGGACTATAGACCCATGCGGTCCGCAGGATGAGATGCCGTGGGTTGGCGGCAGCGACGGCTGTCTCGCCATCCAGCTTGGTCTGTCCGTAGACGCTCCTTGGTCCCGTCGCATCGTGCTCGCCATAAGGCTCGTCGCCCTCGCCGGAGAAGACATAGTCCGTGGAGAGATGAAGAACCGGTACATTCATCTGCGCCGCCGCGCAGGCGACAGCGGCTGCGCCAAGGGAATTTATGCTTCGGGCCACCTCCGGTTCGTCTTCGGCTTGGTCGACGGCGGTATAAGCTGCGGCTGAGACGACCAGGTCAGGCTTGGCCGCGGCGATTGCATCGACAACCGTCTGCGGCAGCGCAAGGTCGAGTTCCGGGCGACCGAGGGCGATCAATTCGATGGCGCGATGCGACACTGCCCTCTCGACAAGGCAGCGCGCGACCTGCCCTTCACACCCGGTGACGACGATCTTCATGCTTTGACGCCCGCTGCAGCGACAGCGCCGAGCCTCGCGCCGGCATAGCGTTCTCCGCGGATCGGCTTCCACCACCAGTCATTGTCGAGATACCACTCGACCGTCTGCCGAAGGCCGGTTGAGAATGTTTCCGTCGGCTTCCAGCCAAGCTCGCGCTCGATCTTCGTGGCGTCGATCGCGTAGCGACGATCGTGCCCCGGTCGGTCGGTGACAAAGGTGATCAGATCGCGGTAGCGTTTCGCATCGGCGCGCGGTCGCTTCTCGTCCAGAATATCGCAGATCGTCTCCACGACGCTGAGATTGGTTCGCTCCGCGCGACCGCCAATATTGTAGCTTTCGCCCGGCCTGCCCTTGGTGACGACGAGCTCCAATGCGCGTGCATGGTCCTCGACGAAAAGCCAGTCGCGGATATTGGCGCCTGCGCCGTAGACCGGCAAAGGCTTGCCGTCCAGCGCGTTGAGGATGACCAGCGGAATGAGCTTTTCGGGGAAATGGAACGGCCCATAATTGTTGGAGCAGTTGGAGATGACCACTGGCAGACCATAGGTTTCATGCCAAGCGCGGACCAGGTGATCCGAAGAGGCCTTTGACGCGGAATAGGGGGAGGACGGTGAATAGGGTGTCTCTTCCGTGAAGATGCCGCTGTCAAACGGCAGGTCACCAAACACTTCGTCGGTGGAGATATGGTGGAAACGGAATGCGGATTTCGCAGGATCGGAAAGCTCACGCCAATGGGCGAGTGCGGCATTCAGCATCCGAAAGGTGCCGACAATGTTTGTCTCGATGAAATCCGCCGGCCCGTCGATGGATCGGTCGACATGGCTTTCCGCGGCCAGATGCATCACCGCGTCAATCTTTTCGTTGCGGAGAAGGCCGAGAATGGCAGCCTCGTCGCAGATATCGGCGCGCACGAAGCGATAGTTGGGATGATTTTCAATCTGACGAAGCGAAGCCAGGTTTCCGGCATAGGTTAGCTTGTCGACATTGATGACGCGATTGTCAGGATTGGCGGCGAGCAGCCGGCAGACCGCGGAGCCAATGAAACCCGCACCGCCCGAAACAAGGATGTTCATGCAGAGAATGCTCCCTCAAGGAAATAGGTCGACACCATCGAGGTGTGGCGCGTTGCGATCTTTGTCGGAAAGCTGCATCGCAGCACTTTCAAACGGCCACTCGATCCCGATCGACGGATCATCGAAACGCAACGACCGATCGTGCTCCGGAGAATAGAAATCGGTGACCTTATAGACGATCTCCGTGTTCTCCTCCAGGGTGACGAAGCCATGCGCGAAGCCTTTGGGGATCAAGATCTGGTTCCATTTCTTTGCGGCGATCTCCAGCGAGATCCATTTCCGAAACGTCGGCGAGCTCTTCCTGATGTCGACGACCACGTCGAGTATCGAGCCCTTCACAACGCGGACAAGCTTGTCCTGCGCGCGCGGGGGCAACTGAAAGTGCAACCCGCGCAACACGCCCCTTGCCGCCGAAAGAGAATGATTGTCCTGGACGAACTGCAGCGTGATGCCGGCTTCTGCCATGCGTTCCGCATTGTATGTTTCGGAGAAAAAGCCGCGATCGTCACCAAATTTGCGCGGCAACAATTCCAGAACGCCGTGAAGTCCAAGCGGCCTGACTTCCATTACGCTCTCCCCACTTCCCCGGCACGGCGGCGCAGATAGGTCGCATACTCGGTTTTACCCATCTTTGCGGCTCTTTCCAGGATCCGGTCGGGGCTCACCCAACCCCATTCGAGGCCAATTTCCTCCGGGCATGCAATCTTGATTCCCTGCCGAAGCTCGATCGTTCGCACGAACGACGATGCATCATGCAAGCTGTCATGCGTCCCAGTATCAAGCCAGGCATAGCCACGGCCTAGCTGCTGGACATGTAGATCGCCGCGTTTAAGATAGATGTTGTTGACGGTGGTGATCTCCAGTTCGCCGCGGGCGGAAGGCTTTATGGATTTTGCGATATCGACCACATCGTTGTCGTAGAAATAAAGGCCAGTGACGGCCCAGCTGGATTTTGGAACCTCCGGCTTTTCCTCGATGGACAGGGCCTGACCCGTCGCCTTGTCAAACGCGACGACACCGTAGCGCTGCGGGTCTTCGACGTGATAGGCAAACACCGTCCCGCCCTTCTCGTTTGCCGCAGCGGTCTGGCATATCCTCGACAGGCCGTCGCCGAAGTAGATATTGTCACCAAGGATCATCGCCACGCTGTCGTCGCCGATGAAGTCCTGCCCAATGATGAAGGCCTCCGCCAGACCATTCGGCTGCGCCTGCTCCGCATAGCAAAATCGGACCCCAAAATCCGCTCCATCCCCCAGCAGCTTCTGGAAAAGCGGTAGATCGTGCGGTGTGGAGATGACAAGAATATCACGTATCCCCGCAAGCATGAGAACGCTCAACGGATAGTAGATCATCGGCTTGTCATAGATTGGCAGCAGCTGCTTGGACACTGCGATCGTCAGCGGATAAAGCCGTGTGCCGCTCCCACCCGCCAATATTATACCCTTCATTCAAAAGCTTCCTCGAGTAAGCGTTAGACGACCCTGGTTGTGCCGCATCGTAGAAGAGGACGCCGGTACGAGCGATGCGCTGCCTGCCCTCCCCGACAGGCGCGCCACGTCAGTTCATCCTCAGCTTCGTTACTATAGCTCGGGCCTGTCTCGAGGCTTGTATCGGTATGGCACGGGCCGCAAAGTCCGCGGCCGCCCAAATAGGATTCCATTCCTTCGGCGCGCCTATTCGGGCAAAAGCATAGCTTGCTTTTTTAGTCATTCCGGAAATGATTGTGGGGCACTCCGGGAGGAAAACCATGAGCGACCAATCGGCTCTCTATCATGCCTCTGTCTACAACCACGGCATCCGGATCGAAGACGGCGTTTTTACTTTTCCGAAGCTGAAGGCGGTCATTTTGTCGACCGCGCCGAAGACTCGCAAGGTCACGCCTGGCGATATCCTGCGCGCCGTCACCGACAGGGACGGCACGTTTGAAATGGACGGCTGGCGGATCAAGACATCGAAGATCAGCCAGACTGACCGGTTATAGTCGCACGAAGGCGCACGGCTAGCCTCTTCTGTTGCCGGTGCCGGAGAGCCGGCACCGGCAGTCGTCAGCAATCTTATCCCTTCAATGCGCGCTCGAATACGCGCGCGAGCCGCTCCGCAAAGGCGCGCGGATTTTCCGGCTTGTCGCCATCCAGAACACGCGCCTGATCGAGAAGCAGTTGCACGGCATCCTCGCGGAAAGCGGCGTCTTCAACCGACGTCCCCGCAATCGCCCTGATCAACGCGTGATCCGGGTTGATTTCCAAAACCGGTTTTGCTGCGGCATCCAGTCGGCCGGCGCCCTGAAGGATCTTTTCCAGCTGGCGATCCGGGCCATGTTCGGGCGCAACCAGGCAGACAGCGCTTTCCGTCAGGCGATCCGACGCACGCACGTCCGACACCGCTTCCCCGAGGGCCGACTTTGCAAATGCGATCAGATTGCCGACGTCTTCAGTGGTTTCCGCCTTTGTCGGGGCGGCGCCGTCCGGCTTTGCAATCTGATCGAGATCGGCGGCGCCCTGACTGACCGACTTGAAGGACTTGCCCTCGAAATCCGGTGCATTCGTCACCCAGAAACTGTCGACTGGATCCGTCAGCAGGAGAACTTCGATGCCGCGGGCACGGAACCCCTCGATCTGCGGGGAAGACCTCAGCTGCTCGAGATTGCTGCCGGCCAGATAGTAGATCGCCGTCTGCCCCTGGTTCATATCCTTGATATAGTCTGCCAGTGACCGGAAGCCGGCCGCTCCCGCGGTGCTGCGGAAGCGCGACAGCGCCATCAGTTGCGCCCGACGCTCGTAATCCTCGTAGATACCTTCCTTCAGCACCGTGCCGAACGCTTCCCAGACCTTGATAAAAGCCTCGGCGTCATTCTCGCCAAGCTTTTCAAGGCTGGTCAGGATGCGGCTCGTCAGCCCCTTGCGGATCGCCGCGAGGATCGGGCTCTCCTGGATCATTTCGCGCGAAACGTTTAGCGGCAGATCCGACGTATCGATCAAGCCTCTGATAAAACGGAGGTAGCGCGGCAGCAGCTCGGCATCGTCGGTAATGAAGACGCGCTTGACGTAGAGCTTGATGCGGCCCTTACGGTCCGGATCGAAAAGGTCGAAAGGCTGGGAACCGGGGACGAAAGCAAGCGCTGTATACTCGTGCCGCCCTTCGGCGCGGAAATGCACCGTGACGGCGGGTTCATCGTACTGGCCGGAAATGCCGCGGTAGAAATCGTTGTATTCGTCCTTGGTGATTTCGCTCTTCGGCTTCGTCCAGAGCGCCGACCCGTCGGTCACCTCAACAGCCTCGGCACCGGGCTTTTCGACGATGTAGATCGGAACGGGCACATGGCCGGACTGCTCCTTGACGATCCGCTCGATCGTCCAGCGCGATGTATAGGTTTTCGCATCCTCCATCAGATGGAGCATGATCCGGGTGCCCCGCGCCGGTGCGTCGGCGATATCGGCCGGTCCGACCGTATAGCTGCCCTTGCCGTCCGAGGACCACAACCAGGCCTCGTCCGATCCCGCACGGCGCGAGATCACATCCACGCGATCGGCGACCATGAAGGCGGAATAGAAGCCGACGCCGAACTGGCCGATCAGCTGTGCGCCCTCTTTCTCCTTGGCAGCCTCCACGCGCTCCATGAAGGCGCGCGTTCCGGAGCGGGCAATCGTACCCAGTGCCTCGGCCATCTCGTCGTGGCTCATGCCGATGCCGTTGTCCTCAAGCACCAGGCGCAGATTTTCTTCGTCCAACAAGACGGTCATTCGTGCGGGCTGATCATCGGACAGCAAGCCGGGGGAGGTAATGGCCTCATAGCGCAGCTTTTCGCAGGCGTCGGCGCCATTCGAAATCAGTTCGCGTAGGAACACATCCTTGTCGGTATAGACCGAGTGCACCATCATATGCAGAAGCCTGGCGACATCGGCCTCGAAAACATGCTGTTTCGGTGTGCTATCGCTGGTGTTCGTCGTCATCTGATGTCCTCGATCTGTCTTTGCGCGTTCAAGTGGCGATTTCAAGTGGCAAAACGGCGACAAGATTTCAAGTGCCAAAATGGACAGGTGTGGGCCGCCAGCCTCACGGGCTGTAACCTTCAGTTTGAAAGCGTTACTACCGCTCCGATCTGTTTTTTGGGAACAACAGGAAGGCGCTGCCGTTCACCTCCTGCAACTTTCGAGCTAAGGAGAAACAAAATGTACAAGGCCCTGCTTGTCTCAGGCGCAATGGCGCTTGCATCCCTTTCCACGAATGCCATCGCTGCCAATGGCGCCGTTACGGGCGCAGTCGGCGGTGCTGCAACAGGCGCTATTATCGGTGGCCCGGTCGGTGCAGCCGTGGGCGGTGTCGCCGGTGCGGTAACAGGCGCAGTGCTTGATCCCCCGCCGCGCGAGGTCGTCACCTATGTCCGCCAGCAACCGGCTCCGGCAACGACCGCAGTCATCGAAGATCCCATTGAAGTCGGAAGGCCCATCCCAGGCGAAGTCGAGATCGTTCCCATTCCCGACAATCCGCACTACGCCTAT
Source organism: Arminella tubonensis (assembly GCF_003240585.1). GTDB lineage: Bacteria > Pseudomonadota > Alphaproteobacteria > Rhizobiales > Rhizobiaceae > Rhizobium > Rhizobium tubonense. The sequence continues at coordinate 111,125 of NZ_PCDP01000039.1, forward strand.
GCGATCGTCAACAACCAGCGCGTTATCGTCGAACCCCAAAGTCACAAGGTGATCGAGGTCATACGATAAGTAGCCTGAGCGATTGAGAACCTCGCATCAGCGGGGTTCTCATTGCATCTGGAACAAGGAGAGGCACGATGCCGCAGCGGTTCTGGAAGGGTTACCTGAAGCTCTCGCTGGTGACCTGCGCCGTGTCATTGCTGCCGGCTACCTCCGAAAACAGCAAGATCCGCTTTCACGTCCTCAATCGTGCCACCCGCAATCGCGTCGAGAGCCACTATATCGATTCCGTCACGGGCAAGGCTGTTGCCGAAGAAGACGAGGTCAAGGGCTACCCGCGCGGCGAGAATGACTATGTCCTGCTTGAAGACGACGAGATCGACGCAGTGGCTTTGGAGAGCACGCGCACCATCGACATAGACACCTTCGTCGCCAATGATTCCATTGACTGGATCTGGTACGACAAGCCGCACTTCCTGATCGCAGAAGACAAGGTCGGAATGGAGGCGTTCTGCGTCATCCGCGACGCCATGGCGGCAAGCAAGGTGGTGGGCATCGCCCGGCTTGTGCTCTATAGGCGGGAGCGTGCCGTGCTGCTGGAACCGGCCGGGCGGGGAATCATACTTTGGACGCTGCGCTACGGCGACGAGGTCCGTACCCCCGACAAGGCCCTTGAAACAAAGGAAAAACCTGATGCTGAGAGCCTTTCCCTGATGAAGAAGCTGGTGCAGCGTCGCACCGAGAAATGGTCTCCCGCTCTGACCGAGGATCCTGTCGAGAATCGCCTTGCGGACATCGTAGAAGCCAAGAAGCAGGGCCGGAAAAAGAAGCCTGAACCTGCAAAGAAGCCCACGGCCCCGACGGGCGGCAACGTCATCGACATCATGGACGCACTCAGGAAGAGCGTCGCCTCGCAGGAGCGGCGATCAAAATAGGGTCAATGCGCCTTCGCCTTCGGCAGCGGCTTGGCAGCCTTGAAAAAACGCTCCCACGGATCGACCGACTGCGCAGCCAAATGTGCGGGGACATTGTTGACATTGAAGTCGGCCGGGCCACCCACTTCCTCCAATTGATCCCACGAAAGCGGCATCGAGACAGGGGCGCCCGGTCTTGCCCGTGGCGAATAGGCGGCGACCGCCGTGTTGCCGCGGCCGTTGCGCAGATAGTCGATAAAGATCTTGCCGACGCGCTTGTCCTTGGCGGCGGTGGCCAGAAATTTTTCCGGATGATCGGCACTCATGCTTTCCGCCATCGCGGCAGCAAACTCCTTGACGTCCGGCCACGATGCTGCGGGTGTTAGTGGCGCGACTACATGCAGACCTTTTCCGCCTGACGTCTTTACGAAGGATGCAAGGCCGGATGCAGCGAAATGTTTTCTGAGCTGTTGGGCAGCAGCAATCACCTCCGGCCAGCCGACATCTTCTGCGGGATCGAGATCCATCGTGATCATGTCGGGACGCGCCCAATGGTCTGTCGTCGTCCCCCAGGGATGAATTTCCAGGGCGGCAGACTGAACAAGCGCGATCAGCCCGTCGAAATCCTTGATGCGCAGCAGCTTTTCTCCATTTTTGTCCTCCGGATCGGCGATCTGCTCGATATGCGGGTTGATCCCTTTCCATGCATGCTTTTGGAAAAACTTCGGCCCGTCGATGCCATCCGGGCATCGCATCAGCGCTAGCGGACGATGAACAACGAACGGCGCCATAAGAGGCCAAACCTGCGCGTAATAGTCCGCCAAGTGCTGCTTCGTTACACCCTTGCCCGGCCAGTAGACCCGATCGGGATGCGTCAATTGGACAGAAGATTTCGAAAGCGTTTGGGCCAAAGTCTTTCCCACGGCATCCCCCTGATCCTGTTGTCAACTTCGAAACCGCAACCAGAGACTTACCACTGCAGCCTCAGCTTGAAATCGGCGCCGGTCGGCTTAGCTCGCCTTGCGTCGCCGCTCAGGTCCTTTTGGGGACTTTGCGGTCCTTGAGGACTTCGGTTTGGCCTTGGCCCTGTCGGCAACACCGGCACTTTCGCGCAAGGCCTGCATGAGGTCGATGACTTTTCCTTCAGCCGCCGGCCGTGGCTTCGGTATCGGCTTGCCTTCGACCTTGGCCTTGACCAGTTCGACGAGGGCCGCCTCGTAGCGGTCTTCATAGTCTGCCGGTTCGAATGTTCCGCGCTTCGTTGAGATGATATGATTGGCAAGGTCAAGCATTTCCGCTGTTGCCTTGACCTCTGGAATATCCTTGAAGGCATCCTCGGCGGAGCGCACTTCATACTCGAAGTTCAACATCGTCGCAATCAATCCGTCCTCATGCGGCCGCACCAACAGCGTACGATAGCGACGAAACAAGACGGCATGGGCAAGGGCAGCCACCTTGCCGTTTCGCAAGGTCTCGGCGATCAAGCCCATGACCCCCTCAGCAGCGCTATCGGCCGGTGCCAGATAGTAAGGCTTGTCGAAATAAAGTTTGTCGATATCCTCGGCGCTGATGAAGCTTTTGACCGTAATGATCTTGTCACTGTCGGGAATGATCGACGCCAGTTCATCGCTCTCGACGATGATATAGTCGCCGTCTTCCAGCCTATATCCCTTGACCTGATCCTCGCGTCCGACGGGCTTGCCCGTCTCGCTGTCGACAAACTGGCGTTCGACGCGATTGTGGGTCTTGCGGTTGACGATATTGAGGGAAATCCGATCCGAGGAGGAGACGGCCGAATAAAGCCCCACCGCACAGCTGAGTTCGTCGATCTTCAAATGGCCTTTCCAGCTCGCTCGCGTCGCCATTCAACTTCCGCCTATTCGCCGCCGCGTTGCGGGACGTTCCCGCACCATAGCACCGCCATCGCTGGTCTTCTGTCGCGATGCCGCGCTTTTCGCGCCCATAACTGCGCCCTGTCGCGAGGCGTAGGTCTCCGACAGCGTTTCTCCCAATTTGTAAGCCCAGCCACCGTCATGCTCGACGATTTGGTATGTTATATAGGCCATGGTGCAAATCCTCGCACTGGGCGGCACGTTGTCCCTATCGCGCGACCTTCTTTCGACGGCAATCGAGCGCGATGATCTTTTCAACCGCCGCCACGTCTTCGCTGGTGACGACGGAGACCGGGTCGCCGGCGATTGCTTCGAGAACGTCGCTTGAAAGTCCGCCATTGCGGATGACCCCTTCCAGGGTCTCGCGCGTCTCCCGCTCCGCCTTCAATTCCGCATAGAGCGCGACGATCAATCGGTCGCGAACGTCCATTCCTGAAATTCTAGGCTCGACCTTGCGAACATTCGCCATCGGATGTCTCGAATTGTGCTTCAACATTCAAAACCGCTTCGTGACCTAAAGGTTCCGAATGCGGCCCGGTCGGCCGAGAAACACCGACCCTGGTGACCTTTTCGAGATGAAGACTATGACGCCCTCTGCAGCGCCGCATCCTGTGTCGCTTCCTCGCTCGCGTTGACCAGGAAATCCAGAAGACGGTTTTCATCGGCCCGCAGACCGCGTAGTGGTTCCACCAGCGGCCTGGTTTCGACAATCGTGAAATCGTAGTCCTTGTCGGCCAATGCAATGATGGCGGGATGGATGTAGCTGGAGCGACAGACAGCCGGCGTATTGTGAAGAACGGTTGCTGCCGCCTGGCACATCTGTCGAATCGAAGGCCGCTTGCCTTGTTGTACCGCGCTGCGGGCAGTGCCGAAAGCGGCAAGGCTTCCGGCCCATGTCCGGAACGTCTTTGCGGAAACGGAAATCCCGGCGATCTCGGCGAGATAGCCGTTGAGCCTGCCAGAGTCGATCGGCCTCAACAGCCCGTTTTCATCCTTCCAGGCGAACAGCTGCCGACCGGGCAGGTCAGCAATCTCTTCCAGTATTCGTTGCAACCGAGGGTGTTTCAGGCTGCGCTGGATGCGCTTGCCGCCCTTTGCCTTGAAGCGGAGTTCTATGCTGCCGTCCGTAAGCTTCAAATGCCGTTTCAGGAGCGTCGTTGCGCCATAGGTGCCGTTCTGCTCGACATAGGTTCGGTTGCCGACGCGCAGATGCGCCGCGTCCAGCAAGGTCGCCAGCGCGGCAAGAACGCCGTTCACATCTTCCAAGCCGGCGTCCAGATGACGCATCACGGCGCGGCGGATCTTCGGGAGGGCGTGGCCGAAATCGATCAGCTGGTGGAACTTCTCGCTGCTGCGCAGCGACGACCAGTTCTTGTGATAGCGATATTGCTTTCGCCCACGGGCATCGAGGCCCGTCGCCTGGAGGTGGCCGTTGTCCTGCAGGCAGATCCAGACGTCCCGATAGGCAGGCGGCAGTCCAAGCGACGCTATCCGCCGCCTTTGAGCCTCATCGCCGAGCAGGCTGCCGTCAGGCAGCTTGTAACAAAACCCCTTGCCTTTTCGAAGCCGGCGAATGCCGGGTTCGGTGTCGCTGACATAGATGAGCCCCAATTCTTCGATCAGCAGTTCGCTCATTGATATACCGACTATTTCCGTTTCAGATGTCGTCCAAAATGGAACCAACGGCGGCGCCCGGAGGCCTTGCCATCATCCTTTGCCTCATCCGACCTTGGTGCAAAAATGGCGATGCTCGCGCCATAGACCGTTATCGAACTTTCCGCCTCATGCGTCGTGAACGGCTGCTGCGCGCCGGTATCTGCGACCCGCTGCCAATGCTCGATGCCATTGACTGCAGGGAGCGTGAACTCGCAATCGCCACCGGCATTGAAGATCAAGAACAGGTCGTCCATGGTCTCGCTGTCAGCGGCATGGATGCTCTTGCCGAGGTAGACGCCAAGCACGCGCAGTTCGCCATCGTCCCAGGCACCGTCGTCCATGAAGCCACCATCCGGCTTGTGCCAGGCGATCTCGACACGGTCGGCCTCTGCGGTCTCTCCGGTCAGGAACCGTTCCTGGCGAAGAACCGGATGCGCCTTGCGAAAGGCGACGGCCTTTTGGCAAAAATCGAGGAACGGATCGCCAAGGCCGGACCAATCGGTCCAGCCGATTTCGTCGTCCTGACAATAGGCGTTGTTGTTGCCGCCCTGGCTGTTGCCGACCTCGTCGCCACCGAGGATCATCGGAACCCCCTGGCTTAGCAGCAAAGTCATGACCATGTTGCGACGACGACGGTCGCGCGCTTCGTTGATATCCGAATTGTCTGTGCCGCCCTCGACGCCCATGTTGTCGGAATGATTGTCGGAGTGGCCGTCATTGTTGTCTTCGCCGTTCGCCTCGTTATGCTTCTCATTGTAGGAAACGGTGTCCATCAGCGTGAAGCCGTCATGGGCACTGAGCAGATTGATCGAGGACGTCGCGCCGCGATCGGAATGATTGAATTGGCGGGCCGAACCGGTGATCCGTGACGCAAGCTTGGAGACCTGGCCAGCATCGCCCTTCCAGAAGCAACGGACATTGTCGCGAAATTTGTCGTTCCATTCCCGGAAAGGATGGGGAAAGCCGCCGACCTGATAGCCGCCCTCGCCGATATCCCATGGCTCTGCAATCAGCTTGACGCCCGACAGCATGGGATCCTGGCGTATGGCGCCGAAGAAACCGCCCTCGCGGGCAAACTCCAGGTCCTGGCGGCCGAGCGTGCTGGCCAAGTCGAAGCGGAAACCGTCTATATGCATGACGCCGACCCAGTAGCGCAGGCTGTCAAGCACCATGCGCATCACCATCGGATGGGCGACATTCAACGTGTTGCCGGTACCTGTCGTGTCGAAGGTGTGGCGCTGGTCGTCCGGCGAAAGAATATAGTAGCTCGCATTGTCGAGACCGCGGAAGCTCAGCGTCGGACCGCGTTCGGAGCCCTCAGCAGTGTGATTGTAGACCACGTCCATGATGACTTCGATGCCGGCAGCATGGAACTTTTTGACCATTGTCTTGAATTCCGTGACGCGGCTGCCTGAGAGGTAGCGCGTCTGCGGGGCGAAGAAGCCGAGCGTCTGATAGCCCCAGTAATTCCGAAGGTTCTTTTCGAGAAGATAGCGGTCGTCGAGGAAGTACTGGATCGGCAGCAATTCGATCGCAGAGATGCCGAGCTTGGTCAAGTGATCGATGATTGGATCGCTGCACATGCCGAGAAACGTGCCGCGCAGCTTGTCGGGCACGTCGGGATGCGTCATCGTCATGCCGCGCACATGCGCCTCGTAGATGACGGTTTCAGTCCATGGTCGCCGTATCGCCTTGTCACCGTCCCAATCGAAATCGGGATCCTGCACGACACCCTTGACCATGAACGGCGCGCTGTCGCGATCGTCGAAAGACAGGTCTTCCTCCTCGGCCCCAATCTTGTAGCCATAAAGAGCGTCATCCCACTTGAGATCGCCGATGATCTGCTTGGCGTAGGGGTCGAGCAGCAGCTTGTTCGGGTTGAAGCGGTGGCCTGCGCCCGGATGGTAGGGGCCGTGAACGCGGTAGCCGTAGACCGTGCCGGGACCGATGCCTGCGATATAGCCGGACCAGATGTCGCCTTCCCGTTTCGGCAGCGACATGCGGGCGATTTCATTCTTGCCGTCATCCGAATAGAGGCAGAGTTCCACCTGCTCCGCATGGGCGGAGAAAACTGCGAAATGCGTGCCGGAGCCAGTATATTCAGCACCGAGCTCCGGTTTCATGAAATCCAGTTCCGAAAATGAGAAACTCATGGGTTCAAGTCCGCCTTGGTTGGGAGGTTTGGGGTGAATTCGCGTGCGGCTCCAGCAAAGCTGGAGACCGAGACGAGCACGTCGCTCAGGCGCCTTGGGAGGTCGCCTACCAAAGGAGATATCTTGCTCAACTTCGGCAATGGGGCGTCTTCAGTCTGCGACATGGCATCGGGCAACCGTTTGCGAGGAATGGATCGGGCGCGGCCACTGGTGCCACGCCCGATACTGCAAACGTCATAAGTGTGCGAAAGTTCCTTGCCCGATCTCTAATTCAGCCGACCGCTTGACAATCGAAATTCAGGCGAAATTCGGAGCTCACGGCATCAATTGCCCGCCGTTGACCTCGATGATCTGCCCGGTGACGTAGCCAGACAGTGTCGGCGAGGCGAGGAAAAGATAGGCACCGACGCAGTCTTCCGGCGTGCCGACGATGCCCATCGGGATCGACTTCCTCTGTATCTCCATCTGCTCGGCATTTGTGTAGCGTTCGTGGAATGGCGTCGCGATGACGCCGGGGGCGACCGCATTGACGCGGATCTTGTCACCGACGAATTCCTTGGCGTGCCCATGGGTGATCGTCGACACGAAACCCTTTGAGGCCGCATAAAGGATGGCACCATTGCCGCCGCCATTGCGAGCCGCGATGGAGGTGGTGTTGATGATAAAGCCGCCCTGCTTCTTCAGCCAGGGATGTGCCGCGCGGGTCGCGGCCAGTACCGAGCGGGCGTTGAGGCTCATCACCCGCTCGTAATGCACATCCGTCATCTGTTCGGTCGAAACGCGACCAAGCATCCCGCCGGCATTGTTGACGAGGCCATCCAGATGACCAAAAGCTTCGGCGGTCTCGTTGACCACGCGCTCGCTTTCGCCATCCTGCGAAACATCCGCCTGGACGAGATGAACCTTGGCGCCTGTCGACCTGATTTCCTCGGCAAGCTGCTCGGCGGGTTCGCGGCTGGCATTGTAATGGATGCCGACCTTCATGCCCTGTTGGGCGAAGGCGCGGGCAAGTGCTGCGCCGATACCCGTTGACGCGCCGGTAACGAGCACCGCTTTTCCGGCAAGATCCGGGACGCGAATGGATGCGAGTGATTGTGCAAGTTCGGTCATGGCTGCGAGGTCCTCCCTGGGTGCCGATGCATCGTGAATATTTCGCCATCCTCATATCAGGCGATGTTGTGGCGGGGCAATCGCGACACGGAGACCTTGGGGAAATGACCGCCATCCCGACGTCACTTTGCCGTGAGACACATCACACCCTTTCGAGCGCGATGGCGATGCCCTGGCCGACGCCGATGCACATGGTCGACAGCGCATAGCGGCCGCCGGTCTCTTTCAGCTCCAGCGCCGCCGTGCCGGTGATGCGGGCGCCGGACAT
>NZ_PCDP01000061.1 GCF_003240585.1 Arminella tubonensis
TTCGGGCCGAGCAGGCAGCGGCACAGGGAAACGCGGCGAATGCAGCGCATTTCCTGGAACAGTCTGATGCCTATCTGGACGCGAAATACGCCGAATTCGCCAAATACAACTACGATCTGATTATCGTCCAGCAGGACGAGCCGCTCTGGACCGACCACGTGCTTGGGCAGGCGCGCTTTGCAGCAGTGCTTGCGGCCTACCATCCCATCGCCAGGGATGCACGGTTCATTGTGTATGGCCGCAACGTTGCCGTCGGCGGTGGTTCGAGCGCTCAGGGCAATTCCTGAACGCTCGACTGAGATGCTGAAACTCGAGCCATTTGCATCCCTTGCTCAAAATGCCCGATATTTACTTGAAGAACCCCGGCGTCCCGCATTTGCGTCAACATAATCGGCAGCCAAAAAAATCAAAAATCGTCACAAATGCTATTGCGGTTTTTTGCGGTTGCGCATAAATCACGGCCACCGAACGCGACGGGCGAAAACGCACCGTTTCAGCGAAGGGCGATTAGCTCAGTTGGTAGAGCGCCTCGTTTACACCGAGGATGTCGGGAGTTCGAGTCTCTCATCGCCCACCATTCCCTTTAAAATCAAAGACTTTGACCTTGGATTTCGCCGGTGGGCCATCCGAGTGAGACATTTGTCTTGCTTGATCCGACCTATCTCCTGAAGTCTACGTTCAGGTTCCAGGTCCAGACATCGATGGTATCAGGGCCCACGCCCTCCGCGTTAGGTCGCGGCATGGGGAACATCGGCCTCCTGAGAGCCTAGCGCTTGCTTCCGCCTTTTTTCAGCATGGCGTTCCGAACAGGAAAAGCACCCTATCCAAAATCGGTAACCGTCACCCCCCGATTGAACAATTAGCCAGACCGCGATCCGGCTTGCTATATTGCCGATCACGCTTCCGTGAACAGATGCAGGTATGCGATGCTCGGGCTTATACATCACTTTATACATCATCTTTCTCTTCTTTCTCTGCCGATAGCGAATGCATGGCGCTATCACTACGTATTTCCCAAATCGCTTGCGACTTGCCGCGGCATATATGACACCTGGCGGGAGGCGAAGACAGCTTCAGAGAGCAAGCATCCGCTGCGCAAAACGACGGATATCGTGACGTTTCGCGCGCCCAAAGGGGTGCGCATCCACCCTCTTCGGGAACGTGACTATCCCATTCTTGTCCATATGCAGCGCCTATTGCGACCCGATACCAAAATTCTCAATCTCGGCGGAAGCCTGGCGAAGGAATACTGCAGTTACAGGGAGTTGATCCAAATACCGGATGGCGTCGAATGGCGCATTTGCGAGGTTCCCGAGGTCGTTGCGGAAGGACAGAAGATGCTTGAGCAGGGTGACTATCCCGGCCTCAGCTTCACGACCGAAATCGATGGGGAGGCGGACCTGTTTCTCAGCTGCGGAGCGCTGCAGTATCTGGAGCCGACCTTGCCGGAGCTTCTGCAAACACTCGATCGCTTGCCTTCCGATGTGTTCATCAGCCGAGTGCCCATGCAAAGCCGTGTAGACAGGTACTACACCGTGCAGAATATCGGTAGCAAGGCCGTGCCATACCGGATCGAAAATGAGGATCGCTTCATTGCCGAAATGGGCGAACTTGGCTATCGGCTCGTCGACGGGTGGCGGGATACAAGGAAGTTGATCGTCCCATATCATTCGCACGGCACCGTCGAAGGCTATTTGGGATTCTACTTTGCCCGCTCCGGTTCGTAGCCTCGCGACAAGGTGTTGAATTGGCGCCCTGCGGTGGACAGGGATCATGATCGCAGCGGCATGACGGGAAGGCGGTTGCGGGTCTGATCGTCGCGGGCAATTCCGTTCGCAAGACGCGGCGCGGCCGTGAAACGGTATAAGTGCGTTTGGGATACTGCGGAGATCGCGTCGTCGCTATCGGCCCGGACAGCATTCTCGATAGAGCCCCGCATAGGCGCTTCCCATACGTTCCGCCGTAAAGTGCTCCTCGTATCGCAGGCGAGCGGCGGCTCCGAACACATCTGACATTTCGCGATCATGCCCAAGCCTGGTCATCGCGGCCGCGAGTGCCGTTGGATCGTTGGGCGGCACAACCAGTCCGGTCTTTCCATCCAGATTGACGAAACTCGTGCCCGTACCGATCTCGCATGAAACCATCGGTTTGCCTGACATGGCCGCCTCGACCAGCGACAGGCCGAATGCCTCGGAGCGGAGGTGGGATGGGAAGACGAGACCGATACTGAGTTCCAGAAGCGCTGTCTTGTCGGTGTCCGACAACGCGCCGAGAAAGAAGACATTGGTCAGGTTATGTTCGCTCGCGTAAGCTTTCAACTGGGCCTCCATCGGCCCTCTGCCTATGATGACGATATCGAGGTTCGTCTGCTTTGCCGCCTCCAGAAGGATGTGGGCGCCCTTGTAGTAGCGCAAGACGCCGACGAAGAGGAAGAACGGCTTGGGGAAACGCGCTCGCCAGCGCGCCTTGTCCTGCTCCCCTGCCCTCGGATAATCGGCTTCATCAAGGCCGAGCGGGATGACAGTCGTCTTCTGTCTGTAGCGCTGCAATACTTCGCTTGTCGCCAAGTAATTGGGAGAGGTCGCCACAATCGCGTCGACGCTGCCAAGGAAGCGATGCATCAGCGGCTTGTAGAGCTTGAGCAGATATTTCTGTTTCACGATGTCCGAGTGGTAGGTCACAACAGTCGGCTTCCCCGGAGGAATGGCAAGATGAACAATGTCCATCATCGGCCAGGGAAAGTGATAGTGGATGATGTCGGCCTTGCTGCCCAATTCCCGAAACCGGCTGAAGACGTCGCGCGAAAAGCCTGTGGACGCAAATTCAAAGTCGAGCGTGGCTTTATGGGCCATGTGACCATCACGCTCGACGGTGCTTTCTTCCGGAGTTTTACTGAGAGAAAGAACGTCCGATTCTATCCCATGTTCGACGGTGCTTCTTGCGATCGCATTGATGGTCCGCTCGACTCCGCCGAAGGTGTCAGGCCAGTATGTCTTGAAGAAATGTAGAACCCGCATTTTGCTCCCATGCCGGAGTATCTGATGTCCGATACCAGGCTTCAGTTCTCGTCGACGTAGCAATCCGGACGCCGCCTCTGTGATACGCCCCGCTTCCAGGGGAGTTGCCGAAGCCGATATAAACAGAAGCGCGGAAAATAGTAGCCTGTGTCACTCAGGCAGAAGAAATATTGAAAAATTATACCGTGGCTGGGGCGCCTGGATTCGAACCAGGGATGACGGTACCAAAAACCGTTGCCTTACCGCTTGGCGACGCCCCACCGGGAGATTTTGGCTGAGCACTTGTGCTGCCAAATCGACGCCTGATTAGCAAAGGTCGCCTGCGGTCACAATCACTAAGTTTTGCAGCGGTGTATATTTCTGTGCGGCATTCCAGTCGCTATGCTAGGTCTCGAGGCTTCAACACCGCTCTGGAGACAGGATGAGCCAGTATCGCGCCCGCCCGCCCGCCATTCCCACGACCTTGATCGACGATGCGGTCGTTCGCGTCACCCGCTGGGATTTCGAGCCGGGCGCCGATACCGGCCATCATGTGCACGGGCTCGGCTATGTCGTCGTGCCGATGACGGATTGCCAGTTTCTGCTCGAGGAGGCGAATGGCGAGCGGCGGGTCGATGTTTTAAAGGGCGCGGCCTACCGGCGCGAGGCGGGCGTCGAGCACAACGTCGTCAATGCGGGCACGGAGCCGATGTCCTTCATCGAGATCGAATACAAATAGCAGGCATGCCCTTGTCCATGAGCGTCCCCCAATTCGACCTGAGCTTCGAGCCCTGCTACGGCCGCGCCGTGCCGGTGGCGCGCGGCGTCGAGCGAATGACTGTCAACAACCCGAGCGCGTTCACCTTTCACGGCACCAACAGCTATATCGTCGGCAGTGGCTCTTCAGTCGCGGTGATCGATCCCGGGCCGGAGAACGAGGCGCATTTTCAAGCCCTTACGGCAGCGCTTGCCGGCCGGCAGGTGTCGCATATCTTCGTCAGCCATACCCATGTCGACCACTCGCCCCTCGCCCGAAGGCTGAGCCAAGCGACCGGCGCGCTCACCGTCGGCGAGGGTCCGCACCGTGCCTCCCGCCCGCTGCACGAAGGGGAGGTCAACCCGTTTGCCGAGAGCGCCGATACCGGGTTCATGCCCGACATCGCGCTTGCCGACGGCGAAAGCATCGCCGGCGACGGCTGGCAGCTGACCGCACTGCTGACACCGGGGCATACGGCGAACCATGCAGCCTTCGCGCTCGACGATACGGGCATCGTCTTTTCCGCCGACCACGTCATGGCATGGGCGACCTCGATCGTGGCGCCGCCCGACGGCTCGATGGCCGACTACATGGCCTCGCTCGAACGCATGCTTGCGCGCGACGACCGCATCTTCTTTCCAGGCCATGGCGGACCGGTGAAGGACCCCTCCTCCTTCATGCGGGGCCTCAGAACCCACCGGCGGATGCGCGAGCGAGCGATACTGGAGCGGATCAAGGCGGGCGACCGGCTGATCCCCGACATGGTCAAGGCGATCTACCGCGACACCGATCCACGGCTGCACGGCGCGGCGGCGCTGTCTGTCCTTGCGCATATCGAGGACCTCGTGGAGAAGGACCTCGTCGAGACCGACGGCCCGCCGGCGCTGACGGGGGTGTATCGGCCGGTGGGGTGAGGTTCTAGGCGGAAAGCAGTTGCCTCTCGCCCAGGCACCCCCCTCTGTCGGCCGGGCCGACATCTCCCCCACAAGGGGGGAGATTAAGATGCCGAGGGCGCGGCAAACTCCAAATCTCCCCCCTTGTGGGGGAGATGTCAGCGAAGCTGACAGAGGGGGGCGCCTGGGTGCGAGGCGAAATGGAACACAGGCGTCACCCGCCGGAGATACCCATCAATTCTGCATCGAGCGCCTTCAGATAGGCCTCGGCGATGCCGGCGCTGAGCCCGAGGTCGTGGGGGCCGTAGCGGGAGGCGACGCGGATGTCGACCAGGGTGGTTTCGGCCTCTTCGCGCAGGCGGATAACGACGTCGAAGTGGAGGCCTAGAATTGTGGTGCGCTTCTCGCCCTGCAGCGTGACGTCGGAGTTCTGCTGGATCAGCGACGCCACTTCGTCCTCGACGGCGGGGCGCGGGGTGGGGATGGGCACGATATCGGGCGCGTCGCTGACACCGCTTTCGTCAGTCGCCCGTGGCTTCACCCGCTTCGCCGGCTTGGCCTCTGGTTCATCATTGGCGGCGCCGTCGACCTTGGTGATCCTGATGCCGTTTTCCTTGGCCACCTCGCGTGCGGCCTCCAGCACGCGGTCCATCGCCCCTTCATAGCGGCGGCCTGTCAGCGCCGGGTAGGCCTCGGCCTGCATCTCCCGAACGCTGGCGCTGATGTTCTGGTCGTGCGGCAGCCAGATCTGCTCGGCATGCGGCGGCACGAGCCATGGCGGCGCATCGGCAAGATCGGTCGAGACGTCATAGATCGCCGGGCGCGTGACGTAGCGCTCCACTCCATAACCGACGAGCGCCAGCGGCAGTGCCGCATAGACCAGCGCCTTGAAGGCCGAAACGCCGCCCTCGGCGCCGCGCTGCCACAGTTGCATGAGGCCCGCTAGCGCGAGCAATACGGCCAGCGCGGCGACAACTGCCGATATCAGCAAGAACAGCACGAAATAGGGCGTTTCAAGCGGGCCGAACCGATGGCCGAGCAGCACCACGATACACAGGACCAGCGCGAAAGCCGCAACCAGGCGCGAGGCGCGCGCGGCATGCGAAACGGGACGATCGAAACGAATGGTCATCAAGGGCTCGTCGGCGCGGCGGCTCTCATTCCGCACGAGACGGTCTCGCCGCACAAGAGAATCTCGTGGATGGAACACACTCTGTTTAGTGCAAGACCGGACGAAAACAAAACGATTGTCTCGGGGCGCGACTACGGCGATCGTCGGCAACAATAGCGAGCGCTCGGGCGCTCATTACATGAGAACTTGCTTAAATGTCCAAAAAGGGTCATTCTGACGGCGTTTTACTTGGCCTTTGAGGGACTTGAGGAGAACCAGCGATGCTTTCTCAGGACTTAGCCGTACCGCAGAAGCCTGCCAGCGCCGCGCCGACCGGCGATGCGGACAACCCGCATCTGCCTCTGGAGCTGTTGGAACTGGAGTTGTCGCTCGAGGGATTCGAGGGCGGCGAACAGGGTTTTCGCGAGGCCGTCCGCAAAGCCGCCACCGAGGTCGGGGGCGACTTCCTGTTCGATCTTCCCGCTGAAGGCCTTGTAGCCGATTGCCACCGGCTTGCCGTCATCCGCATTCCGGCCGAGGGCGACACGATGCGGGTCGTTCTGGCGATGCTGGACGACGACCGTGCTGAAATCCACCTGCATGAACCCGATGAAACGACGGAGCATCTGGTTCGTTTCGCCGACGCGTTCGTCGATGTCATACAGCGCCTGCCCGAGCAGTTGCGGGACTCTTGATCTCAACCTTAAATCGTGATTAGCATCTGTGCGTCGATGGATTGACGAGTGCAGTGCGTTGCCCATCTTCCATTGGAATATGCTTTAGTTCCAGGGAGACCATCATGCGCGTCCAAGCCGTCCTTCCATCCATTGCGCTTGCCCTGGCGCTTTCGGCCTGCCAGACGATCACACCGGAAGAGCAGCGCACCCGCGACGTACAGACCTGCAGCGGCTACGGCTTCAAGCGGGGCAGCGATGGTTTCGCCAACTGCCTGTTGCGGCTCGACCTCGACCGGCGGGCGGATGCGCGCAGCTTCCGCGACAGCAATGACGATTTCTTCTGGGGCGGGCCGACCGTCATTGTCGGCGGCGGCTACTATGGCGGACACCGTCACTGGCACTGACTTGAAGGACGATCAGAGGCGGGCCTTGATTGCCGCCTGTGCTGCGGCAAGCCTTGCGATCGGCACGCGGAACGGCGAGCACGAGACGTAGTCTAGGCCGATCTCCTCGCAGAAATGGATGGAGGCAGGGTCGCCGCCATGCTCGCCGCAGATGCCGAGCTTCATGTCGTTGCGGGTGCGCCGGCCGCGCTCGGTGGCGATGCGGATCAACTCCCCCACCCCGTCGAAATCCAGCGAGATGAAGGGGTCGTGCTCGATGATGCCCTTGCGCTGGTAGGTCGGAATGAAGGCGCTGGCATCGTCGCGCGACATGCCGAAGGTGGTCTGCGTCAGGTCGTTGGTGCCGAAGGAGAAGAATTCGGCAACTTCGGCAATGATGTGCGCCCGGAGTGCCGCCCGAGGTAGCTCTATCATGGTGCCGACGAGATAGTCGATCCGCATCCCGGTCTCTGCCATGACGGCATCTCCCACCTCGTCGATGCGGGCCTTGACGTAGTCGAGCTCGGAGCGGAGGCCGACCAGAGGCACCATGATTTCGGGCACGACGGCAGCGCCGGTCTCGCGCGCCGCTTCGACTGCAGCCTCGAAGATGGCGCGGGCCTGCATTTCGACGATCTCCGGATATGAGATCGCCAGCCGGCAGCCGCGATGACCGAGCATGGGGTTGAATTCGTGGAGCGCATCGACGCGTTGGCGCAGGACCTGCGGCTCCATGTCCATGGCAACCGCCACTTCGGCAATTTCCTCGTCGGTCTTCGGAAGAAACTCGTGCAACGGCGGATCGAGCAGGCGGATGGTTACCGGCAGGCCATGCATGATCGCAAACAGGCCTGTGAAGTCGGATCGCTGCATCGGCAGAAGTTTCGTCAGGGCGGCACGCCGTCCTTCCTCGCCTTCGGCAAGGATCATCTCGCGCATGACGTGGATGCGGTCGCCTTCGAAGAACATGTGCTCGGTCCGACAGAGGCCGATGCCCTCGGCGCCGAACGAGCGCGCGGCGCGAGCATCAGCGGGCGTGTCGGCATTGGTGCGCACGGCCATGCGGCGCGAGCGGTCGGCCCATTCCATGATACGGCCGAAATCGCCCGACAGCTCCGGCTGGATCATCGGCACTTCGCCCTTCAGCACCTGCCCTGCGGAACCGTCGATGGTTATGATGTCGCCCTTCTTGAGGGTGACGCCGATGCCGATCAGGCGCTCGCCGCGCAGATCGATACGCATGGTTCCGGCGCCGACGACGCAGGGAATGCCCATGCCCCGGGCGACGACCGCCGCGTGGCTGGTCATGCCGCCTCTCGTCGTGAGGATGCCTTCGGCCGCGTGCATGCCGTGGATGTCTTCGGGACTGGTCTCGATGCGCAGGAGGATGACCTTGCGGCCTTCCTCATTGGCAACGACCGCCTCTTCGGCGGTGAAGACGATCTCGCCGGTCGCAGCGCCCGGCGATGCCGGCAGGCCCGAGCCGATGACCTCGCGGTAGACGCGCGGATCGATCGTCGGATGCAGCAGCTGGTCGAGCGTCGACGGCTCGATGCGCGAGACGGCCTCGTCCTCGGTGATCAGCTTTTCATCGACCATATCGACGGCGACCTTCATCGCCGCCTTGGTGGTGCGCTTGGCGGAGCGGGTCTGCAGCATCCACAGCTTGCCGCGCTCGATGGTGAATTCGAGATCCTGCATGTCGCGATAATGGCGCTCGAGCTCGGTGCAGATGCTGCGGAACTCGGCAAAGGCCTCCGGCATCAGCTTTTCCATCGATGGCCGCTCATAGCCGGAGGCGATGCGCGAAGCTTCGGTGATGCTTTGCGGCGTACGGATGCCGGCCACGACGTCCTCGCCCTGCGCATTGACCAGGAACTCGCCGTAGAGCTCCTTTTCGCCGGTCGATGGATTGCGGGTGAAAGCCACGCCGGTCGCGGATGTGTTGCCAAGATTGCCGAAGACCATCGCCTGGATATTGACGGCCGTTCCCCAGGCTTCCGGAATATTGTGAAGGTGGCGATAGGTGACCGCACGCGGGTTTTGCCAGCTGGCGAAGACCGCGTGGACCGCGCCCCAGAGCTGGACTTCGCAGTCCTCAGGAAAACCATCGCCGATCTCGTCGGCGATGATGGCCTTGTAGAGCGCGACGATCCGCTGCCATTGCGCGGCGGACATATCGGTGTCGAACTCATAGCCGTGCCGCGCCTTCTCGTCCTCGAGGATTTCCTCGAAGATCTCGTTGTCGAGGCCCATGACCACGTCGGCATACATCTGGATAAAGCGGCGATAGCTGTCCCAGGCGAAGCGGGCATCGCCCGAATCCTCGGCAAGGGCCTTCACCGTCGCGTCGTTGAGGCCGAGGTTGAGGACGGTGTCCATCATGCCCGGCATCGAGGCGCGAGCACCTGATCTGACCGAGACGAGCAGCGGGCGCACCGTATCGCCGAAGCGGCGGCCGGTTACTGCCTCCATCTCGCGCATGCCCTGCATGACCTGCGATTTCAGCTCGGCGGGAAGGCTGCGCCCATTTTTGAAATAGAACGCGCAAGCGTCGCTGACGATCGTCAGGCCGGGAGGAACGGGCAATCCAAGGCTGCACATTTCAGCGAGGTTGGCGCCCTTGCCGCCAAGACGCTCATGGTCTCCGGCCCGCCCCTCAGCGCGTCCGTCACCGAATGTGTAGATCCACTTCTTCATTTTCCCCCGCCCAACTCCCAGGGCTGAACCTAGATGATTGCGGGGCAAATGAAAATCGACAAATGCGGCGGAATGTTGCGCTGCACAATGAATTGTCCGGGGAACTTGCGTGCCTCGGACAATTTATCGACAAACGACCCGGTCCTACGGCTTGGGGGTAAAGCTTATCGGCGTCAGGATGAGGCCGGTGCGGAGCTTGGGAGGCGTGATCTGCGCACTGCCGTTCTTGTAGAAAACGGTGGTCCCGGTACTGTCTTGAGGCTGGCCTCGCCTCGCAAGACGTCATCAGGCTTTCAGGTTTGGTGTCTGACTACGGGAGGTACGATGACCTGTGGGATTTCAAATGCTGCGCATGGGGCTGGAGACATGCATAAAAAAAGCTTTGCGGGATCGTGGCAACGATCCCGCAAAGCCATTTCCGTCCGGCCAGGAAAAACCGGACGGGGGGTTGGAACAGGCCGCCGCATTGAAGGTCCACCAGCGACGACCTTAACCCTACAGACACAACTCCGCCTCGGCAGGGCGAGGCTCCTTACGCTTGGGAAACAGTTTAGTGCAGATATTGTTCCGCGACATTACCCATTTGGAGGTAAAACGGGCTATGGCGCCTTCGCGAAGCAGGAAATTCACGGCTTGGCGTTCACCAAATTGTGAAATGAAGCGTTGCTGCCCGGTTCAGGCGAGTTCGCGCAGGCGCTCGGCGGCCTGAAGGTCGACGGAGACCAGTTGCGAGACGCCCTGCTCCGACATCGTCACGCCGAACAGGCGATCCATGCGGGCCATGGTGATCGGGTTGTGGGTGATGACGACGAAGCGGGTTTCGGTCGACGCCGCCATCTCGTCCATCAGGTTGCAATAGCGCTCGACGTTGTGGTCGTCGAGCGGTGCGTCGACTTCGTCGAGCACGCAGATCGGCGCCGGGTTGGTCAGGAACACGGCGAAGATCAGCGCCATCGCAGTCAGCGCCTGTTCGCCGCCTGACAGCAGCGTCATGGTCTGCGGCTTCTTGCCCGGCGGGCGGGCGAGGATCTCGAGGCCAGCCTCAAGTGGGTCGTCGGATTCGATCAGCTGCAGCTCCGCCGTACCGCCGCCGAACAGGTGGGTGAAGAGCCGCTGGAACTGGACGTTGACAATATCGAAGGCTGCAATCAGCCGCTCGCGACCCTCGCGGTTCAGGCTCTGGATCGCGCCGCGCAGCTTGCGGATGGCATCGATGATATCGTCGCGCTCCTTGATCAGCGCTGCGAGCCGATCGCTCAGTTCCTTGCTTTCCTCCTCGGCGCGCAGATTAACCGCGCCCAGTCGCTCGCGCTCGATCTTCAGCCGCTCGACGTCACGCTCGACCTCGCGCAGATCAGGGACATGCTGGTGCTCCTGTGTGCCGGCAAGCCGCAGCGCTTCATGCGGCGCGATATTGAGTGCTTCGCGGATGCGCAATTCGCTTTCGAGGCGCTTTTCGCGTGCTGACACCAGCCGCTCCTCGGCACGGCCGCGCTTCTCGCGGCTTTCGGCAAGCGCAGAGAGCGCAGTGACCGCATGGCGATCCGCTTCGCGCAGCACGGTTTCGGCGTTAGCCAGGCGATCGGCCGCAAAACGGCGCGCATCCTCCATCTTTTGCAGTTCATTCATCAGCGCCCGGCGCTTGTCGTCGAATTCATCCGGCGCCAATTCGAGCTGTGCCGCCTCGTCGCGGGCTTCCTCCTCGCGGTCTCGCAGCGTCTGGATATGGTCTTCGGCGCTTTCGGCCCGCTGATGCCAGGTGTCCCGCTCCTGCCCTATCGCAAGAATGCGGCGCTTGCGCGCTTCGTTTTCGCGGTTGAGCCCCTCGTGGCGGGCGCGCGCTTCCGCGAGCGCACTGCGATCGGTGGCGACATCCAGTTGCTGGTCGCGCATCTTCGCCTCGATCGCGGAAAGATCCGGCGCGTCTTCGAGCTCGATACGGGCATTTTCGTCCTGGATCGACACTTCCTCGATCTGGGCCTGCAGCTGGCTGGCAGCCTCGGCGACCACAGCGCGCCTGCGGATCAGATCACCAGAGGCTCGCTCGGCGGCGGCCAGGGCCTCCCGTGCCTCGCCCAGATGGCGAGCGGAAAGCCGGCTCATGTCACGGGCGTCGGAAAGGCGTCCCTCGCCCGCGCGGATCGCATCGGCGGCGATCTGAAGTCGGTCTTCGGCCTCTGCGAGGATGTCGCGCGCAAGCTCGACTTCGGCCTGCAATTCGGCAAGACGGTTTTTCTGCGACAGGCGGAGGGCCGCAGCACTTGGCGCATCAGCTCCGGTCACATGGCCGTCCCAGCGGAATACCGCGCCCTCCCGCGTTACCAGCCGCTGGCCGGGCTTCAGGGCGGGCATCAGCCGCTCACCATCGGCTGCGCTGACGAGGCCGATCTGCTTGAGGCTGCGGGTCAAGGCTGCGGGTGCGCCGACATGCGAGATCAGCGGCACCGCGCCTTCGGGCAAGGCAGGATCATTGCCGCCGTCGCCGTTGCCGGCCCAATAGGCTGGCGCCTCGCTATTCAGCGGCGATTCGAGATCGTCGCCAAGTGCCGCGCCGAGCGCCGTCTCGAAGCCGCGATCGACGCGGAGTTCTTCAGCAACCGGGGAGAAGGCTCCAGAGGCCGCGCCGGATGCCAGCATGCGCGAGATGGTCCTCGCTTCAGTTTCGAGCTCGTTCAGCCGCGACCGCGCCTGGTCGACCGGCGCCCGCGACAGGACCTCTGTCGCGCGCGCATCGGCGAGCACGGCTTCAGCAGCCTGAACCGCGGTTTCCGCATCGGCAACGGCAATCTCTGCCGCCTCCACCACGGCGCGCTTCTCGTCCGGGTCGGGAAGGCTCGCCATCTTTTCGTCGATGCCGCCAAGCTCATTGTTGGCGTCGACCATCTGCCGCTCAAGCCGCATCTTTCGATCGGCGAGGTCTCGAATAGCGCGCTCGAGCGCGTTGCGGGCGGCTGCGGCCTCGGCGCGCTCGGCCGTCAGGCCCATGAAAATGCGCTCGCTATCGGCAAGCTTCGCAGCCGCATCCTCGAAAACCTCGCGGGTTTCCTCGGCCAAGCGGCCGCTGTCGGCGAGGATCTCGGCGATCTCACCTTCTTCGGCGTCGAGCTTCGCAAGGATTGCCGCGTTGTCGGCGACCATCCGCTGTTCGCGGCTGATGTCTTCCCCCAGTTGCGCCAGGCGGCGGGTGAGTTCGTCGCGACGACGAAGAATGCGGCTGACGTCCTCCTCCAGCTGCGACTTGGCGATCTGCAGCCGTTGGAGGCCGGCCGCGGCCTTTGCCTCTTCCTCGCGCAGTTCCGGCAGCTTCAGTCCGGCGATCCCCTGGGATTTGGCAGCCTCCATCTGCGCCTGCGCTTTTTCGGCGACGATGATGGTTGCCTGGTTGAGGGCGCTATCGGCCTCGCCCTCGGCCTCCTTCGCCTGCACCCAGCGAATGTGCAGCAGCATCGCCTCGCGGGCGCGGATATCGGCGGACAGCTGCTTGAAGCGGTTTGCCTGCCGCGCCTGCCGCTTCAGGCTTTCGATCTGGCTATCGAGCTGCGAGGTGACATCCTCCAGCCGCTCGAGATTGCCTTCCGCTGCCCTGAGCCGGAGCTCGGCTTCGTGACGACGGGAATGCAGGCCGGAAATGCCGGCGGCTTCTTCAAGCAGCTGGCGGCGCGCCTGGGGTTTAGCCTGGATCAGTTCGCCGATGCGGCCCTGGCCGACCATCGACGGCGAGCGCGCGCCGGTAGAGGCGTCGGCGAACAGCAGCTGCACGTCCTTGGCACGCGCCTCCTTGCCGTTGATGCGATAGAGCGATCCCTGCTCGCGCTCGATGCGGCGGGTAACCTGGATCTCGTCGCTGTCGTTGAAGGCGGCAGGTGCCGTGCGGTCGGCATTGTCGAGATAGAGCGCAACTTCGGCGGTATTGCGGGCCGGGCGATTGCCGGAGCCGGAGAAGATGACGTCATCCATGCCGGAGGCGCGCATGTTCTTGTAGGAATTCTCGCCCATGACCCAGCGCAGGGCCTCGACAAGGTTGGACTTGCCGCAGCCGTTCGGCCCGACGACGCCGGTCAGGCCGCGCTCGATGACGAATTCAGATGGTTCGACGAAAGACTTGAAACCGACAAGGCGCAGTTTGTTGAACTTCATGGGGCGAAAGACCCCCCTCTGTCGGCCGGGCCGACATCTCCCCCACAAGGGGGGAGATCAATGTGAGGCGAGAGCTTGCTCCAGCTATCTCCCCCCTTGTGGGGGAGATGTCCCAACGGGACAGAGGGGGGTGTCTCTCGGCAAGCTAAATCGACAAAAACCAGCGCACGGTTTCTCCCGCTGCCCGCTCTCATGAAAGAGCGCGGGTCAGAGCATTCCGTCGATGATCGTCGACATGGCCTCAACCGACATGTCCCCTGCGTAACGCTTCCCGTTGATCAGGAAGGTCGGCGTACCACTGACGCCAAATTCCTTGGAGCCGCGGTCGCGCACGGAATTGACATCATCCACAAGTTTCTGGTTCGTCAAGCAGGCTTCGAAGCTCTCCTGTGTAAAACCGGCAAGTTTGGAGATCTGGAGCAGCGCACCGCGCACATCCTGGACGCGCGCCCAGTTTTCCTGCTGCTTGAGGAATGTTTCGAGCAGCGGAACCGACGGGCCGTTCGGCGCACAACGCACGAGCATGAATGCGGCATAGGCAGGAAGATCCTGAGGATCGATCGGGAATTCGCGGATGATGAAATAGACCTTGCCGGTGTCGACATACTTGGTCTTGATCTGGTCGAAGGTGGTCGCGGCGAAATGGGCGCAATGCGGGCAGGTCGTCGACATGTATTCGACGATCTTGACCTTGGCGTTCGGATCGCCGAGCGCCATCTCCGGCAATGGGCCGGGCTTCAGAACATCGGACATCTCGACCTCGCCGTCCGACTTCGGAACGTCACCCTCAGCCGCAAAGACTGTTCCGCTGGTCGAAGCAACCGCCGCGGCAAAGGCCGTCAGCGCAACGCCGCCAAGCAGGTGGCGTTTGGTTATCAGCATGTCGGATATCGGCATATATCACCCTTGTTGAGAGAATGGTCTGGTAAACCCATGCGATATAACGGCTTGAGGCCGCTAACAAGGCAAGGTTGACCAACTTTCTTCAAAGAATTGTGACCTGGCGAAGACAAAAGCACGAAATTGATGTCGGCGGCACCGGTCATTGCGTCTATTCGGGATTTTCCGGTCGTTCAGCCAGGTTGTCTGGGATGTTCTGGCCCGCATAGAATATCCGCAGAATGTTCACGACGTCATCCTCGATCCGATAGATAACGCTCACCTTACCTTCAATGATAACTATTCGAATTCCCGATCCCAGGCGCTCACGAAGAGTGCCTCTTTCCGGCATTGTCTCCAATGAGAAGCAATGGGACCTGATTTTTCGTGAGAAAGCGATCGCCCGGGTCGGGCTATCCTGTGCGATGAATTCATAGATGGAAAAAAGGTCATCCTCGGCAAGCGGGTGAAGAATTACCCTACATCCCACTACGCGTCACCTTCATGCGCTCATCATGCAATCTTTCAAGACGGTCGAACACGTCCTTGGCATCCTTCCCCGGTCGGGGATCATCGAGCGCTTGCTGTATTTTTGCCCGCATAATCTCATCCAGGGCTTCTTCTTCGCGATCGAGTGCCCGCAAGGCAGCCCGCATGACTTCGCTCGCGGAGCTATACATCCCGGAATTAAGGCGAGCGTCCACACTGCGTTGCTGACTACCGAGCGTCACTGTAATTGGGCGGCTGCTTCGCATCTCAAGCTCCGATGTTTTGAGCGTCCATAGTATGACAGTGTCATAGAAATTGAAACGGCTTTGTTTACCGCCCGCTTTTCCCCATGACAGCCGTCCCCAGCCGCTCCAGGGCCAGACGCAGCTTGTCGCCTTCGATGCCGGTGATCATGGTTTCCAGTTTGCGGGCCGCCTCGCCTTTGAGCGGGACCGGCTTGCGCGAGCGCTTGGCCAGTTGCGATACCGGCTTCTGGACGATGCGGATCTGGTGGACGGCCGGGAAGCCGAAAAAGCCGTTGATGCGCTGGATGAGCTCGCCCTGGGCGTGGCTCAGGAACAGCGCGCGGGCGCCTTCGCAGGCGATCGTCAGCACGCCGGGCTGATAGCCGCCATCCTCGCCATTGCCGCCGCGCTTTGCCCAGGCAATCTTCTCCGGGCGCGTGCAATCGGCGAAATCCTCGCCGACGATCTCGTCCCAGGAACCGAGCAGCGACGTGTTTATCCCGGCACGGCGGGCGAGCACGGGATCGATCAGCCCGTTTGCCACTTCCGAAATCTGCTTGACGCCGTAGCGGGGATAACTCATCGGGATTGCGTTTCTCGGCCCTCGTTCTACGCTTCGGACCTTGATCGACCGGCGCGGCTCGGACAAGTATAGATCACATCCCCTCCACGCGGCAAATGATGCACAAAAGACCCTCGAGCCTCCTTCGTCAGCGCCATTGCTATCCTGGTACGACCGGCATCATCGCGACCTGCCGTGGCGGGTATCGCCTTCTATGGCGGCCCGCGGGGTTCGTCCCGACCCCTATCATATCTGGCTGTCCGAGGTGATGCTGCAGCAGACGACGGTGCCGGCGGTCAAATCATATTTCGCCAAATTCCTCGAGCGCTGGCCCACCGTCAAGGCGCTGGCCGAGGCACCAACGGACGACGTGATGGCCGCGTGGGCGGGGCTCGGTTACTACGCCCGCGCCCGCAACCTGAAGAAATGCGCTGAAGCCGTGGCGCGCGACCATGGCGGACAGTTCCCCGATACCGAGGAAGTGCTGAAGGCGTTGCCGGGGATCGGCGACTATACGGCGGCGGCTGTCGCGGCGATCGCCTTCGATCGGCCAGCCGCCGTGATGGACGGCAATGTCGAGCGGGTCATCTCCAGGCTCTATGCAATCTCCACGCCGCTGCCGGCGGCCAAGCCGATGATGAAGGCAAAGGTCGCCCTGCTGACGCCCTCGGAGCGGCCGGGGGACTTCGCGCAGGCGATGATGGACCTCGGCGCGACGATCTGCACGCCGAAACGGCCGGCCTGTTCGCTCTGTCCGTTTCGCGACAATTGCGTGGCGCTGCGACTGCACGATCCCGAGCATTTTCCGGTCAAGGCAGCCAAGAAGGACAGGCCGGTGCGGCACGGTGCGGCTTTCATCGCTGTCAACGAGGCCGGCGAGATGCTGCTTCGGCGGCGCATCGACAGCGGCCTGCTAGGCGGAATGACGGAGGTGCCGACGACGGGCTGGACGGCGCGGATCGATGGTGACGCGACCGCCGGAGCTGCCCCGTTTGCGGCGGACTGGCAGACCTGCGGCATCGTTGTCCACGTCTTCACCCATTTCGAACTGCGGCTTGCAATTTTTCGCGCGGCTATTGTTGGCCGTCCCTGTGCGGATGACGGATGGTGGGAACCGGTTACAAATCTTGAAGCTCAGGCCTTGCCGACAGTCATGAAAAAAGCGATCGCTCAGGCTATTCCACGTGCGTTCAATCAGTGACCCGGTTTTCGAGGGTCAGACTCCAAAGGACAGTTTATGACGACGGAAATCCAGCATATTGTCTTCGATATCGGCAAAGTTCTCATTCACTACGATCCGAACCTGCCCTACGCCAAGGTCATTCCCGATGAGGCCGAGCGCGCCTGGTTCTTTGCCAATGTCTGCACCCACGACTGGAATATCGAGCAGGACCGCGGCCGTACCTGGGAAGAAGCCGAAGAGCTACTGATCGCCGAGCATCCCGAGCGCGCGGAACAGATTCGCGCTTTCCGCAAGAACTGGCACGCGATGGTCCCGCATCACTACGAGGACAGCGTCGCCATCATGGAGAAGCTGATTGCCGAGGGCCGCGACGTGACGCTTCTGACGAACTTCGCCTCGGACACGTTCCGCGAGGCGCAGGAGCGGTTTCCATTCCTGTCGCGGACGCGCGGCGTGACCGTGTCCGGCGATATCGGGCTGATCAAGCCTGACGTGGCAATCTACGAGACGCATGCCAAAGAATTCGGTCTCGACCCTGCCTCGACCATCTTCATCGACGACTCGCTTGCGAACGTCGAGGGAGCGAGGGCCGCGGGCTGGAAGGCTGTTCATTTCACCGGCGCCGACAAGCTGCGCGCCGATCTTTCAAGCTATGGCATAGAGGTCTGACGCCATGACATTCGACCCCGCAGAGCGCATCGTGCTTTTCCATGACGCCGTCAACAGCATGGACTTCGAGGCCATGGAAAGGTTCTTCGCGAAGGACGCGACCTATGTCTCGAACGGGGTCGGCAGCCTCTCCGGCCGCGAGGAAATCCTCTCCGCCATCCGGCTCTATTTCGAGGTCTATCCTGACCAGACCGCCGTCAACAACCTGGTCGAGACGCTCACTCCGCTCTCGGGCCGCGCCGTCTGGTCCGTTCGCGCGACGCACGCGAGAACCGGCAAGCCGCTGGTGCGCGAGGGGGAGGAGACGATTACGTTTAACGATGACGGCGAGGTGGTGAGCGTGGATGTGACGGACTATCAGGCGTTTTAGCTCTTCATGGCGTATCCGAAACTACCCCGCTCCCTCTCCGTCTAAATTCTTCACGAATGGATGCCGTGGTTACTTAGTATCGTTGCTGACGGCCGCTACGTTGAGGAAAGTCGCCGCAGAACATCGTGAAACTAATCGGCCCCGTAGCTACTTATGATACACTGTGAAGAAATGCTATTATAATATACAAATACTGATTTTTGCGTTTGCTTGGCGGACAGAATAGTTGACCAAAGTCTATTCCGTTGTTCCGTGCTTGCGGTGGCCGGCAAAAGCAGCTGCCCGCTTGTGCATTCCGAGGGAGTAAACCATAGCACTACAGATCCACCCATGTAGTCTTCCAGTTTCCATGCCGTGGGAACTGCCGAAATGCTTTTAACTTCAGCAAATGCAGGCGCTGACTGAAACAGAATAAAAAGTAAGAATACGAATTTCTTCATTTTAACTCTCCAAATCAATTTATTTGTGAATATCTAGATCTACCAGAGAACAAAGAGAATTGGATTCAAGTTTATCCCTAGGCTCGAATCTCCATAAAATCGCCGGACCATGACGATGTCGGTTGCGCTCAGTCTACCGTTGCCGACCCAGGCCGGATTGCAGTAATTCAAGACGGAACTCAGATCCCACGCGCCGACATATAAATCGCCATTGATGCGTTGCGCGTCCGGATCGTGGTCGCATGCTCCCGGAGGGGTGTCGCTCTGTTCTGCTCATGCGCAAAGCCAAGTGCATGTCCGAATTCATGCACCGCAATTTTTCGGATGCATTCGTCCTTTGTTTGTTGGCAGCTCTCACTCCATTTAGTGAACTCGAAATTCAGGCGCATGCCGGGACTTAAGTTTCGCAACTGCGTTCCCAACCCATAAGTGGCAGGTCCGTCGCTATTCACAACAATCGTCAGGCCCTCGTTTTTTTTGCCCGTGCATGCGCCCCACCCTGCAAAGCGGATCAGCGATGCCGCTTCCCATGTCTCTGCGACTGCTTTCCTGACAATTTCCCGTTGCGCAGCATAACCATTGAACGCTTGTACCTGCATATCCCAACATGTCGGGATTGGCGCGAGCGGCCATATAGTGGTGGTCAGGGGGTATCCCTCTATCGCCTTATCACCGGCAACCACAGGCGAGGTAGCGACACTGAAAATCAGGCAAAGGACAGCCAGAGATGCCGCGAATGCAGGCGCAATCTTCATCGGGATTATTCCTCAACAACAATAGTAATTTATTGCCTGAACGAGGCCATCTATATTCTAATATACATACTTCAATTGTCGGATTACGCTGACAACAGAGCAGCGGCAGGATGCTTTGTCAATATAATTTAAACGTATTGCTTGCATTTCGATTGCAGCGGTTTGAAATCGAGTTGCACCATCCAAAACGCAAAGACGCCCAAGGCTTGTAACCCTGGACGTTTTTCATGCCTTCTTCCGCAACTGAAGGTACAGAACCGGAGAAAGGTGGCTGTGCGATCCTGACGAGGATTTGGGTTACTCCGCCTTCGCCATATCACTGCGGATGATGGACCGGAGATCGTCGATCGGGCGCAGGGATTTGCCGTCGTCGAAGTGCCAGAAGGTCCAGCCGTTGCAGGCGTCCAGGCCCTGGACTTTGGCGCCAAGGCGATGGATGGAGCCGGCGTCGCCGCCGGATGCGACCGTGCCGTCGGCGCGGACGATCGCGCTATGGCGCCGGCGCGCGTCGGTCAGCACCTGGCCGGGCTTGATCATGCCGTTTTCGACCAGCACGTTGAAGGCGATGCGAACTTCGGCCTTCTTGCCGGTCATCACGGTCAGTTCCGCCTTGCCGAGGGTGTCGACGGCGGCGATGCGGGCAGATGCGTGATCGATGTATTCCTGCTCGCGCTCGATGCCAACGAAATGGCGGCCGAGGCGCTTGGCGACGGCGCCTGTCGTGCCCGTGCCGAAGAAGGGGTCGAGAATGATGTCGCCTGGCTTCGAAGAGGCCATGATGACGCGGGCGAGAAGCGCTTCCGGCTTCTGCGTCGGGTGGGCTTTCTTGCCGGCATCGTCCTTCAGGCGCTCGTTGCCGCTGCAGATCGGGAACAGCCAGTCGGAGCGCATCTGGACGTCGTCGTTCGACGCCTTCATCGCATCGTAATTGAAGGTGTAGCCCTTGGTCTTGGCGTTCGGGCTGGCCCAGATCATCGTCTCGTGGGCGTTCTGGAAACGGCGGCCCTTGAAATTCGGCATCGGGTTGGTCTTGCGCCAGACGATGTCGTTGAGGATCCAGAAATTCAGGTCCTGCATCATCGCGCCGACGCGGAAGATATTATGGTAGGAACCGATGACCCAGATGGTGCCGGTGGGCTTCAAGACGCGACGGCAGGCGAGCAGCCAGGCCCGGGTGAAGGCGTCATAGGCCTCGAAAGACGCGAACTGGTCCCATTCGTCGTCGACCGCGTCGACAAGGGACTGGTCCGGGCGATGCAGGGCGCCGCCGAGCTGCAGATTATAGGGTGGGTCGGCGAAGATGACGTCGACGGAATGGGTCGGCAGCGCCTCGAGTGCGCTGACACAATCGCCCTTGATGATCGTGTCGATCCAGGAGCCGGGATTGGTGGATGTCTTCAGGTCTGCAAGAGGAAAAACCGACGCCATCTGATACTCGCTGTTACGCTTACGCATTACGCTTTAACTGATCGGTATGGTTACCTAAGTTGGTTACCAAAGACTGAAGCACGGATGAAATTGGGAAATTAATCGCATTTTCCATGCCATGGAAAAACGTCGGCAGATGCAGGATATAGCCGCATGGGCGGATGCGGGGACGGCCTGCATCCGCGGCTGAGGGCGGGTATTAGTGGCCACCCCTCGTGGTTCGAGGCTCGCCACCTCCGCCTTCGCTCGGCAGCATCGCGCCTCACCATGAGGGATGGGGCGCCAGGCGATTTTCGGAAATCGTGGCCGCCGCCCCCCCTTCTCCCCTCGGGGAGAAGGTGCCCAAAGGGCGGATGAGGGGGCTTTCGCAATTCACTCCAGGCGTCCAAAACTAGAATTCAACAAGCGCCCTCTCGCCGTGCCGCCCCCTCATCGCCCCGCTGTGCTCGGCACTTCTCCCCGAGGGGAGAAGAGGGAGGCCGCGGCGCGGGCGGCGGCAGTGCTCCACATCCGGCGTTGGCCAGCGGTAGCCCTTTGTCTGCAGTACTAACCCTTCCATCTGCGGCACGGGCAGCGCTAGCCCTCATCCAGAGGCGGGAGCAGAGCGACCCTCGAAGGACGAGGGCGGGCATCGGCGGCCAACGGCAGTCAAGCGCACGCGATAAGCAGCCATTCAGCCACCAAGCACCTCCCGGCTATCCCCCGGTGCCTCGTCGCGTTCGTTCAGCCCATAGTCCCGGACCACATGCGCAATCCGAAGGCGGTAGTCGGCGAAGATGCCGTTGCGGCCGGCTTTCTGGGCGGCACGATGGGCTTCGGTGTTGCGCCACGCCTTCACGGACGCCTCGTCGCGCCAGAAGGAGAGCGAAAGGATCTTGCCGCGCAAGGTCAGGCTCTCGAAACGCTCGATGGAGATGAAACCATCCATCGTCTCGAGCTCGGATTTGAGCGATCCGGCGAGATCAAGGTAGTTGTGGCGCTCGCCGAGATAGGGGACGACCTCGAAGATGACGGCGATCATGGCGCCACCTTCGGGGCGTGCGGCGTCGAGACGCATTTGAGGAACAGGCGGTCCTCCTTCAG
Organism: Arminella tubonensis; assembly: GCF_003240585.1. Taxonomy (GTDB): domain Bacteria; phylum Pseudomonadota; class Alphaproteobacteria; order Rhizobiales; family Rhizobiaceae; genus Rhizobium; species Rhizobium tubonense. The sequence continues at coordinate 21,758 of NZ_PCDP01000061.1, forward strand.
GATGAAGCGCTCGCGTCTCGCGAATTCGTAGTTCTCCTTGCCGAGCGGATCGGCTGTCAGGCGGGCGCGGTATTGCTCGTACGCGGCCAGGCTCTCGATGTTGTAGACACCGTAGGCCGTTGTCGCCGAGCCTTCGTGCGGGCCGAAATAGCCAATGAGATCGGCGCCGCACCGGGGGATCGCCTGTCCCCAATTGCCAGCATATTCGGCGAAGGCCTCCTTCTTGAACGGGTCGATCTCGTAACGGATGAAACAGGTGATCATGGTCGGCTCCCTTGATTGGATAGCGACGTTTTCGCATATTGCCCGACGGCGATGCTTCGGTTACGCTCGAAGTATGATGGCGGGCGAAGTATGCGGGAGGACAAGACATGAAAGAAGGTCCTGATATCGCGCAGATCGGTGCGCTCATCGGCGATCCGGCCCGGGCAAACATGCTGACCGCGCTGATGGCCGGTCGTGCGTTGACGGCAACCGAACTTGCCGAGGCCGGCGGCATAACGGTGCAGACGGCGAGCACGCATCTGGCCAAGCTCGAAGGCGGCGGGTTGCTGACCCAACGCAAGCAGGGTCGCCATCGCTATTTCACGCTTTCCGACGACGCGGTGGGAAAATTGCTGGAAAGCATCATGGGTTTTGCTGCCAGCCGCGGGCATCTGCGCCATCAGCCGGGACCGAAGGAGCCGGCGCTGCGCAAGGCGCGCATCTGCTATGATCATCTTGCCGGCGACTACGGCGTGCGCATGCTCGACAGCCTGATCGCCGGTGGCGCCATTTCGCAGGTAGACGAAGCGTTGAGCCTGACAGCAAACGGCGAAGGCCATCTGAAATCGATCGGCATCGATGTGACCGGGCTTAAATCCACTCGCCGGCCGCTATGCCGATCCTGCCTCGACTGGAGCGAGCGGCGCGCGCATCTGGCGGGAAGTCTGGGGAAGGCGCTGCTTGCGAATTTCCTCGACAAGGGCTGGGCGCGACGGTCGGAGAACAGCCGGTCGATCCTGTTCACACCGGAAGGCGACCGGCAGTTTCTGAGGCTTTTTCCCGTCGAGGCTTAAGGCCGCGTCACGAACGTTCCCTGATAGTCGCCGCCGGCGATCGTCGTGCAGAGACCTTCCCATTCGCAGCCGCTGCAAGCTTGCCGGATGGCGCCTGACGTGAAGTTTCGACGAAGATCCCTCAGCAGTTCCGCTTCCGGCCTGATGATCGACCCCGGCTTGATCTCGTTGCCGAATAGTCGTGCGACGGCTTGCCTGGCGAGCGCGTCGCGTTCGATGACGCTCGCGTTGAGACAGTGGGGGTCTCCACCCTCCATCAGGGGCGCGCAGATATCGTCGGGGCCGGAGACGAGTTCGATTTCCTCTCCGGCCGAGAGGCGCCTGGCGATGCTGCGGTAGTTCTCGGTGAAGGCAGGATTGTAGCCCTCACCGACGAATGTCAGCATGCAAAGCAGATGGTGGGCGCGAAGCCTGACGGTCAATTCAGGCGTGCCCTGCCGAGATAGATCTTCGCACCCATGAGCACGGCCGCGGCGAGCGCCGATTTCAGCACGGCGCCGAGGATGAAGGGCGCGACGCCCAGCAGCCAGCCTTTTTCAGCGCCGATCAGAACGGCCAGCCAGCCGCCGCCGATGACGAGGCAAAGAATATTGGCCACCAGGTGCGATGCGAAACTGCGGATGACGCGATCGCCTGTCCAGCCCCGCTCGGCAAGCCAGCCGGTCAGCGCACCGATGATCGGGAACGAAACGAGATAGCCCGCAGTCGGACCCACGAAGGGCGCAAGGCCGCCTGCCCCGCCCGCCAGAACCGGGAAACCGAGCATCGCCTCACCGAGCCAGGCAAGGATCGTCAGTGCACCGAGCCGCCAGCCATAAAGCGCGCCGATCATGGTGATGGCGAAGGTCTGCATGGTGATCGGCACCGGCACCATCGGCACGCTGATTTGGGAGGCCAAGGCCAAGGCCAGCGTACCTGCGACCACGAAAACGGCCTTGATGGCGAGGGAGCGTTGACCAAGGCGCAGGGGGTCGAAAGCATCCACCTGATGCGCGTCGAAGAGGGACATGAAGTTCTCCTGGTTGAATTATAGATAATTTATGAGCACCATCTATTTTATGGCGAAGGGAAATGGATGACGCAAGCCGACCGCTGAGAATTTCCGGATAAAAATGCCAAGCATCGACTCTCGCGCAGCCACACGACCCAAAATAGGATCGAAAGAGCCGTGCTTCTGCGATGCTGAGTTATCTATAATTTGGGGCTTATTTAACCGACGATCACAAACGTTTCGCGGGTCGCGCCGGATGATGTGCGAACTGGTGCTTTGCCGATCCACTGCACGTGCTTTTGAAGAATCGCGGCAGCCTCCTCGGTTCGCCCCTTGCGAAGCGCTGTGAGAATGGCGCGGTGGTCGTGGTCGGTGCGCTTTTCCCAGCCGGATTGCCAGGCCGAGAACAGGAAGCGGGCGCTCGCCGCATGCAGGTCGTCTATGGTCGCCAGCAGCCGTGGCATGCCGCAGGGCGCAAGGATCAGCCGGTGGAAGCTGCGATTGGCCTCTTCCCATGTATGGACGTCGGAGGCCAAATCGCCCTGCCTCGCCGCCTCTTCCGCCGCATCGAGGATCGCGGCTGTCAGGTGCTGCGCTGCGTGTTTCAGCGCCAGGCATTCGAGTGCGGCCCGCATTTCCGCGACCTCCCGGACCTCCTTCAGGTCGAACGAGGCGACGCGGAAGCCGCGGCGTGGCTCGCTGATCGCCAGGCCCTGCGCCTCCAGCAGGCGGAAGGCCTCGCGCACCGGAACGTGGCTGGCGCCGAACTCCTCGGCAATGTGGTCCTGGCGCAGCCTGCTGTCAGGCGCGAGTTCGCCACGGACGATGCGCTCGGCAAGCACCCGGCTTATGCGACTGGCGATGGTGTCATCCTTTTGTACGGCCATGCGCGATCCTTAAAGAGGGGTTTTGAGCTTGTCGAGAAAATAGCTGCCTATTCGCCGATAGAGATAGCTGCCTATTCGGCAGGGGGATAGCTGCCCGTTGCGTGCAGGACAGACATGCCCGGCCGCCGGTTGAGCTTTTGGGGCCCATCGTGTAAAGCCGCACCATCCCCTTTCAGAGGCATTTCATTCCATGAATATCAATAGCGGCTTCGACCTGATCATCTTCGACTGCGACGGCGTGCTGGTCGATTCGGAAATCATCGCGGCAGATGTCGAGTCCCAGCTCCTGACGGAAGCGGGTTATCCGATCGGCGCCGAGGAACTGGCCGAGCGGTTCGCCGGCATGACCTGGGAAAACATCCTGTTCCAGGTCGAGCGCGAGGCGAGCATTCCGCTCTCGGCGACGTTGCTGACCAGATCGGAAAAGCTTCTGGATATCCGGCTTGCAAATGAGGTCAAAGCGATACCGGGCGTCGAATTCGCCCTCTCGCGCATCGACTTGCCGCGTTGCGTCTGCTCGAATTCGAGCTCGGAGCGACTTGATGTGATGCTGACCAAGGTCGGGCTGAAGAAGCTGTTCGCGCCGCATATCTATTCCGCCAAGGACCTCGGGCCGGACCGCGTCAAGCCGAAGCCCGACATCTTCCTGCATGGTGCCGCCCAGTTCGATATTCCGCCCTCGCAGGTCGTCGTGGTTGAAGATTCCGTCCACGGCGTCCACGCGGCAAAGGCTGCGGGCATGCGGGTCATCGGCTTCACCGGCGCGTCGCACACCTATCCATCGCATGCGGACAAATTGACGGATGCAGGCGCGGAAACCGTGATCTCACGGATGAACGATCTTCCCGGCGTCGTTGCAGCCCTTGCCGAATGGTCCGGCGTCGCCTGAGGCACCCACCTCCCCCTTGATGGGGAAGGTCGCAGCGAAGCCGCGGGTGGGGGTGATTGTTGGGTGTCTCAAGGGATCACCCCACCCCGGCACTGCGTGCCGACCCTCCCCATCAAGGGGAGGGTGTTGCAGCGGCGATCGCTTTGAAACCCGGAATGTCTGCTGTTTCCGCCTTAAATGGATGGATGTACTTGCCGTGAGTTTAGTGGCATCTCCACCTCCCCCTTGATGGGGGAGGTCGCGCGGAACGCGCGGGTGGGGGTAAACTTTGGGTGTCACAAGAGATCACCCCACCCCGGCACTGCGTGCCGACCCTCCCCATCAAGGGAGGGTGTTAAAACTGCCTACTTCTTTTTCTTACGAACGGGCTTCGCCTTGTCGGCATGGCCTTCGTCGAAGCTGACGACGACCTGGGTAAAGCCGCCGGAACCGCCCGTGGTCGTCACCTTGCTGTCCGTATAGAGGAACTGCGTCGTGCTCTCGCCGGAGGGCATGGTGACGGGGAAGCTCGTGGTATCGGTGTAGAGGACGTTCTCGCCATCCATGACCTCGACCTTGATGGGAAGGTTGACGCTGCCAGGCATGCCGGCCGGGCCGGAGACGAGACGCCCCTGCGCGACAACCGTTATGTTGAGGCTGGAGCCGTTGGTCGTGCACTGGCGCGTCGCCTGGACGAGCGAAGCCTGGTAGGAAAGCTGCTGCGGGTCGGTCTTGGCACCCTTGTAGACCTGATGGACCGCGCCCTCGTCGCGAACGACGACCTGGGGGCACTTTCCTGCGACATAGGCGGGACCCGGGGCGGCCGGCATTGCGGGAGCAGCCTGGGCCTGCGCGCCAACCGGCGAGGCGGCGGAGCCGTCATCGGCCTGCGGCTGCACGGTTACCTGCGTTGCCGGCTGTTTGTCGCCACCGAAACCGAGAGAGCTGCAACCGGCCAGGACGGCCATGAACGATGCGGAAATAAGAAGACGCGAAACTCTGCCTGACACGATTATTCCACCCTCTGGCCGTTATGTATTTTAGCGGTCCCTGCTCGGTTCGCGGGGCCTTTCATGACACTTGGCGATGGTCTATACCAGCGGCGCTACGAAAAATCGATTGGGTAAGCACCGTTTTGGTTCACTTTTCAACGCTACCGGATTGCCGCAAACCGCCGCCTGGCTCAGATACCGGCGGCCAAGTTGTGCGCTTACGAAAACGGCGCCGTTGATTTGGCGCAAAGAGACCGGGTGTCGCACCCTTCTTCGCCCTAGAATTAACCGCTCGACGACTTCCCCAAATTCCATTTCCGATATCGAGGTACAAGACCGTGGACTACATCTCAACGCGGGGAGAGGCCCCTGCCCTTGGCTTTTGCGACGCCCTTCTGGCAGGACTTGCGCGTGACGGCGGGCTTTATGTTCCGCGCGAATGGCCGCAGCTCAGCAAGAAGGAAATCCGCGGCTTTCGCGGCAAGAGCTATCAGGACATCGCTTTTTCGGTGCTTTCGCCCTTCGTCGGCGACGAGATACCGGCTGACATCTTCCGCGGCATGATCGACGAGGCCTACGGCACCTTCCGCCACCCGGCCATCGCGCCGCTGGTGCAGACCGGCCCGAACAGCTTCATCATGGAGCTTTTCCACGGCACGACGCTCGCCTTCAAGGATGTGGCCATGCAGCTGCTGGCGCGGCTGATGGATTACGCGCTGGAAAAACGCGGCGAACGGGCGACGATCGTCGGCGCGACGTCGGGCGATACCGGCGGGGCCGCGATCGACGCCTTTGGCGGCCGCGACCGAACCGACATCTTCATCCTGTTTCCGCACGGCAAGGTTTCGCCGGTGCAGCAGCGGCAGATGACCAGCTCGACGGCTTCGAACGTGCACGCGCTGGCGATCAAGGGAAATTTCGACGATTGCCAGAACCTCGTGAAGGCGATGTTCAACGACACCGCCTTTCGCGACGGGGTCAGACTGTCGGGCGTCAACTCGATCAACTGGGCCCGCATCATGGCGCAGGTGGTCTATTATTTCACCACCGCCGTGGCGCTTGGCGGACCGGACCGGAAGATTTCCTTTACGGTCCCCACCGGGAATTTCGGCGATATCTTCGCCGGCTACGTCGCCAAGCGCATGGGCCTGCCGATCGACCGGCTCGTCGTCGCCACCAATGAAAACGACATTCTCGCCAGGACGCTGAAGACCGGGCGCTACGAGATGCGCGAGGTCAAGGCGACCACCTCGCCGTCGATGGATATCCAGATTTCGTCCAATTTCGAAAGGTTGCTTTTCGAGGCCTACGGGCGCGATGCATCGAAGGTCAGGGCCGCGATGGACAGCCTGAAACAGTCGAACGGATTCGAGATCGGTGAGGAAGCGCTAAAATTTATCAAGCGCGATTTCCGCGCCGGCCGCGCCAGCGAACGGCAGGTCTTCGAGACCATCCGGCAGACATTGGCCGAGGCCGGCTATCTCCTTGATCCGCATACGGCCATTGCCGTCTTCGTCGCCAAGAAAAACGAAAAGGCGAGCAGTCCGATGGTGACGCTTTCGACCGCGCATCCGGCAAAATTCCCCGCCGCAGTAAAATCGGCATGCGGTATTGACCCGGCGCTTCCGACGTGGCTTGCTGATCTGATGGACAGGGAGGAGCGCTTCGATATCCTCGATCCCGAGCTCAAAGCCGTTGAAAGCTTCATCGGCAAGCATGCCCGGGCCAAGGGGCGCTAAGCGCAGAAAGACGAGCGATGACAGTTGAGTGCACCCGGCTTAATTCGGGGCTGACAGTAGTAACCGAGACGATGCCGCATCTTGAAAGCGTTGCGCTCGGAGTCTGGATAAAATCGGGTTCGCGCAATGAGACTGAGGCCGAGCATGGCATCGCCCATCTGCTCGAGCACATGGCGTTCAAGGGTACAGCCCGTCGTACCGCCCGCGAGATCGCCGAGGAAATCGAGAATGTCGGCGGCGAAGTCAATGCCGCGACATCGACCGAGACGACATCCTACTATGCGCGCGTTCTCAAGGAGGACGTGCCGCTTGCCGTCGACATCCTCGCCGACATCCTGATCGAAAGCGCATTCGACGAGGACGAGCTGCAGCGCGAGAAGCAGGTCATCCTGCAGGAAATCAACGCAGCCAACGACACGCCCGACGACGTCGTCTTCGACAAGTTCTCCGAAGTCGCCTATCGTGACCAGACGCTCGGCCGGGCGATCCTCGGCACACCGCAGACGGTGGTCTCGTTCACGCCGCAGCAGATCCGCGGTTATCTCAGCCGCAATTATACGACCGACCGCATGTTCGTGGTTGCCGCCGGTGCAGTCGACCACGACAGCTTCGTGCGCGAGGTCGAGAAGCGGTTTGCCGGCCTGCCCACCGCGCCGTCCGCCCCGCCCGTCATCGAAACCGCCCGCTATATCGGCGGCAGCGTGCGCGAGACCCGCGACCTGATGGACGCGCAGATCCTGCTCGGCTTCGAGGGTCGCGCCTATCATGCCCGCGACTTCTACTGCTCGCAGATCCTTGCCAACATTCTCGGCGGCGGCATGTCCTCGCGGCTGTTCCAGGAGGTGCGCGAAGTGCGCGGCCTCTGTTATTCGGTCTATGCATTCCACTGGGGCTTTTCCGACACCGGCATCTTCGGCATTCATGCCGCGACCGGCGGTGAGAACCTGCCGGAACTGCTGCCTGTTATCGTCGAGGAACTGCGCAAGTCCTCGCACAATATCGAGCAGCAGGAAATCGAGCGCGCCCGCGCCCAGATCCGCGCGCAACTGCTGATGGGCCAGGAAAGTCCTGCGGCACGTGCCGGCCAGATCGCACGGCAGATGATGCTTTACGGCCGCCCGATCCCCAATCCGGAGATGATGGAGCGGCTTGAAGGGATCACCATCGAGCGGCTGACCGACCTTGCGGGCCGGCTGTTCTTCGATACCGTGCCGACGCTTTCGGCAATCGGCCCGCTGGAGCAGCTTGCCCCGATGGAAGATATCGTCACCTCTCTTTCGATGCCGACGACCGCCAGAAAAGCGCACGGCTGATCTACAGCCAGCGACCGACGGGATCGGCCAACCACGACTTCAACCTTTCCGGGAGAAATGGACGGATGCCAAAGTCGGTTTTTCGGTTTCTGTCACGGCAGCCGGACACCCTGGAACTCGACGGCGTCAACCATATTCTTCGCCTGCCCCGTTATTCCGACTTCAACCAATGGCACAAGCTTCGCGCCGAGAGCCGACGCTTCCTCGAGCCCTGGGAGCCGACCTGGCGGCATGACGAACTGACGGAGGGCTCCTATCGCGCCCGCGTCATTCGCGGCAAGCAGGAATACAATTCCGGCCAGGCCATTCCGCTGTTCATCTTCGACAAGGACGGCACGTTACTCGGCGGCCTCACCATCGGCTATATCAGGCGCGGTGCCGCGCAAAGCTGCATGATCGGCTACTGGATGGGCGAGCGCCATTCGGGCCAGGGCCACATGTTCGCCGCACTTGAAATGGTTATACCGTACATCTTTTCAGGACTTGAGTTGCACCGTATCGAGGCAGCCTGTATTCCGGACAATGAACGTAGTATGAGGCTCTTGGAAAAGGCCGGTTTCCAGCGGGAAGGTTATTTGCGCGGATATTTAAAAATCAACGGTCAATGGCGTGATCACGTGATGTTTTCCCGATTGGCAACGGACACAGATCCGATCAGGAAAACCGAGACCCCATGACCACCGATCGCATATCGACCACCCTTCCGGCCGGACGGTTTTTCGTCGCGATCGTCTTTGCCTTGATGGCGATGCTCGCCTTTGCCTGGGCCGGGACGGCAAGTGCGGCAGAGCCCGTGAAGATTTCCCGCGACGATACCGCGCTCGACCTCACCGCGACCACCGAGATCTATGCCAACCAGGGCGAAGCCTTCCAGGTCTCGACGGCGGCCGGCGCCGACGGCATCCGCCGGCGGATCGAGGTTCGCTCCAGTTCGCCGGGCCACCAGGGAGACTGGGCGGTCTTCGCGCTCGCCAACGTCTCGGAAGAACAGCTGGAGCGCGTTATCGTCGCACCGCATTTTCGGCTGGTGAATTCGAAGCTGTTCTGGCCGGACCTCGGCTCGCAGCGCATCATCGCCATCACCCCGAGCGAGGGTTTCGCGCTCGACCGGCAGCCGAGCGACGAGGCCGATGTGTTCCGCATCACCCTCAATCCCGGCTCCGTCATCACCTTCGTCGCCGAACTCTCCTCGCCCGACCTGCCGCAGATCTACCTTTGGGAACCGAACGCCTACAAGGACACGGTCAACGCCTTCACACTCTATCGCGGTATCGTGCTTGGCATTGCCGGCCTGCTTGCGGTGTTCCTGACCATTCTCTTCGTCGTCAAGGGCACGTCGATGCTGCCGGCGACGGCGGCGCTCGCCTGGGCGGTACTCGGCTATATCTGCGTCGACTTCGGCTTTCTCGGCAAGCTCATCAGCATCACCTCGGGAGACCAGCGAATATGGCGGGCCTGCGCGGAGGTGGCGCTCGCCTCCAGCCTGGTGATCTTCCTGTTCACCTATCTCAATCTCAATCGATGGCATGCGCATCTCGGCTACGTCACCCTTGCCTGGGTACTCGGCCTGGCGCTGCTCTTTGGCGTTGCGATCTATGACCCATCGATCGCCGCCGGTATCGCGCGCATTTCGCTGGCACTGACTGCAACTGCCGGCATTCTTCTCATCATCTATCTCGGCTTCAATCGCTACGACCGTGCCATCCTGCTCGTGCCTGCCTGGGTGCTGATCATCGTCTGGCTGTTCGGGGCATGGATGACGATCACCGGCAAGCTCGACAACGACATCATCCAGCCGGCGCTCGGTGGCGGCCTCGTGCTCATCGTGCTTCTGATCGGCTTCACCGTCATGCAGCACGCCTTTGCCGGCGGCGCGTTCCAGCAGGGCCTGTTCTCCGATCTGGAGCGGCAATCGCTGGCGCTGACCGGGTCCGGCGATACCGTCTGGGACTGGGACGTGGCGCGCGATCGTGTCGTCACCATTCCGGATATTTCCTACAAGCTCGGACTTTCGCCGGGCAGCATGCACGGGGCTGTGCGCAACTGGCTGCCGCGGCTCCATCCCGACGACCGCGACCGTTTCCGCGCAACGCTCGACGTGCTGCTCGAACACCGCCGCGGCAGGCTCAACCATGAATTCCGCATCCGCGCGGAAGACGGGCATTTCCACTGGCTTTCGATCCGCGCCCGCCCCGTGCTCGGTTCCAACGGCGAAATCATCCGCTGTGTCGGCACTGTGGTCGACGTTACCGAGCAGAAGAACTCGATCGAACGACTGTTGCACGAGGCGCTGCACGACAACCTGACCGGCCTGCCGAACCGCCAGATCTTCCTCGACCGCTTGCAGGCCGTGCTGACACTGGCGCCGGGCGGCGACATGGTTCGCCCGACGGTCATGGTCATCGACATCGACCGCTACAAGCTCGTCAACGATGCGCTGGGCGTCGCTGCCGGAGACAACATCCTCATTGCGCTGACCCGTCGCCTGCGTCGCCTGCTGAAGCCGCAGGACACGCTGGCGCGCCTCTCCGGCGACCAGTTCGGCCTGATCCTCGTTTCCGAACGGGATCCGGCAAAGGTGGCGGATTTTGCCGATGCCGTCAGCAAGGCGATCATGGTGCCGCTCAATTTCGCCAATCGCGAGATCATCCTGACGGCCTCGATCGGGCTTACCTCCTGGGTCGACCAGCAGGAAAGCGCTCCGGCACTGCTCAGCGATGCCGAGCTTGCGATGTACCGGGCCAAGCGCGCCGGCGGCAATCGCGTCGAGCCCTTCCGCCCGGCCTTCCGCAGTTTCGGGACAGATCGCCTGCAGCTGGAAACGGACCTGCGCCGCGCCATCGAGCGCAAGGAATTGTCGCTGGTCTACCAGCCGATCGTCCGGCTGGAGGATGCCGAAGTCGCGGGCTTCGAGGCGCTGATGCGCTGGGAGCATCCAAAGCGCGGCAGCATACCGCCGATCGAATTCATTCCGATTGCCGAGGCTTCCGATATCATCGGGCCGCTTGGCATGTTTGCCATGGAACAGGCGACAAACGACCTGATGTCGTGGCAACGGCAGACCGGCGAACTACCGATGTTCGTCTCGATCAACCTTTCGAGCGCGCAGCTTCTCAACAAGGAGCTGTACGACGACGTCCGCGCGCTATTGGCAAAGACCCATTGCGACCCGAGCCGCATCAAGCTGGAACTGACGGAATCCATGGTGATGGAAAACCCGGAACAGGCCCGGCTTGTGCTCGACAAATTGCGAGAAATCGGCCTCGGCCTTTCGCTCGACGATTTCGGTACGGGCTATTCTTCGCTCGCCTACCTGACGCGCTTCCCCTTCGACACGGTCAAGCTCGACAAGAGCATGGTTCGCGACGAAAGCGACAAGAAGGCGATCCTTCTGCGCTCGGTGATTTCGATGGCCCGCGAACTCGGCATGAAGGTCGTTGCCGAGGGCATCGAGTCCGAGGAGGATGCTCTCGAGCTTGCAAAGATGGGCTGCACCTACGGCCAAAGCTTCATCTTCGGCCCGCCCATGGGATCGGATTCGGTGCTGAGATTGCTGAAGGAACGTTTCCCGCTGACCAAGCGAGCTTGATTTTCCTACCCTCCCCTTGAGGGGGAGGGTCGGAGCGAAGCTCCGGGGTGGGGTGATCCCTTGCGACACCCAACAATCACCCCCACCCGCGCATTCGCGCGACCTCCCCCATCAAGGGGGAGGTGGAGAGTTCAAGCCGCCTTCATCTCAGCCGCCTCTGCCGCGTTCCGAATGAGCCGATGCAAATATTCGAGCTTCCGGACGACTCGTTGAGACAGGACGAAGGGGTAGAAATCCGGCTGACCCATGCTGCGCTGGATGCTGTTGACCGCAACGCTCAAGGGGACCCAGGCGCTGACGAGCTGTTCGGCATTGTTTGCCCGATAGGGATCGAAGTCGACCTCGGTTGCCATTTCTCCATGGCCACGCGGATCGATCGCCATGCCGAAAGCGCGGGCGGTCTCAAGCGTGTCGACGATGTGGAGATAGTGGGCGAAGCATTCGGCGAAGTCTTCCCATGGGTGGGAACTCGCATAGGTGCTGATGAAGTCCGCCTGCCAGTTGGGTCGGGCGCCGTTCTCGTAGTGGCGCTGCAGAGCTGCGTCGTAGTCCTCGCGCTCGTCGCCGAAGACCGCTCGGAACCCATCGAAATCGTTGCGGTCCCGCACCAGCTTGTCCCAGATGAAGTGCCCGGTCTCGTGCCGGAAGTGACCGAGCAGCGTACGATATGGCTCACGCATGGACATGCGCGCCATCTCGCGCGTGACGTCATCGGCCTCTGCGGCGCGAATGGCGATCAGGCCTTCCTCGTGGCCGGTCATCGCCGGCTCGATCATACCCATGCTGTTGACCTTGTCCTCGAGGAAATCGAAGACAAGACCGCCTCTAGGATCTTGCTCGCGGTCCGGATGCGGAAGCCGCAAACGCAATAGCGAATAGAAAAGATGACGTTGCGCCTGGTCGATGCGCCGCCAGCGGTCGATCCCGTCCTGCGTGTCGGCATTCGGAACCAGGCGGTTATGACGGCAGGCGATGCAGAAGTCATGACCGTCGTTGGCATCGACCATCCAGTTGCAGATGTCCAGCGCCGCGTTGGAGCAGAAGCGAACGGAGCGGGCGGGCTCGACAACAAGGTGCCAGTTCGGCTCCTGAGCGGGTTCCAGCGAGAACATCGCAAGCCGGTCGGGTACGAAGCCCAGGCGATAGCCGCAGCGCACACATTGGCGATTGTCGAAATGGACCGATTGGCCACAGTGATCGCAGTCGAACAGCCGCATGATGCATGGCCCCTATCGAATGGCAGTCTCAACCAATAAAGAGCCTGCCACGCAAAGCGCGGCAGGCTCCATTTATAGAATTTCGAGCAGATCAGGCCCGATCGACAATGTCCTTGACCTTGGCCTTGGCCTTGCCGGTAGCGACCTGGGCCTTGCCCTTGGCTTCCTGGACAGCGCCCTTGGCGCGCATCTCGTTGTCGCCGGCGGCCTTGCCCACGGCTTGCTTTGCCTTGCCGGTAACTTCGTTCGCCTTACCGGAAATCTTATCGCTGGTGCTGCCCATATCAGGGTATCTCCTTGTTCAGCGACGCACACCGTTGTCCGTCGTTGTGAGGAGAAAACGTAGCTCTTCGGAATTCGTTCCGAGCGAATTTATCGATCTGAATGCCTATGTTTTCAGGCGTGGCCGGCTTCGCTGGACAGCATGGCGGGGGTGACCCCGAGGAGCGCAAGTGCCCGCTCATACTTGTCGTCAAGGCTACGATCGAAGATCAGTTCCTCGTTCGGAGCACAATTGAGCCAGCCATTATTGCCGATTTCAGCTTCAAGCTGGCCGGCACCCCAGCCGGCATAGCCGAGCAGCATGGTAGCCCTTTTCGGCCCGCCGCCTTTCGAGATCGCACGGACGATATCGAGTGTCGCCGTCATGCTGATGTCATCGCTGACGGGGATGCTGCTATCGCTTAGATAATCGTCGGAATGCAGCACGAAGCCGCGGCCGCTCTCGACAGGGCCGCCGGTCTGGATCGGGAATTCCCGTGCCGCCCGCGGCAGCATGATCGCGTCATCGCTCTTGATCATCTCGAGATGCAGCAGCACGTCGGTGAAGGTCAGGCTCTGCGGGCGGTTGATGACGAAGCCCATGGCACCGGCATCCGAATGGGCGCAGATATAGATCACCGTGCGCGCGAAATTGCTGTCGGCCATCCCCGGCATCGCGATCAGGAACTGACCGTCGAGAAAGCCGCGCTCACGCCTATTTTTCAGAGTCGATAAGGACATGATTCCTCCTGACTTCAGCGTGCAACCGCGCCTCGACAAGGAGAAAGATGGGGCAATGTCATAAATCAATCAACTGAAAATGATCGATTTATTTGAGCGCCGTTCTGGCACAGCCGGCCGGCATCCGGTAAACCCTTGTTCCATGTTGATAAATTTGCTGAGATTTGGAACCAGCCTCGCCCTCGTCGCGACATTTGCCGCGGCAGAATTTGCAGCGTCTCCGGCGTTTTCCGCAACCAGTGATTGGGCGTTGAGCGAGGGAGGGCGGATGCGCGTGGTCGCGCTGTCGCCGGATGCCGGCGGAAATATCAGGGCGGCGTTGCAGATCGAGCCGAAGCCCGGCTGGATCACCTATTGGCGCGAGCCGGGCGAAAGCGGAATCCCGCCGCAGCTGACGGTCGCCGACGGCGGCAACGTAGCGCTCCAGGCAATTGCCTATCCTGTTCCGAAGCCACTGATGATCGGCTCCATCGAGGAACTCGGCTATGACAGTGCTGTCACCTTGCCGCTCGATTTCAAGGTGACCGATGGAAGCAAATCCGCCAAGCTCGATCTGACGGCCTTCATCGGCATGTGCCGCGATATCTGCATTCCCTTCCAGGGGAATTTTTCGCTGCCGCTGCCGCAAGCAGGCACTGCCGGGCCGGAAGAAACGGCCGTTCTCGACGCCGCAACCGCGTCGCTTCCCCGAGCGCCCTCGCCCGATTTTTCCGTCGAGAACCATGCGCTCTCGGCCGACGGCAAGGTTCTGTCGCTGACGCTTGCGCTCCCGGATCCCGATGGCGCCGCGCCGGAAATCTATGTTACCGGGCCAAGCGGGTATGTGTTTTTCAAACAGGCCGACGCGAAGCATGACGGCAAGCGTTTCGACGTCGACATTGCCATCGGCAGGTTGCCAAAAACCTATACCATCCACGGCAAGAGCTGGGGCCTTGTGGTTGTTCAAGGCAAGCGCGCCATGGAAACGACACTTGCTTTCGACTGACCCGGTTTTATAGTCCCACCCGACCGGCAACGAGCTTGCCGCCGAAAACCCGTGAGGAAACGTCCATGACCATCGCTGTCGGCGAAAAACTTCCCCCTGCCACCTTCAAGGAAAAGACCTCGGACGGTCCTGTCGAAATCACCACGGAGCAGCTGTTCAGGGGCAAGCGCGTGGTGCTGTTTGCCGTTCCCGGCGCCTTCACGCCGACCTGCTCGCTGAACCATCTTCCGGGCTATCTCGAAAACCGCGACGCGATCCTTGCCAAGGGCGTCGACGACATCGCCGTTGTCGCCGTCAACGACTGGCATGTCATGGGCGCCTGGGCACAATCGTCTGGTGGAATGGGAAAGATCCACTTCCTTGCCGATTTCGACGCGTCCTTCACCAAGGCGCTAGGCCTCGAGGTCGACCTTTCCGCCGGCGGCCTCGGCGTGCGCTCCAAGCGCTATTCGATGCTTGTCGAAGACGGCGTCGTCAAGTCGCTGAATGTCGAGGAAAGCCCCGGCCAGGCGACGGTTTCGGGCGCCGCGGCGATGATCGAGCAGCTATGAGAAATTCATTCAAATGAAGCGGCGCCACCGCTGAAATCTCTGTGGCCTTCGATCACGTTTATGACTTCGAAGCTGTCGCCGATGTAGCGGAAAAAAATGACATACTCGCCGAAGGCAAAACTGCGAGCATCCGGAGAGAACTCGGGTCTGGTTTTACCCATCTTGCCGGGCAGCGCGGCGAGTTCGTCACATTTTCGCTGAATCTTAGCGACAAATGCCCGCCCGATTTCAGCATCTCCGCTCGTTCTGGATAAGTATTTATGAATATTAATTAAATCAATCTTGGCCTTCTTAAGATACTTAAGTCGCGGCATTTTCAATAGCCTTCATTTTTCATCTCGATCGTCACCTCATCCAGGGCCGCATCCATCTCTTCCTGTGTCACGTGGCCACCTTCCGAGATAGATTCCTCGATCATTTTTCGAAGCGCAGCAATCTTCGCCTCCCGCTCCTCGACCAGCCGCAATCCCTCGCGCACGACCTCGCTCGCGGAGCTGTATCGTCCCTCTTCGACCGTCTTTTCCACGAATTCTTCCCAGCGCTTGCCGATGGAGACGTTCATTTCGGGTGCTCCTGTTTAGCTTCAGAACCTATTAGGATGTCAATATGTGCGCAGAGAGTAGCATCGAAGTGCGAAAATCTCAAATCCAAGAATGTCGAAGCTTGGGGATCAAATCCGCCGCCGCCTCTTTTCCGCCGCAATCATTTCTTTTAAGACGTAATGTTATTACATTAATAGTCGGGTTGCAGCATGGCGTTTCGAAGTGATCCCTTTTCTTCCTCCCTTATCGGTCGCTCCGCCTTGATACGCATCGTTTGCGTAGCGATGGGGATCGCTCTGCTCTGGGCGGCGATCGGCTGGGCGGTCGTTCTTCCATGAGTGCGCCGCTGATCAGGCTCAACGACGTCACCATCACCTATGAGCGCCATCCGGCGGTTCATCATCTCTCCGGTATCTTTCGGAAAGGCAGCTTGACGGCGATTGCCGGTCCGAACGGGGCCGGGAAATCGACACTGCTGAAGGCGATCATCGGTGAATTGAAACCGGCCACGGGCTCGATCGATCGCGGCTCGTTCCAGCGGACGGATTTCGGCTATTTGCCGCAGGCGGCGGAAATCAACCGTCGCTTCCCGATCTCCGTTGCCGACACCGTAATGATGGGAGCCTGGAAGAATTCGGGCGCGTTCGGAGGCTTTTCGCAGGATGACATGCGGCAGGCAAGGCAAGCGCTGGCCGCTGTCGGACTTGCCGGTTTCGAGAGGCGGCATATCGGCTCGTTGTCGGCAGGGCAGTTTCAGCGTGTGCTGTTTGCACGGCTGCTGCTGCAGGACGCCCGCATCATCCTGCTCGACGAGCCTTTCACCGCCATCGACCAGCGCACCACCCGCGATCTTCTCGACATCATTCTTCGCTGGCACGGCGACGGCCGTACCGTCATTGCGGTGCTGCATGATTTCGACCAGGTTCGGAGCCATTTCCCGGAGACTCTCCTGATCGCCCGCGAGCTTGTTGGCTGGGGACGCACCGACGAGGTCATGTCTGCCGCGAACCTCATCCGTGCGCGTGCCATGGCGGAAAGCTGGGACGAAGACGCGGAGGCCTGCCTGCCAGAGCCGGAGGCAGTCGGGTGATGCTCTACGACCTTTTCCTGGCGCCGTTCGCGGATTACGGCTTCATGCGCCGGGCACTAATTGCCTGCGTCTGCCTGGGGCTCGGCTCCGGGCCGATCGGCGTGTTCCTGATGCTGCGGCGGATGAGCCTCGTCGGCGATGCCATGAGCCATGCAGTCTTGCCCGGCGCTGCCGTTGGCTATCTCATCGCCGGCTCGCTCTCGCTCACCGCCATGGGTCTCGGTGGGCTTGTCGCCGGTCTTTCCGTCGCGCTGCTTTCCGGTTTCGTCAGCCGCACCACCGTGCTGCAGGAGGATGCGAGCTTTGCCAGCTTCTACCTGACGTCGCTGGCGCTCGGCGTGCTCATCGTATCCCTGCGCGGATCGAACATCGACCTGCTGCACGTGCTGTTCGGGACGATCCTCGCGATCGATGCACCGGCTCTCTACCAGATCGGCGCGATCACCACGGTCACGGTTCTGGCGCTGGCGCTGATCTATCGGCCGCTTGTCATGGAATGCTTCGATCCAGGCTTCCTGCGCGCCATCGGCGGTCGCGGGCCAGTCTATCACTTCCTGTTCCTGCTTCTGGTCGTGCTCAATCTCGTCGCCAGCTTCCAGGCGCTGGGGACGCTGATGGCGGTCGGCCTGATGATGCTGCCGGCGGCGATCGCGCAGCTCTGGTCACGCAGCCTGCCGTCGATGATGGCGATCGCCGCCGCGACTGCGACCGCTTCCGGTTATATCGGCCTCGTCGCGTCCTACCAGTTCGAGCTCGCATCCGGCCCGACGATCATCATCACGGCGAGCGTGATCTACGTGTTTTCCATCCTCTTCGCACCGTCTGGCGTCGTCAGGCGGTTCGTTCCGAGCCCGCATCTCAAGGGCTAGCGTTTTCAAGTCCCCAAAAGGAGATCCAAATGAACCACCGCAGACTGCTTCTCTCCGCCGCGCTGCCGACGCTGCTTGCGCTCGGTATCGCCGCTCCGGCTTCCGCCGAAACCTTGAATGTCGTTGCCTCGTTCACCGTGCTTGCCGACGTCGTTGCCCATGTCGGCGGGGACCACGTGAAGGTGTCGAGCCTTGTCGGCCCCAACGGCGATCCCCATGAGTTCGAGCCTTCGCCTGCCGACGCGAAGAAGCTCAAGGCCGCGAAAGTCACCTTTGTCAGCGGCGAAGGGCTGGAAGGCTGGATGGATCGCCTGATCAGTGCATCCGGATACAAGGGCGCCCCTGTCGTCGTCTCCGATGGCATCAACACGCGCTCAATGGTCGAGGACGGCAAGACGGTCACCGATCCGCATGTCTGGAACAGCCCGGTGAACGTCAAGGTCTGGGTGGCCAACATCGAGAAGGCCCTGACTGCGGCCGATCCCGCAGACGCCGCCGACTTCAAGGCCAATGCCGAGGCCTATACCAAGACGCTGACCGATCTCGATGCCTATGCTCATGGGAAGTTCGACAAGGTGAGCGAGGATCGCCGCAAGATCCTGACCAGCCATGATGCGTTCGGCTATTTCGGCCGCGAATACAATGTCACCTTCCTGTCTCCGCTCGGTTTCTCAACGGAAAGCGAGGCTTCGGCCGCAAACGTCGCCAAGCTGATCGAGCAGATCAAGACCGAGCACGTGAAGGCCTATTTCTTCGAAAATTCAAACGATCCGCGGCTGGTCAAGCAGGTTGCCAAGGCGACCGGCGCCGAGCCGGGCGGCGAGCTCTACGTCGAGTCTCTGTCGAAAGCCAACGGCCCGGCTCCGACATACGAAAAGATGTTCCGCTATAACGTTGATCTGCTTGCTGCAGCGATGGCGAAATCGAGCTAACCAAATAAGCCGAGACCGCGGGGCAAGACCCGCGGTCTCGCAATGTCAGGTATTGAGGTCGAAAACCAGCAATCCGGCAAGCCCGCCGTCGCTTGAGGACACGATGCGCTCTCCGACGGCGACATGCTCCGGGTGGATCAGATAGGTGTCACGCGCCTCGACCGTGTCGAACGTGACGATGAAACCGTCGACAAAGCCGCCGTGAAGGCCTTCGGGCGAAACATTGGGACCGTGTTTCACGTCCAGTATCCCCGGGATCACCTGTTTCAGGGCAACAATGCCATCAAACAAGGACTGCTTTTCAACCGGCGTGATCGCCGCCTTCAGGCGCATGAATACGCAATGCTGGATCATTCGAAACCTCCCTTTGGTCGACGCGCAGAATAGAGGGAAAGCGGGATGGGGCAAGGGTGGAAAGGATGCGAAAAGAAGGACCCTCGCCCGATGTAATGACGCAAAAACCCCTCCCCAACCCTCCCCACAAGGGGGAGGGAGCTACCCGTCGCAAGCATGCGGGCAAAACAAATTTATGCGGACGGCGCGGCATACTAACCCCCTCCCCCTTGTGGGGAGGGTTGGGGAGGGGTTTTCTTCAGTCACCGCTTCTTGAACGGCTCCATGCCCTTGCGCGCCAACTCATCGGCGCGTTCGTTTTCCGGGTGTCCGTCATGGCCCTTGACCCAATGCAAAGTCAGCTTGTGACGGTTCTGGGCTTCATCGAGGGCCTGCCAGAGTTCGGCGTTCTTCACGGGCTTCTTGTCGGCGGTCTTCCAGCCGTTTTTCTTCCAGCCGTGAATCCATTTCGAGATGCCGTCCATGACGTATTTGGAATCGGTATAAAGATCGACCTCGCAGGGGGTCTTCAGGGCCGAGAGCGCAGAGATTGCCGCCATCAGCTCCATGCGATTGTTGGTCGTATCGGCCTCGCCGCCGGAGAGGTCCTTTTCGACATCGCCGTAGCGGAGCACCGCGCCCCAGCCGCCCGGTCCCGGGTTGCCCGAGCAGGCACCGTCGGTGAAAACATCGACATGCTTCATGAGTGCAGCAATCCGTATTCGGCAGACGTGGCTATCTGGCGGTGGAAGCGCAGCTTGCGCAGATATTCGAGCGGGTCCTTCTTCGTCACCATTGCGCCGGCCGGTGTCGTCAGCCAGTCGTAGAGCCTTGTCAGGAAAAACCGCAGCGCCGAACCGCGCGAAAGGGTCGGCAGGGCGTCAAGCTCGGCCCGGCTCAGCGGGCGAACGCTCTGGTAGCCGTCCAGCATCGCCTTGCCCTTGGTGATGTTATAGGCGCCGTCCTTTTCGAAGCACCAGGCATTGAGGCAGATCGAGACGTCATAGGCGAGTTGATCGTTACAGGCGAAATAGAAGTCGATCAGGCCGGAAAGATGATCGCCGAGGAAGAAGACGTTGTCGGGGAAGAGATCGGCGTGGATGACGCCGGCCGGCAGATCCCGCGGCCAATGTGCCGCCAGGAATTCCAGCTCGTTGCGGATTTCGTCCTGGAGGCCGGGCTCGACCTCGTCGGCACGGGCTTCCGATTTGTCCCAGAGAGTGTGCCAGCCTTCCAGCGACAGTGCATTCGGCCGGGCGATCGAAAACCCCTCTCCCGCTACATGCATCTGGGCCAGCGCCTTGCCGACCTCGCGGCAATGCCTCGCCTCGGGCTTCCTCAGCCACATGCCTTCGAGAAAGGAGATCACGGCCGCCGGGCGCCCGGAAAGTTCGCCGAGCAGCGCGCCATCGCGGCGCGGCAGCGGTAGCGGGCAGGACAGGCCGTGGCTGGCCAGATGCTGCATCAGGCCGAGGAAAAAAGGCAGGTCGTTCTTTTCGACGCGCTTTTCGTAGAGCGTCAGGATCAGCGGTTCGCGCGTCGTATGCAGCAGGAAATTTGAATTTTCGACACCCTCGGCGATGCCCTTGTAGGAGGTCAGTTCGCCGGCATCGTATTGGGTCAGGAAGCGCTTGAGGTCGTCTTCGGTGATGTCGGTATAAACTGCCACGAGCGGTCCCTGGATTAGGAAAAATTGGGGTTGGCGTATTCGTCGGTATCTTATTCGCCGTTGACGAAGGCCATATCGGCGGACGTCAGCTCGATCGTGCGCAGCTCGCGGTTGACGAGGAAATTCTCGGTTTCCTTGACTGTCTCAGCCAGCTCGACCTCGGCATCGTAGCGGGCGCGAAATGCCTCGATGATCTCGTTGACGATCACCTCCGGCGCCGACGCGCCTGCCGACAGGCCCACCGTAGAGATATCGCCGATGTCATCCCAGTCGATTTCCGACGCCCGCTGGACGAGAATGGATTTTTTTGCACCAGCCCGCAGAGCCACCTCGACTAGGCGCTTCGAATTGGACGAATTCGGCGCACCGACGACGATGAACAGGTCGCAGCCGGGAGCGGCTTCCTTCACCACTTCCTGGCGGTTCGTCGTCGCATAGCAGATCGAATCAGCCGATGGCGCGGTCAGGTTGGGGAACCGCTGCTGCAGCCGGGCAATGACGCCAGCGGTATCGTCAACCGACAGCGTCGTCTGCGTGACGTAGCCGAGATTATCAGGATCGGCCGGCATATAGGCGTCGACATCCTCGATGGTCTCGACCAGCGACACCGTGCCTTCCGGCAGCTGGCCCATCGTGCCGATCACCTCGGGGTGGCCGGCATGGCCGATGAGAACGACGTGGCGGCCGAGGCGATTATGGCGCATGGCCTGCTTGTGCACCTTCGAGACCAGCGGGCAGGTCGCGTCGAGATAGAAGAGATTGCGGCTGTCCGCATCCTCCGGCACGGATTTCGGCACGCCATGGGCTGAAAAGACGACGGGTTGCTTGCGGTGCTCCGGCGGGATTTCGCCAAGTTCCTCGACGAAGATCGCGCCCTTGGCCTCCAGCCCCTCGACCACGTAGCGATTGTGGACGATCTCGTGGCGGACATAGACCGGCGCGCCATAGGCCTTCAGCGCCAGCACGACAATCTGAATCGCCCGGTCGACGCCGGCGCAGAAGCCGCGCGGGCCGCAGAGCCGGATGGTCAAGCTAGGTTTGGAAACGGCTATGTTCATCGTCATCCTGCACATGCCGAAGGGCGGTGGTTCAAAAGCCATATAAGATGTCGGGTCCGGCAAAGCCAGCAAAATTCAAGGCAGCGGTCGGATAGCCCATGCCGTTGTCATCGCTCTGACAGCTCACATGCATAGAATGAGCTGAAGCAGGCGATCACATTTGCGTAACGGCAGCCAGATCGGGAACACAGGGGCTTCCTGTCAGTTCATCTGCACCTGACATCAAGGAGAACATCATGGGTATCGACAGAGAAGAACAGCTGAAACGCGCTGCTCACGCTATCTGGGAGCGTGAAGGACGTCCCGAAGGCGCCGATCTCGATCATTGGCGCCGGGCGGAAGAAGAGCTTGGACCTGAGAACGAGAATTCGGCCGGCACCGACGGCGATACGATCGACGGTGACGATCTCGCCAATCCGCGGGCGATGCGGGAGGCCGCGCGGCAACACGGAGATACATATCTCGTCGCGACCGACCTCGAGGACGACGACCAGAGAACGTCGTCCGCCGGAACGCGCGAACAGCCTTGATCGAGGCTATTGCGCCGTGGCATTCGGATCGCGCTTGCGCAGCCACGACATCGCGACGATGGCGACAAGTGCTGCGGCGAGGCCGTACCATGTGACGGCATATTGGAGATGGTCGTTCGGCAGGTCGATGATTGTGACCGCGCCGATCGGCAATCCCATCGGATTGGGCGTGGCGTCGGCATCGACGAAGAACGGGACGACCTTGTCCTTCTCCAGCCCGTCGCTCGACGCCATGACGTCGAGGTCCTTCCAATAGAAGATATTCTTGGTGATGTCATTGTCGGGGACCATCGACGATGGTTTGCCGGTAAGCTTTGCCCGCGCAAGGCCGGTGACGGTCTGCTCGCCGGTCAGCTGGCCCTGCATGCGCATTTCGGGCTCTTTGGCCTCGTAGGGCGTAAAACCGCGGTTGACAAAGAGATAGCGGCCGTCGGCTAGCTGCAGCGGCGTATAGACATAGAAGCCTGGTGCGCCGTCGTAGGTGGCGAAGAAGTGGCGTTCGCGATTGTTGAGATACTGGCCTTGCGCCGTGACGTTTCGGTATTCGATATCACCGCCGCTTTTAGCCATGGCCTCGATGTCGGCAAGCGGGACCGGCGGCATCGTGCGCCGCGCCTCGATATCCGCGATCAGGCCTTCCTTCCAATGCAGCCGCTGAACCTGCCAGGTGCCGAGCGACAGCAGAATGCCGAGCACCACGAGCAGAAGCACAGCCTTGGCGACTTGCCAAACGGGGTGAGCGCGGCGGGTCTGGATTGAAGCGTCAGTCACTGCTGATCTGCCCCTCGCTGGCGTTGTGACGATATTGCAGCGCCACGAAGATGCCTTTGCACCAGCGCAGCGACAACAGGGACAAGACGATCGTCAGCGGCCCGAACAACAGCGCATGCACCCAGATCGGCGGGCCGTAATTTACCTGCAGCCAGAGCACCGACCCGATGATGATAAAACCGACGATCAGGATGACGAAGACGGCCGGGCCATCGCCCGAATCGGCGAAGGCGTAGTCGAGCCCGCAGGCAGCGCAGCGCGGCTTCAGCGAAAGAAGGCCATCGAACAGCTTCCCCTCGCCGCAGCGCGGGCAGCAGCCTTTCAGGCCTACCTTTACGGGATCAACCGGTGGAAACCGTGCGCTGTCCTCGATCATGGTTCAATCTCTATGGGCGTACCGTCGGACACCATGTCCCAGATCGTATCCATATCGGAATTGGCGACGGCGATGCACCCGTTGGTCCAATCGAAATACTGGACCAGGGGCGCCAGCCAGCCGAAATAATTGCGCTGGCCATGGATCATGATCATACCGCCGGGATCGTAGCCAGCGGCCTTTGCCTGCGCCAGATCTGCAGCATTCGGATAGGATATATGGAGCGAGCGGTGGTAGCCGCTGGCGCTGTTTCGCCAGTCAAGGACGTAGCGACCTTCCGGCGTGCGCCCGTCACCCTCCCGCTCCTTACGGCCGACCGGTGAGCCACCGAGGACGAAAGCAACACGGTGCAGCGTCGTGTCGTTGCTCTTAAGCTCGAGAACTCGTTCCGCTTTGTGGACAACGACCAACGTTACAGGTTCCGCTGCCAGGGCGGGCGATCCCACCGGCAGGAGAAAGGCAATCAGTCTTAAGCTTGATCGAAAACGTATCAAAATGATCTGTCCTGAAATGAATGAAGCGGCTGCATCGCTGCAGCCGCCTCTAACTTGGTTCCTGGGTACTCAACCCGCCGCGAGCGGGGCGCCCCAGCCGCCCCAGATGTAGATCGAGAAGAACAGGAAGAGCCAGACCACGTCGACGAAGTGCCAATACCAGGCGGCGGCTTCGAAGCCGAAATGCTGCGTCGGGGTGAAATCTCCCTTGATGGAGCGGACCAGGCAGACCAGGAGGAAGATCGTCCCGATCAGCACGTGGAAGCCGTGGAAGCCGGTCGCCATGAAGAAGGTGGCGCCGTAGATCGAGTCCCTGAAGGCGAATGGTGCGTGCGCATATTCGTAGGCCTGGACCGACGAGAACAAGATGCCGAGCAGCACCGTCAGCGTCAGTCCCTGGATCAGGCCCTTGCGGTCGTTGTGCAGCAGAGCATGATGCGCCCAGGTGACCGTCGTGCCTGACAGCAGCAGGATGACGGTGTTGTAGATCGGCAGGTGCCAGGGGTCGAGAACCTCGACGCCCTTCGGCGGCCATTGACCACCGGTGAAGAGCACGCGCGAGGCCTGGATCGGCTCGCTGGAGAACAGGCTGGCGTCGAAATAGGCCCAGAACCAGGCGACGAAGAACATCACTTCCGAGGCGATGAACATGATCATGCCGTAGCGCAGGTGCAGCGAGACGACGCGGGTATGCGCACCCTCATGCGCTTCCTTGATCGTGTCGGACCACCAGCCGTACATGACATAGAGGATGACCGCGAGGCCGATGTAGAACAGCCATGGGCCGGCGAACTCGATGCCGAACACCTTGAACGAGCCGCCGCTCAGGTAGCGCATATAGGCGACACCACCGAAGGTAATGACGAAAGCGCCGAAGGCCGCGATGATCGGCCACGGGCTTGGGTCTATGATGTGGTAGTCATGATTTTTCTGATGCGCTTCGGCCATGTCAGCAATCCCCGAATTACTTTTTCCCATATTGCCTCCGGCAACGCCGAAGACATCTCCATCAAAGTTTTTTTGCCGTGACCGGCGTTGGATCCGCGTTCAGGGCAACCGGCTTTGAGCCATCCCGCGGGTAGAAGGTGTAGGACAGCGTCAAAGCCGTGATGTCCTTGGTCTCAGGCGCCTTGGTGATATCAGGATCGACGTAGAACACGACAGGCATCTCGCGCTTTTCGCCCGGTGCCAGGTCCGTCTCGTTGAAGCAGAAGCACTGCACCTTATTGAAATAGACCCCTGCCTCGACCGGCGAGACGTTGAAGATCGCCTGCCCGCGCGTCGGCTGGTCGGACTTGTTCTCGGCGTAGAACTTGATCTCGATGGTCTCCCCGATTTTCGGATTGACCTTTTTCTGCATCGGCTTGAAATCCCAGGGCAAGCCGGGCGCGACATTGGCATCGAAGCTCACCTCGACGGGCTTGTCGAGAATGACTGAAGAGGCCTGCTCGACGCGCTGCGTGGTGCCGTTGAAGCCTGTCAGCTGGCAGAACATCCTGTAGAGCGGCACGGTCGCATAGCTCATTGCGCCCATGCCGACGACGAAGCTGACGCACATGAGAACGATCATGCCGTTGTTGCGGCCGACCTTCTGCGCTCCGTCTGGTGTCACTTCGGCCATCAAGTCCACTCCCTAGTGTCCGGTACCGACTTTGATGATGGTGATCGCGTAGAAGATGACGACCAGGCCGGCCAGCACCAGGCCGAGCGCGACGTTGCGGCCGCGCCGTGATTTCTTCTGCGCTTCGGTAAGCTTGATCAGGTCCATCAGAACCCTCCTCCCGCGCCTGAGACAAGCACGGAGGCCAGGCGGTCGAGCATCAATGCAGAGAAGATCGCGAACAGATAGAAGATCGAATAGGCGAACATCTTCTTGGCCGGCACCATCTTCGCATCGCCGTCCGGCATCCGCCAGACGGCGATGGAACAGTAGACGAAGAGGGCGCCGAGCAAGCCGGCGACGAGCCCGTAGCCGAGGCTGGCAAAGCCCATGAGCCATGGCACGACGCCGATTGCCGCCGTCAGGACCGAATAGATGACGATCTGGTTTTTCGTCGTCGGAATGCCTGACACGTTCGGCAGCATCGGCACGCCGACAGCCTCGTAGTCCTTCATCTTGAACAGCGCCAGGGCCCAGAAATGCGCCGGCGTCCAGAAGAAGATGATGAGGAAGAGGACGATGCTTTCCATGGGCACTGTGCCCGTGACGCAGGCCCAGCCGATGATCGGCGGGAAAGCGCCGGCAGCGCCGCCGATGACGATGTTCTGCGGCGTCGAGCGCTTCAGCCACATCGTGTAGACGACCGCGTAGAAGAAGATGGTGAAGGCGAGGATCGCGGCCGGCAGCCAGCTGACCGCGAGAGCCAGGATCGTCACCGAAAAGCCTGACAGCACCAGGCCAAAGCCGAGCGCTTCGGCCGGAGTAACGCGGCCGGAGGGAATGGGGCGCTTGGCGGTGCGGGTCATGACCGCGTCGATATCGGCGTCATACCACATGTTCAGCGCGCCGGATGCGCCGGCACCGACTGCGATGCACAGGATGGAGATCAGCGCCAGGACGGGATTGATATGGCCGGGCGCGAGCACGAGACCCGCAAAGGCCGTGAAGACGACCAGCGACATGACGCGCGGCTTCAAGAGCTCGAAAAAATCGCGCGCGCTGGCTTTCGAAAGGCCGATCTCGCCTTCGGCCGCGCGCGCCTCATGATTTTCGATAACCGCCATTACTAAGTCCAGTTTGATTTGAGGCCAGGCGCCGAAATGTTGTTCGGCGCCTGGGGATCTGATTACTTGATGCGCGGGAGCTGTTCCCACTGGTGGAACGGCGGCGGCGAGGAAAGCTGCCACTCGAGCGTCGTTGCGCCCTCGCCCCATGGATTGTTGCCTGCCAGCCGCTTCTTGGCGAAGGCATCGTAGACGCCGTAGAGGAAGATGAGCACGCCGACGGCCGAGACGTAGGAACCGATCGACGAGACGAAGTTCCAGCCGGCGAAAGCGTCGGGATAGTCGATGTAGCGACGCGGCATGCCGGCGAGGCCGAGGAAATGCTGCGGGAAGAATACCATGTTCACGCCGATGAACATTACCCAGAAATGCAGGTTGCCGATCGCCTCGTTGTACATGTAGCCGCTCATCTTCGGGAACCAGTAGTACCAGGCAGCGAAGATGGCGAAGACGGCGCCGAGCGACAGAACGTAATGGAAGTGGGCGACGACATAGTAGGTGTCGTGCACCGGACGGTCGAGGCCGGCATTGGCGAGCTGTACACCCGTCACGCCGCCGACGGTAAACAGGAAGATGAAGCCGATCGCCCAGATCATCGGCGTGCGGAACGAGATCGAACCGCCCCACATCGTCGCGATCCAGGAGAAGATCTTCACGCCGGTCGGAACTGCGATGACCATCGTCGCGAAGACGAAGTAGCGCTGCGTATCGAGCGACAGGCCGACGGCGTACATGTGGTGAGCCCAGACGACAAAGCCGACGGCACCGATCGCCACCATGGCATAGGCCATGCCGAGATAGCCGAAGATCGGCTTCTTCGAGAAGGTGGAGACGATGTGGCTGATCATGCCGAAGCCGGGCAGGATCAGGATGTAGACCTCGGGGTGGCCGAAGAACCAGAACAGATGCTGGAACAGGATCGGGTCGCCGCCGCCTTCAGGCGCAAAGAAGGTCGTGTGGAAATTGCGGTCCGTCAGAAGCATGGTGATGGCACCAGCAAGCACCGGCAGGGACAGCAGCAGCAGGAAGGCGGTGATCAGCACCGACCAGGCAAACAGCGGCATCTTGTGCAGCGTCATGCCGGGAGCACGCATGTTGAGGATCGTGGTGATGAAGTTGATCGCACCGAGGATCGACGAGGCGCCGGCGATGTGCAGGGCAAAGATCACAAGGTCGACCGCCGGACCGGGGTTGCCGACACTAGATGACAACGGCGGATACATCGTCCAGCCGCCGCCTGCACCATAGGCGCCTGCCGGGCCTTCGACGAACATCGAGGTCAGCAGCAGGAGGAACGCCGGAACGATCAGCCAGAAGGAGATGTTGTTGAGCCTCGGGAATGCCATGTCGGGGGCGCCGATCATGATCGGCACCATCCAGTTGGCAAAGCCGCCGATCATCGCCGGCATGACCATGAAGAAGATCATGATCAGCGCGTGCGCCGTTGTGAAGACGTTGTACATCTGCTTGCCGCCGTCGATCGCGGCATCGCCGGAAAAGCCGTAGACCATGGAGGCGAGGCCGCTGAAGATCTGGATCCCCGGCTCCTGCAGCTCCATGCGCATCGCCACCGAAAGCGCACCGCCGACGAGACCCGCACAGATCGCGAAGATCAGGTAGAGCGTTCCGATGTCCTTGTGGTTCGTCGAGAACAGCCAGCGATCGGCAAAGCTCGGCTTGTGGACGTGGTGATCGTCATGTGCGTGCGTTGCGTCGTGAAGATCATGCGTATGATCGTCGTGAGCTGCGGATCCAGCCATTGTATCCTCTCCCCTAATTACTGTGCGACATTCGCGGCGACATCGACGGTCGGCGCTGGCCGGTCGACCTCAGCCATCAGGGCCTTGTTGGCCTTGCCGAGGTCGCTCGCGGCTACTGTCAGCCACTGCTTGTACTTGTCTTCGGAAACGATACGGATGGCGATCGGCATGAACGCATGGTCCTTGCCGCACAACTCCGAACACTGCCCGTAGAACAGGCCCTCGCGCTCTGCGCGGAACCAGGTTTCGTTCAGGCGTCCCGGAACGGCATCGGTCTTGACGCCAAAGGACGGCATCGAGAAGGAATGAATAACATCGGTCGGCGCTGCAGTGACGAGGACACGAACAGTCTTGTTGACCGGCAGCACGAGCTCGTTGTCGACCGCGAGAAGGCGCGGGTAGACCGCCATGTCGGCCTTGCCCGCAGCTGCGCGGTCCGGCTCCTTCAGCAGATAGCTATCGAAGGCCAGCGGCGTGTCGCCGACATTTTCATATTCATAGTTCCACTGCCACTGCGTGCCGGTCACCTTGATCGTTACGTCAGGGTTCTGCGGAAATGTCAGCTGCGCGGTCAAAAGGTCGAAAGACGGGACGGCGAGGAAGAGAAGCACGAGAACCGGGCCAATGGTCCATGCAACTTCGATCAGCGTGTTATGGCTCGTGCGCGACGGCACGGGATTTTTGCTGGCGCGGAACTTGACCATGACGGTGATCAGAAGCGCCAGGACGAATAGCGTGATCGGCACGATGAACCAGAGCGTATAATGCTCGAACCAGCGGACCTGGCTCATGATCGGCGTTGCCGCCGGCTGGAAGTCCATCTGCCACGGCTTTGGTTGATCGGCAAAACAGCCCGTCGCGAAAAGCAGACAGGCGGTCGACGCCAAAACTGCGTTGGCCCTCTTCATCACAAATTATCTCCCTCAGGCGTTTGATCCGGATCAGTCACAAACGCAGAATCCCTACAATCCTCACCGTTTCAAACCACAGTTTGACGTGGTCCGCAACAACTCACCGCATTTGTCTATGCGGCATTTTTGCGCAAACCAGAACTGCCGTCCGATTGCCTGAACAAGACTTCGATTGCCAGAACAAGACAAGGGTTTTCATCATCATACGGATAATATCGGCGAGGTCCAACCGGAACGGGGGACAAAATGACTGGTAAGTCCTATTTCCGCCGCACTCGAATTGGAATCCAGCTACCGGGGCTTTTCATTTCCCGGCTTGGGTCTAAACAATGGCCCACTGATTCGAATCTAGGGGTTTTCATGGGTTTTCGTTCCCTCGCGCGGTTTTGGCTGCTGACCGCCAGTATCGCCGTCGCGGCCTCGCCAACGGTTTTTGCGCAACAGCCGGCACCAGCCCCTGCGCAGCAGCCAGCCCAGACGCAGCCTGCCGACGAGCAGCAGGTTCCCTCGGCACAACAGCCGCCCGGTAGCGTCAAGTCAATGCATGGCGCATGGTCCGTGGTCTGCGACAAGCCGGCAGGTGCTGCCACCAATCAATGCGCGCTGATGCAGAACGTCATTGCGGAGGACAGGCCTGAGGTAGGCCTTTCCGTCGTCGTTCTGAAGACCGCCGATCGCAAGGCGAAGATCCTGCGCGTCCTTGCCCCGCTCGGCGTGCTTCTCAATCCGTTTCAGCCAACCGACGGCGGCCTCGGCCTGATCGTCGACGGCAAGGATCTCGGCAAGACCCAGTTCGTCCGTTGCTTTGCCGATGGATGCTACGCGGAAGTGGCCCTTGACGACAATCTTCTGAAAATGTTGCGTGCAGGGACGACGGCGGTCTTTTCGGTGCGCGAGGCAGCGGATAAGGATAAGATCGGCATCCCGGTCGACCTCAAAGGGTTCGGCGACGGCTACGACGCGCTGCCGTGATAAGGTAGCACTGTCGAAACGGCGGTTGCGCACTATTGTAGCGTACGGACTTCAATGCGTTGGAGAGTGAACGGCGCGGCGCCCGACCTTTTATGAAGGAGGGTTCCTTTTCAAGAGGCGTAAATGGGGTTTCGTTCTTCTGAAGGATTTAGGATCGGTCGCGCGGCTGTCGCAGCCTCTCTGATGCTGCCCGCTCTGGCTCTGGCGGAGGATCCGGCTACTCCCCCGGCGGCCCCGGCACCAGCCGTGCAGCAAGCACCGGCGGCACCAGCAGCTCCCGCGCAACAGGCGGCTCCAGCAACGCCCGCCGCCCCGTCAACGCCGGCAACGGCCGCCACCCCCGCACAGCCCTCTCCCGCAGCTCCGGCCTCACCTGCGCAACCGGGTGCGCCCGCGAGTGCGCAGCCGACCAAGACCGCCTTCGGCGCCTGGACCGTCGTCTGCGGCACGCCGGACGGCGGCTCGGAAAAGCGCTGCGTCCTGATGCAGAGCGTGGTCTCGCAGGAACGTCCGGAAATGCAGCTTTCCGTCGCGGTGTCGAAGATGCCGGGCGGCAAGTCGGGCCTTCTGCGCGTGCAGGCGCCGCTGAGCGTATTGTTGCCAAACGGCCTCGGCCTCTATGTCGACGGCGCCGATATAGGCAACGCCTATTTTGCCCGCTGCTTTTCCGATGGATGCTATGCCGAAGTCGTGCTGGAGGATGCGCTTCTCGGCACCTTGCGCAAAGGCTCGAGCGCGACCTTCACCGTGTTCCAGACCCAGGAGGAAGGCATCGGCATCCCGGTCGATCTCAAGGGGTTTGCCCAGGGCTACGACGCCCTGCCCTGATACCGGTCCCGATGGCGGGGCTTGCTCTGTCGAACCCCGAGCCTTACATCCGCTTTGAACGGAGCACCAATTTCATGAATACCGATCTCCTCACCCTGTTCGACACCGACGAGACCAAGCTGCGCGGGATCGTTTCCGATGCACTAGCCGGGGCCGACGATGGCGAACTGTTCGTCGAGCATGTCCAGGCGGAATCGCTGACCTTCGACAATGGGCGAATGAAGGGCGGCAGCTTCAACACCGAGCAGGGCTTCGGCCTGCGCAGCGTCGCCGGCGAGGCGGTCGGCTATGCCCATGCCGGCGATCTCTCGGAAGCAGCACTTCGCCGGGCGGCGGATGCGGTCGGCGCGGTGACACGCGGCTATGCCGGCTCCTATGCGGCGGCCCCGCAGCGCACGAACAAGGTGCTCTACAGCGACGAGAACCCAATCGGGAGCCCAAGTTTCGAGGACAAGGCCAAGCTGCTTCAGCAGATCGACTCCTATCTCCGCGACAAGGACGGCAAGGTCCGGCAGGTGACGGCTTCGGTTGCGGCCAGCTGGCAGGTGGTTGATATATTGCGCGCCGATGGCCACCGCGTCCGTGATGTCAGGCCAATGACGCGGATCAACATCAACGTCATGGTCGGCGACGGCGACCGGCAGGAGAGCGGTTCCTACGGCACCGGCGGTCGCGTCGGCTTTGCAGATTTCATCACCGAGGAGAACTGGCATTTCGGCGCCGACGAGGCGTTGCGCCAGGCGCTGGTCAATCTCGACGCCATGGATGCGCCGGCCGGCACGATGGATGTCGTGCTGGGGTCCGGCTGGCCGGGCGTCATGCTGCACGAAGCGGTCGGCCACGGCCTCGAAGGCGATTTCAACCGCAAGAAGACCTCGGCTTTCGCGGGCCTGCTTGGCCAGATGGTCGCCGCCGCCGGCGTTACCGTGGTCGACGACGGTACGATCGAAAACCGTCGCGGCTCGATCACCGTCGACGACGAGGGAACGCCGTCGGCCTATAACGTGCTCATCGAGAACGGCAAGCTGGTCGGCTATATGCAGGATCGGCAAAACGCCCGACTGATGGGCATGAAGCCGACCGGGAACGGCCGTCGCCAGGGCTATTCGCATGTGCCGATGCCGCGCATGACCAACACCTACATGCTCGGCGGCGACAAGACGCCGGAAGAGATCATTGCCTCGGTGAAGAAGGGCGTCTACGCCGTATCCTTCGGCGGCGGGCAGGTCGACATCACCTCGGGCAAGTTCGTCTTCGGCTGCACCGAAGCCTACATGATCGAAAACGGCAAGATCGGCGCCCCGATCAAGGGCGCGATGCTGATCGGCAATGGCCCTGATGCGATGAAGCGCGTCTCGATGATCGGCAACGACATGAAGCTCGATACCGGCATCGGCAATTGCGGCAAAGGCGGCCAATGGGTCCCCGTCGGCGTCGGCCAGCCGCATCTGCGGATGGACCAGGTGACCGTGGGCGGGACAAAGGCGTAGGGGCGCCGACTTCGGATTCGAAGTATTCGGCTTGAATAACCCATCGCGATGGGTTATTCTGCTATATGGTCACGATTTTTCGTTCAGGCGGATTTCGAGTCGTGATCTTCAGTGATGATCACGAGCCTGCTCACGTCCATGTCTTCGGGGATGGGGAGGCAAAAATCAACCTGATCGGAATGAACGGCGCCCCCGAACTTGTCTGGGCGGACGCGCTCAAACGAAGCGATGTGCGTCGCGCTATGGCGATTGTTCAGGACCATCAGGAAGAGTTTCTAGCTCGGTGGAGGAATATTCATGGCTGATCTCACCGACATCGCCGTAGACGCGGCAATCGAACGCGGAAAGATCCTGCGTGAGACCGAGCCTCGCGCCGCAGCAGTCCGCTATGACCGGCAGACCGGCCGGCTGATTGTCGACCTTACCAATGGGTGCACATTCGCCTTTCCGCCGCGGATTGCGCAAGGGTTGGAGATGGCAACGGACGACGAACTGTCGCAAGTGGAAATTCTCGGAACAGGTCTCGGCCTGCATTGGGAAGCCTTGGACGTTGATTTTTCTGTCCCCGGGTTGCTCGCCGGTATTTTTGGGACTAGGACTTACATGGCCCGCCGCGCCGGACAGGCAACCTCGCCTTCAAAAGCGGCGGCCGCGCGCGCGAATGGCGCCAAGGGCGGACGTCCCCGCAAGGCAGTCGATCAGCGATAGCGCCAATCGTCAAATACCATCCACCCCAAACCGCCATTTCCGCTCGACTGCCGCGACAAGATCGAGATTGTGGTGGTGGGCGAAGAGGAGGATGTGGCCGAGGACGTCGGCGGCTTCGTCGGCAAGCGACAGGCGGAGATGGTCGTTCGAGAGGCCTTTTTTCCGGCCCCTGCCCGTCAGCCTGTTTGAAACCTGGGTCAGTTCGCCCAGTTCCTCCTGCAGCTTCAGCAGGAACCAGTCGGGGTCTCGCGTGATGTCGTTGGCCGTCGCGTAATCCGCGGAGGCCGCTTCGAACTTTCCGATCAAATTGCGCAGCATTGATGTTCTCCATACGTTCTATGGAGCTATGCAGCGATTCCCGACCGGCGTCGAGGCCAGTCGGGGTTATTCGCGATCGGGCGCTGTTCAGCCCTGGCTA
Source organism: Arminella tubonensis (assembly GCF_003240585.1). Taxonomy (GTDB): domain Bacteria; phylum Pseudomonadota; class Alphaproteobacteria; order Rhizobiales; family Rhizobiaceae; genus Rhizobium; species Rhizobium tubonense. Next base: position 55,425 of record NZ_PCDP01000061.1, read on the forward strand.
GGAAGCAGCAGGCAGTCGAAATCGTGCTTCTTCAGGGCCGTGCAGGCAGAGTTTGCGGCATCGCGGCTGTCGAAGCCGACGAAGCGGGCTCGATAGACCTTCGATCCGCCCTGTCCCACCGCTTCCGTGTAAGGCGATGCCTTGCGCAATGCCTTGCCAGTCTTGGACTGCGCATCGGCGAGGATGTCCTTTGCGGCCTTTGCGCTTGGTGTAGCGGCGATCTGCACCTGCCAGCTACCGGCTTGCGGCTTTCCGGCGTTCAGAATTTCTTCCTGGGCCTGCGGACGATCCAGCGGGATGGCCATGTCGACCCCGCTTTCGGTAGCAATGCCGGTGCGGGTCGTCAGTGTTCCAAGGGTGCCTTGCGTCGGCGTGACGCTCTTCGTGGTGGCCTGGGCTATGCTCTGTGTAATGACGGCGTCGACGTGGTGCGGTGCTGTCCGGGTCGGAATTTCGATATCAGGTGCAACTGAGGCAACTTCGACATTCCTGCTGTTGCGATTGCCGATGCTGGCCATGAGGCGCGTGTTGCCGGTGGAAGCCGCTTCCTTGACGTAGCGGTTCAGCAGGCCCGCCATCCTGTCGTCGCGGCTGCGGGCAGTCGCCCCGCCCAAAACGACGCCGATGACACGGCGATTGCCCTGTCGCACGGCGCTGACGATATTGAAGCCGGAAGCGTCGGTATAGCCGGTCTTGATGCCGTCCATGCCCTGGTACCGGTACATCAGGTTGTTGTGACCGCGGATGGGGCGGCCACGATAGACGAAGCCCGTCTGCGAGAACAAGCGGTATTCGCTGGGGTAATCATTGATGAGGGCGACGGCCAGCGTCGACATGTCGCGCGCGGTGGTGATCTGGCGCGGATCGGGCAGGCCCGACGGATTGACGAAGACGGTCCGGCTCATGCCGAGCGCGCGGGCCTTCTGCGTCATGATCCGGCCGAAGCCGCTTTCGCTGCCGCCGAGCGCTTCGCCCATGACGGTTGCGGCGTCGTTTGCCGACTTGATGATCATGCCGTTGACCGCCTCGCGGACGGTGACGGTCGTCCCGGCTTTCAGGCCGAGCTTCGTCGGGTGCTTGTTGGCGGCGTTGCTGGAGACCTTGAGCTTGGTGTCCCAGCCGATCTTGCCGCGATGGATCGCGTCGAAGGCCAGATAGAGCGTCATCATCTTCGTCAGCGATGCCGGGTGGTTGAGCTGGTCGGCGCTGTCCGAGGTCAGGACCCTGCCCGTTTTCGCGTCCATGACGAAATAGGCGCTGCCGGCGAATGTGGCCACGGTCGAATTCAGCAGCACGAGGGCCGCCGAAAAGGCCACCAATATTTTCTTCATCTCTGTCCCCAACCGAAACAAATGCAAATGCGTCGCGTGGCGCGATGTGCGCTTTTGCGACAGAAGCGGAGATTTAATGCGAACTTGAGGCAACTGCCTCGATGAACATCTAATTTTGCTGTTGCTGGTAAATGAAGCATTAAGGATCTGAAATATTAACTGGATTCAGCAAGACTTAACGTCGCACAGGCTAAATCGGGGCCGCAATTTCGCCAGGGCTCGACCAGGTTCGACGATACGGGTTTCATGGAACAGGGCATCGGCAGCAGCCTGCGCAACCATCTCAAGCACGCGCTGATCACGGGCGGGCTCGAGGCGTCATTCGTCCTCGACAGGCTCGGCTTGCTGCGCCAAGCCGGCGGGCTGGGCGCGGTCTTCACGCTGCACCACGTGCGACCCTTCGTGCCCCGGCCGTTCGAGCCGAACCGCCACCTCGAAATCTCGCCGGAATTTCTCGACCTTGCGATCCGACGGCTGAGGCAGGAAGGTTACGTCTTCGTGCCGCTCAACGAGCTGCCGGGCCTGATGGCGGCCGGCAAGAGTACGCCGCGCTTCGTCGCCTTTACCCTCGACGACGCCAATCGTAACAATCTTGAGTACGCCCTCCCCGTCTTCGCCCGCCACGACGTGCCGTTCACGGTTTTCGTCACGCAAGGCCTGTCGGAGCGAACGCATACGATGTGGTGGGAAACGCTTGCGGAATTGTTTGGCAGGCTGGATCGGATCAGCTTCGATTTCGGTGCGGGTATCGAAAGTGTGGACCTTGCCGGAGCCGGGCAAAGACAACAGGCGTTCGACCGTTTTGCGGCCTTGGTCCATCGATCCGACGAGGCAGCTGCTGTCGGCAAGATCGACGCGCTTGCCCGCAGCCATGGCCTGGAACCGCTCGACATCGTCCGGTCGCTGATCATGGACGCCGAAGAATTGAAGGTTTTGGCCGCCAATCCCCTGGCGTCGCTCGGAGCGCATACCGTGAGCCATCGCGCGTTGAGCAGGTTGAGCGATACGGAGGCCGCAGCCGAGATGTCGGCATCCGCCGACTATATCGCCTCGATCACGGGCACGCACCCAACGGCGATTGCCTATCCTTATGGGACGCGCGACGCAGTGTCAGTGCGGGACGCGAGGATTGCGATTGAGCTCGGTTTCACGATCGGAGTGACGACCCAACCGGGCACGATCACGCCGGCGATGGGGCCAGCGCCGACGTTGCTACCGCGGCTATCACTCAATGGATTCTATCAGAAGCCGCGCTACGCCTCGGCGCTCGCATCGGGAATTCCGATGTGGCTCGAAAAAGCGCGTCGTCACAGGGGCGGTCCCCTCTCCTAGTAAAGCGGGGAGACGGGACTGCCTCTCTGGTGACGCATTTCCGGTATCCCGCCTCCGAGACGAATCACGGATACATTCGGACCTTTTCCCAGGCCCCGTCTGGCACGCTACGGCGGAATTCCACGCGGTCGTGCAGGCGGAATTTGCGGTCGTGCCAGAATTCGATCGACAGCGGCCGAATACGAAACCCAGACCAGTAATCCGGGCGCGGGATTTCGCCGAGAGCATACCGGGCCGTGTATTCAGCCACGGCCTTCTCAAGGGCAAAACGGCTCTCCAGCGGCCGGGATTGCTTGGATGCCCAGGCCCCTATGCGGCTGCCGCGCGGGCGCTGGCGGAAGTATTCGTCGGCTTCCTGGTCGGTGACGACTTCAACCAGACCGCGCAGACGGATTTGGCGCCTCAGCGATTTCCAATGAAAACACATGGCCGCTTTTTTATGAGAAAGCAGTTCTTGGCCTTTCTGACTCTCGAAATTTGTATAGAATACGAATCCTTCATGATCGAAACCCTTCAGGAGGACCATGCGGACGTTCGGCAAGCCATCTTCATCCACCGTTGCGAGCGCTACCGCATTGGGATCATTGACCTCCGAGGCCTCGGCGTCTTTCAGCCAGGCCGCGAACAACGCGAATGGCTCATTCTGTTCGGTGAAGTCACCGCTTGTTAACTCGTTTTCCGACATATTGGTCCAAGTGCCCCGATATTAAACAGATGAGGTATTTTGCCGTATGGCAAAAACCTTTGCCCAGGTCTTTTGGCGACTGGACAGGATACACGGTGGAAGTCATATCAAAGTCGACGGTTGAGACAAAGGGTTTGCGGGCAAAGAGCGGCATATTGGTGATGTCAGGCATCGTGCTCCTCTCGCTGACCGGTTGCGTTGCCGGTGGCATGGATTTCCTCAGCACCGCCAAGGTAGATCGTTCGGTGACGACTGGGACGGTCCCGCAGGCAGCCGTGACCACCGACAGCGTTTCCGACGAGACCACGGTGCGCAACGCGGTGACCTCAGCCGATCTCAGCAAGACCCAGGGCCAGCCGCTTCCCTGGGCCAATGCCTCCACCGGAAGCGCCGGCGTCATCGACACCATTGTCGAGAACAATTCTTCGGGGCAAGTGTGCCGCCAGTTCCGCACGACCCGCCATGCCTATGACGGCGTTGCCAACTTCTACGGCAAGACCTGCCTTGTCGACGGCAGCGACTGGCAATTGCTGAGCTTCCAGCAGGCCGGCTGAAACGTCAGCACGTCATCCGATTTCGAGCACCGGCTCCAGCAGCATCCCTTCGTCGATCCTTTGCGCCAGCGCGTAGACATCGGCGCTCGACGAGCGGTCCGCCTCGAGCGGCGGAACGACGGAACGCACCGCGTCGAACAGCATCCTTCCTCTCTCTCCGAGCTTGATATCACCGCGCAGATCGATGGCGCGGGCGGCAACGATCAGCTCGATCGACGTCAGATAGCGCAGCTTCTCGATCAGCCGCTGCGACTTGTCGATCACCGACATCGCCAGCGAAGCATAGTCCTCCACCCTGTCGGCGACCGGCGTGACGACGAAAGGCATCGGCATGGCGAGATGGGCTATTTCAGCCGTCAGGGCCGCAACCGTTTTCTGCAGGGCGCCAAAACCGTTCGCACCTGGGCCAGCCGGGGCCAGGAAACGTGGAAGGTCTGAAAAGCCGGGAGACAAAAGCTTCATGATGCGTTCGGCCGCCATCGCGGCGAGGCGCGCAAGCGAAAGGCCGAGCGTGTCGAAGGCCAGAGCCAGATGGGTCGCGTCGAAATTGCCGGTCGGCAGGACGATGTCCTCGGCAGCCATGACGGCAGGATTGTCGTCGCTGGAGCGCAGTTCCAGCTCGGTCGCCGCCCATGCGGCCTTCAATGCCTCGAAGGCAGCGCCGACGACGGAGGGCGCGCAGCGCAGGCTGAGCGGATCCTGCAGGCGCCTAGCAGCACCCGGCGCGATAAGATCGCCGCCCTCGATGAACGCGCGGATCGCGGCGGCAGCTTCCCCCTGCCCCGGCGCGGGTCGGAGCCGACTTGCCAGCGGATCGAGCGGGGCGATGCTGGCGCGGAAGCCTTCGAAGGACAAGGCGACGGCACCGACATGCGCATCAAGCACGCGCCTGGCGTCCTCGAGCAGCAGGCAGGCAAGACCGACGGATGCGGCGTTGGAGGAGATGAGCGAGAGGCCATCCTTGATGCCGAAGGTTGGCAATGCCAGGCCGGCGGCGGCAAACGCCTCCGTTCCCGAAACGATACGGCCATCTTCGAGCGAAACACTGCCCTGCCCGGTCAGGACGACGGCGATGTGGGCCAGCGGTGCGAGATCTGCCTCGCTGATCGAACCGGTCATCGGCACGTCGGGGTGGATGTGGCTGTTGAGCATGTCGGCGAGCGCAATGACCACGGGCTTGGAAACGCCTGAAAAGCCGAGGCAGAAGCGGGCAAGGCGCGCCGCCATCATGGCGCGGACTTCGCTCGTCGTCGCCAATCGGCCGACGCCAACGGCGCGGGCGTGCGGGATGCGGTACTGGCGGGCACTGTCGGAAGGATCGACACGGGTGCCTACACCTGCGCCAAGGTCTGTGCTGACGCCATAGATCGCTTCGCCTCCTGCAGCATGGCGAACGAGGCAATCATAGGCCGCATCGATGCCGGCAAGGGCATCTTCGCCGATTGCGACCTCCGGACCGCCACGGGCAATGGCACAGATCGCCTCGACGCCGGCGCCGGATGCACCGAAGACTATCCGTTTTGCCGCATCATCCGATGGCATGATTTCAGACTCCTTGGAAAAATCGGGCCTCAGGCAAAACGCAGGCGTTGGCCGATGTTCATTCGCCGCGCCTTGTCGACCATGGCCGCGCCGAGCGCGACGTCTGTGGTGCTGAGGCCGCGGTGCCAGAACAGGATGGTCTCTTCGTCGCTCTCGCGGCCGGGTTTTGCACCGCAGACGATCTGGCCGATCTCGGCATGTAGGTTTTCGGCCGTCACCTTGCCTTCGTCGACATGGCGGCGCAGCGCGCCATAGGGCCGACCCGGGCCGCACTGGCCCCAATCGTCGACCACGACCTTGTCCATTATATCGGTCAGGTCGAATTCCAGCGCGCTCATCGTGCCGTAGGGTACGACGAAGGCACCCTTCTTCACCCAGGCGGTCTTGAAGAGTGGCGTTGGCTCGGGCAAGCGGCTTGCCTCGATCATGATGTCGGCGCCCTTGAGGCAATCTTCCCAATTGTCTGTGACGATGATCTTCTTGCCGAGGTCCTGCTCCAGCCTGGCGGCGAAGGCGTCGCGGCTCTCAGGCCGGCGGGAATGGACGCGAATTTCATCGAAATCGAAGATGTGGTCGAGCAGCCGGACATTCCAATAGGACGTGCCGCGCGCGCCGATATGACCGAGGATCTTGCTATCCTTGCGGGCGAGATGACGGGCGCCGATCGCGGTGACCGCGCCGGTGCGCATGTCGGTGATCGCGGTCGCATCGATAATCGCCTTCGGCACACCGGTATGTGGATCGAACAGGTTCAGCACGGCCAGCTCCGAGGGCAGGCCCTGCTTGTAGTTATCGACGAAATCGCCAACGACCTTGACGCCGGCATAGCCGAGCGATTTGACATAGCCGCGCAGCACGTTGAAGTGGCCCTTGTCGGAGCTTTCGGGGACGAGGTGAACACGGGGCTCAATAACCGTTTCGCCGCGCCCCTGCGCATCCAGCGCCAGGGTCACCGCGTCGAGGATTTCGTCGTTGGTGAGGGCCAATGCCTTGGCATCGATGGCATTCAGATAGTCGATCCAGATTTCCTGCATACGCCGCCTCGGCCTTCCCGTTCGTTCGATATTGATGTGCCCGGCGCGTCCGCTGCCAGAGATTGCGGAGCGGCTGCGCCGCCCGCCGGGATCGGGCCATGAAAGATTTGTCTATACTTATTGTCAAGGCGAATTCGCCGCCCAGGCGACCTGTGCCGTCGACGAACGGAAGGGCGCACATCCTTAATATTATCCATCGCTCATTCGCCAATATTTAGCGAATGACTAACCATTGCCAGCGATCACTAGGCGTGTGGTTCCACTGCGTAAGGACTGATTAGCAACTGTCCCGCAAGATCACCCTATATGCGCGCTAAATTAGCTTCTTCAGGGGCGAAACGAATGCGCGCGATGTGTGTTCTCTATTCGAGCTACGGCGTGCCGGGAAACAGGTCAGGCACACCGGTCGAAAAAGCGGCGGTCACAAGTTATGCGCGATCCTTATAAGACATTGGGCGTGAAGCGGGATGCAGGGGTGGATGAAATCAAGGCAGCGTGGCGCAACATGGCCAAGGCCGTTCATCCCGACCACAACCTCAACGACCCGACGGCGACGGAGCGCTTTGCCGAAATCGGCCGGGCGTACGACACGCTGAAAGATCCGAAGAAGCGGAGCCGCTACGACCAGGTGCTCGGCATGGCGGCGGCCAAGAGCCGCGAGCAGACGATCATGCAGCAGCGCCAGGCTCAGCACGAGGCCGAGGCACGGGCAAAGGTCGCCCGCGCCAACGCCGAAAAGGTGCTGGAGGAACTTGCCCGCGCCAACGCCCAGAAGGCGCAGAAAGCTTCGAACGCGGCTGCCGCCGGCGCGGCGCAGACCCAGGCCGGCAACGCATCAGCGGGCAAATCGCAAGCCTCGGCGGCGCAGAGCGCACCCGCCAACGAATCTCCCGAGGATATGGTCGAACGCATCTTTGGCGCGCAGGCTCGCGCGAGTGCTCCGAACACCGAACAGGGCGCCGGCGCAGACAAGCGTCCTGACAGCGGCTATCAGGACGGGGCGGCCCGCGGCGAGACCGAGGAAGCCGAACCGGTTGCCGCCTCCGGCATCGGCTCGATCATATCGCTGCCGCCGTTCGGCATTCTAAGCTCGCTCGTCCGTCGCATCACCGGAGCGGCCCCGACCCTCGAGAAGGCGCCCGATATCGCCGCCGAAGCAAGCATCACCCTTGAGGACATTCTGAAAGGGAACTGGATATCCGTGATGCTGTCCGACGGGCGTGAACAGCGCTTCCAGGCAATGCCCGGAATGAGCGACGGCCATGTGGTTCACCTCAAGGGCCAGGGCCTCAAGCTGCAGGGCATGCAGCGGGGCGACGTGGCGATTACCGTCCATCTCACCCCCGACGACCGCTTCGCGATCCGTGGTTTCGATCTTCACACTGCCTTGCCAGTGACGATCGAGAACGCGGTTCTCGGCTGCAGGACTCACGTCGAGGGCTTGAGCGGCAGCGTCGACGTTACGGTTCCGGCATGGTCGGGATCGGATCACGTCATCCGTATCCCCAACGAAGGGCTGCCGAACGGTGATGGCGGAAAAGGCGATCTTGTCGTCGAATTGCGCCTGATGTTGTGGGAAAAGCCCGACGATCGCATCACGGATTTGATGCGCATCAGGAAAGACGGGCTGTTTTTGTGAAATTTCGGTAACAAGCGCACCCTTTATTACGTTCCCTAACAGTTGATGATCCAACCCGTGCTTGAACGGCGCAACGGCCTATGCCATAGGCAGGGTCAACGACAAGTTCAAGGGAGCAGAATATGGCTCAAGCAACAGGCCTCATGTCCGGCAAGCGCGGCGTCATCATGGGCGTCGCAAACAACCGTTCCATCGCATGGGGTATTGCCAAGGCCATTCATGCGCAGGGCGGCGAAGTCGCCTTCACCTATCAGGGCGACGCGCTGAAGAAGCGGGTCGAGCCGCTGGCTGCCGAAATCGGCGGGCATCTGGTCGGCCATTGCGACGTCGGCGACGAATCCACCATCGACGCAGTATTCGAAAACGTCGAGAAGCTCTGGGGCAAGATCGATTTCATCGTTCACGCAATCGGCTTCTCCGACAAGGACGAGCTGACGGGTCGCTATGTCGACACCTCGCCGGACAATTTTGCAAAGACGATGCAGATATCGGTCTATTCCTTCACCTCGGTCGCGCGACGCGCGGAAAAGCTGATGACGGACGGCGGCGCGATGCTGACGCTGACCTATTACGGCGCCGAGAAGGTCATGCCGAACTATAACGTCATGGGCGTCGCGAAGGCTGCTCTCGAAGCAAGCGTGAAGTATCTGGCAGTCGACCTCGGCCCGAAGAACATCCGCGTCAACGCGGTTTCGGCCGGACCGATCAAGACGCTGGCGGCGTCCGGTATCGGCGACTTCCGCTACATCCTCAAGTGGAACGAGTATAATGCGCCGTTGCGCCGTACCGTTACCATCGAGGAAGTGGGCGACGTCGGCCTCTACCTGCTCTCGGACCTGTCGCGCTCCGTCACCGGCGAAATTCATCACGCCGACAGCGGTTATCACGTGGTCGGCATGAAGGCCGTCGATGCGCCGGATATTTCCGTCATCAAGGACTGACTTTCACAGGACAAGAAAATCCGTGCTGCTTTATGTGATCCGCCACGGACAGACGGACTGGAATGCCGAGCGCCGGCTGCAGGGGCAGAAGGACATCGACCTCAACATCATCGGTCGCGAGCAGGCGCGCGCGAACGGCGTAATGCTGGCGGAGATCCTCGGCGAGAGCGTCGCGGATTTCGACTTTGTGGCGAGCCCCCTTGCCCGCACTCGCGCGACGATGGAAATTGCCCGCGCGGCAATGGGCCTGCCGCCCAAGGACTACCGCACCGACGAACGGCTCGTCGAGGTTTCATTCGGCGACTGGGAAGGCTCTACGCTCAAGGAATTGAGGCTTACCGAGCCTGAGCGACTGAAGGAGCGCAACACCGCGAAATGGGATTTCATACCGCCCGGCGACGACGCGGAAAGCTATGAGATCATGTCGTGGCGCGTCGGCTCCTGGTTGCAATCCGTCGATGGCCCGACGGTATGCGTCACCCATGGCGGCGTCATCCGGGCGCTGTTCCGGCTGATTGCAGACGTTGCCAAGGACGAAGCGGCCGAGGGCGAGATACCCCAGGACCGCATTCTGAAAATCGATCTGACGTTGAAAACCATACGCTGGGTCGACTGAGGCTAGTGCCTCAGTGAACGATATCTAGGTCGTTGATGACGCGCTTTCCGTCGACCTCGGTGTAAAACACGATCACCTTGACCCCGGCCTCAAGGCCATTGAAGTCGAAATCGTCCGGCGTCGCATAGGTCTTGCCATCGTCAAGGGTGATGTTGAGGTTCTTGGTGTCGACCCGCTTGATGGTCGCCTCGACATCGGCGCTTTCGGCAAAGCCTACAACGGGCGCAAGAAGAGCCGCAGTGGCCAGCAAAGTGGCGACAAAGAACCGCATCCGGACAACCCTCACAAACTTCATGACTAACGTGTCGTTAAGCACAGATAGCTCCCGGAATATGGCGGAAATCGCCCGCAACAATGGCTTTTCACGCCCAATTAATGAACACATTTTTACCCTTGATCAAGTCTTGTTGACCGTCGCGATCATTTGAATCCCGGCATTGCACAGCATCCGGGAGCACAAGGTAAAATTAACCTGCGGTTGCTATTTTCTTCCCATAGTAGCAGGGAGCATGGCGTGAGCACCGGGGCATATTTTTCGCGACCTTTGAAAAAGGCTTTCAAGAACAACTTTCAATGCGTTGTGGCGTCCTTGCTCGTCGCGCTGGTGGTCATCTTCGTCGGACTGATATTGGACCGAGTGAATGCGGCAGCCTTCCGGCTCCCCGGTGGCGAATGGGAATTATCGGCTGTCCCAAAAGTCGGATGGGATGTGTCGCCGAGCAATCAGACAGCATTGCCGCTGGTTATCTTTGCTGCCGGTTGCATTATCGTCATTCCCTTCTTTCTTTCGACCCTGCTGTTGGTCGAGCGCAATCGCAACGTCGACCAGCTCGAGAGCCGCGAAGCAAGACTCCTGGAGGTTTCCGAGCGACTGAACCTGGCGCTGGATGCCAATCGCTGCGGCATATGGGAAGTGGTGCTGGGGACAGAGAATTTTGTCTGGGATCTGCGCATGCACCAGCTTTACGGCCTGCCGTTCAGCAGCAGCTTCGTCGACGACAAGGCATGGCTGAGCTGCGTCCATCCGGAAGATCGCTCGACCTCCGTCTCCTTCATCAAGACCTTTGCACGCGTTGGTGATACCGGGGCATCAGTGCGCCGCATTCTCCTGCCGGACGGGCAGACACGCTTCGTCCGTTCCGTCGGCAAGCTACACGAAACCAGGGACGGCGAGCGCAAGGTCATCGGCATCGCATTCGACGTCACGGAAGATGCTCTCATGACCGCGGAGCTCAAGTCCGCCAAGGACGAGGCGGTCGCCAAGAACGTCGAACTCGAAATCGCCAAAAACCGTATCGAGCACAACTCTCTCCACGATCCGCTGACCTCGCTCGCCAATCGCCGCAAGCTCGACCTCGCATTGGAGGACCTCACGCTCAACAGCCGGTCCGAGCCGCAGACCTTCGCGATACTCCACATCGACCTCGATCGTTTCAAGGATATCAACGACACGCTCGGGCATGCTGCCGGAGATGCCATGCTGGTTCATGTCTCGAAAATCCTTGCCGACAGCATACGTCGGGGCGACATCGTGGCGAGGATCGGTGGGGACGAGTTCGTCATCGTCGCCATCGGAGCCAGCGAGCCGGCGAACATGGCGGCTCTTGCCAATCGCATAATCGCCGAGACCCGGCAGCCTATCGACTTTCAGGGATTTTCCTGCCGCTGCGGCGTCTCCATCGGCATAGCACAGGCAATTGGCGGCGATATCGACGCCCACAAGGTGCTGATCAACGCCGACATCGCGCTTTATCGCGCCAAGAACCTCGGCCGCAACCGCTACGAGTTTTTCAGTCAAAATCTTCAGGCAGAAGTCATCAACAACAAGCGCACCGCCGATGCCATTCTTGCCGGCATCGACAACGGCGAGTTCACGGCCTGGTATCAGCCGCAGTTCTGCGCCCGGACGATGGAGCTGACTGGTGTCGAGGCGTTGGTGCGCTGGAACCATCCGACACGCGGGTTGCTGACGCCCGATCAGTTCCTGCGCATCGCCGATGACCTGAACGTGGTGCAGCAGCTCGACCGGGTCGTCTTGGAGACTGCGCTGAAGGACAAGATGCGCTGGGCAGCGCGCGGGGTCGTCGTTCCGAAGATATCGGTCAACGTCTCATCCCGCCGCCTCCACGACGAGGGGCTGATCGAAACGCTGACGGGGCTGCAGATCGTGCCCGGCGAAATATCCTTCGAACTGGTGGAATCGATTTTCCTCGACGAGAGCGAGGACATCGTCTCGCACAATCTGGAACGCATCAAAGCGCTGGGGATCGACATCGAGATCGACGATTTCGGCACCGGCCACACCTCGATCGTCAGTCTCCTGAAAACCAAGCCGAAGCGACTGAAGATCGATCGCCAGCTGGTGATGCCGATCCTGACCTCGCTGAAGGAACGTGCCCTGGTTCGCTCGATCATCGAGATCGCCCGCTCGCTCGACATCGAGACCGTTGCCGAAGGCGTGGAGACCCTTGAACACGCGGCGCGATTGCGGGCGCTCGGTTGCGACGTGCTGCAGGGCTATGCCTTTGGCCGACCACTCTCGTTCGAGAACTTTACGGAGGCGGCAACTGCGGCAACGTGGCGGCTGGCATCCTAGCGACAGCTTCCCCCATAGGCGAGACGCCACAGGAAATCCATTCTCCGGCGCCCGGTCGCATGAGGAAAATAAAGGCTTTTGCCTTAGGCTGTTTTTGGCCTATGAGTGTGCCGCAATTCAAGTAAAGGCGCGGCCCGCCTGCGGGACCGGTCGGGCCAAAAAGGCAATCCGGTCGTTTCCCATGTCGCACAATACATTCGGTCATCTGTTCCGCGTTACCACCTGGGGCGAAAGCCACGGTCCTTCGCTTGGCTGCGTCGTCGACGGCTGCCCTCCAGGCCTTCGCTTTACCCTCGATGAAATTCAGGCCTGGCTGAACAAGCGGAAGCCTGGACAATCGCGGTTCGTCACGCAGCGGCGCGAGGACGATCTCGTCAAGGTTCTCTCCGGCGTCATGCTCGACGAGGACGGCGTGACGATGACCACCACCGGCACGCCGATCTCGATGATGATCGAGAATACCGACCAGCGCTCCAAGGACTACGGCGAGATCGCCCGGCAATACCGCCCCGGCCATGCCGACTATACCTATGACGTCAAATACGGCATACGCGACTATCGTGGCGGCGGGCGCTCCTCGGCGCGCGAGACGGCGGCACGGGTCGCCGCCGGCGGCATCGCCCGTCTCGTCGTGCCCGGCGCCACCGTGCGCGCCGCCCTCGTCCAGATCGGCAAGCACAAGATCAACCGCGCCAACTGGGACTGGGCGCAGGTCGACCAGAACCCGTTCTTTGCCCCCGATCCCGAAATCGTGCCCGTCTGGGAAGAGTATCTCGACGGCATACGCAAGGCCGGCTCCTCGATCGGCGCCGTCGTCGAAGTCGTGGCAGAAGGCGTTCCGGCAGGTCTCGGCGCGCCGATCTACGGCAAGCTCGACCAGGATATCGCCTCGTTGCTGATGTCTATCAATGCGGTCAAGGGCGTCGAGATCGGCAACGGTTTTGCTGCCGCTGAACTCAGCGGCGAGGAAAATGCCGACGAGATGCGGATGGGCAATGACGGCAACCGAATATTCCTGTCGAACCATGCCGGCGGCATCCTCGGCGGCATCTCGACCGGCGAACCCGTCATCGCCCGCTTTGCCATCAAGCCGACGTCGTCCATCCTCACTGAGCGCCGCAGCATCGATGTCGACGGCCACAATGTCGATCTGCGCACCAAGGGCCGCCACGACCCCTGCGTCGGCATCCGCGCCGTGCCGATCGGCGAAGCGATGGTTGCCTGCGCGATCGCCGATCATTATCTCCGAGACCGGGGCCAGACCGGCCGCCTGAAATAAGGACTATCCTCATGCCCTATGACCAGAAGCGCGTCGTGGATGCCCTCCGGGCTTTCGAGGCCGGAGAGATCGTCGTCGTCATGGACGATGACGACCGCGAGAACGAAGGCGACCTGATCGTCGCCGCCGTCCACTGCACACCGGAAAAGATGGCCTTCATCGTCCGCCACACGTCGGGGATCGTCTGCACGCCGATGCCGCGCGAAGAGGCCAAGCGCCTGAACCTCAACGCAATGGTGGCTGAAAACGATTCGGCGCATACAACCGCCTTTACCGTTTCGGTCGACTTCAAGCATGGCACCACGACGGGTATTTCCGCCGACGACCGGACGTTGACGGTCAGGAACCTCGCCAACCCGAATGTCGGGCCCTCCGATTTCGTACGTCCCGGCCATATCTTCCCGCTGGTCTCGCGCGAAGGCGGCGTGCTGATGCGCTCCGGCCATACCGAGGCTGCGGTCGATCTCTGCCGCCTTGCCAACCTGCCGCCGATCGGCGTCATCAGCGAACTGGTCAATGATGACGGCACGGTCATGCGCGGCCCGCAGGTTACCGCCTTTGCCGAAAGCAACGGGCTGAAGGCCATCTCGGTGGCCGACCTCATCGCCTATCGCCAGCGCAAGGAGACGCTGATCGAGCTCGGCTCGAGCTTCGATGTCGAGACCGCCTTTGGCAAGGCCCGCGCCCACACCTATTCGCTGCCCTGGGATCCGATGCAGCATCTGGCAGTCGTCTTCGGCGACATCCGCGACGGCGTCGACGTGCCGGTTCGCCTCCATCCGGAAAATGTTGCCGGCGATGTCTTCGGCAAGCAGCGTCCGGTCGACCACTACATGCAGAAGATCGCCGAAGAGGGCCGCGGCATCATCGTCTATCTCCGCGAGGGCTCGGTCGGCGTGGGTCATCACGACAATGGCCGCAAGACGCGGCAGGACCGCGAAGCCCATGCCGAAGCGCAGAGCCGCGAAAGCGAGTGGCTGGAGATCGGCCTCGGCGCACAGATCCTGAAGGACCTCGGCGTCACCTCGATCAAGCTGCTGACCACCCGCGCCAGGCACTATGTCGGCCTCGAGGGCTTCGGCATCAAGATCGCCAAGACCGAGATCTGGTGAGATCCACCCTCCCCTTGATGGGGAGGGTCGGCACAAAGTGCCGGGGTGGGGTGACCCTTTGTGACACCCGATGATCACCCCCACCCGCGCATTCGCGCGACCTCCCCCATCAAGGGGGAGGTAGGCAATCACCCCCGCCAGCCGTCCATCAGCACCACCTTCTCGACGCCGGTGAAGCGCGCTACTCGTTGCAGCTCGGCTTCCAGCTTTTCGAGACGGCCGGCTGATGGCTTGATGCCGGGTTCCAGCCAGAGGCGCTTGACATCGAGGGTGCCCGCCTTGCGGTCGGCTTTCATGTCGATGCGGCCGATGAGGCGGTCGCCTTCGAGCAGCGGAAATACATAGTAGCCATATTCCCGTTTCGGCTCGGGCACGAAAATCTCGATGCGATAGAAGAAGCCGAACAGTCGTTCGCTACGATTGCGGTCGCGGAGCGTCGGGTCGAACGGGCTGAGCACACGCAGCCTAGCCGGCGCTTCGGGGTAATTATCCAGCGTTGCCGGGAAATCGGCGAAGGCAAAGGACGGGCGCGGCTTGCCATCCAGCGCCGGCTCGATCAGGACCTCGCAAAGCTCGTCGCGGTGGACATCCACCCAGGTCTTCGCCTCCTGCGGCGTGATCAGGTCCCAGAAGGCGGCGATCTCGCCCGAGGTGGCAAAGCCCAGACGCTGGAGCGCGCTGCGGCAGGCCCAGTCGACGAACACGTCGTGGTCCACTTCCGGCGCGTGGAACTCGGCGGGGATGACGCGCTCGACGAGATCATAGATCTTCTGGAAATTGGTGCGCCCGGCGATGGCGAACTTGCCGGTTCGCCAGTGATATTCGAGCGCCGTCTTGTTTGGATGCCAGTTCCACCAACCGCCGGAGACGTGGCCATCGGCCTTGATCTCCCGGGCCATGATGGGGCCGCCCTGCAGCACCCGCTCGTAGGTTTCGTCGAAGGCTGATTCGAAACCCTCGCCACGCCACTTGCGCCAGCGCTCGATGATCAACTGCTCCTCGCGACGGAACTTATGCTTCCAATAGACGAAGAAGGCGCTCGGAAGGATCGACGCGTCGTGGGTCCAGTGCTCGAACAGCGCGCCATCCTTTTCGAGCAGCTCGGTCAGGTGTTCGCGGCGATAGGTCTGGTTGCGCGAGAACAAGATTTGGTGGTGCGCCCGCTCGACCGTTCCGATGCTGTCGACCTGGACGAAGCCGATATCGTGGATCAGTTGCAGCAGCCCCGCCTTGGTCAAGGCGCGGTTCGGCGGAGTGGACAGTCCCTGCTTGGCGAGGAAGACACGGCGAGCGTCACGATTCGAGATGAGATTCGTCATTCTGGGAACATAGGCTTTTATTCCCACATTTTCAAATCGATCCGGATTGAGATTTCCCTTGGCCGAATTAGGGTCTATAGGACCGCGAGTTGCGACTGGACAGGGGCCCAAATTGGATATCCGCTTCGAGGAAGCCGGCTTAAGCTTCGGGAAGCGGATAGCGCTTCAGCCTTTGAGCCTGACGCTTTCCGAGCGGCGGATCGGCGTGATCGGTCTCAACGGCTCGGGCAAGACCACCTTCGCGCGGCTCATCAACGGGCTGGCCAAACCGACCACCGGTCGCGTCACCGTCGACGGGCTGGACACATCAGTCGATACGGACTCGGTGCTCGGCAAGGTCGGGTTCATCTTCCAGTCGCCGCAGAACCAGATCATCCTGCCTGTTGTCCGCGACGACATTGCCTTCGGGCTGAAAAGCCGCAGGCTTGGAAAGAACGCGATCGACGCTGCCGTCGACGCCGTTCTCGACCGCTTCGACGTGCGTCATCTGGCGGACCGGCGGGCGCATGAGCTTTCCGGCGGAGAACTTCAGATGGCGGCGCTCTGCTCCGTGCTGGTCACCGGCCCCGACATTCTCATCCTCGATGAGCCGACCAACCAGCTCGACCTCAAGAACCGCGCCCGCGTTCAGTCGACCATCGGCAGGCTCGACGAAAACGTCATCGTCATCAGCCATGACCTGGAGCTGGTCGAGGATTTCGAGCGGGTGCTGCTCTTCGATCAGGGATGCCTTGTCGCCGATGGCTTGCCGCCGGAGGTTATCGCCCGCTACCGGGAGATCGCGCTCTGATGCAATCGCTCTATGTCGATGGCGATACACGGATGCACAAGCTCTCGCCGCGCATCAAGCTGATCGTGCTGGCGCTGCTCGGCGTCATCCTGTTTCTCACCGACCGCATTTCGCTGCTCGCCCTCGCCGCAGTTGTCGGCTCCGTCCTCTACTTCGCGGTCGGCATGTCGCTGCGCGAGGCGTTGGTGCGGCTGAGGCCGGTATTTCTCGTCATTCTATTCGTTGCGCTGTTCAGTCTCCTTTTCAATCCGCTGCATGACGCCATGACGACGGTGCTGCGGCTGATCACGCTGATGCTTTTTGCCGCCATGGTCACGGCGACCACAACGATCAGCGCTTTCATCGACGAGATCACATTCCTGGCCGGTCCTCTCGAGAAGATCGGGCTTGTCCGCGCGGCAGATATCGGCCTTGCGGTCGGCCTTGTCGTGCGCTTCGTGCCGGAGATCGTCGATCGCTACGGCGCGATCCGCGAGGCGCACGAAGCGCGTGGATTGAAGATCCGATTGAGCACGACCCTTGTGCCGCTCATCATCCTGACGCTTCGAGATGCGGACAGCATCGCCGCGGCAATTGACGCCCGCGGCATTCGGCGGCATTGAACGAGCATGATACTCTCACGCAGCGAATCGGGCCTTCCGTGACTCGCTGAGTGCGGTTTTATTCGGAGCATGCAATGACCACCCGCGACCTCGTCCTGTCCTCGCTCTTTGCCGCGATCATCGTGGCGCTTGGGCTGCTTCCGCCGATTTCGCTCGGGATCATTCCAGTGCCGATCACCGCGCAGTCGCTTGGCGTGATGATGGCGGGCGTCGTCCTTGGCGCAAAGCGCGGCGCAGTCGCGGTGCTCATTGTGGTGGTGCTGGTAGCGATCGGCCTGCCGGTCCTGTCGGGCGGGCGTGGCGGGCTTGCCGTTTTCGTCGGGCCGACGGCAGGCTTCTTCATCGGCTGGGTATTTGCAGCCCTCGTGACCGGTTATCTCTCGGAACTGCTGGTGCGGCCAGAACAATCGGGCCTCGTGCAGGGCGTCGGTTTCTTCCTTGCCGCCTTTATCGGTGGCGTCGTCGTCGAATATGCGTTCGGTATCGCCTATCTTGCGGTTGCCGCACAGACAGGTTTTGCCAAGGCCTTCTTCGGCTCGCTCGGCTTCGTTCCAGGCGATGTGGTGAAGGCTGTGGTTGCAGCCCTGGTCGGCCGCGCGGTCATGGCGGGATATCCGCTATTGCCACAGCGGACCTGAAACGTCAGTCCAGATATTTGTACAGCCAGTCGCGGGTGTCTTCCGGCAGCGGTGCCGGATCATGCTCTTCGCCTCGGACGGCCAGCCAGAGGATTTCAACCTCGGCCGCAAGCTCGTTTCCCGTCTCGACCATGACCATGAAGCCAACCGACTTGCCGCCGATCTTGTTGACGCTGACGGAAAAGCGGGCGAGATCGTCATAGTGCAATCCGCGGTGCAGCGAGCAGGAGGCACGGGTGGCGATATAGGCCGGCTCGTCGTTAACAGATGGGCGGGCGCGCCAGAAATTCGACAGAGCCGTCTCGGCTTCCGAGATGTAGGATGCTATGAACATCTGGCCATGTCGGTCGACATCTCGCGGGGGAACCCGCACTTCGGTGATTTCGGATCGCTGTACTCTACTCATCACAAAACCCTGCCCGGGCGCCACAATCTTAACAAAAGCTTAAGCATTGGCCCTTCTGATGTAAACGGGTGCTCTTGTGTCGTGGTTAAGACCAATTGTTGACATTATAGTGATGTGCTCCATGTGGAGTGGTACTTGACCTGTCTCATCTATAGGTTACCCCCATGAGCACACGTCTATACGAACACCCCATCTTCCTTGAGCATATCACCCCGCCCGGTCATCCCGAGCGCTCCGATCGACTGCGTTCGATCAACATTGCGCTGGAGCATCCGAACTTCGCCCGGCTTGACCGGCGACAAGCGCCGCAGGCAAACGAGGATGCCGTGCTGCTTGCCCATCCGGAAGAGCACCTGACTTTCGTGATGCGCTCGATCCCCGACGACGAGGATGGCGAAGGCCAGATCAACCAGCTCGAGGCCGACACCTATGCGAGCCCGAAAAGCCTGCAGGCGGCGCTGACCGGCGTCGGCGGCGCGATGGCCGCGGTCGACGACGTCTTCTCGGGCGCTGCGGACAATGTCTTCGTCGCCGCCCGTCCGCCGGGCCACCACGCCGAGAAGAACAAGGCGATGGGCTTCTGCTTTTTCAACAACGCCGCGATCGCTGCACGCCATGCCCAGAGGAAGCACGGCGCCGAGCGTGTCGCCATCGTCGACTGGGACGTCCACCACGGCAACGGTACGCAGGACATCTTCTGGGACGACCCATCCGTGCTGTTCTGTTCGACGCACCAGATGCCGCTTTACCCCGGCACCGGCGCCAAGACGGAAAAAGGGGCGAGCGGCAACGTCGTCAACGCGCCGCTCTCGGCCAATACCGGCAGCGACCATTTTCGCGAGGCGTTCAAATCCCGCGTGCTGCCGGCGCTCGAGGAATTTCGCCCCGACCTCATCATCATCTCGGCCGGCTTCGACGCCCATCACCGCGATCCCCTGGCGCAGATCAACCTGACCGGCGAGGACTTCGACTGGGCGACCGGCCGCGTTCTCGAGGCGGCAGACCGCAGCGCCAACAACCGGGTCGTCAGCCTGCTCGAAGGCGGCTATGATCTGGAGGGGCTTGCCGAGTCGGCGGGCCTGCACATTCTGCGCATGATGAAGGGTTGAAGATGAGTGAGAGCGCCAAGCCTGAGGTTTCAGGCTATTCCTTCGAAAAGGCCGTGGCCGAACTCGAGAGCATCGTCGCACGGCTCGAACGGGGCGACGTGGCGCTGGACGAATCCATCGAGATCTACGAGCGCGGTGAAGCGCTGAAGAAGCATTGCGAGACATTGCTATCAGCAGCTGAAAACCGGATCGAGAAGATCAGGCTGGATCGCGCCGGGAAACCACAGGGCGTGGAGCCGCTGGACGGGGGCTGAGGGGTCGACTGTTACTCGGAATAGGTGTAGGCTCGAGCAATGGAAAAAAATATCGTCCTAGAGATGCTGCGCCGACACCGGTCAGAGCTGGAAGCAGAGGGGGCGGTTCATCTCGCGATCTTCGGTTCGGTTGCCCGCGAAGACAACGATGCTGAATCGGATCTTGATGTTGTCGTAAAGCTCGAGGAAAGCGTAAGGCTTTCGGGCTTCGGATATTTCGGAGCCCTGGCACGACTCAAGGAGAAATTAGAATCGATTGTCGGAAAATCCGTTGATATCGTTTCGGAGCCCATTCAGAGCGATCGGCTGCGCCGGGAGATAGAACGGGATCGCGCCGTTGCCTTCTAAACGGCCCATCACGCGACTGCGAGATATCGAGGAAAATATCAAACTTATCTTCGGATATGCAAGCGGGTTGAATCTTGAAAGCTTCGAACGCAATAAGCTGGTACGTGATGCAGTCGAACGATGTCTTTCAAGAATTTCTGAAGCTGCCTCCAAGCTTGGCGCATTTGCCGAAGATCGGTTGCCAAACCATGATTGGCGAAGCATTCGCGATTTCGGTAATATTTTGCGTCACGAGTATGAGCGCGTCGATGCCGAAGTTGTTTGGAAAATTCTGACGGAGCGTCTCCCTTCATTGTTGACTGAAGTGGAAAGTTTCGTTTTGCCTTTTCCCGACGGCGAGGAAACCATTTAGGAAGAACCCCCATGTCCTTCTTCCCCGGAAAAGATCCCGTCCCAGGCGATGTCTTTGCCTGCGATGCTATCGAAAACCTCATCATTCCGAGGACGGCGGATCTTGGTGGGTTTTCGGTGCGGCGGGCTTTGCCGAGCAGCCGGCGGCGGCTGGTCGGGCCGTTTATCTTTTTCGACAGGATGGGGCCGGCGGTGCTCAGGCCCGATCAGGCGGTGGATGTCCGGCCGCATCCGCATATCGGGCTGTCGACCGTGACCTATCTTTTCGACGGCGAAATCCGCCATCTCGACAGCCTCGGCACGGAGAAGGTCATTCGTCCTGGGGATCTCAACCTGATGACGGCAGGACGCGGGATCGTCCATTCGGAGCGCACGCCTGATAATCTGCGCGGGCATCCGCTGGCGATATCGGGCCTGCAGACGTGGCTTGCCCTTCCCGACCACCTGGAAGAGATCGATCCTTCCTTTTCGCATGCGGAACAACACGATATGCCGCTGATCGACAGCGACGGGGCGACGGGGCGCGTCATCATCGGCAATTTCGAGGGGCTTTCTTCGCCGGTGAAGGTGTTTTCCGATACGCTCTACGTCGATCTCCAACTTGCGGCGAACCGTTCCTTCCCGTTCGGAGCAGGGCATGAAGAACGCGCCGTCTATATTCTGTCGGGCTCGCTGATGGTCGCGGGCGATCGTTTCGAGGCAGATCAGCTGCTCGTATTTCGGCCCGGAGATGCAATTGCGCTCACAGCCGGGGAAAAAGGCTGTCATCTCATGCTTTTTGGGGGTGCTGCGCTGAACTCAAAGCGCTATATCTGGTGGAATTTCGTGTCCTCTTCAAAAGAGCGGATCGAGCAGGCGAAGGAAGAATGGCGCAGCGGGCGCTTCGATATCGTGCCGGGGGATGAGGAAGAATTCATCCCGCTGCCGGAAGGCTAGGGTCCAAAATCGAAGTTGTTTAGCATAGTGTCATTCAATCCTTGAATTCGTCTTCTTTCGCCGCGATCTATTTTGGAGTAAGGCGGGCGGCCCGCCCAAGAACAGCAAGAAAGAGGCTCCAGCCCGTGACATCAATGCCAGAGACGCCCCTGCTGGACCAGGTCGACTTTCCCTCAGACCTCAGAAAGCTTGACGATCGCGACATGCCGCAGCTCGCCCGCGAACTGCGCGACGAGATGATCGATGCCGTGTCGCGCACGGGCGGTCATCTGGGCGCCGGCCTTGGCGTCGTCGAATTGACCATCGCCATCCACAAGGTTTTCAACACGCCTGATGATCGGCTGATCTTCGATGTCGGGCACCAGTGTTATCCGCACAAGATCCTGACCGGCCGACGCGACCGTATCCGCACGCTGCGCCAGGAAGGCGGCCTATCGGGGTTCACCCGCCGCGCCGAAAGCGAATACGACCCCTTCGGAGCTGCCCATTCGTCGACCTCGATCTCGGCCGGCCTCGGCATGGCGGTCGCGACCGATCTTGCCAAGACCAACCGCAAGGTGATCGCGGTCATCGGCGATGGAGCCATGTCGGCTGGCATGGCCTATGAGGCGCTGAACAACGCCGGCGCACTCGACGCGCGGTTGATCGTCATCCTCAACGACAACGACATGTCGATCGCGCCGCCGACGGGGGCCATGAGCGCCTATCTGGCACGCCTGGCCTCCGGTCGCAGCTATATGGGCTTCCGCGAGTTCGGCAAGAAGCTGACAGCCTATCTCGGCAAGCGCGTCGACCGCGCCATTACCCGAGCCGTCGAACATGCCCGCGGCTATGTAACCGGCGGCACGATGTTCGAGGAGCTGGGCTTCTATCATATCGGCCCGATCGACGGGCATTCCTTCGATCACCTTTTGCCGGTGCTGCGTAACGTTCGCGACAATCAGCAGGGTCCTGTTCTGATCCATGTGGTGACGCAGAAGGGCAAGGGTTACGCGCCTGCGGAAGCAGCTGCCGACAAGTATCACGGCGTCAACAAGTTCGACGTCATCACCGGCGCGCAGGCGAAGGTGAAGCCGAATGCGCCGAGCTACACCAGCGTCTTTGCCGAAAGCCTGGCGCAGGAAGCAGCCTTCGACGAGAAGATCGTCGGCATCACCGCCGCGATGCCGAACGGCACCGGGCTCGACAAGCTCGCCGACCTTTTTCCGTCACGCTGTTTCGATGTCGGCATTGCCGAACAGCATGCCGTAACCTTCGCCGCCGGTCTTGCCGCAGAAGGTTTCAAGCCCTTTGCCGCACTCTATTCGACCTTTCTGCAGCGAGCCTACGACCAGGTCGTCCACGACGTGGCGATCCAGGGGTTGCCGGTGCGTTTCCCGATCGACCGCGCCGGCTTCGTCGGCGCCGATGGGCCGACCCATGCGGGTTCGTTCGACACCACGTTTCTCGCCACCCTCCCCGGCTTCGTGGTGATGGCGGCGGCTGACGAGGCGGAACTGAAGCACATGGTGCGCACTGCGGCGGCTTACGACGCAGGCCCGATCTCGTTCCGTTACCCGCGCGGCGAAGGCATCGGCATCGAAATGCCCGAGCGCGGCCAGATACTCGAGATCGGCAAGGGACGGATCGTCAAGCAGGGCTCCAAGGTGGCGCTGCTTTCCTTCGGCACGCGGCTGGCCGATAGCCTGCTCGCCGCCGAGGACCTCGATGCAGCAGGTCTTTCGACCACGGTTGCCGACGCCCGCTTCGCCAAGCCGCTGGACCACGATCTCATCCGGCAGCTGGCGAGCCACCATGAAGTGCTGATCACCATCGAGGAAGGCTCAATCGGCGGCTTCGGCAGCCATGTGATGCAGTTCCTGGCGATGGAAGGTCTGCTCGACAACGGCCTGAAAATCCGTACGCTTGCCATGCCCGACATCTGGGTGGAGCAGGCAAAGCCGGAAGCCATGAACGCCCGCGCCGGACTAGATCGCGCCGGCATCGTCTCGACGGTCTTCAAGGCGCTTGGCCGCAGCCGGATTGTTGGGGCGGCTGGGTAGGGTAGACTTCAATAAAGAAAACCCCTCCCCAACCCCTCCCCACAAGGGGGAGGGGCTTAGTTTGCCGCACCGCTGTCAACTTGAAGCGAGGCTCGTGGCTGGTGCTCTCCCCCCTTGTGGGGGAGATGGCCGACAGGCCAGAGGGGGTTTTTCTTCATCTTCCAAATTTCTTCCTCCGCCCGCCCTTTCCCGCTTGAAACCCCTTTCATCCCCCTCCACGCCATAAAAAGCTTGCAACTCCCTGCATTGGCGGTCATGGACAGGCCATGTCCCAAGAGCCAACACAACAACGTCTCGACCAGCTTGTCCTATCGCTTGGCCTCGTCGCCAGCCGATCACGGGCGCGCGATGCCATTCAGCGCGGCACCGTCAAGGTCGACGGCAAGGTCGTCATCAAGCCCAGCCTCGTATTCTGGGACAACGCAGAGGTCACGATCGACGACCCGGCGCAGGACTATGTCTCGCGCGCAGCATTGAAGCTGGTCGCAGCGCTCGATCACTTCAAGCTCGATCCTGCAGGCCATGACTGTCTCGACGTCGGCGCTTCCGCCGGCGGGTTTACCGAGGTGTTGTTGCAGCGGGGCGCCGCGCATGTCACCGCTATCGACGTCGGCCACGGGCAGATCCATCCGCGTGTTTCCGGCGATGAGCGGGTCACCAATATCGAAGGGCTGAACGCCCGCTATCTCACGGCTGACGATATCAATAACCGCGAGATCACTTTCATCGTTTCCGACGTGTCATTCATCTCGCTGAAGCTGGCCCTCGTGCCGGCGCTTGAAATTGCCGAGCCGGAGGCCATTGCGGTACTTCTCGTCAAGCCGCAGTTCGAAGCCGGTCGCGAGGCGATCAGCAAAGCGGGGCTGCTGAAGGATCCCGAAACTGCCCCTGATGTTGCGGCCGAGCTGGAGCGCTGGCTGGTCGAGGACATGGGTTGGACGAGCCTCGGACTCATCCCCTCGCCGATCGTCGGCGGCGATGGAAATCAGGAATATCTTCTTGGCGGGCGAAAGCCATGAGCGCGGAAACGGTTACGATCAGCAAACTCGGCGGCCAGGGCGACGGCATCGCCTATGATGCGGACGGTCCGGTTTATGTTCCATTCGCACTGCCCGGCGAGACGGTTTCGATCGCTCGCGTCAAAAGCGAAGGCACCCTGATGTCGATCGGTACGCCTTCGCCGGATCGCCAGGAACCGGCCTGTCGGCACTTCGGCCCTGATGGCGTCAACGGCACCTGCGGCGGCTGCACGCTGCAGCACTATGCCGACCTGCCCTACCGCGCCTTCAAGCGGCAGCTGGTGATCGACGCGCTGAAATCCAAGGGGCTGACACCTGAGGTCGACGAACTTTTCGCCGCACATCCAGGCGAGCGCCGCCGTGTCGTATTCTCGGCGCGACGCACCGAGAAGGACATGCTGATCGGCTTCAGCCAGGCCGAAAGCCACCACATCGTCGCCATCGAGGAATGTCCCATCTCGTCGGCGGCGATCGTCGCCCGGCTGCCGGCGATCAGGGCCGTTGCCAAGGCCGTCGCCATCAATGCCGAAGGTTTCCGCATCAGCGTTCTCGAAACGCTTGCCGGTCTCGATCTGGCGGTCGAGGGCATCAAGACCATTTCCGACAAGCAGCGTCGAGCCGTGATCGATACTGTGCTCAGCCTTCGAAGCATCGCCCGAGTGTCCTTCAACGGCGAGGTTCTCGTCGAGCCGTACAAGCCACTGATCGACTTCGGTGGCATCCAGGTTTCGCCATCGCCCGGTGCGTTCACCCAGGCGACCAAGCCCGCCGAGGATGCGATGGCCGAGCTGGTGGTTTCGCATGTCGGCAAGGCCAAGCGCATTGCGGACCTCTTCGCCGGCACAGGCACGTTCTCGCTGCGGCTTGCACGCATCGGCCGCGTCACCGCCGTGGAGGCTGATGAAAAAGCGCTGGCCTCACTCGATAGCGCTGCTCGTAATTCTCAGGGCCTGAAACCCGTCACCGTCGAGAGGCGCGACCTGTTCCGCCGGCCGCTGATGACGTTGGAGCTGAAGCATTTCGATGCGGTCGTCTTCGACCCGCCGAGGGCCGGGGCCGAATTCCAGAGCAAGGAACTCGCGCGCTCCGCTGTGAAGAAGATCGTCGCGGTTTCCTGCAACCCGCTGTCGCTGGCGCGGGACCTCGCCATCCTCGTCGAAGGCGGCTATCGCATTACCCGGGTGACGCCAATTGACCAGTTCCTCTGGACCTCGCATGTCGAAGTCGTCGTGGCGCTCGAGAAATAGCCATCCGGATACAAAAATGCCCGCGGCGAACGCGGGCATCTTCATTTCTTTATACAATTCAGTCCATTAAGCCGCGCGACGGCCGCGGGACACCGGCGCCGCCTGACGATTCGAGGCGATGTTGAACTGTGCGAGCAATTGCATCAGCTTTTCCGCTTCGCCGGCCAGACCGTGGCTGGCGGCCGTCTGTTCCTCGACCATGGCGGCGTTCTGCTGGGTGCCCTGGTCCATGGCGTTGACGGCCTTGTTGATCTCGTGGAGACCGGTCGACTGTTCGCGGGTGGCCGTGACGATTGCGCCGACATGGGTGCTGATTTCCTGAACCTGCGCCACAATCGCGTCCAGTGCCTTGCCGGTATCGCCAACTAACGCGACGCCATTGCGAACCTGGCTGTTCGACGCTGAGATCAAGGCTTCGATCTCCTTGGCGGCCTTGGCGGAACGCTGGGCAAGTTCGCGGACTTCCTGTGCCACCACTGCAAAACCCTTGCCCGCCTCGCCGGCACGGGCCGCCTCGACGCCGGCGTTCAGCGCCAGGAGGTTGGTCTGGAAGGCGATCTCGTCGATCACGCCGATGATGTCGGATATCTTTTCAGATGACTGCTGGATCTCGGTCATGGCACCGACGGCCTTGCGGACGACCTCGCCGGAATGCTCTGCTCCGGCACGGGTCCGGGTGACGAGCGCTCCCGCCTCTTCGGCGCGATGCGCGGTATCCTTGACCGTGGTGGTGATCTGTTCCAGCGCTGCTGCGGTTTCCTCGACGGAGGCGGCCTGCTGTTCCGTGCGCCTTGCAAGACCATCCGCCGCGTTGCGGATTTCGTCGGCACCGGCGTCGATTGCATGGGCATTGTTGCCGACGGCCTGGAGCGCCGCGTCGAGCTTGGCGATGGCCGAATTGTAGTCCGAGCGCAGCCGGTCGAGGTGGCCGGCAAAGGGTTGCTCGATGCGGTGGCCGAGATCACCTTCGGACAGCGCGTCGAGCGCACCGGCAAGTGCTTCGACTGCGGCCCGGATTTCGGCATCGTCGTGCGCCTTGTCAGCCTCGCGGCCGGCGCGTTCCTGTTCGGCCTCGGTCCTCGTCTCGACGGCCTGGCGTTCCAGCGCTACGCGATCGATGGCGTTCTGGCGGAACACCGAGACGGCGGCCGCCATCTCGCCGATTTCGTCGTGGCGCTCGGCAAAGGGGATCTGCTGTTCGAGCTCGCCGTTTGCCAGCAGCTTCATGCGGGCGGTGATCGTCGAGATCGGCCGCGAGATGCGCTTCAACGCAATCACGGCAGCACCGGCGGCGGCGATCAAGGCCACGATCAGGGCGCCGGCGATGGCGCTAATGCTGAAGCTATAGTCAGCGCTCGCCTGACCGAGGTGTTCGTCGGTGGTCTGGTGGTCCTTGGCAATCATGCCGTCGATAAGGGTACGGATGTTGTTGTAGGACATCGACATCTCGCCGCGGTATAGCGCGCCCGCGTCGCCCTTCTTGTTCTGCAGGGACAGGCCGATGATCTTGTCGGCAAGCGCACCGTCGTCAGTGAGCGTCTTCTGCAGCCGAGCGAAATTGCTGCGCATGTAATCGGTCGTCGCGACCGGCGTGAAATCCTTGAGCGCGACGTCCATGCGCGCCCGGCGGATTTTCAGCGTCTGCTCTGCATTGTGATAATCGGTCTTGGTCGTTGCCAGAAGGTAATCCGCGTAGCTGCGACGCACGTCGTTCACGGCCGACAGGATATTATTGAGCTTTTCAGTGCGCGGAATGTTGTTCCTGCCGATGAGGCTGATGTTCTGATCCAGGCTCGAAAGCGAGCTGGCGGCAATGATGCCCTGTATCAGGACGATGCCTAGAAACGAGACAAAAAGCAGCGGAAGGAGGGTTCTGATCTTGAAATTGAACATTCTGCGGTCCTAACAGCAAAACGAGACAGTCGTCTTCACCCGGCGCAAACCGGCGATCGTCATATTGCGAAACAGGGGGATCAGCGCCTGGCACACGGCCGATTTACGGGGTGACAAAGCAGCGGCGACATCATGCGGCCTCCGCGGAACATGTCATCGAAATCTATAATTTAGATTAAACTTAAGCATGACTATCGAAAATAGTATGACTTTTGCGTCACTTTCGTTTCATGAACGCCTCGAAGGCGGCGCGCGCTTCGGCGCTGCGCAATTGCGCTTCGAAATGGCCGGCCTCCTCGTGGATGCGCGAGAGAATATCGTGACTTGAGCCGCGAAGCAGGTCGCGGGCGATCTTCAATGCCTCCGGCGGTTTTGCCGCGAGCCTGGCGGCCGCGGCCAGTGTCTCTTCCTCGAGCGCTTCCGGTGTCGTCACCCGCCAGATCAAGCCGCTTTCCCTTGCTTCTGCCGCCGAGAGGGGCTCGCCAGCGGCAAGGAGCGCAAAGGCGCGCTGATAGCCCATCACACGCGGGGCGATCAGGCTCGATGCAGCTTCGGGGACAAGCGCAAGGTCGACGAAGGGCGTCCGGAACACCGTGCGATCGGAGGCTATCGTCAGGTCGCAGTGCATATGGATGGTCGTGCCGATACCGATGGCCAATCCGTCGACACCCGACACCAGCGGTTTGCGGGCGGCTGCCAGCGCGTTGAGGAAATCCAGGACTTCGGTCCCCATGGCGCCGCCGATGGCAAAGGCCATGAAGTCGGCCATGTCGTTGCCCGCGGAAAAGCAGCCTTCGGTGCCGAGAAAAACATTGACGCGGATAGCCGGGTTTTCGTCCGCTATCCGCAGGGCCTCGGTCAGGCGGATATACATGGCGCGGGTGATGGCGTTCTTCTTCTCCGGCCTGTTGAAACGAATGACCTGCACATGCGGCATGGCGTCTGGATGTTCGATCAGGATGTGGTCGGTCATCGTTCTATCCTTCAGAAGAGGGCGATCCTCGCCGCCTCGAGGCTTGCAGCACCATTGGTCACATAATCCCTCAGCGCCACGGTTTCGGCCAGCATGTTCTCTGCCGCGAACCGGCACAAGGTCACGCGCTTTTCCCGAGCGCCATCGGCGACGTCGGCAAGCCCGCCCTTGGCAAGATAAGCGCCCGTCAGCACGAGGCCGAACAATCGCTGATAGGGCGTGGCGCCGGCTAGCGCCTGGGATAGCCGGCCCGTCGCTTGCTCGGCAAGCAACCAATCCGTCCCCGCTTCAAGATCTGCGATTGCAGCCTTGAGGCGTTTCGCCGTTTCGCCGAAACCGTCTATGCCCGACCGGCTTATGTCTTCGGCCACGGCCTTCAATTCACCGAGGAACCCTCTGACGTGATCGCCCTCGGCAAGCGGCAGTTTGCGGGTGACGAGGTCGATCGCCTGGATGCCGTTGGTGCCTTCGTAGATCGGGGCAATCCTTGCGTCACGCAGCAGGCGGGCAGCTCCCGTCTCCTCGATGAAGCCCATGCCGCCATGCACCTGGATACCCAGCGAGGCGACGTCGACGCCGCAATCGGTGGCGAAGGATTTTGCGATCGGCGTCAACAGGGCGGCACGGTCCTGCCAATGCTTGGCATCCGCCCCGGTCGTCCGCTTGGACATGTCGATCGCGTGGGCGCAGGCGTAGGCGATCGCGCGCGAGCCCTGGGTCAGAGCCTTCATCGTCAGCAGCATGCGGGCGACATCCGGGTGCTCGATGATCGGGCTCATGCCGGACGCAGTCGTTCCGGGCGCCCTGCCCTGCGTGCGCTCGCGCGCGAATTCGACGGCCTTCTGGGTTGCGGCCTCGCAGATGGCGACGCCCTGCATGCCGACGGCGAGGCGCGCATTGTTCATCATCGTGAACATGCAGGCGAGGCCCTTGTTCTCCTCGCCGATCAGCCAGCCGACAGCGCCCTTCTCCGCGCCGAAGCGTCCGTCGCCATAGATCATCGTGCAGGTCGGCGAGCCGTGGATACCGAGCTTGTGCTCCAGCGAGTGGCAGAACAGATCGTTGCGCTCCCCGAGCGAACCGTCTGCCCCGACCAGGAATTTCGGCACGAGAAACAGCGATATGCCGCGCGTGCCTGCCGGTGCATCCGGTAGGCGCGCCAGCACGAGATGGATGATGTTGGCGCTCGCGTCGTGTTCGCCCCAGGTGATGAAGATCTTCTGGCCGAAGATGCGGTAGCTGCCGTCGTCGCGGCGCTCGGCGCGGGATTTCAGTGCGCCGACATCGGAGCCCGCATGCGGTTCCGTCAGGTTCATGGTGCCGGTCCATTCGCCCGATATCATCCGGGCGAGGTAGCGATGCTTGAGATCGTCGCTGCCATGCACGGAAAGCGCCTCGATCGCACCCATCGTCAGCGTCGGCGCCAGCGCGAAGGCCATCGAGCCGGAATTCCACATCTCCAGCGTCGCGACGTTCAGCATGTGCGGCAGCCCCTGCCCGCCGAATTCCTCGCTTGCGGTCAGGCCATTCCAGCCTCCGGCTGCCCAGTCACGATAGAGCTGCGGCCAGCCCTCGGGCAGCCTCACCTCGCCGTCGACCCACCGTGCGCCTTCGGTATCGCCGACATCGGCCAGGGGTGCGATCTCGTTGCCAGCAAAGCGGCCAGCTTCCGAGAGGATCGCCTCGACCATGTCTGCGTCAAGGTCGCCCAGCAGCCCGCCTGCCATCGCCTCATTCATGCCGGCGACGTGGCCCAGCGTGAATATGATCTCCTCCACCGGTGCCTTGTACATGCTCCCGCCTCCACAACGCTCGACCGTCCGACCCGTCGCTCTCATTCCCTACAATGGCTAATTGATTTTGACGTAAACGTCAATTTTCGAAGCGCATTTCCGGAGCGGTGACCGCATGATGCCGTCATTCGACGCGGGCGGTAAGATCCAAAGGGCAAGTGCAACAAAACTGTCATCAACAACGACTAAGGCAGGATCTTTACGATGCGCGATGGGTTCATGCACCAGTTATCCAACCCGACAATCCCGGGCTTCGTTTGGGCCTATCGCTTCCGTCCGGGGTCAACCGCCCCGGAGCGCCTGCCCGAGACCACTGATCGTGCGGCCCTGCTTTCGCAGGATGGTTTCCTGTGGCTGCATCTCAATCTGGTGGATGCCCGTGTCGGCGCATTTCTGGAAGAGCTCAAGGGGCTTAACGACGACGCCCGCTCGGCGCTGACCACGCACGAGACCCATGCCGCCGTTGTCGTCGACGACCAGATGGTCTTCGGCACGCTGGTCGATTTCCAGCGCGAATTCGATCAGGACACGCATGATCTCGGCTGGCTGCATTTCGCGATTTCGGACCGCTTCATCATTACCAGCCGGCTGCAGCCGCTGCGCAGCGTCGAGCGGGCCCGGATGGCGATCGAGAAGAATGCCGCAAAGCTGCTCCGCCCGCTCGACGTCTTCGAGGCTCTGGTCATCGAATTCCAGCGGACGCTGATCTCGCTGGTCATCGAGATGACCGAGGAGCTGAACCTGATCGAGGACTATGTCTACGACAACGCCCCACGCGACGAGCGGCGGCGGCTGGCGCCCGTGCGGCGGACGATCGTCGGCGTTCACCGGCATCTTCGCACGGTGTTGTCGCTGATGCGGCGGGCAGCAGCCTCCGACGATGAGGAGATGCCGCTCGGCTTTGACGAGATGGCCGGGCGGCTAATGGGGAGGCTGGAGATGGTCTCCCATGATGTCTACGAACTGCAGGACAGGGCGCGGCTGCTGCACGAAGAGATCGACTCGAAGCTTTCTTCCGAGATCAATCGCCACTTGTACATCCTGTCGATCATGACGGCGCTCGTCCTGCCGCCGACCCTGGTCACCGGCTTTTTCGGCATGAACACGTCCAGCCTGCCGTTTTCCACAGGCAGCAGCGGCACCGGCTACGCGGTCGCAATCATCGCGGCATCGATCCTGATCGCCTGGTGGCTGCTGAAGCGCGCGGATATCGTTTAGGCACATCTTGGCGCAAACAAAAACGCCCGACATCAGCCGGGCGTTTGTTCACGCGATTGCGTCAGCCTCAATAGTAGGGCGACAAGCACTGACGGCGTGGGCCGTTGTTAGGCTGGAAGGTGTTGTCGTAGCCGCGATAGGAGCGGTAGCGAGCTGCACACCATTCGTAGTGGCGCGGATTCATGCCGCTTGATGGAGCCGCATGGTAGCGCGGCTGGCTTGCAATCGCGCCGCCGATCAGGGCACCGGCACCGAAGGCTGCCAATGGATACCAGTATCCATCATTGTAGCGACGGTATCCGTAGCGATAGCCGTTGTAGCCGCGATAGCCGTTGTAGTATCCACCGCGATAATAGCCGCCACCGCGATAATAGCCGCCACGGCGATAATAAGGACCGCCGCCATAGTATCCGCCATGGCGCCACTGGACCTGCTGGACATCCGCAGGAGCTGCTGGAGACGTTACTGCTGCTGGCGTTGCAGGCATTTGTATTGCGAAAGACGGCGTGAAACTCGTCAATGCAACTGCTGCCGAAATGGCGAGAGTTGCCACTCTCGTACTCAACTTGTACATTTCAGTCTCCATTGCCTATGGCATCTTGTGTTACAAAATAACGCTCCGGTCTGACAAAGGTTCCGGGGACGTCCGAGGGCTAAGAAAACTCACTGTTAATTCATAAAGAGCGCAAGCTTAACGCGGGATTAACCATGGTTCCTTACTTTCGTCCCATGAAGGGATATCGGCAGGTTCTCACGCTGATTTGTAGTTTCTTGCTCGTCCTGGCTCTCACCGGACAGGCGAACAGGGTTTCGGCCGGCGAACGGCAACCCTGGAACGATCCCGACTATGCCCTGATCGTCGATGCCTACGAGCTGAACACGATCGACTGGGACCTCCTCGTCAAGGACAAGCGCATCGCGGCCTTCGTTTCCAAGGCCTCCGACGGGTTGCCTGAAAGCTTCAGCTGCACCGACGGCGAGGGCGACAGCGTCGCGCACTGCAAGACGATGTGGCGCAAATATGCCGTCAGCCGCGAGCTTTTCCGCACCCGCCGGATGCTGGCAAAGGCGAATGGGCTGCTCTGGGGCGCCTACCACCTCGGCCGCCCCGGAAACCCGATCGACCAGGCCAACCACTTCCTCGACTATGCCGATCCTCAGCCCGACGAATTGATGATCCTCGACATAGACGGCATCGACCCGACGCAATTCATATCGCTCGACGATGCACAGATCTTCGTCGGCCACATCAAGGAGAGGACGGGCCGCTATCCGATCCTCTATGCCAACCATAACGTCGCCAAATATATCGCCGACCACGGCAACGACTATCCCGTCCTGTCGCGCCTGCCGCTCTGGTATGCCCGCTACAAGCCCGATGTCGACGGCATTTTCCCATTGGGCAACTGGACCGGCTATGCGATGTGGCAGTTCTCCTCCGCCGACAACTGCTCGCTGCGCCGTTGCCCCTACCGCGTTCCGGGAACGCTCACCGATATCGATGTCAACCTGGCGCCGATGACCAAGACGCAGCTTGCCAAGACCTGGCCGCAGGGCGACCTGCTGCCACCAAGGCTGGAGCCGCCGTCGCTAATCGCCGCAGCGCCACAATCGGAGCCGCAGACGCGGGGGAAGGTTGAGATTACGGCGCTGAATTATCAGGATTTTTGACGAGAAGCTCCCGGCATCAAGCCTCGATCTGCACGTCCGTCTTCGGGCGGGAGCAGCAGGCCAGGATGTAGCCTTCGTCGATTTCGTCGTCGAGGATGCCGCCGTTGTGGTTCATTTCGACGTCGCCCGAGAGCTTCATGACCTTGCAGGTGCCGCAGAGGCCGGATTCGCAGGCGGCGCCGATGCGGACGCCGGCGCTGCGGGCGGCTTGCAGGACGGTCTGGCCTGGAGAGCAGGCGACGTCCTTGCCGGCCATGGTGAAGCGGATCGAGGTGGCGACCTCGCCGTCCTCGTTCGGAGACGGCTCGGGGACGAGCTCGGCCGAGGCGGGGCGGAAGCTTTCCTGGTGATAGCGCGACATGTCGAAGCCGCTTGCTTCCAGCGTCGAGCGGACGAACTCCATGAAGATATCGGGGCCGCAGCAGAACACCGTGCGGTCGAGGAAGTCGTGGGCGAGGAGTGCGATCTTGGCCTTGTCGATGCGGCCTTTGAGGCCCGACCACAGCTCGGTGCGCCCGCATTGCTCGACGATGAAGCCGAGATTGAGATTGGGCATGAAGCGGGCGAGATATTCGAGCTCGGAGCGGAAGACGATCTCCGAGGGGCCGCGCGAACAGTTGACGAAGGTGATGTCGGCGAGCGGCGCGATGTCGCTCATGTAGCGCGTCATCGACATCATCGGCGTGATGCCGGAGCCGGCCGAGATGAACAGGTATTTTTCGCCGGGATGGCGGATATGGGTGAAATCGCCGAGCGGGCCGAAGGCGCGGATGCGCATGCCGGGCTTCAGGTTCTCGAACATCCAGCGCGTGCCGATGCTGTCCTTCTGCGCCTTGACGGTCACCGCGACCGAGAAGGGCCGCGATGGCGTCGAGGACAGCGTATAGGTGCGCATGACGGGCTCGGGGCCGACGGGCAGCTCCAGCGTGACGAACTGGCCCGGCAGATAGCGGAACCAGTTGTCCCTGTCGGACCGGAAGGTGAAGGTCATCACGTCGGGCGCCTCCGGTGTCACCGATAGGCATTCAAGCAGATGCTGCCTGTCGCTCCAGGGCTGCATCTGGTCGAGGTGCTGGTGGCGCTGAGGGACCGTCATGTTCATGTTCATGCCACAGCCGAGAGCTTGCCCTGCTCGCCCTGCAGCCGGTTGACCATGAAGTTCGAATACCATTCGACGAACTGCATGACGCCGCCTTCGTGGAGTTCCGAATAAGGACCGGGCTCGTAGGCAGGGGAATGGATGCCGAATGCATTTTCCTCGACGATGCGACGGTCCTGGTCGTTGGTCTCGGTCCAGACGTGGGTCAGCTCCTCGAGGTTGTAATCGACGCCCTCGACGGCGTCCTTGTGGACCAGCCACTTTGTGGTGACAGCGGTTTCCTCGGCGTTGAGAGGCAGTACGCGGAACGAGATCGCGTGGTCTCCCAGCAGGTGGTTCCAGGTGGTCGGATAGTGGAACAGCAGCATCGTGCCGATGCCCCCGACTTTAACGTCATCCGATAGCGGACGCCTGACGGCATTCTGGCCGGACATGGTGTAGCTTTCGGCGCCTTCGATCAGGGGCATGCGGGCGGCGCGGTACTGGCCGTCGGCCGAGAGCTGGAACTTGCTCGGCAGGCCTGCTGCCTCGCAATGCTGCCAATGCGCCTGGATGACCGGGTCGTTCATCGCGCCCTGGATGCCGCTGACCGTCGGGGCTTCAGAGAAAGTCCGGCAAAGCTCGGGATGGTTAGCGGCGCAATGGTAGCATTCGCGGTTGTTTTCCCAGACCAGCTTCCAGTTGCCCTTCTCGATGATGGTGCTCTGGAAGGCGACCTTGGCCTCGCTCATGCGGTGCGGCAGCATGTATGGCGCGATCATGTCGCGGACGGCTGCGAAATCCGGCGCGGTCTTTGCGAGACAGATGAAGATGTAACCGCCGACGCTTTCGCAATGGACCGGCTTCAGGTTGAACTGGGTCTTGTCGAAATCCTCGGCCATCTGGCGGGCGAAGAGCAGCGAACCGTCGAGTTCGTAGGTCCACTGGTGATAGGGGCAGACGAGCTTGGCGGACGATCCGCGCTCCGACGTGCAGACGCGGGAGCCGCGATGGCGACAGCTGTTGTGGAAGGCGCGGATGACCTGGTCGCGTCCGCGGACGATGACGACGGGATATTCGCCGACCTGGACGGTGATGTAGTTGCCGGCGCGCGGCACTTCGCAATCATGGCCGATGAACAGCCAGTCGCGATAGTAGATCATTTCCATATCGAGCTTGAAGTAATCCTGGTCGATGTAGAACGGCTGTTCCAGGCTGAAACCCGGGCGGCGGTTCTTCAGCTGCCGGAGAACGTTGTTGCGAATATCCATCTGCATATCCTCATGCGAAATTCGTTGTCCGGGGCATAAGGAAACAGCCGGCGTGGCGGCTAAATGCCGATGCCGAGCAGCCTCCGGCCGCCCGCCGCGACCAGTTCAAAACCATGTTCCCAATGGCTGGTTTCCGGGCTCTGGAGCCGTCCCCAAGGGGACTACATGGCACCTTCCCAGGCTTGCGACCCAGTGGTCTTATTGCCATGCTTAAACTCCACCACCGTTGCGGGGGCAGCGCCGGAATTTGACCGGCTTCCCAATTATCCACCCCCTAGCAGGCGGCACCTTGAGATCGGCTCCATATAACCACCGCGCAGGGCCGCTGTTTGGCTACAATGCGACATCCAGTTCGAAAATGACGACAGCCCATCTCGCAACTGCAATAAGCCGGCGACCGTTGCTCATTGTCAATATTCGTCAGTGATTTAGGTGAACACAAAGCCGTGCAGAACGGCGCTTTTGCTATGCTGCAGCAAAGCGTTGCATGTCGTCGATCCCGTTTGCGACATAATCTCCGGGGGTGGTCGTTTCACGCCTCCGCAGTTTGACCGGGTGCCTTAAGAGGAGGTTAAGCATAGTTTCATATTCTCGCCCAACAATCACAAGGCCCGAGGGCGCGACGCATGGCAAAGCTTAGATATTACGACGCGAGGCCGAACAATGCGGTCGAGCCTGCGCGTCCCGCGGCGGTCCACAGCGAATTCCTGCGGACGGGCCGCATCATCCGCAACAGCACGGCCAATTGGCTGGCGGACGAGCGTCGCTACCTTTCCTATGATGAAGTCGCCGAGAAAACGGCACGCAAGCTTCAGGCGGCCGGCGAGCAGACGCATGGTCGGCTGAGCAACTTCCACAGTTCGATCAAATTTCCGAAGCTGATCTTTCACCGGACGCTCGCTGACAGCCCGCATCTCGGCTATTGCCACGTCACGGCTTCGCGGACGCAATTTGCCAAATACGAGACGGTCAGCTGGGCTTTCTATATCGCCAACTTCTTTGCGAAGATCGGCGAAAACGACAGCTTCTTCGAGGAGATCGACGGCAGGGCATCCCGGATGTATTTTGCCGTCGCGGTAAAGACGGACGCGCAATCGGAAGACAGCAAGCTGACGATCAACCGCAATGTCCGTGGCAATGGCGTGCTGTTCCAGACCCACGACCCGCAGGTGGCGATCCGCAACGTGCTGCTGCTCGGCGCCCGCAACGAACAACTCCGCGACATCATCCGCCAGCTTTAGATCGCTTCCCCGCATTGATCGAACGTGCCGAAAGGCATAATGACAGCCTGAACTGAAACCGGTCAGGCCATGGCAAGACATATCGACATTCTAAGCGACCCCGAAGGCGGCATCCGGGAGGCAACGGCGATCCTCTCGCAAGGGCTGCCGGTCGCACTGCCGACGGAGACGGTCTACGGTCTTGCTGCCGATGCCACCAACCCCAAGGCCATCGCGCGGATCTACGAGACGAAGGGTCGGCCGCAATTCAACCCGCTGATCTGCCATATGAGCGATCTCGCCATGGCAGAGCGGCACGCGGTGTTCGATCCGATCTCGCGCAAGCTGGCGGAGGCGTTCTGGCCGGGACCTCTGACGCTGGTCTTGCCGCTGAAGGCAGGGAGCACCATCCATCCGCTTGCGACCGCCGGGCTCGACAGCGTCGGCATCCGGGTGCCGAAGGGATTTGCCGGAGATCTGATACGCGCCTTCGGACGGCCGCTTGCCGCCCCGAGCGCCAATACCTCGGGCAAGATCAGCGCCACAAGCGCCGATCACGTCGAAGCCGATCTCGGCGACAGGATCGAGCTTATCCTCGATGCCGGCTCCTGTGCGGTCGGCGTGGAATCGACCATCGTCAAGATAGAGGACGGCGAGGTCAGGCTTTTGAGGCCGGGCGGGCTTTCGGCCGAGGATATCGAGCGCGTCGCCGGCCAGCCGCTCCAGCGAAAGGCCGGCGCCACACCGGCAATCGAGGCGCCCGGCATGCTGGCCTCGCATTATGCACCCGGCGCTGCAGTTCGCCTCGATGCGCACAATGTCTCCTCGGGCGAAGCGCTTATTCGTTTCGGCGCGCCTGAAATCGAAGGCGAGAAGAATGCGACCATTGTGCTCGACCTCAGTGCTTCCGGCGATTTGTCCGAGGCTGCGGCAAACCTGTTCGATTTCATGAAGCGTGCCGACGCCAGCGGTGCATCGACCATCGCCTTTTCCGCCATTCCCGACGAAGGTCTTGGCGAAGCCATCAACGACCGGCTGCGCCGCGCCGCGGCTCCCCGCGAATAGTCAATCACAAGGACCCGCCATGAGCAGTTCCGCATCGTCACCAGTTCTCCTCGCCCCTGCCCTTCTCGACCGCTTCGCATCGATCGTCGGCGAGGCGCATGTGTTGCGGGAGGCCGCCGATATCGCGCCGCGGCTCGTCGAGAACCGGGGGCTTTATCACGGCGCGTCGCCGATGGTGCTGAAGCCTGCTACCGTTGAGGAGGTCTCGGCAATCCTCAAGCTCGCGACCGAAACAGGAACGGCGATCGTGCCGCAGACGGGCAATACCGGCCTTGTCGGTGGCCAGACGCCGCGTGAGGGCGGCTCCGACATCATCCTGTCGCTGGAGCGAATGAACCGCATCCGCGATATCGACCCGGTCGCCAATGTCATCGTCGTTGATGGCGGCTGCATCCTTGCCGATGTGCAGAGGGCGGCCGAGCAGCGTGGGCGCTTGTTTCCGCTGTCGCTCGGCTCCGAAGGTTCCTGCCGGATCGGCGGCAACCTTTCGACCAATGCCGGTGGAACGGCGGTTCTGGCCTATGGCAACATCCGCCAGCTCTGCCTCGGGCTCGAGGTCGTGTTGCCGACCGGCGAAATCTGGAACGGGTTGCGACGCCTGAAGAAGGACAATACCGGCTACGACCTGCGCGATCTCTTCATCGGCGCGGAAGGCACGCTCGGCGTCATCACCGGTGCGGTCCTGAAACTCTTCCCGCAACCGCTCGGCCATCAAGTGGCCTTTGCCGGAATTGCATCGGTCGAGGATGCGCTGACGCTGTTCAAGAACGCCTCCAGCCTCTGCGCCGGGGCGCTGACCGGCTTCGAGTTGATGCCGCGCATTGGCGTCGAATTCACCGCCCGCAATATCGAAGGTGTGCGTGATCCGCTGGCGTCCCCGCATCCGTGGTACGTGCTGATCGACATTTCCACATCTGACACAGCCGAGACTGCCGAGCGGATGATGACGACACTGTTGGAGCAGGGTTTCGAGGCGGGTCTGGTGCAGGACGCGACGATCGCCAGCTCCGAGGCGCAGCGGCAGGCGCTATGGCACATGCGCGAGAGCATGTCGGATGCTCAGAAGCCGGAGGGCGGATCGATCAAGCATGACGTGTCGGTGCCGGTGTCGCAGATACCGCAATTCATGCACGAGGCGGAAAAGGCCGTGATGGCGGCCATGCCCGGCGCCCGCATCTGTGCCTTCGGTCACATGGGCGACGGCAATATCCACTACAACATCTCCCAGCCGGTTGGAGCCGACAAAGCTCAATTCATCGGCCGCTGGCGGGAAATGAACCATATCGTCCACGGGCTCGTTCTGAAGCATGAAGGGTCGATCTCCGCCGAACATGGGATTGGCCAATTGAAGCGCGATGAACTGGCGGAGATCAGACCGGGGATCGAGATCGAATTGATGAAAAGGATCAAGCGGTCGTTCGATCCGGCAGGTATCATGAATCCTGGTAAGGTCGTGCTGGTTTAGCAGGGAGCAAATGCCGTGATTGAAAGCGAACTCGCCGGCATCTATCGCGCCTATATCGCCTGCCTGAACGAGCAGGATTGGGCGAGGCTCGGGCGGTTCGTTCATGACGAGGCGTGCCACAACGGCCGGCAATTCGGGCTTTCCGGCTACCGCGAAATGCTGGAGCGGGATTTCCGGGAAATCCCGGACCTACATTTCAACATTCGATTGCTGGTGGCCGATCCGCCATTTATCGCGAGCCGGCTTGATTTCGATTGCAGACCGAAGGGCAAGTTTCTCGGCCTTGATGTGAACGGGCGAAGGATCTCGTTTTCGGAGAATGTGTTTTACGAATTTCGGGATGGAAAGATCGATCAGGTCTGGTCCGTCATAGACAAGGCGGCGATCGAGGGTCAGCTGTAATCCAGTTCGAAGCCGGCATACGGAAATCAGGCC
This sequence comes from Arminella tubonensis, assembly GCF_003240585.1. Lineage (GTDB taxonomy): Bacteria > Pseudomonadota > Alphaproteobacteria > Rhizobiales > Rhizobiaceae > Rhizobium > Rhizobium tubonense. The sequence goes on from NZ_PCDP01000061.1 coordinate 95,229, forward strand.
GTAGGCGGTGCTGCTTGTTCGAAGAAGCCGGTCGGGAAACCGTCGATGCTGACCTGGTTCTTCTCCTGCCAATAGGCTTCGAGCCCGTCGACGCCCTTGGCCCTGGCCCATGCATCCATCTGGGGCCGCTCTTCTGTGTATTCGAACAGCGGGACGCCGTAACCACACGAGGTTTGCACCAGATCGAAATCGAGATGGACCATTTGACGGGCTCCGAGCGGCGCCCGGTCATCGAAAAGGTCTCGTAGCCTGTCGGCGAATTCATCGCTGTCGCGACGAATGACGCGGCCTTGGCCGTAAAGGCGCATGATCAGAGGCGGTCCCGAAACGGCGCAGAACATGATGGTCAAGCGACCATCAGCCTTGATGTGCGCGGCGGTTTCGTTTCCGCTTCCGGTCCTGTCCAGATACATCACCGCATTGTCGCCGAGGATACGAAACATGTCGGTGCTGCGCGGCGAGATGTTGACGCGCCCGGTGGCTGCCGCCGACGCGGTGAAGAACATGTGCTGTTCAGCGATGAAACGATGATGATGAGGTTCAAGATGCGTGAATTGCTTTGCCATCCGACATCCATGCCATCGGCGCAAAAGACCGGCAAGTGGTTTTCGGCACAACCTGGGGCCTGGGCGCGGCCGCGGTGATCTGGCTCCCGTGTCGGCGTGGACCGCTATCGAACCACTGGTCCGTTCGCCTTCTTCCAGGCGTCGATACCACCCTCGATATGGCAAGCGCTGATCAGGCCGGCATCCTGCGCGGCCTCCACCGCCATTGCCGAGCGTTCGCCGAAGGCGCAGTAGAACACGATCCGTTTGCCTGTTGCCGCGGCTAGCTCACGCAACATGCCGCCGGCGCTGATGTTTTCCTGCAGATCCGTATAGGGGGCGTGCAGCGAGCCCGGTATCTTTCCATGCTTTTCGCATTCGCTCTTCTCCCGCAGGTCGACAAGCGCAATGTCGGCGCGGCCGCGCAGTGCCAATGCCTGCGCCGCCGAGACCGCCCAGCCTTTGCGCGCAATCTCGTCCTGATGAAGACCGACATGCACATTGGCCGGCACCGCCACGTCCATCATCTTCGGGTTGGGAAGATTGAGGTTGTTCATGATGTCGGCGTACTCGTCCGCAGACCGAACCTTCAGTCGCGGATTGAACAGCTTCTCCTCGCCGATGGTGGAGACGGTGTCGCCTTTGTAATCGTGGGCCGGATAGACCAGGGTCTCATCAGGCAGTTTGAGCAGCTTATTGAAGATCGAATCATATTGCTGGTGCGGGTTGCCATTTTGAAAATCGGTGCGCCCGGTGCCGCGAATGAGCAGGGTGTCGCCTGTGAAGACGCGCCCACCCATGAGAAAAGAATAGGAATCGTCCGTATGGCCCGGCGTATAGAGCACATCGAGGCTCAGCCCCTCGATCGCGACACGATCGCCCTCCGCCACCCGCATGGAGACGACGTCTGCAAGGGTCTGTTCTCCCATGACAGTGATGCAGTGGGTGCGATCGCGCAGGGCGGCCAATCCGGTGACGTGGTCGGCGTGCAAATGGGTATCCACGGCCTTGACCAGCTTGAGATCAAGTTCTTCCACCAGCTTGAGATAGCGATCCACCTTCTCGAGCACGGGATCGATGATGAGCGCCTCGCCGCCCTGCCGGCTGGCGATGAGGTAGGTGTAGGTTCCGGACACGCTGTCGAAGAGCTGACGGAAGATCATCGGCTACTGCCTTGCGCAAATATTGCCCCTGACAAGGGGACGTCGTTGTTACGCCTTTGGCTGCGGAACGATCCGGATGTACGGCTTCGGTGCGTCCCACCCATTCGGATATAAAGCCCTGGCCTCGTCGTCGCTCACCGAACCGGCGATGATCACTTTCTCGCCCTGCTTCCAGTTCACCGGGGTTGCGACCCTGTGTCTGGCGGTAAGCTGGAGCGAGTCGATCACGCGCAAAACTTCATCGAAATTGCGGCCCGTGGTCATTGGATAGACCATGATCAACTTGATCTTCTTGTCGGGCCCGACAACAAAGACGTTTCGCACGGTCTGATTGTCGCTCGGCGTGCGCTTGGTCGGATCGCCCGATACTGCTGCCGGCAGCATGCCATAGAGCTTCGATACGTTGAAATCGACATCGGCAATCATCGGGAAGTTCGGCGCAACGCCCTGTGTCTCCTTGATGTCGCTTGCCCAACCGGAATGGCGATCGAGCGGATCGACCGAAAGACCGATGAGCTTCACTCCACGCTTGTCGAATTCGGGTTTGATCTTGGCCATGTAGCCGAGTTCGGTGGTGCACACCGGCGTGAAATCCTTCGGGTGCGAGAACAGGACGGCCCAGGAGTTGCCGATCCAGTCGTAGAACCGGATCTTGCCTTCGGTCGTTACTGCCACGAAATCCGGTGCGGTATCATTGATTGCAAGAGTCATAGCTGCCTCCACCGTGAATAATGGTTACCCAGATATTTCTTCAGCGTGATTATTGTACAATATACTAATTTAGACAATTCGAAAGACTTGGGTTGCGGTGGCGCACCTCGATAGTGGTATCCGCGCAAGATACCCCAAAAGATTGCTCAGAACGTCTGGCGAGGTGGTGTATTGTCCGATCGCGATTGATCCTGCCGAAGGCTGAATTGAGCGGACGGCTGATCTGTTCGATTGACCAGGGGAGGTTGTCATGTCCTTGAATGCAGACGAAACGGTTTCCGGCGAGATATCACCGGCGCTTTTGGTTGACGCCATGTTCGGCTTCCGGAAGACGGCCGCGATCAAGGCTGCCATAGAGCTCGATGTTTTCACGGCGATCGGCGGTAGCGGAGGCACCGCGGCTTCCCTCGCCTCGGCCACAAAGGCTTCCGAGCGCGGCATGCGCATCCTCTGCGACTATCTGGTCGTCGGCGGCTTCCTGACCAAGACCGGCGATCGCTATGGGCTGACGCCGTCCAGTCGGGTGTTTCTCGACCGTCAATCCCCGGCTTATCTGGGCTCGGCTATCGACTTTGTCGCGGCACCGGAAATGGCGCGATTGTTCCTCGACGACCCTTCGGCCTATGTTCGCAACGGCGGATCGGTGGGATTGGCGAATGTCTCCGCCGACAATCCTGTCTGGGTCCGGTTCGCCCGCGGCATGGGTTCGTTTGTTGCGAGCAGCGCCGAAAGCCTTGCGGCGGAAGTCGCCCGTTGGCCAACGGCACCGAAGCGCGTTCTCGACATAGCAGCGGGACATGGCCTCTTTGGCATTGAAGTCGCAAAGGCGTTTCCGAAAGCGGAAATCGTCGCCGTCGACTGGCGATCGGTGCTCGAACTGGCTGAAGCGAATGCCCGGAACGCCGGCGTCGCGGACAGGTATCGGATTTTGCCGGGAAGCGCTTTCGAGGTCGATTGGGGCAGCGATTACGACCTGGTGCTCCTCCCGAACTTTCTGCATCATTTCGATATCGATACCTGCGTGACGCTGCTGCAGAAGATCCGCGCCAGCCTGAGCGAAACAGGCAACGTCATCGCCGTCGAGTTCATACCGAATGAGGACCGCGTTTCACCGCCATTTCCGGCCGCCTTTTCGTTTGAGATGCTGGCATGTACCCCGAGGGGTGACGCGTATACGGAGAAAGACCTCGCAGAAATGGCCCGGCGCGCCGGCTTCGGCGGGATATCCACCCGACCCCTGCCGCCATCGCCGTCGAGCCTGATTTTCTTCAAGCGCTGACGATCGTTGCCGCGGTCGCTTCGTAACTCGTTGCCCGTGGAGCGCAGCCCTCATTCGCCTACGTGAAAAAACGCCTCGAGACGATAGCCGTCGGGGTCGATGATGAATGCGGCGTAGTAGAACTGTCCGTATTCCGGCCGGATCCCCGGCGCGCCGTTGTCTTCGCCGCCGTTTGCCAGGCCCGCGGCATAGAACGCATCTACCGAAGCCTGGTTCGGCGCGACGAAGCAAAAATGCAGGCCGGACTGCCGGTCCGGCGGCACGGGCTTCTCCACCTCGCCGACCCAGAACCTTGCGCGCTCAGAGCCGTATCCCATCATGTTGCCGAAGCTGGTCAGCCGCTCGTATCCGAGAGCCCCCAGAGCAGCGTCATAAAAGCTGCGCGCACGCGCCAATTCCTTCACGCCAATCGACATGTGATCGAACATAAGCCGCAGGCTCCTTCCTGTCTGGCGACGTGGCTCCGTGAAAGCGGAACGCACGAAATAAGAGGCGCGGCAATTCCTCGAACATGACACGCCAACCATATCGCGAGCATCTTTCAATCATCCGTGGGAGTCAACAAACCGGTCGTGGAGCGCTTCGTTTGCTGGCCAGCATCAGTGTTTCATTGCCCGGCGTTGCCCCTCCCCATCCCATGCTCATGAGGGCGTGCTATCGCGTCTATCCATAAGCGCGTATCATTGGGGCGTTCGGCCAATGCCTCCTTGCGGCTTTTCTTCGAGGCGACCGGGCAGACGCCGTGGATGACTGACGGGAGGAAACGGTGGTGGAATCGGACAAGCATTTCACAGGTGCAATCCCTGATCTCTACGATCGACTGCTGGTTCCGCTCATATTTCGGGAATATGCGAGCGACCTTGCCGCGCGCGCAGCCGGGCTCAAGCCGCAATCCCTGCTGGAAATTGCGGCCGGTACCGGCTCTCTGACGCGGGCGACCGCACCCCTTCTCGATGAAAACGCGAGGATCGTCGTGTCCGACCTGAACCAGCCGATGCTCGATGTGGCAATGATAAAGCAGGGAAGGGACGATCGGATCGCCTGGCAGCAGGCGGATGCCCTGGCCCTCCCCTTCGATGCGCAGGCGTTCGATGTCGTGACGTGCCAGTTCGGCGTGATGTTCTTTCCGGATAAGGTCCAAGCGTATAGGGAGGCTCTCCGCGTCCTGAAGACGGGAGGACATTACTTCTTCAATGTCTGGGATGGGCTTGCCACCAACGATTTTGCCCGCGTGATTACCGAGACATTGGCCGATATCTTCCCCAACGATCCGCCGCGTTTCATGGCAAGGACACCGCACGGCTACTCGGACACGGAGATCATCCGGGCGCAACTGGATGAGGCCGGCTTCCGCTCGATTGCGATAGAGACCCTGGAACGCGAGAGCAAAGCGACCTCCGCGGAGCAAGCCGCCGTCACCTATTGCCAGGGGACCCCGCTCAGGAACGAGATCGAGGAGCGCAATCCGTCCGGCCTGGAGGCGACGACCTGGAAGGTCGCCGAGATATTGCGAAAGCGATTTGGAACCGGTGTCATCGAGGGCAGGATCACGGCCCACGTGGTGACCGCGATCAGTTAACGGGCGACGAGACGGCTCCTAATCCATGTCCTCGTGCCGGGCCTGATGTGACGCATCGCGGTTGCCGCTGATGATCTCACGTTTGCCGACATGGTTGGCGGGGCCGACGAGGCCATCCTTTTCCATGCGCTCCACGAGGGATGCTGCCCGGTTGTAGCCGATGCCGAGGCGGCGCTGGATGTAGGAGGTCGAGCACTTCTTGTCGCGCATGACAACCTTGATCGCCTGCTCGTAGTGATCGTCTCCGTCTTCCGCTGCCATCGCGCCCTTGTCGAAGACGGCGCCGCCGTCCTCTTCTTCTTCCTCGTCATCCTCGCCTGATGTGACCGTGTCGAGGTATTCGGGGCGGCCCTGTGTCTTCAGATGGGCGACGACCTTCTCGACTTCCTCGTCTGAAACGAAGGGGCCGTGAACGCGGGAAATGCGGCCGCCGCCGGCCATGTGCAGCATGTCGCCCTGGCCGAGGAGCTGTTCGGCACCCTGCTCGCCGAGGATCGTGCGGCTGTCGATCTTCGACGTTACCTGGAAGGAAATGCGGGTGGGGAAGTTTGCCTTGATCGTGCCGGTGATGACGTCGACGGAGGGACGCTGCGTCGCCATGATCAGGTGAATGCCTGCCGCGCGGGCCATCTGCGCCAGCCGCTGGATCGCGCCTTCGATTTCCTTGCCGGCGACCATCATCAGGTCGGCCATCTCGTCGACGATGACGACGATATAAGGCATCGGCGTCAGGTCCATCTCCTGGCTCTCTTCGATCGGAGCGCCGGTGCCCTTGTCAAAGCCGGTCTGGACGACGGCCATGATCGTTTCGCCCTTTTCGCGGGCGATCGCCGTGCGGGCGTTATAGCCGTCGATATTGCGGACGCCGAGCCGCGACATCTTGCGGTAGCGATCCTCCATCTCGCGCACCGCCCATTTGAGCGCCAGAACCGCCTTCTTCGGGTCGGTAACGACCGGGGTCAGGAGATGCGGAATACCGTCATAGACGGAGAGTTCGAGCATCTTCGGATCGACCATGATCAGGCGGCATTGCTCGGGCGTCAGCCTGTAGAGCAGCGACAGGATCATGGTGTTGATGGCGACCGACTTGCCGGAGCCTGTGGTGCCGGCCACCAGCAGATGCGGCATCTTGGCGAGCTCGGCGATGATGGGTTCGCCGCCGATATTCTTGCCGAGGCAGAGCGCCAGTTTGAAATCGGTGTTCTCGAAGCTCTGCGCCTCGATCAATTCGCGGAAGTACACCGTCTCGCGCACGACGTTCGGCAACTCGATGCCGATGACGTTGCGGCCGGGGACAACGGCGACACGGGCCGACAGTGCCGACATCGAACGGGCGATATCGTCGGCGAGGCCGATGACGCGCGATGACTTGACGCCGGGAGCCGGTTCGAATTCGTAGAGGGTCACTACCGGGCCTGGCCGGACGTGGATGATCTCGCCCTTGACGCCGAAGTCCTCCAGCACGCTCTCGAGCAGGCCGGCGTTCTGTTCCAGCGTCTCCTGCGTCATGACGACGCCGACCCGTTCCGCCGGCTCCTGCAGCAGTTCGCGCGACGGAAACTCGTACTCGACTTCACCGTTCATCGCCTGGCGCCATTCGACCGGAGCCGGGCTCACAGCATTGTCGCGAAGGCGAGAGGCCTGCGGCCTCAGATCGATCATCCGGGCGGCTTTCGTCTCGACGGCCGGGCGGACGGCCTTGGCAACAGCCGTCGCCTTCGGCGGCTCGGGGATGACGATCGGCAGAGGAGCGGCAGTAACGGCGACCGGCGCAGGCTGAGGTGCGACGACGGGCGGAGCCTTGATGACCAGCGGCTTCGGCTCGACTTGCTTCACAGCGATCGGCTGCAGGACGGCTGGCGCCGCGGGGGGCGTCGGCAGCCGGGCGGCAATCATCTGCTGGCTAGCGGCCATGGCGACCGGACGGCATTCTACAACACGGAACAGCGAGGCAATCGATTCGGGGCCAATCCACGGGCGCGAACGAATCACATTGGCGAGCGGTACGAAAACCGGACCGGCGACCGTGGTGAGGTCGCCATCGAACGGCATGACGTCCCAGAAGGCGAAGTCGGAGACATTTGCCAGCCGGGCGTCCACCGAGGGAAGAGTGCCGACATCGCTTGACGAAGTCGAGGCTGCCGAAGCGTCCGGGGCGACGGTTATGCCTTGGGCTCGTGCCCAGGCAATGTTGGCCGCTTCCGCGTCGGCCATTGCCGTGCGTTCGGCGCGCTGGCTGAAGGTCAATGGTCTCGTGGAAACAGGGCGTTCCTCGGCGGCTGCCTGCATGGATTTTACGGCGGTCTCGACCATCGATTGAAGCGCCTCGACAGGCCGCTCTGTGGGTGCCGGGGTGGGTTCCGTAGCATCCGCGGCCTGCTGCGCCTCCTCCGCCTCCGCCTCTTCCGGCGAGGACGGACGGCGTTTGGTCAGCGTGCTCTCGGGCGTGCGGGTAAAGCGCACGTTCGGCGCCAGCGAAAAGGCTGTTTGCCAGATGGGAGATCCGTTGGCATCGACCGGAACCGGGAAAATCGCCATGGCTGCCGGCTTTTGCGGCCGTGCGGCGGCACTTGCCAGCGGCGGCTTCAGCTGCGGTGCGGACGCGGCCTTTGCCGACGAAGCCTGAGAGGCGGCGGCCAGCTGGGCCTTGCGCTTGGCTTCGCGGGCCTCTGCCAGTTTCTGCTCGAGGTAGGCCCGGCGCTCTGCCGTTTCAGCGGCCTTGCGGGCCTCTGCTTCCGACCGCTCCCTGTCGCCCTGATCCTCCTGCTGGAAGCCCATTGCCATGTTGGAGAAGTTTGTTCTGGGAAAACGCATGAGGCCTGCAATCCACTCATTGAATAATGCCGATAGCTTTCCCAATCGATAGGGCAAGGACGGTTAACAAGTTCCTTCCGACGGGTCGTTAAGACGCCCTCGATGACCAAAAATCGCACGGCAGAGAGGGTGGCGGTGGGCTTGTTTCGAGGCGCGCCGGGCCTTTCCGGGCGTCTCGCAAACGGAGAAAAAATGTGGGAAAAACTGGCGTGCCGCCACCGGAATGAAATCGCCTGCCGCTTGGTCGGCGGCAGGCGGGCATCATGGATGGAGAGACTATCGAAGGCGAGATCAGCTGGTCTTCAATGTCGCGATCGACAATAGCATATCGGCGCTGATGCCGACCGTGCCGGAGCCCTGAAGGATGCTCAGCGCGGGCGAAGACGTCGAGGTGTTCTGCAGATCATACATGGCCGAAAAGCGCTGCAGGAGCTTTGTCACCTTGTCAGGGTCCTGCAGATCGCTGATGTCGACAAGATTGTTGAGCATCTTGGCCTGCTGGTCGACATCCATGTTGGAGATCGAGCTCGGCAGGCTGAAGGTCGTGGTGATGACCTGGTAAAGGGCGCTGTCCGACATGATATCGTAAATCGACGAGATATCGGGTGCCTTGCGCTGGAAGTAGAGCGCCAGGCGAACGCCGTCGCTGGTCTCCCCCTGCTGGCTCTCGAGGGTCTGGTGGAGATAGAGATCGTCGGTGTTGGCAACTGCGCCTGCATTCTGCGCGGTGCCGAGCTTGGTGTTGGTCAGGTTGCCTTTGGCATCGAAATTGAAGGCCTCGACGATATTCTTGAACTGGGCGCCGGCATCGGTGTTGACGAAGCTCTTGGGATCGGATGGATCGGCGGCGAACGCCTTCTTCAGCGTGTCGGTCGTGACCTTCTTCGGATCGATGCCACTGGCAGTGAGGATGAAGTTCGTGAGCTTGGTATCAGCCAACAGGTCGGTGACGCTGTGGACGCCGGTGATGTTGGTGGCGAAATAGGTCGCGGCGGTCTTGATATCGGTGGTTGCCTTCGTGAGGGCCGCCCCCGTCAGCCCGATCTTGGAACGGCTGGTATATTCGTTGACGTAGTTATTGATGTCGGCCTGGGACAACGCCTGAACGGCGGTCTCGAGTTTACCGTCGCTGCCGAAGTTGAAGGCTTTGGCAAGGTTCGTGAAACGAGCGTCCTTGAGCGAGCTGACATAGCTCTTTGGATCATAGGGGTCGCTTTCCAGCACCTTCTTCATCTGCGTCGTCGACATTTCGTCAGGACTGATGCCATAGGCGCGCAGAGCGACCTGATACAGTTCCGGCAGGCTGTCGTTGCTCTTGTCCGTATCCGCATCGGCGTTGCTGAGGAAGAACGACTTGATGTCGGTGACATCAGCGATCCTGGTCTTGTAATTGGTCTGGGCGCTGGTCACCAGTGCGGTCTGGGCCTTCGCGTAGTTGGTCTTGAACGCGGTGGATGCAGCTGCGATCTCGGTTGACGTCTGGGCCTGATCACCCGAGGCAACGGTGCCATCCGACTGAAAATTGAACTGCGTTATGACGTTGCTGAGGCCAAATAGCGCCGCATTGGTCGAGTTCCTCATTCCCAACCGGAACTCGGTCGCCGACATGTTGGAGTCGAGGCCATAAGCGGTCTTGACGTAGTTGAAGAGCTGCGTATCCGAGGTGAGGTCGGTAATCGAGGTGATCGACCCGATCGTGGCCTTGTAATAAGCGTCGCTGTCGGCTGCGCCCACTGCGGTCATGAAGGATGGGACCGTGGTGTTGTATTGGTCCATCACTGCGGCTTTTTGCGTTTCGGTCTGCGCATGCGACACGAAGTTTGCCGTATAGTCCGCGGCCCCCGTTGCCAGCTGCGTAGCGTTCTGGGCCACGTCGCCGGAAGCGACGGTGCCGTCGGGCTGAAAATTGAACTGCGCCATGACGTCGGTCAGGCCGTTGCTTGCGGCCAGCGAAGGGCTGCGGGCCGACGCATTGAATGCGGCCGCCGAGATGTTCGATATCCCATAGGCGGTCTTGATGTAGTCGAACAGCTGCGTATTGGACGTCAGGTCCTTCACGGACGTGATCGAGCTGATCTGGCTCTGGTAATAGGCGATGTCGGCGTCCGGGGTCGATGTCTTCACCGTTCCGTCAGTGTTGAAATTGAACTGCGCCGCGATCTTCTTGTCGGTGGCGCTGCCGTTCAAATTGACAAAGCTGTTGGGATCGCTGAGGTCGCTCGTCAATACGGACTTCAGGAAGCTGTTGGACGTCACGGTCGGATCGAGGCCGTAGGCACTCAGCACGTACGACCTCAGCTTGGTATTGCTGAGTAGCTGGTCGACGTTGGTGATGGTGTCCATCCCGGCGGCGTAGGCGTCGCTCGCGGTCTTTGCCGCCGTTTCCTCATCGGTAAAGGACTGGGTGTAGAGGCCGAGCATGTCGTCCTCCTGGTCCGACGTCTGCGGGACATCCGTGGTGGCGCCGAAATTGAATGCAGCGGCAAACGCCTTGTAGCGAGGATCGGTCAGCTTGTTGGCAAAGCTGCTTGAATCGCTGAGGTCGCTGGTCAGCACCTCCTTCATCATCCCCTTGGCATAGGTCATGTCCTCAAGGCCGTAGGCCTTCATCGCATAGCTATAGAGCTGGTAGTTGCCGAGCAGGTCGTCGACCGTCTTCACCTTGCCGATATTGGCATTGTAGTAGTCGGCCTGCCGCTTCGTCTCGGATTGAGCCGCGATGTTGCCGAGCGTCGTCGTCATGTCCCGGGACGCGATCGTATAGCCAAGGTAAGTCGAGATCATTGAGGGGACCCTTCAGCAAGTCCTTAAGTGCGCGCGCGAATCTGTGCCATATTATCTCAGCTAAACCTTACCTGAGACTTACAATCCTTCGCGCCTTGCGTGTGCCTTATCGGGACGGAGCATATTCTCGTTTATTCATATTATGGAAACCGTGACAGGTTCTTTTTTGCTAACCATCTGACGACGCAAACTTTTCTTAACCGCAATTTTTAAGCTGTCTGGAAGGGCGGCCGCCTAATCTTGCCACATCGAGAGGACGAAAAGTTCTCCGTAAGAAGACCGGAAAACCGGCTCTCAGGTAAGACAAGGGTAGAAAATAGATGACAAATACCGTCCTCAAGCCCCATTGGGCAGGAACCACACTGCGGCTCGATCCGACGCGCTTTCCGCAGCAGGTCAGCTACGCCATGCGTGGCGCAACCGGCGATGTCACCATCACAATAGACGCTCGCGGCGCCGTGCTGCGCAAGATCCTTCCGTCAAGCGGATTGCCGCTGTCGATCGCCCTGCCGAAGCGCGCCTTCAAGGGCGTCGCGGCACGAGCCATCGATCACGGCGACGGCGAAGTCACCGTGACGCTTGAACTGCACCACGACGATCCGGACCTCTGCATCCCGCTTCTCGTCGCCCATGACCTCAGCGACATTGCAGCGGACTGGCGGTCCTGGTCGGAAGCTTTCCACATCCCGATGATGATGGTGGAGGCCGATGGCGTGGCACGTCCGCTCGAAGACCATCTCGGCGGCGTGCGCACCAACGAAGCAAAGCAGCGCCGGCGTCATTCATTCTTCGCCAATCGCCGCCCGCGCTTTTTGGTACGCCGCACCACCGGCAAGCTTGGCGTAAAGATGAAAATTCAGGGCCGCGAAATCATCGCGCGCAACTGAACTTCAGAAACGAGACAGCCAGATTTGGAAAACCCGGCGCGAGAGCGCCGGGTTTCGTGTTTCATCATGGGATGTCCAAAGCTATCCGGGAACAGCAAGCAGCAGCGATAGAAAGAGGCCGCCGAAGATAAACGCGCCGACTTTATTGTTCGATTTGAACAAAGTCAGGCATTGCGCGCCGTCATTGATGTCGAGCACCAGGATCTGGTAGGCGAACATGCCGCCGGCGATCAGAAGACCGAGATAGGCGAAGACCCCTGCCCCCGCCATTGCAAAGGCAATCAGCATCAATATGAGCGTGACGCCGTAGAGACCGACCAGCCAGATGCGGGTCTTGTCGCCAAATAGCCGTGCCGTCGAGCGAACGCCGATGAGTTCGTCGTCCTCCTTGTCCTGATGGGCGTAAATGGTGTCGTAGCCGATGGTCCAGAGGATGGATGCTGCGTAAAGCACCACGGCGGCCAGCGAAAGACGACCGAAGATGCCAGCCCAGCCCATCAGCGCGCCCCAGGAAAAAGCAAGGCCGAGGAAAAACTGCGGCCAATCGGTGAAGCGCTTGGCAAAGGGATAGAGAGCGACGATGCCAAGGGACAACACGCCGAGGATGACCGTGAACCAGTTGAACTGCAGCAGGACAAAGAGCCCGACCAGCGCCTGGAGGCCGACGAATATCTTGGCCTGACGGCGGCTGACCCGGCCGGAAGGGAGCGGGCGGGACCGTGTCCGCGCCACCTCCATATCGATTTTGTAATCGACGATGTCGTTATAGGTGCATCCGGCGCCACGCATGGCGACGGCGCCGACGAAATAGAGCAGGAGGTGATAGACGAGCAGCTGGCCGACGAAGAGGCCGGCCTGCGATGCCGCGTCCGCGGCAAGGGTTGCCGACCAGAAGCAGGGCCACATCAACAGCTGCCATCCGATCGGCCGGTCCCAGCGGGCTAGCTGCGCATAGGGCCAGAGACCGGGGGGAAGCACGCGGTAGACCCAGTTTCCGGAAGGCGCGTCGGCGACGCGGCCATTGATATCGCCAGTGTTTTGCATGGGCAAGTAGTAGCGAGCGCCACCGGCAAAGGTCAAGCGGCGGCGCCGACGCGCCGCCGATTTCTCAATTCAGCGTGAAATTGAACTTGTAGGTGGCCGAGACACCGACGAGCAGCTGGTTGCGATCGCCCCGCTGCTTGACGAGGCTGCTGTCGGCGGCCGGGCCCTGCAGTCGGCTATATTCGATAAACGAGCTGGCGCTGAGGTTTTGCGTCGCCTGCCAGGTGAGCGCTCCGCCGACGCCGAGAGACTTCAGGCCGCCGCCCGGATTATAGCGGCTGAGACCGCTTGCCGCCGATTCGCTGGCGTTGACGCCGTAATAGGTGTCGAAATAATCGCTCGTCGCCCATGTGGCGCGCGGGCCGCCCGACAGGCGCAGGTTGGGCGCGATATCGGTGAATGCATCGATCGCCGTGTCCGCGACCAGGCCGCTATGGGCCCGAATGCCCTGGCGGAGTTCGGCACGGGCGCGCAGCCAATCGGTCGGGTAGACTTCAACGAAACCGCCGACTTCCGCGCCCCATTTGACGGGCTTCAGGCCTTTCAGCTCATGACCGTCGCCGGAATCGCGGCTAGGCACGAATTTGCCGACGATGCCGGCCCGGATCGCGCCGGTGTCGAGCAGCGAAAAGGACGGGTTGTCATTTCGAGAGGTGAAGCGCGGTCCTGCCCCCTGTTTGCCGAAGGAGATCAGCGGGGCGAACTGCAGCTTGTTATGCTTGCTGCCCTCGAACTTCGGCCCGGAGAAACCGGCGGCGCCGACGCTTAGATACCAATCGCCCGACCACCATGAGTGGCTCTGCTGGGCGCTGGCCATCGTCGCGGAGGCCAACAGGAGACTGAGAGAAAGAAACGAAGAGGACTTCGAAAACACGGATAATACCCCACAATACGCAATACAAAAGAGCCGCCATGAGCGATGGCGCCTGCCCGCAACTCACCTGTCCGATCCTTCAGACGTAATTGGTTTGCTAACCCTGTGACGGATAATCTGGACAGGTGCTCAAAATGTTCGGAAATCGAAAACAAAGGATTAAGAGCACGTCCAATGTTTTGCGAATCCGAGCAGCGGCGGGGCATTTATCCAACGAGCGACCCTGGCGCGCGCTATTCAGGGAAATGATAGACCACGTCGGCGAAGCAGCCTGTCGGGAAAACGTAGAAAAGCTTGAGAGCGACCGTTCCCTCGTTGCGCAATCCATGCTCGGCATTGCCGGGTATGAATACCGCAGAGCCGGCGGTCACAACCGTCTCGCTTCCCTCGAGCATCATGATGCCGGTGCCTTCGGTGATGAAATAGATCTCAGGCTCGGCATGCCGATGCATTTGCAGCGCGCCGCCGCCGGGCGCGAGTTCGGCAATGCCGGCGCTCATGCTGTCCGTCGGGGTTATGTCGCTGCTGAAGAGCGTGTGCCACGAAACGCTGCCGTGCACCGGATCATTCCACTCTTCCCGCGGCCGCTCGGCGGCGCTTGTGATGACCGGCTGCGTCAGTTTTGTCATGGTCATGGTCACTTTCCGGATTGGTCCAATTTCTCAGAAGAGGATCTTCTCAAGCGGCGTCCTGGTCGCTTCGAATTCCTTCAGCTTGGCTTCCCGCTCCTCGATGTAGTTTCGGTGGTCGGGAACGGCGAACTGGTTCTTCGATAGCTGTATCTGGAAAATGAAAAGCTCGTCCCAGCGGAAGCCCATTTCGGAGCCGGCGAGATAGAATTCCCACATGCGGAAGAAGCGCTCGTCGTAAAGCGCGACCGCCTCTTCCTTGCGAGCGACAAAGCGCTGGCGCCAGTGGCGGAGCGTATGCGCATAGTGCATCGGCAGGATCTCGACGTCCTTGACCAGGAGCCCGGCTTTCTCCAGCGGCGGCAGTGTCTCGCCGACCGAGGGAATGTAGCCGCCCGGGAAAATATACTTCTCGATGAAGGCGTTGGTCGCGAAGCTCGGCTTCGGGCGGCCGATCGAATGCAGCACCATGACGCCGTTATCGTCGAGCAGTTCGGCCACCTTGCGGAAGAACTTGTCGTAGTTGCCGATACCGACATGCTCGAACATGCCGACCGAGACGATGCGGTCGAACTTCTGACCGGTCATGTAGCGGTAGTCCTGCAGCTCGAAACGGACGCGATCGGACAGCCCGCGCTTGGCGGCGCGTTCGCGGGAGATCTTCAGCTGTTCTTCGCTGAGCGTGATGCCGGTGAAGTCGATGCTCGGCTCCGACTCGGCCAGGTACATGCCCATACCGCCCCAGCCGGAGCCGATTTCCAGCACCTTCTGTCCCGGCTCCACCTGCAGTTTGGCCGCGATGTGACGCTTCTTGGCCAGTTGTGCCTCATCGAGGCCGATGCCAGGCGGCACGAAATAGGCGCAGGAATACTGCCAGTCCTCGTCGAGAAAGAGGTCGAAGAGCTTGGCGGACAGGTCGTAGTGATGGGCAACGTTGTGCTTGTTGCGGTTGATCGGCATCCGGCTCTTCAGCTGCTGGATGGCGATGCGGCCGACCAGCAAGGCGGCCATGCGGACATCGAAGATTTCGTTGGTGGTGTTCCGCTTTACCAGCGAGAGGAAATCATAGATGTCCCCCTCCTCAAGGATAAACCGTCCATCCATATACATTTCGCCGAGCTTCAAGGTCGGATCGCGCCCGATCGCGTCCTCCGCCTGCTGATCGGCCACGCGTACCGCCACCAGCGGCCCCGAACCGTCGCCGAAGACGTGGGTGTCGCCAGATGCAAGGGTCAGCTTCAGCGAACCCGTCCGGACGATTTTTTTGACGATTGTATAGAGTGCCGACGCCATGGACGCCTCGCATATGATGACATGACTGTAACGGGACTTTAGCGCCTCCTTGTTTGCTGGCAAGCTTACGAAATGGTACCAAATGGTACGCTGGCAACAAGTTTGCCGGAGTGTGACATTCTTGCAATCACCAATGCTAAGTATTTATTTTCGTTTAAGGGCATCCGCCAGCGCCGCGCCGAAACTTCCCTGAGACTGGGGCTTCGGCTGGCTTTCGCGTCTGGGCGCGACATTGCGCATGGCAGCAGCGTCGCGCTGTTCACGTGGCGGCGGCGGCGTCGCGGCATCGCCGTCCTTGCGCATGGTCAGGGCGATCCGCTTTCGCTTGGCATCGATCTCGACGACACGGACTTTCACCACGTCACCGGCCTTGACCACCTCGTGCGGGTCCTTGACGAAGCGATCGGCCAGCTGAGACACATGCACCAAACCGTCCTGGTGGACGCCTATGTCGACAAATGCGCCGAAAGCCGCGACATTCGTGACGGTTCCTTCCAGCAGCATGCCGGGCTTGAGGTCAGCGATTTCGTTGATGCCGTCGGCAAATGTGGCCGTCTTGAAGCTCGGGCGCGGGTCGCGGCCGGGCTTCTCCAGCTCGGCGATGATGTCGCGCACCGTCGGCGGGCCGAACCGTTCGTCGACGAAGGCGCGGGGGTCGATGGCCTTGAGGCTGGCGCTATCGCCCATCACGGTTCGAAGATCGCGTCCGCAGGCAGCGACGATCTTCTTGGCGACGCCGTAGGCCTCCGGATGGACCGACGAGGCGTCGAGCGGTTCCTTGCCGCCTGTTATCCTCAGGAAGCCGGCGCATTGCTCGAAGGTGCGCTGGCCCAGCCGGGCGACCTTCAGGAGATCGCGGCGGGTCTCAAAACGGCCGGCATCGTCGCGATAGCGGACGATGGCATCGGCGATCGACGGTCCAAGGCCGGAGACGCGGGCAAGCAGCGGGATGGATGCCGTGTTGAGATCGACGCCCACGGCATTCACGGCGTCTTCCACGACCGCGTCCAGCGAGCGCGAGAGCTTCTGCTGGTCGACGTCGTGCTGATATTGGCCGACGCCGATCGATTTCGGTTCGATCTTCACAAGTTCCGCCAGCGGGTCCTGCAGGCGCCGGGCGATGGAGACGGCGCCGCGCAGCGAGACGTCAAGACCGGGAAATTCGAGCGCCGCGGTCTCGGAGGCCGAATAGATCGAGGCGCCGGCTTCCGACACGATGACCTTGGTTGGCTTCGGGGCCGGAAGATCGGCCAGCATGTCGGCCACCAGCTTCTCCGTCTCGCGGCTGCCGGTGCCGTTGCCGATGGAGATCAGCTCGACCTTGTGCTTGCGGACCAGGGCCGCAAGCGTTGCCTGGGTGCCGCTGACGTCGTTGCGCGGCGGGAACGGATAGACCGTGGTCGTCTCCAGAAGCTTGCCGGTCGCATCGACGATCGCGACCTTGACGCCGGTGCGGATGCCGGGATCGAGGCCCATGGTGGCGCGGGAGCCGGCGGGGGCTGCAAGCAGCAGATCCTTGAGATTGCGGGCAAAGACCCGGATCGCCTCTTCCTCCGCCCGCTCGCGCAGGTCACGCATCAGGTCGAGCGAGAGGGACATCGAAAGCTTGACCCGCCACGCCCAGCTCGCAACCTCCATCAGCCAGCGATCGCCGGGCTTCTGGCTGCCGATCTCATAGGCCGTGGCGATCATCCGCTCGACCGGCTTCGAGGGCGAGGCAATGTCGGTATCGACCTCGATCGTCAGCGTCAGGAACTCCTCGTTCCAGCCGCGCAGCATGGCGAGCGCGCGATGGCCCGGAACGGTTGCCCAGCGCTCGGTCTGATCGAAGTAGTCGGAAAACTTGGCACCGGCCTCCTGCTTGCCGTCCACGACCTTGGCGCGCAAGGTTGCGTTCTGCTTCATGTATGTCCGGAGCCTGCCAAGGAGATCGGCGTTTTCGGCAATCCCTTCGGCAACGATATCGCGGGCGCCTTCGAGCGCCGTCTTCACGTCAGCCACGTCGGCGGTGATATAACCCTCGGCAAGCACTGCCGGCTCCCGGGCGCGGTCCGCCAGAATGGCTTCGGCGAGCGGCCCGAGGCCGCGTTCGCGAGCGATCTCGGCGCGGGTGCGGCGCTTCTGCTTGTAGGGCAGGTAGAGATCCTCGAGCTCCGCCTTGGTGACAACGCCGGCGATCCTCTTCATCAGCTCGTCGGTCATCTTGCCCTGGCTGGCAATTGAATCGACGATCGAAGCGCGGCGTGCTTCGAGTTCGCGCAAATAGACCAGTCTCTCGGCGAGCGTACGCAGCTGGGTATCGTCCAATCCGCCGGTCACCTCCTTGCGATAACGCGCGATGAACGGCACGGTCGAACCTTCGTCAAGAAGCTCGATGGCGGAGACCACCTGGTTGGGCCGTGCATTGATCTCGGCGGAAATGATTGCGGAGAGGGAGCGGATATCTGCGGCCATATGATTCTCTTCATTCCAAATAAGCGTTGCGGGACCATAGCCAGACAACAAGGCAAGGCAATGTTTCGATGAGGCGCCCGAAGCCCGGTTCCACAGGATTTGCCCTTGACCTTTTGAGCCTTGCTCCTTAACCGCCAGACATCGGGAATAATCGGCAACGCGCAATGAGAGGCGCGTCGAGAGGCAAGCCATGAAAGTTCTGTTGATCGGATCCGGCGGACGCGAACATGCTCTTGCCTGGAAGCTCGCGCAATCGCCGCTTCTGACGGAATTCTACGCAGCCCCGGGCAATCCCGGCATTGCCGAGCACGCTACGCTCATCGACGTGAATACGGAAGACCATGACGCCATAGCAGTGGTCTGCCGGGAGAGGGCTATCGACTTCGTCGTCGTGGGACCCGAGGCGCCGCTGGTGGCCGGCCTTGCCGACAGGCTGCGCGCCGATGGCATCGCCGTCTTCGGGCCTTCGGCCGCCGCCGCCCAGCTCGAGGGGTCCAAGGGCTTCACCAAGGACATCTGCGCCCGCTACGGCATTCCGACCGGCGCCTACCAACGGTTCAGCAATGCTCCTGCGGCCAAGGCCTATATCCGTGCCGAGGGCGTGCCCATCGTCGTCAAGGCAGACGGGCTGGCCGCCGGCAAGGGCGTCACGGTTGCGATGACTGTCGAGGAGGCGCTCGCCGCCGTCGACGACTGCTTCGAAGGCGCGTTCGGCGAGGCCGGCGCCGAAGTGGTGATCGAGGCCTATCTCGACGGAGAGGAGGCGAGCTTCTTCTGCCTCTGCGACGGAACGCACGCTTTGGCGCTGGCAACGGCACAGGACCACAAGCGCGTCGGCGACGGCGATACCGGGCCGAATACCGGCGGCATGGGCGCCTATTCGCCGGCTCCTGTGATGACGCCCGACATGGTCGAACGCACGATGAAGGAAATCATCGAGCCGACCATGCGCGGCATGGCCGAAAGCGGCTACCCCTTTTCCGGCGTGTTCTTCGCCGGCCTGATGATCACGGCAAAGGGGCCGGAACTGATCGAATACAACGTCCGCTTCGGCGACCCGGAATGCCAGGTCCTGATGATGCGGCTGAAAAGCGACCTGCTGCCGCTGCTTTTCGCCTGCGCCAACGGTACTCTCGACAAGGCCGTGGCCGTCTGGAGCGACGATGCGGCGCTGACCGTGGTGCTGGCATCGAACGGCTATCCCGGCGCCTACGCCAGGAATACGCCGATCGCGTCCCTGCCTGGGGATACCGAAGACGCCAAGGTGTTCCACGCTGGCACAGCCCTCAAGGACGGCGTACTCGTTGCGACCGGCGGGCGCGTTCTCAATGTCACGGCGACTGGCGCAAGCGTCGGCGAGGCACAGAAGCGAGCCTATGCCCTTGTGGACCGGGTTCGGTGGGACAACGGCTTTTGTCGCCGCGATATCGGCTGGCAGGCCGTTGCGCGCGAAAAAGCATAAGAGGCGACCTATTTTCTGTCTCAAAACGCTGTTTTCGCTAAATCTTTACCTATTCCTCTGACGGGATGGAAAGGAAGGACCGCTATCGTCTGCTCAACATCGAGAGACGGAGTAGGTTCATGCGCCACATCATCCTGACTGCAGCATTCGCGCTCGTTAGCGGCGGCGCCATGGCAGGCTCCTTCCAGTCCATGGAAAGCCTGCCAGCTGGCCACAGCAGCATCAGTATCGTGTCGAAAAGCTGCGTGGACTGCCCTGCGCCCAAGGAGATCGAGGTGGCGAAGCGGCAGTATGTGGTGCCAACGTTGAAGGCCGGTACGCAAACGACCGAGGTCCGCACCATCAACGGCGAGCGGAAAGTGGTTCGCACCGAGGCATGGCTCGGCGGCTCACCTGTTGTAATGGTCTCCAACCCCTCGCCCGAAGCGCTTGCCGCTGCAGACATGCCGACCGATGGTATTGACGCAACCGCGACAGCTGCTCTGCCGCCGACGCCGAAGCCGCTCGATCTCTCCGGTTTCGAACTGCGGCAGTAAGCACTCAAAGTTCCCTGCCCCACCCGACCAAAGTTTCGGTCGACGGGGGTTCGTCGCAAGACGAACCAATGCGCCCCTGAAGAGAAGCAGGGGCGCATTTGCGTTTGGGGGTTGGCAAAGGGAGGCAGCGTGAAGGTTGCTCACCCTCTCGTTGCCCTTGTGACTTTCATTGGCCTTGGGTGAATTCCGCCCGCCCATAGATCCGGAACGCGCTCCCGGCTGCCAATAATCAGCCTATTCCTTCGCTTCGCTCAGCAGCAAAAATATCTTCCTGCAAATCGACTTTCATTGCCGAATACCGGCCGATTGACAGTTATGGTTGTGGCTAATATTGCAGGGTCCAGTAAATTCTTCAATCGGAGGTATGCGTGAAGTTTTCTGCGATTCTTGTTCTTTTGATTGGTGTCGCCACTCCCGCCGTGGCTGCAGAAACTGACCACACCTACACCTGGTCGAAGGCGCAGTGGGGTTACTACAAAAATCAACTCAGTGACCCTGAGGTCTACAACCGGACGGTTGACAGTTGTAAAAGCCAGCCCGCCACAGAGGAGGCTCTGCAAAAACTTTCAGTTGTCATGCATGTGCCGAAATCGGCGGTGAAACAGGAGTATTGCCGACGCACGCTCAAGGCATACGCGTCGGGGACGGTCACTTACGACGAATACCTGACTTACAGAACCACGCATGTGGCATCGAAGAGTCTCACCAGGGCCATTCAGGGGCACTAGCGGCGGCAAATACCACTCAGCCGCGGGTTGTCCAGCGAATGCCCGCGGCAATGGCCAAGGCGAGGAGTGGCCATATGGCCCAGAAGGTCCCATGCCAGGCCAGGAGATTGACGCTGGTGATACCCAGGCCAGCGACGGTCAACACGGCGATGCGCGTGTCGATCCGGTCCTGGCTCCGGGCCCACACCATCGCCCTTGCGACGGCCAGGGCAAGGAGCGGCCAGGCTGCCCAGAAGGTACCTTTCCACGTCAGGATGTTGATGGCGAGCAAGGCGACGGCGATCACGGCAAGCGTGCCGAGGCTTTTGGGCCGAATGCTTCGCCCTCGTCTGTCTGATTTATCCGAAACGGTTGCCCGCGGTTCCCTTACCACCGGCTGAGGCGGGGCGCTCGTGCCCTCGCCGATCCGCACGGCATAGCTCGGCACGGCGTCCGCGACGTTCTTTACCGTCAAGGGACCGAGGAAGTCGAAGCCGACGGCCACCTTGTTGCGGACCTGATCGTAAACGGTGTTGGAAATGACAATGCCTCCGGCAGCAGCCGTTGCCTGGAGCCGCGCGGCAATATTGACGCCGTCGCCGTAGATATCGTCGCCGTCGACGATGACGTCGCCGAGATTGATGCCGATCCGAAACAGCATGCGCCCGTCGCTCGGGCGTGCCGCGTTCAAGCCGGCGAGTTCGTTCTGGACATCCACGGCGCCGCGCACTGCCTCGACCACGCTCGGAAACTCCGCAATCACCCCGTCGCCCCAGGTATTGATCACCCGTCCGCCATGTGCGCCGATCAGACGCGACATGGCATCGCGATATCGTTTCAGCGTAGCAAGCGTGCCCTCCTCGTCCACTCCCATCAGGCGCGTATAGTCCTGAACATCGGCAGAGAAGATCGTCGTCAGTTTGCGCTGCGTTTCGCTCATAATATCTCGACCCTACCTCAAGTTCAGCCAGCGAAGGCAGTCTGCGTGATTGCGAGGAATGTGAAAAGCAATGGCACCATCTATACGGAAGTCAATCAGCAGCGCGAAGTAGAAATCATCTCAGGGATCAGCCTTCCGGCGCTTTGCCGTTGTCGCCTCGTCCCGTCAGGAGAAAGATCCGACAGTGTCAGCGAGACGTTGCTACCAACGGAGCGCAGGAGCCGCAATCTTTCCAGATAATTCACCACGATCACGTCTTTTATTAAATATTTATTATATGAAAGGAGCGACGTTCAGGCACCGGGAGCAGCATGTGATTTAAGCGGCGGTAGATTTGTCCGATCAATGTTCGGGCGCTCGCACAGGCGGTAGGAAACCGCGTCGGTATCGGTCATCCGTTTCCTGTTGCGAGGCATTATGAAGAATTTGAAGATAGCCCATCAGCTGTTCGCCCTTGTCGGCGTGCTCATGGCGGCTTTTGCCGTCGCCACCTTTTTCGAGATTCGGTCCCAGGCCAACTCCGTCTATGACGATCGCTTCGACATGCTGCGCACGCAGGTAGAGTCCGGCATCTCGGTGCTCAATGGCTACTATCAGCGCGAGAAATCCGGCGAGATGACCCACGAGGCTGCCCAGGCCGAGGCCTTCAAGGTCCTCTCCCGTGTCAGCTTCGCTCCGTCGGGCTACCTCTTCGGCTTCGACTTCAACGTCATCCAGCGCATTCATCCGAGCCCGGTCAATATCGGCAAGGACATGTCAACGCAGGTCGACAAGCGCGGCACCTATTTCAGCAAGGAAATGGTCGAGAAAGCCATCAAGGGCGGCGGCCGGACGGTGTATTACTGGAGCAAGCCGGGGATGCCCGATGACCAGGTATTCCTGAAGGGCAGCTATTCTGCAGCCTTCCAGCCGTGGCAGATCGTCATCGGCTGCGGCGTCTACATCGACGACCTGCAGACGCAGATCAACACGGCGATCTGGAACGCGCTGATGATCTGTGGCGTAGTCTTCCTCGTCGGCATCAGTGCCGCGATCTACTTCATCCGCAACATCTCCAAGCCGCTTGCCGACGTTCACGGGGCGCTGAAGGCGGTGGCCGACGAGGATGTCAAGATCGTCATCCCGCACACCGGCATGCACAACGAGATCGGCATGATGGCCAAGGCCACCCAGTCGCTGCAGGAAAAGATCCGCGAACGGCATGCGCTCGCCGCCCACCAGGCGGCCCAGGAGCTGGAGATCAGCGCCGAGCGCCAGCAGAATGTCCTGCAGCAGCAGGACGAGGCCAAGCTGCAGGCCCGCGTCGTCGCCACCATCGGCAATGCGCTGGAACAGCTGGCCGGCGGCGACCTTACCGTGCGCTGCGCCGACATCGGCAACAGCTATGCCGGCCTGCGCAACAACTTCAACGAGGCGCTCTCCCATCTCGAAGCGGCGATGGGCCGCGTCAACGCCAAGGGCAACGACATCGGCGTCTCCAAGGAAGAGATCCGCCGCGCCTCCAGCGAACTGTCGCAGCGCACCGAGCGCCAGGCCGCCAGCCTGGAGGAAACCTCGGCCGCA
>NZ_PCDP01000082.1 GCF_003240585.1 Arminella tubonensis
ACCGGCTCCAACGCTGCGCGAGATGGAAGCTTCGCGTTTCCGCCGGTTGCTTACACCGCGCCAATTGGCGTATCCAAAACCGCCGAGGCTCTAATCGCTGCCGGATGAAAGTTCAGTGGCAGGTCACATTGACCGCGAATAAGCGCACTTGCCATCGTGAGCCTTCCAAATCGCTTCGCGTTGAGCCGCACTGAATCTCTGCTTCAGCATTCAATATTTCGCCAATACATCGACATGATAAACTCAAAGGCATAGTCGTACCAGCCGCTTTGGGTCAACAGCAGGTCCCAAGTCGCCTTAAAATAATGTGACACAATATTAGTAAATTTCCATCACCACGAGCCGTTGTGCGTCGGTGCAAAATGTTGACATTTTCGGCCAATAGGCCCTAGAAACTGGTACAGCCCTGATGATGTCGGGTGTACCAATATTGTGTAGGGCGCTTGGTCTAAACATGGTCTAACCGCAAATACCATCCCATTGCGCCCTTTGTATTCATGGGCGAAAATCGTTGATTTTCGGGATGTTTAATGGTGACCCCGACGCGATTCGAACGCGTGACCCCCAGATTAACAATCTTGCGACCATGCCAATCCACTGGGTCGCGCAACTGAGTTTGCGCTACTGCACTTCGTCCTATCGTTGGCGCTATCGGTGACGGTAACATACGCCATTATCTTAGATCATTTGATCTTACTTCGGGAAGACAGAGGCTTATGTTGGTCGGAGTTGAGATTCGGACACTCGAACCCACCTCCAGAACGAATCCCGCTTTTAGATAGCATCCTTGTGATCAACTATAAAACTGGCGCTATTGGTGGCTCGCCGGGACCACCACTAACAATCGACGACCTTTGTTGAAGCCGATTGGATCAGGCGCTTGTGTGTGTGCTGAATACAGCCATTATGCTTCGGCGAAGCACCCAGGGTTAATATACCTCCCGAGATCGCTTCCTGTCTAGTTCGTCACCATACTTGAACCCTAACCAAGCAGTGAACCACGCAGCAGACGCCTCAATAACTTTCAACGTATCCCCCGCATTAATTCCAAATTTCGCGAGCGCGGCATCCTTGGCAACGCCGGTCACATGCGGGCAAGCCAGTAAATCCAATAATAAAAGGAGGCACTCGGTATCGTGCCTGATATGAAACCTTCGCTTCTCTAGGACTGCGAGCGCAGCCGATTCAAGAAAACTCCGGATTTCTGCGTATCTTGTTTTACCATCAATGTACTGAAGCAGTGACGTGATCGCGAAAACATTTAAATCGTGTTTTGAGCACAAAACACCTGCAATTCTCTCAATCCCGAAGTATTCACAAAGAAGCGAATCATCAAGCCAATATTCTCTTCCTAATTCCTTCAGCAACCCAAGCAAATAAATAGTTTCCACCTGCTGATGGTCTCTTGATCGGTTTGCCTTGATGATCGCCCGCGCACAGTCAAAAATCATCTTAAAGACGGCGTGTCGCTCATCTCTATTGAAATAAGCATTCTTCAACGTCTCCACAATTATATTTATAGTTTTACACACTCTTATCGTATGATTTACCTTCGGCGCACCTGAGTAAATGAAAAATATAACCTCAACCAGAGCGTGGAGCGATTGAACGAAATCTCGACGTTGCCGTAGCGGCGCAGAAACGAGGAAAAAGTTCCTAACCACTGCCTGGCATCGCTTCTCAATCACCGCGAGAGTGTAGTTCAGTATATCTTCATAAGAAACGTTAGATTCTTTGATCGCGGCCTTCAGACTCGTGATCAATCGAGTTGGATTTAAGGAAATGCTGCCAGTCTTATGGCTTAAGCCATCAAGTGCTGTATCCGTTAAATCCAATCGGATGTTTCCATTTAGAATCTCAGCAATTTTATTCTTCGCTACTGTTATCTCAGTAATGATCGGCTTGTCGTAGCTAATAGTCTTAGCCGTATTCAGGTTTAATTTAACTTCCCTAAGCCCCGGAGCAAGCGCTTCCAAAACTGCCACTGAAACTTCAGGAGCTTCATAAAACAAAAAGTAATCATCAACGTACCTGTAAAGGTCATAATCAACCCTATGATGTATACCGCGACCTCTTAGGTCCATCTCAACGGAAACGTCCACCGACTGCAAGATGATCTCAGCGAATATCCTCGAAAACTCGGAACCAGTTATGATGCCGTTCGTCTCGTTACGGTTCATCTTCTGCATGAGGGTATCGAATTTACCGGCATAGGTACTTTTTGACGGATTTAAGCTGTCTTTGGTACGCTCCTTACCTATAACCGCCCACGGAAGAGAGTGTGTGTATATACTGTCAAAGCACTTTGATATGTCCAGCTTCAGCATTTTACTGAAGCGCCGCTCGCTGCGATGATATTTTGGCGACTCAAAGAAACGATGAATATTGCTATAGTCTCTGTATACAAAATATGACCCGCTAACCTCATATTCCATATCGTGCTGTTCTACTGCGTATACCTCTTGATCAAGCCGGTCGTAATGAATCTTATCTTTGAAGTATATTGTTTTTGCCACGGAAGTGGGTCTTCGAATTGAATACTCGCTTTTCGAGGCGGAGTATATTATCGCACCGGAATGTTCTCGGTAAAATTCGGCCACTAGAACCTGATTTCGTGGGTGGATAACTGACAGTTCCCGGGGCACGTTCTCCTTGTGCGCCACACGAAATTTGAAGGGCAGTGTTTCAAATTCGTTGTGAGGGATATTGATTTGCCTGTAGTTTATTGTCCGTCCGCGATATTGAGCCGTTCGCAGATGAATGCCGTCGGCTGGCATCCCAAACAACAGTGACATTACCGGATCAAGCCGGTCGTCATCTGCTCTCCACGAAACTGCGTAAGGTCCGCCCCCTGATTTCACGCTTACGTCGTGAGCAGATAGGAATGCTACTAGCCGGTGGTTGCCGAATGTCAGCGGAACTTCAAACGGCAGCATATCAGAGAGGAGCGATCTGTATTTCCCGTTTGATTGCGCTGATAGCTTGTTACTCATACTTCCATATCCTAACGATATTTATCAGCTCGGCTTGTTTGAAATAAGTAAATCGTTGCTCCCCGTAACCCAGTTCAAAAGAGCACCTCATTAACCGCGCCTGCAATCTCAAATTGCCAACCAAGCTAATCTTATAATTCAGAGCAGCATCCAAATCTTTAAATCTTGCGGGCTTGTTGACGTGGCGATTACTATAGTACACGCCGATATAGGCATTACTCTTATTGTTGTGGAGCTTGGTGTTTGACGTTAAATATATAATCCGCCTAAGGAGCGTTTCCCCCGCGTTATGCTTTTTCCGCGCAGGCGCTCTCATGTAAATGTCGAAGCACTTATTTATCCTGTTACGATATCTGTTTCTCTTTTCCGCGCTTATGTCGACTTCGCATTGCCCATTTGCGATCTTGAATTCGTAGCCAAGGTAGTTAAACCGCGCTTTCGTCGGATCAGTATTGCTGAACTCAATCGTCTTCGTTGGGTTCAAGGCCAGGCCGTGGCTCTGAACTGAAGCCGTTATGTCCGCTAAACGATCTACGGTTTTCCACTCTGGGCTTTGAGCGCACAGGATGAAAATATCGTCCACGTATCTTGCATAGTACAGGACGTCTCCGAGAGACTTTACCGCAGTATCAATTGGCCGCATGAAGAGTTCGGCGAGATAGGCGCTAATTCCGTTTCCGCGCGGGAGCCCTACGGCGCTGCCAGTTGCGTGACTATAGGCGAAAAGGACTTGCTGGATGTATCTTATTGACGGTGCGTCAAGCAATTGATCAGATTTCAAGAGCTTGAGAAGCTTCCTATGATCAATCGTCTCATAGAAGTCAGAGATATCAGTTCGAAGACCCCAAAATGGAAACTTCCCACCACAAAATGACATCACCTGAGGCACTATCACGTCTTTATTTCCGGGAGAAATTTTATAAAGTCGCGAAATATTGTGTTGAATCTGCTTTTCAATGAAGAACGTCGCTGGATCGTTGTTACTTAGAAACAATGTCTTGCCGCCTGGAATGGCATGCGGCGTGAGTGTAAGATTGTGGCCGTCACGAGCTATGGAGTTCGCTAAATCCTCTAGGTGGTCATTAAGGTAGCGTTCTTTACCATCGGCGGCCTCACGAAGAGCTGTGGCTGCTATGTTCACAGCGTCTGCCGTTTCTTCTGTACGCTCTACCCGCTGGTGTGAGATCGAATCCTTGAGTTCGATCTTCAGGTTTTTGATTGTGATAGTCTGCTGCTTGAGTTCGGCAAATTCCTCCGATACGAGGCAAAATCGCTCTTCTAGGTTTGCACCTTTCCGGTTTTCTGCATCATAGATTCGTCGAAAATTTCGTTGATTAAAGCCTTGGTCTAACAACAATGCCCCTCCGGTGCGGCCGCATTATCGCGTAAAAGTTGTCACAGCGATATGGCCCCCGAGAATGGTCCACAATTTTTCTACCCCAGCGCGGCCTCTCCGGGCTCGCGGCACCTTAAACTGTAAATGTCGACGCTTTTCGGCTCACCGTCTCCAAAGGTAGTCCACAATATTGATACACCCGAAGCAGGAAGAGCGTACCAAAAGCGCTACTTTCCGGGATTTGCGGGTTGCTACGTAGGAGCTTCAAATCTCTCTACAATCGGGTGAAATCAGCCCATCTTCTTCCGATAATAATCGGACCACGACGCTCGGTTCACCCAAGGCCGCAATGTCTCTAAGTCGCCTCGGTTTGCCCGTTCCTTTGCGTCCATCAGAATCTCGGACATCTGATCGATGGTCGGATTTTCGACACTTACCAATTCCTTGAGGTCGCGGGTCGTCAGGCGCGTTTTCGATCCATAACGCGTGGCCATATCGCTTTTGTTGGAGTGGCCCATCAATCGCTTCCGCGCCCGATGAGTTAGATCGGTGTTGTCGACAAGGTCGGCAAAGAAATGGCGAGTCGAGTAGAGCGTGACGTCTTTTCGGACGATGGACGTTTTGCCTTTCATGTAGGCCCAGCTTTTCGTCATGGGCTGGCCCCAGCGAATAGCCCCTCCCGGCTTAAAATAGGGTTCCCATTCGGGGAATGCGAATTCGCAACCTGTGGCTTCCAGCTCCGCAAGACGATCAAGGAAGCCCAAATCCAAGATTAGCGGATGCAAGGGCATGATTCGAGCCGATCCTTCCGTCTTAAAATTGACGACGTCTTTAATTGCGACGCGACCTTTGGTCGGGTCGAAGCCGCGCAAATCCAAATACCAGATGTCGTCCCGTTCCACGAAATCGGCAATTCGAAGTTGACCGAGTTCTCCCGTGCGCAAGCCTGTCAGGAGCAGAATGATGTAGGCCCAATACAGATGATTTTGGATAAAAAACCGACCTGGTTTCCATATTCGAGTAGGACCATTGCAACCGGTGAATAGCGGCATCGAGATAATTTCGATAACCTCATCCCGACTAAAAGAATCCCTGGGGAGAGACACAAGATTTTCGCCACTCACATGATTGAAAATCGGCTTTTCTCCTTTGAACAACCCCTTATCAATTGCCCAGCGGAAGAACTTTGAGAGTGCGCTGTGGTATCCCTTTTGAAGGGTTTCTCCGGTGAGACGTACCAGGCTGTCCCAGCCGTGTTCCTGCGCGTAGCGATACCTCAGCGACAGCGATTTGGCCGCCTCACGCGGGATATGATTTCGATTTGGAATTTCCGGCATCATCGTGTTCAAGCGTTCGAAATCATCGCCACCTAGATCGGCGAGATACGGGTCGTTGAATTCGTCGATCAGGAAACGAATAATCAGCGCAACGGTTGACAAGCCATCTTCGCTTTTTTTGAGAGCCCGGCTGTCGACTATATAGAGCTTCAGCGCTTCCGATATTCGAAGACGTTCGGCAACTTGGGGGTTTTCTTGAGGTGCCACTGGGCGTCCGGGTGCAGCTAGAAGGTCGTCGCGCTCGCGCGGAGTTCGGCTCTTTTCCAACGCCGAGATTAGACCTTCGCTCTCCACGCGAACGCGCGGGCTCTCGATGGAGATCGCATCGAATGCCAACGCGTCTCTCATATCGATCCGTCCGCGTTCGTAAGCTCGAACTGCTTCTCCCTTTCGAACGTACTTATCCGCCTCAACGTTTTGCTGCTGGAACAACGCCACCTTCGTTTGGAGTTCGTCATCGAAGAGATATTGGTTCCAATACCCGTCCACCGACAAAGCCAGCAGAGAGGCATCCTTCCATTCGTCGAACTTCTGGCGGGCTAAGAGCCGATCAGGATCAAGCGGCATCGAATCTTGAAGGTATTCGTCTATCCTGCGAGCAATCTCGTTATAGAGTTGGGTATTTTCACGGACGGAATTCATCGGCAAGAACCACTGGAGGCACTTAACAAGTCGGATTTTGGCGACATTGTAATCAGCGGTCATTAAGGAAGCCCTATAGAGCGGCTTTCCGATGATTGCAGCCAAGGGGCGTGAGTATCGAATCTGAAGGCTGTATCTGCCTTCACGACGCATGAGGTAGGAAGCAATTGCCATTGATATCTCCGCGTACAAGGGCGTGAGATGTCACACACAGATCGGAACCCCCGCTGTATGCTAAGCTTTTGATCTATTTGATGCCCGGAAAAATGGTAGCGGGAGACCGTTCTGGTCAAGACAGCCGACATGGCGAACAAGAGGTGATCAGCCTAGGAACATGGCAGATCGCTCTCGTGAATGCGGTTCGCAAATACGTTGAAATATCTAAAGAAATCAAGCCCGATAACGATGGTAGCATTGCCTCCGAGCGAGCCGTTGTTTCACAATCGGCTCGCCCTCAATCGCTCGATTAGGCAACCCGAACAAGCGGCTGCCTGCGCTTTTTGCATTTCCCGAACCACGTAATTGCCAGCGCCTTCCAGAACGGCCACTTGTGTGACAGGACCAATTGCTTTGCTTCATCTTCGGCGCTGAAAAGTAGGTCGACGATTGCAGTCGTCAAATCCTCGGGCGTGATCATGTCGCGGTATTTGGGCTCGACCATCAACAGCTCAACGGCTTTTATTTGCGGGGCAGTAATTGGGCCCATTTCAGCGTTGGCTATCACCTCCAGGACTTCCCGCGCAACCTTGGAACCTTGGCGTTCGATCAGAGCTTTGATTGATGTGACCGCAATTGTTTCACGAGCTCCATCGCGCTTGTAGGAACCCGGCTGCTTCAAGACTTTGATATTTGCCCGGGCACAAACCAGTTCAAGCGTTTGCGCGTCTTCGTCGGCCGCGGCCAGCGCAGCTTGATGCAACTGCAGCTTCGTCACCCCAAGTCTATCGGTATTGTGACCGATGAACGCGTTTGCCTGTGCGATTGTATCCTCAGCCTCGACGATCATAACTGGAATGCGATCGACGTAGGGATTGCTGGCAGCTGCTATTGCGGTGTGTTGTCCGTCCAAGACCTTCAGAACGGTATTTCCGTTCAATTCCGCGTACGCGCAGACGGGAGGCTTGAACTTCGCCCAATCGAACTTTTCGATAATTCGCCTGATTTGATTCAATCCCCGCTCGCTCACGTCTCGCTGGTAGGCCGGATCGACAAAGAGGTCAGTGGGACTGACCAGTTCGCAAATGGGCATGCCTGTAGACGGCTGATGCGGTGTGACGCTGGCAATGCTGATTGGGGCGATGGGCCGGATATTGTCCTGCATGACTCTTCCCTCAGGTGACTGTCGGCATGCGTGCCGGCGGTCGGGTTTACGGCGAGTCGCAAATAGTATTGAAACGGCTGTTTCGAGCACGGTTTCTCAGATCCTAACATCCACAGACTTTGTCCTGCTTTGACGCAAAAAGCTGCGCCGCCGGCACGCAAGCGTTCTCGTTGAACGTCATGGGGCTACGCTATGGCGAAAGCGGCCGATTTTCATCGTTAACCAATACGGCAAGCCGCTCTTGATCAATAAAAAACTTGATCTAGGATCAAGAATGGATTATTTGTGGTCAGCAACAGTATGAAGCTGGAGCACGAGTACACATGGTCAAGCAAGCGTACAAGGCAGAGCAGGTCTGGCTGCGGGCCTTCCTCGAATACGACGATGAAGTCTGTTTCGACTTAAGTGCACAGCGTTCCATGGCTTCATTCGGGGTGACCATCACGGACGTGATGTACGTACTCCGCAGTGGCTCGATCATGTATGCAGAAAGAGACGAATGCGGATCAATGATTACCGTTCTTGGGAGGAACTGTGATGAGGAGGAGATCGAAGTTTGCGCTCGCATGGTGTCAGAAATGATGCATGTGTCCATCATCAAAGTGAGAAAAGCGTTGAGGTTTACAAAATGACCAATTGCTCAAAGTGTGCGAACGCCAAAGCTGAAACTAGGGTTTTAGCTGAATTTGACGCGTCTGGTCTTCTCGGAACACCGTTCGTTGTTCTGATTCACGACGCGGTCAAGGAGAAATTCTGCTCAGGCTGTGAGGGGATTATCGGTCACGTTATTCCTTCCCCTGATAATTTGGTGGCAGTCGTTGCGATCTTGCGCGCCTGCAATCCAATCAAATTAAACGGAGCCGAAATTCGGTTTTTCCGAAAAAGTGTCGGGCTGAAGGCTAAGGAAATTGCGGAAAGGCTGGATCTCACTCCGGAGCAATTTTCCAGATATGAGAATGGAAAAAAGCCTATCTCTGACGTCTATGAGAAGCTTCTCCGGGCTGAGGTCTGCCTCCACCACTTGGAGAGCGTTAAGAAGATTGATGTGGACATTCGAGGACTGCTAGCAATGAACATCGTTAGCGTTAGAGATGTTGCAAAGCCAATTACGCTTAGACTCATCCAGGTTACAATTGATGATGATGATAACAAGACTAAATGGAGAAACGAAGCCGCGTGAAACCGTCGCTCTTAGTCTAGCCAAAGCGTGATCAAAACCTAACTAGCTTACATGTCGGTCAAATCATGGAAGGTCGGAACGGTAGCGTCCCGGCCTTTTTCTTTACCGGGAGAATGAGGCTGACAACGATTATGGGGGGCGTAGTCAGCCTCCAGCAGAAGGTTGGGATCCTTTTGCCATACCCGCTCGGATAGGACGAGCGGTGTGAGAGACAACCATGTAAAAGTGATGCGAAACTGAAACCCGATCATGGCAACCCCATCGCGCACTAAGATCTGAATTTTGGCGGCACGGAAGCTCGATGGCGATGACACCTTCAGCCTATTGGGCGGTGGCCTTCTGAAACCAATAGGTAGCTTTCTCCATATCTCGCGGGACGAACACGCCCTCGGAGTAGATGATGCCAAGCCTATATTCTCCCCGGACATTGCCTTGTTCAGCAGCCCGTGTGAACCATTTGAACGCTTGCACGCCATCCCGACGGTCATATTGCTCGTACGTGTAGAAATCTGCAAGGTCGAGTTGCGCACTTACGACACCTTGCTCGGCAGCCTTTGCGAGCCAAACAATTGCCTGGTCGATATTAGGATCGACCCCTCTGCCATCAGAATACATCCTGCCAAGCGAATATTGTGCTGAAGGGTCTCCTTGCTCCGCCGCCTTGCGGAACCCGTCTATTGCCTTCCGAAACCAGACGTTCGCCTGCTCGATGTCCGGATCAATACCTTGGCCGGCAGCGTACATGCTTCCGAGCCAATACTGGGCAGAGGGGTCTCCCTGGTCGGCCGCTTCACGAAATCCAGTCACTGCCTTCTGAAACAAGATGTTTGACTGCGGAAGGTCCTGGGGAATATCTTCGCCACCTGAGAATATAACGGCCAGGTTACGCTGTGCATTCGGGTAGTTCTGGTCGGCAGCCTTGCGAAACCAGCTGATGGCCATTTCAATGTCACGAGGCACGCCCAGTCCGTTGCCATAAAGCCGTCCAAGCCCATTTTGAGCGGCTGCGTCCCCGCGCTCCGCCTGCGGCCCCCAAATCTGCAACGCGGTTTGGTAGTCCTCCTTTAGGAACGCGATTTTTCCTTGATCCGGCTGTGCGTATGCGGGTAGCGCTAGAGTAAGGTTAAGTAACAATCCGCAGATAAAACGAGCAAGCCTCATAGCGATCCCCGATGACCGAAAACGTGTTATCGCACTTTTACAACAATTGGCGGCACAGTCACGCGGTCGAAGAAACTTCGCACCTATAGCATCGCTCAGCCGCCCCGGAATTTTGGCCGCTTACCCGAGCGCACATCGAAGACGACCAGCCCTATAACGGACCGCAAGGCGCGCCGTTTCATACGCCTCGTGCTCACCCAAATTAGCAGCTTTTGCAGGCGGCCTCTCAAGCTGGTGGGTATTCGTTGGCACATAATTGGCATACGGCGGTCCCGGGAGGCGTCATAAATGGTAGCAAAAACAGATGGCTACCGAGCCGGTTAGCCACAATGTTTTCCAATTGTTCGCAAGACGGCGGCTAACGCGACCGGCTTGAGATTTACGACAATTTACGGATATCGGACAGCGCTCAATTTCGGCATTCTGATGAATGCGCCGAGCACGATGTTGGTTCATCGCGGCGTGGGTCATCCACCCTCGGCCAGGGCCTTTCGAACGGTCCTTGGCCGGAAAACCACCGTGTTCGGCCTCACCCGGTGCGGCCAGATAACCAGGCGCCCGGCGCCCGTCGTGTCTAGTGCAGATTCAATCGTTTCGAGGTCCGTGCCGAATATCCTGTCCGGATGAATAATCCACACCGCGATTCGAGCCCAACACACTGTTCGCCCCATCGAGCGTTTTCAGAACGCTCTCCTGCTTTATACCATTTCCCTTCATTCCGAAGCTGCTGCGAGCGGCAACGATCCATGCATAGAGACAAACGTAGAAAGCCACCATTGGGACGAAGGATTTCAGTACAAGTATGGGCACCGTATTATAGGTGTGCAGAGCTAATTCGTCATATCGACCGTGCGCATGATCGTCGAAGGCGCTAAAGAACATCGCGCCAGCGCCGAAAAAGATAAGTGAAAGGGTGGCTTTCGACACCGAGACCTTGGCTGATGGCGATCGCACGCGCCAGACGCTGATATAAATCACAAATGCAGCTAGTGCCGCAAAGTAGCAGGAATATACCGATCGAACTGCTAAGATAAAACAGCCATCCGAGTTCGAAAGCGGCCCAGCCATGATTTGATCGTAGATTTGGAAATTTCCCGGCCAGAGAGCGAGTAGATAGTGATTGTCTCTGAACCGGCACAGGTCGGCGGTAGGTAAGGCTTTCAGCGCGAAATAGGTCAGTGGAAAAAGCAGCGGCGCGGCCCAAAAGAATAACTTGGCTCTTCTGCTTCGTAGTGTGCGATCGACGTCGCCGTTCATCCAGACACTCCGCCCTCAACATCCATCCCAATTCGCTTTGCAAACATTTGCAAACTACCCTACCAATGTGGAAAGCTTTTCCCCTTTTCGACTCAAGCCCCGGGGCAAGACGCCGCAGTTAGATCGGTTTCGGGATAGTTCACAGTGCCGCCGCTCTCAAGCAAGACGACGACATCTCCGTTCCGCTCGACTGATTTCACCACGCCTTTGCTGCCGGCTGCGTTCTCCACGCATTTGTCTCCAAGGCGCGAGCGCACCGCCGCGAGGCGCGCTTCTGAGCCGTAGGGGCTGTAGCTGTTCCACAACCACATAGCCCCCATGCTAACCATCACAGCGATGAAAAGCCTGAGCCCAAGCGGCATCTTGGTTTGCAAAACGGACATCGTAGTTCCCGGAATCATCACTCTGACTGTAGTCTGATAAGAATAGGCGCAACGCTCGCGATTGGCAAAGAGGCCTCTCGAATTCCCATCTTCAGCTCGATATGGTGCCCAGAAGAGGTGTACGTCAAGCGTGAGTAATCAAAGGCTTGGCCGGATGTGGGACAAATTCCAGTTCTATAAGATCATTATGCTTTTCGTTTAGCTTGTCCCACATATTTCGTTTTTTGCCGGCGATGGAACCGAAATCCCATTCGTCCTTTATTGGTTTCCATGGTCGAACATCCAGCACTCAAATACAAATGGCGCAAAACGTGGCCAGAGCCCGGCGATGCTGCAAGCTGGAAAACTGACTTCAGCGGTTGGGATGGTGACGTCCGCATTGGCCGGATAAGGCAGGAGCTGCACGGCCCCAAGAAAGACCAGTGGCAGTGGAGCGGCCAAGGCGGAACGCGCTCATGGCCTCGTCCCTCACCTCAACAGGGATATTGCACGACAGCCAGAGAAGCCGCGGCTATGTGCGAGGATTTTTATGATCGGCTGAACGCGGGTAACGCCAAGCCCTAGTTCGAATGATCGAGATTGGCCTCGGCCGCTGCGATCAAGAGCGCCTGGCGAACTTCCTCCGGCGACTTCTCTTCATTGAAGGCGTCCAGAACGGTCATTTGAGCTTTGTGACGCGCTGGACCATCTTCGCGGGGCCATTGGTTCAGCAGGAGCTTTCCCGCACCCATGACCGTGTGCACGGTCTTGTATTTGCCGGCGACGAGGATGCGGACTGGTCGAAATATTCTCCGGTCCCTTTCCATTGATCACTCCATCAACAAAGCAAACTCGGCCAGTCGGCTAATGACGATGCCGCACCAGACAACGGTCATTCCGGCCAGGAAGTCTCCGACGCATAGAGCTATCGTCGTTCTCTTCATCGCCTCGCTCTCTTTTGAAGCCAGAACTTCATGTCTGTGCTTTTGCGGCTCGGATCGGTGGGCGTGACCAGGACAAGGTTGCGAGGAACCTTGGCGGTGATGAACTTGCCGGATTCCTCGACAGCAAGAATGAAGGCCTGCCGGGCGTCGTCCGCAGGTAGCTCGCCATCCAGTACTGCATAGCAAGTCGACACGGCGTAGCGGTAAGCGTCCCCGACCTTGACGGGCCATCGGTAGATCAGGATGTTCACGGCTTCTCGAGTGGATCCCACGACCCGAAATTCTCCGAGCTTGCCGAGTTCCATATAAACGCCTTCCGACCACAAGCCATCCGTAAGCAATGCCATTACACACTCCACTGAAACGCAACTTTCGCGAGTCAATCGAATTGCGGTTGATTCGTTCCCGCAGGTCGCTAATCAATAAGGATGAAGCAGGCCAACGATGCGAGGGAACGAATTTGGCTGATCACTCCGACCTATACCATGCCTCCGTCACGCAGGATGGCGAACAGATCGAGCTTGGCATCTACACCCACGATCAGCTTCGCAACATCATCGTGCGGACGGCTCCTAAGACGACTGGCATCAGTGCCCAAGACGTGTTGCAGGCTGCAATTGCGCGCGACGGCACCTTTGAGATGGACAATTGGCGGATCAAAGTGTCGAGAATTCACCAGTAGGAAAGCAGTGAGGAGTCGACCAGTGGGGCGCACCGGGATCGAATTACCGTCTATCGCAAACGTCCGACAGCCTCACCTGGAGCAATGAAGACTCGAAATGGAGTTCCAGCTGGCCCCCTTCCTGCATACCCATCAAAGGCTGGCGACGAGCCAGGGGACCGGGAGCCACCAGCCTCCGCAGAGCAAAAGCCCTGCTGGTCCGGCGAGGACGGTCGCCGGATACGGATAACGCGCGACGCAAATATTAGATCGATCTGAAGCGCGCCAAATTTGTGGGGAACTAAAACGTCCATTCCGCTGTTTCGTGGACGGATCAAGAAGCGTTTGTCTTCGCAGCATTAGCTCCTTGATCACCCGACCACCGAGCCTTAGCCCCGCTTGTCACAACAGGCGGGGCTTTTTTGTAATGGTGAGGACGTCGACCAGCGCGCGACTCGCTGAGACAGGGATTGTCGCGTTCTTGGCAAACGCTCGACGCCCTCAGTTGCGTAAATGGATAATCTGAAATGGGGTTCCGGTCACAGATCGGAACATTTGCACCCGTCGCTTGTTTGACCGACGCTCACCTCCAACTGAGCAACCGCTGAAGGCCAGGCGTCATTGCCATCGATGGCGTCGTCATTGTCCAAGAAGCCGGCTTGACTCCCGCGACCGCGTACGACATCTAAAACCCAAGCGCCCGGGCGCGGCGATCCACCAACACATCTGGCATAAAATCTCTATCGAGGGAGAAAGCGCGCGTGTGGAAATGTGGGAAGCAATCCCCACCGGCCTGAAGCCGCAATACAAATGGAGGCATAGCGGGAAAGAGACGCAGGCGACGACTTAGTCGGTTTTGCCGGAGAACAGATCGGCCATATATTCCAGATCGGCGAACCATGGACGAAAGACCGGTGGTTCTGGCTGGGGAATACAGAGGGCGGCAATCGGATCAATTGCCGATCGCGGGATTTGAGAACTCGGCCAGGCTCGCGGCCTGCCGAGTAGAAGCGGTTTATGAGAAAATTATGGTGGGGAAACAGCGGGCGGTTTAATGCTGCTTTCGGGGGCATGAATGCGAGACAACATGATAACAATTGGCTCGAACATCGGGATCGGCCTTCTATCTTTGCTCTTCAACTATCAGACGCTGATAGCTGGAATTCTCGCTGTCTTAGCGGCGATTTGGACCGTTCGTCAGATGCGAGCCAGCGAGAAGTCAGCCGATGCAAGGCATGACCAGCTTGTCGGCCTAATGCTGAAGCGAGATCAACTGATAGTTGATAGAGCCGCCAACCCGCTGCTCGAAAGACTCAATCTGACCTTGCCCAAACTGTTAAAAACGAAAGAAGGATTCAGCGAGTCCCAGGACCCCACTGCCTACCTTCGCTCCAATATGGAGGCAATTGCTCAAATTGGCGTAGAAAGCCAGCTGATCAGCAATCCTTTCCTGGCTGATGCTAGGCCGCTTTTTGACGGCCAACTGGTTCATATGTTGGAAACCATCTCCGGGCGCGGCGCCTCCATTGGCTTTCAGCTATACGATCTACGGAAATTGGCCGAGAATGCTGAAAGTGCTGGCCAGCAAGTACCGGATGTCGCCTATGAGCAATGCGCGATCGAGGTCAGATCGGCAATTAACCATCTCCCGTCGGAAGTTATGGAATTCATTGAAAGACTTTCGCTTCTTCGAAGCGAGTACTCTGCCAAATGAAAGGTAACTGGCGCCTCGTGGGGTCGGGAAGTTGCTATTCAGTGCTTCGCATTCATGCGTTCGGGGGAAGCTCTAGCCCTTGCTAAACCACCCGAGTATCTGGTTATACGACTGCGTCAGGATAAGCGTAATGATGAACGTGATCGCCGACGCGCCGATGCCGATGATGAACAGGCCCCCGATTCCCTTGTTGCGCCAAGCGGTCACTTCGTCGACCACCGGCTTCATTTCAGTGATGTCTTCCTGGACCCCAGTGACGGTCGCCTCGACTTTGCCAATCCGATCGATCATCGCATCCATGCGTCCGTGCATCTGGGCACGACTGAGGTCTGATTTGTCCTCAGACCGCCGAACGCTCTCCGTGAGATTTCTCATACCCGCAATGAGTTCGCCGAGCTGCTGGTGAACGCTTGGACTAAATTCCCCTGGTGTCATCGGATTCTTTCAAGCTGGGATGGAGTGCCACGCAAGCCAGATTCCTCCGGCAAGCGTGGCGATAAGAGAAGACGCCCCGATGAGAAGGAGGCGGTCGGTCACTTCTGGACGGGTGGCTGCGGCTTGGTCAGGCCGGAAACGCCATCGCGGGTGATGTTGATGACAATTTTGATGATGCCGAGGCCGGCGATGATAGCCCCCGAGTAGGTCGGAGGCAGCACCGAGGCCGAACAATCGAGCGCGCCGGTGGCGAGCGTAACGCAGCCGAGAGCGGATAGGCCGGCCGTCGTCGCGGCAACGAGCACCATGGCCGCCGTGAGCAGATTATGAGCGAGGTTACTGTTCATGGTCTTCGTTCCTTTGATTGGATCAGTCAGCCAGCGGCGCCTGGAGCGCCGTGGTCATTTCCTGATGGCTGGTGAGCAGGGATTGACGCTGCGCGTCTGTCAGCGGCTTCTTGAGGACGAGCGTCTGCCACAAAGCGGACAGCGCAGGTTCCTCGTCCTTGCCGAGCTGGATGAGCGCCTGCAGCGCCATGAAGGCGAGCTGGGCATTCTGAAGGATCTGTTCAGCGGTCATATCAGTTTGCTCCTGATGGGATGGCGATGGCTTCAGCGGCGCCGATCGCGGTCTTGAAGGTGGAATAGACGGCGGAAATGCCGGTGCAGGTCGCTTGGCCGTTGACCTTGCAGGCATCGAGCTGCGACTGCACTTGTGCGAGAGCATCCTCGACGACCTTGTCGGCCTGCTGGAGCTTCAGGACGATACTGCGTTGGGCACAGAGGCCGGCCGCGTTCTTGACCGTGTCGGAGCCGGTGCAGGGGTTGCTGTCGTACAGGCCGCGATAGGCCTTCGCCGGGGCGAGGAACGCGCTGTCATAGGCCGACATGGCGCTGTCGACCGTCGATTGGCTGATAGTGAAATCGTTGAGCTTTTGGAGGGCGCCACAGGAGCCGAGCGTTAGACACGCAAAGGCGGCTGCAGCCATGAACATGGCACGCATGATGAAGTTCCTTATTGTTGGGAGGGTTCAGGCTTCGTTGGTAGAAACAGCGCCGGCCTTGCGGACGATCGGCAGTGGAGAAAGCGAAGGGATTGGCTCTTTTGCGGGCCAGCGGATCGATGTCGGGACGCGATCTGGTGTGAAGGCCTTGATGTTGACTGCGTCGGACTGATTGCCGCCCAGCACCATCAGGTTGCCAGCCGCATCCTTCCCGACCACGAACCCGACATGGCCGCCCCCGAGGCGCTTGAAGGTCACGATGGCACCAACGATCGGCTTGCTGATCGGTATTCCCCATTTCTCGTAAGAGAGAGCGAGACCGGAGCGGGTGGACTTGATGCCAGAGTTTTCGAGCACGAAGCCAACGAACCCGGCGCACCATGGGGTAGCATCATCACGGAACGGAAGCCCGAGCTTCACCCACATGGCGACGATTTCAGGGTTGTTGCCGCTACCGACAACTTCTTTGAGGCCGATGTACTTGCGGGCAGCCGTCAGCCACCGTGGTTCGATGACGGTCATGGTGGTCTCCTCAAAATGGAAAAGCCCCCGGGGAGGGAGCCTTGCGAATGTGGGTTGCGTGTGTAATGTGGCCCGCAACGGGGTTTCGACGATGAACGCATTATTCGCGCTTGGACTGCTGGTCGCCATTGCAGGCGCGATGAAGGCTCTGATCTATTTCTTCGTTGGCCACGACAGCCGCGAGTGGAGTCTCAGCGACACTGTATTTTCGGTTAAAACCATCTCTGGAGAGAAGGTCTCAGGCCATGTGATGGTGCGCAAAATCGACAACCAGAAGCAGTTCATGAAGCTCTCAGCCGAGCAGATTGAGAAAATCAAACGCGACGAAATGCCCCTGGTGTGACTGAAGCGTTGCAAGCCAAGAGAGCCGCATGATGCATTCGAAGGTGACCAAGCATTCCCGCATCATCTCCGATATCGAGGTTCTCAGAGCTTTCGCCATTCTGTTCACCCTCATACATCATGTCTTGTTCCTGCTTTTGTGGCCTAGCTCGACATATTCCGCGATCATGGGGACGTTCAGCTTTTGGGGCGGCGTCGATCTTTTTCTGGTGATCTCCGGCTTCGTCATCGCGAGGCAATTTATCCCAACAGTTACAGCGGCGCGGGACACGGGTGATTTTCTAAGGTTGGCCGGCGAATTCTGGATACGACGGGCGTTCCGGATATTGCCGACCGCATGGGTTTGGCTGGCCATCCCGTTAGCGTTGACGGCCGCGCTTCCCGCATATTCGAACTGGTTCTCGACACTAAGCGAGACTTTCGCCGCGCTTTTCCAGGTAGCCAACTTCCATCATTGGTATGAACTGAATGGCCGGGCGCCCGCCGGAGGGGTCAGCGGCGCGTACTGGAGCCTTTCCCTCGAAGAGCAATTCTATCTGGCTTTGCCGTTTGTCGCTTACTTTGGGCGAAAGCACATCCGCGCGCTAATTCTTGCCGCCATCTTCATTCAGTTGTTCATCCCAAGGGCGCCCGGCGATCTGCTGTGGGATGTCCGGGCCGACGCGCTTCTTGTCGGGGTGGCAATCTATTTCTTTTCGATCTCGAAATTTTATAGCTTGTTTGACCCGACGCTCCTCAACAACAGGCCGGCGAGCGTTTTTGTTATCGTTGCACTTCTCTTCGGTCTTGCCGCCATGGCGGGGACCATGTCGCTAGTCCCATTCTTTACGGGCATGATTGCAATCTTCAGTGGCTTGCTGGTTCTCATCGCCTCTTATGACAAATCCTATATTTGCCGACAGAGGCAGTTGAAGGCGCTCCTTCTGTGGGTGGGGTCGCGCTCATACGCTCTCTACCTCGCCAACCTCCCTATATTTTTCCTGAACAGGTATGTTTATCTTCACATTCTCGGGTGGGACCATCCCACATACCCGCGCGTTCTATTCTCAGCGTTCACGGCCCTGGCAATGCTGATATTGGCTGCCGAACTGAATTACAGGTTCGTGGAAATGCCTCTGCGCGAAAAAGGTAAGAGGATCGGAAGGCAATTCCGCGAAAGGCCAATAATATCCGAACCTAGCGTCAGAGAAGGCGTCCTATAGCTTCTTTGCCGCCTCAAAAAATGCGTCAATCTGCGGGTCTGCGAAGCCCATAGCCTTGAAGCCAGCAATCATCATTGGCTCATCTCGGACGAATGAACCGCTATATTCAAATGCGATCTGGACGGCTCTGGACTGCGTGCCAGTCCATGCCTCAACCTCATCGAGAAGGCCCGCAGCAAGAAGCTGAAGTTTGAACTGACGGGCTGAGACGCTGGTAATAGTTGGCGCGGCGATCGGCGGCAGCGAGGCAAGGTAATCCGCTTCTTCCTGCCCTGTCAGTTCAACGTCGCCGTCTGGGGTGCTTATCTTAATCATGCTAATGCCTCGACAGTGATAAACCCGCTGATGTTGGATGTAGGCGTTGTACCTATCTGAATGGCGTTTCTGGCAACGCTGCTGTTTCTCCACTGACTGAAAAATTGCAGTGACGCGCCGCTCAACGTGCCCCCTGCGCTGGCCCCGCTAACCGCCGTTATGGCCGCAGCGGGAAGTGCTCGACCAAATCCCGTGATGGTCATATCGAAGACACCCGCGCTGAAGCCGCCGGTG
This sequence comes from Arminella tubonensis, assembly GCF_003240585.1. Taxonomy (GTDB): domain Bacteria; phylum Pseudomonadota; class Alphaproteobacteria; order Rhizobiales; family Rhizobiaceae; genus Rhizobium; species Rhizobium tubonense. The sequence continues at coordinate 18,962 of NZ_PCDP01000082.1, forward strand.
GTGATCGACGCCAAAGAGCCTGTCGTTCTTGCTGCAGTTATGGACGTAGAGGACGCGAGCAGTGCTTCGAAAGTGTAATCCGATGCTCCAGTGTCATAACTCGACCCGTTGTTCGTGCTCGAACGCCAATACAAGTCGGCTCCTGCACCGGCGGAATCCACAAACCCTCTCAGCCTGATATCGCCAAAGAGATTGAGAAAGGTTACCGCATTCACCCCAGAGAACGACCGCCTTTCGATGAGTTGCCAACCTGTAGGTTTGAAAACCGTGAAAAATGCCGACCCGTCACAAATGATCTGGGCTGAGGTCCCGTTCGGGACGATCAAGGTCAACAGCCCGTTGATAGTCTCTGTGGAATTCGGATCGATCGTGACATCTGCGCCGTTGGCCACGACCGTGTAATGCCAATTTGCCCCGAGTGTAGCTGCTGCTGTCAGGGCGACCGTTGCCGCTGCGGTGAAGCGATGAACGGCGTTGTTGTCGGCAAGGAGTGCTGTGTAATTGGCTGACTTCGCCGCATAGACGACTTTCCCGTCCTTGCTGTCCAGGGCCGTTTGCAGGCCAGTGACTGTCGAGATGGCCTGGACGCCAGTATGGTTGGCGCGTGCGAAGGCGTCGGCGTTGTGGTTGGCCGGGTCATACACGGACTTCGGCATCAACCCGGTAACATCGATCGCCGCCGCGAACGTGTCGGTAAACGACATGATCGAATAGGAATTGGTGTCAGCGTTCCAGGTCAGCAGGAAAATCTTGTCGGGATTATCGACGGCCGGGACCCGGATCATGTCGCTGAAATCGTTCTTCACGACCAAATCGGCGCTTCCGGTTTCACGAACCGTCTTGACGCCGTTGGTCCCGGAGATGCGGGCCGGGTAGCGGGGAAGCGTGCGCAGGCGGAGGCTTGTGGTGCTCATCTCATGATCCCGTCAACGACCGGCAGCGAGCCGATCAATTCCTGTTGGGTGATGTCGTCACGCGCTATCGTGATGCCGATATCGTAGGTTCCGGCGCAGACAGGCGCCATTTCAGCCGCGGTGAACTGCCAACTGATGATCCCGCCATCGACGAGGGTAATGTGCCCATCCTCTGTCGTACCGGAGAGAACCCGATATTGAGGCGTCTTGGAGTGAACGTAGATTTTGGCCGTGACGCCGGTCAGATCGGTGATGATCTCGTTGGTGTCATCGTTGATGAGTTCGATCGTTCCGAACCAGTCGGCGCGGTTGGAAACGGGCTCTAGCTGGGCGATGTACATCCTACAGCCTCATGTAAATGGTAATTGCCATGGATGGCTGGGTGTTGTTGTGCGCCAGACCGCCGCCAGCATTGTCGATTGACAGCGGGTGGACGTGTGCGCCGGCCACTTCCGTATTTTGAACGACCGTTGCAGACGGCGGCGTATCCCCAGCACGGAGACCTGCTAGGCCGGCATTGGTGTTGACGTTGCCCCTGATGCCGTGGACGTGGTCCCCGGCGCTGCCTGTCGTGCCGGTATGCGTGTGCGACGGCATTTCGTTGGCAATCAACGCATGAACCGCTTCACCGACAAGCCCGCCAAGGACTGTCGCCTGCGGGATCAAATTGACCGCCGTGTTGCCCATGTCGTCCATGCCGATCAGCGTGCGGCTACGGGCGTCGGGAAGTGTGATCTGCTTGTTTGCCGACCAGTCAGCAGAGGACGTTGCCCCGCGACCACCAACGACAACGAGCGTTGTATCGGTATTCCACAGGTATTCGAACAGCGCCTGCGTGTCAGCGTTGGCGCGTTCTGTTGCACCTGAAATAGCTGACCCGATCGTACGGGCGTTGACGCGAACGAAGCCAGACAGAAAGCCGGTTCCATATCTAGCCTTCATGTCGCCGGTCGAAAGCACCGCATCTGGATTGACCGGATTGTCACCACCTCCACCCCCGCCCCCAGACGGACCAATAATCGGCAGGCCGTCCACATCAAGGATGACTACACCCCCCGATGTCGTCATTCGCAGATGATAGAAGCCGTCAGCCTCGTCGAAGAACACCGACGGGAAGAAGCCGTTGCCATCGCTGACGACAGGGTTTGGCAACTTGTTGATGAGCCCGAGCGCATAGGCCCCGTAAACGCTGATCGGCGTTGTCGTGCCGCCCAGATAGAAGTACGCCTTGGCGCCGACCATCGGCTTGCCGTTGACGTCCTGTATCTGCGACTGCGATTTGTTCCAGAACCCGGCCATGCGGTTCTCCAATTGGAAAAGGCCCCCGATCAGGAGCCCTCGTTAATGCTGATGAATGGTTGCATCTTCCAATTCGGAGGATGTTGAGGCATGGTGAGCGAATGAAGATATTCGGCGAAGACAGAACAGTTGCAGTCTGGATCATCGGCGGCGTCGTAGCCGGAGGGATTTACCTCGCGGCGATGTACGGCGCGTTTGTGTGGGCGCTGAATAGTTACGGGTGGCCCGCCGCCGCCGCTACCGTCGCTTTCTTCATTGTCGCTCTCCTGCTGATAAACGCGAAGCTTGCGGCACGAGACCGCCAGACAGCCCGCGCGTTACGCCAGCAACAATCCGACCGGTATTTCGATCAATAGTCGGCAACTGCGCCGCTGCACCTTGAAGGGCCTGTAGAAACGAGCCTTGCGCAGTATTGGCTGGCATGGTCATCAAGTTCGCCACATCGCGCCACGTCTCGTCCTTTCTCGCCAGCATCGACGCGTCGTCCGTTCCAGCCAATGACTTCAGAAATCCCTGCGCCGTGACGATTGGTTTGCCCGAGGCGGCGTTCTGAACCATCGAAGGGCTTGTTGCCGTATCAACGGCTCGTTCCGCCGCCTGACGCGCATAGGTTCTGCTGTTCGTCGAGACATTTGCCCTCAACTGAAAAGCCGTCGCTGCGCGATCGATGGTATCGAACATATTGACAGCTTCACGCGGGCCGAGGACGTAGGCGAGTTTTTGGCGTGCGGCATCGCTCGACAGATCCCGAAGCGCTGCAATACCCTGGCGAGCATCCGTGTTCGGATCGGCGACGGTGCGCTTCACGTTGGCAATCGTCTCAGCGAATTTCGCTCGAATCCCACCTCGCAGGTGCTGCAGCTCGGGATTGGAAAGACCGGAGACGAAGGCCTCGACCTCGTCCCGCGGTACCGTCGGCGACAGGATGTGTTGCCCGAACAGTGCGGCCTCGCGAGCGTTCGCCGGGTCAGCGGCTGTGTCGAGCGCCGTACGATATTCCGGCACGAGAGCAGCAGTCGCGTTTCGAAGTGTCCGTGCGAGGTTGCCGTAGGCGAATCCTTCGGAAGTATTGCCACCAAGGATGCCGTTGCCGTCCCCTCGCCTGGACACGTCGTTCAAAGCGCGGGTGATATAATCGATCTGCCGAACGTCCGGGAGTCGCTCATAGGTGACAGTGCCGTCGTCCGCGACACGGGCAAGCATCTGCTGAGACTGTTCACCATTAACGCGCATCAGATTGTTTGCCCGAGCGACGATCGGTGGCGGGACGCGCGTCCGGATCAGGTTCTCAAGTGTTCGCCCGCGAGGATCGGCATAGTCGATAGGAGCCGCGTAGGCAGCGTCGTAGGCTGCGGTGCGTGCTGGCAGGCTCGCGTCCCGGATAGCGGTGAGCGGTGCCACCATGCCCTGCGGATTGCCGAGCGAAGTATCCAGGGCATTGTTGATGTCGCGGGAGGCTTGTTCCGCGCGGGCCGTAATCCGATTGGCCGCCTCGCCGGCGCCGGGACCAGCGCGAGCAATGGCGGTATCCAGGACGGATTGGGTCGCCGGGCCGGCATCGGCAAGCATCGCATGTTGACCGGCAGCGGCGATGTTGGCGTTTGTGGCTCCGGTAGCATTGTCAGCGGCGAGCGCACGAGCAGCGACATCAACGGCCGGTCTTGACGTGCCCGCCAGGCGAGCGGCCTCGCCTTGCGTGGCGGCAGTCCGGATTCCACGATAGGCTTCGCCGATGAGGTGGCCCACGTAAGGGGCAGCGAAACCTGCGACTGCTCCGACGCCACCTCCCCACGCTGCACCCTCGCCGCCATTCCGAGCGTAACCGTCAGCGGCCCCTATCACTCCGTTGGTGGTAGCCGACGCGATGGCGCGAGCGGGAACGCTTGCCGCACTGACACCGAACGCGGCTGGCGCGGCCGCAACGAGCGGCGCTGTCCCCGCGATATTGCCAGCAATCTCTCCCCCAGCCTCGACATAGGGATGGTCAGCGCCGGCCTGCGCCGTGATGTCTTGAGCCTGCTTTAGCTTGTCGGCATAGGGTTCGCCGTCAATTACCGAGGCGATACCTGCTGCTGCGCGCTGAAGGCCGCCCAGCACCGCGGGGCCAACGATCGGAATGCCGTTGGCAAAACCTGTCAGGCCCGCGCCTACCGCACCGTTCGCGCCGGCCATGCTCTTCTGCTGATCTTCCGCATCGAGCAGCTTTTGGCTTTCCTCCAGACCCGGATGGGAGCCTGGACGAGACGCAGGAAATAGCTGGAAACCAGCCGGCAACGGCGGAGTATCGTCGTGTACAGCTGTATTCGACAGGACGAAGCCGGGGGGAAGTGCTGGTGTGTTGTCAGCCATTATTTCACCGGTACCCATTGGCCGTTGCGAAGCTCGAGTGTCTCGCCAGTCGTCGGATTGTGAGCGCGGCGAACCGCACCTGGGCTGGCAGCGCCACTCCCGCCGATGCCAGTGTCACCGCCCTGCGAGTTGACGAAGTTTTTGTAGGCTGCATAGGGATCGGGCAGAGCCTGAAGCTGCTTAACAGCCTCGCCCGCCTTCAGTTCGCCTGAATAGTAACGGGTGATGATATCGGCCTTGGCCGTCTTCTGATCTGCCAGGGCGTCGAGGGTATCGAGAATGACCGTGTTCCCCTCTGGCGTGCCGCTGAGCTTCGGCAAACCATTCTGGAACTGCGTCAGGTCACGATCGGAGGACGTGCCGGAGCCAGGAATGCGCTGCGCGGGGACCATCTTGGCGATGATCGACTTCGCAACCTGCACCTTGTCCGCATTTGGGCCGACGTTGATGCCCCAGTCTGCCGCCGTGCTGGCCAAGGCACCAAGAACGCCAGTCGGGCTCTGACCCAAAGACGAACGCAACAGACCAATCTGCGCCTTGTCGTTCTTTGCAGTCTGGCCTTCGTCGAATATCCCGGAGAACACTTTGCCGAGACCTTCGCCAGCAGCCTTGTCCGTGGCATTTTCGGTCGACGTGTTGATGTTGACGCCCGGTGATTTCACCTTTTCCCAATCAGCGTAGGAACCCGTGAAGCCGTTTTCCTGAGCGAGCTTGAACTCCTGGAAGCTCTGCGGAGTCTTGGGCGCGCCTGTGTAGATCGGCTGCTTTGTGACCGGATCGAGTAAAGTCTCGCCATCGCTGACCTTGATCGGGTCTTGCGGCTTGCTGAACTGCCCAACGCTCTGCACTTCACCGGTTTGCTTGTTGGCGCGCGCAAATGTCCCGTCCGGCAGCGTGACAAAATCCCAGCCGTCAGAGGTCTTGCCCGTCGCGTTCTGCTGCCAGAGCTGCAAGCCGGCCTGTCGAAGGTTCGGATCGCGAAGCATGGATTGAATAAGCTGGGGAGAAACCCCGCCTCGAGCGATCGGCGTTACGCCAGGCGCAAGCGTCCTCATGCCGCCGCCTTGTGGGGCTGGAGCCGGCGCGTTCTGCGCTACCTGCTGAGGAGTAGGCTGTTGCGCCTGCTGCTGAGGCGCATACATGCCCGCCTGCTGGCTGTGCAGGGATTGAGCATAGGCGTCGGCACTGGCTGGGCTGTCGAATATACCCAAGTTCTGGCCCGTCTTGCGGTACTGATCCAATGCTTCCTGATTGCTCATGATCCGACCATCGTCGGAAACCGTGGGGACAAGTATTTCCTTGCCGTCCTGATTGAATGAGATTGAGCGCACGGTGCTGATGGTGCCGTCTGGATTCTTAACGACCGGACGCTTGGAAAGATCAATATTGCCGGGAGAGATGAGGCCTGGAACGTTCTGAGACGCCATTGTCATCGGCGGCTGCGCTCCAACGGCCGCAACTTGGGGATCGCGGTAGGCCGACTGGCCGTTGAGGCCGAGCTCCTTCATCATCACGGATGGCGAAGCAGTAGCTGGATTGAATGCCGGGGCAGAAGGCTGAGGCATCCCGGCGCGAGGATCGAGACTGGCAACCTGCGTCGGGCCTTGGCCATCGCCTTCCTCCATCGGCGTGTTGGCCTGGGCCGTCTGCGGCTCGTCCCTGAACTGGGTCGCATAGTAATTCTGCGTCAATGCCTGCCGACGCGCGGCTTCACCGCCTGGCTGGTCGTAGCCCTTGAACGCCCATGCCTTTGCCATCAGGTTTGCCGCCTCCTGCGGAGACTGAGCATTGTTCAGCTTTTGAACAAGTGTCGGGTCTTCCTGCATGAAGAACTCTGCCTGCGTCTGCGGGCTGATGTTCGAAGGGTCTTCGCCTTGGGCCTGGGCGTAGTTGCGCAGATTGGCCAAGCGCTCGTTGCGCCATGACATGATGCCGCCAGCCGTTCCTGCCTGCCCTGACGCGCTTGGATCGGCCCATGCAGCATTGACGTTCTTTGGTGACCAGCCGCTCTCAGCACGGCCTGTGGCCGCAACAGCAGCCAAACCATAGGGATTCGTCAGTCCACCTTGTTTCACCGTCGTAATGAAGCCGTTGTAGATGTCGTTGGGAGCGCCTGGAGCGACTGTGCCTTGAACGGGAGCCGGATTGGTGGCCGCGATCTGCGAAGACGCACCAGGAGCCGGGATAGCCGCCTGCGGAGCTTGAGCACCGAACAACCGACCAAGGAATCCGGGCTGGACAGGCGCGCCGCCGATCTGGTCCGCCAGACGGTTGAACGACTTGTTTTCCGATGCCTGATCGAGTGCAGAGCCGCCAGCTTTGACGAGGTTGTCAAGCCAGCCCGTATCGACGACAGGAGCCGGCGCAATCGGAATGACAAGGCTTTTGAGATTGGCAACCATCAGAACAAGCCTCCCGTTGCCGCTTTCAGTCCGAGGCTACCGACACCGCCGATCAGCTTGCCGAAGAAGCTAGACTTGTTGGCGTCCTGCTGATCCTTGAGACCCGCCGTTTGGGTGTTGATGCCCATCTGGCCTTGGGTGACGGTGTTCTCGAGACCGAGGCGATTGTCGACGCCTCCCTGATAGACGCCGGCCAATGCTGTATCGCCGGCCTGCTGGCCTTGTGCTGCCTGCATCCCCTGCCCGGACACACCGTTCAAGCGATCGAGCCACGAATTATATTCCTGATCGGCGGTGCCCTGGCCAAACTTGGTGAGCGCCGTCAGGGTGTTGCCGCTGTTGAGCATCCCCGCAGCAGACGCACCGCGAAGGGCGGCTGTCGTTCCTTGGTCTACGGCGAAGTCATATCCCGGAGAGGTATGGAACGCGCCTGTTGCCGCTGCGTTGCCATCAGCGCCGTTCAGCCCGATCGCGTTGCCGTACATGGTGTTCGCAGCTTTGCCGCTGTCGAGCCATGGCTGATAGCCTGCGATGCCACTGTTTATCGCCCCGGTGGACTGCTGTTCGCCGGTATCGATGATGTTGTTGCCGGTGGTATCGAAGCTGTTCAGCAAGCCGCTGTTCTTGCCGAGCGCCTTGATGGTGTTCGAACCGACATCGCCGCCCATCAGCCCTGAGAGAAAGCCCATATTATAATCCTCCAGCCGTAAGGCGGCGCTCGACATCGCGGATGTGGTCGTCGAGACGCTTCAGATATTGATACCAGGCGAGATCGATCAGCCCGGTTTTCGGGTCGACAAACGCCGCTGTCGGTGTCGGGATCGGCTGAAGGGGAACGAGGTTCGTCGACACTATTTCGACCTCAAGATGCCATCCATCGACCCGCCCAATAGGCCAACGTAGATGCGATCGGACACTTCAAAGCACCAGACCCGGCCATATCGGCCGGCAGACCCGGCGCGGTTGATGACGACGTTGGTCATGTATTTGGCCAGACGCCCGAGACTGCGTTTCAGCGGCGTCCCGAAGGTTGCTCCGCCGTCGTCCGACCACGAAATCAGGCAGACCGGATCAACCTCGATTGGATCGAGGCCGGTGACTTTGCCCTGACCGACGATGATGTCGAAATCGGCTCGAGGAATTGCCACCCGGTTCGGGAAGCCGATCGACGGCAGGGAATAGGCTTTCATGACCAGCGGGTTTGTGCCTTCGGTCTGGATATCAGGATTGAGCAACCAGATATCGCCGGTCGTCCTGTCCCCGATCACCCAGCCACCAAATGCCTGGACAGAACAGACCCCGCGCCAATGGTCGTCGAGATAGCTTGCACGCTCGTGCCAGAAGCCGGTTGCCAGTTCGTAGGTCCAGGAGAAGTTCGGGCCTGATACTGTTGCCCAGGCGTGGGCTTCGGTAACCGCAACCGTGACATCGAGCAGCGTCTTGTCGGCAACGGCAGTGATAAGCCGGTCCAGATCGGCATTGGAAATCTTCGTCGGCTGATAGCCGCCGTCGATCCGATAGACGCCGTTGTCATCACCAATGAAGATCAGGCTGGAGAAGCCGTATTCCGTGCCGGCGACGGCGAATGTTGATGCAAGCCCACGAGCAACCACGCTCGAGCGCGAGAATGGCGTGCCTGTCGCATTACCGGCGTTCTGCCAGAACTCGACGGACGATGGCCCCATCAGCATAAGCTGCTCGCCAAAGGCCACGGCATTGAGCAGGCCGCCGGAATGGCTCTCTGCCTTGCCGAAGTCCAGCGCATTGATGGTGATGTCGTTGATGCCAGAGGTGAAGAACCGCCCGTCGCGAATGGCGAAGACGAAATAGCCGTCAAGGAAGGCTACGGTGACTGGCTGCGGTAGATCCGGGTCTGTGAACGAGGTCGGCGCCGTCGTGCGGTTGACAATGAATGCGCCGTTCTCGGTGACGCAGACGATATCCGGGGTTGGCACCTTGTTGTTACGGGCGAAGGTGACACGACCGATTCCGGCTAGCGCCCCGAGGTTCACCTGCGAATAGACGCCGGCCGCGACATTGATGCGGGACAGCCGGTTGGACTGAGCTACGTACAGATCGCCATTGTAGAAGTGAAATCCGCGGCAACCCGGAAAGGCTGTCGCTATAAGTCTGGCAAGGCCCGGCACTCTGCGGCGAACGAACGACGCGCGAGCGCCGGACTCCAGTGCTTCGGCGTAGCAGTTGATCAGCCGACCGGAACCCTCACCAGGGCGGGCGCCCGGCGACGTGCTGTTGGGCCATACGATATCGGTCATCTCAGAAGTAGTCCGTTTCGACGCTGGAACCCGGCACGAAGTTGCTGTTCTTCATCTGCCGTAGGGTGCTTTCCGCCGTTGCTTGAGATTGCGGATTGCGGGGCTGCCCGAAGGTCGGCGCCGCCGTGTTGGCAAGTATGATCGCCAGCGGATCAACGAACTCGTCATCGAAATTGTCGGGATCGTTGGCGAAGTAGATTTGGCGCCGGTTCAACTCGGCAAGCTTGCCATCGATGATGTTGTCGATCTCGACGACGTCCTCCGGCTCGGGCGCCTGCCCTGCCCCGCCATCCGAGACGAGCAGTTTGAGGGTCGCGATGATCAGATCGTTACGAGTTTTCATGTCGCGGCCCTCCTTTTCGGCTACTTGACGTATTCGGCCTTGTCCTCATCGCTGAGGGCGTTGAAGGCGTCAGCCTCTTCCTTGGAAATCGGCGCGTGATTGATGGGCGCGCCGTTCTGCAGGATGGAGAAGGTGCCATCGTCATCCTCGACGGTGGTGAACGTTACGGCGACAGGCGCCGGCTTGGCTGACAGCTTAGGTGGCTCTTTGTCGGAGACCTTGAAATGCTGGTTGGTTCGGAGCTTGGACAGCAGCCCAAAGTCCTTTTCGCTGTCGAACTTGACAGTCTGACCATCGAAGAAGGTGGAACCACCCATCTCGACGACCTTGTTGTCGTCCTTCGGGGCCTTGTAGGTAACGGAGACTGTGCTCATATCCGCGCCCTCAAGCCATGAAGCCGGTCAGGTAGCACGTCGCCGTGCCCGCCGCGGCCGTTGCCGAGCCCGTGCCGAACGTCAAGGCGATGTTCGTGTCGGCGAGGTACTGGTAGTAAAGACCCGTTGCCGCCAGTGTGGTCGTCGAGCCGCCGGCCTGGCCGATGGTGGACGAAGCAACAAGACGAGCGGGTACGGCAAGGTCGCCAAGCGTCACGGCAACCGTCGGCGTGCCGTTGCTGTCGATGTCCGTCAGCGCCAGATAGACACCGGTAAGGACGAAGCCTCGTGGCACCTGGAGCAGTTCGACGGTATTGCCAGTGACCATGTCGGCAACGACGAGGGCAACAGCGCCCCCGAACGTCTTCATGGTTCGGGCGAAGCCCTGCCCGCCTGCCTGAGGCTGGGCATATGCGATACGATCAGCCATTGCCGATCTCCTTTACGTGTTGATTGAAAGGGAAAGGGAAGCCGAGAACCCCGGCTCCTGATCGTTAGGCGTTGGCAACGCCGGATACGAAGCCCGTCACCATGCCCCAGTCGACAAGCGTGCCAACAGTTGCCGCGGAACCTGCAGCAAGCGGAGCCTTGGCAATCTTGCCGACGCCGTACTGCGCTTCGATGCCGAGGCCGGTGATGAAGTCGTAGTCACCATCCTCGAGCGAGGTCGGGCGAGGCATTTGGCCCATGGCATAGGCGAGAGCGCCCTGGCCGCAGAGCAAGACCGGCTCAACGTCGATCGATGCGGCGCCGACCCCCTTCAGGAGCAGGCGCTGCGTGATTTCCGGGATTTCCTTGTAGATGATGCCGTCATAGACCAGTTCGCCACCCGTAAAGATCGGATTGCTCTTCGTGGGATCGCCGTTCTCGCGTGAACGAGCATCGCGGTTGGCCTGGTACATGACCGGGTCGGCCTTCAGGTCGCGGAAGCCGCGCGAGCCGAGGAAGCAGACGTACCATTCCTGGTCCGTGTTCTCGACCATCCAAGGATTGATCTTCGGACGGCCGTTGTAGACGCCGGGGTTATTCGGATCGACGCCGGTCTGCTTGGCGGCATCCTTCATCAGAGAACCGACAGCCGCGGTCATCTTGTCGTTGGTGGAGTCGACGTTGGCAACTGCGGTGGCGAAGGTGGTCGAGTAGTTGCTCATCTGCGAGCCGAACACGACGCGGTCATAGTTCGCGGTGACCCACGAGTTCTTGTTGGCAGCGGTTGCTTGCGACCAGGTGATGCCGTTGATGCGATTGCCGGGCGCAAGAAAGCGGTTTGCCTGGATCGACGACGTCGGGATGGACAGCAGAGAGTCAACCAGATCGTCACGCACGATGCGCTTCGACCAGCCGCGCAGCAGAGCGCGAGCAGTGGAGCGCACGTTAAAGGACGACTCCTTGTTGACCGCACGGTTGTTCGCCACGGCATTACGAGCCCAGTCGGCCCACATTGGCATGCCGTAGCTGTCGATCTGCTCTTCATTGCCGCGCATCGTGCCAGCACCGACGCCGGCACCGGACAACTGCGTCACGAGAGGAATGCGGATTTCCTTGCCGTCTGCTTCAAGATCGGCCATGCGGACGATGACAGACGTGCTGTCAGCGCCCATGTAGGGATCGAACCGCGAGGACCGCAGGAAGTCATAGGCGACATCGGTGCGGAACTTGACGAGTTCGTTGTTCGGGTGGTTCGAGGTGAGTGCCATTAGGCTCGCTCCAGGGGTTCAGCCGCGCTATCGTCGGCGTGACGTTGTGGAATTGAACAAGGCCCCGTCGCTCGCATCGGTTTCACCAGGGGAACTGCCCCCGGCGGGAAGACGACTGAGAGATGGAGGAATGCTCGTTAAGGGCGCTGACCGATTGGTATTTGACGCTGCACCTGCGCGAGCTCGCTCTACGGCCTGAGCCATAAAGGCGGGATCCGCCATGCGCTTTTCGAGTTCAGCATTGAGCCATGCCTCAGGATCGCCGCCGACTTTCGCCAGCGTCTCCTGCTGCTTGTGCCACTTCACCAGATTGTCGAAGGGATTGCCGCCGGCAGACGTGATCTGCTGGTGGAGCTGTCTGCCTTCAGGGGTCCCGAATATCTTTTCCGCCGCGGCCTTGGCTGCCGAGACAGCTTCTGGCGTATGAACGGCCGATGCTCTGGATTCCCACAGTTCCTCACGCATTTCCTGCATCTGCTGCTGGAACGGCGTGAGCTGGTTTTTCAGGAATGCGTCCGGATCATCCCAGAGGGTTGCCGGTTGCTGTTCCTGCTGTGGCTTGGGGGCCGGCTGGCGCTGTTGGGTAAGCACCGATACCTGACCGCGTAGTTCCGCGAGCTGGCGCTCAAGATCCGTGGCACGCTGCTGTGCCTCCTGACGCTTCTCGCGTTCAGCCTGAACCGCACCGACCGGGACATTGCCGTTTGATGGCTGCTGTCCGGCTGCTGGTTCTGTCGGCTCGGTAGGAGGCTCGACGGCTGCGACAGGCTGTTTGGCCTGAGGAGCTGCAAAGCGTCCGCCTTCATCGCGCGACGGCTGGTTGTGCTGCTGTGGCTCTTGCTGAATTTCAGGTGCGGGTGCGCCTGACGTAATCGACTCGAAATTGTCCATATCCGATAGATCGGCCATGTCGTGAAGTCTCCAGTTCGTCGGAGGTTTGACGGAACGCCCTTAAGCCTGGCGGCGGCATCGCCCTTGAAGTCGGCGGCACTCTGCTGGTTACGGACCAGCGGCCGGATAACGCCCTTGAGGATGGCGGCTCCTACGTGAGGTTTGCCTGTTGCCGCGTCCGTGCTGCCTCGTTGGCGGCTTGGATGGGCGCAAGTGTTGCCTCGACATTCGATTTGCGAGCGGCGGCTAGCGTCTTTGCAGTGTCCGCGTTCGTATTGTGAATTTCCGCAACGCTCTTGACGACGTCGAGTTCTGACGGTGCGCCTTCCTGCTGCGGTGGAGTATTTGCTTCCGAGACGGCCTTCTGGGCTTTCGCTTCGTCCAGCATTGCGCCTGCGTTCGTCTTGCGAAGTTCTGCCTGCGCTTGTGCAAGCATGATCGGGTTGGGCTGGGACGCCTGCTGCTTAGCGTTCTCCAGGATGCTGAGCGCCTTCTGCTTGATCGACCCCTGCAATGGTGAAAGCTCGATCAGCAGCTCCGGCGGAACGGCAACGCCCTTCTGCGCCATGATCGACAGCGTATCGTAGGCATCGCCCTGCATGTTCACTTCGTCCGGGCCTTCGTCGAGGATGATATCGACGTCGAGCGATCCCAGCGCGTTGACCAGCGCCGGCATACCGGTATTCGGGTCCGTCGATAGCTTATTGACCGCGAAGAACTGCGCCATCTTCTGATCATCGGTGACACGGATCCAGCGCTCGGATGTCCAGTGCTGTTGAACAGCACACCACAGCGCCCGATAGACGCGGATCTTCCAGCCGCGGAATGCCAGCATGTACGGACCGAGCTCGGCAATGCCCGCCTGCTGCTGAAGCTGGATGGCGCGGCCCGACATGTCCTGCACGCCCTGCCCCATCAGCGCAGGATTGAATCCGTAGTTCTCGATCTCGTTCTTGGCATCCTCGAGGAACGCCATCTGCCCCTGCAGCTCCTGACCGCGGGCATTGTCATCGAAGACGGGAGCCGTTGTCCCCGGCATGATCTCGAGCACGCCATCGGGACGGGCCGCTTCGCGGCGGATCACCTCGACGTCGTCGACCGAGCCCTTCTCGATGATGACGCGGCGGCTGTTCAACGTATGCAGGGCCTTGGAGCGGCGCTGGTTGATCTCGTCCTGGCTGGAACGCATGTTGCGCACGAAGCCGTACCGATCGCCGTCCTGGTCGACGTTGGCCGAGTACATGATGTATTTGCACATCGTCTTCTTCTTCTCATCGAGAAGATAGGACTTGCCCTCGGCCAGGATCGTCGAACCGGTGTAGATGCAGTAGTACCAGTCGCCGCCCTTGATGTACCAATGGTCGACGATGCGGATGCGCTTTGTCTCTCCGTTGGAAAACCACTTCTTGTCGCTGTCCGGGTTGCTGGTCAGCTCCGACCCGTTCTCCATCGAGGCGCGGATCTCGGCTTCCTTATCCGGGAACATCTCAACGGCCGCATCCTCGTCGGACCATTTTGAGGTTCCCATATAGCGGGCATCTGAGAAATCCCACTTGAGTGATCGTGCATCGTAGAAATACGCGCTGGCATCGACGGCTTCAAAGCCAATCTCGACATCTCCAACATCGCCACGCTCGAGGATGATCTCGACGCCACCGATGCCATCCACAGCGCCGCTCGATCCGCAGATCGGCGACTTCGTGCCCCAATCCTGCTCGTCGCAGACATAGCGCAAGACAGCGGTCGCAACGTCGGCGCCCTGCTCGTTGTCAGGATTGCGAGGAAACGCCCGGGGATCGGACTTCATCTTCTCAAGCAGGCCGATCAGCCCGTTGATCTTGCGGCCGATGCGATTGTAGGTGACGACTGGCTGCTTGCGCTTGTCGAGCGTCCTGATCTGCTTCGATGTGTACTGGACGCCGTGATAATAGCGCCGTGCGTTCTGCTGCTCCTTGATCTCCTCAGCCTTGAGGCCGAGGTAATCGATATACTGCCGCTTAAGCTTGTTGTGGTCTGCGGGCTGTACCGGTGGAGCGTTTGTGGGGGGAGCCGCCCCCACTGAAGGAGACGAGCCAACCTGATAGCCAGTTTGATTCATCAGTAGCTCACCCAATCGCCGGCTTCGGAGGTTTCACTTTTCGAGCGGTAGTCTTCCGACTTCTTTGCCGCCGGATCTGGTTTCTTCGGTAGGAACGGCCTCGACATGCAGCCGTAGCGCGCCTCGTCAGCAGCGTGATCCTCGGCATCGGTATCGAGGTCTTCCGGCCTGTCCTGGTCGTGCTGCAGCGACGGAACCGTCCGGATGAAATCCTTGCAGGTGGAGAACACGTAGAGCATCGGCCGACCGCCGTCGCCCTTCATGCGTGCCCGCATCTGGTCCCAGCCACCCATCGCGCCGCGCTGCGCAACGCGGGAGTTGTCGGCACGCTTGAACATCACCTTGAACTCAGTGGCACGCATCATGCGGCTGGCGATCGATGGGCCGCCGTCCTCCGCAAAGGCCGCCGGGTCGAGGACGCCGTAATTGATCTTCTCGCCCTGCTCGCGCTTCAGGATGCCGGCGCCGACTTCTTCGGCCGTGAGCTTGAGACCAACGTTCGCCTCGCCTTCCTTGCAGCCGTACCATTCGCGATAACGCACGATGGCACCGCGGGGAATGACACCATTCTCGGTCTGGTAGTCGTCGGTGGCCATTGCCCACCAGCCAACCGAGAATGGCTTAGCGGAACCCCAGTCCATTGACCTGAAACGCATCCAGTCCTGCGGAACGACGAATGGGCGAACGATATGCTGTTCACTCTGCCAGCAATCGAAGAACGCGCCCTCAACCGCATTCCAGTCGCCTTTCAGCCACGCTTTGACAAGCTGCTCTGAGCCGACGAGGTACAAGTTGTTCACGTAGTTCGGGTCGTTCTCCATCAGGAGCTTGTTGTCTTCGATCCGGCTTGGAATGAAGATGTAGCGATGCTCCTTGCCATTCGGCAGCAAGCGCACCAGTGGCTTCATGCCTTGCGGCGCCGGGTCGATATACCTCGCCTTGATCCAGTGCTGACCAGCGCCACCGGGGTTGCCAGTCAGCAGGAGTTGCGTCGGCACACCCTTGGCTGAGCGCAGCACGGCGAACAGCCTGTCGATCGGCTTGGAGTCCGGGTAGAGTCCGGCCTCCTCGACACAGGCGTCGCTGACATTCTGCCCCTGATATTTGTCGGCATCCTGAACCCGCTCGAGCGGGCGGAAACGAAGCCGGCCACCACCGGGGAAAGTCCATGTCTTCTTCTGGTCGTTCCAGCCGGCGCCGATCTTGCCGTATATCTCTCGGCTGCGCTCTATAGCGTCGTCCAGCATTGGCAGCTCGCGGCGACAGAACAAGGCGTTGAAGCCGGAGCCGTAGACCGACGCCTTGACCGCGTACTTGCCGAGAACGCCATCCGTCTTGCCTCCACCACGCGCTCCACCGAAGAACGCTTCACGGAACGGGCATTCGATCAACGCTTGCTGTGGACCCTCCTGAGGTGCCCACGCAAGGCTAAGACTTTGACCCATGTTCCTTGAGCCATTCCTCTTCGGTCACTGGCTTGGCGCTCACGACAAAATCAAGCTTGCCGTTCACGTCGATATCGAGCTTGTCGCCGTAGACCTTCGGGCGAAGCTTGCCGGCCATCCACTTACGCGCATCGATCTGAAGACGCCTGTGCTCGATCATATCGCCTTCCAAAACCTCGACGACATTTCCGTCCTTGTCGTATTTCGTCTTCTTGCCGATCATCGGCGTGTTGGCGATATCGGCGATATCATCAAAGAAGCTATCGGCCTGCGCTTCGCGTGCGCGGGCGTATTGGTCACGAAAGGTATCGTGGGCTGCCAGCCATCTAAAGACTGTTGCTTTTGATGGCATGTCCTCAGCGAGGCTGATTGACCGAAGGCTCTTTCCCTCGGCAAGTAGTTCGCAGATAGTATCTGCAATTTTCTCGGAATAATCTGTCGGGCGTCCCATAAACATCTTTCGCGCTTGCTTCTCCCCCGGAGACCGGGCGATTGTTGCTTTACAATTTCAACGTGGAGGAGTGCTTATATGGCGAACCAAAATAGACCCCTTCATGAACACGTTGGTCTAGTCTCGGGTGCTCTGGCGATAGCGGGTGTTATCGCGGGAGGCGCCCACTACGTGGACAACCTGCAAAATCAGTTGGACAACGCCAAAACAGCGATCATCGAGCTTCGGACGAAGCTTGATGCTGCAGGAGTTCGTGGAACGAAGGGGGACAAAGGAGAACGAGGGGAGCAAGGGGAGCCTGGAGAACGGGGACTTCCTGGGCAGCCCGGACCGAAAGGGGCAGACGGACAAAGCGCAGACAGCTCCCGAATTGAGCAATTATCGCAGCAGCTGGCGGAGATGAGGCAACGGCTTGATGGACTTTCTGCCGGTAGAGCCGCCGACCCACATCCAACGTCTTCCAATCGAAACGATACCGCGCCCATCGCGCTCGTCGCTCCGGTAACGCTTGTAGGAACATGGGTAGGCGCCTCAAGCTGCACCAACCTGCAATTTTCCATTACCTTCGTCGTGAAAACTCAATCGGGGCACTCGGGAGCCGGATCATGGAAATGGAATGGTTCCACTTCTGGCACGGACGATGCCACGATTAGTCCGATGCCGACCCCAGACAAGCCGAACAGCTATATGCTCGTCACCGCCGACAAGAACACCTACGATTACAAAGTTACACTGACGGGCGACCAGCTGGACGGAATGTCCAACTATGGCAATTGCCATCTTCATCTTGAGAAAACGTGAGGTAGCCGACGACCATCTACCGTGTCGAGCGTGAAGTGTTCCCTGTCGCTGGTTGGGCAGGTCGGAAGCACCGTCGCAGAGTGTGTAGTTACATATCGCACTGAATGCTTCGATCTGATATGATTGCGTAGTTACACATATCCGAGGCCGAGATGATCAAAGTCAAAAATGACGAGCCGATTGGATCCAAACCTGTCGACCTCGTTCAAGAGGTCCTGGACCACAATGCCACCAAGACGAAGCGCCGGCCCAACGGCAATCCCAAGACGCTTGTCACGCTTCGTATCGACCCGGAGGTCATCTACTTTTTCAAGGCGTCGGGCGATGGTTGGCAGGGACGGATAAACGAGGCTTTGCGAAAGGTCGCTGGCCTCTAAAGCGCCCACCAGTTTTGGTACGCGACGAAGAATGCGGCGAAAATGAAGCCCCGATTAACGCTGTCGTCAGGTAGTGTTCATTCCCGAGGAATAGCTTTGAACCAACGTTGCCACGGCACGTTGTAGACACGCAAATGCTAATCGGAGAAACCTATGAACAAGTTCTTAATCGCTTCCGCAATCGCCATCGCTTCGCTGGTCGGAACAAGCGTCTCATCCCAGGCAGCCACGGTAGTCGTCGCTAACGGCGGCAACAATTACCATCACCACCATCATCATTGCTACACAAAGAAGGTAGTCCGTTGGCACCATGGCCATAAGGTTGTCACCGCACAGCGCATTTGCCGCTAGTCGTTTCCAACGAAGGCCTGGTCATCTGCCAGGCCTTTTCAAATGCCCACTGTCGAAGGTTCTTTTCTGCACCTATTAAATCGGCGATGCTGGTGGTTCAGCCTTGGGAGTAAGACCATGAGTTTGCGAGAACGCTTCATTGAGATGATGGGCGAGGAGATGAAGACGCTGCACTTTTTCTCCGAGACCGGGGCGAAGCAGCTCCACGCTGAAGGGTATGACGTCGCCGTCGATATCACCGAACAAACCATTGCCGAGTCCAAGCGCAGGATTGCCATGTACGAAGCTCTTATCGCCCGTATCGACAAGGAGGGCGAACAATCGAGCGCAGAGAGCTCAGGCTAGCGGATCGCGCGCCAGATTCCAGCGCCGGGAGGCTGATATCGGTTCAGCGAAGCACATCCCGACAGCGCTATGCACAGGGCCGCGATGGAAATGGCGAGGCACATCTTCACGCCCACAACCAATTGAAGATTGGATTGTAGTCGCGCCAGAAAGCGAACTGCGATCGGCCAATGCGCAGGTTGTAGCGCTTGCCGATGAAATTCAGTTCCCAGTCGTTCTTGAACCGGACACTACGGAAGAATTTGATCATCTCGCACCCGCGATCTTGAGGATGTCTTCTGCTGCCTTGATGAGCGCGGAATAGTCGGATTTCTCGACATAGACGCCGCATTCAACGTGAGCCTCGTTAAAGCTGCCGATTGTGTTGAGAGCTTTACGGATGGTCTTCTTGTCTTCGTCTGTCATGGGTTTGCTCTCCATGTTGGAAAAGTTGCCCTGGCATTGTCCATACCACCGAGTGCGGGCCACACCCTTGCGCCGTATGCATCCGACGACTTCGCGGAAACGGATGCTACATAAGGCAGCACCGCAAGGACCGCGCATCCCGCCGACGAGCATTCCCGTCAGCTATTCGTTTAGTGAACATGCCCAACCGTCACCGGCAACAGCGCAATAGCGCTGAACGTTGCGCAGAGGAGAAGGGCAAGGAGTATGGAGATGATGTGGGTGAGACGCATGTGGTCTCCGAAAGGGAGATTTACTCGGCCAAAGCCTTGATGACGTCGCCAGCATCCTTGCCGAGGCGCTTGGCCTTCGTCACGGTGTACGGCTCTGGACGATCCATCAGCGCTCCACCGAGCGTGACGACATCCGCAGCGACCGATACCGGGAGCGTGACCGTATCGATCGCAGCTTTGATCAGACGTTCAAACATGGTGGTCTCCCGGATGTGCGAAAGCCACCGCGTTTCGGGTTGGAGGCCCGTACGGTGGCTTTCTGGCGCTCCTCTTGCGAGGGATGGGCGAATTTTGGGTGAGTTTTGCAAGGTGGAGGCTGTGCCCTGGGACCGGCGCCGACCGACGGATTCGGCCGCCACAGTCCAAATCAATGAATTGCCACCGTCTTAGTTAGTGGAATTGTCGCTTTGGCCTGTGGATGAGTGGAATAACGTGCATAGCCAAGCATTATTTTGCCCGATCTGAGCTTTGCTTGGTTAGTTACTCTGTTGACCAACCTGAGAACTGTTACCTTGCAAGTAGCGCGAAGGTGAGTCGGCGGAACCATCCTGCGCTAGGAACGGGGATCTTTGCCTTGATCTCGCCTTGGTAGCGAGCCCATGTCAACGATTTGAGTCTCGCATGCGCATCCCCCGGCGACGAGGCGATTATTTCAATCCCCCATTCCGATCCATCGTGCCGGTACTCAAAGAGATACCGGTTGAACTTGTCGTCTGAATGAAAGGAATTATCAGACATGTTCTTCGCAATATATCGTGACGTTAGCAATCAATGGCGTTGGACGCTCTTTGCAAATAACAATCGCAAGATCGCCAATTCCGGTGAGGGATACTTCAACAAGACCGATTGCCTCAACGCAATTAGTCTTGTGAAGGGGTCGGGGTCAGCGCCCGTTTACGAACGCTAACCCCTGATCGGTTAATAGCACATTAACCTTGAGCCCCGCGCCAACGGGGCTCTTTTAATTTAAGGCGGATAGTCCAAAAGAAAACGGCGTATCAACACGATTGTCACCGTGCACCGTTCGTCCACAGACAATCCACAGGGCACCACTCGCTATTAGTTGCCGCAAAACATGTACTTACTCATCCTTGTGCAGAACTTTCCGTTGCAACGGTACAGTGGATAATTCCGATCGGATGGCCCTGAAGCCAACTCATCAGCGCGTCCAGCGTCGCGTGTGCGTAAAAACCCCATGCGCAGCCAGCGCCGGCTCTGAGGGGCGGCACTGGTTCGGCGAGTGTTCCCGATGACTAAGGTCCGCCAGACATTCCAAATCAGATTGGGAATTAATACCTGATTGTAGGAATGTTTTCAACTGGCCATTTGTTTGATTGGGGATAACTGCTCCGGCTGAAGCGAAACGGGCGTCATCCTGCCGAAAATTTCGACGAGAGCCTCGACGTTGCCCTGGGTGGTCACATGGTCGACCAGGCCAGAAAAGCCCATGAACACCCCATCATTAATCAGGATTTGCAGCCCCTTCGGGAAACTCAACGCCGTCGTCGCCTTCCGGGTCTTGGCCTCTTCTTTTCTGTGGACACGGGCGGCGCGCGTCTCGTCGAACTGCATATCGATCTCGGATAGGAATATTGTCTCCACGACATCAGCCTCGATTGCGATCGGTCCGTCATTGCCGAGGATGGTTTCCACGCCCTCGCAGCGCCTCGCCTGCTGTATCTCCATCGTTGCCCCGACGAAGATGTATCGCGCCATCAGAATTCGCTCATGCTGTCGATATGTGTGGTTGCGTCGGTTCTTGATCTCGACCCGCATCGTCGGAAGATAGGTTTCAAAGCCGGCCGCTTCCAGGTTATTGCGAGCCTTGTATTCTGACTGAACGTGGGTCCGGATGACGTACCAGGCGACATCGTGACGGATGAAAAGCTTCATGATTTAGCCTGCTCCTTCGCCTTCTCGGCAAGATAGGCGGCCGGGTCTATGCGCTTGACTTCCGAGGCGGCGCCGAATGTGCCGAGCTTGTAGTCTCGATAGACCCGGTTCGCTTCCGGGTCGAACTTCGCCGACGCGATGTCGCGAACCCAGCCCACGGCCTTGTGGGCATCGCGCTTCATCTGCTTGGCCGCGCGCTTTTCCTTGCGCTTGCTCTTCTTGGATGCGGTCTCGGGCTTTCCCCAGAGAACCGGCTTGTTGCTACGCTTGCGGTGGGGCAGGCTGGCGTCATCGTTGTCGCGGCGATCGAGTGCCTTCCATGCGGCGGCATTGGTATCAAACGGGCCTTCAACGAGTTTGCCGCCGGCGTCGGTGATCTCGTACTGGCCATCGTCGTTTCGGGTAACGTTTAGGATCTGCGTCATGCCGCGCCTCCGTTGTCGTCATCCAAGATCAGCCCGTTGACCGTTTCCCGCTCTGGCTTGGGTAGCTTCGGCTTCGGCCGTAGATTTGGGAAGCGCTCGTAGAGTGGTCGGCCGGCGAAATAGGGACCGTTCTTTTCGATCTTGCGTGGTGTGAATTTAATGACGTTGGTCATGGGCGCTCCTGTCTCGTTAGTTGTTTTGGCCGTCTTGGTCTTCGTCGAGGCTCCGATCGACTCGATCAAGCAACTGCCGATCCCAGTAATTTCGGTTTGACGTCCCGTGGTAGCGATAGGTCTTCTGATCGAACCAAAGGCCTTTTTTGCCCTCGTAGTCGCCGTTGCGCTGCTTTGCGATGTTGACGAGGACGCCCGGTTTCTCGTCGAGCTGCAGACGCTCTTCGTCGGTCTTTGCAGCTTTCATTTTCTCTTCGTGCAGCTTGTTCCGCCACACGGTGATTATGTTGAAAGCGTTGGCGCCGATCTCCATCGCGCCCTTGACGTCCTCGGTGTCCGGGGCGCCCTGATCCTTCCCGCCTTTGCGAGAGTGAGCGACGAGATGCATGTGGACGTTCTTCGAGATGGCCCAATCAACAATCTGGAAGACTGCCTTCTCCTGCCCATTGTAGTCATCCTGGGCGATGCCAAGACGCATTAGGCTATCGATGATGAATTGATCGCACCCGTACTTTGCATGGGCGTAGTCGAACACCTCGAGCAGTGGTGCCACGCCCGCTTTGCCGACACGCTCGTAGAGGAGAAGCCCTTCGTCGAGCCAGGTCAGAATTCGTCGAAGATAGCCCACAGTCGGCCGGTCGACGCCGCCGACTTGCTTGCTCATCCGCTTGAGGGTTTGCTCGCCCTTCATCTCCAGGCTGGCGATGCAGACGCGGCTGCCCTGTTTGATCCATGTCGGGATGCAGTCTGAGAGGATCTGGCTTTTGCCGTGGCCGCTCGCACCGCTCCACAACGTAAGTTCTGCAGGGCGGAAATGGATCTTGTCGCGCAAACCCTCCATCGGCATCGTGTAGCCGATGCGGTCTCCCTCGGCCGGCCAAAAAAGATAGGTCACGCGATCGATGAAGTCGCTCGGGCGCTTCAGTCCGTCCGGGTCAAGACCTTGCGCATCTCGGAGGCACGCATCCATTTCCTCGTTGGTAATC
The DNA here is from genome assembly GCF_003240585.1 of Arminella tubonensis. GTDB lineage: Bacteria > Pseudomonadota > Alphaproteobacteria > Rhizobiales > Rhizobiaceae > Rhizobium > Rhizobium tubonense. The sequence goes on from NZ_PCDP01000082.1 coordinate 41,529, forward strand.
TTTTCAGTCAGACACTTGTTGGCGTCCTTCCTTGGGAGTTTGACCCTGAGGCAGCGATGCCTTCCGAGCCGGCTCGCTATTTCCTCCGCCGCCTCGTCGCCGACAGGGTCCATGTCGGTTGAGATGTATATTTTTTCGAAACGCTGCAGCCTGTCGAAGTCGTTCTCAATCCAGTTCTGTTTTCCACCCTTGCCTCCGCCAAAAGGCACCGAAGTTGCGTTATGGCCATATGTGGCCCACGACAGTGCGTCGATTTCGCCCTCGGTGATGATGATCTCACGAGCGTTCGGCGCTATCGCCTGCCAGCCGAAAAGGACCGGTTCGCAGTTTGCAGCGGTCGGCACCGGCTTGGCTCCGTCTTCAGCTTTCCGGCTTTTTGCGAGCGCAAGCGTGCCGTCTGGCAACAGGAACGGGAAGATGATCGAGTCGCCATGTTCACCGACGCGGTAGACGTCAAGGATTCCATCCGGGATGCCACGGGCGTTGAGATAAGCCTTGGCCTTGTTCGCTGGCTTCCCGCACTTCGGTTTTTCCGGCCGGGAATAATTTGGCCGCGGATCGCGAAACGGTTCTGGCTTCGACAAGCCCAGCCACGAGCTAATATCTTCGAGCGCCGGCGCCAACGACATCCGGCGGGTTGCCATCCAGAGGTCGACAAGGTCGCCTCCTTCGCTGGAGCTAAAATCAGACCAGACGCCCGCCTTGCTGCCGACGAGGTGAACCCCGAGGCTCTTGCCCTTCTCGCCACCAGTTGATCCGGCGCGCCACTCGTTGCCATCCTTCCGGCCGTTGGGCAGGAGATATTCGACGACCGCAATGATCCGATCGTTCAGCTTATGCTTGATCTCGACGATGTCGGCCATCAATCGACCCCCGCATAAATCGGATCATCGCGCCATGTCCCTGCCGTCGACGCTGGTGGAGGTTCCGACCAGCAGTCGTTGTTGAGCCAAGTCGCCGCATTTTTTGTAAACTGGATCTCCTTCCCAGCGCGTTCTCCGGCATAGGTCTGCGCTCCCGTCATGATGTTCGGAACAGGTGCGCGCTTCCTGGCAGCGACGAAAGCCTTCAGAGATTTTTTGCGATCAACCTTCTTCGGATAGATCGACCAAAATTCTTCGAACTCACGCAGAGAGATATCGATAGATATCTCCTCTATAGGACCGTTAGGTTCTATAGATTTGGCTTTGGTTTTGGTTGGGTTTTTCTGGGTTTCATTTTCAGAACCGATGGGTTTTCCCGTTTTGTGGGTTTTCAATGACTTAGGCCTTCCACCGAGCGGCCCGTTTGCGCGGTTGGCGTTCACACGTTTGCTGACGTCATCCCAAACTTTTTGCTGTTTCTTCTGCGTCCAGAATCCGTCCGACAGCTCCCAGAAAGACATGATGACTGCCTTCAGATGAGCCCATGTTCGAGGGTCCACCTTCGCGTATCGGGCAAGCAATTTGTCGTCATCCGGAAGATGCAGGCCGGCGCTTCGCCACGCCACCATCAGCAACAGCAGGTACGCGCCATGCTCCTGGGCATTGAGATGCGTTGTGTCGGCCAGATAGGAATCTGTGTGCAGCGGCATGGTGGGATGCTCGGCCATTCTTAGAACCGACCTGGACTGCTGATTCTGTGAAACGGGAAAATTGCAACATTGTCGGCCCGGCGCCGCACAGGCATTTTCTGGTGATCGGGGAGATACAGGTTTAGAAAGATGATCCAGGCTTCAGCGGCCAGGCGACCGTCGTCGATTGAAAGACTGGCGTCGGCTTTGCGACGTCGATTGGCGTATTCTTCGAACGCCGCCGACTGTTCTTGCTGGGTAGGCATCATGCCGAGGCCTCCGCGTCAGCAGCCCATTTCGGCACCACGAAGAACCATTCGTCGTCCCATGGTATAGCCAGCCGGATGGCCGCAGTACGCACTCTGACCATTTCTGCCTGTGAGGGAGCCAGGGTGCCTGCCTCCCATTTTGACACTGTGCCTTGTGTCACACCCGCAAGCTTCGCGAAGGAGGCCTGGGTCTGATTGAAAACTCGGGTTCGTATGAATGATATGGATCGCATAATTCGAATATTATGCGTAAACGAATTAATAGACAAGTAGGACATTCGAATTAGAATGAGCCACATCGAAAAAGATGAGGCAAAGCGCGTGAACATTTCTCAGTACATCGTAAAAGCCAGGCGCAAACTGAAGATGAGCCAGAAAGATTTGGCCGAGGCGCTTGGCGTATCGCAAGGAAGCGTCTCCAAATGGGAGGCTGGCAAAGAAAGCCCCCGCGCCGAGACGGTAGAGAGAATCAAAGTTCTTTCAGGTGTGGCTCAGCCAGAAGAAAACGACGCGTTGTCTGAAGCCGCCGACAACTCCTTAGAAGCGCGCCGCTTTAGTCACTTCTATGAAGTCCCTCTCCGAGGCAGATTGATGGACGGGCTCCCATATGAGCCATTCAATGCTAGTGACCCCAGGACGTTGATGCTTTACCTGGATGGAAGGTTCGCCGAGTCCCGCTTAGAGGCGTGGATCGTTGAAGGGAAGTATCCGGATCTGCCTCGCTCATTCATTGGTGTTTTCGAACTCGAGGTTAGCGGACGTATCCTTGAGACGCGCACCCAGGTTGGTCGCCACCACAGGGTGCTAACTCGTACCGTTGCACGAGACGAGACCGTCCGCATGTCTATTGAGGAGATTCATGGCAGTCCGCGCCGAGGTTGGTGGCTGTGGCCGCTTGACCGACAAACGAAGGATTCAAATCTTCCGGTGCTTCTGACTGAAGATGGGGTTTCGCCTGAAGGAGGCATAACTTTGGAGGGAATTTTGGTAGCTGTCATGTATGAACCCAGCACGGCGCCCGCCCGTTCACTCTTTTAATATTCGAAATCGAATTTAGCTCTTGCAAATAATTCGAATACGAATATGTTAATTCCATCTTAACCGATGGAGCAACGACAATGCCGAACACGATTCCGGCCGCTGGCGAAGCCATGCCTGAAACCAAGACAATAGCCGATCTGTTTGAAGCGCCGATCGATCATGCGCGCCGCATGACTTCGATCTTGTTGAGCCTCACCGAAGAGGCTCTGTTGGTGGATATGACCGAGTACGGGCATCCCTCCCATTATTACCTGACCAAACCGCAGGTTGAAGACATCATTTTCTCGATCTACCAGACACAGGGTTTCCTGAACCAGGTCCATGACGCATTTCTGGAGGCGATCCGATGACGAAGGCCCTCAGCTCGCGCGTCCTTGATGCGCAGGACCTCATGAGCGATGCCAAGAACCTCAATGAGGCAATTTACATGGCCGCCTCCGATATTCAGGACCGCGACAAGATGTCAGCCATCCAGGCTGTCGCCGACATTATCGACAAACGGCTCTTGGCCGCTCGCGAGATTCTTGAAGCCGTGGTGGAGGACATGGAATGAGACCGACCGAGCACAAAATTACCGTCGACGACATCCACAGCGATATCACGCACCTCTCGCATCTCATCGATGAGATCACAAGCAAGGTGATTGGCATGAGCCGCGGCGCCGACAAGGGCCACAACTTAGAACTTGATCGTGTCGGCTCTTTGCTCTGGATCGCCCGCGATATGGTCGAACTAACGGAAAGGCAGCTCGCCGAGACCCTCGGTCACTTCAACTCCATGAAGTCGGGAGCTTCAAAATGCTGACACAACTCATCGAAGCCTATTTTGAGGCGCAGCGCATCTGGGAAGCCCGGTTCGACGCTGACTGCCAAACGGCCGGCCACAGCCCTGAATGGGATGCCTACGAGGAGGCGGAAGACAAGATCCTCTACTATCCATGCGAGACGATGGAGGATGTGCGGACGAAAGCACAATTCTTGCTTGGCGACGATAGTGCCTTCGACAGTTTGCGGACCTGCGCTCGCGTCGTCGACGGGGAGCATGTATTCACGCTGACGTTCTTCCTGCAGTCAATGCTCACTGGAAGCAGTGTGGATAAGTATGTGGAAAGTGGGGAAAGCCGGTGATCGGAAAATCCCCCGATAAATCAATCGGAACAACGGCAACCGCACCCTCGGACGAAGTTCTTGCCTTCATCCGCGCCCTCGCAAGGCGCCGAGCGCGACTTGACGCTGTCCCCAAAGAATCGGCCAATGGAAATTCCAAGGACTGCGGCGGTACCCAAAAATGACAAATCGCGCGGTAATCTACGCGAGATATTCGACGGATTTGCAGAACGACCAGTCCGTCGAGGATCAAATTCGACTTTGCGAAGGCCATGCCGAAAGGCTTGGCCTTCTTGTCGTTGGAAAGTATTTCGACCGCGCCAAGTCGGGTGCCTCGCTGTTCGGCCGGCCGGGCCTGACCAACTTGATGGCGGCGAGCGAGGCGGGAGATTTCGATTTCTTGATCTCTGAGGCCCCAGACCGAATTTCCCGTGACATCGCCGACCTTGCCCACATCCACAAGAACCTCAGGTTTCGAGGCGTGGAAATGAACTGCGTCAACGGCGGGGCAATGGATACCCTGCAGATCGGCATGCATGGCGTCATGGGGCAGATGCAGCGCGAGGAAGGGGCCAAGAAGGTAAAGCGGGGGATGGTCGGCGTAATCCGCTCTGGGCGCAACGCTGGCGGCAAGGCGTACGGATATCGTCCGGTGCTGGGGAAGCCTGGAGAGCTGGAAATTGTCGAAGCAGAGGCCGCCGTGGTTCGCAGGATCTTCGACATGTATGCCGGCGGTGTTGCGCCGCGGTCGATAGCATCAGCTTTGAACGCAGAAGGCGTCCCCGCCCCGCGCGGCATCCATTGGAACAGCTCGACGATCAATGGCAACGGCCAGCGTGGCAACGGAATACTCCGCAATCCGCTCTATGCCGGCCGGCTGATCTGGAACCGCGTTCGGATGGTCAAAGACCCTTCGACCGGAAAAAGGATATCCCGGATCAATCCGGAGTCCGAACACGAGGAAATTGCCGCCCCGCATCTGCGCATCCTGAGTGACGAGCTATTTGAGGCCGTGCAGAGGCGCAAGGAAGCGACCGGCGGCAAGCATTCGCACACGACGCCGAAAAACAAGCGCCTGCTCTCGGGCCTGCTGAAATGCGGGCAATGCGGGGGAGGATTGTCGATCGTCGGATCAGATCGAAGTGGACCGCGTGTCGTCTGCAGCAACCACAAGGAATCGGGAAGCTGCTCGAACAGGGGCCGCTATTACGTCGAGAAGATCGAACGGCGGGTAGTGGACACCCTGCGCATGCAGTTCGCGGATACTGCGATTATCGATGCCTATGTCCAGGAATACCAAGCCGAGCGTCGTCGGGTCGAGATCGAACGGCGTAGGGGGCGCGCGGCGCTGGAGAAGGCACATGCTGACGCGATCGAGGCCATCACGCGGATCGTCGAGAAGCTATCCAAAGGATTGATCGAGGACGACGACGCAGCGGCCATCTTGCCCGGATTGAGGCTCGAGCGCGACCGATGCAAACGCGAGCTATCGGCCGAGCCGCCATTGAACAACGTCCTGGAGATCAAACCAAAGGCCGTTGCGCTGTTCAGGCAGGATATCGAAAGCTTGGCCGAGACGCTCTCAAAAAAGGACGCAGAGCCATCTCTGGAACTGGCAATGGCTTTCCGGCGTGTGATCGCTTCGGTCGTCGTCGCGCCACGTTTGGCTGGCGAGGGCTACAAGATAGAAATCAATGGATTTTTGGCCAGTTTGGTCAGCCCAGAACTGTCGGCTGTTTTAATGGTAGCGGGAGAGGGACTCGAACCCCCGACACGCGGATTATGATTCCGCTGCTCTAACCACCTGAGCTACCCCGCCACGAAAACCTTGCAGATGCTTGAGAAATCTGAAGCGAAGGTCCGTTTGGATGAGCGGCTTATAAAACTGCGCTCCCTTCAGTGTCAAGCGCATGAGCGACAAAAATCGCTGCTTTCCCTGAGGCTTGTCGTCTGCCTGCCACAGCCCCTGTTCAGGCGGCAACAGGCTGCTGTAGCAGGGCCTTCAACGAGGCTTCTGCGTAGGGCTCGCGCTCCGAGCGCTCGATGAAGCCGCCGCCATAGACGCGGGCGTCGTCGCCGGGTGCGGAATAGAGCGCGCAGGCCTGGCCGGGGGCAACGCCGGCCTCGCCGATCGTCAGATCGACATAGGTGCCGGTCGCGTCCACATGCAGGATTGCCGGCGCCGGCTGGCGAGTGGAGCGGACCTTGGCGTAGCAGGCAAAGCCCTCGCCCGCGGCCGAGATCGCCAGGGCCTCGTCGCCGAGCCAGTTGACGTCGCGCAGATAGACGCGATGCGTCTCGAGCGCCTCCTTCGGGCCGACGATGACGCGACGCGAGCGCGCGTCGAGGAAGACCACATAGAGCGGCTCGCCGGTTGCGATGCCGATGCCGCGCCTCTGGCCGATCGTGTAGTGCAGGATGCCGTCATGGCTGCCGAGAACGCGGCCGTCGAGATGGACGATGTCGCCGGCCAGCGCCGCGTTCGGCTTCAGCTTGTTGATGATGTCGGAATACTTGCCCTGCGGCACGAAACAGATGTCCTGGCTGTCGGCCTTCTTGGCGACGACGAGGCCCATGTCTTCGGCAAGCGCCCTCGTCTCCGACTTCGGCAGGCCGCCAAGCGGAAAGCGCAGGTAGTCGATCTGCTCCTGCGTGGTCGCAAACAGGAAATAGCTCTGGTCGCGATCGGCATCAGCCGGCCGATAGAGCGCGCGACGACCGGGATTGTCGGATGTCGGGTTTGGCCGCGAGCGGATGTAGTGGCCGGTCGCCAGCGCGTCGGCGCCGAGTTCCTTGGCCGTCGCCAAGAGATCGGCGAACTTGACGGTCTGGTTGCAGGAGACGCAGGGGATCGGCGTCTCGCCGGCAACATAGCTGTCCATGAACGGATTGATCACCGTGTCGCGGAAGCGCTTCTCGTAGTCGAGCACGTAATGCGGAATGCCGAGCGTTTCGCAGACGCGGCGTGCGTCGTCGATATCCTGCCCGGCGCAACAGGACCCGGCGCGATGGACGGCGGCGCCATGGTCGTAGAGCTGCAGCGTGATGCCGAGAACGTCGTAGCCCTGCCGCTTCAGGATGCCGGCGACAACAGAGCTGTCGACGCCGCCCGACATGGCGACGACGACGCGCGTATCTTCGGGCCTCTTGTCAAAATCCAGTGTGTTCACGGTCTGCCTGCCGCCAATCTTTCGGAGCGTTCTCTGATAAGTCCTGCCGCCGGTTGCGACGCAACTCCAGCGCATATCCATGCTTTCCGGCCTTTTGGCGGCATCAAGCGCGCGCAGCCGTCATTCCTGACCGATATAGAAAGGATTGCCCCTGCGCGCAAGAGCATGGCATGCACACCGATAAAGGCCGGCCTAGCGCCGCCGCAAACGGAGAACGAGGGTCCGCGCCCGGCGAAGTGCGGTCAGAGCCGCGCCGGCGGCGATGACCCAGAGCGCGATGGTCAGCACCTCGTCGCGGCCGTTCCAGAGCGGCTCCAGCGTCGAGAGCAGCGCCGCAAGCGTGATCGTCGCCATGCGGTGCTGTTTCGCCATTGGCCCCGCGAAATTGCTCGGCAGGCCGGTAGCCCGGCCAAGCTCTCTGGTATAGGCAGTGAGGATGGCAAAGGACGCCGCGGCCCACCCGAGCCCGGGAGAGCCGATCCCGTAACCGACGCCGATGAAGATCAGAAGATCGGCGACGCGATCGGGAAACTCGTTCCAGAACGGCCCGTCCTTCTCGCCCTTGCCGCCTTCGACCGCCACCATGCCGTCAAGCAGGTTGCACATCAGCCGCAACTGGCAGAACGCCGCGGCACACAACAGCAGCACGACGCGAGCCGCTCCCTCGCCGTGACCCGCCAGCACGAAGGCGCCGCCGGCAAGCGCTGCGGCGCCCATGCTCGCCTGCGATATCTGGTTCGGCGTCACCGACAGCGATGCCATGCGCTTTGCCAGCGCCTGCGCCCATCGCGTATTGCGGCTGGCCAGCGGCCGGCGATCGCCTGTACTCTCCATGTCCTAATGTCCTCGTTTTCCCGCAATCGAATAATTGTAGATCGCTGCATAGCTGGTCGAAACCAGAAGCGGCACCGCGATGGTCTTCAGGATCTCCGGCGTCCCGCTGGCCGCATGAATGGCGACGAGGACAGCCGTCGACGCAACGCAGGCAATCAGCGGCGGCGCCCAATAGGCGGCAATGCCGGAGAAGCGCCTGGACAGGAACTCGATCGCCGATTTCAGGAACAGCGTCAGACAGCCCGAGACCATGCCCTGGACCACGTCTGATATCAGCGGCCGCGGCATCGGGTACGCGCTGTTGGCAAACAGCGCCCACCCGCCCATCGCCAGGAATGCAAAGAGCACATGCACGATGCTGCTGGAGCCGATGGCACGGAGCTGCGCCCTCATGACAACGACCACCAATACCGAACCAGATGAAAGAATATTGGCGCCGAAAACACAACGGAATCAATCCTGTCGATCAATCCGCCATGCCCCTCGATCAGGTGTCCCCAATCCTTGACGCCGCGATCCCGCTTGATCGCCGACATGACCAGCCCGCCGAAGAAGCCCATCAGCGCGATGACGAAGGCAAGGAGGCCTGCCTGGAGAGGCGTGAACGGCGTGATCCACCACAGCGCAGCGCCGATCAGCGTTGCGCTGACGATGCCGCCGACAAATCCCTCGACCGTCTTCGACGGAGAGAGCTTGGGCGCGATCTTGGTGCGCCCGAAAAGCTTGCCCCATACATATTGCAGCACGTCGCTAAGCTGGACGACGATAACCAGGAAGGCAATCAGGAGCACGTTGCGGCCCTGGTAGCCGGGAATATCGAGGCTGAGGAGCGCCGGCACGTGGGAGGCGCAAAAGATGCAGATCATCATCGCCCATTGCACCTCTGCAATCCTGATCAGGAAGCGCTCGGTATCGCCGCGCAACACTGCGATGATTGGCATCAGCAAAAAGGCATAGACGGGAATGAAGATCGAATAGATGCCGTATCGCTCGATCCAGACCAGGTAATACTGGATCGGCAGAACGACGAAGAAGGCCGCAGCCAGCGCCCAGTGATCGGCACGCCGCGTATTGGTCAGCGTGATGAATTCACGCAACGCCGCAAACGAGCAGAAGCCGAAGAGGATAATGACGCCGCTTCGGCCGGCGAGAAAGGCGATGCCGATCAGGATGACCATGACCCACCATGCCTTGATCCGGGCATTGAGGTTCTCGACGACGGCGTTCGATCCGTCCGGCGACAGCCGACGCTGCAGGATATAGCCGATGACCGACGCGAGGATCAGCACACCGCCGATGCCGAGTACGAGGGAGATGAGATCGGATTGCGCTGTATTCATTCCCGATCACCTCTCATGTCTGGGCGACAGGGCCAGCAGAGCTGCTTCCGACCGCGCGATGAATTCGTCCTTGCTCTCGTCGGGCGCGATGTGCAAGCCGCTGCCGAACGTCACCGTGCAAATCAGGGGAATCGGCACGAACTCGCCCTTCGGCATCACCCGGTTGAGGTTGTCGATCCAGACCGGCACCATCGCGATCTCAGGCCGTGCCTTCGCCAGGTGGTAGAGCCCGCTCTTGAAAGGCAACAGCGGCTTGTCCGTCTGGTTCCTCGTACCCTCGGGAAAGAGAATCAGCGACGATCCGCCATCGATCGCATCGGCCATCTGTACGATCGGATCGCTCGTGCGCGCGTCGCGATCACGCTCGATCAGCACGGCATCGAAGACATCGCGGCCGATAAAGCGGTTTAGTCCCGTCTTCAGCCAATATTCAGCTCCTGCCACCGGCCTGGCCCTTTGCCTCAAGCGCGGCGGCAGAACCGCCCAGACCAGAATGAAGTCGCCGTGGCTGGAGTGATTGGCAAAATAGATGCACTGGTTGCGAGGAAGGCCGTCCTCCGGCCAGATCGCGCGCACAGCCGTGATCGCCCGGGCAAATAGCACAATCAATACCGCTGCCGGTCTTGCGAAGAAGGACGTCATTGCGTTGTACCTGTCGCAGGCGGGATAAACGAAATTTTATGGAACATCGCCTACATATCACTGATGGAAGACAGCGCCGATAGCAACGTCTGACAACATGTATGTTTATCAACAGCCAATCCCGCCTCCAATTTTCATTTTAGTCTCGTAGTTACATTTCGCGTTCATTGAACTCGCCGTCGCCCATATTTGCAAACCAACACATACTTTTTGACAACCCCGATATTTTTTGAATTTCATGGATTGCATCAATGAAGATCGCTGTTGGCATTGCCACCTCAGGCCGAAGAGCCGTTCTCTCCGAGATGCTGGACTATCTGGCAAGGCAAATCCGCACCCCGGATGCCATCTACCTATGCCCAGCCTCCGATGACGATATCGATTTGGACATCGGCCTCTCGCTGGACCTTGGTGTGCCGGTACACCTCGTTCATGGAGAAAGGGGACTGTGCGCACAGCGAAATGCTATTCTCGACGCGGCGGCGGGCTACGATCTCATATCCTTCTTCGACGACGACTTCCTGCCCAAGACGTGCTTTCTTTCCCGCGCTGAACGGCTTTTCACTGATAATTCAGACATCGTCGTCGCAACGGGAAAGGTGCTCGCAGACGGCATCCACGGCGCCGGTCTGAGCGTCTCGGAAGCCGTCGCCATCCTCGAAGCGGACGTGGGTGACGATGCCAACGAGCCACACCGGTCGGTCTTCAACGCCTATGGCTGCAATATGACCTTTCGTATGACGGCCATTTTGGACGTGGGAGCCCGGTTTGATGAAAACCTGCCGCTTTATGGCTGGCAGGAGGATGTCGACTTTTGTCGCCGCCTCCCCGCGCGCGGCACGATCGTCCGTTGCCCGGCATTGCGCGGCGTGCATCTCGGCCACAAGTCCGGTCGCATTTCAGGGCTGCGCTTCGGCTACTCCCAGGTTGCCAATCCGCTCTATCTGGTCGGCAAAGGCACCGTCGGCCTCCGATGGGCATTGAGGCTGATGGCATGCAATGTCGGCGCCAACATACTGGGCAGCCTGGCGTCGCAAACCATTATAGACAGGCGCGGCCGCCTGAAGGGCAATCTGATTGCCATTTCGGATCTGTTGCTTCGCCGCCTGAGGCCGCAAAGGATACTCGAGATCGGGTCAGCGATGCCCAAAAGCTGACCGTAAGAGGGCATCAGCGAATTGTCGATCTGACGAAATCCCCTCTGATGACTACCGAGGGTTTCGCGCCAGGTGTGCTTGGCAGGGCATTGTCGACAAAGGAAGCTTTCGCATCGATCAAATAGCTTATTGCAGTGGCCGAGCCGAAACCCAGATAGACGTCGAGCATCTTGGAGTCGATGGCGACCGTTTCATCCCGGTGGATGGCGTCGAACACCAGATTTGCCCGGGTCGCCTTCCCTCGTATGTCCACATTTTTCGCGTGGCCGACAAAGCCGATGTCGGCCGCCTCACTCTCTATGTCGACCGAGGAAAAATTGCCCGAGAGCGTCGCCTTCAGAGCCTTTTGCTCGATCGACACCGCACTTTCCTTTTTGATGTTCGCACGGATCGCAACGACGCAATCCGATGCGCCGAACCAGGGGGACGGCGAGACATCGACCCGTAACGTCGAGCCGTCGAGCCGCATTCTGCTCGAGGAACGGCAGTCGTCATAAGACCAGATCGAATTCCAGAATGAGAACCAGCCCGAACGGCGGCTGTCGATCGCGGCCACGTAGGGTGCATCTTCCAATGTCGTCAGATCGATGGTGCTCGCCTCTCCGGTGATGGCGATTGCCGTCGCGCTCGAAAGGTCCAGCCGATTTTCCAAATCGGTTTCCTCGCTGCTCGCCGCAACCGCGCTTGCAAGAAAGATCAAGGCAAATAATAGAGGGTTCATTGGGACAGCTCCGTGAATGTCTGCTGGCCGTTTGCTCAGCGGAAAGGAACCTCGGAGAAATTCGCGACTTGCGAGACCTCGATTACGATCCGGGTCGACCGCCATCGCGATCCGGGGCATTGTCCTTTCGTCGCCAACGTCTGCTCTAAAATCGATCCGATTATGATTTTCATCCCCCTTCCCTTTGTCGAGACACTCTTCTTCCTCACCCTCCTCGTGCAAATGACGCGACGCAGCGAGGGGTCCGAAAATCGAATCTTCGCCCTGCTGGTCGCAGCCTATGCTTTGCAATCGGTCCTGATCGGCCTGCGCTGGGGCTATGGCCTCAGGGAAGTGATGCCGTTTCAGGTGGTTCTCGCCCCATTCGTCGCTTCGTTGACGTGGATCGGTTTTTCAAGCCTCGCACGGGAGCGAGTGACGAGAGCCGGATCTTGGCTCTGGCTCCATTTTCTGCCCATGGTCGTCGTATGCGTGCTCCTGTTTGTCGAGCGGGATGCCATGGGTGCGGCGATCATCGTTATATTCCTCGGCTATGGCGCGGCCCTCCTCTGGCTGGCACGCCTCGGCCCGGACGGCCTGGTGTCGTCCCGCCTCGACGGGGTGCTTCGCTCCTATCGCTCGCTACAGATCACCGCATTCGCCCTCATTGGATCGGCAGTGATTGACGTGATCATCAGTCTCGATTTCGCCTGGGGCAGCGGCGCGCATGCGGGAGAGATCGTGGCCGCTGCAAATGTACTGGCGCTGTTCGTTCTCGGAGCCGCAGCCTCCGTGGCAAGCTCCGGCTCGACCCCGGACAATCAGGTTGACGCATCGCCCGACTGCCCGCAGACCGTCGCGGCGACCCAACAGGATTCCGAGGTCGCAGCTTCGCTGGACTCGCTCATGCAGGCAAGACAGCTCTACAAGGACGCCGAACTGAACCTCGGCCGCATCGCCAGGCGCCTGAATTCCCCGGCACGCGCCGTATCGAACGCCGTCAATCGCATCCATGGCATGAGCGTCTCGCAATATGTCAACAATTACCGCATCGACGAAGCCTGCCGTCTTCTTGCCGCCACGGACGAGCCGGTCACCCAGATCGTCTTCGAATCTGGTTTCCTCAGCAAATCCAACTTCAACCGGGAATTCCTCCGCGTCACCGGCACCAGCCCGACAGCCTGGCGGCAAAGCCAAGTGCAGCCGCAGCCGCAATAATCGTCGCGAGATCTCGCCAAAACAAAAAGCCCGGCGCAGTCTCCCGCGCCGGGCTATATCATTCCTTGGGAAGAAAATTATTCGACGTTGAAGGCCAGTGGCTTTGCCTGGCGGATCGCCGCGTGGGCGGTAAGCTTGGCAAGCACCTCGTCGCTGATCGGACCGTCGACATAGAGCAGAGCGATCGCGTCGCCCCCCTGCTTGTCGCGGCCGAGCTGGAAGTTGGCGATGTTGACGTTGGCAGCACCGAGCGTCGTGCCGATGAAGCCGATCATGCCGGGAACGTCGGTGTTGGTGACGTAGATCATGTGGCTGCCGACATCGGCGTCGAGGTTGATGCCCTTGATCTGGATGAAGCGCGGCTTGCCGTCGGAGAACACGGTGCCGGCAACCGAGCGGGTCATGTTGTCCGTCTTGACGGTCAGCTTGATGTAGCCGTCGAACACGCCGGTCTTGTCACGCTTGACCTCGGCAAGGATGATGCCCTTTTCCTTGATCATGATCGGCGCCGAAACCATGTTGACGTCGGACACCTGGCTGCGGATCAAGCCGGCCAGCAGTGCCGATGTCAGCGCCTTGGTGTTCATACCGGCGGTAACGCCGTCATAGAGGATCTCGATTTCCTTGATCGGCTCCTCGGTCACCTGGCCGACGAAGGCGCCGAGAACGTCGGCAAGCCGGATGAACGGCTTCAGGATCGGTGCTTCTTCCGCTGTGATCGACGGCATGTTGATGGCGTTCGAGACGGCTCCCTTGACGAGATAGTCAGCCATCTGTTCGGCGACCTGCAGGGCGACATTCTCCTGCGCTTCAGTGGTCGAAGCACCGAGATGCGGCGTGCAGACGACGTTCGGAAGACCGAACAGCGGGCTCTCCTTGGCGGGCTCCACCTCGAACACATCGAAGGCGGCGCCGGCGACATGGCCGGACCGGATGGCGTCGGCAAGAGCTGCCTCATCGACGAGGCCGCCGCGGGCGCAATTGATGATCCGCACGCCCGGCTTGGTCTTGGCGATTGCCTCGGCATTGAGGATGCCACGGGTCTTGTCGGTCATCGGCACGTGTAGCGTGATGAAGTCGGCCTGGGCCAGCAATTCCTCGAGCTCGACCTTGGTGACGCCCATTTCCTCGGCCCGTTCCTTGGAAAGGAAGGGGTCGTAGGCAATGACGTGCATCTTCAGGCCGATGGCGCGCGAGCAGACGATGGAGCCGATGTTACCGGCGCCGATGACGCCGAGCGTCTTGCCGGTGATCTCGACGCCCATGAACTTCGACTTCTCCCACTTGCCGGCCTGCGTAGAGGTATCGGCGGCAGGAAGCTGGCGAGCGACGGCGAACATCAGCGCGATGGCGTGTTCTGCAGTCGTGATCGAGTTGCCGAACGGCGTGTTCATGACGATAATGCCGCGGCGCGAGGCGGCCGGGATATCGACATTGTCGACGCCGATGCCGGCGCGACCGACCACCTTGAGGTTGGTCGCCGCCGCGATGATCTTCTCGGTCACCTTGGTGGCCGACCGGATGGCAAGGCCATCATAATTGCCGATGATTTCCAGCAGCTTGTCCTTGTCTTTGCCAAGTTGCGGCTGGAAATCGACTTCGACGCCGCGATCGCGGAAGATCTGGACGGCGGTTTCCGACAGTTCGTCGGATACGAGAACGCGAGGTGCCATGGAGGCCTCCTGAAAAAAGGTTCAGCGATGAATAAGGTGCGATGCGTATGGGCTCCGCCTTTTCGGCGGAGCCGGAGCTATCAATCAGGCGGCCGCTTGTGAAAACGTAGCCTTCTGCGTCTGGAAGGCCCAGTTCAGCCAGGGCATCAGCTTCTGCATGTCGGTGGTCTCGATCGTGGCACCGGCCCAGATTCTGAGGCCGGACGGCGCGTCGCGGTAATGGCCGACGTCAAACGCAACGCCTTCCTTTTCCAGCAGCGCGACGAGACCCTTGGCGAAATTCGCCTGCTCGTCCTCGCTAAGAGCAGCGATTTCAGGATCGACGATCTTCAGGCACACAGAGGTGTTCGACCGCGTTTCCGCAACCGAGGCGAGATTGGCGATCCAGGCGTTCGCATCGACGAAATCATGGATGACCTTGGCGTTGGCGTCCGCACGGCCGATCAAAGCATCAAGGCCACCGAGGCTTTTCGCCCAAAGCAGCGCATCGAGATAGTCCTCGACGCAGAGCATCGACGGCGTGTTGATCGTCTCGCCCTGGAAGATGCCTTCGGAAAGCTTGCCGCCCGATGTCAGGCGGAAGATCTTCGGCAGCGGCCAGGCTGGCGTATATGTCAGGAGCCGTTCGACAGCGCGCGGCGAAAGGATGATCATGCCATGCGCGCCCTCGCCGCCGAGAGCCTTCTGCCAGGAGAAGGTGACGACGTCGAGCTTGGCGAAATCGAGTTCCTGGGCGAAAGCGGCCGATGTGGCATCGCAGATCGTCAGGCCCTTGCGATCATCAGGAATGAAATCGCCGTTCGCAACGCGAACGCCGGAGGTCGTGCCGTTCCATGTGAAGACCACGTCACGGTCGAAATCAACGGTCGCGAGATCGGGAAGTTCGCCGTATGGCGCTTCCAGCTTGCGAACGTCCTTCAGCTTGAGCTGCTTGACGACATCGGTAACCCAGCCGGCGCCGAAGCTCTCCCAGGAGAGCATGTCGACGCCACGTTCGCCGAGCAGCGACCAGAGCGCCATCTCGACGGCACCGGTGTCGGAAGCCGGAACGATGCCGATGCGGTAATCCGCGGGCACTTTCAGAATTTCACGGGTGAGATCGATGGCCTGCTTGAGCTTGTTCTTGCCGACCTTCGCGCGGTGCGAACGGCCAAGGGCCGCGTCGGAAAGAGCATCGAGCGACCAACCGGGGCGCTTGGAGCATGGGCCAGAAGAAAAATGGGTATTTTGCGGACGGTTGTCCGGCTTGGCGAGCGTCGTCATAGTGCTATCCTCTCAGATAGAAAGCCCTTCGTTGGGGAAGGGTGTCCCGCCGCCGTGGGTATAGATCGTCTTTGCCGAAGTCAAGATGGGAATGTCGCGCTCGGAGAAATTTCTGGCGCATCTGCGACCCCGCGTCGCAGGCCCAGGCTTCCCGGCTACCAGGTGGCGACGCGCAGGCCGACCCGGATTTCATGACGGTTGATCGCACCGTCGCGCCCCATCGTGCCACTCGCGCCGGCAGACGAATCGGCGGAGGAATAGCCAAACATGTCGCCGCCCGCCACGTGACTGTAGCGATAGCCCAGATCGAATTTCATATTGGGAGTAATATCATAGGAGACACCTGCCATCAGGGCATAGGTCATCCGCCAGTCGCTCTCACCGGGATAGCGGGCGCTGGTGCTCCCGGCTCCGCCACAGCCGATGGCGCCGTCGACGCATGAGGACGTGGCATTGACGTTATCCCAGTTCACCCGCGTCGCGCCGATGCCGGCGCCGACATAGGGCGTAAAGCCGGCAAGGGTTCCAAGATCGACGTAGCCATTCACCATCAGGCTGCCGGCCCTGAAGGAAGAGGAAGTTTTCGAAGAGCAACCCGTGCCCCCTGTTCCACCGGCGCAAGGAGCAGTGCTCGAGAACTTGCCGTCGAAGTCCCCGCCGAAGAGATCGCCGGTAATGTCCGCACGAATGAGATCGTTGAACTGGTAGCCGACGCCGAGACCGCCGGAAAAATCATTGCCATCAAAGCGGCTGCTGTCGAAGTTCGACGAACTGTAGTCGCCGTTTGCCGGGTCGTAAGACCGGACTCTTGTATCACGATGGTTTGATTTGACCGCGTAGCCGACATCGCCCCGCACGTACCAGCCCTCGGCATCCTTGACGCTGACCTCGGGCACCTTGATCTCCGGCGCCGTATCGGCGGCGGATGCGATGCCTGGCATCCCGGCCACCATTGCAATAGCCACCGCCGACGCGTTCAAACGGATCATCGCAAGCACCCTTCCCGCCTGGGCTTCGCCCAGATTCCATCCGACTCGCAGCGAGCGCGAATCCGTCGGTCGTTTTCATTTCGTTAACCATAGGGAATTCATGGTTAATGAAGGTTTAAGCTGCGGGAATTGCTTTCCTGACGCCGCTGAACAGCGCAACCATACTGGCCTGGTGTCTACAGATATGTTATACGTTTGTGTAAACAACGCGAGGCTCTCTATGACCAAGCAATCCACGAGTCTTGTCAGTGCAAGAATAGACGAAAGCCTGAAGCGCCAGTTTGTTCAGTCTGCTGAGCTTAATCGCGAATCTCCCAGCGAAGCACTCAGACACGCCATACAGAATTATGTTCGAGAAGCACGCAAAGCAGCGCTGGAAAATAGCGGCGCTTCAATTCGAGCAAACGCCAGTGATGAAACCGACGTACTTAATTGGATAGCCGCCCATAGCGTTCCCGATGATCAGAATTGAGAGGGGAAGCATCTATACGGTGACCGCCAAGGGCGCTTACACTGGCAAACCGAGGCCTGCCATTGTCCTTCAAACAGCAGACCTCCGCCTGGAGAGCATCATCGTGCTTCCACTGACGACTGATTCAGTTGAGGAATCCATCGTACGCGTCGGCATCCCCCCGAGTGCCTCGAACGGCTTGAGGATTCTGTCCTACGCAATGTGCGACAAGATATCGACCGTTCCTGTAGCAAATCTGAAAGAGAAGATCGGCCGCATCGATGATCTCGAATTGAAGAAAATCGAGGCGGCGCTGCTTACTGTTCTCGGATTTTCCGACTGAGCTGAGCCGACGGTATGACGTCAAAAGCCGCCCGGCGAGACCGGGCGGCTTTTTGTAGGCATACTGGAATATCGCAGTATTACTTGTAGACCGGTGCCGGTGGGATATCGGCGGGCGGCATGTAGGTTGCAGTCTGGCAACCGCCGAAGTTGTAGCGGGCGCCGACGCGGGCTTCATGGATATTGATGCCCTCATCCGAGCCGGGACCGCCGTTCTGGGCGTAGCCGAACATGTCGCCGCCTTCGATGTGGCGGAAGCGGTAGCCGACATCGGCCTTGAGGTTGCAGGTCAGGTCGATCGAGGTACCGGCCATGAGAGCGTAGGTAAAGCGCCAGCTGCCGCGACCGTTGTGATAGTCCGAACCGTCGCACGATGTGGAATCGGCGTCGGCGCAGTTGGTATCTTTGAGCTGACCCCACTTGACGTAGGTACCACCGATACCGGCGCCCACGTATGGGGTAAAGGCGCCGTAGGTGCCAAGATCGACATAGGTATTGGCGAGAAGGCTCCAGGCCGTGATCGAAGACGAGTCGGTCGAAGTCGCGTCCGCCGGAGTGAAGCCCGGTCCGCAAGCTCCGCACTGGCCGTGCGTCGAACCCTTGAAATCGGACTTGAAGAGATAGTCCAACGTCACGTCCGTGCGCAGGTAGTTGTTGATCTGGTAACCGACACCGCCGCCGAGGGTGACATTGTCGTCCAGCTCAGCGCTGCTGAAATCCACGTTGTTGCTGTTGGAGCCCTGGAAATAGTTGGCTCCGCGCAGGTCAGTGAAGGCGTAGCCCACATCGCCGCGCAAGTACCAGCCGCTCGCCTGGCTGACGGCAACCTCGGGCGCGGGCTGCGCCGGCTCCGGTTGGTAGAGGTCGGCTGAAAAGGCGGACGTACTTATAAGCGCAACGGCAACGGCGCCAATCAGGCGTTTCATCATAACTTCGTCTCCAAATTCGCTATCACCGGCTCGCTAAATCAAGAGCCACCTCGACTTCATGTCGTGGATAATGAATCGGAAAGGTTAAAACGTTATTAACTACAATTATTTACCGTGTTCGTTGAAGTATATGTCAGATTGCAAAACAACAGCGGCCGAGTGCGCGCCTCTGGGAAAACGCAGCACTTGCCGTTCCGGCGATATAGTTGACGATCCTTTGGTGATCAGGCCGCGGTGCGGACGTTGGAAATCAGGCCGATGAGATCGTTGACGATGCGTTCGATCTGGCTCCGATCGTCGCCTTCGGCCATCACGCGGATGAGCGGCTCCGTGCCGGATGGACGGATCACCAGCCGGCCGTTTTTGGCAAGCTCGCTCTCGGCATCTGCAATCGCCTTCTTGACAATCCCGTCCTCGAGCGGTCTCCCGCCTGATATGCGCACATTGCGCAGCAGCTGGGGTACGGGTTCGAAGCGGTTGCAAACCTCGCTCACCGGCTTGCCGGTGCGCTTGACGGCGGCCAGGATCTGCAGGGCTGCGACAAGCCCGTCGCCGGTCGTCCCGTAGTCGGACAGGACGATATGGCCGGATTGCTCGCCGCCGACGTTGAAATTGTGCTGGCGCATATGCTCGACGACATACCGGTCGCCGACCTTGGTGCGGGCCAGCGTCATGCCCTTGTTGTCAAGGAAACGCTCCAGGCCGAGATTGGACATGACGGTCGCAACGATGCCGTTGCCGCGCAGGAGCTGGTTGTCCGCCCAGTTCTCGGCGATGACCGCCATCAGCTGGTCACCGTCGATGATGTTGCCCGTCTCGTCGACGATGACGACGCGGTCGGCATCGCCGTCGAGTGCGATACCGATATCTGCCCGGACTTCATCGACCTTCTTCTGCAACGCGACCGGATTGGTCGATCCGCAATTCAGGTTGATATTCATGCCGTTCGGATCGTTGCCGATCGTCACGACTTCAGCACCCAATTCCCAGAGCACGGCGGGAGCGACCTTGTAGGCGGCACCGTTGGCGCAATCGATCGCGATCCGCAGCCCCTGCAGCGTCACGTCCCGCGGTAGCGTCCGCTTCGCATGCTCGATGTAACGGTCATGCACGCCGTCGACGCGCTTGGCGCGACCGATGTCGTCGGATTTCGCCAGCTGAAGATTGAGGTCCTTTTCAAGAAGCTCCTCGATCTCCCCTTCGATATCGTCCGAGAGCTTGTAACCATCAGGACCGAACAGCTTGATACCATTGTCTTCGTAGGGATTGTGCGACGCCGAGATCATCACGCCTATGTCTGCACGCAGCGACCGCGTCAGCATGGCAACGGCGGGCGTGGGGATCGGGCCGAGAACGAAAGCGTCGAGACCAGCCGCGGTAAAGCCGGCGACCATGGCGTTTTCCAGCATGTAGCCAGAAAGCCGCGTATCCTTGCCGATGACCACCCGGTGACGATGGTTGCCGCGACGAAAGATCGTGCCGGCGGCGATACCGACGCGCATAGCAAGATCCGGCGTCATCGGGAAGACATTGGACTGGCCGCGGATGCCGTCGGTTCCGAAATAGCTTCGCTTCATATGCACTCCTGCCATTGCAGCGCGCCTAGATGGCAACGCATCCGATTAAGCGATTGCGACTCAATCGGTACGCAAACAAACCTGAAAATAACAGGCTCATGACACAAATTGCCGCATCCATCACGTCAATTACCGCAAATGAGTATCATATCCCGTTACCATTAAAAAAGGCCGGCACCCGAGAAACGGGAGCCGGCCTTGCTTTGTCAACTGGTTAGGTCGCTTCAGCGCGGCTGCGGTTCGAATCCGCCTTCCGGCTCTTCGCCCTTGGCGCCCAGCGAACCGTCCTTCTTGGCCCCCGTCTTCGGCACTGCCGAGCCCCGGCTCGGAGGCGTGTCGTCGCCGAGGTCACGTGCTGGCTTTTCGCCACGAAGCAGCGCCTTGATTTCTTCGCCGCTCAGCGTCTCGTATTCGAGCAATCCTTCGGCAAGAACGACGAACTCGTTGTGCTTGTCGGTGAGGATGGTCCGTGCCTGAGTATAGGCTTCGTCGATCAGACGGCGAACTTCATTGTCGATCTTCTGCGCCGTCGCCTCGGAAACGTTCTTCGACTGTGAGACGGAATGTCCGAGGAAGACCTCCTGCTGGTTTTCGCCATAGGCAACCTGACCGAGCTGGTCGGAGAAGCCCCACTGCGTCACCATGGCCCGTGCAAGCTTCGTCGCCTGCTCGATGTCGGAAGATGCACCTGAGGTGATGTTCTCCTTGCCGAAGGTCAGCTCTTCGGCAACGCGACCGCCCATCATGATGCAGAGGCGCGAAACCATCCACTTGTAGCTCATCGAATAGCGGTCGCCTTCCGGCAGCTGCATGACCATGCCGAGCGCACGACCGCGCGGAATGATCGTCGCCTTGTGCAGCGGATCGGCAACGGCGACATTCAAAGCCGTCATCGCATGGCCGGCTTCGTGATAGGCCGTGAGCTTCTTTTCCGCCTCGGTCATTGCCGAAGAGCGGCGCTCGGCGCCCATCATGATCTTGTCCTTGGCGTCTTCGAACTCGGCCATGGTCACCATGCGCTTGTTGCGGCGCGCGGCCATCAGGGCAGCTTCGTTGACGAGGTTCATCAGGTCCGCACCGGAAAATCCAGGCGTTCCACGGGCAAGGATCTTCAGGTCGACATTTGGAGCCAGCGGCACGTTGCGAGCATGTACCTTGAGGATACGCTCGCGGCCGACGATGTCAGGGTTCGGCACCACGACCTGGCGGTCGAAACGGCCCGGACGCAGCAGCGCGGGATCGAGAACGTCGGGACGGTTGGTCGCAGCGATCAGGATGACGCCTTCGTTGGCTTCGAACCCGTCCATTTCGACCAGCAGCTGGTTCAGCGTCTGCTCGCGTTCGTCGTTGCCGCCGCCGAGACCGGCGCCGCGATGACGGCCGACCGCATCGATTTCGTCGATGAAGATGATGCAGGGTGCATTCTTCTTCGCCTGCTCGAACATATCGCGGACACGGCTTGCGCCGACGCCGACGAACATTTCGACGAAGTCGGAACCCGAGATCGTGAAGAAGGGCACATTGGCTTCGCCGGCAACCGAGCGAGCGAGCAACGTCTTACCGGTACCCGGAGGGCCGACAAGCAGCACGCCGCGCGGAATCTTGCCGCCGAGACGCTGGAACTTCTGCGGATCGCGGAGGAACTCGACGATTTCCTCGAGGTCCTGCTTTGCCTCGTCTACACCGGCAACGTCGTCAAACGTGACGCGGCCATGCGCCTCGGTCAAAAGCTTGGCCTTTGACTTGCCGAAGCCCATCGCCCCGCGCGAACCGCCCTGCATCTGCCGCATGAAGAACAGCCAGACACCAAGGATCAGGAGCATCGGTAGCAACGTGCCGAGATAGCTCAGGAAGCTCGAGGAGCCGTCTGATTCAGGGCGGGCCGACACCATGACGTTCTTGGCCTGCAATCGATCGAGCAGGCTGCCATCAACAACGGGCGTGTAGGTTTGAAACGGCGTGCCGTTTTCAATATAAGTGCCCGTAAGACGGCTGCCCGTGACGACCACTTCCTTGACGCGGCCGGCATCCACCTCTCGCAGAAACTGCGAATAGGGGATTTCCCGGGAGCTGGTCTGCGCCGGTGATGTCTGGAACATGCTGAAGAGGGCAATCAACAGCAAGGCGATGATTGCCCACAGAGCGAAATTACGAAAGTTAGGGTTCATTGAACTCCCCAGGGAAATGAAACAGCCGACCTTTTGGCAGCTGGCAACTTGGCCACTAACATAGGGTTACGCATGCCCCTTGCCAAGGTAATCCGCGCCAACGGATGCGTTTTCCGTCAATAACCCCGAAAGCGGCGGCTGCAAATATGGCTTTCTCCCGAAGGAGATTGCCAGGCGGTTCGCGAAACAGAGATCGAATCGCGTCAGAAAGCGGTCGAACGGTGCAAAATAGGGGGCCACATGGACGATCGTGCCAGCTCCTAGCGACGTCTGCCCCCCAAGATGGATGATGTGTGGCAAAACCGCACCGGCTCGGTAGACCGCCGCCTTCGGCAGCGTCGTCGCTAATGCAGTCGCCCCTCCATTGCCTGAAGGTTCCACCCGAACTGACGTCGCGCCGCCGTTGACGATCTCGAAGCGCCCGTCCCACACCCCGTGTTCGCCGGGCGCAAGCACCAGCGGCTCGATGCCCCGGCTCTCCCGCATCATGTAGAGACCGCTGCTGCGCAGATCGAAGACCACGCCACCTGACGTCCGCCGCCCGGGCGAGCGCTCTCCGATGAAATCGAGAATACGCCGGAGCCGCTCGCGGCCGAGCCCGAAAGATTGGCCGCCCAGTACCGCCGTCAGATTGGAAAGCGCATAGGCAAGAACGGCGCTGTCCGCGTCGAGCCCGGGCGTACGAATTTCCGCGAGCGCGGCCGCATGGATGATCACATGAGATTCCAGCCAGTCGGCCGCGGCCGCCGAGATCGCAGCGCGCGCAGCACCCGCGTAAACCGGGACAGTCGGCAGGTTCTTCAGCGTCGCAAGGTATTTGCGGGTCCTGACCCTCTCATAATGCGGGTCATCATTGCTCGGATCGTCGATCCAGGAAATCTCGCGATTTGTCAGATACGCGCGGATATTGTCGCGACGACAGGCGAGAAGAGGACGGATGACCCATATCCTCCGGTCGAACAGTACCGCATCGGCGATGCCCGTTCCGACGCCGGGCTCTCCATCCGCAAGCCGAGCACCGCGCATGGCAAGCGTCTCCAGCTGGTCGTCCAGCGTGTGGGCGGTGACGATGACATTGGCGCCGAGATCGGCGGTGGCATCGGCGAGTAGCTCATAGCGAGCCTCGCGCGCCGCCGCCATGAGGCCACTCCTCGGCTTGTCGCCTTCCCAGCGACGGGTCACGTGCGTAATGCCAAGCCTGGAACACAGTGCCGCGACCACGACAGCTTCAGCGGCACTCTCGGGTCGCAAGCCATGATCGATGGTCGCAGCAGACAGGGTGATTTCTGGATGGGGGAAGGTTTTGAGGCAATCGGCAAGCATAACAAGCAGGCCGATGGAATCGCTGCCGCCGGATACGGCGACGAGAATATGCGCAGGCTTTCGAAGCGAACCGAGGAATTTCGCGGCGGCGGCTTCCGGGCTCTCCGTGGCGTTTTCGCTCACAGCCTCGCCGATCAGCAGGCCAGCCGCTTTTCTTCGCTGGCGACCTTGGTAATTACAGGCTTGGAAGCCTTCGGATATTTCTTGGTCACTTCATGCAGCGTCGCGCAGGCTGTGTCCTTGTTGTCGAGGGCAGCCAGCGACATGCCGAGTTTCAACAGCATTTCAGGCGCTTTTTCGGACGAGCCGTATTTCTTGTACGCGTTCACGAAGGTCGTGGCGGCATCGTTGTATTTGCCTTGCGAATAAAGCGCCTCGCCAAGCCAGAAGTTGGCGTCGGGCGATCGTGCCGTCTCGGGATAGCTGCCGATATACTGCCGGAACTCCTTTTCGGCGATGCTGTAGTCGCCCGAGAGGACGTGTCCGTAGGCAGCCTTATACATATCGGTTTCGTTGCCCAGCGAGGCCGTCTGATCGTCCGAGCTCGCCGCGGGCGCGGCCCCGGAGCCATTCTTGACCTGGTTTGCCTTTGCGGCGACCGGAGCGCCGCTCTGGTCGAACTGGATCGACCCGAGCTGGGACGGCGGCTGGCCGAGCCCATTGCTCTTCGACGACGTGTCCGGCATGTCGCTCCCGCCGGGCGTCTCGATGACCCTGGCGACGTCGTCCGACTTGCCGGCCGGAGCGGCAGGCGTATCCGCCTCGCTCTTCTTGATTGAGCCGCCGGTGGCAGCTGCGCCCGACGCGCCCTTCTTCTCAAGGCTCTGGAAGCGGAATTCGTTGTCTTCCTGCGTCTTGCGGATCGTCTCCTGCATCTGCAGCAGCTGGAAACTCATTTCCTCGATCCGGCCGTTCAGCTGCCGCATCTGGTCTTCAAGCTGCTGCAATCGCACTTCAGCGTCGCTGCTCTGCACAAGCACCGGAGATTGATTGGGGCTGACGGCTTCATCGAGCGGCCTCGGCGGAAGCGTTGCCGGCTCCTGCTGTGCGCTGCGCGACCCAAGGTGAAGCCCGAAAAGCGACATGGAGAATGCCTGGCCCCCGGAGCCGCTGACGGCTGCGAGGCAAAGCATGCCTGCCACGACAAATTTCCTCATTTGTATCGTCCTGTCTTTCATGATTCTTCGCGCCGACGGCACGAGCAGGAGTTTTTACAATTGCTCTCAAAAAGCAACGGAGTTCGGCCAAAGTGTGGTCGAAAAAGCAAACACGGCTGGATAAAAAGATAAAGGCGGCCGATACGGCCGCCTCCATCAATGCAAGAGAGCTATTGAGCTATCAAGAGCCGGCGCCGTTCAGGACGGTAACTGCGCGGCGGTTCTGCGACCAGCAGGAGATATCGTCGCAAACCGCGACCGGGCGTTCCTTGCCGTAGGAGATCGTCTTCATGCGATTCGCGGGAACGCCCTTCGACACGAGGAAATCCTTGGTGGCGGCGGCGCGGCGGGCACCGAGCGCGAGGTTGTATTCGCGAGTACCGCGTTCGTCAGCATGGCCTTCGACCGTGATTGCATACTTCGGATAGCGGGCAAGCCACTGAGCCTGGCGGGAAAGCGTCTGGGCGGCATCCGCGCGGATTGAGGTGGAATCCGTGTCGAAGAAGATGCGGTCGCCGACATTGACCGTGAAGTCCTGAGCCGAGCCCGGGGTCGCAGCGCCTGCACCGTTCAGGCCGAGGCCATTGGCGTCGTTCGGCAGGCTCTTCTTGGAGGCGCAGCCGGCAAGAGCCAGGCCGCACACAAGTGCGATCATGATCGGGTTGCGGGCGAAGTTCTGCATGCGGCTCGTGGCCGGGATGTCAATACGGCTCATAGCCGGTCTCTCCTTGCGTCTTGTATTAAGGTTGCCAGACTGTAACCGCACGCGGTTAATCCGATTTCAACAAACGTGGTTAAAGAAGTCTAAATTGTCCCGAAAATTGACCTCACAGCACTTTGCGGCGAGAACGTGACGGCTAATTTAGCGCTACTCAAGCAGTGGTGACCAAGCCGGGTCCGAGCCGAAGCCGGGAGTCTTGATCTGCTGCTCGTTGTAGCCGGTCAGATCGATCGAATAGAGAGCCGGGCCGCTTGCACCGGCGGCTTCGCGGAAGAACATGATGACGCGGCCATTCGGCGCCCAGGTCGGTCCTTCGTTGTGGAAGCCGGTGGTCAGCAGCCGCTCGCCCGATCCATCCGTCTTCATCACGCCGATCGAGAAGGTGCCGCCGGATTGTTTGGTAAAGGCGATCAGATCGCCACGCGGCGACCACACCGGCGTCGAATAAGATCCATCGCCGAAAGAGATACGATGCTGGTTCGAGCCGTCGGCATTCATCACATAGATCTGCTGCTTGCCGCCACGGTCGCTTTCAAAGGTGATCTGCGTTCCGTCGGGCGAATAGGACGGCGAAGTGTCGATCGCCGTCGTCGAAGTCAGACGCGTCGTCGTGCGCGAGCGCAGGTCCATGGTGTAGATATTGGCGTTGCCTTCCTGCTGAAGGCTCATGATCACCCGCTGACCGTCAGGCGAAAACCGCGGCGAGAACGTCATGCCGGGAAAATTGCCGACCACCTCACGCTGTCCGCTGTCGAGTTGCAGCAGATAGACCCGCGGCTGGTTGTTGGCGAACGACATGTAGGTCACCTCCTGCCGGTTGGGCGAGAAGCGCGGCGTCAGCACAAGGTCGCTGCCGTCGGTCAGCATCCGGACGTTGAAGCCGTCCTGGTCCATGATCGCCAGCTGGTTCTTGCGCGCTGTCTTCGGACCGCTTTCAGCGACGAAGACCACGCGGCTGTCGAAATAGCCCTTTTCGCCGGTGATCTGCTGATAGATCGCATCGGAGATGATGTGGGCCAGACGACGCCAGTTTTCCGGCTGCGTATAGAATTGCTGTCCGGTCATCTGCTTGGCGGCGAAAGTGTCCCACAGCCGAAACTCTGCACGAAGCCGACCGTCGGCCTCTTTCGTAACGCGGCCGGTGACGAGGGCCTGCGCATTGATCGAAGTCCAGTCAGGGAAGCGTGGAGCGGCGTCCGAATTGGTGATCTTCTCGATGAACGCCGACTTGTTGATTGGCGCAAACAGCCCGGAACGCTGCAGGTCTGCGGCGACGACACCTGAAATCTGCGCACCGAGATCGCCGTTCGAGAGGAAATCGGTGATGGCGATCGGCAACGGCGCGACATTGCCCTTGTTGATGTTGAGTTCCACCTCGGCGTAGGCCGGGGTTGCGACAACCGCCATCAGACCCGCTAGTACCAGCAAGAGACGGACAAAAGAATTTCTGATCATATGTGCCAAGCCTTTCAGCTATTGATAGCGCAAGTACGCTGGGAGCGAAGCGAGGATGAGTTCGCTCCAATCATGGTATTTTTCGCGCGACAAAGTGTTGAAGTCCCGCATCACAGCCCCAGGTCGCTCGCGTCGAAATTGAGCACTACCTGGTTCCAGCCGTTCTCACCGTCGAATTTCTCAGCCGGCAAATCCTTGAAGGGTGCGGACCGCATGACGGCGCGCAGCGCGCTGCTGCTGATCGCATTCTGAGTTCCTTCCGGGCCGCCGGTCGCGGTCACCGTCGGGCTTCCGATGACGTTGCCGGATTTGTCGAGCTGTATGACGACCTTGACGCGCACTTCGGATGCGCCATCGAGACCGGCAACGACATTCCAGTTGCCCTGAATCAAGCTCTTCAGTCCGTCAAGCTCGCTTGCGCTAAGCTTGCCGCCACCGGCCGACTTCTTGCCCCCGAGCGAAGCCACTTGCGTATCCGCGCCTGCCGAAGCTTCCTGCTTGGAGCGCTTGGCGCCACCGGCGGAGGATTGCTTGTTCAGCATGGTGGAAATCTGGTCGACGTTGAAATCGCTGCTTTGCGCATTCGAGCTCTTCGCAGTTTCACGCTTCTTGTCGTCGGCCTTCTTGCCGTCGTCAGCCGACTTGGTGGTGCTCTGCGTCGTCGTCTTGTCGGTTACCTTCGGATCCGGCTTGACCGGGTCCGGCTTCACCTCGGGCTTTACGTCAGGCGTCTTCTCCGCAGTTTTCTGCGGGATCGGCTCGGGCTTCACCACCGGAACCGGGATATTATCGGGAACGGTTATTTCAGCCGGCTGCGGGGTAGGTGGGGGCGGCGGCGTTTCAGCCTTGACTTCCGGCGTAGGAAGCGGAGGCGTTGGTGTCGGATCCGGCTTTGGTGGAGTTGGGGTGGGCGGCGTGATCTCAGGCTTGACCTGGGGAATAGCGGCCACTTCCTTCGGCGCTGCCTCGGTTTCCGTCTGCTCGATCGTCTTCACGTCGTTCGGTGTCGGATCGTTCTTCGGCGTCGGAGTCTCGACCTTCTTCTGCCCCGCAGCGACGTTGTCGTCGGTCGGTCGGGCTGTCGGTGTCGCCGGGTTCTTCAGATCGATGGAGTTTTCACCAGCATTCTGCGCGTTGGCCACTTCGGTCTGCTTGACGGTCTGCTTCTTCGCAGCATGGTCTTTTTTGGGAGCGGTCTTCTCGCCCTGCTGAAGCTGGTCGGCAGACACGAGGTCGACCGGCATTGCTTCGCTCTCGGGAGTCTCGAGAGAAGGCGGCGCGCCAATGGTCAGCAAGGCGCAGGCGAGCACCAGACAGTGAAGAACAGCAGATGTGACAACGTTGCCCCTCATGTCGGTCCGCTATTTGTCCTGTTTCTGCTGGGTAACCAGGCCGATATTCTTGTATCCGGCCTCCTGGATGCGCGACATGACATCCGCGATCACACCGTAAGGCGCCGTCGCGTCGCCGCGTACGAAAATGCGTTCATTGTATCCTGTCGTGGCAATCGCCTGCAGCTTGGCCGCGATTTCCGCGGCGGGAATCTGCGTTTCCTGAATGAAGACATCGCCCGAGCCCTTGACCGAAATCGTGATCGGCTGCGTCTGCGCGTTCAGGGCGCCGGCCTGCGTCTGCGGCAGGTCGATCGGCACGCCCGAGGTCATCATCGGCGCTGCCACCATGAAGATGATGAGCAGCACGAGCATGACGTCGACCATCGGCGTGACGTTGATTTCGGAAATAGGACCGCCTCTGCCGTGCCCTCTACGACGGCCGCCGCGACGACCACCGCCCCCGCCATTGCCTCCAACAGACATACCCATCTGATGTTACTCCGATCCTGTCCGTCTTTTACTGTGCTGCCGCACGCGGCTGCAGCTTCTCATCGATCTGGCGCGAAAGAATGGCGGAGAATTCGTCCGCGAAGCCTTCCATACGGCCGGAAAGCTTGCCGGCATCCGCAGAGAACTTGTTGTAGGCGATAACGGCCGGGATAGCGGCAACAAGGCCGATGGCCGTCGCCAGCAGCGCTTCAGCGATGCCGGGTGCCACAACGGCAAGGTTGGTGGTCTTCGAACCGGCGATCGCCTGGAACGAGGTCATGATGCCGACGACGGTACCGAAGAGACCGATGAATGGCGCAGCCGAGCCAATGGTCGCAAGCGATCCAAGCCGGGCACCGAGATGTTCCGACTCACGAGCAAGGGTCACGTCCATCGCGCGGTCGATACGCATCTGCAGGCCGATCGGCGACCGCGCGCCGCGCTCGAAGGACTTCTTCCATTCCCGCATCGCGGCAACGAAAATGGCGCTAAGGCCGGTATTGGTGCGCTCAGACAACGTCCGGAACAGCTCCTCCAGCGACTGGCCCGACCAGAAAACCTGCTCGAACTGATCGAACTGGCGCCTTGCACGGCCGTAGCTCAAATATTTGTCTATGACGATCGCCCAGGTCCACACGGATGCGGCAAGCAATCCGAGCATGACCAGCTTGACGACGATGCCCGCCTGCATGAATAGCGACAATAACGTCACATCCGTCGTTGCAGCAGCCAATCCAACTTGTTCCATTGATCCAAAATCCCCGAATCCAAACGCCCGGCGCGAGACCGGGCGGCACAAAGTGATCTCGCAAGAAGTAACTGGCAGCCGCCAACTGAAGACTTTGGCTCAGCCTCCAAGCTTTCTTCTGCCTTCTTGCCGTCAAATTTGGTCAAAGGAAGGCGTGCACCGCACAATCTCCGACTTCTGTATTAAGACACTATTATGGTTAAAAGATTGTTACCGTCTGGACACAACTAGAATTAGGGAAATGAGCTGAGATTGATCGTGCAGGCGCCAAACGACTCCCGGACTTGGAACAGCCGAAGATTGACACATCGGCTCTGTCAGTCTACTTTTGTAATACAAAACGGGAGATTAGCGATGCGAAATCAACGAGAGCTTTCCGATCCTATCACATTGCGCGTCCCTGCTGACATTTTGGCCGAGCTTGAGCAGATAGCGGGGGTTTGCGAGCGGACACGCAGTTGGGTCTTCGTGAGAGCTCTGAAGGCCTATCTAGCGGCCGAGGGTCGCGAGATTCTAGACATCGCCAAGGCTCGCCGAGAAATGGCAGCAGGCGATGTCCACGATCTGGAAGACGTCATCGATGAGGTGGCAGCGATCGTTAAAGAGGCGGCAGCTTGAAAAAGATTCGTCTCTCCAGCGATGTCAGAGACTACATAAAGTTCGAAGCGCAATATCTCAAGAATCGAAGTCCAGTTGCTGCCGACCGGTTTCTCAATAATCTGAGAAGGCTGCAAATTAATTGGCGCATTTCCGTCAAATTGGTTTCGAAAGCGAAGAGGTGCCTGTTCCGGGAATCTTCCGTCTAACGATCGGAGAATATCTGGTCGACTACGAAATCGTCGGTGACTCCATTGAGGTGAGAGCAATCCGGCATGGTCGCCAGCGACCGCCCGGGTTTGCAATTGATGAAGATTTCGATTTCGAGGACCCGGAACTGTAAAGATTGGAGATCTGATCGCATCGCGTCCGACGACATCGGTAGATATGGCATCAGACTTGCTGAACGAACTCAATCGGCAGCTTCCGACGCCACCAGCATCTGTCGTGCCAGCGCCTCCGGCAGCCGCCGCGGCCGGCCCTTGGCATTGATGACTGCGATGATGACCTTGGCGGCGATGAGGAGCGTCTCGTCGCGGCGGATTTCCTGGGTGAGAACCATCTTTGCGCCACCGGCCTTCTCTGTCGCGGTGCGGATCGTCAGCACGTCGTCCATCCGCGCTGGTCCCTTGAAGTCGATTTCCATGCGGTGGACGACGAAGACCAGGCCCTCCTCATCGGCGTTGAGGAGTTCGCGCTGTTCCACGCCGAGACAACGCAGATAATCAGTCCGCCCACGCTCCAGGAAATGCAGGTAGCGGGCGTGATAGACGAGGCCCGAAAAATCCGTGTCCTCGTAGTAGACCCGCTGCGCCAGCAGATGTCCGCCCGAGGTCAGTTCTCCGGCAATCAGAAACGGGCCGCTATTGTTCATCGCCAACTCCAAAAAAATCTGGGGACCCTCTTTGTCTGAAGACTGGTCAACAGGCAAGCATTGAACAATTGTCACATTTCCTAACTATCCGGAAAGATACCGGATGGCGATCGACGCGCAGAAGGAGACGATTTCATGAAAATTGCGGTTATGGGCGGCGACGGGTTCATCGGTTGGCCAACATCCCTGCACCTTTCCGAAGCCGGACATGACGTCCATATCCTCGACAACCTATCCCGACGGTGGATCGACACCGAGCTTGGCGTACAGTCACTGACACCGATGGACTCGATCCAGGAACGCACCCGCATCTGGCACGCCGAGACCGGGCGACGCATTCATTTCAATCTCATCGACCTCGCGAAAGACTATGAGCTGCTGAAGAAGTGGCTTGCCGAGCATCGCCCCGACGCGATCGTCCATTTCGCCGAGCAGCGCGCCGCGCCCTATTCGATGAAGAGCGATCGCCACAAGAACTACACGGTCAACAACAACGTCAACGCGTCCCACAATCTCTTGAATGCGCTGGTCGAGCTCAACCTCGACGCCCACCTCGTCCATCTCGGCACCATGGGGGTCTATGGCTATTCGACGATCGGTGCCGCCATCCCGGAGGGTTACCTGCCGGTCGGAATCGAGACCGCGGATGGGCGCACCGTCAGCCAGGAAATCCTCTATCCGGCCAATCCCGGCTCGATCTACCACATGACAAAGTGCCTCGATCAGCTTCTCTTCCAGTTCTACGCCAAGAACGACGGCCTGAGGATCACCGATCTGCACCAGGGCATCGTCTGGGGCACGCACACAGAGCAGACGCGCCGCCACCCGCAACTCATCAACCGCTTCGATTATGACGGCGACTACGGCACGGTGCTGAACCGTTTCCTGATCCAGGCCGCGATCGGCTATCCGCTGACCGTCCACGGCACCGGCGGCCAGACCCGCGCCTTCATCCACATCCAGGATTCGGTGCGTTGCATTGAACTGGCGGTGAAGAACCCGCCGGCGCGCAATTCACGTGTCGAAATTTTCAACCAGATGACGGAAACCCACCGCATCCGCGATCTGGCTGAGATGATCGCAAGGATGAGCGGATCGGAGATTCTCTGGCTGCCCAACCCACGCAAGGAAGCGCCGGAAAACGAACTGATCGTCGAAAACGAGAAGTTCAAAAACCTCGGCCTCGACCCGATCACGCTCAAGGCTGGCCTTCTCGGCGAAATCGTCGACGTTGCCAGGAAGTTCGCCTATCGCGTCGACCGCGCCCGCGTGCCTGCCGTCTCGGCCTGGACGAAGGACCTCGCCGCCACTGTCAATCATGATCCCGAGGGCAAGCGATTGAAGTCCGTCTCATGATGTTCGGGAGCGAAATCCTGCAGGGCATACGGCCGCGCACGAGCCCGCGCTCGCGTCAGGCCTACGTCACGCTGGTCACCAACGCCGATTATGCAATGGGCGCGCTGGCGCTCGCCCGCTCGCTTTCATACACCACGACATCAGCCGATATCGTGGTTCTACATACCGCAGGGGTGGACGAACGCGACCTCGAACCGCTCGCACTGATAGGCTGCCGGCTGGTTGAAGCTGCGCATCTTCCGCTCTCAGACGACTTCAACGAACGGCACGCGCGCGGCAACCTGCACGCCGCCGCCCCCTTCACGAAGGGCAGGAAGCCCTCCTTTCACTCCCCGCTCGACAACTTCTGCAAACTACGGCTCTGGCAGCTCATCGACTACGACACCTGCGTTTTCATCGACGCCGACGCAATCGTCCTGAAGAACGTCGACAGGCTCTTCGAATATCCCGAATTTTCGGCAGCACCCAATGTCTACGAGAGCCTCGCCGATTTTCAGCGGATGAATTCGGGCGTCTTCGTTGCCCGCCCGTCCCTTGCCACCTTCAATGAGATGCAGGCCATGCTTGATCGGCCGGGCGCATTCTGGCGAAGGACGGATCAGACCTTCCTCGAGACGTTTTTCCCGGATTGGCACGGACTACCGGTCTTCATGAACATGCTCCAATATGTATGGTTCACCATGCCCGCTCTTTGGGACTGGAACAGCATTTCAATCCTGCACTACCAATATGAAAAGCCATGGGAGCAGAATCACCCAAAGGCTGATAGATTGAAACCGCTGATTGATTTGTGGCATCATATTCACCTCGGGCATGGTGTTCCGGATGTTGCCGCTCTTGCCAATCCGAAAGAGGCTGCATGAAGGTTCTGGTATCAGGTGGAACAGGTCTCGTCGGCCGTCATGTCGTCGAAGAATTGTTGTCCCACGGGTACGCCGTCGCAATAGGCGGGCGCAATGCCCCTGCAGACGGCTTGTTCTCGAAGCCCGTCGACTTTGTTCCCTTGACGCTCGATCCGGATGTCGATCAGCGCAGCGCTTTTGACGAGGCCTATTTCTTCGTGCACGCCGCCTTCGACCACCTGCCCGGCAAATATCGTGGCGGCGAAGGCAGCGACCCGGATGGCTTTCGCCGTCTCAATCTCGACGGCAGCGTGAAGCTCTTCGAAACAGCACAGCGCGCCGGCATTCGCCGCTGCATTTTCCTGTCCTCACGCGCCGTCTACGGCGACGGGCTCGCCGGCGAGATCCTCTTCGAGACCACCGAAACAGCACCCAACACGCTCTATGGCGAGGTGAAACTCAATGCCGAGCGTGCTCTCCTGTCGATGACCCAGCCCGGTTTTGTCGGCGTGAGCCTGCGTGCGACGGGCGTCTACGGCGACCTTCAGCCGAACAAATGGGACAGGCTCTTCGATGACTATCTTAACGGGCGCCCCGTTGCATCACGGGCGGGAACGGAGGTTCACGGCCGCGATCTGGCCCGCGCCATCAGGTTGATGCTCGAAACCGAGAGCACGCGCGTCGACGGAGAAGTCTTCAACGTCTCGGATGTCCTGACGGACACCCACGAGCTGCTTGCTGTGCTTCAGGAAGCCACCCGCTGTCCGCATCCCCTGCCCGCGTCGGCGCCGCATTCTATCGTCAGTGAAATGGATACGACAAAGATCCGGGCGCTCGGCTGGACCGGCGGCGGCAAGGAGTTGCTGGGGCACACGATCCGGCATCTGGCGGCGGGCATTGCCTCGCCGGGCTCATTCAAGCCATCAGCACCGTCTCGCTCCAGCCAAGAGCCGCAAGCTCGCTCGCTCTGAAGCGGGCATCGTCGGCGACGATGAATTCGTCGAGCTGGGGTGGCCTGACGCTGCTGCCCGCCAACATCGCATGTACCTGCCCCCTGTGGTGGGTCTGATGCTGGAACAGGTGGCTCAACACATCCTCCATAAGCTCCGGCTGAATGCGATCGCCACGATGAAGATTGATCACGCCCGCCAGCGCGGTGGGGGTCAGCGTTTCACAGATCGCGACCAGCCGACTGTCCACCTTGGACTGTTCGATGGCGAGTGCTGCGACCGTCTGGCAGGGTTCCTCGACTTTCCAGGCCTCGCGACCAAGGCTTCCGCCTTCCAGGCCATCGACGTAGAACCAGTCGACGACCAGAATATGATTGAGCGTCGCCTTGATGGACGGAAAGAAACTCGTCCGCGGCGCTTCGAACTCTGCCGGAGCCAGAGCCGCGCAGGCCTGATGCAATCGATGGTTGGCGAGCACGTTGTTGTAGGCAAGCTTGCGAAACATGCGGCCCGGATCAAAATCAGCCATGGAACGTCTCCTGGAGCTTTGCAGGTCAAAACAGACGGCGAAGGCTAGTCGCCTTCCTGGAATAATCGAAACTGGGCCGCCTCCATATCCTCCGGCGGTTGCAGCCCGAGGTGCTTCCAGGCAATTGCCGTCAGCACGCGCCCGCGCGGGGTGCGCTGGATGAAACCCTGTTGGATCATGTAGGGTTCGATGATGTCCTCGATCGCATCGCGCGGCTCGGAAAGCCCTGCGGCAATGGTTTCGATCCCGACGGGTCCGCCACCGAAATTGACGGCGATCATGTTCAGGTAGCGCTTGTCGAGCTGGTCGAGGCCGAGATTGTCGACCAGCAGCCGGGTCAGCGCTTCATCGGCGATCTGCTTCGTCACAGCTTCGACCTTGGCCACCTCTGCAAAATCGCGCACCCGTCGCAACAGGCGGCCGGCGATACGCGGCGTCCCTCGTGCCCGTCTGGCGATCTCCCGGGCGCCCTCCTCCGTGACGCCGAGACCCATCAGCCGCGCGCCGCGCCTGACGATCAGTTCCAGCTCCTCGACCGTATAGAAATTGAGGCGCACCGGAATGCCGAAGCGATCGCGCAACGGCGTCGTCAGCAGGCCGAGACGGGTCGTTGCCGCTACCAGCGTGAATCTGGCAAGGTCGATCTTCACCGAACGCGCAGCCGGTCCCTCGCCGATGATCAGATCGAGCTGGAAGTCCTCCATTGCAGGATAGAGGATTTCCTCCACCGCAGGGCTCAGCCGGTGGATTTCGTCGATGAAAAGCACGTCGCGGTCTTCGAGATTGGTCAGCAGGGCTGCAAGATCGCCGGCCTTGGCGATGACAGGACCCGACGTCGAGCGGAAATTGACACCAAGCTCCTTCGCCATGATCTGCGCGAGAGTCGTCTTGCCGAGACCGGGAGGACCGACGAAAAGAACGTGGTCCAGCGCCTCGCCGCGACCTTTCGCCGCCTCGATAAACACCTTCAGATTGGCGCGGGCCTCCGCCTGGCCGGTGAATTCGTCCAGCGACTGCGGTCGCAGCGTCACATCCAGATCTTCCCCACGCTTGTCAGGCGCTATCAGACGGGCTGGCTCGCTCATATCAGAAATTCCATTCCAGGTATTTCGCCTGTGACTCTTTCATCGAGGGTCGCAGGGAAACTGCGTCATGAAAAGGGTTCACCGCGACAATTCCTTCAGTCCCAGCCGGATCAGCTTGGCGCTATCCGCATCTTCGCCGGCCGTTTTCATCGCGGCGGCGATAGCGTTGGCTGCCTGATCGCGGGAGTAGCCGAGGTTGGTCAGCGCCGAGACCGCGTCGGCAACGGGCGCTGCTGCAACCCCCTCGCCTAGCTCCTGCTTCAGGCCGATGTTGATCGCGCCTTCGCCGGCAAACGCCGGCGCCTTGTTCTTCAGCTCTATTACCATACGCGTCGCCACCTTTGGCCCCACGCCCGGCGCCCGGGAAACGGCTGTCTTGTCCTGAAGCGCAATCGCATTGGCAAGCTCCGACGGCGTCAGTGTCGACAGAACGGCAAGCGCCACCTTGGCACCGACGCCCTGTACGCTCTGAAGCAGGTTGAACCACTCCCGCTCCAGCACCGTCATGAAGCCGAAGAGCTTCAACTGGTCCTCACGTACATAGGTCTCGATGAAAAGCACGCAGGCCTCCCCCACCGATCCCAGCCGCGACAGGGTGCGGGCCGAGCAGAAGGCGACGTAGCAGACGCCATGCACATCGACGAGCGCATAGTCCTCGCCGATCTCCTCGATAGTGCCTTTCAGCTTGCCGATCATGGGAAATTCCGTCAGGGATGGGTTTCGGGGGTGATGAGGCTGATAGACGGAAAGTAAGAGCGATAACCCTTGGGATCGCGCGTCAACAAGGCATAGCCTCTGATTGCAGCATGCGCCCCTATCAGGAAATCGGGCAGAATACGCTCGCGCTCTCCTCCACCCTTCCGATACAATCTGAAAGCAGCCGCCGCTGCAAACGCAGCCGGCCAAGGCAAATTCTCCCGGCGAAATTCGCTCTCGGGTAGCAATCGGTCAACCTCGTCCATTGCCCTGTAGCGCACCGAAAACTCCGCATAGATTATAGGATTGATAACGACAGGGCCGCTCTTGAAAGCGGAAAAAACCTGCTCGTGAGACCAGTTGTGCCAGGTCGAACCTGGGATTGCCAGGTCAACCAAGACATTTGTGTCAATGATCGTGACCATTCATTTATCGGTCGCGCGTCATCGACATAAGCGCATCGGCATCGACATCCTGATCGCCGCTTCCTTCCAATTGCCGAAGTGTGGCGACGAAGCGATCGAGCCGCTGTCGATCCTCGATCTGCTGCTTGCCGTTCTTCGGAGCGACCACTAGCTTTCCACCTTCTACCGAAAAGATAACCTCGCTATTGAGTTCAATGCCTGCCAATTCCCGCAAATCGCGCGGAATGGTGACTTGTCCCTTTGCTGTTACTCGCATCAGCCTGCTCCGTGTTTGCCTTGGTAAGAATTATCATTACCACAGGAACAAGTCAAGAACACCTCACCCGGCCAGCGCCGCCATCCGCATCCTCGCACCGCCGCGATTATGCGCATGGCAGATGGCAATCGCCAGGGCATCGGCGGCATCGTTGCCCTTGAATTCAGCTTTCGGCATCAGGATTTTCAGCATCATGTGTATCTGCTGCTTTTCGCCGTGGCCGACGCCGATCACCGCCTTCTTGACGGCATTCGGCGCGTATTCCGCCACCTGCAGCCCGGCGCGGGCCGGCACCAGCATCGCGATCCCGCGCGCCTGTCCGAGCTTCAGCGTCGCGACCGCATCCTTGTTGACGAAGGTCTGCTCGACCGCCGCCTCATCAGGCTTGTAGGCGTGGACAACCTCCGCAAGTCCGTCGTGCAACTGACATAGCCGCGAGGCGAGATCCATATCGCCATCCGAGACGATCGTCCCGGACCCGACGAAACGCAGCGAATTACCAAGCGTGTCGATGACGCCCCAACCGGTGCGCCTGAGACCCGGGTCGATGCCGATGATGCGAATCGTATTCTGCATGTGTCACCCTAGCTTTCACAAAAAGGATGTGCCAGCAAAATGTGAACAAAACAAAAACATCGGTATGGAATGCCCACCCCGCGATAGGCGGCTGAGGCTCGGTGGCATATTCTGAACGCGCCGATTCAGGGCTCGCGTTACTGGTCGGTGATCAGATTGCAGACCCATTCAACCAAATCTCCAGCCCCCCTTTGGCAATGGGCGCTCCCGCACCTACATGAGAGCCCACGTATCTTCCATTTCACCCCGCAGGTTTGCCATGGCCCTCTTTTCCATTCTCGATCTTTCACCCGTCGCCGAAGGCACCGACATCCGCCAATCCCTGGAAGGCTCGAAGCGCATGGCGCAGAAGGCGGAGGAATACGGCTACAATCGCTTCTGGCTCGCCGAGCATCACGGCATGCCGGGTATTGCCAGCGCCGCGACCGCGGTCGTCATCGGCCACGTCGGCGCGGCAACTTCGCGCATCCGTGTCGGCTCGGGCGGCATCATGCTGCCGAACCATTCGCCCCTGGTGATTGCCGAGCAGTTTGGCACGCTCGAAGCCCTGTTTCCGGGGCGCGTCGACCTCGGCCTCGGCCGCGCGCCGGGAACCGATATGCGCACCGCCCAGGCTCTGCGCCGCAATCTCGATGCAGGCGCCCATAGTTTCCCGAACGACATCATCGAGCTGCAGAGGCTGCTCGGCCCAGTCGAGGAAAACCAGCCGATCCTCGCCGTGCCCGGCATGAACTCGAACATTCCAATCTGGCTGCTGGGTTCAAGCCTCTACAGTGCACATCTCGCCGCAGCCTTGGGCCTTCCCTATGCGTTCGCATCGCATTTCGCGCCCGACCAACTGCTGGAAGCAATCGAGATCTATCGTGAGCGCTTCACCCCGTCGGCAACGCTCGACAAGCCCTATCTCATGGTCGGCGTCATGGGAGCGGTGGCCGCCACTGATAGTGAGGCGCAATACCACTTCACCTCGGCCCAACAGCAGTTCGTAAACCTTCGCCGGAATGTGCGTGGCCAGTTTCCAAGGCCGCTGGAGACGATGGAAGGCTTCTGGTCGCCGATGGAACAGATGAACGTCGAACATACGCTGCGCTATGCCGTCGTCGGTTCGCCTAAAACGGCCGAAACCAAACTCGGCGCGTTCCTTAAGGAAACAGCAGCCGACGAGGTGATCATCTCGATGCCGATCCATGATATCGAAGCGCGGCTGAAGTCCGTCGAACTCTTTGCCGGCCTGCACTCGATCATGAAAGTAGCGGCTTAAGGCCGTCTTGACCGAAGGCGTCGACTACGGCACAAAATATGCTCCGGGCGGTGTCTGCGCGGAGCGACCTGAACGGTCTTGGCAATGGATGGACAAAATGAGAATTCTGCTTGCCGTCGGAATGGCTTTGGGCTTGTCGGGCTGCGTAGCCGCCGGAGCCCCATCGAACTATCAATCCTATTTCGGCGTGCCGGTCGATTCCAGCCCGCAACTCCAAAAGCGGTTCGATCACGCTCGAGCCTATTGTGAAAGAGAGGCTCCTCGCCGGGGAACGACGGATTCGCCGAGCGTGTCTTATCTGCTTGCCATGCGAAGCTGCCTTGCCCGCCACAATTTCATCGATCGCGGAGGTGACGCCTATCTGGCCACGGACCTTGGAAGCAGCGCTTTTCTTGAGCAGTAGGCGAGGCCGAAGGTAGTGCGGGCAGGCCTGGTCTGCCCCGCGACACAACGCGGGGGAGGCACCATTCAGGCCGACAGCTTTTCCATGATCTCATCCGACACTTCGAAGTTCGAATAGACGTTCTGGACGTCGTCGTCATCTTCGAGCGTGTCGATCAGCTTCATCAGCGACTGTGCTTTTTCTTCATCGACGGGAATGGTGTTCTGGGCTTTCCAGATGATCTTCACGGTCTCCGCCGGGCCAAGCGTTCCCTCAAGGGCCTTTGCCACTTCGCCAAGCACTTCGAAGCCGCAGATGATGATGTGACCCTCTTCTTCATCGCTCTCCACATCGTCGGCTCCCGCCTCGATGGCGGCCTCCATGACCTTGTCGGCGTCGCCGACACTGGCCTTGTAGGTAATCTCGCCAACGTGATCGAACGAGAACGAAACCGACCCGGTTTCGCCGAGCGCGCCGCCGGCCTTGGTGAAGGTGGAGCGAACATTCGAGGCGGTGCGGTTGCGGTTGTCGGTTAGCGCCTCGACGATGATCGCAGTCCCGCCCGGGCCGTAGCCTTCGTAGCGGACCTCGTCGTAA
This sequence comes from Arminella tubonensis, assembly GCF_003240585.1. Taxonomy (GTDB): domain Bacteria; phylum Pseudomonadota; class Alphaproteobacteria; order Rhizobiales; family Rhizobiaceae; genus Rhizobium; species Rhizobium tubonense. The sequence continues at coordinate 81,603 of NZ_PCDP01000082.1, forward strand.
TTCTCGCCATCGGTGCCCGCCGCCTTCTTGATGGCGCGGTCGATGTTGTCCTTCGGCATGGACTGAGCCTTGGCGTTCTGGATCGCCAGCCGCAGGCGCGCATTCATATCAGGGTCCGGCAGCCCGGCCTTCGCCGCGACCGTGATTTCACGCGCCAGCTTGGAGAACATTTTCGACCGCACGGAATCCTGACGACCCTTGCGATGCATGATGTTTTTAAACTGCGAATGGCCTGCCATGGCACCCCTGCTCACGTCTTATGTTGGGAATGCCGGCCTTATAAGTGCGAAGCGAACCGCATTCAAGAGAAAAGCCGGGGATTTTCCAGAGGTCGCTTGGCGGAAATGCAATGCGTCTGCCTTCAGGGGGAAGCGCGAACGCCCGCGGGGGGAACAAAGCTGATGACCTCACGTTACAACGGCATCACTCGAAATGGAAAGGACAGGCCATGGCAAGCTTCACCGAAGCCCGGGAGCATCCAGCTCAACAATTGTGGGATCAGATCAACGGCGTTCATGCAGGGATGCTGGGCGTCGACGGTGCTGACATGCACATGCAGCCCATGGCGCCGAACGCCGATCCGACCACGAATACAATCTGGTTCTATACAAAGACCGATGCCGACATCGTCCGCGCCGTCAAGCCGGGTACGCGCGCGCACTTCTGCGTTGTCGGTAAGGATCATGACTATCACGCCTGCCTCGCTGGTCGCATCGAGGTTCGCCAGGACCCCGCCAGGATCGACCAGTTCTGGAGTTCGGTGGTTGCGGCCTGGTACGAAAACGGCAAGAAGGATCCCAATCTGACCATGCTCGCCATGCATGTCGACGACGCCGAAATTTGGGTCTCGACAGGCAGCAAACTGAAGTTCGGATGGGAAATCGCCAAGGCCAATCTCAGCGATGAGAAAACCCCTGATATCGGCATCAAGCGGCATCTGCAGTTCGCCTGATGTGAGCTATATCGAGATGCCCGGACGTACGTCGTCCGGGCATCTTGCATTCCGGGCATTCACATGCCTTTCAGGACATAGATCAGCGGCTTTTTCGGCAGGGCCTTCAAGGATACCGTGACGCTCGAGGTCGGCGCATAGGCAATATCGAAGTCGGGTCCGAACATCGCGAGGAACTGATCGAGCGGCGGCCCGACGCGATGCATCGGCAGGATCAGCGAAGACCGCAACCGCTTCACCACACGGCTCATGCTGTTGGCACCCATCGTCAACCCGCCGTCCACCGGCACCATCAGCACATCCAGACGGCCGATCTCCGCATATTGGGTGTCGTTCAGTTCGAAATGCAGATGGCCGAGATGGCCGATGCAGAGCCCCGCGACTTCGAATATGAAGATCGAGTTCGCATCCTTTTCAAACCCGCCGCTACCCCAACCCGAGCGGATATCGCTCGTGACGTTGCGGATGAGCGTGTCCCCGATGGTGAGGTTATAGCGGGCCTTTTCGCCCGGAACGTCGCTCCAGCCGTGCAGCACATATTTGATATCGGGGTCGGGCGACAGCGTGTAGTGCGACGGATGGGCCTTGTTCATGGTGACGACGGTGGGCGTATAAGGCGGCGGATAGGCGCCGCTGAAATCGGTCGCGATCGACACGCCGCCTGGTGTCTCGATGAAGAAGGTTGCGTGCCCGAGGAAGGTGATCCTGACCTGGTCGTCCACGGCTCCGGTCGCAAGCGAAGCGGGCGGAACGGAATAGCTGGCAAAAACTGCGTGGGGGAGACCTTGAGCAATCGCCTGGCACTGGCTGACCCGCCCTGGCGCCGGGTTATCCTGTGCCGCAGCCTGGCCACACGATGCAGCGAGCAGTAGCCAGAATACGGCGAAGACAGGAATTCGCAGCAGCATGCCACACCCTTCAACCCCACGGACGAAGCAAAGATGCGGCAGGAGCGGAAACAGGTCCAGACGCAATCGTCCTGACATGCTCACAATCCTGTCATTGCAGTACAATGGACCAGGTCGGCAGATGGAATTCGTTAGCGCCAGAATTCCGGGATCGTCTCGGCCAGCCGCGGTCCGATCCGCAGCGGCGCGATCTTCTCGGCAAGGCCAGTCGCGTCGGAAATCTCGACGCCGACGCCGCAGATCGTCGCGGGCCCGGAGGCTGCCTCGAAACGCCCCTTCGGCATCTTGGAGATGAAGCGGTTGAGGGGCTCCTCCTTGTCCATGCCAAGCGAACTGTCGTAGTCGCCGCACATGCCTGCGTCGGACATATAGGCGGTGCCGCCGTTGAGAATCTGCGCATCGGCCGTGGGAACATGCGTATGGGTGCCGACCACGAAGCTGGCACGACCGTCGACGAAGTGGCCGAAGCACTGCTTTTCGCTGGTGGCCTCGGCGTGGAAATCGAAGATGATGGCGTCCGCCTGTTCCTTCAGCGGCGCGGCCGCAAGGATCGCCTCGGCGGTCTTGAACGGATCGTCTAGTTCCGGATGCATGAACACCCGGCCCATGATGTTGGCAACCAGCACGCGCGCGCCGTTGCGGGCGTAGTAGAGCCCCGACCCCCGGCCGGGCGTGCCCGCCGGATAGTTTGCCGGGCGCAGGAACTGGTCCTGCCGCTCGCAGAAGGACACCGCTTCCTTCTGGTCCCAGACGTGATTTCCCGTCGTGACGACGTCGGCGCCGGCGTTGATGGTCTCGAGAAAGATGTCTTCGGTGATGCCAAAGCCCCCGGCGGCATTTTCGCCGTTGACGATGACAAAATCGAGCTTCAGGTCTGAGACCAGTCCCGGCAGGCGATCCCAGACCGCCACGCGTCCCGTCTTGCCGACCATGTCACCCAGAAATAGCAGTCTCATTCCCTATCCAATCTCCGGCGAAAAGATGCTGTAGCCGCTTTCCGTCAGGATCGCGTCCAGGCGGACGTCGTGCGGTTCGGCGGGTACTGATGGCACTTCTTGGCAATCGAAAGCAATGCCGATCAGTTGCGGGTCCAGCCCTTTCTGCCACAAACGATCGATCGCGCGGTCGTAATGTCCTGCTCCATAGCCGATCCGATGGCCGGTGCGGTCAAACGCCGAGAGCGGCACCAGCATGATGTCGGGGTCAAGCACCGCCGCCTCCGGTCCCGGCCCAAGCGTTCCAAAGCCGGTGGAAACCAGCGGCGTCTCGGCCGAAAATTCGCGAAACGCGATCGTCTGCTTGTCGAGAATGACCGGCACGCAAAGCCGCGCGCCACGCCGCCGCAACCGATCCATCAGCGGCCTGATATCGGCCTCCGAACGGATCGGCAGAAAACCGGAAATGATGCTGCCCGGCTTGAACACGATCCTCTCGCCACCACTCTCTGCCATGGCAAGACTCTTGACGATCCGATCTTCCAACGAGATCGCGTCACGCCGTGCCAGACGCTCATTGCGAAGTTCCGCCTTCAGTTCTCTTGGTGTCATGAGGCTTTCACGGGTTCAGGTCGAGGTGTGGAAGCATAAAGCGGCGCTTCGGGCAGGTGCTGATCTCGCCGACAACCTAGCCCCGCACCACCGACAGCTTTCCATCGTCTGAGATGTGGGCGTGGAGCCCGTCGTAATTGGAAATCGTCGAATGCGGCGTTTCGACCGGATGCCCGTGCGTCGCGGTGATCACCATGATGTCGGCACCGGCTGCCTCGCCAGCCTTGATACCGGCGGGCACATCCTCGAATACAAGGCATTCGGACGGGCTGACACCGAGGCGCTCCGCACCCAGAATGTAGCATTGCGGATTGGGCTTGCCGACCTTGACGTCCTCGGCGGTGACGATGAAGCGGGGGAACGGAATGCCGGCAGCCGCTAGCCGCGCCTTGGCAAGCGCTATAGGCGACGACGTCACGATCGCCCACCGCTCCGGCGGCAGCGAGGCCAGGAAGTCGATGGCGCCGGAAATCGGCACTACGCCGTCGACATCGGCAATCTCGGCCTTCTCGATCAGAGCGGATTCCGCCGCTGGATCGACGCCAGGCAGATTGAGATTGCGGATGGTGTCGATGCCGCGCGCGCCGTGCATCGTCGGCATGAACTTCTCGACGTCGAGACCCTGGCGCCGTGCCCAATCACCCCAGATGCGCTCCGCCGAGGCGATCGAATTGATGATCGTTCCGTCCATGTCGAACAGGAAGGCGGAATAGCTTTTATCGAAGGTTGAGGATGGTGCGGCTGACAAGGATGTTCCCTTTCGGTTTCGCGATGATCGATCCTCACGGAGCGACTCGCAGTAGTTGCACTCCGAGTAACGTCCGCGGGACCAAGAAGCAAATGATTGCTGCCGCACTTCCCGTGGGACGGGGCCGGCCGTGCCGCTCCGGATTACTCGTTGAGCCGGCTCTTCACGCCCGCGATGATCTTCTTTGCCAGCGTCTCGTAGTCGTCGTCGAAGTGATGGCCGCCCTCCATGGCGATCACTTCCGCGCCGGTTCCGTTCAGCAAGGGGCAAGCCACGTCTTCATCGTCGTCCTTGCCGTAGACGCATTGCACGATCTTCGGGTTGATCGACTTGAGGTCGCTGATGGGATCGCCGCCCTTGCCTTCGCTCGACGCGCCGAGCCAGCCCATGACCGAAATGACATAGTCGACCTTGCGAGACAGCGACAGAAGCGACATCTGCACGACCTTGTCCCGCTGCTTCGGCTTCAGCATGTTGTAGCTGGCCGGCAGAACGTCCGCGCCGAAGGAATAGCCGACGAGCACGACGTGCTGGACCTTGAATTTCTTGGTATAGAAATCGATGATGCGGCCGAGGTCATCAGCGGTTTCCTGCGGCTTCCGCTCCGACCAGAAATAATGGAGCGTGTCGACGCCGACTACGGGGATGCCCTCGTCCTGCAGATAGCTGCCGACTTCCTTGTCTATGTCGCGCCAGCCGCCGTCGCCGGAATAGATGATTGCCAGCGTATCTTCGGTCGGCTTCGCGCTCATGACGTCGATAGGCAGGCCGAGCGGTGATTTCTCGCTGTCGAGCGTCTTGATCAGTTCCGTCAATCCATCGCCGAGCGTCGTGTAGGCATCGTCGTCGGAATCGTTGATCTCGATGTCTGAATGATCCTTCTGGATCGCTTCGACATGCGCGCGGCCGTCTTTCGGAGCATTGGCGGTAAAGGTAGCGACGATCGGATTGGGCAGGCTGCCGTCCTGGAGACCGAGGACAACGCGGTCTCCCACCTTCTTCTGCTCGGCCGGCGTGCAGAGTTCCTGGGTCAACGCCAGGCCGACGACCGGATCGACCGCCAATGTGCCGGCGACCGTCGCATCCGGCGTCTGCGCCGCGATCGCAAGCGCCATGGCCCCACCCTCGCCGACACCGGCGATGATGGGCAATTGGTAGGTGCTGTCGGCAAGTGACCGCTGGATCTGCTGGCTGAGCGACTCGATATCCGAGATCGTGTAGATGCAGCCGTCGTTCTGGCTGACGTCATACTTATTCAACGACGCCAGCAGGGATGGAAAATCGATGCCGATGACCAGCGAACCGTCTGCAACAAGCTTCTGCGCGACGGTGTTTTCCTTGTCACCCCAGCCCGCGCCGTCGGAAATGAGCACGATTTCGCTGGTGATCTTTCCCGCTGGCCGCATGATGTGCGGCGCGGGGATCATGCCAAGCTCGTATTTGCTATTGTCCTCGTCCGCCCTTGCGATACCGGTTGCCGCGACAACCGCGAGAACGAGGGACATTGCGTATTTCAAGATCATTTCCTGACGACTCCTCTAAGTCCGCCGCCGATTAGGAACGTCGCGTCCATCAGCGCTATCATCGGACTGACCCCGCCCGACACCGCGAGGTAACGCGGGTGCCAATCGGGGTGAAACTTTGCTTTGAAGGCTCTTAGCCCCTTAAAATTGTAAAAACGTTCGCCGTGCTCGAAGACCGTTCCGCCGACCCGATCCCAGACCGGGGCAGATTCTCGCTTCGACATCCCCGAAAGCGGCGCCATGCCGAGGTTAAAGCGCTGAAATCCGGCATTCCTAAGATGGTCGAGGATCTGCACGAACAGGAAGTCCATCGCGCCCTTCGGCGCATCGGGCGAGAAGCGCATCAGATCGACGGAGCCTTCCTCGTGGGTCTCGGTCACCAGGATGTTCGCAAAGGCAACGATCTTGCCGTCCTTCTTCAAGACGCCGACTGGTTGTGACAAAACATAGTCCGGATCGAAGGCACCGAGCGAAAACCCTTTTTCCTTCGCATTGTGATCGTCGAGCCAGCTTTCGGAAACCGCCGCGAGCTCGTCAATGACGGACGCAACATCCTTGGGCTCGATCACTGCGAATTCCAGTCCGTCGCGCACGGCGCGGCTGGCGGTCTGTCGAAGATTGGCCCACTTGCCGCCCTTGAGCTCGAATTGGGACAGGTTGACGACCGCGAGCTCGCCGAGTTTGAAAGCCCGAAGCCCCGCATCGGCGCAGGATGGCAGCATCGCGGGAGATATCTGGTAGAACACGGCGCGGCAGCCGGCGGCTCGGGCCGTTTCGACGAAGCGCCAGACGAGATCGGGCAAGGCGTAGCGCGGACCGATCGGGTCGAACAGAGCGATCCAGGAACGACCGCGCTTGCCATACATGATGAAAGCATCGCCCCTTTCGGAAAACATGATGCTCTTGTCGCGCATCCTGACCAGATTGGCGTCGGCCACTCCATGCTTCTCGACGATGGCGACTGCGCGCTCTATTGCATCATCCGAGGCCGGCGCCAGCCGGGCGGTGGCCGGACGCAGCAGGCTGAACGTCGCGATCGCGGCCGAAAGAATGGAGATCCCGAGAACGGCGCGGAGCCCGCGCGGCGCCTCGTCGGCGAACTCGAACTGCCACCAGAGCTGATTGCTGTATTCGACGTCGCGATAGACGAAGAACAGAATGACGACTGCGCAGATGCAGATCACGGCGATCGCAGTCAGCCAGCCCGTTGTCAGTGCCTGGTTGAACAGCGAGGCCGGGCGATTGAACAGCCGGCGGCTGACGACCAGCCCGAAGATCAGGAACAGCAGGAACGCCGCTTCGACCACCGCGATCGCCTTCAGCAGCGAAAGCGTCAGCGCAAGCAGTGCCGAGCAGACCAGCACCCACCAGGCGCCGTCGAGACGCTGACCAAGACCGCGGGCAGCGACGACCATGACGAGGCCGAGCAGGCTGGACAGGAAATGCGCGCTTTCGATGATCGACAGCGGCACGTAGTCGGAGAGAAATTCGAGATTGGAGTCCGGCGTCGGCGTAACGCTCGAAAAGATCAGCATCACGCCAAGGAGCAGCGCAAAGGTCGACAGCAGTTGCGGCATCAGCCGGCCGCCGATGCGCCTGACGCTCGATGCAGCCGGATGATCGACGAAACGGCGCAATTCTGTCGCCGCTACTGCGAGAATGGCGATCACCAGCGGTATGACATGGTAGATGACGCGATAAAGTACCAGCGAGCCGAGCACGGCATCGACATTCACGGCATTGCCGAGCCAGGCAATAATGACCGTTTCGAAGACGCCGAGCCCCGCCGGAACGTGGCTGAGCACGCCGAGCCCAACGGCAATGGCATAGACTGCCAGGAAGCCAGGCCAGCCGATCGATGAATCCGGCAGCAGGACGTAGAGAACCGATGCCGACGCCGCAATATCGAAGGCCGTCACCAGGAACTGCCGCGACCATGTGCGCGAATCCGGCAGTCGCAGCGAAAACGAGCCGATGGCGATTTCCCGTCCGCCGCGACCCATGAACAACAGCACGGCGAGGATCGAAAGGATCACCCCCGCCATCAGCCGCAGCCAGATACCGTCGATACCGATCAGCGGTCCCATCTCGTCTGCAATAACCAGGAGGGCGATCGAACCGACCGCGGCAAGACCAAGGCCGAAGGAGAGCGTGACGAAGGCGATGACGCGGGTGATGTCTTCCGGGGTCAGCCCCAGGCGGGAATAGGCACGGTAGCGGATCGCGCCGGCGCTGAGTGCACCGAAGCCGGCGGTATTGCCCACGGCATAAGCGCTGAAAGCAGTCAGCGCCACATGCGGAAACGGCAGCTTCTTGTCGATGAATTCCAGCGCGTTGACATCATAGAATACCAGCGCGAAAAAGCTTAAGCCCGTGAACAGGAGCGCAAGCAGGATGGAACTATACTTCGTCTCGCTGAGCGCGAGGACGACGTCGTCGTAGCGCACTTCGGTCGTCAGGTGAAAGATCGCCAAAGCGACGAGACCGAAGACGATGACACTGCCGAGCGCCAGGAGCTGCGTCTTGTATCTGCGCAAAATTCCGCCCAGCCAACCGTGCTCGACCAGTTCCTCATCGGCGTCTTCCAGATCGATTTGGCTCGACATAAACTACCTGTTTTGAATTGGCTTTTGGCCAGCTCCGTTCATCGGATGTGCAGTACAGCCAACATCTATATTTCTCATGACTGCCTGCATACATTTCGCGAGGCTCCAGTGTTGAGCGCTCCAATCGTTCTCAATTCGGGCAATTTTGGCGCAGATCTCGCTCCCGCAGCAATGAATCCGTTATTTGCAAAAGGAAATTGTCATTTATGATCGATCTGGGCTTATCCACACACAATTCATCGGCCGCCGCGCCTCGCGTCGACGTTGGTCGCTGCGCTGTAGCAGCTATTTCTGGCCTAGTCCAAATGTGTGAGATTCGGAAGAAGTGCCCGGCACAATCACGATTGGCCGCTGCTCATGCGAGCAAGCGACTAGATCGGGACCCGGAAATCTAAAAAAAGGGAAAAGTGCGATCCACGACGACCGGTGGATTTTTACGATCCTGGGTGCCTACAAACGTAGGTGGGCGCCGTGTGACCAAGCCCACGAGCCTAGTCAGGGACAGCTCCCTTTGGATCGAGTATGGCCCCAGGGATTGTGGTTCCTGTCGGGAAGCGTAGACCGCAAGCAGACATATAGGGCGATTTTGGACGACACACCAGTGCCACACGGCTTCGCGCAGAGAAATAAATGTAGCCGCGGCTAGTTCGTTTCGGCGCCGGGCCGGGCCACGAGTTTCTCCGCAATGCCGCGGATGTTGGTCGTGACTTCATTAAGCACCGTCGCCAGGCTCTCCTCCGTCCTCGCGTTTGAGGCAAGCACCGTATCGCGATTGCTACGCAACGTCTCGAGTTCGGACTCGAGACCGCTGACCCGCCGCGTCAGTTCCGCCACCTCGTCGGTGATCATGATGCCGGCCATGACCGTGACCCTGAGATCGCCGATCTCGCCGAACTGATCCTTCAGGTGGCTGACATAGCGGTCGAAGCGCGTCGCGAGATCGGTCAGATGATCTTCCTGCCCCTCCTCGCAGGCCATGCGATAGGCCTTGCCGTCGATCGTTACCGTTACCTGTGCCATCCGACTCTTCGCTTCCTACCCTGCTGTTCCCGCACGCCGTCCGAAGTCGGGTGGTTAGCGGTCCAGCACGGCTCTGATCGTTTCCATCGCTGTCACCAGCCGGCGCGAGACCTCGCGATTGACTTCCTCGAGCCGGTTGGCCCGAAACTCCGCCTGGTCCAGTTCCTGAGCAAGTCGCGAGCGGTCCGTATGGATCCTGCGGACTTCTCCGTCCATCTCGCCTCGTTCACGCTCGCGCTCGAAACGCATGTCGACCGCATTATCAAGTGCGGCTATTGCCTGGCGAAGCCCGTCGAGCGCCGCATCCACCGTCTTGCCTGTGGGCATCATGTCTTTCGGTCCTTAGCGCCAAGATTCCGAATCACCACATTCGGCCACTTGTCTGATTTGTAACAATATTCAACTCGGGAAGTGTGCGTCAATAAAGGCAATGACGTCCAACAGGCGCTATTCTGTGGATGAACCCCCAGCTTTTTACGGCTTCGTCGCTCATTTTTGCCAAAGTCGTCTTTTGTATACCGCCGCGGTCAAATGTCGAAAAACGTCGCACCCTACCGGAACCGGCTTTGGATTTATTGACTTGCTCGTATCAAATGCTATGTCTCAGCCACCTGGGGCCAACCTGGAACTGGCGGTTTTTCGGACCCGCCCAATTCAGGGGTGGCCTTTCAAACCGATGGTCCTTACCTCCCACGCTTGCGACCATCCCCTGAACCCGGAACCCTGCGGAAAAACCCCATGACCTCTCGCGAACAACACGACCGGATGGCAAATGCGATCCGTTTCCTTGCCATGGATGCAGTCGAAAAGGCCAATTCCGGTCATCCGGGCATGCCGATGGGCATGGCCGACGTAGCGACGGTCCTGTTCACCAAGTATCTGAGGTTCGATTCGAAGAAGCCGCATTGGCCGAACCGCGACCGCTTCGTGCTCTCGGCCGGCCACGGCTCCATGCTGCTCTATTCGTTGCTCTATCTGACCGGCTATCCGGATATGACGATCGAAGACCTGAAGCAGTTCCGCCAACTCGGCTCGAAGACCGCCGGCCACCCGGAATACGGCCACGCAACGGGCATTGAAACGACGACCGGCCCGCTCGGCCAGGGCATTGCCAACGCCGTCGGCATGGCGATCGCCGAGCGCAAGCTGCGCGAGGAGTTCGGCGCTGATCTGCAGGACCACCATACCTATGCGGTCTGCGGCGACGGCTGCCTGATGGAAGGCATCAGCCATGAGGCGATCGCCCTTGCTGGCCACCTGAAGCTGAACAAGCTGATCCTCTTCTGGGACAACAACTCGATCACCATCGACGGCGCCATCTCGCTGTCGGACTCGACTGACCAGGTCGCCCGCTTCAAGGCGGTTCACTGGAACACCATCGAGGTCGACGGCCACGATCAGGCCGCCATCGCCGACGCGATTGAAGCCGCCCACAAGTCCGACCGTCCGACCTTCATCGCCTGCAAGACGATCATCGGCTTCGGCGCACCGCACAAGCAGGGCACGCATAAGGTCCATGGCTCGCCGCTCGGCGCCGAGGAAATCGCCGAGACCCGCAAGGCGCTGAACTGGGAATACGAACCCTTCGTCATCCCGTCCGACGTTCTCGACGCCTGGCGCGCAGCCGGCACGCGTTCGGCTGACACAATCAAGGCTTGGGAAGACGGTCTTGCCACGGCTTCCGCAAAGGCCGAATTCAGCCGTCGTTTTGCTGGCGATCTGCCGGAAGGCTTCGACGCCGCCATCAGCGACTACAAGAAGAAGCTCGCCGAAACCAAGCCGACGGTCGCAACCCGCAAGGCTTCCGAGGACGCGCTCGAAGTCATCAACGGCTTCCTGCCCGAAACGCTGGGTGGGTCTGCCGACCTGACGCCGTCGAACAACACCAAGACCAGCCAGATGCACTCGATCACGCCGACGGATTTCGCCGGCCGCTACATGCACTGGGGCATTCGCGAACATGGCATGGCCTCCGCCATGAACGGCATCTCGCTGCACGGCGGCCTGATCCCCTACGGCGGTGGCTTCATGATCTTCTCGGACTATTGCCGTCCGCCGATCCGCCTCGCTTCGCTGATGGGCATTCGCGTCATCCACGTCCTGACACATGACTCGATCGGCGTCGGCGAAGACGGCCCGACCCACCAGCCCGTCGAGCAGCTGGCCGGCCTGCGCGCCGTCCCGAATCTGATGGTATTCCGCCCGGCTGATGCTACCGAGACCGCGGAATGCTGGCAGATCGCCATCAAGACCCGCAACCGTCCGTCGGCTCTTGCCCTGACCCGCCAGAACCTTGCCCCAGCCCGTACCGAGTATAGCGAAAAGAACCTTTGCGAACTCGGCGCCTACACGCTGGCCGGCAATGCCGATGCCAAGGTGACGGTCTTTGCATCTGGTTCCGAAGTCGAAATCGCCCTCGCGGCACGCACAACGCTGGAAGGCAAGGGCATTTCCGTCCGCGTCGTCTCCGTTCCCTGCACCGAGCTCTTCTTCGAGCAGCCAGATGCCTACCGCAAGGAAATCCTTGGCAACTCGCCGGTCAAGATCGCCGCCGAAGCTGCTGTTCGCGAAGGCTGGGATGCCTTCATCGGACCGGAAGGCGCCTTTGTCGGCATGAAGAGCTTCGGCGCTTCCGGCCAGGCCAAGGACGTCTTCAAGCATTTCGGCATCACGGCGGATGCCATCGTCGCCGCTGCCGAAGCCAAACTGGCCTGATTGCGAACAACGCGGCCTTATTACGAAATTGGGAGGGCGCCTGCCGCGTCCTCCGTTTCACCGAAAAACAAAGCCCTGCCTGATTGGGAGAGAACTCAATGACTGTTAAAGTAGCCATCAACGGCTTCGGCCGCATCGGCCGCAACGTCCTCCGTGCCATCGTCGAATCCGGCCGCACCGACATCGAAGTCGTGGCGATCAACGACCTCGGCCCGGTCGAGACCAACGCCCATCTGCTTCGCTACGACAGCATCCACGGCCGCTTCCCGTCCGAAGTTAAGGTCGAGGGTGATACGATCATCGTCGGCAACGGCAAGCCGATCAAGGTCACCGCCGTCAAGGACCCCGCAGCCCTGCCGCACGGAGTATATGGCGTCGATATCGCGCTCGAATGCACCGGCATCTTCACCTCGCGTGACAAGGCCGCCCTGCACCTGACCGCCGGCGCCAAGCGCGTGGTCATCTCGGCACCTGCCGATGGCGCCGACCTCACCGTCGTCTTCGGCGTCAACCATGACCAGCTGACTAGGGAACACCTGGTCATCTCCAACGCTTCCTGCACGACGAACTGCCTGGTTCCCGTCGTCAAGGTCCTGAACGATGCCATCGGCATCGACCACGGTTTCATGACCACCATTCACTCCTACACGGGTGACCAGCCGACGCTCGACACAATGCACAAGGATCTCTATCGCGCCCGCGCCGCGGCGCTCTCGATGATCCCGACTTCGACGGGTGCTGCCAAGGCTGTCGGTCTCGTACTGCCGGAACTGAAGGGCAAGCTCGACGGCACCTCGATCCGCGTGCCGACCCCGAACGTCTCCGTCGTCGACTTCAAGTTCGTCGCCAAGCGCGACACGACCATCCAGGAAGTCAACGAGGCTATCAAGGCTGCCTCCAATGGCAAGCTCAAGGGCATTCTCGGCTATACCGACGAGCCGCTGGTTTCCCGCGACTTCAATCACGACAGCCACTCCTCGATCTTCGCGACCGACCAGACGAAGGTCCTGGAAGGCAAGTTCGTGCGCGTCCTGTCCTGGTACGACAATGAATGGGGCTTCTCGAACCGCATGGCCGACACCTCGGTCGCCTTCGCCAAGCTCATCTGAAGCCCGCATGTTCCGCTCTCTCCGACAAACGAACGCCCGCTGGCGTCCGTTCGATGGAGAAGGACTGGAACATCTGACGATTCGTCCTGTCGAAACTTCCGCCGGCGCCATAATCCGCGCCGGTGGCACTATTATAGGCGACCGGGGCGGAACGCCCTACGGCGTAAGCTATCGCATCGACTGTTCTCCCCATTGGGAGGTGCTGTTCTTTTCCGTCGAGACCACCGACGGCCGAACCGTCGCGCTATGGTCCGATGGCAATGGGCATTGGCGGCATGCTGACGGCAGGCCCCTGCCTGATTTCGATGGCTGCATCGATATCGACCTGGCTGGCACTCCATTCACCAACAGCTTGCCGATCCGCCGACTAGACCTGACGCCCGGTTCTGCCGCGGCCAAGCTGAACATGCTCTACATCCCGTTCGACACATTCGAGCCGACACGCGACGCCCAGCGCTACAGCTGTCTCAAGCAAGACGCACTGTATCGCTACGAAGCCGAGGAGCGGTCTTTCACCGCCGATCTGCCTGTCGATGAAGATGGCTTGGTTCTCGACTATCCCGGCCTTTTCCAGCGTCTGGCGCTGTAAGCTAACCGTCACAATCCGAAACGTTGTTTCTGACCGGACATATTTTCCGATCTCCTTGATTTACGCCACATTTCGCCCTTCTCTGGTCCAGATCGATCTCTAAATTTTTAATCGTTGGACATCTCCCAACCTCGCTCCGACCCCTGTTGCCGCTTCGGCAAACCGACACTGCGCCAAGTTGAAGTTTGACAGGCGGGCATTGGACCTGCACGCTCGGTCTAAGTTCATGGCCGGGCCTTTCAGCACGGCTCGATGTCTTGTCAGGGGGAAGCGCGCGACAGGAGAAATCCGGACAGCTGCAGGCATCTAGGTGTCGTCAGAGCTCCGGTCACATGCGGTAAGAAGGGGAACGGTCGGTGGAAGCATTCTACATCGTGGTCTTGGTCTCGACGGTTCTGGTCCTGATCGCCGCGTTTTCCAGCCTTCTTGCGTTTCGCTTCGGCGCCCCCTTGCTGCTGCTCTTCCTGTTGATCGGCCTGATCGCCGGCACGGACGGACTTGGCATCGAGTTCAGCAACAATTATCTCGCCTATATTCTCGGCTCGATCGCCCTTGCCGTCATCCTGTTTGATAGCGGCTATGGAACTTCGCTCCAGTCCTTCAAGATTGCTGCCATCCCATCGTTGACGCTTGCCTCCGCCGGCGTGCTGATGACCGCTTCCCTCTGCGGCCTTGCCGCCTCCTTTCTCCTCGGCTTCACCTGGCTCGAAGGTCTGCTGCTCGGCTCCATCGTCGCCTCGACCGACGCGGCCGCCGTCTTCTTCCTGCTGCGCATCGGCGGCATCAACATCCGCGACAAGGTGCGCTCGACGCTGGAAGTCGAATCCGGCACCAACGACCCGATGGCGATCTTCCTCACCATCGCGCTCGTCGAGACCATCGGCAGCGGCGAAGGCTATGGCGGCATCAATCTCGCCATGCTGGCGATGTTCGTTCAGCAGATGGGGCTCGGCGTCATCCTCGGCCTGCTCGGCGGCATGATGATCGTGCTGGTCGCAGGACGGCTGGAGACGGATCGCGGCCTGACCCCGATCTTCGTTCTGGCGCTCGCGCTCCTGGTCTTCTCGTTCACCGGCGCCGTCGGCGGCAGCGGCTTCCTTGCCGTCTATGTCGCCGGCATCTACGCCGGCAACAAGAAAATGCCGGCATCGGCCACCATCAAGCGCTTCCAGGACGGCATGACCTGGCTTGCCCAGATCGTCATGTTCCTGGTGCTTGGTCTGCTTGCCACGCCTTCGCAATTTCCGGCGATCGCAATCCCGGCCGTGCTTCTGGCCCTGTTCCTGATCTTCGTCGCCCGCCCGATCGCCGTCTGGCTCTGTCTGCTGCCGTTCGACTATATCCAGCGCGAGACCGGCTTCGTCGCCTGGGTCGGGTTACGTGGCGCTGTCTCCATCCTTCTCGCCATCATGCCGATCCTCGGCAACCTTGATCATGCCCAGACCTATTTCAACGTCGCCTTCATCGTCGTGCTGGTCTCGCTGCTGGTCCAGGGATGGACCATCAAGCCGGTCGCCAAGAAGCTCGGCCTGATCACTCCGCCGCGGATTGGCGCCGTGCAGAAAGTCGAGATCGACCTGCCGGGCGCCGCCCACCACGAACTGCTCTCCTATCGCGTCGTCAAGGACAGCCCCGTGCTGCGCGGCGAGCGGATACCGCGCTGGGCCATGCCGTCGCTGGTGGTGCGCGACGGAAAGTCGATGCGCTACCAATATGCCGGCCGTCTACGCGAAAACGACCTCGTCTACCTCTTCATCGCTCCAAGCTATTCACGCCTGCTCGACCGGCTCTTCGCCAGCCGCGCGCCAGTCGATCCTGAAGACACCGACTTCTTCGGGTCGTTCACGATCTCGCCGCTGCGCCCGGCAGCCGACCTCGACGCGGCCTACGGCCCGGGCCTTTTGAACGAGCAGGAGAGGACGCTAACCATCGCCGAATTGATGAAGCAGCGCCTCGGCGGCAAGGCGGACTATGCCGACCGCGTACGCCTCGGTTCCCTTATCCTGATCGTTCGCGACCTCGACGAGACGGATCATATCCGCTCGGTCGGCATGTCGCTCGAAGCCGTGGAACCGGCGATGAATTTCCCCATCTTCATCAATATGCACGAGATCGTCGACCGCCTCCGCGACTTCGTTCGCAAGCGCGGCAAGCAGCCGGCCAAGCAGATTTCAAACGATTCGAATACAGGCGAAAACGAGGCATGAACGCCTTGCGTATCATCGCATCCGTAGTATGGTCGGCCCAAACTCGTACGCATAACAACCCCGGATATGACAAATGCCAGCCTTCAAGACCATCGACGATCTTTCCGATATCGCAGGCAAGCGCGTGCTCGTGCGCGTCGACCTCAATGTCCCGGTGAAGGACGGTAAGGTCACCGACGCAACCCGTATCGAGCGCGTCGCACCGACCATTCTCGAATTGTCGAAGAAGGGTGCCAAGGTCATCCTGCTTGCGCATTTCGGTCGTCCGAAGGATGGTCCCTCGCCCGACATGTCGCTGTCGCTGATCGTGCCGACGGTGGAGGAAGTGCTCGACCACGCCGTGCTTTTCGCCGCTGATTGCATCGGCCCGCAGGCAAGCGACGCCGTCGCCAAGATGAAGAACGGCGATATTCTACTTCTCGAAAACACCCGGTTTCACAAGGGCGAGGAAAAGAACGACCCGGACTTCACCAAGGCCCTGGCCGCAAACGGCGATATCTACGTCAACGACGCCTTTTCCGCCGCCCACCGCGCCCACGCTTCGACCGAGGGCCTTGCGCATCACCTGCCGGCCTATGCCGGCCGCACCATGCAGGCCGAGCTTGAGGCACTCGAAAAAGGCCTCGGCAATCCCGTCCGCCCGGTTGTCGCCATCGTTGGCGGCGCCAAGGTGTCGAGCAAGATCGACCTGCTGATGAACCTGGTAAAGAAAGTCGACGCCCTGGTGATCGGCGGCGGCATGGCAAACACCTTCATCGCCGCCCGGGGTGCCGACGTCGGCAAGTCGCTCTGCGAGCACGATCTTGCCGATACTGCCCGACAGATCATGATCGAGGCCGCGACTGCGGGCTGCGCTATAGTGCTGCCGGAAGACGGTGTCGTTGCCCGCGAATTCAAGGCCGGGGCCGCCAACGAAGTCGTGGCGATCGACGCTATTCCCTCCGACGCGATGGTCCTCGATGTCGGTCCGAAATCGGTCGAGGCCGTGAAGTCCTGGATTTCCCGCGCATCGACACTGGTCTGGAACGGCCCGCTCGGCGCCTTCGAGATCGCACCGTTCGACGCCGCGACCGTGGCAGCCGCAAGGCATGCCGCCGAATGCACTAGGGCCGGCAAGCTGACATCGGTCGCCGGCGGCGGCGACACGGTATCGGCGCTGAACCACGCAGGCGTCGTCGATGACTTCACCTATGTCTCGACGGCCGGCGGTGCCTTCCTCGAATGGATGGAAGGCAAGGTGCTTCCGGGTGTTGCCGTCCTGACTGCGCAGAAATAGCGCTTTCGTGATCTCGCGGCGGAAAAGCTTTCGCAGCTTCCCCGCCGGTAGTAAAATGCGATCTCAACTTTCAATCGGTTGAAATCAATTCAATCGTTTCAATTATTTAGCCTGGCATTTTCCTCTGTACAAACTTCTGTTATCGCCGACTGATACACCCGTCGCGGACTGAAAAGAGCTGGAGAACGAAGATGAGCGAACGAATTGAAGATATTGCCATAAAGATGGTTTCGGGCGGCAAGGGCCTCCTCGCTGCCGACGAATCCACCGCTACCATCAAGAAGCGTTTCGACGCGATCAATCTCGTCTCCACCGAGGAAAGCCGCCGCGACTATCGCGAGATGCTCTTCCGGTCCGAGGACGCCATGAAGAAGTACATCTCTGGCGTGATCCTCTATGATGAAACGCTGTTTCAGAAGGCAGCCGACGGCACGCCGTTCGTCGACGTCATCCGCGCCGCCGGCGGCATCCCGGGCATCAAGGTCGACCTCGGCGCCAAGCCGATGGCTCTCTTCCCCGGCGAGACAGTCACAGAAGGCCTCGACGGCCTCGCCGATCGCCTGGCCAAATATTACGATGCAGGCGCCCGTTTCGCCAAATGGCGCGGCGTGATCGCCATCTCCGACACGCTGCCATCCTATGGCTCCATCAAAGCCAATGCACATGCGCTTGCCCGCTATGCGGCGCTCTGCCAGGAAGCGAAAATCGTCCCGATCGTCGAGCCCGAAGTCCTGATGGACGGTGTACCCGGCACACAGGACCTAGCCCGCAGCGAGGAAGTGACCCGCTGGACGCTGCAGATCATCTTCGAAGCGCTCAACGAAGAACGGATCAACCTCGAAGGAATGATCCTGAAGCCGAGCATGGTCATCGACGGCAAGAAGCTTCGCAAGGCATCCGTCGAACAGGTTGCCGAGCGCACCGTGAAGGTGCTCAAGGAGACGGTTCCGTCTGCCGTCCCGGGCATCGCCTTCCTGTCCGGCGGCCAGTCGACCGAAGAGGCGACGGCGCATCTCTCCGCCATCAACTCGGGCTACGACCTGCCGTGGCATGTCACCTTCTCCTATGGCCGCGCCCTGCAGGACAGCGCGCTCAAGGCCTGGAACGGCAAAAAGGAAAACGTTGCCGCCGGCCAGCGCGAATTTTCTCACCGCGCCGAAATGAACAGCCTTGCCGCGAAGGGAAGCTGGAAGAAGGAGCTGGAAAAGGCGGCCTGATCAAGGCTCACTTTTAGCGAGACATCAAGCCCAATCGCCTTTGAACGGCCCCCGAAAGTTGCGTTGCCAACTTTCGGGGGCCGTTTCTATTTGGTCGGGACTTTTCGCATGCAAAGCTGATCTCGTTCTTTGGCAAGGCACCTTGCCAGTGCTAAAATTTACGCATGCAACAACATTGATTAAAATTTAGCTTGACGTCACAACCGAAGGTGTCAGAAATATGACGCGCAATATATTTAAGCAACTTTTCGTATTAGTACTTTTTAGAAAAGGATATACTAATGAATTGGAAACGTTTTTCCCTTCCGTTGCTGCTTTTGCTTTCGGCATGCGACGACTCTAGTTCGACAAGTCCGCAAGTTCAGTCTTCAGGTACCTTCGACACTGCGCCTCAGGCCAGTGTAGTTTCGGCCACCTCACCTGTTTCGACTACGCCATGGTATGCTGATCGATCTCCGGCAGATACCGTATCCGTCCAAACTCCCGAACCGGCAAAGCCCGACGCGGCAGCAATAGCGCGGCAGACGGCTGAGGTCCTCAAAGCTCAGGGCCTTATCACGCGCGCCGGCGCCGTACTCGCCGATGCCGGGTTGGAGGACGAGGCCTTCCCCTTGCTGGCGCCGGAGGATCACAAGGTTGACGACAAGACCGCCTACCTCAGTACCGCTGCTGCCGGCCTTGCACTCGAAACGGTTGACGAGACGCCCTCGTCCAAGCGCCAGATGATGAAGATCGGCGGCAAGGATGTGAATTTCATCACTCGGGCCGGACATTTGATCGCCTATGCACCGAAGGACCCCAAGGATTCCAACAAGAAGGACGCGGAAGCCGCGATTTTTTACACATATTATGCGCGAGATGGTCTGCCGAAGGACAAGCGGCCGGTAACCTTCTTCTTTAATGGCGGCCCAGGCTCGGCCGCGATCTGGCTGCAGCTTGGCTCGTGGGCACCAAAGCGGCTTAAAACTGACGCCCCAAACATCCCACCGGAATTCAGGGCTACGCGTCCGGAAAGCTTTCCGCTGATCGACAATGACGAGACTTTGCTTGACCAGTCAGACCTCGTCTTTGTCAATCCTCCCGGCACCAGCCTGTCCGAAGCTATCCTGCCGCACACCAACACCGATTTCTGGGACATGGATCGCGACGCCGAAGTCAACAACGATTTCATTACCCGCTTCATAAACTACTACAATCGCCAGAGCTCACCAAAATACATTTATGGCGAATCCTACAGCGGCATCCGCGTGCCGATCATGGCAGCCAAGCTGGAGGCGGCGGGAACGGCCAATTATGAGCCCGACCCTTCTGGAAAACCGCCGATAGTCCTCTCCGGCCTCGTTCTTCATTCGCCGATACTGAATTACCAGAGTTCATGCGCCATGAGCTTTGACGTTTCGTGCAACGGAATTTTGCCGACATACGCGATGACGGTTGATCACTACGGCAAATCCCAACGCGGCAACCGTTCCGTTCCAGCGTTTCTGGACGCCATTAGAACATTCATCAACCACGAATATGACGTATATTTTCCAATGTTTCCCAAGAACACCGATTTGTATGGAGGCGCGAGGGCATTCGCAGCAGCGGTTCTTTACCCCGAATCGGAACTGCCCGAAGAGGCCGCCCAGCTAGTCTCGTCGCTCAAGCTCCTGAACAATGCTGGTGGTATAGACTCTGTCGTGCAATTTCTATTGAAAACGAAGGAAGCACCGGCCGACACCGGATGGACCGCCTTTGTGCCAACAGACATTGGTGCGGCTTTCGTGAAGGATCTGTCGGCATGGACGGGGATCAGCACGGATTTTCTATCCGCTACACCGAATGTTGGGACGCGTGATTTCATATTGAACTTCCTGCCTGGAAAAGCTGTCAATATCTACGATACTCGCATGTCCGCGCCGGGGGATGGGGACAGGAAAATCCCTTACGATATGAGCTTCTACGAGGACACCGCCTTCTGCAACGCGATCACGCCGCATCTCGCCGACTTCGCGAATTACACCTCCGTGACCGAATACAAGACGATAACAAAGGGCATCAGTATCGCGTGGATGTACCAGCGTGACCCTTCGGTAAAATACTGGAAAAGCAGCATCGTCGATTTGCAGACCGCCATCCGCGATGGCAACGGGCTCAAGGTTACCATAGTCGGCGGCTATACGGATCTGGTAACCCCGTTCCACCAGACCGAACTCGATCTTGCCGAGGCGGGCCTGACCGAGCGCGTACCGGTCAAATGGTTCGATGGTGGCCACATGACCTATCTGACCGAAGCGTCCCGCGCCCCGCTCAAGGCTAGGCTGGACGAATTCTATCAGGCGCCACCGGTGGCCGACGGTCTCAACGCTCCGCAAAGCGTTGCCGCCACGGAAGCCCTAACGCCGCCACTAGCCGGCGCCGCGCCCTCCGCTGTCACCTTCAACTGATGGAAACCACCATGATCATCTCACCCAAACTATCACTTCTTGTTTTACTGATCGCCGCCGGCCTCGCCAGCCCGGCTTCATCAGGCGAAACACTCGGACGTCCCCCCGAGGACCCGCCGGGGACAATCGTGACTAAGATGACACCGGAAGTCGTACAAGACGCCATGGACCAGCAGCTGCGCTCCAAGTTCGAGGCGGCCGCCGGCACATCCAGCAACATCCTGACCGCAAGACAGGCCAAGGATGCAGGCTGGGGGCTTGTCGCCGATCGTTTCGCCAAGATCGACCGCGATGGCGATGGCTTTGCCACCTTCTCCGAGGTGCAGGCTTTCTTCGATGCCCGGTCGCCCGTCAAGCAACAGCGCGCCAACACGGCGGCCAAAGCCGTCCAGGTTATCCGCTAGCCTTGCCGCTTTGGCGTGGGGCAGCACCTGCCGCCGCATCCCCGTACTGCCAACCCCGCTGCCTGGCAGCGGGGCTTTCTATTCCGCACAGCTAGCAATTGTCATCGACACAAGATTGGGGCTTCATCCGACGCGTCAGGCGGCTGAGAATGGGCGCTAGTTCTCCAGTGGAGTTTCCCATGAGCACCATCGCCTACGTCACCCTCGATGTCTTCACGGCTAGCCGTTTTGCCGGCAATCCCCTTGCCGTCATTCCCGATGCGCGCGGTGTGGGCGATGAGGCGATGCAGAGGATCGCGGCGGAGTTCAATTATTCGGAAACAACCTTCGTACTGCCGCCCGAAGACCCTCAAAACACTGCGCGTGTTCGCATATTCACACCAACGACGGAGGTGCCGTTTGCGGGTCATCCGAATGTCGGAACCGCTTTCGTGATCGGACAGCAGAAGGAGATCTTCGGCCGGCCAGTCGGCGAGACACTCCGCTTCGAAGAGAAGGCGGGATTGATAGAGGTTCGGCTTCTGAGCGAGCAAGGCGCTATCGTCGGCGCCACCATCAGGGCGCCGCGGCCTTTGCAGGTCGGCGGGGCCATAGCCCCCGAGCTCGTCGCCCGCTGCGCTTCGATCAATCCGGCCACCATCCGGCTTTCCAGCCACGAACCCGTCTTCGCCTCCGTCGGACTGCCGTTCGCCTTCGCCGAGGTGGATGGGCTCGAAACTCTCGCATCTGCCCGCCCAAACCTCGCGGTCTTCGCGGAAGCACTGGCATGCCACCGCACGCAACAGGCCGACTTCTCGCTCTTCCTTTATTCACGAAGCCACGAAAACCCCTCGCATATCCGCGCCCGCATGTTCGCGCCGCTCGACAACGTCATGGAAGACCCGGCGACGGGAAGCGCATCCGCAGCGCTCGGCGCCTATCTGGTGTCCCTGATGCCTGAGACCGATATCGAAGCCCGGATCATGATCGAGCAGGGCGTCGAGATGGGGAGGCGCAGCATAATCGATGTGAACGTCAGTAAATCGGCCGGCGTGGTAGCCTCCGTCACCATCTCAGGGCGCTGCATGCCTGTCATGCGCGGGGTGATCGAGCTCTAGAAAGCCTCGCGGAACACCAGTGCGATCGACCAGATCGCAAATGCTGCAATCGCGATTTTCCAGAAGTCGCCTCGCCGCCTCAGTCCCGGCAGGCCGAGCGGCTTTATGACGTGCACTACCATGGCCAAAATCAGCAGCAGACCTATCAATTTGGACATGGGATTCTCTATATTGCGAAGCCGTCATAGCGGCGACATTTTTGCCCGCCAACAGACATATTATTGAAGCGGTTAAAGGCTCCCGATTACACAAGCAATGCTTGTCGGGTTTCGATGCCGCTTTATCTGATTTTTAAGCCGACATAGCCGAGAATGCATAAATGAGAAGAAATCTTTTACCCGTCCTTGCCCTGCTCTTCGGCACGCTCTTCCTGTTCATGGGCAATGGGTTGCATAGCCTTCTGCTGCCGGTCCGCGGCACCGCCGAAGGTTATGAGACAACGACGCTCGGCCTGCTTGGAACGACCTGGGCGACGGGCTTCGTCCTTGGTTGCCTGACCGCCCCGAAGCTCGTCCGGCGCATCGGCCATGTCCGCGCTTTCTCCGGCTTCATTTCCGTCATTGCCATCATCGCGCTATTGACCGGGCTCGTCGTGGACAGCACCTGGTGGGTGGTTCTTCGCGCCGTCACCGGTTTCTGCACGGCCGGCACATCGATGATCATCGAAAGCTGGCTGAACGAACGTGCCACCAACGAAAGCCGCGGCGCGATCTTCTCGCTCTATATCGGCATCACCCTGCTTGGCGCCGTCGGCGGCCAGATGATGATCCCCTTTGGCGACATCCATACGCCGATGCTCTTCATGGTCTGCGGCATCTGCTATTGCGTCGCCATGCTGCCGACGACCCTGTCGAATGCCGCCTCGCCGCAACCCCTCAAGACCGTCAGCCTTGACCTGCGCGCGCTCTATCGAAACTCGCCGGTCTCCTGCCTCGGCATCCTCCTCGTCGGCATCGCCAACGGGGCCTATGGCACGCTCGGCGCCGTCTTCGGCGCACGGGCCGGCCTGTCGGACAGCAATATCGCCATCATGATGAGCGCTACGATCTTTGCCGGCGCCGTCATGCAGCTTCCCGCCGGCCGGCTTTCCGACCGGATCGACCGTCGCTATGTACTGGCGATGATGGCCTGTATCGCCGCCATCGACGGCCTGCTGCTGTTTTTCGTGCAGCCCAGCAGCCCCGCTTTCCTGATCACCCTCGTGATCATCTATGGTGCGGCGGCCAACACGCTCTATCCAATCGCCGTTGCCCATGCCAACGACTTCGCCTCGTCCGAGGACTTCGTCAAAGTCTCGGGCGGATTGCTATTGCTCTATGGCATCGGGACGATCATCGGCCCGACGCTCAGCGGCCCCGTTATGTCTTCGGTTGGCCCTTACTCGCTGTTCTTCGTCACCGCCCTCGCCCATGTGACGATCACCGTCTACGCCATGTTCCGCAGTCGACGCCGCGCCGCAATACCAGCGGGCGATCGCGACGCCTATACCAATATGCCCTCGGCCAATGCCCAGATGATAACACCGGAGAGCATGTCGCTTGCCAACCGCACGGATACAGTTGCCGAGGCAGAGGACCCGGCTGTAAAGTTCGGCTGAAGAGGAGGATGGACCATGAGCATCTTTGACGACGATCGACCGAAAAAGCCTCTCGCCCATGAGATCGGCAGCGACCTTTCCATGCTTTCCGTCGACGAGTTGAAGGCGCGCATCGCCCTGCTGCAGGCTGAAATCGAGAGGCTGGAAACGGAATGCGCCAGCAAGGCATCCGGCCGCAAAGCCGCCGAAAACCTGTTCAGATCCTAGGGCCTGGAAATAGTCCGTGTGAGCCTGCGCGGGGCCTTTGAAGTACAGTTTCGGGGCATCTTTAACCCAATATTAGGCTTTATGAGATATTACTATGGCTATCCAGATTTTGTCTGGACTCAGACAGTTTCTCCACTTGGCGAATTGGTCTGATTTTTCTCCCTGTTTTACCTTGAGAGCCGCTTTCGCGGCTCTTCTTTTTTGTTTGACCTCTCCCTAGGTTAACGAAACTGTGGAGATTAACCCTTTCTTAAGAATCGCCTTGCGAATTTCGGTTAGAAATACCATCTTGAAGTCATAAGAACGAAGGCGGCGAAACCTTTGGGGTTTGCCTGCATTACCTGATCAAAGTATGCATGAAATGGGGATTACCTGCATGTCCGAACTTGGATTGAACACGATCAGCTTTGCAGGACGTGCGGCATCGTCCTCGCAATTCAAGGCGTTGTACTCCGAAGGCATGGCACTCGTCGAAGAAACCGCAGGCTATCTCGACGGAAACGGCCGCGCTGCATCGAAGGTTCTGCCGCGCATGGCATCCGTCCTTTATGCCGCCGAATCCATGCGCCTCACCACCCGCCTGATGCAGATGGCGTCCTGGCTTTTGCTGCAGCGCGCTGTAAACAATGGCGAAATGTCGCGCGACCAGGTTCTGAGCGAAAAGAACAAGGTTCGTCTCGACGGCTTCAACGTCGATCGCGCCGCACCCGGCTGGAACGATCTGCCGGAGTCTTTCCGCGATCTCGTCGAACGCTCGCTCCGCCTCCAGAACCGCATTGCCCTGCTCGATCGCGAAATCTACCGCCCGAACGAGGTCCAGAAGCTTCCGGACAACCAGAATAGCGTCAAGGCCCAGCTCAACCTGCTGCAGACGGCTTTCGGCCTGAACTGAACCGAGAACAATATCCGTCCTATCAAACCGGTCGCGCTCAGCGCGGCCGGTTTTTTGTTTGTTCCAGGCGAATGCGCAACAAAAAAGCCCGGCAAAACCGGGCTCTTTCAAAACATCTTGTCGCGAAGCGATTAGAGGCCGAGGCCGCCGAAGCGCTTGTTGAACTTCGAAAGGCGACCGCCGCGGTCCATCAGCTGCTGGTTGCCGCCGGTCCAGGCCGGGTGCGACTTGCTGTCGATTTCGAGGTTCATGACGCCACCTTCAGTACCCCAGGTCGAGCGGGTCTGGTATTCGGTGCCGTCAGTCATGACCACCTTGATCATGTGGTATTCTGGGTGAATGTTCGCCTTCATAACAATCTTCCTGCCATGCCGGGGTCCATTTGTCGCAACCCATTGCGGCAACCGAACCGATTGAATAAATGAAGCCGCAGTCCGATAAAGGCTACGGCTTCCCATTAAGATGCGGTGCCTATACAGGAAGGTGGCGCGGATAACAAGAGCCATCAGGCCGTGTGACCCCGGGCTTTTTATGGATGGAACGAGTATTGGCAGAGACGGCACAAACTGAAGCGAAAAAGCGCAGCTCGATCCGGCCTCTCGGCAGATTGACCCCCTATCTCTTGCGTTATCGCGGTATGGTGGCGGGTGCGATCGTAGCACTTGCGCTGGCGGCGCTGACCTCGCTCGCCCTGCCGCTCGCCGTCAGGCGCATGATCGATCACGGCTTCTCCCGCTCCGACAGCACCTTCATCAACAGCTATTTCGCAGTCATCATGGTGATGGCGGTCGTGCTCGCTGTGGCCAGTGCCCTTCGCTACTATTTCGTCATTACTCTCGGCGAGCGCATCGTTTCCGATTTGCGCCGCGAGGTCTTCGACCATGTAACGCGGCTGTCGCCCTCCTTCTTCGACGTCAACCAATCCGGCGAGATCGTCTCGCGCCTGACGGCCGACACGACGCAAATCAAATCCGCGGTTGGCGCAACCGCTTCGGTGGCCTTGCGCAACCTCATTCTCTGTTTCGGCGCCATGGTGATGATGATTGCCACCAGCCCGAAGCTGTCGAGCATCGTGCTCATTGCCATTCCGCTGATCGTCCTGCCGCTCGTGGCCTTCGGTCGCTCGGTGCGCAAACGCTCGCGCGCCGCGCAGGACATGCTCGCCAACGCCTCCGCCTTCGCCAACGAAACGATCGCGGCAACGCGTACCGTCCAGGCCTTCAACGGTGAAGACGCAGCGGCGGCGCGATACGGCGGCGCGGTCGAGAATGCCTACGAGGCAGCCCGCTCCGCTATCAAGTCGCGCTCCATGCTGACGGGTTTTGCAATCACCCTCATCTTCGGCAGCGTCGTCGCCGTGCTCTGGGTCGGCGCGCACAATGTCCTCGATGGGACGCTATCGGCAGGGACCCTCGGCCAATTCCTTCTCTATTCCGTCATCGCGGCCGGCTCACTCGGCGCGCTGTCCGAAGTCTGGGGCGAGCTTTCGCAAGCGGCAGGCGCCGCGGATCGTCTGGGCGAACTACTCGGCGAAGTGTCGCCGATCGCCAGCCCCGCCAATCCGCTGCCGCTCCCCGAGCCTGCGGAAGGCCGGGTCGAGTTCTCCGACGTACATTTCTCCTACCCCTCGCGACCGGGAAAATCTGCCCTGCATGGTCTCTCGCTGGCGGTGAAGCCGGGCGAGACCGTCGCCATCGTCGGGCCATCAGGCGCCGGGAAAAGCACCGTCTTCTCGCTTGTGTTGCGCTTCTACGATCCGCAGCAGGGATCGGTGATCATCGACGGCATCGACGCCCGAAACGTCTCGCCCGACGCGTTGCGTGAACGCGTCGCCATCGTGCCGCAGGACGTGACCATCTTCGTCGCGACGATCCACGAGAACATCGCCTTCGGCCGCCCGGGCGCAACGCGCGAGGAGGTAAAGGCGGCAGCCCTTGCCGCCCAGGCCGACGAGTTCATCTCGAGGCTGGACCAGGGTTACGATACGCCGGTCGGCGAACGCGGCATCACGCTGTCCGGCGGCCAGCGCCAGCGCATCGCCATCGCCCGGGCTATCCTCAAGAATGCACCTATCCTGCTGCTCGACGAAGCAACGTCCGCCCTCGATGCCGAAAGCGAAACCCTCGTCCAGAAGGCCCTCGACGGATTGATGGAAGGTCGGACGACAGTTGTCATCGCCCACCGGCTCGCAACGGTCCTGAAAGCCGACCGCATTCTCGTCATGGATCATGGCCGCATCGTCGAGGAAGGCACCCACCAAAGCCTCGTCCGCCACGGCGGCATCTACGCCAAGCTTGCCCGCCTCCAATTCGACGCCGGCGTCGAGGAGCGCATGCTGACGGTGAAGTAGAGGTCGCGGTCGCAAAAGCACCAAAGCACAACTTATTGTTGCCATCGCGGTGCCTTCCTGTACTCTTGCACGAGAGTTCACGAACGGCAAAACATGAAGATCGGCGGCTTCGATTGGGACAATGGCAACTGGCCAAAATGTGGCAAGCATGGGCTATCCAAGAGTCAAATAGAATCGATCTTTGATGGTGATGTGAGGGTTTTAGACGACTCATCCGATCGTGACGAGGAGCACCGGTACCGCGGCATAGGTAAAGACGGGGACGACCGATATACCTTCATTGTGTTTTGCTTGCGGAGAAAAAACCGTCTAACATTACTGCGGCCCGTAAGCGCTAGGTATATGCATGCAAAGGAAGTTCGACACTTGGAGCAGCAAAAAGCTTAAATCTCTGCCGGAATTCGCTTCTGACGAGGATGCAGCGCGTTTTGTCGACGATGGCGACTTGACAGAATTTGATCTTTCAGGCGGCATTACGATGCGCTTTCAACGTGAGAGCGAGTCCAAGCGATCTGTCAGGGAGACGGGCGAGATGTATAAATTCGAAGTTTACAAGGACAAGGCCGGCGAGTTCCGCTTCCGGTTCAAGGCATCGAATGGCGAGACGATGTTTTCGTCGGAAGGCTACAAGGCAAAGGCTTCGGCCCTGCACGCCATCGATTCGATCAAGAAGCATGTGCCGGACGCCACCACGGACGATCAGACATCAGCCCTCGCCTGAGGCCTGGTTTCTTATAGATCGCGTCATCATTTGCGGCCGGCTACCACAAGGTAAGCCGGCCGCAGTTCCATAGGGCATAGCGGAACAACCAACCATCTTGAAAATTTTCGCCATCTCTGTCGAAATCTCGACGACCCGAGGCTCATTGTATCGGATCGTATGAATGAACCGGTCCACCGGCGGACAGAAGGACCAACGCGGCCGAGCCGCGCTCGAACCTGTCTTCTGCCGTACATCAACCGAGTATCAGGAGAACAGCGATGAAATATGCCATCCTTATTCGCGAATCGGCCGACGATTTCGCTCTGCGAGACAATCCGACGGCTGGTGAAAAATACCGGGCCGGCTGGGGTGCCTATACGCAGGCGCTTCTGCAGGCGGGCGTAATGACAGGCGGAGCAGGCCTCAAGGCGCCCGAGACCGGAACGGTGCTACGGATCCGCGGCGACAAGCGCGAGGTGCAGGACGGGCCGTTCCCCGACGGCAAGGAGCAGCTTGGCGGGTTTTATCTGATCGACGTGGCGGATATCGATGCGGCGATGGAATGGGCAGCCCGGGTTCCGATAACGGAACAGGGGTCAGTCGAGGTCCGGCCTCTATTGGAGATGTGAGCCAGAGCCATGGGAAACGAAGCGCGCCGCGCCGCAGAACGCTCGGCGCGCCAGTCCTATGGCAAGTTGGTTGCCTATCTTGCATCGCGCTCGCGGGATGTACCCGCGGCTGAAGATGCCTTGTCCGACGCGCTGGCGAGCGCCTTGCGGGTATGGCCCGAGAAGGGCGTTCCGGACAACCCGGACGCCTGGCTGCTGGTGGCCGCCAGGCGCAATCTGTTTCGGGAGGCGCGACATCGCAACGTCAGAACGGCCGCGCGCGGGGTCATCCAGCTCGCGATGGAGGAGGCGGAGGATCAAATGAACCGGGCCTCCACCGACGATATCTTTCCCGATGAACGGCTGAAGCTTCTTTTCGCCTGCACCCATCCCGCCATCGACCCGGCGATGCATGCGCCGCTCATGCTGCAGACGGTCCTGGGGATTGACGCCCGGAACATCGCCTCCAGCTTCCTCGTCTCGCCGGAAACGATGGGCCAGCGGCTGGTCCGCGCCAAGGCCAAGATCCGCGATGCCGGTATCCCCTTCACCATCCCGGACAGATCGATCCTGCCTCAACGACTGGCGGGCGTGCTGGTGGCCATTTATGCGGCGTACGGTTTGGGTTGGGATGGCATTGATGGCGGAGACAACGTCCGCAACGACCTGACAGAGGAGGCAATCTGGCTCGGCCGCGCGCTCCTGTCTATCATGCCCGGCGAGCCCGAGGTATCAGGCCTGCTGGCTCTGATGCTCTATTGCGAGGCCAGGCGCGAGGCCCGTAGGGACGCCCAAGGAGACTACGTCCCGCTCGAAGAACAGGATGTCGCGCGCTGGAGCGAGGCGATGAATGACGAGGCCGACAAGCTGCTGATCAAGGCCGGCGCGTTCGATCGCTTCGGTCCGTTCCAGTGTCATGCGGCAATACAGGCGGTGCACGCCGCTCGCCGCGTAACAGACACGACAGACTGGACAGCGCTGGCGACGCTCTACGCGGCCCTCATCGAGATGCGGCCGACGGCCGGCGCCCTCGTCAGTCACGCGGCGGTAGTCGGCAAGGCGCACGGACCGGCAATCGGCCTTGCCTGCCTTGATCGGCTCGATGCCACCGAAATCGCATCCTACCAGCCGTACTGGGCCGTGCGCGCGCACCTCCTCGGCCAGACTGGCCGGATTGAAGATGCAATCGCCGCATATGATATCGCCATCGGGCTCAGCGAAAGCCCTGCTCTCCGCCGGTTTCTCCAGCAGCGGCAGGCCGACGCCCGGCGGCGGCTGGAAGCGAAGAGTTGAACTACTTCTCCGTCAGCTTCAGTTCGATACGGCGGTTGGTAGCGCGCGCCTCCGGAGTGTCGCCGGGCGCGATCGGCTGGAACTCGCCGAAACCGGCGGCGACGAGCCTATCGGCCGGCACGCCTTGCGCAATCAGGAATTTGACGACGGCAATGGCGCGCGCCGAAGAAAGCGCCCAGTTGTCGCCGTAGCGACCGGTGCCGGAGAGCGGCACGTTGTCGGTATGACCGTCCACACGCAGAACCCAGTTGATTTCAGGCGGAATTTCCTTGGCGACGTCGATCAGCGCTGCCGCAAGCTTGGCCATTTCGGTCTGGCCGTCGGGATTGAGATCGGCCCCGCCCGATGGGAAGAGCACTTCGGACTGGAAGACGAAGCGGTCGCCGACAATGCGGATATTGTCGCGATCCGACAGGATTTCTCGTAGTCGCCCGAAGAAGTCCGAACGGTAGCGGTTGAGCTCCTGGACACGCTGCGCCAGCGCGACGTTCAAACGCCGGCCGAGATCGGCGATCTTTGCCTGCGAACTGTCATCCTTTGTCTCCGACGCCTGCAGCGCCGCCTCGACCGCGGCGATCTGATTTCGGAGCGCGGCAATCTGCTGATTCAACAGATCGACCTGGCTGAGCGCGCGCGTGCTGGTCTGCTTCTGGTCGTCAAGCTGCTGGGTCAGGGTGCCGATACGTTGCTGCGAGGCCTGCGAGCTTCCGGAGCCGGCATCGATCAATGCCTGCAGCCGCGAACGTTCGCTCTCGGCAGTGGCGAGCGACGACTGCAGGTTGGCGACGGAATCTTCGAGATCCTGCTTGCCACCCTTTTCGAGCGCCAGAAGCTGCGTAAGTTCATTGACCTGGCTGTTCAGGCGATTGAGGACCTCGTCGCGACCACTGATTTCGCGGCCAAGAATGAACTGGCCGATGACGAACACCGTCAGCAGGAACATGATCGACATCAAAAGCGTGGACAGCGCGTCGACGAACCCCGGCCAGTAGTCGACCGTCCGTTCGCGGCGACGGTTTCGCGCGAGCCCCATGGCCTACTTGCTCCCGGTCTTTTCGATGCTGCCGATCCGGTCCGACAACCGGTCCAGCGTGCGGCGCATCGATTTCGCCTCCTCCTGCTGCGCTTCGATCCAGTCTCTCAGCATCTGCTGCTCGTTGCGCATGTTCTTGACGAGACCCTGGATGCCCTCGGCCAGATTGGCCATCGCGGCCACGGAGCGCTGGCCGTCGCCATTCTCCTCGGCGATCTTGCGCATGTGTTCGGATAGCGCCCGGACGTCGTCGGAAGAAGCGCCTGGAATACCGTCGATCGCCGATGACAGGTCGGAGCCGACATCTGTCACTGATGACAACCAGTTTTCAAGTTCGGTGTAGAAGCGGTTCTGCGCGCGGCCGGCCTGGAGGTCGAGGAAGCCAAGGATCAGCGAGCCGGAAAGACCGAGCAGCGATGATGAAAAGGCCGTGCCCATGCCGACCAGCGGCGCGGCTAGGCTCTCCTTGAGCGCGCCGAGGATATCGCCGTTCGCGCCCACATCCAGCGACTGGATGACCTGATTGATGGAGCCGATCGTGCCGATCAGGCCCCAGAAGGTGCCGAGCAGACCGAGAAAGACCAGCAGCCCGATCATGTATCGCGAGGTATCCCGCGATTCATCGAGGCGTGTCGCGATGGAATCGAGGATGGATCTAAGCGTCGTGGTCGACAGCGAATGGGACTTGCGGCTGCCGAGCAGCGCGCTCATGGGCGCCAGCAGTTTCGGCTTGCGGCCGACCTTCTCGATGTTGCCGACGATACGGAAGGAGTTGAACCATCGTACTTCCGTCCTCAACGACAAAACGTGATTGAAGACGAGGAGAATGCCGATGCCGAGAACGCCGAGGATCAAGCCGTTGAGGCCGGGATTGTGCAGGAACGCCTCTTTCGCCTGTCGAAACAGGATCGCGGCGATGAAGCCGACGATGATCAGGAACAGGATCATCGTCCAGAAGAAAGCCATTGGGCTGGAGAGCTTGTAGCCGTAGCCCTCGCCCGATTTTTCGGTCGAGCCCAAGTCCGCCAGTTTCACATTTTCCATAATTACCTCAGCCACCGCAGTTTGCGTATAGCGAGACTAGAGCAACATCGTGCCGAATTGAAGGGCGCAAGGGCACAAAACGTCTGCTTGGCAACAGGCAGTTTAGACTTAAGGTAAATACTGGAAAATGTTGGGCTTACTTACCCGGGATAGGTCGCTTGACCACTTCGGCCAGCGCCTTCTGGATGTGTTCGTTGCCACAAATGACCGAGCCCTGCTCGACCATGGCAGTGCCGCCGTCCCAATCGGAAATGAAGCCGCCGGCCTCGCGGATGAGCAGCACGCCGGCTGCCATGTCCCAGGGCTGAAGGCCGACTTCCCAGAAGCCGTCGAAACGACCGGCCGCAACATAGGCAAGATCGAGCGCAGCCGAGCCGACGCAGCGCACGCCGGCGACTTCGCCCATGACATGGCGCAGTTCGACAAGATATTTGCCATGGTTTCCGCGGCCGAGATGAGGAATTCCGCTGGCAATCACGGCGTCGGAAAGCACGCGACGCCCGGCCACTCGCAGGCGCCGGTCATTGAGGAAAGCCCCGCCGCCGCGCTCTGAGGTATAAAGCTCGTCGGTTGCCGGATTGAAGATGACGCCGGCGACGATCTCGCCGTTGCGCTCCAGTGCGACGGAGACCGAGAACATCGGAATGCCGTGCAGGAAGTTGGTCGTGCCGTCGAGCGGATCGACGATCCAGCGGTGTGCGCCGTCGGTACCCTTGATCTCTTCGCTTTCCTCGCCGAGGAAACCGTAGGTCGGGCGGGCCTTCAGAAGCTCGTCACGAATGATCTTTTCAGCCTTGCGGTCGGCCTGGGTAACGAAATCGCCTGGACCCTTCATCGAAACCTGCAGGTTCTGTACTTCGCCGAAGTCGCGGCTGAGCGACTTGCCTGCCTTGAGGGCGGCCTGGACCATGACATTGAGAAGGGCAGAACGGGCCATTGGGGCTTTTCCTTGAAACACAGAAGACGCCATCCGGACCCGGAAGCACGGGTCCCGGCAGAGCGGGATCGGTGGCGCGATAAAGATTGGCGGCCTCAAGACCACAAAATCGCGCGAATTTCAAGTGGAGCGATGCACCGCGACGATATCGCCGGCGTTGACAGGTGCTTTAGCCATGAAAACCTCTGGCAAGAAAGACCGTCTCTAGTCGATTGATTCCAACACTTGGTGCCCACGTCTGACGGCTGCGATGATGTCGTCAGGGTCTGCTTTCCAGATGAACGGCTTCGGCTCTTCATTGTGCTCTTTGATAAAGCGGTTGATGGCTGCC